>NZ_SCFH01000006.1:0-486653 GCF_022496665.1 Pseudomonas sp. TMW22090
TGTTTGCCAATGTCGATACCGAGAAGCGTCATCGTATTCATGAGAGATCCTCCGCCGAAAACGAGAAAAGCCCTGCAAGCGTAAACCTGCAGGGCTTCTCGGTCAGGCTGACCATCTCATTAAACCCCGCTTGCGCAACGCAAGCGGGGCTTTTTTACTCCCATCGCCATACTGCTTTCGCAGCAACATTTCAGCTAATCAGAGTAAGGGCTCAAGAGCCTGAATAATGTGGTGTCCCAGGGCAGGTTCGAACTGCCAACCTTCCCCTTAGGAGGGGGATGCTCTATCCAATTGAGCTACTGAGACACTGATCGCCACCGTTCTTGCGGAGGACGGCCTGCATGTTAACGGCCAGTTCCCCGTTTGTCATGTCGTACCCTTCCTTTTTAAGCGTAGGCATTTTCGTCAGGAAATTCACGCCCATCGTGCAGATTGCACCAGGACAAAAATCCCATTCTTGCAAAATGCAATGCCGGCCTGCCTACCAATAGCACTAACCTATTGATTTTATTGATATAAAAGCCGATAAATCATTGGCATGCTGCCTGCTTTAACTGCTTTCATACACAAGCGGAGGCCAGCCTCATGAACAGCACTCTATTAGTAGCCAATGCAATCGCCCTGGCGATCGTATTGGGTGTTCATTTTGCTCCGAAGAATGACGAGGTCGCTGCCAACCAGCGAACGCCTCACTACCTTCAGCTGCAAAGGGCTCCTCAGCTTGCCGTCATGAACAACCCAACCCGCGCATCCGCACAGGACGCGAGTCAGGCGATGGCGGTCGCCATCACGCCATCTTCGGATCGCCTGGTTTTTTGAATTTTTTCATCAGGAGTACAGCATGTCCAAATGGGCCACAGGATTTCTCGCCTTATGTCTAATGAGCGGCATGTTGCATGTGGCCCTGACCGAGGACACCCTCGTGACTGCGCCGCTGGTTGTGTGCGCAGTATCTGGCATCCTGTTCCTGCTGGCGCTGATTGCTGGTCGCAAAATCAAGTTTGATCCCGTACTACGCTAACGCCTGCGAATCGAATTGCAATCTCCAAGGGGTCCTCAAAGGGCCCCTTGGCTTTTCCCCAGGCAGCTTCATCATCGCCCAGCGTCCGGATAAGGCAGGCCCGACTGCCATCCATCCTGAATATCCCCTCCCCCACACGTCCTCCCTAGTAAATCGGCCAATTGCCACTACTCTCTAATAGAGGGCGCAATGAGGGCGCGCTTTGACACGAGCTTATGAGGTCTTCGGACATCATCCGCCAGGGAAGCAGGCAACCGGAGACGCGGACCCGCCAAACTTACCAACCAGTCCGCATTTCTGATAATTGGTGCTGGCAGAAAGCCTTTATCCGGTTCAATATTTGTCACAGAATTGACGCCAACGAACTGGCAATCTTGAGGCATCATGCGGGCTTCTATCAATTCAGGTTGAACATTTGGCCCGAACGCTTGTCCTATCAGACATCCTGCGGCCAATCCCAAGAACCGCTCCCCTGAACTAACCGGTTAAATATATGCGCCCATTGAAACAGGCAATTTATTCCAGCCGTACGGCTGACAAGTTTGTCGTACGTCTGCCAGACGGAATGCGTGAACGCATTGCCGAAGTGGCTCGCAATCATCATCGCAGCATGAACTCCGAAATTATTGCTCGCCTTGAGCAAAGCCTTATTCAGGAAGGTGCGCTGGGCGAAGAGCTGAGCATGCGCCTGGACAGCCCGGAGCTGTCACTACACGAACGCGAACTGTTGCAACGCTTCCGCCAACTTTCTCATCGCCAGCAAAACGCGCTGGTTTCACTGATCGCCCATGACGCCGAGATGGCTGCAGACGCGTCCTGATTCAGCCGAATTCCCCAAGCCAGCTTAATTGCTGGCTTTTTTTTGCCTGAAATCCAGGCGTAAAAAAACCCGCCTGATGAGGGCGGGTTTTTAGCTCTGCAGGTCAAAGCAGGAAGATAGTAGCCAGCCCCAGGAAGATGAAGAAACCACCGCTGTCGGTCATGGCAGTGATCATCACGCTGGCACCCATTGCCGGGTCTCGTCCCAGCCGGGCCAGCGTCATGGGGATCAGCACCCCCATCAATGCTGCAAGTAACAGGTTCAGCGTCATGGCGGCCGTCATCACCACCCCCAACGACCAGCTGCCGTAGAGCAGATAGGCAACGATGCCGATAACCCCACCCCACACCAGCCCGTTGATCAGGCCTACCGCCAGCTCCTTGCGCATCAATCGCGAGGTATTGCCGGTACTCACCTGGTCCAGGGCCATGGCCCGAACAATCATCGTGATGGTCTGGTTACCCGAGTTGCCACCAATACCCGCCACAATCGGCATCAATGCCGCCAGTGCTACCAGCTTCTCGATCGAGCCTTCGAACAGGCCGATGACCCGCGAGGCGATGAAGGCGGTGACCAGATTCACTGCCAGCCAGGCCCAACGGTTACGCAGGGACTTCCAGACGGACGCGAAGATGTCTTCCTCTTCACGCAGACCCGCCATGTTGAGTACTTCGTTTTCGCTCTCTTCACGGATCAGGTCGACCATCTCATCGATCGTCAGACGACCTATCAACTTGCCGTTCTTGTCGACCACGGGTGCGGAGATCAAGTCATAACGCTCGAACGCCTGGGCCGCGTCGTAGGCATCTTCGTCCGGGTGAAAGCTCACCGGATCGCTGGCCATCACTTCAGCAACCTGCTTGTCGGGGTCGTTGACCAGCAGACGCTTGATCGGCAGGACACCCTTGAGCACGCCGTCGTAGTCGACGACAAAAAGCTTGTCGGTATGACCCGGCAACTCTTTCAAGCGCCGCAGGTAGCGCAGGACCACTTCCAGGCTGACATCCTCGCGGATCGTCACCATCTCGAAGTCCATCAGCGCGCCAACCTGTTCCTCGTCATAGGACAACGCGGAGCGCACGCGCTCGCGCTGCTGACTATCGAGGGTTTCCATCAGCTCGTGCACGACGTCGCGCGGCAGTTCGGAGGCCAGGTCAGCCAGTTCGTCGGCGTCCATGTCCTTGGCTGCTGCCAGGAGCTCGTGATCATCCATGTCGGCGATCAGGGTTTCACGAACCGAATCAGAAACTTCGAGCAGGATGTCGCCGTCGCGATCGGCCTTGACCAGCTGCCAAAGCGTCAGGCGGTCATCAAGCGGCAGCGCTTCGAGGATGTAGGCGACGTCGGCGGAGTGCAGGTCATCGAGCTTGCGTTGCAGCTCGACCAAGTTCTGCCGGTGAACCAGATTTTCGACCCGTTGATGGTGCGGCCCTTCCTGACGGTGAGTCAGGTCTTCGACCACACGTTGGCGCTGCAACAGCTCAACGACTTGAGCGAGGCGATCTTGCAGGCTTTCTTGCGTTTTCTTTACTTCAACTTCAGACATAGGCGAGCTCCACTCCCAGCAGCGGGGCACGCCGGGAGGATCAATCAGTCAATTCATGATTGGACAATCGGGATTTCAAGTGACTCTTTAAGTAACTACTGGGTAAGTCCATGAAGGTATTCCACAAGCCCCGGCGGGGCTGACGGGCGCAATCATACACCGCCGGGGAGTTTTAAACGTTAAAAAATCGCGGCTGGAAACAAGCGCTTGCAAGACAAACCTGAGTGCCGCCCTGACCGTTTAATGTGCGACGACCCATGGCGAAGAGAAAACACAGTGCTTGAGGAAAATGTAGCGGCCACCCTCCTCTAGGACCGTCATGGAGAACGATTAATGCCATCGCTTGGCTATTATTTTTCCTGGCTGGATTTTTCTGCCTGCCAGGCCCGCGCAGCCGCCACGACATTTCACCACTGCGAAGCGAGGCCGCAGCGCGGCGGTGCAATCGGATGAGAGAAGGGGCATCGCGGAAGAAGGCAAATCCCAGACGGCAAAAAGCCCGCTTTAGAGGCGGGCTTTTTGGTGTTTGGTGCACTCGACAGGATTCGAACCTGTGACCGCTCGGTTCGTAGCCGAGTACTCTATCCAGCTGAGCTACGAGTGCATTTGTGTTTTTATACCAGATCACAACTGGTTGGAGCCAAGTTATTCGCATTGCTGCAAACAACTCTTAAATGGTGCACTCGACAGGATTCGAACCTGTGACCGCTCGGTTCGTAGCCGAGTACTCTATCCAGCTGAGCTACGAGTGCATTTGTTGCCGCGCATTATAGGCCGTCTAATCTCTATGTCAAACACTTTTTCTAGTAATTTCAACAACTTACCGAAAAAGCCAGATTACAACGTACTAAGCAAATAATGGCGGAGAACGGGGGATTCGAACCCCCGACACCCTTTTGAGGTGTACTCCCTTAGCAGGGGAGCGCCTTCGGCCACTCGGCCAGCTCTCCGCAACACGGGGCGTATATTAACCAGCTTCTTCCCCGTTTGCAAACATAAAAAGCGATAAAAATTAATGGCTTGGTTCTTCGTCCTTCTCTTTCTTTATACGCAGGTAAATTTCCTCACGGTGGACCGCTACCTCTTTCGGGGCGTTGACACCGATACGCACTTGATTTCCTTTGACGCCGAGCACGGTCACGGTGATTTCGCCATCACCGATAATCAGGCTTTCTGCGCACCGACGAGTCAGAATCAGCATACCTTTCTCCTCACGCATTTCATTTCAGGGACAACAGTCTGCAAAAAAAAGGCACTCGACCTACCACCTGAAAAGGTCGCAGCCCTACATGCCTGAGTATTGACCAGCGCGAGCAAAAGAACAGCCTTGGGTCGCGCCTTTCAAAAAACAGCAGGCGCGGTCAGACCGCGCCTGTTGGCAAACGCATCACTCGCCTTGACGAGCCGGTGCGTCCAGTTCGAAAGCCGTGTGCAGAGCGCGCACAGCCAGTTCCAGGTACTTCTCTTCGATCACTACGGAAACTTTGATTTCCGAAGTCGAGATCATCTGGATGTTGATGCTTTCCTTGGCCAGGGATTCGAACATGCGGCTGGCTACGCCTGCGTGGGAGCGCATGCCGACGCCGACGATCGAGACCTTGGCGATCTTGATGTCGCCCACCACTTCACGGGCACCGATCTCGCGAGCGGTGTTCTCCAGCACGGTTTGTGCGGCCTGGAAGTCATTGCGGTGTACGGTGAAGGTGAAGTCGGTGGTGTTATCGTGCGCAACGTTCTGCACGATCATGTCGACTTCGATGTTCGCGGCACTGATCGGGCCGAGGATCTTGAACGCAACACCCGGGGTGTCTGGCACGCCACGGATGGTCAGCTTGGCTTCATCGCGATTGAAAGCGATGCCGGAAATGATCGGCTGTTCCATGGTTTCCTCTTCATCAATAGTAATGAGGGTGCCCGGACCCTCCTTGAAGCTGTGCAGTACGCGCAGCGGAACGTTGTACTTGCCGGCGAATTCCACCGCACGGATCTGCAACACCTTGGAACCGAGGCTGGCCATTTCCAGCATCTCTTCAAAGGTAATCTTGTCCAGGCGCTGGGCCACGGACACCACACGCGGGTCAGTGGTGTAGACGCCATCGACGTCGGTGTAGATCTGGCATTCATCAGCCTTGAGGGCTGCTGCCAGGGCCACGCCGGTGGTGTCGGAGCCGCCACGACCCAGGGTCGTGATGTTGCCGTGCTCGTCGACGCCCTGGAAACCGGCGACAACGACTACGCGACCGGCCTTCAGGTCACCGCGAATCTTCTGGTCATCTATCTGCAAGATACGCGCTTTGTTGTGCGCGCTGTCCGTCAGGATCCGCACCTGGTTGCCGGTGTAGGACACCGCTGGCACGCCACGCTTGATCAGCGCCATGGCCAACAGTGCAATCGTCACCTGCTCGCCAGTGGAAACGATCACATCCAGCTCACGGGGAACCGGTTGGCCGTCGCCACTGATTTGCTTGGCCAGATCGATCAGACGGTTGGTCTCGCCGCTCATTGCAGACAGCACAACCACCAGGTCATCGCCGGCATCGCGGAATTTCTTAACCTTGTCGGCGACCTGCTCGATTCTCTCGACAGTGCCGACCGAGGTGCCTCCAAATTTCTGTACGATCAAAGCCATTTCAAAGCCGCCTCTGCCCATGAAGGGCGCCCAAATAATCACTCAAACAGCGCGCCGGCCCGCCACTAGACAACAGGCCGGACACCCTGCCTTATAAACCCTGCTCTACAAATGGAACAGTCAGGGCCAGGGCCGCATCCAGTGCGCCAGCGTCAGTACCACCGCCTTGCGCCATGTCTGGACGACCACCGCCCTTCCCGCCCACTGCTGCAGCGGCTTGCTTCATCAAATCACCGGCTTTGAGTTGGCCAGTCAGGTCTTTGGTTACGCCTGCAACCAGAACGACCTTTTCCTCATGGACACTGCCGAGCAGGATCACTGCGCGGCCGAGTTTGTTTTTCAGTTGATCGACCAGCGCCAGCAGCGCCTTGCCATCCTGGCCGTCCAGACGCACGGCCAGCACTTTCACACCCTTGACGTCCAGGGCGGAGGCCGACAGATCGTCGCCCGCCGCGCTGGCTGCCTTGGCCTGCAACTGCTCGAGTTGCTTCTCCAGCAGACGGTTGCGCTCCAGCACAGCCGACAGCTTGTCGATCAGGTTATCGCGGCTGCCCTTGACCAGGTTGGCCGCTTCCTTGAGTTGTTCTTCAGCAGCGTTCAGGTACGCCAGGGCGGCAGCGCCCGTGACCGCTTCGATGCGTCGCACACCAGAAGCCACACCGCCTTCGCTGATGATTTTCAGCAGGCCGATGTCGCCGGTGCGGTTGGCATGGATGCCGCCACACAGCTCGACGGAGAACGCCCCGCCCATGCTCAGCACGCGCACGTTGTCGCCGTACTTCTCGCCGAACAGCGCCATGGCGCCTTTCTGCTTGGCGGTTTCGATATCGGTTTCTTCGGTTTCAACTGCGGAGTTCTTGCGGATCTCGGCGTTGACGATGTCTTCCAGCGCTTTCAACTGCTCAGGCTTGATGGCTTCGAAGTGGCTGAAGTCAAAGCGCAGGCGCTGACTGTCCACCAGCGAACCCTTCTGCTGGACGTGTTCGCCCAGCACCTGGCGCAGGGCGGCGTGCAGCAAGTGCGTGGCCGAGTGGTTCAGCGCCGTGGCGTGACGGACTTCGGCATCGACGTGAGTCTCCACCGGCGCGCCAATGGTCAGGCTGCCCGATGCCAGTACACCGTGATGCAGGAACGCACCGCCAGTCTTGGTGGTGTCGCGTACGTCGAAACGTGCCTCGCCCGCCTGAAGGAAACCGCAGTCGCCGATCTGCCCGCCGGATTCAGCGTAAAAAGGCGTCTGGTTGAGGACAACGACCGCCTCCTGACCTTCACTCAATACGTCAACCGACTGGCCGTCTTTATAGATGGCGACAATTTTTGCCGAACCGCTGGTGGCTTTGTAGCCGGTGAACTCGGTGGCTACGTCAACCTTGACCAGGGTGTTGTAGTCCAGACCGAACGAACTGGCGGAACGTGCACGGACGCGCTGGGCTTCCATTTCGCGCTCGAAGCCGGCTTCGTCAACGGTCAGGTTGCGTTCGCGAGCGATATCCGCGGTCAGGTCCATCGGGAAACCGTAGGTGTCGTACAGCTTGAACACCACATCGCCCGGCACCACGGTGCCTTTGAGTTCCAGCAGATCCTGCTCGAGAATCTTCAGGCCGTGCTCCAGGGTCTTGGAGAACTGTTCTTCTTCGGCCTTGAGCACGCGCTCGATGTTGCCCTGCTGCTTCTTCAGTTCCGGGAACGCTTCGCCCATCTCGGCAACCAGCGCCGCGACGATCTTGTAGAAGAAGCTGCCGGTGGCGCCCAGCTTGTTACCGTGGCGGCAGGCACGACGAATGATGCGACGCAGCACATAGCCACGACCTTCGTTGGACGGCAGCACGCCGTCGGCGATCAGGAAACCGCACGACCGAATGTGGTCGGAAACAACCTTGAGCGACGACTGATCGCCATTCTCGCAGCCGATTGCCTCAGCCGATGCCTTGAGCAGGTTCTTGAACAGGTCGATGTCATAGTTGGAATTGACGTGCTGCATCACCGCACTGATCCGCTCCAGGCCCATGCCGGTATCCACCGACGGTGCTGGCAACGGATGCAACACGCCATCGGCGGTGCGGTTGAACTGCATGAACACGTTGTTCCAGATCTCGATGTAACGGTCGCCGTCCTCTTCAGGCGAGCCCGGTGGGCCACCCCAGATGTGGTCGCCGTGATCGTAGAAAATCTCGGTGCAAGGGCCGCACGGGCCGGTATCGCCCATGGTCCAGAAGTTGTCGGACGCGTACGGCGCGCCTTTGTTGTCGCCGATACGGATCATGCGCTCGACCGGCACGCCGATTTCTTTGGTCCAGATGTCATACGCTTCGTCATCGGAGGCGTAGACAGTCACCCAGAGCTTTTCCTTTGGCAGCTTCAGCACGCCGGTCAGGAAGGTCCAGGCAAAGGTGATGGCGTCGTGCTTGAAATAGTCACCGAAGCTGAAGTTACCGAGCATTTCGAAGAACGTGTGGTGACGGGCGGTATAACCGACGTTTTCCAGGTCACTGTTCTTGCCGCCGGCGCGCACGCACTTCTGGCTGCTGGTCGCACGGGTGTACGCACGTTTTTCCTGGCCCAGGAAGCAGTCCTTGAACTGGTTCATCCCCGCGTTAGTGAACAGCAGGGTTGGGTCGTTGCCCGGAATCAAAGAGCTGGAGGCTACACGGGTGTGGCCTTGCTCTTCGAAGAAGCGAAGGAAGGCTTCACGGATTTCTGCGCTTTTCATTAGGTTCTTCCACGGAGGCTGCGGCCAAAGGCCTGTTCGAAACGTCAACAGACGAAGCGACGGCAAAGGGCCGCATTATATCGGCCCTGCGCGCGGGGTACAGCGTGTTTATACGATAGAAACGGTCAATTGGACGGCTAACGCTGTCAGTTGCGTGAAAACTCGACGAATGCCGCGATCACCTGTTCGATCCCGGCGCGGTCGACGTCCATGTGCGTGACCATTCTAAGCCGCCCGGCAGCGCTGAGGCGGATACCACGCTCAGCGGCAAAGGCCTTGAAGGCCTCGGCACGGTCGCCCATGTGCACATACACCATGTTGGTCTGCACGGGCTCGACGGCATAACCCGCCTTGACCAGCCCGTTGGCCAGCCACTGTGCGTTGGCATGGTCGTCAGCCAGGCGCTGTACGTTGTTGTCCAGAGCATACAGACCTGCCGCCGCCAGCAGCCCGGCCTGGCGCATGCCACCGCCGACCATTTTGCGCAGGCGCCGCGCCTTGCCGATCAGCTCGACCGAGCCACACAGCACCGAACCGACCGGCGCGCCCAGGCCTTTGGACAGGCATACCGAAACCGAATCAAAATGCCGGGTGATCTCCCGGGCGTCCACACCCAGCTTGACCGCAGCGTTGTACAGCCGCGCGCCATCCAGGTGCAGGGCCAGGCCGTTCTCACGGGTAAAAGCCCGGGCCCGCGCCAGGTATTCCAGGGGCAGGACTTTGCCTTGCATGGTGTTTTCCAGGGCCAGCAAGCGGGTGCGGGCGAAATGGAAGTCGTCCGGTTTGATCGCTGCGGCGACATCGGCCAGGTCCAGCGAGCCATCGGCCTGGACTTCCAGCGGTTGTGGCTGGATCGATCCCAGCACGGCCGCCCCACCCCCTTCGTATTTGTAGGTGTGGGCCTGCTGGCCAACGATGTATTCGTCGCCGCGCTCACAATGCGCCAACAGCCCCAGCAGATTGCTCATGGTGCCGGTGGGGACGAACAGCGCGGCGGCAAAACCCAGGCGCCTGGCCAGCTCGGCTTCCAGTTGATTGACCGTCGGATCTTCGCCATAGACGTCGTCACCCGTCGCGGCGCGTGTCATCGCCTCGAGCATGGCGGCGGTCGGTTGGGTGACGGTGTCGCTGCGAAGATCGATAACGCTCATGAATCTGGCCTCGGTAAGCAGGGGAAATCCCTTTCAGACAGGGATTACTGCGGTCATGTGGACGAATAATCAACCCTGGTACGGGAAAAAACACAAACCCTGTGGGAGCGGGCTTGCCCGCGATAGCCGACTGTCAGTCGATAGGGTCGAAGGCTGACACATCGCTATCGCGGGCAAGCCCGCTCCCACAGGGCTATGCGTCGACTTTGGCTATGCGCCAGGCAAAAAATTGTGTTAAAAACGCTGCGCCGCCAACTTTTATGGCGGCAAACGTTCTCAGGGCGGGGTGCAACTCCCCACCGGCGGTAATTGCGCGCAACGCGCATAGCCCGCGAGCGCTTGGTGGCAGTCCCGGCTTCGGCGGTACTGGCGGCAAGGTCAGCAGACCCGGTGTGATCCCGGGGCCGACGGTCATAGTCCGGATGAAGAGAGAACGGGATTGGCGCCAAAGGGCCGTCCGCGCGCATTCGTGCGAGCGTGCGCACCCTTAAATCCCATTCGATTCATATGCCCTGTTTTTCACACAAACAGGAGTCAGAACATGCAACCCACCGCAATCGACAGCAAAAGCAAAAACCATCAGGGCGAGCGCGTCGCGTTCATCCAGGCCTGCTGGCACAAAGATATCGTCGACCAGAGCCGTAAAGGTTTCCTGGCCGAAATGATTGCCCAGGGTTACCAGGAATCAGACATCGACTTCTTCGAAGTGGGCGGCGCGTTTGAAATGCCCCTGCACGCCAAGTTGCTGGCCAAGACCGGCCGTTATGCCGGCATCGTCGCCGCAGCCCTGGTGGTGGACGGCGGTATCTACCGTCACGAGTTCGTCGCCCAGTCGGTGGTCAGTGGCCTGATGCAGGTTCAGCTGGAAACCGAAGTGCCCGTGTTCTCGGTGTCGTTGACCCCGCATCACTTCCATGCCGGTGAAGAGCACCATAAGTTTTTCTTCGAGCACTTTGTGCACAAGGGCCAGGAAGCGGCGAAGACGTGTGCCGACACACTGCACAAGATCCGCGCGTTGCGTCGCGCTGAGCCGCGGGCGTTGGCCGTCTAAACACCGAACCCCGTAGGAGCTGACGAGTGCAACGAGGCTGCGATCTCTTGATCTGAAAAGAGCAAGATCAAAAGATCGCAGCCTTCGGCAGCTCCTACAGGAACCGCGTCAGGCCAGGTTTTCGTCGGTCGTCGGCACGATCAGGATACCGGCGCGCAGGCCGTTCTTGACCTTGGGGTTGGGGAAGATGATCCGGGCCCCCTCCTCCTCGATGATCCAGCGGGTCTGGGCGATGTCTTCAGCCAGCAAGTAACCCACTTCCAATTCCGAGAAATTCTCGACGTCCGCGGGCAGGTTCAAGCGGAAGCTGTCGCTGTGCTTGATGATTTCCCGTGCCACGCTGAACAGCTGCAGGCCGTCCAGAGAGTCATCGGCCAGCTCGGGCTCCTTGCCTTCGATAATGTGCTTGAGACGTGTCTCCAGGCGATCGACATTGACCCCGTCGTTGTGCCCGAACGGTCGCGCCTTGCCCAACTCCAGGGTGAAAGACTCGGCGCCCAGCTTATCGTAGGTGAACGAGCTGAATACGATCGACGGCTTGTTCTGCAGCAACACCGCCTCCATTCCCGCCGCGCGCAAACGCGCCAGCTCCTTGCGCGAATGCTGGCGACCTTCCTTCCAGGGGTACAGGGCGAACTGCTCGATCTTCGAGCCGCGAATGGCGGTGTGCAGGTCGTAGTGCAGGCGCTCGCGGTCGGGCAGGCTGAAAAAGCTCGCGGCCAAACGCTCCAGCTCACAGGCGCGCAGGGCTTCGGAACCGCTGCTTTGTTCATGACGGCCGTTGAACAGCCGATTGACGTCCTGCTCGATAAAGCGCTCACCCTTGCGAATCGCTTCCGGGTTGCCGAACAGGAAAAGAATACGGGCGCGCGGCTTCAAGTCGCCGCGGGCGATGTCATGCAACAGGCGATCGAGCAGCTCGATCGGTGCTGTTTCGTTGCCATGGATACCGGCTGACAGCAGCAGGTCCAGGCCGTTGTCGCGAGCTTCGGGGGGCCGGACTTCCAGCGCCCCCTCGCTCAACCAGCGCATCCGCACGCCTTCGACAGTCAGTTGAGTCTTCTCCGCCGGTTCGCGGCCGGCGAGGGTCAGTTCAAGCAGTTTGCCGAGGGCGAGCATAGAGCGACTTCCTTAATGGTCGTGATTGCAATCCGGGCCGTGCACGTGTTCCTCGTCGTCGCCGAGGTCAGCCGGTTCCATTTCCAGTTGCAGACTTACCAGATTAGTCGCCAATGGGCGCAGCAGCAGGTTGGCGTATTCGGCGTCACCTTCTTCGACGTCCACACCGATCAGCAACTGGCCACGACCATCCTGCTGGATCCACAGCTCTTTGCCTTGCCACATGACCGCGACGCGGGTGCAGGACGTTTCCAGTTGCGTGCCGTCGGTGTCTTCAAGGATCAGCTGCAGGGTATCGCTCATGTTCTTTTACGCTCTCTAAAGGAGATGAAGCGGCGCATGCAGCGCCGGCGTTCAATTGATCTGGAATGGATAAACCGCGCCCAGTTTAAGGATTTGCGTCAGTTCATCCAGTGCCGTCCGGCATTCAAGCAGCAATTGCGGGTCCGCAAGATCGCTCTCGGCCATGCGGTCGCGGTAGTGCTTGTCGACCCATTCGGTCAGCGAGCCGTACAACGGTGCCGTCATGATAACGCCTGGATTGACCGCCGCCAGTTCCGTTTCATTCAGCGCGACGCGCAACCTCAGGCAAGCCGGGCCACCGCCGTTTTGCATGCTTTGTTTCAAATCGAAGACTTTGACTTCACGGATCAGCCCGCCCGAACTGGTCAGGCCCTGCAGGTATTGCCATACCCGCTCATTGCCACGGCATTCTTCCGGCACGATCAACAGCATCGAGCCGTCGGGACGGGTCAGCAACTGGCTGTTGAACAGGTACGACCGAACGGCGTCTTCCACGGTGACCGCAGAACGCGGTACACAGATCGCCTGAAAATTCCCGCCTGCCTTGGCGAGTTTTCCGTGCAGCTCGGCGAGCATCTGGTCGGTGTCGAGGAACGCGTCCTCGTGATAGAACAGCACCTCGCCGTTACCGACCGCGATCACGTCGTTATGGAACACGCCCTGATCGATCACCGCAGGGTTCTGCTGACCGTAGACCACCGCGTCGTCACTCAGGCCGTGCAGGCGCGCGACCGCCTGGGAAGCTTCGAGGGTCTGGCGCGCCGGGTACTTCTGCGGAGCCGGGTAACGGGTATCGAAGGCACTGCGGCCGAACACGAAAAACTCGACGCCGGCTTCGCCGTATTCACGACAGAAACGCGTGTGGTTAGCCGCGCCTTCATCGCCGAACTGCGCCACGGCCGGCAACGCGGCGTGGTGAGCGAAGTGCTGCTGATCAGCAAACATCGCCCCCAATACGCGACTGGTGGTCGGGTGTTCGATGCTGCGGTGATATTTGCAGTTGAGGTTGGCGGCGGTGAAGTGCACTCGACCGTCGGCAGTGTCGGCGCTCGGGCTGACGGTGGCGGCGTTGGCCACCCACATGCTCGACGCCGAGCAACTGGCGACCAGCAAGGGCATGGCGTCCTTGGCGGCGCGCTCAATCACTTGCGCATCGGTGCCGCCGAAGCCCAGGCGCCGCAGGGCGGCTACGTCCGGCCGTTCCTGAGGGGCGAGGACACCTTGCTGAAAGCCCATTTCCATCAGCGCTTTCATTTTCGCCAGGCCTTGCAGCGCAGCTTCCTTCGGGTTCGAACACTGCTGGCTGTTGCTCTGGGACGCGACGTTGCCGTAGGACAGGCCGCCGTAGTTATGGGTCGGCCCCACTAGACCGTCAAAATTGACTTCATAGGATTTCATCAGCGAGGCTCCACGAGAATTCTGTTGTTAGGCTTCAGTAACCGGATTTGAGACCGAGGCGTGGCCATCGCCAGCAGGCGGCTCCCACAGGGATTTGCGTCGTACACACAGTGTGTAAACACCACCGAACCTGTGGGAGCCAGCCTGCTGGCGATTGGCATCACGCCATTTTCACGCCAGGCGTGAGGGCGGCAGGCAAGGTCAGGCTCGGCGTTTCCAGCGATGCCACCGGGTACGCGCAGTAATCTGCCGCGTAATAGGCGCTGGCACGATGGTTACCCGAGGCCCCCACCCCGCCGAACGGCGCACTGCTGGCCGCGCCCGTCAGCTGCTTGTTCCAGTTGACGATACCGGCCCGGCTTTCCAGCCAGAACTGCTGGTAACGCGCTTCGGAATCCGAGAGCAAGCCGGCGGCAAGGCCGTATTCGGTGTCGTTGGCCTCGGCGATCGCCGCTTCGAAATCAGCGTAGCGAATCACTTGCAGCAACGGTCCGAACAGTTCTTCGTCAGGACGCTCGGCCACGGCCGTTACATCCAAAATGCCTGGGGTCAGCAAGGCAGCCTGAGCCTGTGGCTGGGTCATTTCCAACAGCGCCATGGCGCCATTTGCCAGCAGATGCGCCTGCGCATCCATCAGGGATTTGGCCGCAGCCAGGGAAATGACCGAGCCCATGAACGGCGCCGGTTGCTGATCAAAAGCGCCCACTTCGATGGTCGAAGTCACCGCCACCAGGCGTGCCAGCAACGAGTCGCCCCAGGCGCCCTGGGGCACCAGCAGGCGGCGCGCGCAGGTGCAACGCTGGCCGGCAGAAATGAATGCCGACTGGATGATGGTGTAGACCGCCGCATCCAGGTCAGCCACCTGGTCAACCACCAGTGGATTGTTACCGCCCATCTCCAGCGCCAGGATCTTGTCCGGCCGACCGGCAAATTGCTGGTGCAGGTGATTGCCGGTGCGGCTCGAACCCGTGAAGAACAGGCCGTCGATGCCAGGGTTCGCCGCCAGGGCAATCCCGGTTTCGCGAGCACCCTGCAGCAGGTTCAACACGCCAGCCGGCAGGCCGGCTTCGATCCAGCATTTAACCGTCAGTTCGGCGACTTTGGGCGTCAGCTCGCTCGGCTTGAACAGCACGCTGTTACCCGCGAGCAAGGCTGGGACGATGTGGCCGTTGGGCAGGTGACCGGGGAAGTTGTAAGGCCCGAACACCGCGACCACGCCGTGTGGCTTGTGGCGCAGCACGGCAGTTGCGTCGCCCAGAGGGCCGCTCTTCTCACCGGTACGCTCACGATAGCTCTGAATCGAGATGGCAATCTTGTTGACCATGCTGGTCACTTCGGTCGCCGATTCCCAAAGCGGTTTGCCGGTTTCTTCGCCGATGGTCCGTGCCAGCTCGTCAGCGTGATTTTTCAACGCGGCGGCGAAGGCCTCCAGCACACTGATGCGCTCGTCCAGGGTGCGCCGAGCCCAGCCCGGGAACGCCTGACGCGCGGCTTGCACGGCGGATTCCACTTGGGCAGCGCTAGCGCCTTCACCGGACCAAAGCACTTGCTGGGTCACCGGGTTCAGCGACTGGAACGCTTCGCCCTGGCCAGACAGCCACTCACCTGCAATGTATAGCGAATTCATTATTTCGACTCCCGGGCAGCGGACAACGGAACGGCGCGCACCTGGTCGCCGGCGTTGAGTTGAAGGCGTTTGGCGGTCAGCGGGTCGACCACCAGGGTGCCGGCGGCGAAGCGTGCGGGAGCGGCAGTGATCCGGCAGTCTTCGCGCTTGCGGTTGTGAATCAGGAAAGGCGTGGCGTCGTCACCCGGGGTGCCGATGGCCAGCACCAGCGGCTGGCTGTCGCGCACTGCGCGGATCTTCGTGGTTTCGCACTCCACTGCCGGGCCTGCGTCGAAGATGTCGACGTAGCCCTGGTAGCTGAAACCTTCGCTCTTGAGCATGGCCAGTGCCGGCTCGGTGTCCGGGTGAACCTGCCCGATGATGTTGCGCGCATCCGGCGACAGGAAGCAGGTGTACAACGGAAATTTGGGCATCAGTTCGGCGATGAAAGCCTTGTTGCCGACGCCGGTCAGGTAGTCCGCCTGGCTGAATTCCATCTTGAAGAAATGCCGCCCCAGGCTTTCCCAGAACGGCGAGCGCCCGGCTTCGTCGGACATGCCGCGCATCTCGGCAATGATCTTGTTGCCGAACAGCTGCGGGAATTCGGCGATGAACAGCATCCGCGCCTTGGCCAGCATGCGTCCGTTGAGGCCGTTGCGGTAATCGGCATGCAGGAACAGCGAGCACAGCTCGGAGTTGCCGGTCAGGTCGTTGGCCAGGAACAGCGTCGGAATCTCGCGATAGATGTTCAGCTCTTGCGAAGCGCTGACCGTCAGGCCAACCCGGAAGTTGTACCAGGGCTCACGCAGGCCGACCGCGCCGGCGATGGCGGAAATGCCCACCACGCGACCGTTGTCATCTTCGAGCACGAACAGGTAGTCCGCATCGCCCCGCCCGGCTTCTCCGCGAAAGGTCTTCTCGGCCCAGCCGACCCGGTGGGCCAGCCGCTCTTCATTGGCCGGCAAGGTGGTCAGGCCGGTGCCAGTGCTGCGGGCCAGGTCGATCAGAGCGGGTAAATCGCTGCTGCGTACGGGACGAACGATCATGCTATCTCCTCAGTCGGGTCGCTTGCGCCACCCGCGAAACTTCGCTGCTATCTAGGCAATTCTTTCCAGGCGCGGCAGCGGGGTCAAACCGCTACCAGGCGCACGCTGGCACCTTCACCGACACCCAGGGCCTCGGCTGTTTCCAGGTCCAGGGTCACGGGTTTGCCCGGCGCGTAATCGAGCTCAAGCAACACGGCGCGGTAATCCTGCAACTGGGCATTGGCCACCAGGTACTGGCGCCCGACACCTTTGGCCGGCTCGCCGATTTTCACCGGTACCACACGGCTCTGGGCGATGGAGCGGATCCCCGAGACGCGCGCATGCAGGGTTGGGCCGCCGTCGAAAATATCGATGTAATGATCGGTCTCGAAGCCTTCGCGCATCAGGATGTCGAACGTGATCTGCGCCCGCGGGTGCACCTGGCCCATCGCTTCCTGGGCGGTGTCCGGCAGCAACGGCACGTAGATCGGGTAATGCGGCATCAGTTCGGCAAGGAAGGTGCGGCTTTTCAGCCCGCACAGGCGCTCGGCTTCGGCATAGTTGAGGTCGAAGAAGTTACGCCCGATGGCATCCCAGAATGGCGAGTCGCCGTTTTCGTCGCTGTAGCCAACGATCTCGGTTACCACGGAATCGGCAAAACGCTCCGGATGGCTGGCCACGAACAACAGGCGACCACGGGAGTTAAGCTCGGCCCAGGGCGAACCCACCAACTCACGCTGCACGTAGAAGCTGGTGAGCAAGCTGTTGCCGGTCAGGTCATGGCACTGGGACAACACGTGAATCTTGTTATGAATCTTCAGCTCGCGGGAAGCGTGCACGAAAGTTTCATTGCGAAAGCTGTAGAAAGGTTCCGAGTAACCAGCCGAGGCCACGATGGCCGAACAGCCCACCAGCTTGCCGGTGGCGGTGTCTTCGAGGACGAAGAAATAGGTTTCCTCGCCGTTGAAGCTCACTTCGGCGGCAAACGACGCTTCGCTCGCGGCAATCTTGTCGCTCAGGCGTTCAACGTCATCCGGCAAGGAAGTGACACCAATCGGGCTGTCCGCAGCCAGACGCTGTACCTCGCCCAGATCAGCCATTTGCGCGGGGCGCATCACCAGCATGGTGTCACTCCTTAATCTCAGAACTTACAAAAGAAAAAATCCCGGGCCATCCCTGAATCAACTCAGAGTCAACTGTGGGAGCCAGCCTGCTGGCGATAGCGTCCTGTCAGGCAACAATGATGTTGGCTGTCAGGCCCTCATCGCCAGCAGGCTGGCTCCCACAGTTTGATTCGGTCCGGCATAAAAATTGGGATCGACGCCTGAACGCTCAGGCGCCGAAAGGTCTATCAGGCTTGCGTCAACTTCGCCGCAGCGCGCTCGAAACGATCCAGGCCGGCATCGATATCGGCATCTTCAACCACCAGGCTCGGGGCGAAACGAATCACGTCCGGGCCCGCCTGCAGAATCATCAGGCCTTCTTTCTCGGCAGCGTTGAAGATGTCCTTGGCCTTGCCTTTCCAGGCGTCATTCAGCACGCAGCCAATCAGCAGCCCCAAGCCACGCACCTGGGTGAACAGGCCGTATTTTTCGCCGATTTGCTCAAGGCGCGCCTTGAACTTGGCGTGCTTGGCATTCACGCCAGCCAGCACTTCAGGGGTGTTGATCACGTCGATCACCGCTTCGGCGACCGCACAGGCCAGCGGGTTGCCGCCGTAGGTGGTGCCGTGGGTGCCAACCACCAGGTGCTTGGCCAGCGCTTCGGTCGTCAGCATCGCCGCGATCGGGAAACCGCCGCCCAGGCTCTTGGCGCTGGTCAGGATGTCCGGCGTCACGCCGTAATGCTGGTAGGCGAACAGCTTGCCGCTGCGGCCCATGCCGGTTTGCACTTCGTCGAACACCAGCAGCGCGTCGTGCTCGTTGCACAGCTCGCGGGCGCCTTGCAGGTAAGCCAGTTCGGCCGGCAGCACGCCGCCCTCGCCCTGGATCGGCTCCAGCACCACTGCACAAGTCTTGTCGGACACCGCCGCTTTCAAAGCGGCCAGGTCGTTGTAGGGCACGTGGGTGATACCAGTGATCTTCGGACCAAAGCCATCGGAATACTTGGACTGGCCACCGACGTTGACGGTGAACAGGGTGCGGCCGTGGAAGCTGTTCAGCGCCGCGATGATTTCGTACTTCTCGCTACCAAAACGATCAAATGCGACGCGACGCGCCAGCTTGAACGCGGCCTCGTTGGCCTCGGCACCGGAGTTGCAGAAGAACACGCGCTCGGCAAAGGTGGCGTCGATCAGCTTATGCGCCAGGCGCAGGGCCGGCTCGTTGGTGAACACGTTGGACACGTGCCACAGCTTGTTCGCCTGCTCTGTCAGGGCACCGACCAGCGCTGGATGAGCGTGGCCCAATACGTTAACGGCAATCCCGCCAGCAAAGTCGATCAACTCGCGGCCGGACTGGTCCCACACGCGGGAACCGGCGCCACGCACCGGAATGAATGCGGCAGGCGCATAGTTGGGAACCATTACCTGGTCAAAATCGGCGCGTTCTACCGCAGCGTGCTCAACGGACATCGGAGTCTCCTGAAGAGGAACACCCGCCTGGAACTGGCGAGCGATGGGGGGATTGTAGGGAGAGTTTTCGCCCTGGCCTTGCCGCCAAGCGACAACTTCTTATAGCGCAAACCCCGGTTTCAACCGGGTTTACGGCAATGCGACATATAGCTTCGCAAAGGCGCAGTTTAAACTGTCGAGCGTACTTATAGGCAGTACCGCGCAAACCGATGCTCAGTAGGAGCTGCCGCAGGCTGCGATCTTTTGATCTTGAAAAATCACAATCAAAAGATCGCAGCCTGCGGCAGCTCCTACCGGGACAGTGACCGATTAATTGGCGCTAGCCGCGCTCGGAAGGCACCGACGACAATTCGAACGGGCTGCTGCTGCGCCGCTGGTTGCGATCTTCCCGTGGCGTGGCACCGAAGAAGTTGCGGTAGGCGCTGGAGAAATGCGGCCCCGAGGAGAAACCGCAGGACAGGCCGATCTGGATGATCGACTTGCTGGTCTGCATCAGCATCTGCCGGGCCTTGTTCAGGCGCAGTTCCAGGTAATACTGGCTGGGCACGCGATTGAGGTATTGCTTGAAGATGCGCTCCAGCTGCCGACGGGACACGCACACATGCTGGGCGATTTCGTCGGTGGTCAGCGGCTCTTCGATGTTGGCCTCCATCAGCAACACGGCCTGGGTCAGCTTCGGATGGCTGGAGCCCAGGCGGTTCTGCAGCGGAATGCGCTGGCGCTCACCGCCTTCGCGAATGCGCTCGACCACCAGTTCCTCGGAAACCGCACCGGCCAGTTCCGCACCGTGATCACGGGCCAATACCGCCAGCAGCAGATCGAGTACCGAAAGGCCGCCGCACGCGGTGAGGCGATCGCGATCCCAGTCGAACAGATGACTGGTGGCGATGACTTTGGGGAAGCGCTCGGCGAAATCGTCCTGCCAGCGCCAGTGCACGGCGGCCCGATAACCGTCGAGCAAACCCAACTGCGCCAACGGGTACACACCGGCAGACAGGCCACCAATGACACAACCGGCTCGCACCAGTTGTTTCAACGAACTGCTGAGGGCCGGCGCGAGGGTGGCCGGCGGCTCGTCAGCGAGCAGAAACAGTTTCTGGAAGTTTTCCAGCTTGCCGGCCCAAGGCTCGCCCGGCAATTGCCAGGCACCTTCGGTCGGCGGTTCAGCCTGCAGGAACGACAGCTCGTAGACAACGTCCGGATGCACACGCTGGGCAACACGCAAGGCCTCCTCAGCCAGCGCAAGCGTCAGTGCTTTAGTGCTGGGCCAAATCAGGAAACCAATTCGATGGGCAGTCATGGAGGGCAGTCCGAAACGAAAACAGTGATGAAGGCATGGGCCAATGCTAGCCCGAAAGTGAAGGCAAATCTTGAAACCGGCACCGATAAACTATGGGGGGCCGGCCGGCTCGCGCCCGCCCCTACACCGATGATCTGTAGGAGCTGTCGAGTGGAACGAGGCTGCGATCTTTTGATTTGAACAATCAAGATCAAAAGATCGCAGCCTTCGGCAGCTCCTACAGGGGGATCGCGGCCAGCCTTCAGGCTGCGAAGCATGCACGATCCCGGTGCACAACGGCAGTCCTGATTACTTCAGGCTGCCCGAGAGGAATTGTTGCAGGCGCTCGGACTGTGGGTTGACCAGTACCTCGCGCGGATTGCCGCTTTCTTCGACGATGCCCTTGTGCAGGAACACCAACTGGTTCGACACCTCGCGGGCGAAGCCCATTTCGTGGGTCACCACCACCATGGTCCGGCCTTCCAGCGCCAGGGCCTGCATGACTTTGAGCACGTCGCCCACCAGTTCCGGGTCGAGGGCCGAAGTCGGTTCGTCGAACAGCATCACTTCCGGCTCCATCGCCAGCGCACGGGCAATCGCCACGCGCTGTTGTTCGCCGCCGGACATGTGACCCGGGTAGGCGTCCTTGCGATGGGCCACCCCCACCTTGTTCAGGTAGTGCTCGGCCTTCTCGCGGGCTTCAGCCTTGGACATGCCCAGCACGTGCACTGGCGCTTCCATGATGTTTTCCAGTGCAGTCATGTGCGACCACAGGTTGAAATGCTGGAACACCATCGACAGGCGCGAACGCATGCGCTGCAGCTGCTTGGGATCGGCGGCTTTCATCGCACCGTCCTTGTTTGCCACCAGCTTGAGCTCTTCATTGTTGAGCAGAATACGGCCCGCGTGCGGCTGCTCGAGCAGGTTGATGCAACGCAGGAAGGTACTTTTGCCGGAGCCACTGGAGCCGATGATGCTGATCACATCGCCAGCCGCCGCTTTCAGGGACACACCCTTGAGCACTTCGTGACTGCCATAGCGTTTATGCAGGTCTTGGACTTCAAGTTTGTACATGCGGTCGGTTCTCACAAAAACAGTCAGTCAGTCGTTGAGCAAGCGCCCGTGACGCAGCGCTTCGCGCCCCGCCACCTTGGCCAGCCAGAAACCGGGTTGGGCATAACGCAGCCGTTCAATGGCAAACAGCACCCCGGACGTACCAGCACACACCGTGCTGACCCGATCCGCCAGCGGATCGATCACTTCGAAAATCTCGTCACCGGCCTCGACCCACTCGCCGGGCTTACGCAAAAAGCTGATCACCCCCGGGTGCGGCGCGAACAGCAATTCAGTGCCTTCGAACGGCATGCCTTCGCAGGCATCCCGGCCAGCCTTGGGCCACTCACCGCTGATCAGGCCCTGCTCGGCCAGGAACGCGAGGATGCCTTCGGCATACGCTTGCGCTTCCCCGCGGCCGGTATCAGCCTGACCTCCGAGCTCGATGGTCGTCGCCAGGCACGCCAGTGGAATCTGCGCCTCGGGAAACTGCCGCGACAGGCGCAACCACGGCAGCGAGCAGGCCTCGTCGAAGGAACTGCCGCCGGAATCCTCCGCCAGCAAACCCACCTTCACATCCAGGTGCGCGGCGAGCGAACGCCACTGCGGCCAGTGTTGCGGCAGCGCGTACATGTGCAACGCCGCTTCGGCATCGCAATGCAGGTCCAGCACCACATCGGCGGTGCAGGCATGGCTGAGCAGCACGCGCTGCATGCCTTGCAACTGGCTCGAAGCCGGCGGCAATGCGTCGAGCGCATCGCTCATGGCCTGGCGAATCAGCTGAATGTTGGCGTGGGCATCATCGCCCAGGCGGCCTTGCACGGCAGCGGCCACCGGCGCACTCAACTCGACGAAATCGCGGTTGAAATTCTTGCCGCTGCCGGCCTCGAAGCGCCCTTGATGACTGCCCTGAAGCAACTGCCCAAGCCCCAGTGGGTTAGCCACCGGCACCAGTTCAATCACGCCGTTGAGCAAGCCTTGGGCTTCGAGTTCAGTCAGACGCTTTTTCAGTTCCCAAGCCGTGCGCATACCCGGCAGTTCGTCGGCGTGCAGGCTGGCCTGGATGTAGGCCTTGCGCTCACCGTTACCGAAGCGGAACACCGAAATCTGGCGTTCGCAGCCCAGGTGACTCCACGGCAATGGGTGGTCGATGCGTTCCATATCAATGCTTCCGCGGGGCCAGATAGCCCAGCCAGCGGCGCTCGGCCATCTTGAACAGGCGCACCAGGATGAACGTCAGGCACAGGTAGAACACGCCGGCGGTGATGTACGCCTCGAACGGCAGGTAATACTGGGCGTTCACGGTACGCGCGGCACCGGTGATGTCGATCAGGGTCACGATGGAGGCCAGGCTGGTGGTCTGCAGCATCATGATCACTTCGTTGCTGTACTGCGGCAACGCCCGGCGCAGGGCCGACGGCAGCAGGATGCGCTTGTACATCTTGTAGCGCGACATGCCCATGGCCTTGGCCGCTTCGATCTCGCCGTTCGGCGTGGCGCGCAGGCTGCCGGCGATGATTTCTGCGGTGTAGGCGCTGGTGTTGATCGCAAACGCCAGGCACGCACAGAACGTTGCGCTGGACAGCCACGGCCACAGGAAGCTTTCGCGTACGGCCTCGAACTGCGCCAGGCCGTAGTAGATCAGGAACAGCTGCACCAGCATCGGCGTGCCGCGGATTACGTAGGTGTAGAGCCAGGCGCTCATGTTCACCACCGCGTTCTTCGAGACGCGCATCAGGCCCAGGGGCAGCGCACACAGCAGGCCGAAAAACAGCGACAGGCCAAGCAGTTTCAGGGTGGTCAGCAGGCCGCCGAGGTACAGCGGCAAGGCCTCCCAGATGACGTTGTAGTCGAAGATCATAGATCAGCCGCCCTTACGCCTACCGAGTAGCGCTTCTCAAGTTGACGCAGTATCAGCAACGAGACGCTGGTGATCACCAGGTACATCGCCGCCACTGCGAGGAAGAAGGTGAAAGGCTCGCGGGTGGCATCTGCCGCCTGCTTGGCCTTGAACATCATGTCTTGCAGACCCACCACCGAAATCAGCGCGGTGGCCTTGGTCAGTACCAGCCAGTTGTTGGTGAACCCCGGAATCGCCAGGCGAATCATCTGCGGGACCAACACCCGGAAGAACACCTGAAAACTGCTCATGCCGTACGCCATGCCCGCCTCTGCCTGACCCTTGGGGATCGCCATGAAGGCGCCACGGAAGGTTTCCGACAGGTACGCACCGAAGATGAAGCCCAAGGTGCCGATACCGGCCGCCAACGGGTTCAGGTCGATGTAGTCGTCATAACCGAGCATCGGTGCCACGCGATTGAGCAGGTCCTGGCCGCCGTAGAAAATCAGCAGGATCAGTACCAGGTCGGGAATACCGCGGATCACCGTGGAATACAGATCGCCCAGCCACGCAAGCCAGCGCACCGGCGACAGACGCAATGCAACGCCGATCAGCCCCAGAACGATGGCCAGGGCCATGGACGACAAGGCGAGCTGAAGCGTCAGCCATGCGCCATCGAGGATGACAGCCCCGTAGCCTTTCAACATGATTCAGGTCCTCGAAAGTTGGGATGAAAAAATGGCGCAAACCTCAGAGATCCTGTTGCTTGCGCCATTTCGGACTTGTCGCCGGGACGTTGTTACTTGCCGTAGATATCGAAGGCGAAGTATTTGTCCTGGATTTGCTTGTACTTGCCATTGTCGCGGATGGCAGTGATCGCGGCGTTGATCTTGTCTTTCAACGCGTCACCCTTGCGCACTGCGATACCGACGCCGTCACCGAAGTATTTAACGTCGGTGAAAGCCGGGCCCACGAACGCAAAACCTTTGCCGGCGTCGGTTTTCAGGAAACCGTCGTCCAGCAGGGTAGCGTCAGCCACGGTACCGTCGAGACGGCCAGCGGCCACGTCGAGGTAGATTTCGTTCTGCGAACCGTACGGCTTGATCTCGGCACCCAGCGGGGCCAGCACTTCACGGGCGAAACGCTCGTGGATCGAACCACGCTGCACGCCGATGTTCTTGCCCTTGAGCTCGGTCAGGCCGTCGCTGACCTGAGTGCCGGCCTTCATGACCAGGCGCGCAGGGGTGTTGTAGTACTTGTTGGTGAAGTCCACGGACTTCTTGCGGTCTTCGGTGATCGACATGGAGGACAGGATCGCGTCGATCTTGCGCACCTTGAGTGCCGGGATCAGGCCGTCGAACTCTTGCTCGACCCACACGCACTTGACCTTCATCTCTTCGCACAGGGCGTTGCCGATGTCGTAGTCAAAACCCACGATGCTGCCATCCGGCGACTTGGAGGCGAACGGAGGGTAAGCCGCTTCGATACCGATCTTCACCGGCTTTTCGTCAGCGAAGGAAGGCAGCGACAGCACGGACAGTGCCAGGGCGCCAAGCAGCACGAGTTTCTTCATCTTGGTACTCCATCGGTATAGGGCTAAAAGGCAGAGTGAGCGACAGCCCAACATGCGAGTGAGTAAAACCGGAAAGCGATTGCTGCGTCCTACGTAACACACGTTGTTTTCAACGCACGCAACGACGAGCGAGTGATCGGCATTCTAACGACAGGCCCGAAGCCGATATTTCTTCAATGCGACAACAAATTACAGAAGCACCGAGAATGCCGCCTAGGCACGTTGACAGCCCTGCAATTTCATGCAAGAGCAAAAGAAAGTTAACCGATCTATGCTGCAAATTGCGGGCCTATTATTGGCAAAGCCTTCTAATCCGGCAAGCGTAGCGTGGGGACTTATTTTTTAGACAGGCTGGAGACGCCCAATGATGGGGCTTTGCGTTTCCCTATGCCCCGTATCGGAGCGGGCGGTTACACATTAAGTTACTTGAACGATAGCGGGTAACAGTGGGAAAAGGATGACAGGGGATGCCGATAATTATTGGCTGATGTTCGTTTAGCGTCTGACTGATCGCCATCGCTAGCAGGCTAGCTCCCACAGGGGGACATGCGCTGGACTCAGATTTTGAATCCACTGGAGATCCTTGTGGGAGCTAGCCTGCTAGCGATGGTGCCCGAACAGCCCCCACAAAAACCCCAGACAAAAAAAACCCATCCGGCACAACACCGGATGGGGTTTTACTGACTCAGAGAAGGCGATTAAGCCACATTCATCGTCTTGTGCGTATCAATCAGATGCTGCACCACACCCGGATCCGCCAAGGTGGAGATATCCCCCAACCCATCGTACTCAGCGGTCGCAATCTTGCGCAGAATCCGTCGCATGATCTTGCCCGAACGCGTCTTCGGCAGCCCCGGCGCCCACTGGATCACATCCGGTGAAGCAATCGGCCCGATCTCCTTGCGCACCCAGTTCTTCAACTCCAGGCGCAGCTGCTCGCTCGGCTCCTCGCCGCCGATCAACGTCACATACACATAAATGCCCTGGCCCTTGATGTCGTGCGGCACCCCCACCACGGCCGCCTCGGCGACTTTCGGGTGAGCAACCATCGCGCTCTCGATCTCGGCAGTACCCATCCGGTGGCCGGAAACGTTCAGCACGTCATCCACGCGACCGGTAATCCAGTAATAACCATCCTCGTCACGACGGGCACCGTCACCGGTGAAGTACATGCCACGGAACGTCTTGAAGTAGGTGTCGACAAAACGGTCATGGTCGCCATACAGCGTGCGCGCCTGGCCTGGCCACGAATCCAGAATCACCAGGTTGCCCTCAACGGCGCCTTCCAGAATGTTGCCCAGGTTGTCCACCAGTGCCGGCACCACGCCGAAGAACGGACGAGCCGCCGAACCAGGCTTCAAGCCATGCGCACCCGGCAGCGGGCTCATCATGTTGCCGCCGGTTTCGGTCTGCCACCAGGTGTCGACGATCGGGCAGCGCGACTGGCCGACCTTCTTGTAGTACCAATCCCAGGCTTCCGGGTTGATCGGCTCACCCACCGAACCCAGCAGGCGCAGGCTGCTGCCGTCAGCGCCTTCGACTGCTGCGTTACCTGCCGCCATCATTGCGCGGATCGCCGTTGGTGCGGTGTAGAGGATGTTGACCTTGTGCTTGTCGACGATCTTCGCCACCCGGGTGATGTCCGGGTAGTTCGGCACGCCTTCGAACAGCACCGTGGTCGCGCCATTGGCCAGCGGGCCATAGACGATGTAAGTGTGGCCGGTGACCCAGCCGACGTCGGCGGTGCACCAGTAGATTTCACCCGGGCGGTAGTCGAACACGCGCTCGTGGGTCATGGCCGCATACAGCAGGTAACCGCCAGTGGTGTGCTGCACGCCTTTAGGCTTGCCGGTGGAACCGGAGGTGTAGAGGATGAACAGCGCTTCTTCAGCGCCCATCTCTTTCGGCGCGCAGACACTGCCCGCCACTTTCATCAGGTCTTCGTACCAGATGTCGCGATGCTGGTTCCACTTGATGTTGCCACCGGTGCGCTTGCACACGATGACCTTCTGAATGCTGCTGGTTTCCGGGTTGGTCAGGGCGTCATCGACGTTGGACTTGAGCGGGATCTTCTTGCCGGCACGAATACCTTCGTCAGCGGTGATCACCACCTTGGATTTGCAGTCGATGATCCGACCCGCCAGGGCTTCCGGCGAAAAACCACCGAACACCACCGAGTGAATCGCGCCGATGCGGGTGCACGCCAGCATGGCGACCACGGCCTCGGGAATCATCGGCATATAGATAGTCACCACGTCGCCGCGATGCACATCCTGGCCGCGCAAGGCGTTGGCGAATTTGCAGACTTCTTCGTGCAGTTCACGGTAGGTGATGTTGCGGCTTTCGGAAGGGTCATCGCCTTCCCAGATGATCGCGATCTGATCGCCGCGCTCGGCCAGGTGGCGGTCCAGGCAGTTGTAGGAAACGTTCAGGGTGCCATCGGCGAACCACTTGATGTCGACGTGGTGATCGTCGAAGGAAGTCTGCTTCACCGTGGTGAAAGGCTTGATCCAGTCGAGGCGCTTGGCTTGCTCGCGCCAGAAGCCGTCCGGGTTGACGACCGACTGCTGGTACATGGCTTTGTAGGTTGCCTCGTCGGTCAGCGTGTTGGCCGCTACCTCGGGACGAACGGGATACAGGGAAGCCGCACTCATCTTTCTTACCTCGGTGGAATAGTTGTTTTTGTATGGCCCTGTTGTAGCCCGGGGCGGCCCTATAGAACCATTCGACGATGGTAGTAACAAGCCCCTACAAATTGCCCTGACAATCCCCTGAGCCCCTCAACCCCGCCTATCTACGCCCCCCCGTAGGAGCTGCCGAAGGCTGCGATCTTTTGATCTTCAAAGGTCGCCACGACCAAAAGATCGCAGCCTCCGGCAGCTCCTACCGGGATCGCATACACCAGTCTATTCCGCGATTGTTACGAAATCTGTCAAAAGTGTTTATCAAAACCCCACCTATATGAATCCACCCCCCACGCCTAAAATCCCTCTCGCCAACAAGGCAACCCCTGATTAACCAAGTTGCAGCCCCCACGAAGGCAGTTAATCAAAACCCCGGCAATCAAGTTCCACACGCAACCCCATAAAGGTTGCGTGACCCCACTCGACCTCTAAAAGGTAAAACTGAGATGAAAGCTTTATTAGTTCTGGCCCTCTCCAGCCTGTGCGCAACCGCCATGGCAGACGAGGCCCCGACTGATGTCGCACAGCAACAACCGGCCATTGAGGAATACACTTACTCCACCCACCTGGATATCGCCAAAGTGGTGTCCATGAGCGAAATCCCCAACGTCTGTGAAGTGGTGCCGATGAAAATGGAATACGACGATTCCCACGGCCAACGACACATCCTGCGCTACAGCATCATGGGTAACGGCTGCTCCAACGGCTAAACACCCGCCCTACTCTTTATAAACGGCTCGACCCGTCTCAATCAGACAGATGCAGCGCCGAGCCTTATATATCGATTTATCAGATATTTTTAAGCACTTATTTGCGCTTTTTAATCAACTTATCTGGCGTAGTATCCATTCCACACCCAAGGCACAAAACGCCAACGAACCTGGAGCAACCACCATGAAAACCCAACTGATCCTTGCCCTGACCCTCTCCGTACTGGCCGCCAACACCTTCGCCGCCGATGGTTACGATCGCACCGGCTCGGCAGCTTTCACCACCGAAGCCGCAGTCGCCTCCGACGGCTACGACCACACCGGCTCTGCGTCCTTCGCCGCTGATGGTGCCGATCACGTAGGCGCTGGCAAACTGGCTTCCGATGGTTTTGATCACACCGGCGCCGCCAAAGTCGCCGCAGACGGTTCCGATCACGTCGGCGCAGCGCGCTTCAGCTGATCATATCGCGTGACTTTACAGCCCGACTTCGGTCGGGCTTAGTTGTGTCTGGGGCCATCGAAAACCCGCTCAAAACACAACATGTAGTAAAAAAGCGCTTTTTTGGCTGTTTTTTGTACAAAACAAACGGCCCGGAAAAATTAATCAAAAAAAATCTTCACCCGCGATATCCAGCCAAAGCCCTGTAAACCCTCGCTCCGACCGAAAATCCCCTCTTCTTCACCGCCGCATGTGCGGATTCGCCCCACCACGGCCGCAAAAATTTCCCTATAATGCCGGCTTAAACGGGCCTGCAATATCCCCTTACAGGGATGACAGCCAGTCTGAAGCCCACGCCGAAGTCGTCATCGATTTTTGCGCCCGTCAGAGGCTCTCGGAACCCCGTACAAAATTATGTTTATTTGCCTGCGTGTACCGCTGCAAAAAACGCTATCCAACGCGGCCAGAACGGTCGTGTGAAAAACCAACCTTTCAGTTTTCACACGGGCATCTGGCCCTCACGCAGGAGACGACACGTCATGCTGAGCTGGGACGAATTCGACAAAGAAGACAGCGGCGAGACCGTGGTTAAAGGCGCCAACGCCGGCCACGCGACTGAAGCCAACATGGACCGCCTCGACACCGCCGGTGGTGTTGCTGCTCAAGAAGCTCGCGCTGTAACCGCGTCCGACTCCGCCGCCATCGCTCGCGCCAAGGCAGCCCTGGACAACCTCGACGTCGCCGAAGGCCTCGCCGAACTCGAAGGCGCCTCCGCCCGCGTCGCCGTTGACGAAAAGCGCATGATCAACTGCCGCGCCGACCTCAACCAGCTCGTACCTTTCAAGTACGACTGGGCCTGGCAGAAGTACCTGGACGGTTGCGCAAACCACTGGATGCCGCAAGAAGTCAACATGACCGCCGACATCGCCCTCTGGAAAGACCCGGAAGGCCTGACCGACGACGAGCGCCGCATCGTGATGCGCAACCTCGGCTTCTTCTCCACCGCCGACTCCCTGGTTGCCAACAACCTGGTGCTGGCCGTGTACCGCCTGATCACCAACCCGGAATGCCGCCAGTACATCCTGCGCCAGGCGTTCGAAGAGGCGATCCACACCCACGCCTACCAGTACTGCATCGAATCGCTGGCCATGGATGAAGGCGAGATCTTCAACATGTACCACGAGATCCCATCGGTCGCGAAAAAAGCCACCTGGGGCCTCAAATACACCCGTTCGATCTCCGATCCAAAGTTCGAAACCGGCACCGTCGAAACCGACAAAGAGCTGCTGCGCAACCTGATAGCCTACTACTGCGTTCTGGAAGGCATCTTCTTCTACTGCGGCTTCACCCAGATCCTCTCCATGGGCCGTCGCAACAAGATGACCGGCGTCGCCGAGCAGTTCCAGTACATCCTGCGCGACGAATCCATGCACCTGAACTTCGGCATCGACGTGATCAACCAGATCAAAATCGAAAACCCGCACTTGTGGGATGCCGAGATGAAGGAAGAGGCTTCGCAGATGATTCTGCAGGGCACTCAGCTGGAAATCGAATACGCCCGTGACACCATGCCTCGCGGCGTGCTGGGCATGAACGCGGCGATGATGGAGGACTACCTCAAGTTCATCGCAAACCGTCGCCTGTCGCAGATCGGTTTGAAGGAAGAGTACCCAGGGACGACTAACCCGTTCCCTTGGATGAGCGAGATCATGGACTTGAAGAAAGAGAAGAATTTCTTTGAGACTCGGGTTATTGAGTATCAGACTGGTGGGGCGTTGAGCTGGGATTGATTTCTTGGCTAGTCCCGATTGAACGATGGTTATTTAATCGTTAAATCGAATGAAAAAAGCCCCGACTTGATCGGGGCTTTTTTATTTGTGCGGAATCTTACGCAGCAACGGAAACCTCCTACAAATCTCTCAGCCTCTTCCGCATTGATACCTATTGAAAACATCCTTATGCTTTGCCCAGGTGCCTAAGAAACGCCCAACATAGAAGCACAGCCAATACGTCAGATACGCAATTCACCTTTGGTGATTGTGGTGCAGATGTGCAATGGCTTTGCTCGTTGGGATTTCCTTCCACTCTACGTTGGGTCTGGCACGCCTGAATTCACGTAGAGGTTATGGATATGCCGGAATACACCTTCTTCCCATCTCGCAATGGGGGCTCAGATAATGACTGATCCCTTCTGTGTAACTGTCTTCTCTCGCCGCAGCCTCTCCCTCCACACCCTCCTCCTGGAAAACCAGCCGTGGTTCTGCGCTCGCGATTTGGGTCGTTTAATGGGCTTCCATTTGAGTGATCGGATCGTGAGCAAACTGGATGAAGATCAGAGGCAAAGGTTGCTGATCGAATACTACGGCCAGCCGGAGGAACGGCTGATGATCAGTGAGTCCGGCGCGTATGCGTTGTTGGTTTATCACTACGCGCCGGAGAATCGGTTATTGCGTGAATGGTTAACTCATCAGGTAGTGCCGGCGTTACGTGATGCAGGGGGGGCGAAAAACCTAGACCGTCCAACAATGAGCTTGATGAAAGGGCCTGGAATGTCGCTCAGTCTCCTGCATTGGCAGGACGAAAACTGGATTCGATTGCGCGACATGCCTTGTCTATTGCTTGATCGCACGGGAAGGCGGTGGCCGGTGGTCAAGCCTTGGTGGCGGAAAATATTAGAGGTAGTTCAACCGACGAAGGGTTCAGATGTATAGCTTGGAATGCGTGGGAAGCTCGTGTAGGACCTAACGTAGGAATACACACTCATCTCTGTAGGAATTTTCCTAGACAGTCATGATGGCCACTCAGTATCTTCCGAGGGTTTTCAACCCTCGGCGATTGTATGGACATTGGAAAGAAGAACGAAGATTGGAGCGAGGCCGAGATAAAGGCATCCGTCGGTGCCTATCTGACGATGCTTACACTTGAGCAGAAAGGGCAAAAATTCAATAAAGCGCTAGAGAATCGCTTGCTTCGTCAGGGTGCATTGGCAGATCGCACCGAAGGTTCCGTCGAGTTCCGGATGCGCAACATCTCCACTGTCTTACAACGAATGGGACGCGATTGGATAGTGGGATACAAACCTGCGACGAATGTAGGCGCCAATGTCGAACAGGGCATTCGAGAAGCACTTGTCACTGACGTCTTTGAACCATCTGCCGACGAAGACACTCTTGAGCGTCGTGCCATAGCGCTAGAGCAGAAGACGTTCGAGAAGGCACCAAAAGGGATCTTGAAACCCAAGCAAGCTGTGTCCAGCAGAGCTGCTTACATTCGTGACCCCGAGGTCAGGGCTTGGGTTCGGCAGGAAGCTAAAGGTATCTGTGAGGGCTGCGGTAAGCCTGCACCGTTTGAGAAAGACGGTACGCCGTTTCTAGAAGTCCATCACGTTAAACATTTGGCGCAGAAAGGTTCGGATCGAACGAGCAATGCCGTTGCCCTTTGCCCGAATTGCCATCGACGCTGTCATCATTCGAACGACAGGGAAGCTTTTACCTTGGAGCTTTACACGAGGCTGAAGCGGCTGGTGCGGGAATGATCGCGAACTAACAGGTGTTGACAGATGGGTTAGCTAGGTTTAGCAGGCCATTCGTTATCAATGTGACCCTGCATACCAATTTTCATTGATAACGACATAGGCAGACTCTGCTAGAGCTCGTCTGCGCTCTCCAGGCAATCATTATATGCCTCCATGATTACGCAGATACCCAGCAGCATCGGTGTGCCCTGATGTTCATCAGGGTCACCCAGAACTTTAAAGCCAAGCCGGCTGTAGAATTTGACAGCACCAGGGGCTGCATCCAAATACAAGCCTTTAATGGGTATCTGCATATGCAGTCGTGCTGTTTCTATCAAAGCGTTTCGCATCAGGGCGAGGCCTACCCCACACTTCTGAAGCTTCTTATCCACGCCAAGCATGACGAGCCGTACGACGGGAATCTGTTTCGTTAGATTCGTCGCCTTGGAAAGCCCAGGCTTCGCCTTTTCCCGCGTGATTTCACTGACGGTTAGGGTGCAAAACCCCAAGAGATCGTGGCCGACAATTGCGCCGATGCCTTTAACGTTTTCGCTTTTCAAGGCCCGACGCAGCCGACCATTGAAATATTCATTGATTAGCGGTAGCCCGCAGTCGAAGTCTTTAGGGAAGTTGTACTTCTCAAACGTTGCTAGCAAATTGCAGTCGATTTCACACGTTACGGTCTCTGTAGTTTCCATGAGTCCCTCTCATCAAATTTATCAAAGCCTTGGTAGGCTTCGCGCTTTTGTCCTCATTGAGTACTTCTTGTAGTCGGGCGAAGGTTTTTTCCGAAACCTCAATCCTTCTGTGGTTTTCAAGTACAGCTTCAGCACGTTCAAAAGCGGAAGACATTATGAAAGACGTCATGTCTAAGCCAGATAGCAGTGCTGCTTTTCGGATAGTTTCTTTCGCGATATCCGTGGTCTTGATTTCAAGCCTTGCAGTTTTTGGCGCTTTAAGTAGTTCTAGTAATTCAGTCATGAGAATGCCTTTTGTGTAGTCAGTGGTTTTCCCTTTTAAATGGTTATCCTAGAGGCGCTTGCGCACCTTTACCGTTTTAAGCTTCATGGTAAGTCCCTTAGTGGTTCAGTTTTAGGTTCAGTAGGCGGGACATATCTAGCCTTACGGTACGGACCATAGCCGTACAACGCTCACCATGTCAAGGAGCATCCGTACATCACCCGTACGCTCCAACCATATCGAGCAGCAACGCTCGCAACTACTTGGCCTCTTTGGAGCCGGTAGTGATTGCTCGGTCACCCCGCTACTCCAAAACCTCAACATAACTCGACTCCCCACCGCCACTCGCCCCCGACAACCACCCCCAAACAAACACCAGCGTAGTCCGCCCCGCCTCATCAACGCCTACCGTGCCACGGGACCAGCCAGCCAGGATTTCGCCTTCGGTGGTGATGCAGTGATAAAGCAACTCGATAGTATCGGCGCCGGTCACGCGGCCAACCTGGTGGCCCATGCGAATTCGGCCGCCTTGGTAGGTGCTTGAAATGCCATCGCCCTCAACCAGGTAATGGAACACCGTGCCAGTGCCGGAGAGTCCGTGGGTGTTGCCGGCTACGGTGAAGCGGCGGTTGTTCAGGCGCTGGTTGATTTGAGGAAGGGGTATTCGCATGAGGGGCGCGTCCTTTAGGTCAGTGTGTTCATTCCGTTCTGGATGATCGTAAGCGATTTTGTCGTGACGGATGAAACTGCCTCTCCACACAAGGTCTACCTAAGGCCGGAGGACGTTTTGCGACCCCTTGGGTGACGAGCGATGCGAGGGTTCTGATCATTGCAATAAACCCTCCCTGAGACGCGTTGCCGAATTGGCCGTTGCATTGTTTCCGCTGCGAACGACAACCGCAATCTGTTGCAGGGAATCCGCCGGTAGTGCGTGCCAACCAAAGAACATCGTGCAGCTCTGTAAGCACGATGACACCCGATACGTTTCCCGGGCCTCGAGGGCCGATTGTGCTCAATCAAAAGGTTCGCGGTTTAAGGCTCGTGCTTGCGCTCAACACTGTCACCAAAGGCTCGAATGACCTCCAGTAGCGCCTTCACCCGCAGTGGCAAGTTCCCGGCCGGGTATACCGCGTGCATCTGCGGGTTGTCACCGTTGCTGGAGGTGAGCCGGTACTCGGGGCAGACCCGGCGCAGGCGCCCCGCTTGCACTTCGGGCTCCGCCAGCCAGTCCGCCAGGCGGGCGATGCCGATGCCCGCCAGGGCAGACTGGAATACCGCCACGCCCGAGCTGAAACGAAACCGTGGATGTACCCGAAGGCTGATGGCCTGCTGCTCACTGCGAAAATTCCATTCCTTGAGGATGCGCGGCGCCGTGTGCAGGATCAGCGCGTGGGCTTCCAGCGCGTCAATGGTTTCAGGCGTGCCGCGCCGCTGCAGGTAGCCGGGGCTGGCGTACAGATGACGCGAGTAACGCCAGAGTGGATAGCCGATCAGGTCACTGGATTGCGCGAACGCGCCGCGTATCGAGAAGTCCAGCTTGCTCTTGGCCGGGTCGAGGGTCTCATCGGTAAAGATCACGTCGACGTTCACGTCCGGGTAACGCTCGGCGTACTGGGCGATCAATTGCGGCAAAACACCGTGGCCGAGGAACTCCGGGGCGGAAAAACGCACCCAGCCGCTCGCCATGCCGCTGAGACCAGCCAGGTCTTCATCCGCCTCACGTTGCACATCCAGCATTTTGCAGGCATGGGGCACCAAGCGTTCACCCGCCTCGGTCAGGCTTACGGCGCTGGAGGAGCGATTAAACAACTTGGCCCCGGCACTTTCCTCCAGGCCTTGAACGGCGCGGGTCACCGCACTGGGGGAGCGCCCCAGCGCGCGTGCTGCCGCGATGAAGCTGCGCTTGCGCGCTACGGTCACGAAGGCTTCGAGCGCCCACAGCTGATCCAGAGCCATTGATCACCTCATTGCAGTTATCGCAACGTGGCATTGCAACACAAAAAAGACCGGTCCGTTAACCTTCGCGCTCAACTTACAAGGATGTAGGCAACCAGGAGCAAATGGACATGACCAAGATGGAAAAAATAATCGGGACATCAAAGGCCTCCGGGGGGGAACAGATTCGTGACTGGCAGGGCAGTCACTCAGCGAGTTCAACCCGTCAGGCGATACCGCAGGTTCATATCTCGTTCCAGGAGCAGCAAGCGCTTCGCGCCGGCCTGGCTTCCCTGTCCGTGACCGACAGCCTCTCGGGTATCCGTCACATGCCGGCCTTGGGGCAGTTGCTTGAGAGCGCCCTTTGCAGTGAAAAAATCGATCGCTTGCGCAACTTCCCCAAGGCCCCCGAGGAGGCAATGATCATCAGGGGGCTGCCCTTGGACTCACACCTGCCCGCCACCCCCTACGACAGGGCGCCGGGTATCGAGCAACTGCCGGTCGTGGCCGGCGCGATCCTGGCGGTGCTGCAAACCCTGCACACCCATCCGGTGGCCTACGAGGGTGAAAACGACGACACGGTGTTCCGCCACGTGTCACCCAAGCCACAGTGTGAAGACGAAAAGAGCTCTTACGGGTCGCGCATGGACCTGTGCATGCACGTCGACAACCCGCACCTGCCCTTGACCTGCGAACCGGTCTCAGCGTTGTCGGCCTGTCCGGAGTACCTGTGCCTGACCGGTCTGCGCTGCGAGCTGGATGTGCCGACCCGCATCGTTGCCATTAGCGAGGTGCTGGCCATGTTGCCCGCCTGGGTTGCAACAGCCTTGTCTCAACCGCAGTTCGCTATTTGCCGACCGGTGTCTTTCGGCAAGCCGGGCAATGTGCTGGAACAGGTGCCCCTGCTGTACAAAAGCGCAACCGGCGAGCTGTTTTGCCGTTACAACAAGGCCAGTGTCACCGCCACCGGCGCCATCGCGAACCTGGCCCTGCAGCTGTTCGAGGCCGCCGCCAATCACCCCGATGTGGTACGCCCCGTCCTGCTGCAACCGGGGGACATGCTGATCTTCAAGAACCAGCAAACCCTGCATGCCAGGGAAGGTTTTACCCCGCGCTACGACGGGCGCGACCGCTGGCTGCTGCGCGTTTTCGGGGTCAACGACCCGGCCCGGGTGCTGGCGCTGAACCCCCAACAACCCTTCATCGCAAGAGCCTGATGTTAATGGTCGATATTGTCATTCTTTGTGTGTTCGCCTTCGCCGCGGGCCTGATTGATGCGGCGGTGGGCGGCGGCGGCCTGATCCAGATACCCGCGTTGTTCAACGTGCTGCCGGCCGCCCCACCGGCAGCGCTGCTGGGCACCAACAAGGTCGCGGCCGCGTTCGGCACCGCGTTCGCGGCCAGGTCCTTCGTGCGCAAGGTGGTGATCAACTGGGGGCTGGTAATTCCAGCCGCTTGCGCCGCCTTTGTCATGGCCTTCTTCGGCGCGGCCACGGTTTCGTTCGTGCCCCAGTCGGTGATGCGCCCGATGGTGTTGGTATTGATCGTGGTGATGGCGATCTACACCTTCTGTAAAAAGGACTTCGGCGCCCTGCACACCCCCACACACATTGGTATCCGGCAGAAGTGGCTGGCGGTCGTCATCGGCGGTGCCATCGGTTTCTACGACGGGCTGTTCGGCCCTGGCACCGGTTCCTTCCTGATCTTCCTGTTTATTCGCTGCTTCGCCTTCGACTTCCTGCACGCCTCGGCGTCGGCCAAGCTGGTGAACATCGCGACCAACGTGGCGGCGCTGATGTTCTTCATCCCGACAGGTAACGTGCTGTACCTGATCGCCCTCCCCATGGCGGTCTTCAACATCCTGGGCGCGTTGACCGGCACCTGGCTGGCGGTGCGTAAAGGCGTGCCCTTTGTCCGGGCGCTGTTTCTGGTGTTGCTGGTGATGCTGATCAGCAAACTGTCCTACGACCTGCTACTGAAAATCTGAGGAAAGCCCATGCAGCCCATGTTTGATCGCCTGGTGGCGCTACTCGATGCCCACGCCGCCACCTATCGGGTGTTGATGCACGATGCCGAGGGGCAGTCGGCGCGGGTCGCCGAACTGCGGGGCACCGAACCCGGCCAAGGCGCCAAAGCCATGCTCTGCGCGCTAAAGGGTCAGGCCGAACCCTACGCCCTGGTGATACTGCCAGGGGACCAGAGGCTCGATATGAAGAAAGTCGGCGCGGCCCTGGGCGGAAAAAAAGCCGAGCTGGTCAACGCGCAAACGGCCATGCAGTTGACCGGGTGCAGGATCGGCGCCATCCCTCCGTTTACCTTCGATGAGCGGATTCAATTGATCGTCGACCCGTCCCTGACCACGGGCTACGGCGAAATCGCCTTCAACGCCGGTCGGCTGGATGCATCAATGGTGCTCGATACGCAGGATTACCTGTCAATTGCCAAGCCCCGGTTGGTGGACATCCGCCAGGGTTGATCACCGGCGGGCAGGGGTTGCGACGAAAGCCGAAACGCCGCGAGGTGTCAGGTTTTATGCGTTATCGTTAGCAACCATTGCGAGCAAGCTCGCACCTGCAAGGACCTGAGCCCACCATGAAATTCGACCTCGCCTACTGCCTCAGCCTCGACACCAAGCTGTCGATCTATGACGTGCGCGATTTGAATTTCGACGAGACGATGGCGTTCGATTCCGCCAAGGAACACTTCCAGTGCCCTAACGATGCTTGCCGGGCGGCATTTGATGCGGCGAATGTGTTGACGACGTTCAACGCCAAAAACGTGAACTACGTTCGCACCCCGCATTTCAAGAACACACCCGGCACCCGCCATGTTGCAGATTGCCCTTACGTCAGTCTCAAGTCGGCGGCGCCAGGGGTAGACGGGGTGGAAGGAGATGACAGTCGGGAGGAACATTTCCCATCCGAGCTGTTACTCACTCGGCGGCAGTACGTGCGTAAACCGCCGAGCCCGGCCTTGGCTCCGGATGCAGTGCGCAACACTGCGAAAGCACCTTCGGCCGCTGACCATGGCGAACACCCGACCTACGATTCGGCGCCGGACAAGACCACGGTCTTCGCGCACCCGGTGGAGTGTTTTGTCTCTAACTTCGGTGACAAGGAACTGCTCAAGCGCACACCGCTGAAGATTGGCGAGCACACCGCACCTTATGCCTCGTTCTTCAAGAAGGTCGAATACCTGCAGGACAATCAGGGCTTGATCTACTGGGGCAAGATCAAGGAGATCAAGGACTACACCCAAAGCTTTCGCATCGATTTCGAACAGAAGGTCTGGTTCAAGCAAGCGGACGAGGCGAAGAAGAAGCCCTATTCGGTCAACGTTTACCTGAGCAAGAAGCTGATCGAGAACTACCGCAAGCGCAAAGCGTTTCTGCAAGAGATCAAGCACGCCATCGACAGCGATAAAGAACTGTTTTGTTTCTTCTACGGGGTCACGCCGGAATTGAAGCAGGTGCCGAGCAAGAAAAACCCCGAGCAGACGTTCGGGGTATTCACTGCGAACATAGAGAACCTGGACCACTTCATTGTTCGGGAAGCGCCGGGGCTGGCTGAGAAGTAACTCAACCTACCCGACACACATCCCCAGCATCACCAAAACCAGCAGGCCAATGTAAACACGCGCATGAACTCGATCGGCAATTCTCCCGATCCAGGGCGCGGCCAATCGAATCCCCAACAACGACCCCAGCGTCAAAACCGCAAACGCCAGCACATCCACATAACCCATAAATCCAGGTCCCAAATCGAGCTTAGCCATCGCCATATAAGTGACTGTCCCGGCAAGGGCCACGGGCAAGCTCAGCGGGTTCGCCATGGAGGTCGCCTGGCTCATGCTTAGCCCGCAGCGCCGCAGCAGGGGCACAGTCATGACGCTGCCGCCTACGCCGAGAAAGGTCGCAATGGCGCCGATGCCTACGCCGCCTGCGGACACTTCTGCCCTCTCCAACCGTCGTGGCATTCGGTTCTCGGCATGGGAAAGAAATCCGCGTCTGAACAGGCAGTCGACGATTGTCACGACCAGGTAGGCGATGAAGGCATATCGAACAACTGCGCCGCTGACCCACATGGCGGCGACAGCGCCGACTATCGCGCCCAGCCCAATAAATCCAGCCAATGGCCACAGGTAATGGCCAATCAGGTTGCCGGCGCGCCAGTGTTTTGCGGTGGCGACCAGGGCGTTTACGATCATTACGCAGGTAGAAGTGGCAACGGCAATGTGCATGGCCGCTTGGCCGATGGGGGAGTCGGCGCCGTGGCTGGCCATGAGCATGCTGTACAGCAGTGGCACCACCACGAAGCCGCCGCCGAAGCCGAACAGTACGGCGGTGACGCCGGTCATGCAGCCGAAAAATGCCAGCAAGAGGTAGAACATTGTGTGTCGTCCGTCAGTGGGAGCGGTCGACGATAGAGCGAAGCGCCTTGGCCTGCTTCAGCAAGTCAGCCAATAATGTTTGCGTTTACGCCAAAAATGGACGTTGTTCGATGCGCAATGTTTCGATTGAAGTACTGGACGACACGCCGCGAGCGGTGGTGGCGACGGGTACGGATTATTCCTACGGCTATCTGCTACCTCGTCATATACACCGTCGGGCACAGCTGTTGTATGGCGCTACCGGGGTGATGCAGGTCAGCACGCGCGAGGGCAACTGGGTGGTGCCACCCCAAAGAGCGGTGTGGATTCCGGCGGGTGTGGCCCATGAGGTGCTGATGTTAGGGGTGAGCACGCGCAGCCTCTACGTCGAGCCCGCCGCCGTCGATTTAGGTCCCCGGTGCCAGGTGCTGGGTGTTTCGCCCTTGATGCGCAATTTGCTACTGGAGGCGGTGGAAATGCCCCTGGAGTATGACGAGCGCGGGCGCGATGGCGTGTTGATCGAGTTGTTGCTGCATGAACTGCGCCGCTGCGCGCACCTGCCGTTGCACATTCCGCTGCCGGTCGAGCCCAGGTTGCTCGCGCTGTGCCAGGGGTTTCTGCAGAACGCCGACGCTCATCAACCGCCGCAGCAGTGGGCTGATGCATTGCACGTCAGCCTGCGTTCGTTCAATCGTCTGTTTCGCCTGCAGACAGGCTTGAGCTTCAGCCAATGGCGCCAGCGCGACTGCGTCGTACTGGCGCTGGCGCGATTGGCGCAAGGCTCACCGGTAACGCGGATCGCCCTGGATTTCGGGTATGACAGCCCGGCGGCGTTCTCCACGATGTTTCGACGGGTGCTGGGGCAGGCGCCGTCCGTCTGGCTGAAGGGGACGAAAGTGTAAAAAACGAAAAATGAGTTTGATCCGGGCGCAAAACCACTGTACAAAAACACAGTAGATCAAAAACAGCACTCTCGAGCCCGGAGAACATCATGGCCTCTCAAGCGATCAAAATCACCCTGGAACGCATCGCCCTTTTCCAATTCACCCCCGCCCACTGCGCCCAGGCCCGGGCCATGCTGGATTGGAGTATCGAAGAGTTGTCCCGAGAGTCCGGGGTGTCGGTGGAGGCCATTCAACGATTCGAGAATCAGCAGCCGGTGCTGGATGTCACGCGGCTGGCGTTGGCCTATCGGTTTGAGTCGCAAGGGTTGGCGTTCTTCCCGGGTTTTGCGCCGGGTCGGGGTATGAATGTGCGCGGGTCGACGCCCAATCCTGTGGGTCGGGCGGATTATGCGATGGTTGAGTGAGCGATCATGGATTGACGAATATACCAATATAGGTATATTTTTATATGAGCACAAGGAAGTCGCTCCTGTGGGCTCGTGCGGTCTACACGGTGAGATTTGGCAATGCCATCTACGTTCTGCACTGCTTTAAAAAAAGTCATCTTCGGGAATTAAAACGGCGCAGAGCGACGTCGAATTAATCAGAACGAGACTCCAGGCAGCGCAGGCTCACGCAAAAGGATCGAAGAATGATTGAAATTGAAAAAAGCAGCGGCAACGTTTACGAAGACCTCGGGACACCCGAAGCCAGTGAAATGCAGGTCAAATCCCAGTTGGCGGCGAAGATTGGCGAGATCATCAAGGCCCGGCATTTGACCCAAGTTCAAGCGGCCGAAATTCTAGGGCTGACACAGCCTAAGCTTTCGCAAATGCTGCGAGGAAAGTTTCGTGGCATCAGCGAGTCCAAGATGATGGACTGCCTGTTATTACTCGGGCGTGATGTGCAGATCGTTATCAAGTCAGCCCCCCGTTCAAGGAAAGAGGGCCGAATTGAAGTGGTATTCGCCTGAAGACTACACATTCACCAACCGTGCGATGACGGATGGCCAGTGACAGAACTCACTGACTCGCCAGCCTGCCGAGACTGTTCAGAACTGCATCATCACCGTTCCTCAGATCACGTACGAATACTCACTCCAAGCCGTAGCTTTTACCCCGGGCTTTGTTGGTTCTGGTAAACCGGCTGCTCGACTTCGTACCACCAGGCTTCCCCGCGACAAGGTTGCTTCAGGTTAAACGCCTCCCCCATCTGCGGGGTCGTTATCGACACACTGCGCTCCCAGGCCAGTGCCATGATGCGGTCGAACGGTTCGTACCAGGCATGCATCGACAAGTCGAAAGTACCGTTGTGGATAGGCAGCAGCCAGCGCCCTTTGAGGTCGATGTGCGCCTGCAGGGTTTGCTCAGGCTGCATGTGCACATGCGGCCACTCGACGTTGTAGGCGCCGGTTTCCATCAGCGTCAGGTCGAACGGGCCGTGCTGCTCACCGATGCGCTTGAAGCCATCGAAGTACCCGCTGTCGCCGCTGAAGAAGATCCGCGTATCGGCGTCGATCATCACCCACGAAGCCCATAGCGTACTGTTGCCATCGAACAGACCACGCCCGGAAAAATGTTGCGACGGCGTGGCGATGAACTGGATGCCGTCGACCTCGGTACCTTGCCACCAGTCCAGTTGTCGCACCTTGCTGGCATCGATTCCCCACTTGATCAGCGTGTCACCGACACCCAGCGGCGCGAGGAAATAGTTGGCCTTGCTTGCGAGCTGGAGCACGGCCTGATAGTCCAGGTGATCGTAATGATCATGGGAGAGGATCACCGCTTCGATCGGCGGCAGTGCTTCGAGGCTGATCGGCGGTTGATGAAAGCGCTTGGGCCCGGCCCATTGCACGGGCGATGCGCGTTCGGCGAACACCGGATCAGTAATCCAGAATTTGTCGCGCATTTTCAGCAATACAGTCGAGTGGCCAAGGCGGTAGACGCTGTGATTGGGTGCGGCGATCAGCGCCTCGCGGGTCAGCGGCTGCACCGGCACCGCGGCGGCTGGGCGGGTGTTGCGCGGTTTGTGGAAGATCATGTTCCACATGATGCGCAGCATCTTGCGCAGGCCTTCGCGCTGGACGGGGGCATGGTTGCGAAAGAGCCCTTCGACCTGACGGGAAGATTCAGGTTCGCGAACCGTGTCTGAATCAGAGATGGCCATAAAAAACTCCAGAACGAGCGCAAACGATTGCGTGTTGGCTCGGTGAACCGGGATGAATGGCCAAGCATGCACGCATCAGCCAGAAATCTATTTTTACCAGCGCAGGATTAACACAACATTACACTGCACGGTGTAGTTTCAAGGTTGCATCAAAGCCGATCACAAGTAAACTGCTGAGTGTAATTCTTCTCTCTTCCTGCCGAAGCGTACTTATGACAGCTCCAAAGCGCCTGACCGATCGAAAACGCGAAGCCATCATCCAGGCTGCCATTGCCGAATTCCGCGCCAACGGTTTCGACATCACCAGCATGGACAAGATTGCCGCGACGGCAGACGTGTCAAAGCGCACGGTGTACAACCACTTCCCGAGCAAAGAGGAATTGTTTGCCGAGATCCTCAATCAATTGTGGGCCCGGGTCACCGCCGAACAGGACGTGGCGTACCAGCCCGACCAGCCCCTGCGCGGCCAGATGCGCCAGTTGCTGATGGCAAAGATGCACACGCTGGGGGATGAGAATTTTCTCAACCTGGCGCGCGTCGCCATTGCTGCCACCATCCATTCCCCCGAGCGCGGGCAGGACATGGTTGCGCGCATGAACGAGCGCGAGGGAGGCCTGACGGTGTGGATTCGTGCAGCACAGGCGGATGGTCGCCTGAAGCCGGTCGACCCGGCCTTCGCCGCGCATCAGATACAAGGCATGCTCAAGTCATTCGCGTTCTGGCCACAGATCTCCCTGGGTTTGCCGAGCATTGAGGCCGCGATGCAGGACCAGGTGGTGGATTCGGCCCTGGATATGTTCCTGGCCTGTTATCAGCTGGCATAAATGACAAGGTCTGACCGCTGGTCAACGTTGCGCTGACGCGGCATGAAACTTCGCGATGTGTTTCAGAATGAAACCGGCGCCAGCGCTATAGTGTGGCTCTGTCCTAACGACCCGCAGAGAGCACCATGACCACGACGACTGATTCCAAACCCGCAGCCCCTGTCGATCACCTGCGGTTCCACCGCCGTCATGCTCACCTCGCCCCGACCTTTGGCACCGACAAGTTCGCCCTGCGCGCCGAGGCATTCGCGCGGTTCTTCGGTACCCCGACCTTTCTCGGCGCACAGACGCTGATCGTAGTGCTGTGGGTGTGCCTCAATGTATTTGGCGTGGCGCACTTCGATCTGTATCCGTTCATCCTGCTCAACCTCGCGTTCAGCCTGCAGTCAGCCTACGCCGCGCCCTTGATTCTATTGGCCCAGACTCGCCAGGCAGCACGGGACAAAGCCCAGTCGGATGCCGACGCCCAGCACCGCGAAGCACTGGCGGTGGCCAACACCGAGCGCCAGGCACAGGCCGCGCACAACTCCGCGCAGTTATTGGAATTGCTGGAACAGAACACTCGCCTGACCGAGATGACAAAAGCGCTGACCGAGCGCATCGAGAACCTCACTTCGCAAATGCACCAGCACCTTGTGCTCGAGCACCCGCCAACTAACAATTGATCTGGCGGCTGGTCGGGCCACTTCGTCGGTACGCCTCACCCCTGCACAAGACTGCGCTGCGCCAGAATCTGCGGCACTTCCCTGCGGTTCATGTACACCCGCAACGGTTCGGTCACGTTGATCCGGTCATCGATGTTCTGATCCAGCAGCAACTGAATCGACTCCCGGTTGAGCGTCATGCCCTGCCCCGGCCCAGGCGACCAGACGAACTCACTCACAGGAATAATGCCGTCATCCGCCACGTCCATGCCGAAGGAATCCTCGCTGAAACGTACGATGTATTGGCCGGTTTTGCGGTTGAGGCCAACGAAACCCTTGAGCTGGTCGGCGGCCTGGCAGATGAGCTGGGAAGTGATGCGCATATAAACCTCACAACAAGTGATCGATGGTTTACACGCAAGGCGGGTTCACGGGTTTCCCTCTGCCGGGGAAACTGCCGTGGCCAAGAGTACTGCAAAGAAGCGTACAAATGCGCTGAAAAAAACTGCTTTAAACAGGTTTATGTCGGTCTGGCGATAGCGCTGTCGGCGCTCAGTTGTTAAAAGGGACGTCTTTGAAAACTGCGAAAGGACCTCGACCATGGCTGTCACCTTCACCCAAAGCGCTCTGCTGCTGAGCGTGCTGCTCGGTCTCGGCCAGGCACAGGCCGCCAGCGAGCCAAGCCCTACGGCGCTGGCAACCCGCCTGGGCATACCGCACCCGGCGGTGATTGCGCACCGCGGCGCGTCATTCGATGCACCGGAATCCACCGCTGCCGCCTACAAGCTGGCTCGCGACCTGGGCGCCGATTATCTCGAGCTGGACCTGCAGCGCAGCAAAGACGGCGTACTCTTCGCCCTGCACGACGACAACCTGCAACGCACCACCGACGTGGCCAGCAAGTTTCCCGAGCGCAAGGACAGCCCGGCCAACGCCTTTACCCTCGCCGAGCTCAAAACCCTCGACGCCGGCAGTTGGTTCAACAAGGCCTACCCAGACCGCGCGCGCCCCTCATTCGTCGGCCTGCAGATCCTGACCCTCGACGAAATCATCGACATCGCCCAGGGCAATCCGTTGCACAAGCCGGGCCTGTACATCGAGACCAAGGAACCGAAGCAGTTTCCAGGGCTTGAACGTGATTTGAAGGACAAGCTCCAGGACCGCGGCTGGCTGAGCCCCGCCGGGTCAAAGTTGGCAAAGAGCCCACTGGCCGTGGGCCAGGGCAAAGGCAAGGTGGTGCTGCAGACGTTCGAGAAGAGCAGCCTGGAACTGCTGGAAAAGGAAATGCCCCAGGTGCCGAAGATCTTGTTGCTGTGGGTCGGCCCGGGCAGCATCGAGCCCAAGTCCAAGGTGACCTTCGCTGAGTCCGGCGACAAGGACAAAGCCACCTACTACGCCAAACAGGAACCCAAGAGCAAAGCCGAATTCCAGCAATGGGTCGAGTACGCTAAATCTGCCGGCGCCATCGGCACCGGTCCTTCTGCGGCGTTGACCAAAGGTGGCGACCAGAGCTACTCCGATCTGGTGCAACCGTGGATGAACCAGTACACCCACGACCAGGGTTTGCTGGTGCACGTGTACACGATCGACGATGCGGTGGACTATCAGAAAGTCACGGATGCAGGGGTTGATGGCATCTTCACCAACCGTGCCAGTGAGCTGCTGAAGTTCTACAAGCGTCCCGCGGCGGCGAGCGTCGGGCAATTGTTGCAGAATAATGGGTATTGAGTCGGGACCGAGGTGAGTCGATCGCGGGCAAGCCGTGCTCCCACAGCGAGGACACTCAGTTCCAGCCGCAATAGGGAATTAAGCCTGAATTAAGTTGCCACAGTTAATCTGATCCCACTTAAACAGTTCATCCAAGGAAAGAACCTATGAAAACTTTGACTGCTCTCTTCACTGCTGCTGCCCTCACCCTTACCGCTGGCCTGGCCCAGGCTGACGTTCCAGTGGATCAGATCCCGCAACTGGTCAAGGACGGCAAGATCAAGCCGTTGGCAGAACTGAACCAGGTCGTCATGAAGCTGCACCCGGGCGCCACCATTACCGATAGCGACCTGGACAACCACTTCAATGGTTACGAGTACGAAGTGGAATTGCGTGACGCCCAGGGCGTTGAGTGGGATGTCGACTTGAACGCCGCGACGGGCGAAGTTCTGAAGAACAAAAAAGACGACTGATTGAACAATTAAAAAGCCGCACGATTTCACGATCGTGCGGCTTTTTGCTGTTCCGCAAAAAAACTACGCACTCAGGCGCGCCGTCACCTCATTCAACTGCCCGGACAAACCGTGCAGGTTGTGGCTGGCCGCTTCGGTACGCTGCACGTTATCCAGATTGGTGCTGGCAATGCTGGTGATCTCGGTCAGGTTCCGCGAAATATCCTCGGCCACTGAGGTCTGCTCTTCGGCAGCCGTAGCAATCTGGCGGTTCATGTCGCGGATCGCTTCCACCGCCAGGGTGATGCGCTCAAGCATGGCGCCAGCCTGGGTAACTTGCGCAACGCTTTCCTCACTGCGGGACTGGCCACTCTCGATTGCATGAGCCGCATCCACCGCACCGGTTTGCACCGTCTGGATAATCTGGTTGATCTCGATAATCGAAGCCGCCGTGCGCTGCGCCAGGCTGCGAACTTCATCGGCCACCACGGCAAAACCGCGTCCTGCTTCGCCAGCCCGTGCGGCTTCGATCGCGGCGTTGAGCGCCAGCAGGTTAGTCTGCTCGGCGATGCCGCGAATCACTTCCAGGACCTTGCCGATGCGCCCGCTGTCGGTTTCCAGCTGGCGAATGACCGTCGCGGTATTGGCAATTTCACCGCGCATCAAGGTGATGGTCTCAATAGTGCCCTGCATGACTTTTTCGCCCTCCTGCGCTGACTGGTCGGCGTCGTCGGCAGCACGTGCTGCGTCGGCTGCGTGACGCGCCACTTCCTGGGCGGTAGCGGACATTTCGTTCATCGCCGTCGCCACCTGATCAGTGCGGTTGAACTGTTCATTGGTGCCACCGGCCATGAGGCTCGCGATCGACTTCAACTCGCCGCTGGCGCTGTCCAGGTCCGACGCACTGCGCTGCAGACGACTAAACGTATCGGCGAGAAAGTCGCGCAGGGTATTGGCCGCAACGGCGAGCTTGCCCAACTCATCCTGCCGGGTGCTGGCCACTCGTTCGGCAAAACGTCCCTGGCTGAGTTGCGCCACGTAGTCGATCAATTTGCGGATCGGCTCAACCAGGTTGCGGTTGACCAGCCACAGGCTCAACAGGCCGATCAACAAACCCGAGACCAGCATCACCACGAGACCCAGCAACACGGTGCGATCGGCACTGGCGCTGATCACTGTCGACTGCTCAGTGCCCTGCTTACGCAACTCGCTGACCAGTTCGCTCATCTGCTCGCTGGCGGCACGGTCGACACCTTTGACCGCGGCGTCCCCCGCCGTGGGATCAGCACCCGCCGCCACATAGGCATCGCGTCCCTTCTGGTAAGCGGCGCCCAGCAGGCGATGCTCATCGCGCAGACGTTCGATGCGTGTCTTCAGTTGCGGTTCGATGCCCTTCTGCCCGGCCAGTTCACCGAGAATATTCTGCACGTCGCGCTGACGGTCCTCGAACTGCTTCCAGTACTTGGCCAGTTCAGCCGGTTGCTTGCCACGCAGCAGGACGTTTTTCCATTCCTGCACTTGCACCTTGAATTGCAGGTTGGCTTCGTCGATCAACTGCGAAGTGTGTAAAGGTCCTTCGATGAGATTGGCGTAGCTCTGAACGCCGCCAGACAAGAAGTGAAAGCAGGACAGCGCGATCAGCAACATCGCCAGCAGGCTGCCGCTCAACAAAGCGAGGATTTGTGCTCTCAGGGATTTTTGCAAAAACATCGAGTGGTATCTCATGGCAGGGATAAGACACGCCAGGCAGGCGTGCGAGATGTCCGGACATCCCTGTCGGCGACGCAGGTCCACGACCTTCATCGCAATCGAACCAGCTACCCGTCATCGGCGCGTCAAAGCCTTTCTTTAGCGATTTAGACCCAATGGCGCACAAGACTCATCCATCATCAAAACGTCATAAAACGGTAAGAATTCAGCGCCATGCTGCGGCTCAAGTGTCCCTGTAAAACTTTGCAATATTTGCCTCCCGCAGCGAGACCTCATGAACCACAGCATCGATCACAGCCATCGCGACCAGGACCTGTTTGGTCTGCTGTACGGTTTCAGTTTTCGGCCCGGCGAGCCTGGCCGAGAGATCGATTCGGCCCGGGCACTGCAGTGCCTGCAGCAGCCCCAGGACAGCGAGGAATTCCTCTGGCTGCACCTGAACCTGGCACACGCCGCCTGCGAGCGCTGGATGAAAAGCCATCTGGAATTGCCCGATGAGTTTTTCGAAGCCCTTCACGAAGGCTCGCGATCAACGCGCATCGAGCATGTGGATTCAGCGCTGCTGGCGGTGGTCAACGATGTGGTATTCAACCTCAGCAGCATGGTGTCCTCCGATGTGTCGACGTTGTGGGTCTGCGCCCGCAGCCGGCTGATCATCAGCGCGCGCCTGCAACCCTTGCACTCGGTGGACAAGCTGCGCTCGTCGGTCAAAGCCGGTGAACGCTTTCGTTCGCCTCTGGAGTTGCTGGTTCATTTGCTGCGCGATCAGGGCGAAGTGCTGACCCAGATTGTGCGGCGCACCAGCCTCAGCGTTGATCAGATTGAAGACGAGCTACTGTCCTCGCGACTGTCGACCAACCGCGCCGAACTGGGCGCCAACCGTCGGGTGCTGGTGCGCTTGCAGCGCTTGCTGGCACTGGAGCCGGGTTCATTGCTGCGCTTGCTCAATCGGCCGCCGCAGTGGTTGCAGAAGGAAGACGTGAAGGAGTTGCGCAAGTCCACCGAGGAGTTCGCGTTGATCATTAACGACCTGACGGCGCTGGGTGAGCGCATCAAATTGTTGCAGGAAGAAATCGCCGCCAATCTCAACGAGCAAAGCAACCGCACGTTGTTCACCCTTACCGTGGTGACGGTACTGGCACTGCCGATCAACATCATTGCCGGTTTTTTTGGCATGAACGTGGGTGGGGTGCCGCTGGCGGGAGATCCGCAGGGGTTCTGGATTCTGGTGGCGCTGGTGGCCACCTTCACCGTGATTGCCGGGCGCTGGGCTTTTCGCAAGCGGCAGGATTATTAAGATCAAAAGATCGTCCGAACGCGGCCCGAGCCTTCGGCGCCGCCTAAACGGTTGTGTGTCAGGCCTGGCAGGCCCGACGCTGCAGCACACGCTCGCGAATCACGTCATACACCCAGTGATAAACGTAGGTGTACGGCAGGAAGAACAGCAGCACGCCGATGTCCAGGACAAAAGCCTGCCACAGGCTGATATCCAGCCACCAGGCAATCAACGGCACGCCCAGCGCCACCAACCCGCCTTCGAACAGCAGCGCATGCACCACCCGAACCCAGGCTGTACGGACGATGGCAAGTCGTGTCAGTAAACGGTCAAACATGCCGTTGAACAGCACGTTCCAGGCCAGCGCCAGGGCCGCGATGGCCATCGTGACGACGCCCATGTCGAGCATCGGTTTATCCATGACCCACGCCAGCAACGGGGTACAGATGACAATGGCCAGCAGTTCAAAACCTACCGCCTGGAATACACGTTCTGTGATGGATTTGTCGGCGCTCATGACCTGACTCCTTGAGTGACTGTGGTTGCCATGATCCGCCATCAACCCGATACTTCATAACCAATAACCATCGATCAAGGCGATAGTTCAATGCCCTCCCACGAAGTGTTGCTGGCGTTTGTCCAGGCAGCCACTCAAGGCTCGTTTTCCGCAGCGGCGCGCAAGCTCGGGCGCAGCCAGTCGACCATCAGCGCTGCCGTGGCCAGCCTGGAAATCGACCTCAACCTGACACTGTTCGATCGCAGCAGCCGCAAACCCGGCCTGACACCGGCCGGGCATGTGATGCTGCAACGGGCCGAAGAGATCCTCGCGGCCACCAGTCGCCTGGAAATGACCGCCAGCCAGCTGTCACAAGGTGTCGAGGCAAAGCTCACCGTGGCGATCTCCGATACCTACCAGTCCGACCGGTTCGAGGCGGCGTTGGGGGCATTTGAGCAGCGTTACCCGGATCTGGAGCTGGAGTGCCTGATTGCCGAGTGCGATGACCTGGTGGCACTGGTCCAGCGCGGTCGGGCGCATGTGGCGTTTGCCGAGAAGCAAGACAGCTACCCACCGGACCTGGTCAGTTCGACGGTCGAGGAGCAAACGGAAATTGCCTTGTTTGTCTCGCGCAAACATCCGCTGGCGCAGCTCAGCCCTATCGATCAGGACCTGCTGCTGCAGCACCGCGAACTGCGCCTGGCGACCATCGTCAATCCGTATGAAAGCCGGGCCAAAGGGCGCGTGTGGTCAGCGCCCAGCTACCTGATGCTGCTGGAAATGGCCCAGGGCGGGTTCGGCTGGGCGCCATTGCCGCGCTGGCTGGTGGGACGATTTGGTGCGGGAGAGCTGGTGGAGTTGAAGGTGCGTGGCTGGCCGAAACCGTTATTCGTTGATGCACTGTGGTCGCGGCTGCATCCGCCGGGGCCAGCGGGGAGTTGGTTGTTGGGCAAGATGTTGGAATGAGAGCAAAAGATCGCAGCCTTCGGCAGCGCCTACAGGGGGATCGCATTTCAATGCAGGAGCCGCCGAAGGCTGCGATCTTTTGCTAATCCAAACCGCGCAACCGCTCCTGCAGAAACCGCCGTTCCGGCACCTGCTGCGTCAATTCCAGCGCCCGTAAATACGCCGCCCGAGCCTCCTCTACCCGGCCCAACCGCCGGCAAAACTCGGCGCGGGCCGAATGCGCCAAGTGGTAATCCAGCAGTTCACCGCGCTGCAAAATCCCGTCGATTAGCGTCAACCCCACCAATGGCCCATCCCGTTGTGCCAGCGCCGCCGCACGATTCAGCTCGACCACGGGCGACGGCACCGCCCGCAGCAACACGTCGTACAAACCCACGATCTGTGGCCAATCCGTATCCGCCGCAGTTGCCGCCTCGGCGTGCACCGCCGCTATTGCCGCTTGCAGGCAGTAAGGTCCGAACGGTCCGGCGGACAGTGCGCGCTCGATCAAGCCGCAGCCTTCGGCGATCAGCCCGGCATCCCACAGCCCGCGATCTTGCTCATCCAGCACAATCAACTCGCCGTCAGCAGAAGTTCGCGCCGGCCGGCGGGACTCGTGCAGCAGCATCAGCGCCAGCAGCCCCATCACTTCCGGCTCGGGCAGCAGTTCCATCAACAGACGGCCCAGGCGAATGGCTTCGCGAGTCAGATCCTCGCGGGTCAACTCATCACCGACAGACGCCGAGTAGCCTTCGTTGAACACCAGGTAAATCACCCGCAACACGCTGTCGAGGCGCTCGGGCAATTCCGTCAGGGTCGGCACCTGGTAGGGGATTTTCGCGTCACGGATCTTCGCCTTGGCCCGCACGATTCGCTGGGCAATGGTGGCGGGGGCCGCGAGGAACGCCCGGGCGATTTCTTCCGTGGTCAGGTCGCACACTTCCCGCAGCGTCAGCGGCACCTGCGAGTCGGCGGCGAGTGCCGGGTGACAGCAGGTGAAAATCAGGCGCAGGCGATCGTCTTCCACTTCCTCGCCACTCCAGTCCGCCTGCTCCAGTTCTTCCAGCTGCGCGATCAACAGGGGGCGAGAGGCGTTGAACCGGGCCCGCCGACGCAACACATCAATAGCCTTGAACCGCCCGGTAGACACCAGCCAGGTGCGTGGATTATCCGGTACGCCGTCCCGTTGCCAGCGCTCGACCGCGACGAAGAACGCTTCGTGCAGCGCCTCTTCAGCCAGGTCGAAATCCCCGAGCAGGCGAATCAGCGTCGCCAGGATTCGCCGCGAGTCTTCCCGGTAAACCTGCTCGACCCGAGCGCTGACGGCGGCGCCAGGCATCAGTCCGGCATGCCTTCGGTCACCAGCGTGACCAGTCGATCCAGGCTCTGCCCCCAACCATCGTGAAAGCCCATGGACTCGTGCGCCTGGCGGTCTTCTTCCGACCAATGCATCGCCCGCGCTGTGTACAGCGTTTTGCCCTCACGCTCTTCAAGCGTCACCTGGGCCGACATGAAAGGTTTGCCCGAAGGGATCCAGCCGGGGGTAAACGCGTCGGTAAACACCAGCCGCTCGGGCGCGACGATTTCCAGAAACACCCCCTGGGTCGGGTATTCGGCACCGTCCGGGGCGCGCATCAGGGTGCGAAATTGCCCGCCCACCCACAGGTCCATTTCGCATTCGGGCGTGGTCATGCCGTGGGGTCCCCACCACTGGGTGAGCAGGGCCGGCTCGGTCCAGGCGCGGAAAATCTTGCGCCGCGGGGCATCGATCAGGCGGCTGATGGACAACTCGAAAGCCGCAGGTTTTTGTTGAAGGGCATGCGGACTCATGAAGGATCTCCTGTTGTGATTGTTATTCAGGGATTCAACTGGCGAACGGGGCGCACCTCGACACAGCCGACCCGGGCCGCCGGGATATTCCCGGCGACCTGCAAGGCTTCATTAAGGTCCCGTGCATCGATCAGGTAGAAGCCGGCCAACTGCTCCTTGGTTTCGGCAAACGGGCCATCGGTGATCGACACCTTGCCGTTGCGCATGCGCACGGTGGTGGCGGTCTGCACCGACTCCAGCGCCTCGGCCGCGATCATCCGGCCGCTGCCCTGGATCGACTCGGCATAGGCCATGCACTCTTCGTCTTTGGGGCTCTCTGGCAGCGAATGCAGTTCACGCTCGTTGCTGTAGACCAGGCATAAATACTTCATGGCGCACTCCCGGATCGAACGGATCAACTATGGCTCAGTTTGGCGCCCAGGCGCCCTTTCCCGACGACCAGCCCACGCATCAGGGCTGCACATCGAACAGCATGGCGCCGCTGGCCATGTCGAACGGGGCCGACCAGTGCTCGTGCACGATGCGCCATTGCCCCGCGTCGCGACGGTAGCAGGCGGTGACACGCATCCAGCAGGCCTGGGTCTCGCCCTTCTCGTTGGTGCCGCCGCAATGGGCCAGCCAGTGGGCAAATGCAATGTGCTCGTCGGCGACGATGTTGACGTGATCAAAGTCGAAGGTGTGGGGCCCCGGGCACATCTCCATGCACTCCAGCCAATGCGCGCGGTAGGCGGCCTTGCCACGAAATTGCAGGGCCTTGACCGCATCGTAGGAGACGACGTCGTCGGCATACAGGGCCATGATTTTCTCCACATCCTTGCCGATCACCGCCTGGCGGTAGGTGTCGATCAGGGTCTGGATTTCTGTGGTAGCAGTCATGAGCGTTCTCCGTGATTGTTGTTGTGAAGACACCCTTAGTCGTCCGGTGGAATGCCAAATCGACAGCCAAAATAAAAATAAACCCTGCGCGCAAAATCGCTAGAATCCGGGAATCATTTGTGTTGGAACAAGGACTCTCCAGTGACAGTTCGACTCGTGCCTTATGAAAGCCTGACGACGCTCCAGCGCCAGCAGGTCGAGGCCATTGAAGTTCATCCGCAGCAGATCAGGTTCAGCGGCGATATCCACGGCGCGCTGCACTCCCTGCTGTCCAAGCCAGGCCCGGGGGTCAAGGGATTTGCCCTGCTGGTAGAAGGCGTTCCCGTCGCCTTCCTGCTGCTCAAACGCCCGCCGGTGCTGCCGGCCTGGGCCAATGAACACAGCGCCACCTTGCATGCCTTGCAGGTCGATCAACGGGCCCAAGGCAAGGGTTACGGCAAGGCCTGCCTGCAGGCCCTGCCCCACGTTGCGCGCCAGGCCTGGCCGCAAATCAGGGGGCTGGAACTGTCGGTGGATGCGGACAACACCGCGGCGATCGCGTTGTATGCCCGGTTTGGCTGGGTCGACAGCGGCGAAGCCTATCGGGGCCGGATCGGCTACGAACGACGAATGGGTCTGGTTTTCGAGGAGTCTGGTCATGCTCAACACCATTGAAGAACTGGAGGCGTTGTACGGCCTTCCCCACGATCGCGCCGTGCGCAAGCAGATTCCGTTCCTCAACGAGGATTACCAGGCGATGGTCCGCGCTTCGCCGCTGGTGATCATCAGTTCGGTAGGCCCCGACGGCATGGATGGCTCGCCACGGGGCGATACGCCCGGTTTCGTGCGCATCATCGATTCGCAGACCCTGGCCATCCCCGACCGCCCCGGCAATAATCGCATCGACACGCTGCGCAATGTGGTGCTGGATTCAAGGGTGTCGCTGCTGTTCATCATCCCGGGGATCGGCGAGACATTGCGCGTTAACGGCACGGCGCAAATCAGCGCCGAACCGCAGTTGCTGGAGAGTTTTGCGGTCAACGGCAAGCCGGCGCGCACGGTGATGCTGGTGACGGTGGACGCGGCGTATTTCCATTGCTCGAAGGCAACAGTGCGCTCGGACCTGTGGAACCCGGACAAATACCTGGATCGCTCGGCACTGCCGACGGCCGGGGCGTTTCACAAGCGGTTGAATGATGGGGCGTTTGATGCCGAATCGTATGACCGGGAAGCACCAGCGCGGGTGAAGGACAGTCTTTACTGACTCAAACATCCCCCGGTAGGAGCTGCCGAAGCTCCTACGGGGGGAGACCGAGGATCAGGATCAGAAGATCGCAGCCTTCGGCAGCGCCTACAGGGTCAGGATCATCTCATGCCACGCCATCCCGCCATGGTCCGACGTCGATGGCTTGATGTAGGCAAACCCGAAACCGGCATACAGCGGGACATGCCGCTCCTTGCACATCAGGTGAATGCTCGCCTTGCCCAGCCCGCGCATCCTCTCGATGAACTCGCCCAGCAACACTTTCGCCAGTCCCTGCCCCTGATAATCCGGGTGCACCACCACCGACATGATCACCACGTTAGGCCCTGCCGGATCGTGGCCGATCAGCTCCTTGAAGGCCTCGTCCGACATTTCCACTTCATACGCCGCACCGGAATTGATGAAACCGGCAACCACGCCATCCACTTCGGCCACGATGAAGCCTTCAGGCCAGGTGGCAATGCGGGTCGCAATCTTTTCCCGGGTCGCGGCCTCATCGCCCTCGTAGGCGAGGGTTTCAATGGCGTAGCAGCGATCCAGGTCGGCAGGCGTGACGAGGCGGATAACAGGGGTCATGACAACTCGATTTCAGCGATGAAAGGGCTGCAGATCATAGATTATTGCGGCTTGAGTGGCAGCCAGATTTCCAGCAAACCGGTGTGCCGTGTCGGGTTGAAGTCTGCACTGTAGCGCTCGAATTCCGGCGCATCCGCCGCCTCGCGCCCGGAACCCGGCAACCAGGTTTTCCAGATGTACTGGAACGTCTGGGGCAACCTGTCCAGTGAGCCTTTGTGCTCGAACACTGCATATTGCTGGGGCTGAACCTCGACCCAGCGGTACTTCTCGGGCAAGTCATCGAGCTTGCTGATCTCGACGCCGGCAATGTACTCGAAGCCGCCCTTGCCATCGGGATTGCAGCAGATGCCGTAGGTCACTTCGTCCTTCTGGCCAGGAATGTTGCCAATCTCGGGGATGAATTTTTCCCAGAGTTCAGGGATGCCGGCCGTAGTGTCCTGGGTGAATCGCCCGCCAAGCCCTGCAATCAGCAGGAAATGCCCATGCTCGAAGCGAGGTTCAGCTACTTCCACGGTTTTTTGCTCGTCCATGATTCGACTCCTTGAGTGTAAAAAGTGGGTTCGGCTGGGAGTATAGAAGCCAAACCCGATTCGCCAAATTACAGCGTGTGTAACTGCTCGGCCGCGCCGCCGCCGATAAATTCGTTATAGCCCGATAGAATCACATACACCGCGAAATAGCAGAAGATCGCTGCAGATGCCATGTAGGAGTAACGCAACAGCTTGTCGCCCAACAGCTTGCCGCCATGACTCGCAGCGAAGCACAGAGCACCACTCCACAACAGCCCGGCACAGAAGAAGCCCCCCAGGAACAGCGCCGACCCGAGCGGGCCACCGGCACCCGAACGCGCGATCAAGGTGCCGCCGACTGCGGCAAACCAGAGGATGGCACTGGGTGAGGACATGGCCAGGAAAATCCCGCGCAAGAATTCCTTGCGATGGGAGTTCTGCCCTACCTCGGCGGTTTGCGCCAATACCGCTTCGTGGTGAATGGCCGAATAGATCATCTTCGCCGCAAAGTACATCAGCAGCGCCGAGCCGCCGACCCACAACACCCAGCGCACGGTCTCGTACTGCAGCAAAACCGTCATGCCCGCCAGTGCCAGCACGGCGTAGATCAGGTCGCCGACGCAGGTTCCCAGGCCCAGGGCAAACCCCTGAAAATATCCGCGCTGCATCGCCAGGGTGATCATCGCGATGTTGGCCACGCCAATGTCCAGGCACAGCGAAAGGCTCAGCAAGAAGCCACTGGTGAACTCCATCGAACGGTTTCCTTCGGAAAATTTTGTTTACAAAGCCGCTGGACAGTTTGCCACAGCTGCCCTTACATTCCGCCACAGGCCACCGCAGTGGCCAACGTCGCTCGGACGGTTCCGGGCGCTTACGTTATCCGAGGCAACAATGGCCGAACAAGGTTCGCCGCGCCGCTTTGCGCGCATAGATCGACTCCCCCCCTATGTTTTCAACATCACCGCCGAGCTGAAAATGGCCGCCCGGCGTCGTGGCGAAGACATTATCGACTTGAGCATGGGCAACCCCGACGGGCCGACACCGCCGCACATTGTCGAGAAACTGGTCACCGTTGCCCAACGCGAAGACACCCACGGTTATTCCACGTCCAAGGGTATTCCACGCCTGCGCCGGGCGATTTCCAATTGGTACAAGGATCGCTATCAGGTCGACATCGACCCGGAAACCGAAGCCATTGTCACCATCGGCTCCAAGGAAGGCCTGGCGCACCTGATGCTGGCCACGCTGGATCAGGGCGACACCGTGCTGGTGCCGAACCCCAGCTACCCGATTCACATCTACGGTGCCGTGATTGCCGGCGCCCAGGTGCGCTCGGTGCCGCTGATTCCGGGTGTGGATTTCTTCGCCGAACTGGAGCGGGCCATTCGCGGCTCGATTCCAAAGCCGAAGATGATGATCCTGGGTTTTCCATCCAACCCCACCGCCCAGTGCGTGGAACTGGATTTCTTCGAGCGGGTGATTGCCCTCGCCAAACAGTACGACGTGCTGGTGGTACACGACCTGGCTTACGCCGACATCGTCTACGACGGCTGGAAAGCCCCCTCGATCATGCAGGTGCCGGGCGCCAAGGACATTGCGGTGGAATTTTTCACCCTGTCCAAGAGCTACAACATGGCCGGCTGGCGCATCGGTTTCATGGTCGGGAATCCGGAGCTGGTCAACGCCCTGGCGCGGATCAAGAGCTACCACGACTACGGGACCTTCACCCCGCTGCAGGTAGCGGCCATCGCCGCGCTTGAGGGGGATCAGCAGTGCGTCAAGGACATCGCCGAGCAATACCGGCAGCGGCGTAACGTGCTGGTCAAAGGCCTGCATGAATTGGGCTGGATGGTGGAAAACCCGAAAGCGGCGATGTACGTCTGGGCCAAGATTCCAGAGGCGTATGCGCACCTGGGTTCGCTGGAGTTCGCCAAGAAGTTGCTGGCCGAGGCCAAGGTCTGCGTCTCGCCGGGCGTGGGGTTCGGTGAATACGGCGATGATCACGTGCGCTTCGCCCTGATCGAAAACCTGGACCGGATCCGCCAGGCCGTGCGCGGCATTCGCGGGATGTTCCGCGCCGATGGGCTGGCCGGCAAAACCAGCGGCTGACGCCTGACCCGCGCCCAACCAAAATCGGCCACAAAAAAACCGCATCGCTGCGGTTTTTTTGTGCCTCAAACAGCGCTTACACGAACATCGACAACAGCAGGATAAAGCCCAACGCCACCACGGACAGGATGGTTTCCATCGCGGTCCAGGTCTTGAAGGTTTCTGCCACAGTCATGTTGAAGTACTGCTTCACCAGCCAGAAGCCGGCGTCGTTGACGTGGGACAGGATCAGCGAACCGGCGCCAGTGGCCAGCACCAGCAGCTCACGGTTCACGCCCGGGATCATGCCCACCACCGGCACCACGATGCCTGCACCGGTGATGGTCGCCACGGTGGCCGAACCGGTCGCGATACGGATCACCGCAGCCACCAGCCAGGCCAGCAGGATCGGCGAGATCTGCGCGTTGACCGCCATGTGGCCGATCACGTCACCCACACCGCTGGTTACCAGCATCTGCTTGAAGCCACCACCGGCACCAATGATCAGAATGATCGCGGCCGTCGGCGCGAGGCTGGCATCGAGCAATTTGAGGATCTGGTTGGAGCCGATGCCCTGGCGGTGGCCGAAGGTGTACAGCGACAGCAGCAACGCCAGCAGCAGCGCCGAGATCGGGTGACCGATCAGGTCCATGAACGAGCGGAAGAAGTTACCTTCAGGCAGTACGACATCGGCGAAGGTCTTGAGCAGCATCAGGAACACCGGCAGCAGCACGGTGATCAGGGTAATGCTGAAACTTGGCAGTTCTTTGGCGTCCGGCTCGCGCGCCAGTTGATCCACCAGCTCCTGATTGGGATGGCCGGGAATGTACTTGGCAATGAAGGTGCCGTAGATCGGCCCGGCAATGATGGCGGTTGGCAGCGCCACGATCAGCCCGTACAGGATGGTCTTGCCGATATCGGCACCGAACACGCCGATCGCCAGCAACGGGCCCGGGTGCGGTGGCACCAGGCCGTGCACTGCTGACAGGCCGGCCAGCAGCGGGATACCGATCTTGATGATCGATACACCGGTGCGCCGCGCGACGATGAACACCAGCGGGATCAGCAGCACGAAGCCGATTTCAAAGAACAGCGGGATGCCGACCAGGAAGGCAGCGAACATCATGGCCCACTGCACCTTGTCCTTACCGAATGCGCGAATCAGGGTCTGGGCGATCTGGTCCGCCCCGCCGGATTCGGCCATCATTTTGCCGAGCATGGTGCCCAGCGCCAGGATGATCCCGACAAAACCCAGCACCCCGCCGAAGCCATCCTGGAATGCCTTGATGATGGTGCCGATCGGCATGCCCGAGGTCAGGCCGAGAAACGCTGCGGCAATGATCAGGGCGATGAACGGGTGGAATTTGAACTTGGTGATCAGGACGATAAGCCCGATCACCGTGACCACTGCATCAAGCAGCAGGAACGTCTCGTGGGACATGCCAAACATTAGGGGTGTCTCCTGGTTGTTGTTGTTATTAAAGCGGGTAATTCGCAAGCCATCAGGACAGCGCTGTCTTTTCGCAGAAAACTCATACGCCGGATTTCAGGCCATGTTCCAGCCACCAGCGGTGTGCTTGAACGGCCAACTCGTCGACGCTATGGCTGGAGGCATCCAGCGCCAAGGTCAGCGGTTCGCCCTTGGGCGACTCGAGCGTGGCGAACTGGCTGTCGATCAGGGTCGACGGCATGAAATGGCCGGGGCGGTGGGACACACGCTCGGCGGCCACTTCTGGGGTCAATTCGAGAAACACAAAACCCAGGCCTGGCAGCGCACTGCGCAATACTTCGCGATAGCTGTGCTTGAGGGCCGAGCAGGTCAATACCGGGCGTTGGCCCTGGGCGTCGACACGGCGCAGTTCATCGCACAGGCTGTCGAGCCAGCCGGCACGGTCCTGATCATTGAGGGGGATGCCCGCGCTCATCTTTTCGATGTTGGCAGCAGGATGGAAAGTGTCGCCTTCGATGGCCGTTGCGCCGCTGAGCTGGCACAGCGCTTCGCTGACGCAGGTTTTGCCGCAACCGGCAACGCCCATGATGACCAGGGCGGTGATGGGATGATTCATGTAACACCTCAGCACGCAGACAGCGCTACCTTTGCCAGCTTTGACACTGGTTCAAAAGCAGAAGTTGCCGACGCCTTCTTGTCATTTTTGTGGGTTGCAACATTTCGTACCCAACGCCGAGAAGCGAGGTTCAGGCAAAACTCGCTTACGCATTTGCAGCTGCTTCGGGACAGCGCTACCTTAGTGCCTCGAATTTTGTTTGGCAAGCCGTCCGATGATCTCCCCTAAAAACGATAAGAATACGCGCACCACTGGCCGCCCTACCCTCAACGAAGTGGCGCGCCTGGCCGGTGTCAGCCCGATTACCGCATCCCGAGCCCTGCGCGGGGTCAGCACGGTGGCCGCCGACCTGGTGGAGAAGGTGCAGAAAGCGGCGCTGGAACTCAACTACGTGGTCAACCCCGCCGCCCGTGCCCTCGCCTCTGCACAGGGCCACTCCGTGGTGGTGCTGGTGCCGTCGCTGTCCAACCTGCTGTTCATCGACACCCTGGAAGCCATTCATCAGGTGTTACGTCCCAAGGGCTTCGAGGTGCTGATCGGCAACTTCCACTACTCGCGCGATGAAGAAGAAAACCTGCTGCGCAACTACATGGCCTATCAGCCAAGGGGCTTGCTGCTGACCGGTTTCGACCGCACTGAAAGCTCGCGACGCATGATCGAGGCCAGCAACATCCCGTGCGTGTACATGATGGAGCTCGACAGCGCTGCGGGCGTCAATTGCGTGGGCTTTTCGCAGTTGGCCGCCGGTGAAACGGCGGCGCAACATTTGCTGTCCCGCGGTCGCAAGCGCCTGGCCTACATCGGCGCCCAGCTGGACCAGCGCACCCTGTTGCGCGGCGAAGGTTTTCGCAAGGCGCTGCAACAGGCCGGGCTGTACGACCCAGATCTGGAGGTCCTGACTCCGCGCGCATCCTCCGTTGGCCTGGGCGGCGAGTTGTTCATGCAGTTACTGGCCAGTCATCCAGACGTCGATGCCATCTTCTTCGGCAACGACGACCTGGCCCAGGGTGCGTTGCTCGAAGCCATGCGGTTCGGGATCAAGGTTCCGGAGCAGGTGGCAATCCTGGGCTTCAACGACCTGCCAGCCTCAGCGCACATGGTGCCGCGCCTGAGCAGCATCAGCACACCGCGCGAGGCCATCGGCCGGCGTTCGGCGGAGTTGATGCTGACCTTGCTGGCAGGCAACACCGTGGCCAGGCCGGTGCTGGACATGGGGTTTGAGTTGAAGGTGCGCGAGAGCACGTAAATCCCGACGATTCTGGAAAAACGCGCCCCCCCCCTGCGCAAGGAGGCCGGTGTCATTGGTTGGCCATCAGCTCCACAAACGCCAACGCACCCTTCTGCAGCGGCTGGCTCTTGAGCCACACCGCATGCACCGGCAGCACCAGGCCATTCTCGATATTGCGGAAATTCAGGCGCTGCAGCCGGCCCGCGTCGAGTAATGGCTGCACCACCGACTGCGGAAAATTGCCCCAACCCAACCCGGCTTCAACCATGTCCAGCGCCATCGCCAGGGTGTCGGTGCGCCAATGGGACTCGCCCAACAGCGGGCGGGTGTCACTGATCGGCAGATCACGGCTGGCGACGATGATCTGGCGCAGGTGCACCAGGTCTTCCAGAAACAGCTCCTGCCCCGGTAACAACGGATAGTCCGCCGAGAGTGTGGCAATCATCCGTTCCGAACCGACAAACTGGAAGCGTTCGAGCACGTTCATGTTCAGCCCGGCGAACGCCAGGCACACGCTGACCCTGCCGCTGTGCAGCATGGCCAACACGTCATCTTGCGCAGCGGTGAGCAGTTCAATGTCCAGTAACGGAAAACGCCGGGCGATGACCTTGATCGCGGCCAACACCGCGCGCTTGTCCAGGTCGGCCACCACCCCAATCGACAACTTGCTTTCCAGCCCCAACGACAGCTCGATAGCGTGCACCTGCAACTGCTTGAGCTGCTCGGCGATCAACCGTGCATGGGGCACCAGCGCCGCAGCCATGGCGGTCGGCACCGGTTCGCGATGGCTGCGATCGAACAACAGGTAACCGAGTTCAGCCTCCAGGTTGGCTATACCCATACTGACCGCCGACGGCACCCGGCCCAAAGACCGAGCGGCAGCAGAAAACGACCCGCGCTCAATCACGGCAAGAAACAGTTCGATGCTGTCGCTGTTGAAACTCATGTTTAACCTGTCAATAAAACTGAAAGCATCTGACTTTTTCTGTCACCCCTATTGAAGCTATCTTGCGCCGCCTCCGCCAGTGGGTTCAACACATCTGGCTTTTTTTATTCGTCGCAAGAGGTTGTATTCATGCAAGGTGTCAAACGAAAGCTGGTCTATGTGTCGCTGTATGAAATCATCGGCATGACATTCTCGGCACTTGGCCTGGCGCTGTTGTCGGGCACATCGCCCGGCAGCACCGGTCCCCTGGCGGTGATCATTACCACCATCGCCGTGACCTGGAATTTCATCTACACCTCGCTGTTCGAGCGCTGGGAAAGCCGTCAGGTGTCGCGTACCCGCACCGTGAAACGGCGCATCGCCCATGCAGTGGGATTTCAACTAACCTTGATAGTGTTTCTGATCCCGTTGATCGCCTGGTGGATGAACATCAGCCTGGTACAAGCCTTCCTGCTGGACCTGGCACTGATCATCTTCATCCCCTGCTACACGTTCGCGTTCAACTGGTTGTTTGATCGCACCTTTGGTTTGCCCGCTTCTGCACTACCGGACCCGGCCTGATTGCCAGTCGGACACTACCCTGTCAGATTCCTGAAGCGGCTGAACGCTAAAGGAGTAGCTCGATGGAACATGCACTGAAGATTCTTGGTAAAGCGTCCTCGATCAACGTCAGAAAAGTCCTGTGGACCTGCGACGAACTGGGCGTTTCCTACGAACGTGAGGACTGGGGCAGCGGCTTCGCGTCAACCCACAGCCCCGAATTCATCAAGCTCAACCCCAACGCCCAGGTGCCGGTGATCATTGACGAGGCCGGCGTGTTGTGGGAATCCAACACCATCTGTCGCTACCTCGCGGGCAAGCACCATCACACCGAACTGCTGCCTGGCGAACCGGCAGCCCGGGCCCGCGTCGAGCAATGGATGGACTGGCAGGCCACCGAACTCAATCGTTCCTGGAGTTATGCGTTCACCGGGCTGGTGCGTCGGGATCCGGAGTTCCTTGACCCGCACCTGATCGCCACCGGGGTGCGCGGCTGGAACCAGAAAATGGCCATACTCGAGCAACAGCTCAAGGCCACCGGTGCCTATGTCGCCGGGCCGCATTTCACCGTGGCCGACATCGTCATCGGCCTGTCGATCAACCGCTGGCTGATGACCCCCATGGATCGCCCCGACTTGCCCGCCGTCGATGAGTATTTTCAACGGCTGGCGCAACGCCCGGGGTTTCTCAGGCATGGCTGCAATGGCTTGCCGTGAAGGTGGGTGAGTTCAATCGCGGCGGTCAGTTCAACTGTAACGTCGAGTTGAACTGACTGATCGCATCCACCACATGTCGCGAGCCCTGCTGGATTTCCAGGATCACCTCCCCGGCTTCGTTCGCCAGTTCAACCCCAAGCCCTGTGCGGCTCAGGCTCGACTGCATGCTCGTCACCGCACTCAGCGACAGGTCATGGTTCTTGCGTACCACTTCGACAATCTCCAGCGTCGCCTGGCTGGTCCTCGCTGCCAGGCTGCGGACTTCGTCGGCCACCACCGCAAAACCACGGCCGTGCTCCCCCGCCCGGGCCGCTTCGATGGCGGCGTTGAGTGCCAGCAGATTGGTCTGATCCGCAATGCCGCGAATGGTCTGGACAATGGTGCCGATGATTTCGGACTGCTTGCTCACAGCATCAATGCTCAGTGCCGCCTCGTTCAGGTCGCGGGAAATGTCCTGGATGATCTGCACGGTCTGCTGCACCACCTGGGAACCTTTCTGTGCGCAGGCGTCGTTTTGTACCGACGTGCTGTGGGCCGATTCGGCAGCGGTCTGCAGGGTGGTGACCTGAGGCGTGATGTCACTGGCGAACTTGACGACTTTGTACAGGCGCCCCTTGGCATCGAACAGCGGGTTGTAGGACGCTTCCAGGAACACCGTATGACCGTACTTGTCTCTGCGCTCGAAACGGTGCGAGTGATATTCACCGCGATTGAGCGAGGCCCAGAACGCTTTATAGGTCTGCGACTCGCTCTCAGCTCGATGGCAAAAAAGGCTGTGGTGCTGGCCCACGACCTCGTTCAGCGAGTAATGCATGGTTTTGAGGAAGTTATCGTTGGCCGTGATAACGGTACCGTCCGGCTTGAATTCGATGACGGCCATGGAGCGCCCGATAGCGGCGAGCAGGCTGTCGTTTTCGTGCTCCCGATTGATCCGGGCGGTGATGTCCGCCGCGACTTTCATCACGCTGCGCACCTGCCGATCAGCCCCGTAAACCGGCATGTAGCTGGCCTCCAGCCAGACTTCCCGACCGTTCCTGTCCAGGCGCTGGAACGTACCACTGACCGGCTCGCCCCGCGCCAGGTCCCGCCACAGTTTCGCGTATTCCTCGCTGCGGTAAAAAGCCTCCTCACAAAAAATCCGGTGGTGCTTGCCGCGCACTTCCTCGGCGCTGTAACCCATGGTGCTGCAGAAATTCTCGTTGGCATCGATGACGATGCCATCAGGCGTGAACTCGATGATTGCCATCGACCGGCTGACCGCAGCCAGCTTGGCATTGGCTTCGGTCAACGCGCCGCTGAAGCGCTCGATTTCCAGCAGGTCAGCCTTGTGATGTAGGTTAAACATGTCGTATCACCCTAAGCACGGTCTTTTGATTGAAGAAAGTTCGGCCTTTCTACGTATCCACCACAATGCTCCATGGAACATGGCATACGCCCCCCCATTAAATGGGGGGTTCGCTCAGGTGATAAATGATGTTCAATCGGAGGGTCCATGGTGCGACGCTCTTATCAAGACATCCTTCTCTTGATAGCCCGGAATCGAGCCAAACCTGACAGTCTCATGAGTAACTCCCTTTCGCGTACCACTCCTTGTTACGAGTCAGCATAGACAGGCAATAACCGTACGCAAGGCCACTAGTCGGCCATTACGCAGCATAAATTGAACTTTTTTCAGCGGGCGAACCTTACGGGCATCGCGGGGGACGTGATGCTTACGCCGCACAGCCGTGCAGCAGGAGCCCGAGGACCGGGCTCCCTTGTTGCGGGATCAATGGCCGAACACGTCCACCTTCTTGGCCTTCTTGTCCGCGCGCTTTTCATCAGCGGTTTTCGCCGGTTTTTTCTTCGCTGCTTTCTTTGAATCCATGCCTTTGGCCATGATACGTACTCCACTCATACGGGATGTGAGATCAGGTATACACCTATCGCCGTGCGCGCGTTCTTTTATAATCCCAGGCTTTGCGCACCAACAGACCGAACCCATGCCCGACACCCAGTACACTCTGCTCGCCGAGCCCTTGTGGCCGCTGATGAACAAGTTTTATCGAAGCCATCAATCGTCGATGAAAGCCGTGCGCGACGCCCAGCTATGGGTCGCCAGGCGTGAGCAAATCATCGGTGCATTGTGTTTGCGGCCGGTGGCGGACGGGCATTGGTTGACCGGACTGTTTGTTGACCCGGGTTGTCGTGAACAGGGGATCGCGGGCGCGTTGATCGCCGAGGCCATCAAGGGGCTGCAGGGGCCGGTGTGGTTGTTCTGTCATCCGGACTTGCGCGGCTTCTATGAGCGCCGGGGGTTCAGCTTCGACCCGGTGCTGCCGTATGCGATGGCTGAACGGTTGAGTCGTTATGCGCGCAGCAAGCCGATGATTGCGATGGGGGCAGGCCTGTAACCCGCCCCTGTGGGAGGACCCTATTGCATTGAGGTTAATTCTGGTCAGTCGTCAGCGTTCGGGTCGAGGTCCGGGAACATCACTTCAGTGAAGCCAAACTTGCTGAAATCGGTGATGCGCGACGGGTACAGTCGTCCGATCAGGTGATCGCACTCATGCTGCACCACCCGGGCATGGAAGTCCGAGGCAAAACGCACAATGGGTTGGCCTTTAGGATCAAAACCTTCGTAGCGGATTTCCCGATACCGATTTACCGCACCGCGCAGGCCCGGGACCGACAGGCAGCCTTCGAACCCCTCCTCCATCACCGGGCTCAGCGGCGTGATCAGCGGGTTGATCAGGATGGTCTGCGGCACGGCCTCGGCATCCGGGTAACGTTCACTGTGCTCGAACCCGAAGATCACCAATTGCAGGTCAACGCCGATTTGCGGAGCGGCCAGGCCGACACCGCCAACGCTCTCCATGGTCTGGAACATATCGTCGATCAACTGCCACAACTGCGGCGAGTCGTACATTTCGACAGGCACCGGCGGGGCGATGCGCAGCAGTCGCTCATCGCCCATTTTCAGGATTTCACGGATCATTTGATGACTTCGTCAGTGGATGGCTTGATCGAGTGATCCCGACCCAGTCCGGAAACATGTTGTTTAGGTTCTTCGGCGAGCTCACCGGGGACTTTCTCGCCCGGGTCCTTGCCTTCGCTGGACATGTGTTCGATCACCGCATTCATCTCCGCCCCCAGCAACAACACGGCAGCAGAAATGTAGAAATACAGGAGCAACACGATGATCGCGCCGATACTGCCATACATGGCGTTGTAGTTGGCGAACTCCTTCACGTACAAGCCAAAACCCACGGACGCGAGTATCCATACCACCACCGCCAGCACCGAGCCTGGGGTGATGAAACGGAACTCCTGTTTGACGTCAGGCATCACGTAGTAGATCAACGCCACCGCCACCATCAGCAGGATCACCACCACAGGCCAGCGGGCGATGGTCCACAGGGTCACGATGAAATACTCCATGCCCACCTGCGCGGCGATCCAGCCCATCACCTGCGGCCCGAGCACCATCAGCGCCGCCGCGATCAGCAGCATGCCGGCAATGCCGATGGTGTAGAAAATCGACAGCGGCAGACGTTTCCACGCCGGACGTCCTTCGACCACGTCATAGGCAGCGTTCATCGCACTCATCAACAGGCGTACGCCGGCAGACGCGGTCCACAGCGCGATCACGATACCTACCGAGAGCAACCCGCCCTTGGATTGCTGCAACTGGTCGATCACCGGGTTCACCTGCTCCACGGCCTGGGGCGGCAACACCAGCTCCGACTGCAGGCGCAACCAGGAGAAGAAGTCCGGCAGGTGCAGAAAACCGATCAGGGCGATCAGGAACAGAATGAAGGGGAATAGCGAGAACAACATCTGGTAGGCCAGCGCCGACGCATAGGTCGACATCTCGTCATCGATGAATTCGGTGACCGTGCGCACCATCACGCGGTGGATGGGCAGACCTTTCATGTCCGGGAAAATCATTAGCGTCTCCTTTCGCCGCAAAAATCGGGTTCAAGTCGGGGCGACTCAGGGGCCGTTGCCATCAATGTAGCCTGCATCAAAATAGCCTTGTTCGGCGGCTTTGAAACAAATTCTGTGTTCAAGTTCCAGCTGAAACAAAAACGGCCATCCGCAGATGGCCGTTCATAATAGCTTCACAGGCCCGATCAGGCCTTGTCGACGCCTTTCTTTACCGCGTCTTTGGCTTTGCCCACTGCTTGCTGAGCTTCGCCTTTCTTTTCCTGCACTACGCCTTCGGCACGCATTTTGTCGTTGCCGGTCGCCTTGCCTACGCCTTGTTTGACGTTACCGACTGCTTCGTTAGCTACGCCTTTTACTTTATCGCCAGTGCTGCTCATGGTGTCTCTCCTGTGAACAATTGAACGAACAAAAGTGCTTACAGAAAGATTGACCGGAGGGATTTGCCGGGAGTTTCATTTATTTTGCGCAGAAGATTTCATCGATCCGGGCAGGTTGGGCTTTATGTTTGCCCGCCAACACCCGAGAATGCGCAACGTATTCAGGCCATGGCGCTGAAGATCCAACCCTGTAGGAATGTTATGAAACTCGATAAAAAGCAGGCCATTGCCCGCAGAAACCAGGAACTCGGTGGTGCTGTGCTTGGCGTCAACAACTGCCATTTCACCGAATTGAACCGCAACCGCAATATCTGGTGGTTCGACATCCCGGTAGCACGCCTGGCCATTGGTCAGTACGAGTGGGTGCACCTGCTGATGCACACACCGGATACCGACGAACTGCTGCACCTGAAGGTGCCCACTGTGTTCCTGCGTGAGAAGCTCGAAGGGCTGGTGGTGCGCAACGAGGGCAAACGCAAAGCAGCCCTGAGCCTGGAACTGAGTGCCGACAAAGACTCGTACCTGCAAGACATGCGTCCAGCGGGCACCAACGTCAACTTCGCGCCGTTCCGCCTGTAATCGCCGGGGTAGAAGGACTGGCCGTTTGCGCGCCCGACGAAGTCTTGTCCGGAACGAAGACGAGGGTTTTCCCGTAGAGTTTCGCCAAGTCCATCTTGAATGGATGGAGGTCGATCAGGCGCTGCACCAGGTCCCGATCGATTTCACCTTTACGATATGGCTCCTGTTTTGTATCCAGCCACAATGGCAACAATCGAAGATTGAACGATTTGATTTCAGGTACCTGGTTATAGCCACGATTATTGAACAACATCTTCACCAGCGTCGGCAGGTGGCGCTGCAGCGCGACGTCATCCAAGCGTTCCAATTGCTTGATCACCGATAGCATTAATAAGTTTTTCAGTTCCTGATAAGCGGGATCGATGCTGTGGATAGACTCCAATAAATTCCCGAGGCTCACGCCTGTCCTGGCCTCTTGCAGAGTTCGCCTGATGGAATTTTGATTCAAGGACATCTGCACGTTACTGAGATTGGCGCCGCTGAACTTCACTTGATCAAGGTCAAGGTTGGTTAGGTCGGCGTCAGACAAATTACAGTGCGAGAGATCGGTAGATTTGAGTGTCGCCCCTGCCAAGTTGGCGCCACCGAAATACGAACCGGAAAAGTCGACATTCCCCAGTACCAGATTTGGCAGGTTTGCGTTGGCAAACAAAACTCCTTTCATATCAATGTCGTAGATCTGCGAATCAGGCCAGTTGACCGCAGAAAGATTCGCAAATCCGTGCCGGACACGGTCAGTGACTGCCGGAAGAGGTAACTGGAGCGGCGAGTAATGGCCAATGCAAACAGGACCTGAATGGTTTTTTAGCGCTGGTAAATCAAACGCATCGTCAGAACCAAATGTTAATGTTGACGCTTTCTTCTCAGCCAAGAAACGTTTGGCAGGGTTGAGGACTGTGTTGCCAGTGCGCTTCAGCGTCTTGGCAACAACACTTGATCCCCCGTTGGATCCTTGGCTCTCGCGAGAGCGAGAACAGTTCCTGGTGGGCGAAAGGGATAAGGGTGGCAGCGGCATAAGCATCACTCCATGAAAGATAGCATTGGCCAGGAGCCCGCAATCAAATCACGCCCCCATACCCAAGACTTTCAGAAAACGCACAACGGGCTGATGCATGCGTGCGGCAGTGCGAGCCATTGCGGAATCGCGCGCAAAAAAAATCCGCCGGCCGTTTCGGGCTGCGGATTTTTCGACGGTTCCAATGATCAGCCAGCGTCCCCCGATTGGCAGGCGACGCCAGTTGCCATTCAGGCCTTCTTCAGGCCCAGCTTCTTCAACTCCTCGTCGCGCAATTCGCGCCGCAGGATCTTGCCGACGTTGGTGGTCGGCAGCGCATCGCGAAACTCCACGGAGCGCGGCACCTTGTAGCCGGTGACATTGGCACGCATGTGCTCCATCACCGTTTCCTTGGTCAGGGTCACGCCCGGCTTGACGACGATGAAGAGCTTGATCGCTTCACCCGACTTCTCGTCCGGCACGCCAATCGCTGCGCACTGCAACACGCCTGGCAGGGTCGCCAGCACGTCTTCCAGCTCGTTGGGATACACGTTGAAGCCGGACACCAGGATCATGTCTTTCTTGCGATCGACAATACGCATGTAGCCATCCGGCTGGATCAGGGCGATGTCACCGGTCTTCAGCCAGCCTTCGCTGTCGAGGATCTCATCGGTGGCGTCCTGGCGCTGCCAGTAACCCTTCATCACCTGCGGCCCTTTCACGCACAGTTCACCGATTTCACCCAGCGGCTGTTCCACACCGGCATCATCGATGATCTTGCACAGGGTCGACGGTACCGGAATGCCGATGGTGCCGATCTGGATGTGCTGGATCGGATTCACCGTGGCCACCGGGCTGGTTTCGGTCATGCCGTACCCTTCACAGATGGAGCAACCGGTGACCGCCTTCCAGCGCTCGGCGGCCGCCAGCTGCAAGGCCATGCCGCCTGACAGGGTCACCTTCAGGGCTGAGAAGTCCAGCTTGCGGAAACCTTCGTTGTTGCACAGCGCAACGAAGAGCGTATTGAGGCCGACAAAACCGCTGAACTTCCACTTCGACAACTCCTTGACCATCGCCGGCAGGTCGCGCGGGTTGCTGATGAGGATGTTGTGGTTGCCGATCAACATCATCGCCATGCAATGAAAGGTGAAGGCGTAGATGTGGTACAGCGGCAGCGGCGTGATCAGGATCTCGCAACCTTCATTCAGGTTGGACCCCATCAGCGCCTTGCACTGCAGCATGTTCGCTACCAGGTTGCGATGGGTGAGCATCGCGCCCTTGGCCACGCCGGTGGTGCCGCCGGTGTATTGCAACACGGCCACATCGCTGCTGGCCGGGCAGGCTTCGGTGACTGGCTGGCCGTGGCCCTTGCTCAATACGTCGTTGAACTTGATCGCCTTGGGCAAGTGATAGGCCGGGACCATTTTCTTCACGTACTTGATGACGCTGTTGATCAGCAGGCGCTTGAGCGGCGGCAGCAGGTCGGCGACTTCGGTGACGATGACGTGCCTGACCCCGGTCTTGGGTACCACGGTCTGCGCCAAATGGGCCATGTTGGCCAGGCAGACCAGGGCCTTGGCACCGGAGTCGTTGAATTGATGTTCCATTTCCCGCGCGGTGTACAGCGGGTTGGTATTGACCACGATCAGCCCGGCGCGAATCGCGCCGAAGACGGCCACCGGGTACTGCAACACGTTCGGCAATTGCACGGCGATTCGATCGCCTGGCTGCAAGTCGGTATGCTGTTGCAGATAAGCGGCGAAGGCGCCCGACAGTTCGTACAATTGACCGTAGGTGAGTGTCTTGCCCAGGTTGCTGAACGCCGGCTTGTTGGCGAAGCGTTGGCAGGACTGCTTCAGCACTGCCTGAATATTCGGGTACTCGTCCGGATTGATGTCGGCAGCAATCCCGGCAGGGTACTTATCCTTCCAAAAGTCTTCGATCATGGAAGCCCACTCCTCAGCAACGCGAATTCAGCACCGCATTTGATGCGATTATTATTGGTGTTTGATCAGAGGCAAAACCGGCGTTTTCCAAAGGCCGGCAAGTCCCAAAGCGCGCCGAGAGTAGCAGCTTTGCCAAGGGTCGACTAGAGCCAAAAGCGGGCTCTACAGTCACAATGGTGACTCTTGAATATCTTATAGTCAGTTTTAGAGCAAAAATTCTATAGGTCGCCTGGAAGCAAAAGATCGCAGCCTTCGGCAGCTCCTGCAGAGGAACGCATTCTCATGCAGGAGCTGGGGAAGGCTGCGATCTTTGACGTCATCCAGCCCTAGTGATCACTAAGCAATATCACGCAACTCCCGCCGCAATATCTTGCCCACCGGCGTCATCGGCAACGATTCGCGTAACACAATATGCTTGGGTACTTTGTAAGCCGTGAAGTTTTCCTTGCAGTAGGCCTTCAGCTCTTCAAGGCTGACCCCGGACTCGCGCGCCACCACAAACAATTTCACCGCCTCCCCCGAGCGCTCGTCAGGTACACCGATCACCGCGCAGTTGGCGACTTTCGGGTGAGCCATCACCACGTCCTCGATCTCGTTCGGGTACACGTTGAAACCCGAGACGATGATCATGTCCTTCTTGCGATCAACGATGCGCACGAAACCATCCGGGTCGATCACAGCAATATCGCCGGACTTGAACCAGCCCTCGGCATCCAGTACTTCGGCTGTCGCCTCAGGCTTGTGCCAGTAGCCTTTCATGATCTGCGGGCCCTTGATGCACAGCTCGCCGCGTTCGCCCAAGGCTTGCTCGACGCCCTCATCGTTGATGATTTTCAGCGTGGTACCCGGTACTGGCAGGCCCACCGTACCAATGCGCGACTTGTCACCGTAGGGATTGGTGCAAGCCACAGGTGACGTTTCGGTCAGACCGTAGCCTGCGGTGATGCGGCATCCGGTGAGTTTTTCCCAGCGCTCGGCAGTGGCCTTGACCAACGCAGTGCCACCGGAATTGGTCAGCTTGAGGCTGGAGAAGTCCAGGGTCTTGAAATCAGGATGATCCATCAACGCGACAAACAAAGTGTTCAACCCCAGCAACGCAGAAAAACGCCAGTTCTTCAGTTCCTTGATAAAGCCCTTGATGTCCCGTGGATTGGTGATCAGCACGTTATGGTTGCCGGTGACCATCATGCACATGCAGTTCGCCGTGAAGGCATAGATGTGATACAGCGGCAGCGGCGCAATCATCACCTCCTGCCCTTCACGCAGCAGCGGCTGGCCGTCGGTACCGAACTGGCCGAGGCAGGCCCTCGCCTGTTGCATGTTCGCCACCAGGTTGCCATGGGTCAGCATCGCGCCCTTGGCCAGGCCAGTGGTGCCGCCGGTGTACTGCAGCACCGCGACATCGTCGAGGCCGGCGTTCAACGGCTTGATCCCCTGCCCCTTGCCCATGCGCAGCGCGCTCTTGAAGGAGATGGCCTGGGGCAGTGAATAGGCCGGAACCATTTTCTTCACTTTGTCGACCACGGTATTGATCAGCCAGCCCTTCGCGGCCGGCATCAGGTCGCCCATTTTGGCTTCGATCAAGTACTGGATGTCGGTGTCCGGCAGCACTTCCTGGACCTTTTGCCCGAACATATTCAGGTACACCAGCGCCCGGGCACCGGAATCCTTGAATTGATGACGCATTTCCCGCGCGGTGTACAACGGGTTGGTATTGACCACGATCAGGCCGGCACGCAAGGCGCCAAACACGGCGATCGGGTAATGCAGGACGTTCGGCATCTGTACCGCGATGCGATCGCCTGGCACCAGGTCGGTATGGGCTTGCAGGTAACCGGCAAACGCGGCGCTGTAGCGTTCCAGTTCGGCGTAGGTCAGGGTCACGCCCATGTTGCTGAATGCCGGGCGGTCGGCGAATTTCTTGCAGGAACGCTCGAACACCTCAATGACCGACTTGTAGGCCCCAAGGTCGATGTTCAGGGGTACGCCGGCCGGGCGTTTGTCATTCCAGAAATCAGGTTGCATTGTTCTTGTCCTCTTTACCTGAACCTATCCGGGCCGCTGTTCTGTCAGTTTCGTCAGACCTGACGCGAAAAGCGGAGCTTCACGGACACTAGCAGTTATGGCGAATCAGGCAAACATGACCGGTACCGTCATTGATCGTGTGAATCTTCCTGCCGTGGTGTAAGGCAGTTCGCACGGCCGCACCCGGAATGCGCTATACAATGCATCGACCCAGCGCAAAGGAATCGCCATGATCCACGACACTTTCTGGCTGACCGCGAGTGACCGCAGTCGCCTGTTCGTCAATCAGTGGCTACCCACCCCTCCCCTGAAAGCCATCGTGCTGCTGGCCCACGGCATGGCGGAGCACAGCGCCCGCTACCAGGGCCTGGCGCAAAAACTCTGCGACCAGGGCTACGGTGTCTATGCCCCCGACCTGCGGGGACATGGCAAAACCGCCGAACATGGAACCCTGGGGCATTTCGCCGACGATGATGGCTGGTGCAAGGTCGTCGGCGACCTGGCGAGCCTCAATCAGCACGTCGGTCAGCAGCATCCCGGGGTGCCGATCCTGCTGATCGGCCATAGCATGGGCAGCTACATCGCCCAGGCCTATCTGCTGCACCACAGCGCCAGCCTGCACGGCGCCGTGCTGAGCGGCTCGAACTTCCAGCCCGTGGCGCTTTATCGCGCAGCCCGGCAGATCGCCCGCGCCGAACGGCTGCGCCAAGGCCCCAAGGGCCGCAGTGCGCTGATCGAGTGGTTGTCGTTCGGCTCGTTCAACAAGCATTTCAAGCCGGTACGCACGCCTTTTGACTGGCTGAGCCGCGACCCGGCCGAAGTCGACAAGTACATCAACGACCCGCTTTGCGGCATGCGCTGCACCAATCAGCTGTGGGTCGATTTGCTGGGCGGCTTGCAGCAAATCAGCAAAGCGTCCAATCTCGCGCAGATCGATCCGGGCCTGCCGCTGCTGGTGATAGGCGGCGAATGTGATCCGGTGAGTGAAGGCAAGCGTCTCAAAGGTCTGGCCAATGCCCTGCGCAAGGCCGGCAGCCAGAATCTGCATCTGATTATTTACCCCCAGGCCCGGCATGAACTCTTCAACGAGATCAACCGCGATCAGGTTATCGACGATCTGTTGAACTGGATCGAGCAGGCGCTGAGCCACCGCCGACCCACCCGGTCGGAATAGTTTTTTTGCGATTTATTTATTCGTGACAGGAATTGAAACAGATGACCCAGGTTACCAACACCCCTTATGAAGCCCTCGAAGTCGGCCAGACCGCCAGCTACAGCAAAACGGTCGAAGAGCGCGACATCCAGTTGTTCGCTGCGATGTCCGGCGATCACAACCCGGTGCACCTGGACGCCGAATATGCTGCAGGCACCATGTTCAAGGAGCGTATCGCCCACGGCATGTTCAGCGGCGCCTTGATCAGCGCAGCCGTGGCCTGCGAACTGCCCGGGCCGGGGACTATCTATATCGGCCAGCAGATGAGCTTCCAGAAGCCGGTAAAGATTGGCGATACTTTGACCGTGCGCCTTGAAATCCTCGAAAAACTGCCGAAGTTTCGTGTGCGCATTGCTACACGCGTATTCAATCAGCGGGATGAGCTGGTGGTAGATGGCGAAGCGGAGATTCTGGCACCGCGCAAGCAGCAGACCGTGACGTTGACGACATTGCCGGCGATCAGCATCGGTTGAAGGGCAAAGATCGTCCACAAGCGGCCCGAGCCTGCAGACGATTTTCAGACGCAAAAAAACGCCGGATCAACCGGCGTTTTTTATGGCTGCCACAAACGCTTACGAGCGAGCGCGAGCCTGGTTACGCAGGGCTTTCACCTGGTCGTGGTTGCGCTGTACGCCGTGGTACTGACGCTCAACCAGGTCACGAATGCCCACCAGATTGTGCTTGTTGATTTTTTCGATGGCTTCTTTGTAAGCCTTCAGCGCATGGTCTTCACCGCGCTCGGCTTCGTTCAACACGGCTTCTTCATCCTTGCCGGTGAACATTGCCTTCACGTCAACCCAACGGCGGTGCAGATCGCCGCTGACGCTGGTGGAAGTTTCCGGATCGCCACCCATGGAGCGCACGGCTGCCTGCAGTTCTGCGGCGGCGGTTGCGCAATCAGCGGAACGGGTCACGAACAGGGTTTTCAGTTCTGGGTGCTTGATGTCTTCAGCGCAGGTCTTGAACCCTTCCTGACCGTCTTTGCTGACTTCGATCAGGTCGTTGAGTACAGAGATGGCTTCTTTATTCATGTCGGTCATTTTTCAATTCCTTGCGGGTTGATGAAAGATGCAATAGCTATTGCACCCTGCATGCCAGCTTTTCACTGAAAACAAATTGCTTATATTTCAATTGCTTATGTTTTATCGTGAAATCTGTATCCGCTTCTTTTGCATGATCTGTCATTTGGCCTGCATGCAGAATGCCTGTATTTTCAAATGTGACTGAATCAAGACGACCCATTGATGAACCCGCAAAAGCTCGAACTGCTGATTACTCGCCAAATGCCCTTTGGAAAATACAAAGGACGCATCATTGCCGACCTCCCCGGCCAGTACCTCAACTGGTTTGCCCGGGAAGGTTTCCCCCACGGCGAACTGGGCGGGCTGCTGGCCCTGATGCAGGAGATCGACCACAACGGCCTGTCGGAGCTGCTTGAACCGCTGCGCGCCAAACACGGCAAACCTGCCCCGCGTCATTGAAGACTGAGTAAGCCATGCCCGATAACACCCGCCGCGCCCGTGATGAGCTGTTCTGGCTGACGTTTGCCGATCGTTACTCGAAGGAACCTGGCCCGATCAATCTTGAAAACGGTTATTTCGGCCGAATGTCGCGCACGGTGGTTGAGGAATACCAGCGCAACATCGAGCTGATCAACCGCAGCAACTCGGTTCATGTGCGCCAGCGCTTCGAACAGATCGAAAGCCTGGAGATTCGCGCGCAGCTGGCGGAGCTGATGGGTGTGCGGGCCCAAGCCGTTGCCCTGACCCGTAACGCCAGCGACGCCCTGCAATCGCTGATCCGCAATTACAACCGCCTGCAGCCGGGCGATCAGGTGCTGATCTGCGACCTCGAATACGACACGGTAAAAGGAGCCATGCGCTGGCTGGCGCGTTATCGCGGTGTGGAGGTGATAGAGATTGATCACCAGCACCCGGCCTCTTTCGACTCGCTGCTGGCCAGTTACCGTGAGGCTTTCGAGCGTTACCCACGGCTCAAGCTGATGGCACTGACCCACGTCACCCATCGCACCGGGCTGGTCATGCCGGTGCAGGCCATTGCGGCGGCTGCGCGGGAACACGACATCGATGTGATCCTCGACGGCGCCCATGCGCTGGGGCAGATGAAGTTCAATCTCGAAGAGCTGGGCATTGCCTTCGCCGGTTACAACCTGCACAAGTGGATCGGGGCGCCGCTGACTCTGGGTTTCATGTACATCGCCCCGGAACGCCTGGCCGATATTGACCCGGACATGGGCGAGATGCATTTCCCGCTCAACGACATTCGCGCCCGCACGCCCTACAGCACCCCCAATATCCCGGCGCTGCTGACGCTGCCGCTGGTGTTCGAGGAACACTTGGCCATGGGCGGCTCCGCAGCCAAAGGCGCGCGGCTTAATTATCTGCGCAATGAGTGGGTCCGGGTGGTGCGGGATTGGCCGGGTATCGAGGTGATGACCCCGGACGACCCACGGTTGTATTGCGGGATAACTTCGATGCGGTTTACCCGGCATGCGGATCAACAGGTGATGGTCGACCGGCTGTTGAACAAGTTCAACCTGTTTACCGTTGTACGCAGCGGCGCGGCGAGTGGACCCTGTATCCGCATTACACCGGGGCTGACGACCACAGCGGCGGATATCGCGGCGCTGATCAAGGCGCTGATCAAGGCGCTGGACCAGTTGCGCTGATTCAACACCGCCCGCCTGCAGGAGCGAGCTTGCTCGCGAAAAACCTGAGCCCGCCAAGGGGTGTCAGGTTTCCAGCGTTATCGTTAACGACCATCGCGAGCAAGCTCGCTCCTACAGGGTTATGGCGTACACGGTGGGGCTTTCTTCAGACAAAAAAAACGGTGCACCGACCAAGCGCACCGTTAAAGCCGTAGAACACACAACGACGTGTCAGGTAAAACCAATCAGTCCAGCAGCGCCAACGCCTCTGCAGTGCATTCCTGGATGCGGGCCCAGTCGCCGTTCCTGATCCACTGCGGATCAAGCATCCAGCTGCCGCCCACGCACATCACATTTTTCAGCGCCATGTAGCTTTTGATGTTGGCCGGGCTTACGCCGCCAGTCGGGCAGAACTTAACTTCGCCGAACGGACCGCCCAAGGCTTTGATCGCCGCGACGCCACCGCTGACTTCCGCCGGGAACAGCTTGAAACGGCGATAGCCCAGGCCATAACCCTCCATGATCCCGGAAGCATTGCTGATCCCCGGCAACAGTGGAATCGGGCTGTCGACACTGGCTTCCAGCAGGTCACGAGTGATGCCTGGCGTGACGATGAATTGCGAACCCGCCGCCTCGGCCGCGGCCAGCATGCTGCGATCCAGCACGGTACCGGCACCGGTCATCAGTTCCGGGCGCTGCTCGCGCAGAATCTGGATGGCCTTGAGGCCGAACTGCGAACGCAAGGTCACTTCCAGTGCAGTCAGGCCACCGGCGGCAAGGGCATCGGCCAGGGGCAGGACGTCCTGCTCGCGAGCGATGGTGATGACCGGCAGAATCCGCGCCTTGGCGCAGAGGCTGTCGATCAGGGCAACTTTGTCCGCCATGGAAACGGTCGGGGGAGTGTTTTTCATAGCGGCTGATCCTTGGCTCATGGGCACCAGTAAATCTCTAACGTAGGTTGCAGAAACGCGCGAATCGGCATGGCGCCGACATCGTCACCGGCCAATGCGGCACTCAGGGTGGTCAGCTTGGACTGACCGGAAATCGATAGAACAGTGGTCTCGGCCGAAGCCAGCAGCGCACGACTCATGGTCAGGCGCTGATGCGGCACGGTCGGTGCCAGCATCGGGTAGCAGCGTCGGGTGCCATCGGCTGCCAATGCTTCAGCCAGGTTCGGGCTGTTGGGGAACAGCGACGCGGTATGACCGTCATCGCCCATGCCGAGTATCAGCACGTCGATCGGCGGCAACTCTGCCAACAGGCGATCGGCTTGCTCGGCGGCCAGCTCCAGGTTCGCCGTGGCGCTGTACAGGCTCAGGAATTGCGCCTTGGCCGCCGGGCCTTGCAGCAGGTAGCGCTTGAGCAGCCCGGCATTGCTGTCGGCATGCTCGACCGGCACCCAGCGCTCGTCGGCCAGGGTGACAACCACCTTGGACCAGTCGAGCTTTTGCCTGGCCAGGTTCTGGAAAAATGCCACCGGGCTACGGCCACCGGACACCACCAGCGTCGCGGTGCCGCGAGCATCAATAGCGTCACTCAGCTGCTTGGCCACATTCAGTGCCAAGGCATCGGCCAACAGCACCGGGCTCTTGTACTCATGGGCGCTGACGCCCTGAGGCAGTTTCAAATCAGATATCGCCATACCACGACCTCCCGTCCCGCGTGATCAGTGCAATGGAGCTCATGGGGCCCCAGGACCCGGCCGCGTACGGCTTGGGCGCATCACCGGATTTTTTCCACCCGGCGATCAACTGGTCACACCACTTCCACGCGGCTTCGATTTCATCTTTACGGACAAACAGGTTCTGATTGCCGCGCATTACTTCCAGCAACAACCGTTCGTAGGCATCGGGAATCCGTGCGCTACGCCAGGTATCGGAAAAATTCAGCTGCAACGGACCGCTGCGCAGCTGCATGCCCTTGTCCAGGCCTTGCTCCTTGGTCATCACGCGCAAGGAAATGCCTTCGTCCGGTTGCAGGCGGATAATCAGCTTGTTGCTGATCTGCAAGCGCTGCTCCGGCGCGAAGATGTAGTGCGACGGTTCCTTGAAATGGATAACGATCTGCGACAGCTTCTGCGGCATGCGCTTGCCGGTACGCAGGTAAAACGGCACTCCGGCCCAGCGCCAGTTGCGAATGTCGGCGCGCAGGGCGACAAAGGTTTCGGTGTCGCTCTGGGTATTCGAATTCGGCTCTTCCAGATAGCCCGGCACCGGCTTGCCTTCGCTGTAGCCGGCGATGTACTGGCCGCGCACCACTTGGGTGGTCAGGCCTTCCGGGCTGATCGGCGCCAGCGCCTTGAGCACCTTGACCTTCTCGTCGCGAATACTGTCGGCGGACAGATCGGCTGGCGGGTCCATGGCGATCAGGCAGAGCAGCTGCAGCAGGTGATTCTGGATCATGTCGCGCAGCTGGCCGGCCTTGTCGAAGTAGCCCCAGCGGCCTTCGATCCCGACTTTCTCGGCCACGGTAATTTCCACGTGGGAGATGTAGTTCTGGTTCCACTGGGTTTCGAACAGGCTGTTGGCAAATCGCAGGGCGATCAGGTTCTGGACGGTTTCCTTGCCCAGGTAGTGGTCGATGCGATAAGTGCGGTTCTCCGGGAAAAACTCGGCCACCGCGTCGTTCACCGTGCGCGAGGATTCCAGGTCCGAGCCGATCGGTTTTTCCAGCACCACGCGGGTATTTTCAGCCAGGCCGACTTTCGCCAGGTTTTCGCAGATGGCGCCGTACACGGCGGCCGGGGTAGCGAAATAGGCGATGACTCGCTGGGCGCTACCGGCTTGCTCCGCCAGGGCGACGTAATCATCGGCCTTGAGGAAATCGACATGCAGGTAACTCAAGCGGGCGAGGAAACGCTCGACCACGGCTTCGTCCAGCTCTTTGGCGCCGACGTAGCGGCGCAGCTCCGTGGCGATAAACGCCAGGTGCTCCTGTTGGCTGCCCGGCTCACGGGCCAGCGCGATGATGCGCGTGTCCTCGTGCAGCAGGCCGGCGCCGTCAAGCTGGTAGAGAGCTGGAAACAGCTTGCGCAGGGCCAGGTCGCCAAGGGCGCCGAACAAGGCAAAGGTGCACGGTTCAACCGTAATCGAAGGCATGATGTTGGTTCTTTTATCAAGTTAAGCTACAAATACCTTTTTTCAAGGCATCGCTCAAGAGAAAATGTAGTAATAACCACAACATTTTCGCAAAATATGGATTGCGAGTGGTGGTCAGTCGGAGCCATCAGTAGGATAGGCCACCGTCACGGGCCTCACCAAAGGCTCAATTCGCATAGCCGAGCGGCTTTTTACAGGTGAATCAAGGAACATATATGGACCGCGTGCGAAATTTACTGGAACAGATCCAGAATCGCCTTGAAGACCTGAACAAGGCCGAACGCAAAGTCGCCGAGGTGATCCTGCTCAACCCACAGCAGGCCACCCGCTTCAGCATCGCCGCCCTCGCCCAGGCCTCGAAGGTCAGTGAGCCGACGGTCAACCGTTTCTGCCGTTCGTTCGGTGTCAGCGGCTACCCGGAACTCAAGCTGCAACTGGCCCAGAGCCTGGCCAGCGGGGCCGCGTATGTCAGCCGTGCGGTGGAGGCGGACGATAATCCGGAAGCCTATACCAAGAAGATTTTCGGCAGCGCCATCGCCTCCCTGGACAGCGCCCTGCAGGCCCTGGACCCGAACCTGATCAGCCGCGCTGTCGACCTGTTGATCCAGGCCCGGCAAATCCACTTCTTCGGCCTCGGCGCTTCAGCACCGGTTGCGCTGGACGCGCAGCACAAGTTCTTCCGTTTCAACCTGGCCGTCACCGCCCATGCCGACGTGCTGATGCAGCGCATGATTGCGTCAGTGGCACATACCGGCGAACTGTTCGTGATCATTTCCTACACCGGCCGCACCCGCGAGCTGGTGGAAGTGGCGCGCATTGCCCGGGAAAACGGCGCCTCGGTGCTGGGCTTGACCGCTGAAGGCTCGCCCCTGGCCAAGGCCAGCACCCTGAGCCTGAATATTCCACTGCCGGAAGACACCGACATCTACATGCCGATGACCTCGCGGATCATTCAACTGACCGTGCTCGATGTGCTGGCCACCGGCATGACCCTGCGCCGGGGGGTGGACTTCCAACCGCATTTGCGCAAGATCAAAGAGAGCCTGAATGCGAGCCGGTATCCGGTGGGGGATGAGTTTAACTAAGCCCAACATCGGTGTTGCCTGGTCGGGCCTCGTCGCGGGCAAGCCTTTCTCCCACAGAGATCGTCAGTAAGCATGGATTTGTGTGCTTCGCAGATCCCTGTGGGAGCGGGCTTGCCCGCGATGAGGCCAGCCGCAACACCACCCATTCCGAGCTAAGCACCCACCCGCGCCTGCAAACTCAAATTCGCCTGCTCTCCCGGCGCCAGTCCCCGCCCACCGCCACTCGCCGCCTCGACACAGACGAATTCAGACATTTCGTTCCAGCTCACTCCCAGCAACGGCCGCGTCCCCGGGTGCCAGACCACGGTGTTTGCGTCATCCCCGGTATCGATGCACAACTGCCGCTGCCAGACAGGGTCCTTGAGCTGTAATTCGCCCTCGTGCTGGAACACCCGCTGGCAGCCACCATCCACCCGCAGTTCGCCTTCCTGCTGGCATGCCTGGCGGTTCAACTGGTCGTAACCTTGCACCCCATCGAGCCCAGACAGCGCTACCTCACCCACGTCGCCAATACGCCAGTAGGCATGCAAAGCCTGACTCAACTGACACGGCAGGCTGTCCTGGTGCTCAGTCGCCAGGCGCAGGTCCAGGCGCTCGCCAAGGTGCGCATGCAGGTCCACTTGCCAGTCGCACAGCTGCAGCTGCCAGTGCAGGCGCACGCCGTCGTCGTCCGTGCTGCTGTCGAGTAACTTCCAGTCGAGCAGACGCGCCCAGCCATGGGACGGCCAGGCGTTTTCGCTCGGATGGCGGCCATACCACGGCCAGCACACCGGCACCCCGCCTCGAATCGCGCCGACATGCGGCCACTTCGCCGCGCACCACAGCCAGGGTTTCTGGCCTTTGGGCTGGAAGTGCAGCAACTGCGCACCCTGGCGGCTGAACACCGCCTGGCAGAGCGGATGATCGATCACCAGCACGTCGCGCAGCTGATAGCGCTCCCACGCGAACACAGGACGCTCGCGCAAGGATTTGAAGAAGCGTTGTAGCGGATGCTCATGCATGTGCCGCAGTCCTGAAAATCATCTGTTACCGGGAAGTGCTCGCCCCAAAAAAAAGCGGACAGCCTTGGCCGTCCGCAAAAATGCGCACATGGAGAGAAGCTTATCGCAACAGCGTTAGAACACCGACTGAATTTTCAGGCCGGCCACAATCGCGTCGTCCACCTGATCCACACCACCGGGGTGCTTCACGTACTGCAGGTTGGGACGCACGGTCAGCCAGTTGGTAACGTGGAAACCGTAGTTGATTTCAGCGTTGTACTCAGTGTCCTGGATAGGCAGGAAGGCCGGGTTGTCGTAGTCGTCGATGCCATTGACGCCGTTGATCAGCTTGCGGTTTTTCTGCGCGTCTTCGTTGACGTGGATACGGGCGATGCCGATGCCCACATCATCTTTGGGGCGCGCGTTGAACGGGCCTTTGTAGACCAGCATCAGGTTCTGATAGTTGTCCACGACGTTGGTGTCCTTGTCATGGAAGGTGGCGTTGGCCGCGATGCTCAGGCCACGGCTCTTGTCGCCATTGTGGTCGGTGAGCTGTTGCTGGGCCACGAACCAGTAGCCGGACTTGCTGCTGTGGCTGCGGTACGCATCACCGCTGACGGCCGCGTCGTTGCCGTTGGCGTCTTCACGAACGTCGTCGGCCTTGGCGGTGCTTTTGTAGTAACCGACGCGGTACTCGCCCGGCAGGCTGTTGACGTTTGGCGACCACACCAACTCGACTGGAATGATGGTGCCCTTGGTGCCGCTGCCGCTGAGCTTGAAGCCGTTGCCGGTTTCCAGTTGCGACGGGTTCTGGTTGTACGCGCCGATCTGCGCGTAGAGCTCGTCGTTGATGTTGTACTTCACCCGGATCGCCGCCTGGCTGACCGGCCAGTTGTACCAGATGCCGCCCACCCAGTTACCCACTTGCGAGCCGCAGAACGCCAGGTTCTGGAAGTCGCACGGGAAGCTGTTGAAGTCTTCGCCTTCGCCGAAGTAACCAGCCTTGACGTCCAGGGCGCCATCGAAATACTTCTGCTTGACCCACAATTGCGTCAGGCGCCAGGTCTGACCCCGGCCCCAGACTTCCTGGGAAGAACTGAAGGTGCCAGCCCGTGGATCGCCGATGCGATCGTTGGAGATGTTCTTGCCGCTACGCTCGGTGATCGCCAGTTTGAACTCGGCGTCTTTCCAGCCGAAGATCTTTTCCAGGTCCAGTTGCGCCCCCAGGGCAAACTGGTCGCTGTAGCGCGCCGTGGTGTCATCGTTGTAACCGCCCTTGAGGTTGGAGCCGACTTCGCCCACGTACTCCAGCGTGAAATCGTAGCCCGCCTCGATCAGCTTGGTCCGCTCACCACCCCAGTCGCCCGTCATCCACTTCGACTCGGGGCTGAACGCTTCAGCGGCGTGCACGGTGCCAGCCAGGCTCATCGCCGCAATCGCTGACAATTGGCAGATCAGCTGAGCGTTGTTCTTCTTCTTCATCCCTACATCCTCGTTTTATTGTTATTAACTGTTTTTATCTAACGCGGTTTACACATCCTCGTTCCTGCATCAGCGACCCTTGAACTGGGCGACGTTGGCGCTGTGGGCTTCGGCTTTTGGTTGGCCGGCGACGCCCAGGCGCTCGCCGGTCTTGGCGTCGAATAACAAAACCTTCGACGGATCAAATTGCAGGGTCAGGGTCTCGCCGACATTCGGCGCGACGTCTGGCGCCAGGCGGCAGCACACCTTGGTGTCGTTGAGGTTGACGAACACCAGGGTGTCGGGGCCGGTCGGTTCGGTCACCTGGACCTCCGCGCGAATGGTCGGCAGCCCGTTCGGCTCGTTGCCCGCCAGCACGATCTGCTCCGGACGCAAGCCCAGAATCACTTCACGATCTTCCAGACCGGCGTCCTGCATGCCCAATGGCAACTCGCAACGGGCCTGGCCGCTGTCGAGCAATGCCAGCAGGCGACCGTCCTTGCGCTGCAAACGCAGGGGAATGAAGTTCATCGGCGGCGAACCGATGAAGCTCGCCACGAACAGGTTGGCCGGGTTGTTGTAGATGTCTTTCGGCGTACCGAACTGCTGGATGATCCCGTCTTTCATCACCGCCACTTTGTCGCCCAGGGTCATCGCTTCGATCTGGTCGTGGGTCACGTACACCGTGGTGGTTTTCAGACGCTGGTGCATCAGTTTCATTTCGGTGCGCATCTCGACCCGCAGCTTGGCGTCGAGGTTGGACAGCGGCTCATCGAACAGGTAAATCTTCGGCCGCCGCGCCAGTGCCCGGCCCATGGCCACACGCTGTTGCTGGCCGCCAGAGAGTTGGCCCGGTTTGCGGCTGAGCAGGTGTTCGATCTGCAGCAGCTTGGCGACGCGCGCAACTTCTGCGTCGATTTCGGCCGCCGGCATTTTGCGAATCTTCAAGCCGAAAGCGATGTTGTCGCGCACGCTCATGGTCGGGTACAGCGCGTAGGACTGGAACACCATGGCGATGTCGCGATCCTTGGGGCTCATGCCGCTGATGTCGGCGTCGTCCACCAGGATCGCCCCGCCGCTGATGTTTTCCAGGCCGGCGATGCAGTTCATCAGCGTGGATTTACCGCAGCCGGATGGACCGACCAGAATCAGGAACTCACCGTCATTGATCTTCAGTTCGATGTTCTTCAGGGTATCCGGCAAGCCGGCACCGTAAGTCTTGTTGACGTTGCGTAATTCGAGAGTTGCCATGTTCTACCCCTTGACCGCGCCGGACGTCAGCCCACGCAGGAAATACTTGCCAGCGAATATGTAGACCAGCAGTGTCGGCAACCCGGCGATCATCGCGGCGGCCATATCAACGTTGTATTCCTTGGCCCCGGTGCTGGTGTTGACCAGGTTGTTCAGGGCCACGGTGATCGGTTGTGCGTCGCCGCTGGCGAACACCACGCCGAATAGGAAGTCATTCCAGATCTGCGTGAACTGCCAGATCAGGCAGACCATGACGATCGGGATCGACATCGGCAGCAGGATCTTCCAGAAGATCGTGAAGAAGCCCGCGCCATCCAGGCGTGCCGCCTTGACCAGCGCATCCGGAATGCTCACGTAGTAGTTGCGAAAGAACAGCGTGGTGAACGCCAGGCCGTAAACCACGTGCACCAGCACCAGGCCGGTGGTGGTGTTGGCCAGGCCGAATTTGCCGAGGGTGAACGAGGCTGGCAGCAGCACGGTCTGGAACGGCAGGAAGCAGCCGAACAGCAACAGGCCGAAGAACAGTTGCGAGCCACGGAAGCGCCACATCGACAGGACGTAGCCGTTCATGGCCCCGATAAACGTAGAGATCAGTACCGCCGGCACGGTGATCTTCACCGAGTTCCAGAAGTAGCCGCCCACGGTGTCCCAGGCCTTGATCCAGCCGATGCCGTCAATTACGGTGGGCCAGCTCAGCAGGTTGCCGGTGCGAATGTCTTCCGGGGATTTGAAACTGGTCAGCAGCATCACCACCAGCGGGATCAGGTAGACCGCAGCGGCCAGCAACAGCGTGGCGTAAATGGCGATACGGCTGAAGCTGAGCGCCGGTTTGCCCAGTTGATTACTCATGGCGTTTGCCTCGCAGTTCCGAGTACAGGTAAGGCACCAGGATCGCCAGGATCGCACCGAGCATCATCATGGCGCTGGCCGAACCAATGCCCATCTGGCCACGGCTGAAGGTGAAGGAATACATGAACATCGCTGGCAGGTCGGACGAGTAGCCCGGGCCGCCTGCGGTCATTGCAGCCACCAGGTCGAAGCTCTTGATCGCGATGTGCGCGAGGATCATGAAGGCGCTGAAAAATACCGGGCGCAGGCTCGGCAACACGATCTTCAGGTAGATGGTCGGCAAGCTCGCACCGTCGACTTGCGCGGCACGGATGATCGATTGATCGACACCGCGCAAGCCGGCCAGGAACATCGCCATGACAAACCCGGAGGCTTGCCATACGGCAGCGATCACCAGGCAATAGACGACGCGATCCTGATCCACCAGCCAGTCGAGCCGAAAGCCTTCCCAGCCCCAGTCACGCAGCATCTTGTCCAGGCCCAGGCCCGGATTGAGCAGCCATTTCCAGGCGGTACCGGTGACGATCATCGACAGCGCCATCGGGTACAGGTAGACGGTGCGAATGAAGCCTTCCTTGCGAATGCGCTGGTCCAGCAGCACCGCCAGGAACACCCCCAGTACCAGGCTGATGCCGATGAACATGCCGCCAAACAGGGCGAGGTTCTTGCTCGCGACCCACCAGCGGTCGTTGTCCAGCAACCGGGTGTATTGCTGCAGGCCGACCCATTTGTAGCTCGGCATGAAGCTGGAATTGGTGAAGGACAGGACGAATGTCCAGATGATGTAACCGTAGAAACCAACCAACACGATGAGCATGCTCGGCGCGAGTACCAACTTGGGTAACCAGCGTTGCAGCGCATCGAACGGTGAGGCTTTGCTGAAAACCGCCACAGAGCTCATCGGGATAATCCAGGTTTAGATTTAAGGATCGGAGTGTGATCCCTCGTAGGAGCTGCCGCAGGCTGCGATCTGTTGATTTTGTTTTTTACAATCAAGATCAAAAGATCGCAGCCTGCGGCACTCCTACCAGGGGCTCACTCGCTGTCGGGGATTACTGGGCCGCTTTGACAGCCGATGCCAGTTGGGCGCTGGCCTTGGCCGGATCAGCGTCCTTGTCGTTCATGAAGTTGGTGACCACGTCGAAGATCGCGCCCTGCACGGCCAGGGAGGTGGCCATGTTGTGCGCCATGCTCGGTTGCAGGCCGCCGGACTTCTCGTCAGCCAGGAAGTCCTTGGCTGCGGTCTGGGCGCAGGAATCGAAGCCCAGGACGCTCATGTCGTTGAGCATGTCGGTGCGCACCGGGATCGAGCCTTTGTTCATGCTGAAGACTTTCTGGAAATCGGTACCCAGGGCGACCTTGGCCAGATCTTGCTGAGCGGCGATGTCGCCTTTGCGATCGGCCTTGAGCTTGAACACGGCCAGGGAATCGATGTTGTAGGTGAAGGCTTTTTCGGTGCCCGGGAACGGCACGCACTGGTAGTCCTTGCCGGCGACTTTCTTCGCCGCCGTCCATTCGCTTTTCGCCCAGTCGCCCATCATCTGCATGCCGGCCTTGCCGTTGATGACATCGGCGGCAGCGATGTTCCAGTCACGACCGGCGCGGTTCTGGTCCATGTAGCCGGTGAGCTTTTTCAGCTCGGTAAAAGCCTTGGTCATTTCAGCGCCAGACAGGGTTTTCTGGTCCAGGTCTACCAGGGCTTTCTTGTAGCCGTCGGCGCCCATGGTCGAGAGCACCACGTCTTCGAATACCGTGCTGTCCTGCCAAGGCTGACCGCCGTGGGCCAGGGCGATGAAGCCGGCGGCCTTGAGCTTGTCGCCGGCGGCGTAGAATTCTTCGAGGGTGGTGGGAGCCTTGTCGATCCCGGCTTTCTTGAAGACTTCCGGGTTGATCCACAGCCAGTTGACGCGGTGGATGTTCACCGGCACCGCAACGTAGTCACCTTCGTACTTGACGGTGTCGGAGACCTTCTTCGACAGCAGGCCGTCCCAGTTTTCCGCCTTGGCGACGTCGGTCAGGGTGTCGGTGCTGAGCAAGCCGGTGCTGCCCCACTCCTGGATGTCGGGGCCCTTGATCTGGGCAACGCCAGGCGGGTTCCCGGCGACGGCGCGGCTTTTCAACACGGTCATGGCCGTGGATCCGCCACCCCCGGCAACGGCGCCGTCTTTCCAGGTGAAGCCGTCTTTTTCAACTTGAGCCTTGAGCACATCGACCGCTGCTTTTTCACCACCCGACGTCCACCAGTGAACCACTTCCACCGAACCTTTGGCATCGGCGGCAAGAGCACTGAGAGGGAGCGCAGACAGGGAGGCAAGAGAAATGAGCGTAGCGAGGCGAGAAATCGCATTCATCTGGAAGTACCTTTCTTGTTGTTATGCATGCAAGTCTGGTGCTTGCGCTGCATGGATTTTAAACAGGAGTCAGCCCCTCGCAGGTAACGAAGGGACGCTGGAATGTCACCACATGGTTACACAGGAACGCCCTGGGACACCCACCCCAGAGCGGTGGCCAGGCTCGGAGCCAGGGGCAGGCCGGGAATGAGGACGGCCTGCCAGGCGTGATACAGATCGGGTTTTCCGGGCCAGATATCGGCACTGGGAACGTTTTGCGGGTCCAGTTCGTGATGCCAGCTGCCCGCTTCGCGATCGATGAAGTGACGGTCACAGAATTCCCAGAACAGCCGGTACCAGGCTTCGTACTGGCTGTCGCCGGTGCGCTTGAGCAATGCGCTGGCGGCGGCGCTGGCCTCGCAATGGGTCCAGTGCAGACGGTGCCGCACCACCGGGCGATTGCCCCAGTCGAGGGTGTAGACAAGGCCAGGAGCGCCATCGACCTCCCAGCCGTGATGGCAGTTGTGCTCGAAGAGTTTTTGCGCGTCGCTGAGCAGCCAGCCCGGCGTGAGCATCCCGGCCTGGACCCGTGCCGCTTCGAGGTGCAGCAACAGCCGCGCCCACTCGAACCCGTGGCCTGGCGTGGTGCCGTAGGGGCGAAAACCGTCGGCCGGGTTGTCGTGGTTGTACTCGCGCAGGGGCTGCCAGTCGCGGTCAAAGTGTTCGACCACCAGGTAGTCGTTGGCGGCGGCATGACCATGGATCAACCGCTCGACAATGCGCTGGGCGCGGCACAGCCAGCGTTTGTCCGTGGTGACATCGGCCAGGGCGAGGAAGGCTTCGGTGGCGTGCATGTTGCTGTTGGCGCCGCGGTAGCGCTCCTCTTCACTCCAGTCCCGATTGAAGGATTCGCGCATGGCGCCCTCCTCTTCACTCCAGAAACGCGTGTCGATGATGTTGATCGCGTCAGCGAGCAAGGCGTGCGCGCCAGGCCGTTGCGCGACGACAGCGGAACTGGCAGCCAAAGCGACGAAAGCGTGCAGGTAGGCGGCCTTGCCGGTGTTTGCGTCCTGATGATCGGCAACGGCGAACCAGCCACCATGCTCGGCATCGCGCATTGGGCCGCTGAGGGCCTTGACGCCATGGTCTACCAGCTCGGCAAAGCCCGGCAGGCCCTGGATGTGAGCCATGGCAAAGCTGTGGGTCATGCGTGCGGTGTTCATGGTTTCGGCGCGGGCATTGGCCGGCAGGCGGCCCTTTTCATCAAGGTTGCCGAAGCCCTCAGGCAGTCTGGAGGCTTTAGCGAACGCCAGCAGACGCAAGCCTTCGGCGGCCAGCCATTGCTGATGCGCGTGGGCGTTCAGCCAGCTGCTGAAGGCAGGTTGGAAGGTGTGCATGGTGTGCCTTTTTTGTTGTTATGACTGGGGGCAGTCTAAACAACGGGGAGTGGCGGGCTTGTAACGAAGGGGGTGGGTTATGTCACCACTTTGTGACATTTGATCTGAGTATAGGTTGGATCGACTGACGCCTTCGCGGGCAAGCCCGCTCCCACGGGGTTATGCACACAATTTGAGAATGCAGGTAATCCTGTGGGAGCGGGCTCGCCCGCGAAGAACGATTACGCGGTGTACCTAATCAACACTACGCGGCAACTGTAACGTCACCCGCAAACCACCTTCACGCAGGTTCTGCAGGCTGACTTCGCCGCCATGACTGTGGGCGATGTTGCGCGCAATGCCCAACCCCAACCCATACCCCTGCTGCTGCCCGGCCAACCGGAAGTGCGGCTCGAACACCTGCTCCAAACGCTGCTCCGGCACACCCGGGCCTTCATCATCGACATGCAGGATAAATGCGCTTTCATCGTCATCGATATGCAGGTGCGCGTTCTGCCCGTACTTCAAGGCATTGTCGATCAGGTTGCCAATGCACCGCTTCAGTGCCAGCGGCTTGCCGGGGTAGGCCGCCAGTGCCCGGCCCTGCTGGGTTACGCGACCGTTGCCGTTGGGCGCCAGGTACGGCTCCACCAGGCAATCGAGCACGTGATTGAGGTCCACTGCCTCGATGTTCTCGTGGATGTCGGTGTCTTTCACGCATTGCAGCGCACCTTTGACCAGCAATTCCAGCTCATCCAGATCGCGGCCGAACTTGGCTTGCAACTGTTCGTCCTCGAGCAATTCCACGCGCAGGCGCAACCGGGTAATCGGCGTGCGCAGGTCGTGGGATATGGCGCTGAACAACTGGCTGCGCTCGGTCAGGTAGCGGCTGATGCGTTCACGCATGGCGTTGAAAGCGCGGCCCACTTCGACCACTTCACTGCCACCGCCTTCAGCCACTGGTTCTACCTCGGCGCCCAGGGACATGTCTCGCGCGGCTCGCGCCAGGCGCTTGAGCGGCCGGCTTTGCCAGTGCACCAGCAAGCCGATGAACAACAGCAAAAAGCCGCTGGTGAGCACGATGAACCACACTTGCTGCGCAGGCAGGCCCTGCTCTTCCAGGCTGGTGTAGGGCTCGGGCAGGAGCGAGGCGATGTACAACCATTCGCCGGGCGCCATCTGGATCTGCGTGACCAGCACCGGTGGATTCACCGGTTCCAGGGTCAGCGCGTAATGCGCCCAGGAGCGTGGCAACTCGTCGAGTTTCAGGCCGCCGTTGAAAATTCGCAGGTCCTCGGGGCTGACGAAGGTCACGGAGATGTCCGCGTCCTGTCCCAGGGACTGGCGCAACACTTCGTCCACCGCCTTGAGCACCGCCGCTTTACGCGGGGTGATCGGCAGCACTTCCATGCCCAGGGGTTTGTCGTTGAGCGTCACGACAAAACGGGTGCCGCCCATGCTGCGCAACTGATCGAGGACCAGCGGCCTGAAGGCGACGGGCAGGGATCGAAAGTAACTGACGCTGGCGGTCATTGAGTGCGCGAGGCTGCGGGCACTGGTGACCAGGCCTTCAAGCTGGGTAGCACGCAGCTGCGACACCCAGATCACGCTCGACAATGTCTGCGCAAACAACACCGCCAACAGTGTCAGCAGCAACATCCGCCCCAGCAGCGAACGCGGCACCGGCACCCTGGCCGCCAGTTTGCGCAGGAACTCAGTGACCATTGCTGGCAACCACATTGGCTGCCAGCTGATAGCCGCTGCCGCGCACGGTGCGGATCAGCCGTGGCGGTTTTTCCGTGTCGCGCAGGCGTTGGCGCAGGCGGCTGACCGCCATGTCGACGATACGATCCAGGGGCATCAGGTCGCGGCCACGGGTGGCGTTGCCGATGGTGTCGCGGTCGAGGATTTCCTGGGGATGATCGAGAAACAACTTGAGCAAGGCGAAATCGGCGCCGGAGAGAATGACTTCCTCGCCGTCCGTGTGGAACAGTCGATGGCTGACCATGTCGAGGCGCCAGTCATCGAAGGCCAGCACTTCACCGCCGGAGCGTTCCTGGGCAAATTGTGCTCGCCGCAGCAGCGCCTTGATCCGCGCCTGCAGTTCCCGGGGACTGAAGGGTTTGCCGAGGTAGTCGTCGGCCCCGAGCTCCAGGCCGATGACGCGGTCGGCTTCATCGGAGCTGGCGGTGAGCATGATGATGGGCACCTGGGCCTGCCGCGGGTGCTGGCGGATCCAGCGGCACAGGCTGAAACCGTCTTCGTCCGGCAGCATCACGTCGAGGATCACCAGATCGCTCGGCGCCTCGTTCATGGCCTGCCGGAAGCCGGCCCCGTCCGGTGTGGTACGCACCTGGAAACCCGCGCGGGTCAGGTAGGTATCCAGCAACTCGCGTATTTCCTGATCGTCATCGACCAACAAAATCGACTTGTTGACTGAGCTCACGGGGCGGCGTCCTTGTTGTTTGGGTTGGGGCGGATTATGCCTGATGAACCTTGGAAATTTATTGCCTGTTCGGGGCCCATCGCGGGCAAGTCCCACACAAGGTAATGCGCACATTTTCAGATGCAGGTAATCCTGTGGGAGCGTGGCTTGCCCGCGATGGAGGCGACGCGGTTTCAGGCCTGGTCCAGCGCCACACCCGCCCCCATCAACCCGGAATACGGCGCCGTCACCAGCCACACCGGGATGCCCTTGAAGTAATCGCTCATGCACCCCTTGTCGGCAAAACACCGGGCAAAACCGCTTTCAATGAAGAAATCGGCAAAGCGCGGAATCACCCCGCCGACGATGTACACGCCGCCCCGTGCGCCAGTGGTGAGCACGTTGTTGCCCGCCACACGGCCGAGCCAGCAGCAGAACTGCTCCAGCACTTCCAGCGCAATCGGGTCGCCGGCCAGGCCGGCGGCGGTGATCGACTCCGGGGTGTCGAGCACCGCTTCGTGCCCGTCCACCGCACAAATCGCCCGGTACACTCGCGGCAAGCCACCGCCGCTCAACGCCGTCTCGGCGCTGACATGCCCGATCTCATTAAAAATATGCTGCCACAGCTGGGTTTCCCGCAGGCTGCTCAGGGGCAGATCGACGTGACCACCCTCCCCGGGCAAGGCGGCAAAACGCCCGGCGCCCAAGTCAAGCAAGGTGCCGACCCCCAGGCCGGTGCCCGGACCGATGACCACTGCCGGCCGCAACGGCTCCGGCGTGCCTGGGCAAACGACCCGAAACTCGTCCGGCTGCAACCGGGTCATGCCCAGCGCCATGGCTGAGAAATCATTGACCAGCAGCAGCTCATCCACCTGCAGGATCTGGCAGAACGCCTTGCGACTGAGTCGCCAGTGATTGTTGGTGAACTTGAATTCGTCGCCGCTCACCGGGCCAGCCACCGACAGGCACACCGAGCCGATGGAGCCCGGCGCCAGGTCGAGCCCGCTCAGGTAGAGGGCAATGGCCTCCTCCGGACTGGCGTGATCGGCCGTCGCCAGCACCTGGATGGCCTCCAGTTGCTGGTCTTTCCACAACGCAAACCGTGCGTTGGTGCCACCGATGTCACCGACCAAAGCCAGTTTCAATTAAGCGTCTCCAGGGCAGAAGTGAAGGCGCTGGCGCCCTGCTCCGCCGAGCTGAAGGCCATGCGCATGAAACCAAACAGTTCGCGACCGCTGCCGATGTTATTGCCCAACAGGCCCTTGGCAGGTTCGCGCGCTGCAAATTCGTCGGCGTCCACCTTAAGCTCCAGGGTGCCTTTGACGCCATCGACGCGGATGATATCGCCCTCTTGCACCCGGGCCAAAGCGCCGCCGACATAAGCTTCAGGGCTGACGTGAATCGCCGCCGGGATTTTCCCCGAAGCGCCGGACATGCGCCCGTCGGTCACCAGCGCCACTTTGAAGCCACGGTCCTGCAACACGCCAAGGAACGGCGTCATCTTGTGCAGTTCCGGCATGCCATTGGAACGCGGGCCCTGGAAGCGCATCACGGCGACGAAATCCTTCTCCAGCAGACCGGCCTTGAACGCATCGGCCAGGTCCTGCTGGTCCTGGAATACCATCGCTGGCGCCTCGACTATCTGGTTCTCCAACGCCACTGCCGAGACTTTCATCACGCCGCGCCCGAGGTTGCCCTCCATCACGCGCAGGCCGCCCTCGGGGGAAAACGCCCGGGCCACCGGACGCAGGATGCTCTCGTCGAGACTGTCGGTCGGGCCTTCGCGCCACACCAGCTCGCCGTTATCCAGGAAAGGCTCCAGGGTGTAGCGGCTCAGACCATGACCCAGCACGGTGTTGACGTTTTCATGGAGCAACCCGGCCGCCAACAGTTCGCGGATCAGGAACGACATGCCGCCCGCCGCCTGGAAGTGGTTGATGTCGGCTTTGCCATTGGGGTACACGTGGCTCAGGGTTGGCACCACCTCGGAAAGGTCGGCCATGTCCTGCCAGGTCAGCTGGATACCGGCCGCCATCGCGATGGCTGGCATGTGCAGGGTGTGGTTGGTCGAGCCGCCGGTGGCATGCAGCGCCACGATCGAGTTGACCAGCGAACGCTCGTCGACGATTTCGCCGATGGGCATGAAGTCGCCATTCTGCTTGGTCAGGCGGGTCACCTGATGGGCCGCTTCGCGGGTCAAGGCTTCGCGCAACGGCGTATTCGGGTTGACGAAGGAAGCACCCGGCAAGTGCAGGCCCATCACTTCCATCAACAACTGGTTGGTGTTGGCGGTGCCGTAGAAGGTGCACGTACCCGGGCTGTGGTAGGACTTCATTTCCGATTCCAGCAGCTCTTCGCGGCTGGCCTTGCCTTCGGCATAGCGCTGGCGCACATCGGCTTTCTGCTTGTTGGAAATACCCGAGACCATCGGCCCGCCGGGGACAAAGATGGTCGGCAGATGACCGAAGCGCAGTGCCCCCATCATCAGGCCCGGCACGATCTTGTCGCAGATGCCCAACATCAATGCGCCGTCGAACATGTTGTGGGACAGGGCCACGGCGGTCGATAGCGCGATCACTTCGCGGCTCGGCAGGCTCAGCTCCATGCCGGGCTCGCCCTGGGTCACGCCATCGCACATGGCCGGGGTACCGCCGGCGAACTGGCCGACCGACCCGATCTCGCGCAGTGCCTTCTTGATCTGCTCAGGGAAGACTTCGTACGGCTGATGCGCCGAGAGCATGTCGTTATATGACGAAACAATTGCGATGTTGGCGGAGTTCATCATCCGCAGGCTGTGCTTGTCTTCAGTGCCGCAACCCGCCACGCCATGGGCGAAGTTGGCGCACTGCAGCTTGCCGCGCATCGGACCGTCGCTGGCAGCACCGCGAATGAGCGCAAGGTAAGCCTCGCGGGTTGCGCGGCTGCGGGCGATAAGCCGTTCGGTGACCTCAAGGACGCGGGGATGCATGTGTAGAACTCCAGGCTAACGGATGTGGCGACCTGATTGTCTATGCTGAACAAGCACCGCTGTGATTGAGATGACAGACGGCTTTCTTGATCGGTCGGACCAGTTGATTCAGGTCACTCGTTGTAGATTGAACAAAATATTGCCACTAAAAAGGCTTGTTTTCTATTTTTATGCGAATAATCTTGTAATTCCAACAACAAAACGACGGCGGCCCAGTTAAATGACTCTTCGAATTGCAATAAATGGTTTTGGCCGTATCGGCCGCAACGTCCTGCGCGCACTGTATACCCAAGGCTATCGCCAGGACTTGCAGATCGTTGCTATCAATGACCTGGGTGACAGCTCGATCAACGCTCATCTGCTCAAATACGACACCGTTCACGGCACGTTCGACGCCGATGTGCAGCACGATCAGGAAAGCCTGACCGTCAACGGCGACCGCATTGCCGTCAGCGCGATTCGCAATCCGGCAGAACTGCCTTGGGCTGCGGAAAAAATCGACGTGGTGTTCGAATGCACCGGGCTGTTCACCGACCGGGCCAAGGCCGCCGCGCATATTACTGCCGGTGCGCGCAAAGTCATCATCTCGGCCCCGGCCAAGGGCGCCGATGCCACCGTGGTGTATGGCGTCAACCACGATATTCTGCGCCAGTCGCACCAGATCATTTCCAACGCTTCGTGCACCACCAACTGCCTGGCCCCTGTTGCGCAGGTGCTGCACCGTGAGCTGGGTATCGAAAGTGGCCTGATGACCACCATTCACGCCTACACCAACGACCAGAACCTGACTGACGTCTACCACACCGACCCTTACCGCGCGCGCTCGGCGACCCAGAACATGATCCCGAGCAAGACCGGTGCGGCTGAAGCAGTCGGGCTGGTGTTGCCGGAACTGGCGGGCAAGCTGACGGGCATGGCGGTACGGGTGCCGGTGATCAATGTGTCGCTGGTGGACCTGACCGTGCAGTTGAAACGCGAAGCCTCGGCTGATGAAGTGAACGCGCTGCTCAAGGAAGCCAGCCAGCATTCGAAGATCCTCGGATACAACACCCTGCCGCTGGTCTCCAGTGACTTCAATCACAACCCGCTGTCGTCGATCTTTGACGCCAACCACACCAAAACCAGCGGCAAGCTGCTGAAGGTGCTGGCCTGGTACGACAACGAATGGGGCTTCTCCAACCGCATGCTGGATAACTGCCTGGCGCTGTGTAACGCCGAATAAATCGGCAACTCACCACGAATTTCCGTAGGCGCTGCCGCAGGCTGCGATCTTTTGACAGCCAAATCAAAAGATTGCAGCCTGCGGCAGCGCCTGCACAGATTTTCACGATTAAGCGCTTGACCATGACAGTAGATGATAAGCATTATCATTCGCTCGAAATGGATCAGGTCCTCCCGTGAGTCAATCGCGCTTCAACCACGTCTTCATCGCCCAGCGGGTTTCCCTGCTGCGCACGCTGGAGCGGATGGTCAACAATCACAGCACCGCCGAAGACCTCCTGCAGGAAACCTACCTGCGAGTGACGCGCGCGCTCAGTGAACGGGCCATCGATCACCTTGAACCCTTTGTATTCCAGACCGCCCGCAACCTCGCGCTGGACCACCTGCGCGCGCGGCGCATCCAGTCGCGCACTCTGGTCGATGACGTGCCACCGGACGTGGTTGAAAGTGTCGCCGCGCCGGTCAGCAGCGCCGAGGATGCCGCACATGCCGAACAATTGCTGGAGCGCCTGAACGTGAGCCTCAATCAACTCAGCTCGCGCCAACAGAAGATTTTCATCCTCAGTCGCCTGCACGGCCACAGTTACCTTGAAATTGCCGAGCAACTGGACGTATCGATGAGCACCGTGCAAAAGGAACTGAAGCTGATCATGGCGATCTGCATCGGGGTTGCCGAACGCCTGAACGGCGCCTGAGTTCGCGAGGCTTTGCTACCCTTGCGTCTTTTCACGCTCCACTAAAAAAACAGCAGTGCACAGACACTGCCGAGGAAAACCCGTGACGCACACCCGCCGCTCGCCTCCGCCCTCCCCGGCGCAGGACCGCGCCAACGCGATGGACCAGGCCCTGGACTGGCTCATCGTGCTGGGCAGTCCGAGCGAGGAACAGTCTCAGGCATTTCAGGCCTGGCTCGCCGCCGACCCGATGAATGCCCAGGTGTTTGCCGAGGCGCAGGCGATATGGGATGGCCCGCAAGTGATGCTGAGTGCGCAGACACTGGCGGCCCGGCCGCCAAAGGTATCGGTACTGTCGCGCCTGCGTCCGCACTGGAAACCCCTGGCAACCGCCGCCGTGCTGATCCTCGGCCTGTTCAGCTTCAGCAATCTGCCCATACGCCTGCAGGCCGATCATCTGACCGTCGTCGGGGAGCGCCAGCGCCTGCAACTGGAGGACGGTTCAAAAGTCCTGCTCAATACCAACTCGGCGTTTTCCAGCACCATCAATGATCGGCAGCGCATTGCCCGCCTGTATCAGGGCGAAGCGTTTTTTGAAGTGGCCGGCAATCGTGGCCAGCCGCTGGAAATCGATGCCGGCCCGGTGAAGGCGAGCGTGCGCGATACCGCTTTTGCCGTGCGTTACCTGGACGGCGTGGCGCAGGTTCAGGTGCAGCGCGGGGATGTCGACCTGCGCGCCACACGCGACGATGCAAGGGTGCGCCTGTCGGCTGGGGAAAGTATTCGCATCGGCCCCAACGGTTTTGACCGCCCGGCCAAACTCGACGCCGCCACAGAACTGGCGTGGGTCCAGGGCCGCCTGGTGTTCGAGAATTGCCCGATGAGCCAGGTCCTGGCCGAACTGCGTCGCTATTATCCTGGCTGGATCATCAACAACAACGAGCAATTGGCGCAGATCAACGTGACCGGCAATTATCGCCTCGACCAGCCGCTGGACGTGGTGCGCTCCCTGGCCCACATCACCTCGGCGCAACTCAGGGAATTCCCGGCGCTGGTGATTTTGAACTAAATGAGAATTATTTTTACTCGATAGCTGACGCTCGTTCGTCTCGTTATAGCCAATGCAATTGATTCGCATCCACAAATGCCAATCAGCACCTATAAAGATTCGTGCGACACGGAGCGCTATCGATGTCCTCTCGCCTTACCCGCCAGTCCCCTACCCCTTCGCGCGTGCTGTCGCTGCTGACCGCCGCCATTCTGATGGCCGGCAGCGCGCCATTGCTGGCCGCCACCGCCGACGGCCAACAGACCCGCAACATCGGTGACTACGCCTTCGCCATTCCCCAGCAATCCCTGGTGTCGGCGCTGAATGCGTTTACCGCTGTGACGGGCTGGCAGGTCGGGTTTTCCGCCGAGCTGGCGCAGGGGGTGGCCTCGCCCGGCGTGCGCGGCTCCCTGCCGCCGGAAACCGCCCTCGATCGCCTGTTGGTGGGGACCAACCTGAGCTATCGCAAACTGGGCAACAACAACATCGTCCTGGAGTTGCGCAACAACACCGGCGCGCTGAACCTGCAGCAGGTAACCATCAGCGCGACCCGCCAGGAACAGGACGTGAGCAGCGTACCGAGCACGGTCACGGTGCACACCCGTGAAGAACTTGACCGCAACAACGTCAATTCCATCAAGGACCTGGTGCGCTATGAGCCAGGCGTATCCGTAGGTGGTACAGGGCAGCGCTCAGGCATCACCGGCTACAACATCCGTGGCATCGATGGCGACCGGGTGCTGACCCAGGTCGACGGTGTACAAGTGCCTGACGGTTTCTTTAACGGCCCCTACGCCCAGACCAATCGCAACTACGTCGACCCGGAAATCGTCAAGCGCGTAGAGATCCTCCGCGGACCGGCCTCGGTGCTGTATGGCAGCAACGCCATCGGTGGTGCAGTCAGCTACTACACCCTCGACCCGAACGACATCATCAAACACGGCCAGGATGTCGGCGCTCGCTTGAAGACCGGCTACAGCTCGGCCGACGAAAGCTGGCTGACCTCCGGCACCGTCGCCGGGCGCACTGGCGACTTCGATGGCTTGCTGCACCTGAGCCAGCGCAACGGGCATGAAACCGAGTCCTATGGCGAGACCGGCGGCACCGGGCTCAATCGCACCGAAGCCAACCCGGAAGACGTGCGTACTACCAACATCCTCGCCAAGCTGGGCTGGGACTATGCCGAGAACGGGCGATTCGGTCTGACTTACGAGCACTACAAGGACGACCGTGACACCAACCAGCTGAGTGCAGTGGGCGGACCGTTTAACGCCGGGCGCGGTTTTGGTTTTTATAAAGCGCGCAGCGGCAACGAAACCATTACCCGCGAGCGCTTTGGCCTTGAGCACCGCTTCGGCCTCGACAGCGCGCTCGCCGACAACATCAAATGGACCCTGAACTACCAGCTCGCCAAGACCGATCAGAGCACCCAGGAAATCTACGCGCCGTCGCGCACCGTGCTGCGTAATCGCAACACCACCTACAAGGATCGCCAGTGGGTGTTCGATGCCCAGGCCGACAAGGCGTTTGCCGTCGCCGCAACCGATCACCTCGTCACCTACGGCACCACCTTCAAGCAGGACAAAGTCACCGGCCTGCGCACCGGCGACGGCACCTGTCTGAGCGTGGGCGGGGCCTGCCGGGTGATCGGAGCGCCGAGCGCCGCCGACACCCTGACCCCGGCCAGCGATTTCCCGGACCCGACCATCAACACCTATAGCCTGTTTGCCCAGGATCAGATCAGCTGGAACAACTGGACCTTCGTACCCGGCCTGCGCTACGACTACACCCAGCTCAAGCCGCAGCTGACCGAGCGATTCCTGGCCACCGCCGACCAGAGCGGCAATGGCGAGGTGAATGACAGCACCAAGACCTGGCATCGCCTGTCGCCGAAGTTTGGCACCACTTACCAGTTCAACGACCACTACACCTGGTACGGCCAGTACGCCGAAGGCTTCCGCACACCGAGTGCCAAGGCCCTGTACGGCCGCTTCGAAAATACCTCCGGCGGTTATCAGGTCGCACCCAACCCCAACCTCGAACCGGAAAAGAGCAAGAGCTACGAAACCGGCCTGCGTGGCCAGTTTGAAGCCGGCAACTTCGACGTCGCGGTGTTCTATAACAAGTACCGCGACTTCATCAACGAGAACGCCATTACCCCGGGTTACGACGAACTCACCTTCCAGAGCAACAACATCAAGCATGCCACCATCAAGGGTGTGGAGCTCAAGGGTCGCCTGAACCTGGACACATTCGGCGCGCCCGATGGCCTCTACACCCAGGGTTCTTTGTCTTACCTGTACGGTCGCAACGATGACAGCGGCGAACCGCTGAACAGCATCAACCCGCTGACCGGCGTATTCGGTCTCGGTTATGACCAGGACAAATACGGCGCACTGCTCAGCTGGACCCTGGTCAAACGCAAGGACCGGGTCGACAGCACCAACTTCAATACCCCTGATGGCACCAGCACCCAGTTCAAGACCCCGGGTTATGGCGTGCTCGACCTCGCCGGTTTCTACAAGGTGACCGACGATGTGACCGTCAACGCCGGCCTGTACAACCTGACCAACAAGAAGTACTGGCAGTGGGATGACGTGCGCGGCTACGACAGCGTGGGCGAAGCCTCCGTGACCCAGCCTGCCAACCTCGACCGCCTGACCCAGCCGGGGCGTAACTTCTCGGTCAATCTGGTGTGGGATATCTGAACCACTGAAGCTCACTGTGCTGTTTGAAGAAAGGCGCAGTGAGATTTTTTACTCGACCGTGACTGCTGGTTCGTCTAGTTCATAACAAAATGACCAGTACTGATTTCTCAAGGAAAGAACGACATGTCTGCACAAACTTCGACTTCCGAGGCCAGCCCGGTGATGATTCCACGCTCCCAGCGAGTCCGGGAACTGACTCACGACCTGCACAAGAGCCTGGAAAACACAGTCGCCGAATTTGCCCCCACCGATACGCATGCCGGCTTCGCCCGGTTCGTCCAGATGCAATATTTGTTTCAATCGGAAATCCAGGGGTTGTACCAGGACCCGGAGCTGATCAAGCTCTTTCCCGACTTGCCGGAACGTTGCCGGGTAAAAGCGGCAGAGGCAGACCTGGCCGACTTGGGTTCGAGTATCCCTGAAGCAGTCCCGGGTGCGCTGCAGTCCCCTGCGTTTGCGGAGGCCCTGGCCTGGGTCCGGGTGTCCGAAGGCTCGAAACTGGGTGCCGCCATACTGTTCAAGCAAGCTGTCGGCCTGGGCTACAGTGAGACCCGGGGTGCGCGGCACCTGGCGGAGCCAGCAGGCGGCCGCGCGCGGGGCTGGAAAGCATTCAATGCCATCTTCGACAGTTTACAGTTGAGCGCCGAAGAAGAAGCTCAGGTGGATAAGGCATCCAGAGATGCCTTCGCTCGTCTGGAGTTGCTGCTCCGGACAGTAGGAAAAAGTCAGGTGAAGGCTCAGACCGTTTAAGCTGCCCCCTGTTGACGGCAAAAAACCGGTCGTTGAAGCGGCCGGACCTCTTACCTGATATTGGTCATGACTCAACCTCCAGCCTCTACTTCAAAACTGTCCCGCATCCTGTTTGGCATGCTCGCCTATATCAGCCTCGGAATCGGCCTGATTGCGATTGTGGTGCCCGGCCTGCCCACCACCGAATTCATCCTGCTCGCTGCCTGGGCCGCTACCCGAAGCTCCCCACGCCTTAGCGCCTGGCTGGAGAACCACCGCCTGTTCGGCCCGATGCTCCGCAACTGGCGCAACGGCAAAATCATCACCCGTCGCGCCAAAGTCAGCGCCACCCTGAGCATGTTGCTGTGTGCCGGGTTGATGCTGGTGATGCTCGATCACGGCTGGCCGATCTACCTTGCCATCGCCGGGATGAGCCTGGGCAATCTGTGGATCTGGTCGAGGCCCGAGTCCCTGGCACAACCTTCCTGAAAGACCGAGTCCTGCCCATCGCCAGCAGGCTGGCTCCCACAGGTGTCCGCCACAGTGACCTGGTTCAACGTGGGAGCGAGGCTGCTCGTGATAGCGAGCTTCCAGACACCCCGTAAACCCTCGCAAACGCTTGCGCTGACCGTTCATCGGCTTTTGCTCATGCAAAGCTTTCCTACGCCGATGCCTCTCCCATGGCGCTGAATGGACTTGGCGAACCGGGTCGATCCCGACCCACAGCCAAAACCTCATCCATTCGCGAGTTCGCCTTATGTTCGACTCTCTCTCCATCCGCCTGAAAATCGTGCTGCTGTCCGGCCTTTGCCTGCTGGGCGTGATTGCCTTGATCGTGGGCATGAATATCTACCAGACCAATCAGAACGACGAACTGGTCAGCGCCTCCAGCAGCAAAATGCTCACCGACAGCGTGCAGAATCTGCTGCAAGCCAAAGCCGCCGAGCAAGCGGTGCGGGTGCAGAAGACCTTCGGCGAGAGCCTGACGGTGGTTACGGCATTGGCGGATCAGATCAAGGACCTGCGCAACATGGCGGCCAAACGGTCCCTGGACGCGGGGGCTGTGCGTGAGGAATTGAACCAGAGCCTGCGAACCGCCTTTGAGCGCAACGGTAAAGTGCTGGGGTTCTGGCTGGCATTCGAACCCAACGGCCTGGACGGCAAGGACAGCGAATTTGCCAACGACGCAGCGCGCCAGTCCAACGAGGCCGGGCGATTTGCCAGTTACTGGAGCCGTGCCGGTGGTGCCGGGATCAACACGATCATGGTCGAAGACGACATGACCAAGACCACCCTCAACATCAACGGCACGCCCTATAACAGCTGGTACACCTGCCCTCGCGACAGCAAGCGAACCTGCCTGCTGGACCCGTATGCCGATACCGTCAACGGCAAGGAAATGCTGATGACCACCATTTCCGTGCCGCTGCTGGTGGATGGCACAACCATTGGCGTGGTCGGTGTGGATATCGCCCTCGATGCCCTGCAAGCCGCCGCTGTCGAATCCCAGCGCGACCTGTTCAACAGCGCCGGGCACATGCTGATCGTCTCCGGCAGTGGCGTGCTCGCGGGTTACAGTGTTGACGCCAGCAAGGTCGGCAAAAGCATCGCCGACACCCTGGGCACCGATGGCAAGGAAGTGCTGCAGTTGCTCAGCGCTGGCACAGCGAAAATCCTCGAGCAGGGCGAACTGATTCGCGCCGTGTATCCGGTCAGCCCGATTGCCGATTCCAAGCCCTGGGGCGTGGTGATCGACCTGCCGAAAAGCGTACTGCTGGCCGATTCGGTAAAGCTGCAAGCGGTACTCGATGAGGCCCAGCAAAGCGGCACCATCAAAGCCGTGCTGGTGGCTGTGGCGGCAGGCCTGGTCGGCCTGTTGCTGATATGGCTCACCGCCTCGGGCGTGACCCGGCCGATCAACAGCGTTGCCCAGATGCTCAAGGCGATTGCCAGCGGCGACGGCGACCTGACCCAGCGTCTGCAGTACAGCAAGAAAGACGAACTGGGCGAATTGGTCAGCTGGTTCAACCGCTTCCTCGACAAGCTGCAGCCGACCATCGCGCAGATCAAACAGAGCATTACCGATGCGCGCGGCACGGCCGACCAGTCTTCGGAAATTGCCCGCCAGACCAGCGAAGGCATGCAGGTGCAGTTCCGCGAGATCGATCAGGTTGCCACCGCGTCCAATGAAATGAGCGCCACCGCCCACGACGTCGCCAACAGTGCCTCCAATGCGGCCAACGCCGCCAAAGGCGCCGACCAATCGGCCCGCGATGGCATGCAGATCATTGAGCGCAGCACCCGCGACATCAATCAACTGGCCGACGAAGTCAGCAAGGCGGTCACCGAAGTCGAAGCGTTGGCGGTCAACAGCGAGCAGATCGGTTCAGTGCTGGAAGTGATCCGCAGCATCGCCGAACAAACCAACCTGCTGGCCCTCAACGCCGCCATCGAAGCCGCCCGCGCCGGCGAGAGTGGCCGTGGTTTTGCGGTGGTGGCTGATGAAGTGCGCAACCTGGCCAAACGTACCCAGGACTCGGTGGAAGAAATTCGCAGCGTGATCGAACGTATTCAGACCGGCACCCGAGGCGTGGTTGCCACCATGCACTCGAGCCAGACCCAGGCCCACAGCAACGCTGGCCAGATCCAGCAAGCGGTCCAGGCCTTGAGCAAGATCAGCGACGCGGTCACCGTGATCAGCGACATGAACCTGCAAATCGCCAGCGCCGCCGAGCAGCAAAGCGCCGTGGCCGAAGAGGTCAACCGCAATGTCTCGGCCATCCGCACCGTGACCGAAACCCTGACCGGGCAAGCGACCGAATCGGCACAGATCAGCAGCCATCTCAATTCGCTGACGACCCATCAGATGAAGCTGATGGATCAGTTCCGCGTCTGACCGGCCCCTGTGGGGGTGAGCCTGGAAATACTCGAACGAGCTCGCTTTACTGGAAATATCGCGCTGTTCGGTCCACTCTCGGACAGCGAAACGATTATCCAGGCCCCTGCCGGCGCTCCCGCCTGCGCGGCGACACCTGGCATTACCAACTGATACGGAGAGATGCCAATGGCTACGTTCGAGCCCGGTCACCTGCATATCGAGCGCACGGCGCTGAACAAGGATGACTACAGCTACGCGCTGAGCATCGACTATGAAGTGACCCAGGACCCCAAGGAAGGTGAAGGCATGCTGTTCAAGATGCATGGCTCGGTGCAGGGCAAGGAACTGCAGGAAGAGTTTTTCCTGCCCAAGGACCAGGCTTTCGATTTCGCCCGCCATGCCACTCGCCTGGCGCAAAAGCATGGCCTGCCCAAGGACGCCGGCATTGGTACGGTGCACAAGGCGTACGACCTGATGTTTGAAGACGTCCGGGCACAGCTCGACGTCAAATCCGGCGACCCGGTCAAACCCGAACACCTCGAATAACCGGCACAGCCCTGCAGGAGTAAAGCTGTAATGGAGGCCTGTGGGAACAAAGCAAGCTTTGCTCCCACAGGCCAATGCACACCAGGCAACCTTTGCTTCTGACGGGCCGCGATATCAGTCCAGGATTTCACCTGCAGCCCTGGCCAAGGCATACTTGCCACCCTCCGCACGCCAGAACCCCATCGCCCCATGCGCATTCACGTCAGCTTCATCGACCGAGTCGGCATCACCCAGGAAGTTCTGGCGTTGCTCGGTGGGCGCAACCTCAACCTGGATGCGGTCGAAATGGTGCCGCCCAACGTCTACATCGACGCTCCGACCTTGAGCCCGGAAGTACTTGAAGAGCTGCGCGATGCGCTGTTCAGCGTGCGCGGCGTGCAGGCCGTGACGGTGGTGGACATCCTGCCTGGCCAGCGTCGGCACCTGCAGCTCGATGCCTTGCTGGCCGCCATGACCGACCCGGTGCTGGCGCTCGACAGTGCGGGCAATGTATTGCTGGCTAACCCGGCACTGATTGCCCTGTATGGTCGCGAACCTGCCGGGGAAAGCGTGGCGGAGCTGTTTGCCGACCCGGCGCTGCTCGACGCGTTGCTGGAGCACGGCTTTCGCCTGCCGCTGCGCGAGATCACCGTCAACGGCCAGACCTTGCTGCTCGACGCCACGCCCATTACCGACGCCGGTGCGTTGCTGACCCTGTATCAACCCAACCGCATCGGCGAGCGCCTGTCAGCGCTGCACCACGACCATGCCGAAGGCTTTGATGCGCTGCTCGGCGAATCTCCCGCCATCCGCACCCTCAAGGCCCGTGCCCAGCGCGTGGCGGCCCTGGATGCCCCCCTGCTGATCCAGGGCGAAACGGGCACCGGCAAGGAACTGGTCGCACGCGCCTGCCACGCCATCAGCGCCCGTTACAGCTCACCTTTCCTGGCGCTTAACTGCGCGGCATTGCCGGAGAACCTCGCCGAAAGCGAACTGTTCGGCTACGCCCCCGGCGCATTCACCGGAGCGCAACGAGGCGGTAAACCGGGACTGATGGAACTGGCCAACCAGGGTACGGTGTTTCTCGACGAGATCGGCGAGATGTCTCCCTACCTGCAGGCGAAACTGTTGCGCTTTCTGAATGACGGCAGCTTTCGGCGAGTCGGTGGTGACCGCGAAGTGAAGGTCAATGTGCGCATCCTCAGCGCAACCCACCGCGACCTGGAAAAAATGGTCAGCGAAGGCTCGTTCCGCGAAGACCTCTTCTATCGCCTGAATGTCCTGAATGTCGAAGTCCCGCCGCTGCGTGAGCGGGGCCAGGACATCCTCCTGCTGGCCCGTTACTTCATGCAGCAGGCCTGTGCACAGATCCAGCGTCCGGTGTGTCGCCTGGCGCCCGGGACTTATCCGGCGCTTCTGGGCAACCGCTGGCCAGGCAACGTACGGCAGTTGCAGAACGTGATTTTCCGCGCCGCTGCCATTTGCGAGAGCAGCCTGGTGGACATCGGCGACCTCGACATCGCCGGCACCTCGGTGGCGCGCCAGAGCGACACCGAAGTCGACAGCCTGGAGCAGGCCATGGACGAGTTCGAGAAAACCCTGCTGGAAAAACTCTACGTCAGTTACCCCTCGACCCGGCAGCTCGCCAGCCGCCTGCAGACCTCCCACACGGCGATCGCGCATCGACTGCGCAAGTACGGCATCCCCACCAGGCAGTAGCAGTCGCTGAATGCTCCGGCCTGGCCCCCATCCTGTAGGAGCTGCCGAAGGCTGCGATCTTTTGACGTTGTTACTGTGTTGCCTGCGACAAGATCGCAGCCTTCGGCAGCTCCTACGGGACGAATTCCAATCGGAAGGCTTCTAACCTGCCTGGAAACGACCTCCAGCCGTACTGAAAGCGCTACAGCGGAACGATATCGCTACAACCGTCCCCAGCCACCGGTGTGCAAGGCTTTGATACAGATAGCCTTTTTTCCACGCCCCAAGCTGTAGCGATTTCGCTACACTCAAATCATTCCCCGCTGTCTTAAAATCACGCAACTAACTGTTTTATATAGCCTTTAAAACATTGGCCGCGATTTTGCTTATTACCCCTGCATAAATCAGGGCTAACGCCCAAGCATTCAATCGCGTCCACCAGACGAGTCTGGCCCCCTTAGGAGTTTCCATGAGCGAGTTGCGTTTTACTGAAGATCACGAATGGCTGCGCACCGAAGCTGACGGCAGCGTCACAGTCGGCATCACCGCCTTCGCGCAGAACGCCCTGGGCGACGTGGTTTTCGTACAACTGCCAGAGCTGCAGTCCTACGAAAAGGGCGCGGAAGCGGCCACCGTGGAGTCGGTAAAAGCGGCCAGCGGCGTGTACATGCCCCTGGACGGTGAAGTGTTGCAAGTCAACCCGGCGCTCGACAGCAGCCCTGAACTGGTCAACGAAGATCCAATGGGTGAAGGCTGGTTCTTCCGCTTTCAGCCAACCGACGCCTCTGCCGTCGCCAAACTGCTGGATCAGGACGCTTACGACCGTCTGATCAAAGCCAACGCCGAAGCCTGAGGAGCGCCGACATGACTCAAGTAAACCCTGCCGTTGTAACCACAAGCACCGCCAACGAATTCATCGCGCGCCACATCGGCCCGCGCGCCGGCGATGAGCAAGCCATGCTCAACAGCCTCGGTTTCGACTCCCTGGAAGCCTTGAGCGCCAGCGTGATCCCGGAAAGCATCAAGGGCACCAGCGTGCTCGGCATGGACGACGGCCTGAGTGAAGCCGACGCCCTGGCCATGATCAAAAGCATCGCCGGCAAGAACCAGCTGTTCAAGACCTTCATCGGCCAGGGCTACTACGGCACCCACACGCCGTCGCCTATCCTGCGCAACCTGTTGGAAAACCCGGCCTGGTACACCGCCTACACCCCGTATCAGCCAGAGATCTCCCAGGGTCGCCTCGAAGCATTGCTCAACTTCCAGACGCTGATCAGCGACCTGACGGGCCTGCCGATCGCCAACGCTTCGCTGCTCGATGAGGCCACCGCTGCAGCCGAAGCCATGACTTTCTGCAAACGCCTGAGCAAGAACAAAGGCAGCCACGCGTTCTTTGCATCGGTTCACTGCCACCCGCAGACCCTCGACGTGCTGCGCACCCGCGCCGAGCCTCTGGGCATCGACGTGGTCGTCGGCGACGAGCTTGAGCTGACTGACGTGACGCCGTTCTTCGGCGCACTGCTGCAATACCCGGCAAGCAACGGTGATGTCTTTGACTACCGCGCACTGACCGAACGCTTCCACGCCGCCAACGCTCTGGTGGCGGTTGCCGCTGATCTGCTGGCCCTGACTGTGCTGACCCCGCCAGGCGAATTCGGCGCCGACGTAGCCATCGGCAGCGCCCAGCGTTTCGGCGTGCCGCTGGGCTTCGGTGGCCCGCACGCAGCGTACTTCTCTACCAAAGATGCATTCAAGCGTGACATGCCGGGCCGCCTGGTCGGCGTTTCCGTCGACCGTTTCGGCAAACCGGCCCTGCGCCTGGCCATGCAGACTCGCGAGCAACACATCCGCCGCGAGAAGGCCACCTCGAACATCTGCACAGCGCAGGTTCTGTTGGCCAACATTGCCAGCATGTACGCCGTGTATCACGGTCCAAAAGGCCTGACGCAGATCGCCAAGCGCATTCATCACCTGACTGCGATCCTCGCCAAAGGCTTGAGCGCGCTGGGGCTGAACGTCGAGCAAGAAAACTTCTTCGACACCCTGACCCTTAACACTGGCGCCAACACCGCCAAGCTGCACGACCAGGCGCATGCGCAGCAGATCAACCTGCGCGTCGTCGATGGCGAGCGTCTGGGCCTGTCCCTTGACGAAACCACGTCGCAAGCTGATGTCGAAACCCTGTGGGCCCTGTTCGCCGACGGCCAGGCGCTGCCGGACTTCGCCGCCCTCGCTGCTGCAGTGGTCAGCACCATCCCGGCTGCGCTGGTTCGTCAATCGCCGATCCTGAGCCACCCGGTATTCAACCGTTATCACTCGGAAACCGAGCTGATGCGCTACCTGCGCAAGCTCGCCGACAAGGACCTGGCCCTGGATCGCACCATGATCCCGCTGGGTTCTTGCACCATGAAACTCAACGCTGCCAGCGAAATGATCCCGGTGACCTGGGCTGAATTCGGCGCCCTGCACCCGTTCGCCCCGGCCGAGCAAAGTGCCGGCTACCAGCAACTGACCGACGAACTGGAAGCAATGCTCTGCGCCGCGACCGGCTACGACTCCATTTCCTTGCAGCCGAACGCCGGTTCTCAAGGTGAATATGCCGGGCTGCTGGCTATTCGCGCTTACCACCAGAGCCGTGGCGAAGACCGTCGCGACATCTGCCTGATCCCGTCGTCTGCCCACGGCACCAACCCGGCGACGGCCAACATGGCCGGCATGCGCGTGGTCGTGACCGCCTGCGATGCCCGCGGCAACGTCGACATCGAAGACCTGCGCGCCAAGGCCATCGAGCATCGCGAGCACCTTGCGGCGCTGATGATCACCTACCCGTCGACCCACGGCGTTTTCGAAGAAGGCATCCGCGAAATCTGCGGCATCATTCATGACAACGGCGGCCAGGTGTACATCGACGGCGCCAACATGAACGCAATGGTCGGCCTCTGCGCACCGGGCAAGTTCGGCGGCGACGTCTCGCACCTGAACCTGCACAAGACGTTCTGCATCCCTCACGGTGGTGGCGGTCCGGGCGTTGGCCCGATCGGCGTCAAATCGCACCTGACCCCGTTCCTGCCGGGTCACGGCACCATGGAGCGTAAAGAAGGTGCGGTCTGCGCGGCACCGTTCGGCAGCGCGAGCATCTTGCCGATCACCTGGATGTACATTCGGATGATGGGCGGCGCGGGCCTCAAGCGTGCTTCGCAGCTGGCGATCCTGAATGCGAACTACATTTCCCGTCGCCTCGAAGAGCACTATCCAGTGCTTTACACCGGCAGCAATGGCCTGGTAGCCCACGAATGCATCCTGGACCTGCGCCCACTCAAAGACAGCAGCGGCATCAGCGTCGATGACGTGGCCAAGCGCCTGATCGATTTCGGCTTCCATGCACCGACCATGTCGTTCCCGGTCGCTGGCACCCTGATGATCGAACCGACCGAAAGCGAATCCAGGGAAGAACTGGACCGCTTCTGCGACGCCATGATCCGCATCCGCGAAGAAATCCGCGCAGTGGAAAACGGCACGCTGGACAAGGACGACAACCCGCTGAAGAACGCTCCGCACACTGCGGCGGAACTGGTCGGCGAGTGGACTCACCCGTACAGCCGTGAGCAGGCGGTCTACCCTGTAGCGTCGCTGATCGAAGGCAAATACTGGCCACCGGTCGGTCGCGTCGACAACGTGTTCGGTGATCGCAACCTGGTGTGCGCCTGCCCGTCGATCGAAAGCTACGCTTAAACCAATGAGGGGCGGGTGCGCCTGCTCCTCTTTCTCAAGAACACCACAAAATCTGTGGGAGCTGGCTTGCCTGCGATGGCGGCCTGTCAGACAGCGTCGATGGCGACTCAACCAACGCCATCGCAGGCAAGCCAGCTCCCACAGGACCGTGTCCAGTTAAAAATTCCGCCAATTCCCATAACAAGAAACCGGAGAACAACCATGGCTTTAAGCGTGTTCGACCTGTTCAAGATTGGCATCGGCCCCTCCAGTTCCCACACCGTCGGCCCAATGCGCGCTGCCGCGCGTTTCGCCGAAGGCTTGCGCCGTGAAGGACTGCTGGCTGCAACCGCCTGCGTCAAGGTCGAGCTCTACGGCTCACTCGGCGCCACCGGCAAAGGCCACGGCAGCGACAAGGCCGTATTGCTCGGGCTGGAAGGCGAACACCCGGACACCGTGAACACCGAAACCGTCGCTGCTCGCCTGCAAGAGATTCGCGGCAACGGTCGCTTGAACGTGCTGGGTGAACACAGCATCGCGTTCAACGAGAAAGAACACCTGGCGATGATTCGCAAACCGCTGCCGTATCACCCCAACGGCATGATTTTTCGTGCATTCGATGCGGCCGGTTTGCAAACCCGCAGCCGCGAGTACTACTCGGTAGGCGGCGGGTTTGTGGTCGATGAGGATGCAGCCGGGGCCGACCGCATTGTCGAAGATGCCACCAAACTGACGTTCCCGTTCAAGAGCGCCAAGGACCTGCTGGGGCATTGCGCAACCTACGGCCTGTCGATCAGCCAGGTAATGCTGACCAATGAAAGTGCCTGGCGACCTGAAGCCGAAACCCGCACCGGCCTGCTGAATATCTGGCAAGTGATGCAGGATTGCGTGGCCGCCGGTTGTCGCAACGAAGGCATCCTGCCCGGTGGTTTGAAGGTCAAGCGTCGCGCTGCGGCGCTGCATCGGCAATTGTGCAAAAACCCCGAATCGTCCTTGCGCGATCCGCTCTCGGTACTGGACTGGGTCAATCTGTATGCCCTGGCGGTCAACGAAGAAAACGCCAACGGCGGACGAGTCGTGACGGCGCCCACCAACGGCGCGGCGGGGATTATCCCGGCGGTGCTGCATTACTACATGCGCTTCATTCCTGGCGCGAACGATGACGGCGTGGTGCGCTTCCTGCTCACCGCAGCGGCCATTGGCATTCTGTACAAGGAAAACGCCTCGATCTCCGGTGCCGAAGTCGGTTGCCAGGGCGAAGTTGGAGTGGCCTGCTCAATGGCGGCCGGAGCCTTGTGCGAAGTCCTCGGCGGCAGCGTGCAGCAAGTGGAAAACGCGGCGGAAATCGGCATGGAACACAACCTCGGCCTGACCTGCGACCCCATCGGCGGCCTGGTGCAAGTGCCTTGCATCGAGCGCAATGCGATGGGCTCGGTCAAGGCCATCAATGCGGTCCGCATGGCCCTGCGCGGTGACGGGCAGCACTTCGTCTCTCTCGACAAGGTTATCCGCACCATGCGCCAGACCGGCGCCGACATGAAAAGCAAATACAAGGAGACCGCCCGCGGCGGTCTGGCGGTCAACATTATCGAGTGCTGATGCGCGCGCATTGGCCTCTGCACATTTTTTCAGGAGCAAAACATGTCCACCGAACAATTGCTGACTACCCCCCTGCACGCCCTGCACATCGAACTAGGCGCGCGCATGGTGCCGTTCGCCGGCTACGACATGCCGGTGCAATACCCGCTGGGCGTGATGAAAGAACACCAGCACACCCGCGACCAGGCCGGGTTGTTCGATGTCTCGCACATGGGCCAGATTCGCCTGACCGGCGCCAAGGCAGCCGAGGCCCTGGAAACCCTGGTACCGGTAGACATCATCGACTTGCCGGTGGGCATGCAGCGCTATGCGATGTTCACCAACGAGGCCGGAGGCATTCTCGACGACCTGATGGTCGCCAACCTGGGTAACGACGAATTGTTCCTGGTGGTCAACGCCGCCTGCAAGGACCAGGACCTGGCGCACCTGCGCAAGCACATCAGCGAGCAGTGCACCATCGAGCCGCTGTTCGAAGAGCGTGCGCTGCTGGCCTTGCAAGGCCCCGCCGCCGTGACCGTCCTGGCGCGCCTGGCGCCTGAAGTGGCCAAGATGACCTTCATGCAGTTCACGCGCGTCCAGCTGCTGGGCGTGGAATGTTTCGTCAGTCGCTCGGGCTACACCGGCGAAGACGGTTTCGAGATCTCCGTGCCGGCCGCGAATGCCGAAGCCTTGGCCCGCGCCCTGTTGGCCGAGCCGGAAGTGGCCGCGATCGGTCTGGGGGCTCGCGACTCCCTGCGCCTGGAAGCCGGCCTGTGCCTCTATGGCCACGACATGAACACCGAGACCACCCCGATCGAGGCGAGCCTGCTGTGGGCCATCTCCAAGCCGCGCCGTGCCGATGGCGCACGGGCCGGCGGTTTCCCGGGCGCCGAAAACATCTTCGCGCAACAACAGGGCGGCGTCAGCCGCAAACGCGTAGGCCTGCTGCCGCAAGAGCGCACGCCGGTGCGCGAAGGCGCGGAAATCGTCAACGACGCGGGCGAGATCATCGGCAGCGTCTGCAGTGGCGGTTTTGGACCGACCCTGGGCGCCCCTCTTGCCATGGGTTACCTCGACTCGGCGTACGTCGCGCTCGATACGCCGGTCTGGGCGATCGTGCGTGGGAAAAAGGTGCCTTTGCTTGTAAGCAAAATGCCATTTGTTCCACAACGCTACTATCGCGGCTGATTGACTGTTTCTATAAGTAACGTGGCTGCGCTAACACTGCACTAATCTGTAACGCAGCCGCCATAAAACAGTGCAACCGTTCGATAATGAACAGTGCTTATAACAGTCGAAAACAATTGAACAGCGCTATCGTATAAGCCTGCACTAACACCTTCACTAACAGCTTCAGAACCAAGCAAACCGGGCCCCTCACAGGGGCTTGTTTTTTATTGGCCAGTTGGCGTAGAGTTTGTTCACTGTGTTTGCATGGGTCGCTTGGAATCGTGACCTGGGCAGTAGCCTACAAGTTAGCTACATCCCGTTCGACGTCTTCTTACTCTCCTGCAACCAGCCCCAGTACTCTTTCATGAGAAAGAGGCTGTCATTAATTTTTGCGTCAAAGGAAATAAGAAATGTCCCAACGTCAGAGCGGTACCGTCAAGTGGTTTAACGACGAGAAAGGTTTTGGTTTTATCACGCCAGAAAGCGGTCCGGATCTGTTCGTGCACTTCCGCGCTATTCAGGGCAACGGCTTCAAGAGCCTGAAAGAAGGCCAGAAAGTGACCTTCGTTGCTGTGCAGGGCCAAAAAGGCATGCAGGCTGACGAAGTTCAGGCCGAAGCTTAATCTTCTGTAACGAAAAAGCCCCTGATGCTGACATCAGGGGCTTTTTTGTGCGCGCAAATCCGTAAAATGAGTTCTTTTCCCGCCGAGACCCCTGCCATGTCGAAACACCTGCTGAAGCCCCAGGGCGATTTTCCCGCCGCTGGCCTGGGTCGTCGTCTGGCAGCGATGTTCTATGACTTCCTGCTATGCACCGCGTTGCTGATTGTCACCAGCGGAATCTACAAGATGATCCAGATGGCAATCATCGGCGAGGAGCGGATGCGCACGCTGACTGAAGCGGGAGCACTGGACGGTGATCCGCTGCTTTCAACCCTGCTGCTGTTCGTGCTGTTCGGTTTTTTTGCCAAGTTCTGGACCTGGTCGGGTCAGACCCTGGGCATGCAGGTGTGGGGCATTCGGGTGCAGAACGCCGACGGCTCATCCATCAGCCTGTGGCAGGCGCTGCTGCGCTTTGTGGTCTCCATCGCCTCACTGCTGTGCGTGGGTCTGGGTTTCATCTGGTCGCTGTTCGACAAGCAGAAGCGCAGCTGGCATGACATGTATTCCGAGACGCAGCTGGTGCGAATCCCGAAGAAACAGAGGTAAGCGCATAAAAAAGATCGCAGCCGTCGGCAGCTCCTACAAGGTTTGTGAGCACCTGTAGGAGCTGCCGAAGGCTGCGATCTCTTGGTCTTGCTTTAAGCGTTGCCAGCCAACTTCATCCGCGCCGCCTGGGTGAAATCGAGCATGCGCTTCAACGGCCGAATCGCCTGCGGAATCAACGCCGGATCAACAAAGATCTCATTGGTCCCTTCTTTAAGGCTCTTGAGCGTGCGCTCAAGCGTATTCATCGCCATCCACGGACAATGCGCGCAACTGCGGCACGCCGCGCCGTTACCCGCCGTAGGGGCTTCGATGAACACCTTGTCCGGGCACAGCTGCTGCATCTTGTAGAAGATGCCGCGGTCGGTAGCAACGATCAGGGTCTTGTTCGGCAGGCTCTGCGCTGCAGCAATCAGCTGGCTGGTGGAGCCTACGGCGTCCGCCAGTTCGATGACCGAAGTCGGCGACTCGGGGTGAACCAGAATGGCGGCATCGGGGTACAGGGCCTTCATGTCCTCGAGCTGCTTGGACTTGAACTCTTCGTGAACGATGCAGGCACCGTCCCACAGCAGCATGTCGGCGCCGGTCTTGCGCTGGATATAGGTGCCCAGGTGCTTGTCCGGCCCCCAGATGATGGTTTCGCCGTTGTCCATCAGGCTCTCGACGATTTCCAGCGCGCAGCTTGAAGTCACCACCCAGTCAGCCCGGGCTTTGACTGCTGCCGAGGTATTGGCGTACACCACCACGGTGCGCTCAGGATGCTGGTCACAGAACGCCGAGAACTCGTCCACGGGGCAACCCAGGTCCAGCGAGCAGGTCGCCTCCAGGGTCGGCATCAATACGCGTTTTTCGGGGTTGAGGATCTTCGCGGTTTCGCCCATGAACTTCACGCCGGCGACCACCACGGTCTTGGCTGGGTGGGCGTTGCCGAAGCGCGCCATTTCAAGGGAGTCGGAGACACAGCCACCGGTTTCTTCGGCCAGGGCCTGAATCACCGGATCGCAATAGAAGTGGGCAACCAGCACCGCGTCCTGAGCCTTGAGCTCGGCAGCAATGGCAGCGCGGTAAAAAGCCTCTTCTTCGACTGTCAGCGGCTTGGGCTGCTTGGCGTCGAGGTGAGCTTGAACCAGTAGGCGTTCGGAAATTTGCGTCATGATCGCAAGACCTGCGGGCGCTTTCGCGCGAAAGTCGAGTATACACCCGGCTCCGGACCCTATTGGGTACCGCCGGGAGAGTGAGTAGTCATCAGGCACAGCGTTGAAGCTGGGCAAGGCTACAGAATATCCCGTGGATGCAAAAGATGAATCTGACCTGCGCCATGCGGTGCAGCCCCGAAGTTGAGCCCGCTCAAATCGAAGACAAAAAAATCCGGAAATCCTCACGTTCGTGGGCCTTGCGGATTTTCTCAACGGTTAAAAACAGTCCAGGATCACTTCGATCGGTGCTGATCGACTTCCAAGGCGCTCGCTCGGCGATGCTGGAAATGGCTGCACTAGCCCGCCCCGTCGCCGATCCGTCAGCGCCGGGTAGTGCCCACGCGCCTCCGTCGGTCGTGAATCGGCTACTTTCATCGCACCGCCAGGCCTAGCGGACGACCCTATCAAATATGCCTTGGAGCGATCCGCCTCCGGCGTCAAGCCGATGGCCCATACCAGGGTGGCTGCCTGCCACGACGCAATGGCATGGACCCGATCTCAAATGAGCGAAAAAGGGTAGAAACCCAGGCAGTTGCACCGGGACAATCATTCAATCGAATGGAGATACCACCATGCTAGAGCGCAGTGATGCAGCCACTGAAGCACCAAAACCTGTCAGTTTGCCCCTAACAGTCTACTGAAGCCAGCGACACACCGATAAGCAGCAACTTTCTGCAGGTGGGGAACACCCCGAACAGTCTGGATAGTTTATGCACCGAGCGCAAAGTGGACATGCCGGAGGTGCTCAAACAGGAGCTGAAGTACGAGATCAACCGTCTGGGGGAGAGGCTGCAAATAACCCTGAAACATAACCAAACAAACGAGACCGCTAAGCACCATTTTTTTACCCGGCTTTTTTTGAACCTCAATACTGAGTCCTCATCATGGCAAGCGTTCAGGCTGCCCTCCCCCGAAGCTTATCGCCCGCTGCTGAAATTGTTCGCAAAAGTCGAACAGGAATTAAGAGGCGAGACTTATGCCTGCCCTGACGGCCCGGCCCTGCAAAGCACCAAGACACTCGTTGAGGCCATATACACCCATGCGGCATCTCATGGTCGGAAAACTGCCACCACTGTAAACGCTGAAGCGATCCTTGAAGCGCTCAAGGACGATACTCTGCCTGCTGAACTACGACAGATAGCAGCCGCCTTTTTTATCGACTGCGTCGATTATCTGCCACCGAATTTTACTCAGAATCCGAAATGCAAGCTTCTTCGGTCAATTGTTAAATCCATGCCACCTAAAGTGGCTGCGACCTATCTGGTGAACATGGCTGACGGCATGCGTACGATTTTGTTGGGCAACGTTTTCGGTATGGACGCGGATGACAAGCAAATGTTCAACACGCTTCTGGACATCGCGGACCAACACCCCAATGACCGGGGACGTGCCAGTCTCTTGGTGCAGTTGGTTCGTGTGATCAAATTGCAATACGTTTGGCCGGATCCGGTGGAGCTCCAGCACAAGAAACTGGAGGTCTTCGCGCATCTACCGGACAAGGGTGAAGGCTGCCTGAGCCTGACTCAGGCTGTTGACTGCTTGAATGCCTTGTGGCGCGCCACCGATCCGCGCATGCGTGACGACGTGCAGGCTGCCGCAAAGCGCATCGTCGAATCCACCGAACCGCTACCTGCGAATGAGGCTGACGCAATTCAAGCCCATATTCGATCGACACTTTCGCATATGACAAACGTTGAGGAACTAGCCTGCCTCGTGCCGCGCCAAGAGGCGCAATGACCCAAAGGCTTTTGTTCAGGTCATGCGTTAACGGCGCGGCGCATGCTTGCGCCCGTTAGCGTCAGGCCTCACTGGGGAGTCCCTGACAGTGCGGTAGTTCAGCCGTGAGCCTTGGCCGCAACAAGTGATTCGTGGTCTGGCAGGTACAATCTCGACCGGGCACCAGGTGACTCACAGGCACCGCGTCAGGCCAGGATCGCTTCCTGCAATGTTGCCGCCTTGAGATCAATCGACAGGCTTCAACCTGACGTCGGACAACCTCGGACATCAAATCCGCCTTGCAACGCCCCCCCCCTCCAGCATCAAGCCGATGGCCCATACTAGGGTGGCTGCCCACCACGACGCGCAATGGCTTAGACCCGAGTTCAGATGAGCGAAAAAGGGTAGGAGCAATCATTCAATTCAATAGTTTGCCGAGGCGTGGCTAAGATGGAAAAAATGAAAGACCCCAGTACAAGTATTCATCCGCTCGACCAGGATCGTGACCCGATCAGCACAGCCCTTGTTTGGAGCTTGGCCGCTAAGGTGGCGGCTCAACATGGTGGCGAACTCGCGCGAATGCAGCGAGCCAATGGGTACTCGAACGCGACGTGGGTCGGTAACGGCATCGCCGTGCGTATCGCGCATACACCCGTCGACATGGCACGCGAGGTTGCGCTCATTCAGGCTCTTGCGCGAGAGGTCGGGCACCCAGAGATCCTTGGAGAGGGTACTACCGAGGGCCACGGCTGGATCGTGAGCGTAGAGATTCCCGGCCAGAACCTCCAGGAGGCGTGGCCGACGCTGACGCCTGCGGAGCGGGAAGCTGCGGTCCGCCAGCTTTGGGCTCGGGCCCAGATCGTGCACGACTCGACCCCGTCTCTGAGGACGCTTGTCGCCTCTCACGGGGGGTTCGTACCGGCTTCGCTCGAAGCTGCCACCGCGGCGGCTAACCGCGCCAAAGTCAAGCTGGGACTGTCCAGCGCACAGCAGTCGCGGCTCCATGGAATCATCGAGGGTTACTTCCGGGCTGCACCCTTGGTTGCACAGACCGTCAACCATGGCGACCTCGCGCTGATGAATGCTTTATGGGACGGAGAGGTCGTCGCCCTGCTGGACTTTGAGTTCGCCGTGCTCGGTCCGGTCGAGATCGACCTGTGCCGGTTGGTATGCGAGGCCCGCGTATCCGAAGAAGGCCATCGTATTGATTCGGAGGCCGGCAACGCTGCGGTTGAGATCGCCGCTCGACATATGGACCCGATTCATGGTCGTGCGCTTATCCAAGGCGCCGCGATTCTCGACCAGCTCCGTGACCTTGACATCTGGACGGCTGCTGAGCGTGTCGAGGACTGTCGACCGTGCCGCCTGCTCGCTGACTTGCTCGACGTCGACGGCGGCTATCTCGCCCCTCTGCTCAGGTGACCGGCGCTATCACGATACGATGAACGTCATCGATTTGATCGTGGTGCGCCAAGTCCAGTACCTCAACACCATCATCGAACAGGACCATCGCGCCATCGAGCTGGTAACAAGCCGATGTTCAACTCAAAGCGTTCCGGTCGGCCGGCTCCGTGCGGGCCGGCGTTCATGCACATGAAAAAGGCTGCGACCTTATTGGATAAGCTGCCTGACGGCATACACACCATCATCCGCGACAACAACGTGCTGGCTGCCGCCAAGCGCATCGTCGAATCCACCGAACCGCTACCTGCGAATGAGGCTGAGAGAATGCGCAGATGGATTCGATCTCACCTTCGGCAGCTGACAGGCGCTGAGGAAGTTGCCCGCCTCGTGCCGTGCCAAGCGGTGCAATGACCAAATTCCAGGCAAAAAAAAACCCGGAAATCCTCACTTTCGTGGGCCTTCCGGATTTTCTAAACTGCTACAAAAATGGTGGGTCGTGTGGGATTCGAACCTACGACCAATTGGTTAAAAGCCAACTGCTCTACCAACTGAGCTAACGACCCGCTGTGTGGTGGCGCGTATAATACTGATTTTTAAGGACTATTCAACACCTAATTTGAAATAAATCAAAAATAAGGCGTTGGGTCACTGATTCCGGCCGCCGCGAAGCCTTCTGCACGGAGTCGGCAGCTGTCGCATTTGCCGCACGCCCGGCCGTGATCGTCGGCCTGGTAGCAGGAAACCGTCAGGCCGTAATCCACACCCAGCTTGACGCCAGCCTGGACGATCTGCGCCTTGCTCAGATTCTGCAGGGGCGCCTGAATGCGGAAGCCGTTACCTTCCACGCCTGCCTTGGTGGCGAGGTTGGCCATGCGCTCGAAGGATTCGATGAACTCGGGACGGCAATCCGGGTAACCGGAGTAATCGACGGCATTGACGCCAATGAAGATGTCACGCGCTCCGAGCACTTCGGCCCAGCCCAACGCGAGGGACAGGAACACGGTATTGCGTGCAGGAACGTAGGTGACCGGAATGCCTTCACCGGCCTCCTCCGGAATATCGATACTGCTGTCGGTCAATGCCGAGCCACCCATGCCGTTGAGGTTCAACCCGATGACCTTATGCTCAACCACGCCAAGATCACGGGCGACGCGTGCGGCAGCGTGCAGCTCGGCATGGGAGCGCTGGCCGTAGTCGAAGCTCATGGTGTAGCAGCTGTAGCCATCGGCTCGTGCCATGGCCACGACAGTGGCCGAGTCCAGGCCACCAGACAGGAGGATGACCGCACGTTTTTCTGCAGCGTTCAGTTGTTCAGTCATTTCAGCGCCCCGGCTCGTCATTCCATAGATATTTATGCAGCTGCAGTTGCAGGCGCACTGGCAGGTTGTCCGCCACGACCCAATCCGCCAGGTCCCGGGCATTCAGGTCATGGTGGCTGGGAGAAAACAGGACCTCACCGGCGCGGCGATCCAGACCGTACTGAATCAACTTGGACACGGCCCAGTCGTAGTCTTCCCGGGAACAGATGACAAACTTCACCTGATCGTTGCGCGTCAGCAGCTCGATGTTTTCGTAGCGATTGCGATGCGCTTCCTTCGAACCCGGAGTTTTCAGGTCGACCACGCGACTTACCCGCGAATCGACTGCCGAGATGTCCAGGGCTCCACTGGTTTCCAGTGACACTTCGTAACCGGCATCACACAGGCGCTTGAGCAATGGAATCGCGTTGGGCTGGGCGAGGGGCTCGCCGCCGGTGACACACACATAACGCGGACGAAAGCCGGCCACTTGTTCGATGATGTCATCCAGCGGGCGAACCGTGCCGCCTGTGAAGGCGTAGGCGCTGTCGCAGTACTGGCAACGCAATGGACAACCGGTCAGGCGCACAAAAACAGTGGGCAGCCCGGCCGTCCGCGTTTCACCCTGCAACGAGTAAAATACTTCGGTAATTCTCAATGTGTCTTGCATAGTCGCCACGGGCGTAACAGCTAAACAGGCTGTCCGCCTCCGTCAGGCACTTTAAGGAACCCCGCCATCGCGCGAATCCCAAAAAGCGGTGTTTCAGAAAAAGGGCGTGAATTCTAACGAAAAAACCCGCAGCAAGTGCGGGTTTCTTCAAAACGGTTCTGGCAAGCTTACATTTTCTGCAAGTCGCGCTGGGCCAACTGCGCGGCGGACGTGCCCGGATATTGGGACACGACCTGCTGCAGAATACCTTTGACCTTGTCGGGATGACCAAGGCGGCGCTCTACATCTGCCAGCTTGTACAGCGAGTCAGGCACTTTGTTGTGCTTGGGGTACAGCTGGGACACCTTGGCAAACGCCTGACCGGCACCTTGCAGGTCGCCTTTGGCCAGGTTCACTTCGCCTAACCAATATTGGGCATTGCCCGCGTACTGGCTGTTGGGGTACTTGCGCAGGAAAGCGGCAAAAGCCTGGCTGGCCTTGTCGAAATCCTTGGCTTTGATCAGGTCGAAGGCTGCATCGTAATACAGTTTTTCCTTCGCCGGGTCAGCCGGCTCGGTACCCGCGGCCGGTGCCTGAGCGGCAGCCGCTCCAGCACCTGCTGCTGCACCGGGGGCGTTCAAATCGCCACCGGTGGAAGAATTCTCAGGAGTTGCGGCTGGTGCAACGCCGGTTCCAATGCGCCGATCAAGATCCTGGTATCGCTCCAGGCTTTCCTGCTTCATGCGCGCTACATCATTTTGCAGAACTTCGATGATGCCTTGTTGGCGCGAGATCTGCTCCTGCATGGATTGCAGTTGGTTGAACAGCTCGCCCTGTGCCGAGACAGGGGCCGAAACCCCTCCCCCGGCATAGGCGCCGTTCGTACCGTAACCCGCGGGCGGATAACTACTTCCACTATTGCCGGAGTTGTTGTTATCGACCACAGGAACCGCAGCCCACACCGCAAGCGGTGCGAGGCTGAGAGCCAGAATAGTTACAGCACGACGGCACGTTCGCATGACGAATTACTTACGCAGTTCGACGCGACGGTTTTGAGCCCAGGACTGCTCGTCGTTGCCGGTAGCAACTGGACGCTCTTCGCCGTAGGAAACCAGTTCCAGCTGAGCTGGGGAAACGCCTTGCAGTACCAGGTAGCGCTGAACGGCTTTCGCACGACGCTCGCCCAGTGCCATGTTGTACTCACGAGTACCACGTTCGTCGGTGTTACCTTCCAGAACAACGCGAGCGCCGTTAGCTTTCAGGTCCTTGGCGTGAACGTCCAGAGCGCGCATGGCTTCTGGCTTCAGGTCCGAACTGTCGTATTCGAAGTAGAAAGTGGTGATCGCGCGCAGAGCAGCTTCTTCGCTCAGGGAGCCGTCAACTGCACCAGTGTTAGCGCCGTAACCAGCGTTTGGATCAACAGCAGCGCCTTCACCGGCATTGTCGCCGCCTTTGGACGAGCAACCTACAGCTACAGCCATGGCCAGAGCCAGCGCAGCAAATTTACCAAACTTCAGCATTTCCATCGTGAAACTCCTAATGAACCCCAGTGTGTTAAGTAAAACGTAAAGCGCCGCGTCAGTTCAGGTAAGGGGACCAGGAAGGTTCTCTGACTTCGCCTTGTGCGGTAGGAAGCGGGAGCCTTACGCGTCCATTAATGGACACGAGCATCAAGACTCCCCGGCCCTGCTGGCGGGTGGCGTAGATTACCATGGTGCCGTTGGGCGCAACAGTAGGCGACTCGTCCAGAGTGCTATCAGTGAGGATCTTTACACTACCTCGTTGCAAATCCTGGGCCGCCACCTTGAAATTGGTGAAGCCTTCCTGGCGATGAATCATGACCAGGGTCTTTTCGTCAGCCGACAACTTAGGGTTGGCGTTGTAGTTACCGATGAAGGTCACACGCTCTGCACCACCGCCGCCTGCGCTGGTTTTGTAGATCTGCGGCTTGCCGCCACGGTCGGAGGTGAAGTAGATGGTCGAACCATCTTTACCCCAGAACGGTTCGGTGTTGATGCCGGGACCATTGGTGACGCGGGTGATCTGGCGCGAGCCCAGGTTCATCACATAGATGTCCGGGTTGCCGTCCTTGGACAGCACGAACGCCAGGCGATTGCCGTCCGGCGACCAGGCTGGTGCACCATTGAGGCCTTCGAAGTTGGTGATTTGCTCACGGCGACCGGTGTCGATGTTCTGCATGAAGATGCGCGGACGCTTCTGCTCGAACGAGACATAAGCGATGCGCTTGCCATCCGGTGCGAAACGCGGCGACAGGATCGGCTCGCGCGATTGCAGCAGGGTAACGGCACGCGCACCGTCGTAGTCCGAACGTTGCAGGGTGTAGCGAGTGTTTTTCTCGGAAAAGCGCTCGGCAGTCACGTACAGCAGGCGAGTCGAGAAAGCACCTTTGATACCGGTGAGTTTTTCAAACGACTGGTCAGCAATGTAGTGCGACATGTCACGCAGCTGGTCAACGCTGCCCGACACGCTGCCGGTCAGCACTTGCTGCTCGGTGGCGACGTTGAACAAGGCGTATTGCACCTGCAGGCGACCGCCCGCCGGAGCGATGCTGCCGACCATGACGTACTGGGCACCCAGCGCCTTGAAGTCACGGTAGATGATTTCGCTGGCCTGGCTTGGCTGGCTGATCATGTTCTGTTTCGGGATCGGCGAGTAGTAACCCGAGTTGCGCAGGTCATTACCGATGATCTCGGCCATATCGTCCGGCAGCACGCTGCCGCCCTGGTTGGCGAACGGAACGACGGCAATCGGGGTAGCCCGATCGCTGCCGCTGGTTACCAGAATGTTTTTCTCATCGGCTACCGCCATCCCTGCCAGGCAGCAGATGGCGACAAGCATTCCTCGAAGAAGGTTTCTCACAAGGCTAGATCCTCAGGTGTGAATGTCATCTTGAATGAACGATACGGAGCAAAATCGCTCGGCTTCATTCCCTGCATTTCTGTCAAACGTCCAATATTCTTGACCGCCGCCACTGCCGAAGCATCGAACGGACCATCTCCGCTTGATCTGCCGACGGTAACCGAGGTCACTGTTCCATCCGGCAACATGCCGATTTGCAGCACGACCGTCATGCCTTTGCGTGCCGAAGGGGGACGAGCCCAGCCTTCTGCTGCACGTGCACGAATCAGGTCATCGAAACTGCCAGCGACTTCGTCACCCTGCTCGTCCGCCAAGGCCTGCTGACGTTGCGGCGTGTCGGAAAGCAGATCTGCCAAGGCCTGGGCCTTTTTGTCTTCGGCGGATTTACGTGCCGCTTCCTGCGATTTCTTCTTCGCAGCATCGGCAGCAGCTTTCTTCTTCGCGTCTTCGGCGACTTTCTTTTTCGCCTCTTCAGCGTCAGATTTCTTCTTGGCGTCTTCTGCGGCTTTCTTCTTCGCGTCTTCGACGATCTTTTTCTTGGCTTCTTCAGCGGCGGCTTTCTTGGCCTCTTCTTCAGCTGCCTTCTTGGCTTCTTCTTCAGATTTCTTCTTGGCTATATCAGCCAATTGTTTCTCTTCAGCCTTTTTGGCTTCCGCGGTCTTTTTGGCTTCGTCGGCTTTCTTGGCTTCATCCGCCTTTTTCGCCTCTTCCGCTTTCTTGGTCTCGTCGGCCTTCTTGGATTCTTCGGCTTTTTGAGCCGTATCTTCCTTCTTTTGTTCCGCAGCCTTGATGGCTTCCTGCTCGATCTTCTTCTGCTCCATCTGCTCGACTTCGGTCTGGCGCGCGGCGGATTTCTTCGCCTCACCCGCAATCTTCTGATTGGTCTGGGTGGTCGCCTGACTTTTCGATTTCAGCTGGTACAGGGTCGCCTGGACGATCGGCCTGGCCGGCGGCAGCTCCGGGGTCATGGCAAAACTGACAAACAACATGCCGAACACCAGCACGTGCAAGCCAATTGCCCAGACGCTAGGCCAGAAGTAGCTTTCCGAGGCTGTCGGCTCTCGTTGTTGCTGCATCAGGGCGCCTCGGTAATCAAGCCAACATTACCGACCCCGGCTTTCTGGAGACCGCCCATGGCACCCATGACCGATCCATAATCGACGGTCTTGTCGCCTCGAATGAAGACCTGGGTCTGCTTGCCGCCTTCGGTGCCGGCGCGAATGATCTTGGTCACCGCGTCGGTCATCTGCGGCAAGGTCATGGCCTTGTCCTGCTGTTTCTGGGTATCGACTTCGCTGCCAAGGTTCCAGTAGTAGGTCTTGTCAGCCTTGATCGAAATGGTCAGGACCTGCGTATTGTTGTCCTGCGGCAAGGCTTCGCTGGAAACCTTGGGCAGATCAACTTTCACGCCCTGATTGAGCATCGGCGCGGTCACCATGAAGATGACCAGCAGCACCAGCATCACGTCGATGTAGGGCACTACGTTCATCTCGGCGACCGGCTTGCGCTTTTTGCGAGCTCGAGCGATTAAAGCCATTGGAAATTACCTGCTTATTCTTCGCTGGTGTGCACTTTGCGGTGCAGGATCGCCTGGAATTCATCGGCGAAGGTGTAGTAGCGGCTGATCAGCGTTTCGCTGCGGGCAGCAAACCGGTTGTAGGCGATGACAGCTGGAATCGCGGCGAACAGGCCGATCGCGGTGGCGATCAGGGCTTCGGCGATACCCGGAGCCACGGTGGCCAGGGTTGCTTGCTGCGCAGTGGCCAGGCCACGGAAGGAGTTCATGATGCCCCAGACCGTACCGAACAGGCCGATATACGGGCTCACGGAACCTACGGTCGCGAGGAACGGCAGGCTCTGCTCGAGCTTTTCTTCTTCGCGGGAAATAGCGACGCGCATGGCCCGGGCCACGCCTTCCATGACCGCTTCAGGATCAACCCCTGGCTGCTGGCGCAGACGGGAAAACTCCTTGAAGCCGGCGCGGAAGATTTGCTCGACGCCCGAATCCGGATCAGGGTTGCTGCCGGCCTGACGATAGAGTTTGGACAGGTCGATACCCGACCAGAAGCGCTCCTCGAAGCTCTCCAGGGCACGTCGACCGGCGCGCAGCAGATTGCTGCGCTGAAAGATCATGATCCATGAGGTGACCGATGCGGCTACCAGGATCAGCATTACCAGTTGCACCACAATACTGGCATTGCTGACCAGGCTCCACATGGAGGAATGGTCGACGACGTTAGCTTCCACGCTTTATCTCCTGCTTTGAGTGAGTACCCGCGCCGCTCACGTCGGCAAAGGCCGCACGTAGAGCTTCGGGAATGGCCCGGGGTTTTAAACTTTCAGTGCGCACACAGGCCACCAGAAACTGCCCTTCGCAGAGCAGCGCATTATCCGTTGCCCGCCTGACCTGCTGCTTGAAACGCAGGCTGGCACGGTTCAATTCGCTTACTTCAGCGCTTACCAGCAGTTCGTCATCCAGTCGCGCCGGCGCGTGGTAACGCGCTTCGCTGGAATGCACGACGAATAACAGGTCCTCCCCTGCCAGCTGGGATTGGGCAAAGCCCAGCTCCCGGAGCCGCTCGGTTCGAGCCCGTTCCATAAACTTGAGGTAATTAACGTAATACACGATGCCACCCGCATCGGTGTCTTCGTAATAAACGCGACAACGATGTGCGAAAGGCCCAAGCCCGTTTTGCGCGCGCATACTCTAGTGCTTACTCCTCAGGTTGCCAATCCGGCCAGGCAACTGTTTTTCATTGTTCTGCGGCTTTATCGCGAAAGCACCGTCCTCAGACAGCACAAACCCGGAATTGATCAGCCCGCAACGTGATTAATCGTCAACTGCATCGAGGGATTCGTCTACCACGGGCATCTCACCCAATCGTGACGGGATGTTTAAACCGAAGTGCAGGTAGGCATGCCGGGTCACCACCCGCCCCCGGGGTGTGCGCATGATGTAGCCCTGCTGGATCAGGTACGGCTCCAGGACATCCTCAATGGTATGCCGCTCTTCACTGATAGCTGCAGCCAGGCTGTCGACACCCACCGGGCCGCCGTCGAACTTCTCGATCATGGTCAGCAGCAGGCGCCGGTCTTGATGGTCGAAGCCACGCTCGTCGACATCCAGCAGGTTCAAGGCCAGGTCGGCGATTGGCTTGGTGATGTGCCCCTTGGCGCGAACTTCGGCAAAGTCGCGCACCCGCCGCAACAGGCGGTTGGCGATCCGCGGCGTACCCCGGGCACGGCGGGCGATTTCGAAGGCGCCTTCCGGGTCGAGCGGCAGGCCGAGGATGTTCGCCGAACGACCGACAATCGTTGCCAGGTCCGCCGTGTTGTAGAACTCCAGGCGCTGCACGATACCAAAGCGGTCACGCAACGGATTGGTCAGCATGCCGGCTCGCGTCGTGGCGCCCACCAGGGTAAATGGCGGCAGGTCGAGCTTGATCGAGCGCGCGGCCGGGCCTTCGCCAATCATGATGTCCAGCTGGAAATCTTCCATGGCGGGGTACAGCACTTCTTCGACAATCGGCGACAGGCGATGGATTTCGTCGATGAACAGCACATCGTGGGGCTCAAGATTGGTCAACAGCGCGGCCAGGTCGCCCGGACGCTCGAGCACGGGGCCCGACGTGCTCTTGATCGAAACCCCCATTTCCTGGGCGATGATGTTGGCCAGGGTGGTTTTACCCAGACCCGGAGGACCAAAAATCAACGTGTGGTCCAAGGATTCATTGCGTCCGCGAGCGGCCTGGATGAACAGCTCCATCTGCTCGCGGACGGTCGGCTGGCCAATGTAATCGGCCAGGCTGACCGGACGGATAGCCCGGTCCTGGACCTCTTCACGGTCCCGTGGGCCGGGTGCAGCTGTAATCAGACGATCCGCTTCAATCACTTAGATCATTCCCTTAAGGGCACGACGTATCAGGTCTTCACTGCTCAAACCTTTCTCCTTGATCGCAGAAATCGCCTTGCTGGCCTCCTGAGGTTTATAGCCCAGGGAAATCAGCGCGCTCACCGCGTCAGTTTCGGCACTGGCCACCGGAGCCACATCCGGGCCACCTGGCTGGTTCGGTACCAGGGCAAACATCGCCGGCACCGTTTCCCAAGCCTTGAAGCGATCCTTGAGCTCAACCAGCAGGCGCTCGGCAGTCTTCTTGCCCACGCCCGGCACCTTGGTCAACGCCGAGGTGTCCTGGGACTGCACGCAGCGCACCAGTTCGTCGACTTCCAGGCTCGACATCAAGGCCAGCGCCAGTTTTGGCCCCACACCATTGAGACGGATCAACTCACGAAAAAAGTCTCGCTCACGCTTGCTGGCGAAGCCATAGAGTAACTGCGCGTCTTCACGTACGACCAAATGGGTGTGCAGCGTCAGCGGTTCGCCGACCGACGGCAGGCGATACAACGTGGTCATGGGTACTTCCAACTCATACCCCAGTCCATTTACATCCAGAATCAGGTGCGGCGGCTGTTTCTCAGCCAGTGTGCCGCGCAAGCGTCCAATCACGTTTCAGATCCTTGAGCGTTGGCCAGTACAGGGCTGGCGACTGACAGGCCGAGGGCTTCACGCCGGCAACACAGGCGCAGGACCCCTGGTCCTGGAAAAGATGTGCTGATGCTATCAGAGACGCAGGCGCCCGCCACGACTGCGTGCCGTTCCCAGACCATGGGGCAGCAGGCTGGAGCGGGTGTGAGCATGGCAAATTGCAATGGCCAGGGCATCCGACGCATCGATTTGCGGCTTGCTGGTCAGTTTGAGCATGTGCATCACCATCATTTGCACCTGTTCCTTGTTTGCCGCGCCAGTACCGGTGACGGCCTGCTTGACCTGGGTCGCGGTGTATTCGGCAATCTCCAGGTTTTCCTCGGCACCGGCAACGATCGCTGCACCGCGGGCCTGACCCAGCTTCAAGGCTGAGTCGGCGTTACGTGCCATGAACACTTTTTCGATGCCCATGGTGATCGGGCCGTACGTCTGGATGACTTCGCGCACGCCGCGATAGACGATTTGCAGGCGCTCGTGCAATTCACCGGAGCCGGTGCGAATGCAGCCCGAGGCCACGTAGACGCAGCCGCGCCCGGTATCAGATACCACGCCGTACCCGGTAATGCGCGAACCGGGGTCGATACCAAGAATTAGAGTCATAACGCCTGCGCAAGGAGATCGCGGTACCTCAGGATATCCCCGTAGGAGCGGCCGAAGGCTGCGATCTTTTGATTTTCGATCTTAAAGTCAAAAGATCGCAGCCTTCGGCAGCTCCTACAGGTTTAGCGTAGGGCTTTGCAAAGACAGCGATCTTTTGTATGGACATCAACCCAGCTGTGCGGCAACCGATTCCGGGATATCCGCGTTGGAATAGACGTTCTGCACGTCATCCAGGTCTTCCAGCATGTCGAGCAGCTTGAGCACCTTCTCGGCACCCTCCAGGTCCAGCTCGGCACTGGTGGTTGGCAACATCACGATTTCTGCGTCATCACCTTTGAAGCCGGCCGCTTCCAGCGCGTTGCGTACGGAGTAGAACCCTGCGAACGAGGTGAACACGTCAATTGAACCGTCTTCGTTGGTGACCACGTCATCAGCGTCGGCTTCCATCGCCGCTTCGATCAACGAGTCTTCATCGACGCCCGGCGCAAAGGAGATCTGGCCCTTGCGCTCGAACAGGTAGGCCACCGAGCCATCGGTGCCCAGGTTGCCCCCGCACTTGCTGAACGCATGGCGAACAGCGGCGGCGGTGCGATTGCGGTTGTCGGTCATGCACTCGACCATCACTGCCACGCCACCTGGGCCATAACCTTCGTAAGTCAGTTCGACCATGTCGTCGGTGTCGGCAGCACCCGCGCCGCGCGCTACGGCGCGATCGATGATGTCGCGACTCATGTTCGCGCCCAGGGCCTTGTCCAGCGCCAGGCGCAAGCGCGGGTTGGAACCCGGGTCAGCGCCGCCCTGGCGGGCAGCAACCGTCAGCTCACGGATCCACTTGGTGAAGATCTTGCCTTTCTTGGCATCCTGACGTTCTTTGCGGTGCTTGATGTTCGCCCACTTGGAATGACCCGCCATAACTCGCTCCGAATTCACTTTGAAACGTTGCCCGCCACGCGAACTGCGCCAGCCAGCAACCAAAAATCTCGACCTAAAGAAAAGGCGCACCCCATAAGGATGCGCCTTGACGACCCGCTTTACTCGGCTTTTGGCGTTTCGCGCAGACGAATGTGCAATTCGCGCAAGGCCTTGGCATCGACTGCACCCGGAGCCTGAGTCATGACATCGGCCGCGCTCTGGGTTTTCGGGAATGCAATCACTTCACGGATCGACTGGGCGCCGGTCATCAGCATGACCAGGCGGTCCAGGCCGAAGGCCAGGCCACCGTGGGGCGGTGCGCCGTACTTCAGGGCGTCAAGCAGGAAGCCGAATTTCTCTTCCTGTTCCGCTTCGTCGATGCCGAGCAGGCGGAACACCGTCTGCTGCATTTCCTTGCGGTGGATACGGATCGAACCGCCACCCAGTTCGGTGCCGTTGAGGACCATGTCGTAGGCACGGGACAGCGCGGTCGCCGGGCTGGCTTCGAGCTCTTGTGGCGTGCACTTGGGCGCGGTGAACGGGTGATGCAAGGCACTGAAGCTGCCGTCGTCGTTCTCTTCGAACATCGGGAAGTCGACGACCCACATCGGCGCCCACTCGCAGGTCAGCAGGTTCAGGTCGTTGCCGACCTTGATCCGCAGCGCGCCCAGGGCTTCGCTGACGATCTTGGCTTTGTCGGCACCGAAGAACACGATGTCGCCGTCGACCGCGCCAACACGATCGAGGATCACATTGAGGTTGGCCTCAGGGATATTCTTGACGATAGGCGACTGCAGGCCTTCGACGCCTTTGGCGCGCTCGTTGACCTTGATGTACGCCAGGCCCTTGGCACCGTAGATGCCGACGAACTTGGTGTAGTCGTCGATCTTGCTGCGCGGCATGCTCGCCCCGCCCGGTACGCGCAAAGCGGCGATACGGCTTTTCGGGTCATTGGCCGGGCCGCTGAACACCTTGAAGTCGACTTCCTTGAGCTGGTCGGCAACGTCAACCAGTTCCAGCGGGTTACGCAGGTCCGGCTTGTCGGAACCGTAACGACGCATGGCCTCTTCGAAGGTCATGTGCGGGAAGTCGCCGAACTCCAGATCCAGCACTTCCTTGAACAGGTTGCGGATCATCTGCTCGGTGATGCCCATGATCTCTTTTTCATCGAGGAAGCTGGTCTCGATGTCGATCTGGGTGAATTCCGGCTGGCGGTCAGCCCGCAGGTCTTCGTCACGGAAGCATTTGGCGATCTGGTAGTAACGGTCGAAGCCGGCAACCATCAGCAATTGCTTGAACAGCTGTGGCGATTGCGGCAAGGCGAAGAACGAACCGGCGTGGGTGCGGCTCGGCACCAGGTAGTCTCGCGCACCTTCAGGCGTGGCGCGGGTCAGAATCGGCGTCTCGACGTCGAGGAAGCCGTTCTCGTCCAGGAAGCGACGGATGCTGGTGGTCATGCGCGAACGCAGACGCAGCTTCTCGAGCATTTCCGGGCGACGCAGGTCGAGGAAGCGATAACGCAGGCGGGTTTCTTCGCCAACGTCGGAGAACTCGTTCAGCGGGAACGGCGGAGTTTCCGACTCGTTCAGCACTTCAAGTTCGTAGCCCAGCACTTCGATCATGCCCGACGCCATGTTGGCGTTGGTGGCACCGGCCGGACGCAGGCGCACCTTGCCGGTGACCTTGACCACATATTCGCTGCGCACACGGTCGGCGACGGCGAAGGTTTCAGCGCGGTCCGGGTCGAACACCACTTGGGCCAGACCGTCACGATCACGGATATCGAGGAAAATCACCCCACCGTGGTCACGGCGACGGTGGACCCATCCGCAAAGGGTAATTTCCTGGCCGTCCAGGCTTTCGTTCAGTTGGCCGCAATAATGGCTGCGCATCATGGTAATGGTTTCACTTCTCGTAATTCGAAATTCGGTAGGAGGTCTTGCCCATCTCAGGAGCTGGATGATGCAGGAGCTCGCACGTGTCGTTCAACTCGGACCTGGAATCTAGTCAGCTTTGTCGCCGCCGGCCAGGTTCTTCTTGGAGCCGGTCTTGAAATCGGTTTCGTACCAGCCGGTGCCGCTGAGGCGGAAGCCCGGCATGGACAGCATCTTCTTCAGCTCTGGTGCCTGGCACGCAGGGCAGTCGACCAGCGCCGCAGCGCTGATCTTTTGAATGGCTTCCAACTGATGACCACAGGAAGCACATTGATAGTCGTACATCGGCATGGGGGTTGTCTCGGCGATCAGATTGCTACCGCAGACCCGGGGTTTTGCGGCAAAGAGCGGGATTATATCCATTAAATGCAGCCAGTGCAGCCGTAAGACTGCACAGACCGACACTCTGCAACTTTCGCCCTGCCGCCCCGGTCAACGGGGCGCTCGACGAGCAAGCCCGTGCCTGTGCAAGCGCAGGAAAAACGGGATATCCAGATGACTTTTTAACCACCCTCGCAGGATTTTGCTGCAACTGCAGGGAGATCATGGATGACGGCCCTGCTCTGGACGGTTTCCTGCAACGCCCGGTGCAAAATCGTTCGAGGTGAAGGGTGCCGGACTACGCACGGGTGACACCCAAGGATGCCAGCCGTGCGCATGCGCCTTATTGATCCAGCAAGGAACGCAGCATCCACGCGGTTTTTTCGTGAACCTGCATGCGCTGGGTCAACAGGTCGGCAGTCGGTTCGTCACTGACCTTGTCGAGCAGTGGGAAGATACCCCGAGCGGTGCGGGTGACGGCTTCCTGACCGGCAACCAGTTGCCGGATCATGTCCTCGGCATTCGGCACACCCTCTTCTTCCTTTATGGAAGACAGGCGCGCATAGATGGAATAGGCACCCGGTGCCGGAAACCCGAGGGCGCGAATGCGCTCGGCGATCGAATCCACGGCCAGGGCCAACTCGTTGTATTGCTCTTCGAACATCAGGTGCAGGGTCCGAAACATCGGCCCCGTGACGTTCCAATGGAAGTTGTGGGTTTTCAGATAAAGCACATAAGTGTCCGACAGCAGGCGCGACAGTCCGTCAACGATGGACTTGCGGTCTTCTTCACTGATACCAATATCAATTGCCATGCGGTTCCCCTAAAGGTGATTGATTCCATCCAACAGGTGCAGGGACCACTCTAGCAAGGCTGTCGCCACACCGCAGCACTGGATGGCCAGTCCCTGTGCGACAAATTGCCCGCATGACGCCGCTGGACTCCCTGATTTGAGTAGCCACAAGCTTTGCTGTTAAATAGGCAGTGTGTCGCCAGCGTCTATTTTTCCGGACGCTGCGCATAGGCTGACTTCGGGTACGTGCCCAACGCCTCTTATTGTTCTGAAGCGAACCGTGCTCCGTCAGCTCTTCCTTGTGATCCGTCTTAACGTGAGTTAATCAAAATGTTGAAAATCGTCCACCTGCTAATGGGCGCAGCAGCCTTGCTGCTGTCCTTCATCCCTAGCCTGCGATCCGAAGCTGTTCCTTACCTGCAACAACCCGATGCACTGTACCTGGCCTTTTTCGGCCTGCTCAACCTTACCCTCGCGCCTGTCATTCCCTACTGGAACAAAGGCCCGCGTCATCAACTGCAGAACCTGGTCAGCGCCTTGCTGGTCCTGGCTGTCGTATTGCAGACGCTGACGCTTCTTGCGGAGATTGCGTTTGTCTCCGGTCAACCCAACGTGCTGTTCAGCCTGGCTGCTGCCGTCATTGCCGTCCTCCTGCACCTGGCGATCAGCTTCTACAAATCTTCACCGGCCGCCGCTTCGCCCAGCTACGATATGACCAACCGCGATACCGGCACCGTCAAGTGGTTCAACACTTCCAAGGGTTTTGGCTTTATTTCCCGTGACTCCGGCGATGATATCTTTGTGCATTTCCGGGCCATTCGTGGCGAAGGTCACCGCGTCCTGGTCGAAGGCCAGCGCGTGGAGTTCTCCGTGATGAATCGCGACAAGGGCCTGCAGGCCGAAGACGTGATCGCGGCTCTGCCGCGCCGCTGATTCCCGGCTGAAAAAAAACCGCGAACAGCCCGGCTGTTCGCGGTTTTTTTATGCCCACCCTTTAGTAATGGGGCGGCGGGGCTTCTTCTTCGGAAGACTCGAACTGCCCGACCATTTCCTCCTGACGTCGAATCAGGGCCGCCATCTGCAGCTGCAGCCGCTCGACGACGGCCTGCTGCGCCACCAGCACATCGTTGAGTGTATTAATGGTGTCATCCTGAAATGCCAAGCGGCTTTCCAGGTCATTGATGCGTTCCTCAAGACTCATGATTCAACCCTCCAGAAACGTGAAGCCTTCAGTTAACACCCGCTGCAGCTGTTCGCGGATAGCTGCCACCTGCTCGGCACTGTACGGCATTGCCGGATGTTTGCCCCAGACCGGGGCCGGCCAGGCAGCGTCTTCGCGTTTGCGCACGATGACATGCATGTGCAACTGGCTGACCACATTACCCAGCGCTGCAATGTTCAGCTTGTCGGCATCGAACGAGTCCTTCAGCGTCTGCGCCAACGCTGTAGTCTCCTGCCACAGCTGCAGCTGATCAGCGACATCCAACTGAAATATCTCGCTGATATCCTCGCGGCGTGGCACTAGGATGAACCAGGGGTAATTCGAATCGTTGGACAAGAGCAGCCGACACAGCGGGAAATCCCCTATCGGCAGGGTGTCTTGTTGAAGTCGTGAATCCAAGGCAAACACAGTGCGCACTCCAGCAGATGATCATTTACAACCTGGCCACATCTTCAACGACGCTTCACCAGGCGACAGATGAGCAGCATACCTGCGAACGTCGCTCGCTTCACGACCATCGACGACGGCAGGCAGCACGCTCCGAGATGGGCCTTTTCTGTGCAAGATGCACCATTTCAGCACCAACCAGGAGGGCGAAAGCGCTGAAGTGACTGATTATCAAGGCGAGGTTCCAAACCGCATCATGGCCGCGCTGTGTGAATTGAGCACAGTGCTGCAAATTTTTTGCACCAAAACCGCACACTGCGTCTACGCTGATGGGTCGGGGATCCGCCTTTTACTCACTTGCGGGGTGAACCGGTAACATTTTGACTTGTCGCGCTGACAGCCAGAAAGGTGAAACACGATGCCGATCCTGGCGTCAAGCTCCAACCTCGGGGCACGAACCCCCCGGTTTTATGGGGCCTTTACGGCTTTTGGCGATATTGCAGAAAAAAAACAGACAGTTTTCCATTTTGAGCACACTTGTTGCATTCACACCCACATCGCCTTTTGCGCCTCCGCTGGAAGTGGAAGCCACCAGGCCAATAAAAACAGTGGCAAGGTAGCCCGATGGAGATTCACTCGTTTCACCAGGGACTCTTTTTACCGATGCTCAGGCCCTGGAAAACAACGAACAAGTTGTCAGTCCTCTTGCATTGGGGCTGTAAATTTGCGACATCTACCCAGCTGTTTGCGACAGGGTCGTAAAGATGCTGAAAGGTTAGATGCGCAAGTATCGCCAACATGGTCGGCGTGATATAAGTTTGCGCCGACACAAAAAGAAAGAGCCGCCCAGATAATAAAACAGGTGGGACGGCAGTACTCTTCTAAAACCAAAGGAGCAAATCACGATGCGCGTGATGAAGTGGAGCATGATCGCACTGGCAGTTGCAGCAGCAGCCAGCACTCAAATGGCTACGGCCGCACCTTTCGTAGGCGACCAGGCCGAAGCCAAAGGTTTTGTTGAAGACAGCACTTTCAACGTGCTGCTCCGCAACTACTACTTCAACCGTAACAAGAAAGACGGCGCAGTCGATGACAAAGACTGGACCCAGGGTTTCCACGGTGTATTCAACTCTGGCTACACCCAGGGCACCGTGGGTGTTGGTATTGACGCTTTCGGTTACCTCGCCATCAAACTGGACGGTTCCGACAAGTACTCGGGTTCGGGTAACCTGAGCACCAACGCTGCTGGCGAAAACAATGACAGCCAGGGCAAAGCAGGCGCTGCACTTAAAGTTCGCATCTCCAAGACCGAACTGAAAGCGGGCGACATGCAGCCTAGCACCGCACCAGTATTTGCTGTTGGCGGTTCCCGTATCCTTCCGCAAACTGCCAGCGGTTTCCAACTGCAAAGCAGCGAGATCAAAGACCTTGACCTCGAAGCCGGTCACTTCTACTCGGCGACCAGCCAGGACAAAAACGGCCGTGACGGCGGTCTGTGGGCCAACTACGCTGGCGTCGAAGCTGACACCATCAACTACGGTGGTGCCAAATACGGCATCAACGAAAACTTCAGCGTATCGCTGTACGGCGCTCAGCTCGAAGACATCTGGAACCAGTACTACGCCAACGCCAACTACACCATCCCTATGGGTGGCGATCAGTCGGTGAACCTGGACGGTAACATCTACCGCACAGACGATTCCGGTAGCGCTGAAGCAGGCGACATCAGCAACACCGCGTTCTCCCTGGCAGCTGCTTTCTCGTTCCTGAAAGCGCACACCCTGACCGTTGGCTTCCAGAAAATCAACGGCGACACTCCGTTCGACTACGTCGGCGTGGGTAAAAACAACCGTGGCGGCGACTCGATCTTCCTCGCCAACTCCATCCAGTACTCTGACTTCAACGGTCCTGGCGAGAAGTCGGCCCAAGTACGCTACGACCTGAAAATGGCCGAGTACGGCGTTCCTGGTCTGAGCTTCATGACCCGTTACGTGAAAGGTTGGGACATCGACGGCTCCAACGCTCCGGTGAATGGCGCTTACGCTGGCCTGTACGGCGAAGATGGCAAACACCACGAAACCAACGTTGAAGCCAAGTACGTAGTACAAAACGGCCCGGCTAAAGACCTGTCGTTCCGCATTCGTCAAGCATGGCACCGCGCCAACGCTGACCAAGGCGAAGGCAGCATCGACGAGTTCCGTCTGATCGTTGACTACCCGCTGTCGATCTTGTAATCGAAAGCTGTTAGTTAGCTCTAAATAAAAAAAGGCCCATCTTCGGATGGGCCTTTTTTATTGTTTGCAGCTTATGCCTGTTACTGCACGGCCCCTTCCTGAACCACTCGAATCACCCGTTGCGGAAACGGAATATCGATACCAGCGGTTTTAAGACGATCCCGGGATTGCTCGTTGAACATGAACATCACGTCCCAGTAATCAGCAGTCTTGACCCAAACGCGCAGGGAAACAGTAATCGAACTGTCGCCCAGGGTGGAAATGACCGCTTGTGGCGCCGGCTCCGCCAATACGCGTTCGTCCTTGGCCAGGTCGAGCAACACTTCACGGGCTTTTTGCAAGTCCGCTTCGTAATCCACGCCCACATCGAACACAACTTTGCGGGTTGGCTGACGGTTGGTGTTGGTAATGATGCCGTTGGACAAGTTGCCATTGGGTACGATGATGGTCTTGTTATCACCGGTACGCAGCACAGTATGGAAAATCTGGATACTGTCCACGGTACCCGAAACACCCTGCGCTTCAATCCAGTCACCGATCCGGAACGGACGGAACAGCAAAATCAACACCCCACCGGCAAAGTTCGCCAGGCTGCCCTGCAATGCCAGGCCGATGGCCAGGCCTGCCGCACCGATCGCCGCGACAAAGGAGGTGGTTTCCACGCCAATCATCGACGCGACGCTGACGATCAGCAACACTTTCAGGATGATGTTCGCCAGGCTGCTGATGAAGCCCTGCAACGCCAGGTCGGCGTTACGCAGTGCAAGCAGGCCGCCGAGTTTCTGCGTGACCTTGTTGATCAGCCACCAGCCGATGGCCAGGGTAATGATGGCGAGCAGCACGCGGCTGCCGTATTCCATGATCATTGGAATCCAGGCTTGGGACGCCCTGACCAGGTTGTCCACTTCAGCATTCAAATCCATTGTTGCTCTCCTTCGAAATCAATCGCGGAAGTTGTTGAACTGCAGCGGCATGTCGAAGGTTTTGGCGCGTAGTGCGGCTATGGCCTCCTGCAGATCGTCACGCTTTTTGCCGGTAATGCGCACTTGCTCACCCTGAATGGCGGCCTGCACCTTGAGCTTGGCATCCTTGACGTGGGCGACGATCTTCTTCGCCAGCTCCTTGTCGATGCCTTCCTTCAGTACGGCTTCCTGCTTCATCAGCTTGCCCGATGCATAGGCGTCCTTGACCTCGAGGCACTGCACATCGATTTTGCGCTTGACCAGTGCCAGCTTGAGGATCTCAATCATGGCTTCAAGCTGAAAATCGGCTTCTGCGGTCAGGTTGACGGTCAGGTCTTTTTCCTTGAATTCGAAGGTGCCCTTGCCTTTCAGGTCATAGCGGCGATCGAGTTCCTTGACGGCGTTTTCGACCGCGTTGGTGACTTCGTGTTTGTCCAGTTCGGATACCACGTCGAACGACGGCATGTAATCTCTCCAGTAAAAGGGGTGCCCATGGAGCACGCCTGGCTTGCGGTTAAAATCCGCGCTGATTATAACGGGTCTTTCCGATCATTCACTGCGAGCCTCCGATGCGCGTCATAAACAGAGCAAAAAGCTGATGTCGACCACCTGGCACATCCTCGGTGCGGGCAGCCTCGGCACCCTATGGGCCACTCGTCTGGCTCGGGCCGGGGTGCCGGTCACGCTGATTGTGCGAGATCAGGCGCGACTGCAGGCCTACGAGGCGCAAGGCGCGCTGACCCTGGTCGAACATGGCGAGGCGCGCAGCTACCCGATCCCGGCGCAGACACCGGACAGCGCCGAGCCAATCAGGCGCCTGCTGGTCGCCTGCAAGGCCTATGACGCCGAGAGCGCCGTGGCCCAACTGGCGCCGCGCCTGGCACCCGACGCCGAGTTGATCCTGCTGCAAAATGGGTTGGGCAGCCAGGACGCCGTTGCCGCACGGGTTCCCCACGCTCGCTGCCTATACGCTTCAAGCACCGAAGGGGCGTTTCGCGACGGCGACTGGCGAGTGGTCTTCGCCGGCCACGGCTATACCTGGCTGGGGGACGCCAGCCACCCGGTGCCGCCGATCTGGCTGGATGATCTGACGGCCGCCGGCATTCCCCATGAATGGAGCACCGACATCCTGACCCGGCTGTGGCGCAAACTGGCGCTCAACTGTGCGATCAATCCGCTCACCGTCCTGTACCAGTGCCGCAATGGCGGGCTTGAAGCGCATCATTGCGAAGTCGCCACACTCTGCGGTGAACTGAGCGAGCTGCTCCAACGCTGCGGCCAGCCGGCTGCGGCCGAGGATTTGCAGCAGGAAGTAGAGCGCGTGATCCACGCCACTGCGGCGAATTACTCGTCCATGTACCAGGATGTCGACAGCCAGCGGCGCACCGAGATCAGCTACCTGCTGGGTTACGCCTGTAAAGCCGCGCGCCGGCACTCGTTGCACCTGCCACACCTGGAGCAGCTCGAGTCGCGCCTGATCGCCCATCTGCACAGCCTTGGATTGCCCAGCGACTAAGCAGCGGCTACGCTGGCCACTTGTTCCTTTGCAGCGACGAACCTGATGCCATTGCGCCAGCGCCTTGAAAACCTACCGGTCGGTCAGAAATTGCTGGCCGCCCTGTTGGTGCTGTTGACCACTGTTCTGCTGGTCGCCAACCTGACCTTTATCAGCGCCGCTTATTATATTTCCCAGGAAAGCATGGCGCCCCAGGCCTTGCAGACCATTGGCCGCCTGGTGTCCAACCCCAGCCTCATCTCCGACGCCTTGCAGTCACCACAAAGCGCCGAACGCCTGCTCAACGAGCTCAACAGCTATTCGCCTCTGCGGGCAGCCGCCCTCTACGATGGCAAAGGCCAGCGCCTGGCACAGTTGCAACAGGGGGAAAAGCTCAAGTTGCCGGAGCACTACCGGCACATCGAGTCCTGGCAAGCCACCGAATTTCGCAGCAACCAGGTGATCACCCTGCCCCGCCCCGGCACGGCGCCCGGTCACTTGCTGCTGGTTGCCAGCAGCGAGCTGCCGATGGCGTTCTACACCGGTACGCTGACGGCAAGCCTGGGGATCCTGATCTTCAGCATCCTGTTGTGGCTGGTGATCGCCCGGCAGATCAAGCGCCTGATTACCCGGCCGATCCATCAGTTGGAAGAGTTGTCTCGGCAAGTCACAAGGGAAGAGAACTACGCCCTGCGCGCCTCTCGCGGCAACCATGACGAAATCGGCAGCCTTGCCGAGGCGTTCAATACCATGCTGTCGCGGATCGAGGCACGGGAACAGCAGCTCAAGCGCGCCCGGGACGACTCCCAGGCCGCCTACGACCAGGCTCAGGGGCTGGCGGAAGAAACCCGCCATACCAATCGCAAGCTGGAGCTGGAAGTGCAGGTGCGCAGCAAGATCGAGAAAAAGCTCACGGGTTTCCAGAATTACCTCAACAGCATCATCGACTCGATGCCCTCGGCGTTGATTGCCCTGGATGAACAGCTCTACGTCACCCAATGGAATCAGGAGGCCAGCGCGCTGTCCGGGACTCGCCTGGACGAGGCCCTGAACCAGCCGATCTTCCTCGCCTTCGAACCGCTAAAGCCGTATTTGCCGCAGCTCAAGCAAACGGTCGAACAGCACACGGTCGCCAAGATCGAGCGGGTAACCTGGGTCAAGGATGATGAAGCCAGGCATTACGCCCTGACGTTTTATCCACTGATGGGCGGCGCGGGTCGTGGCGTGGTCATCCGTATCGACGACATCACCCAGCGTCTCTCGCTGGAAGAAATGATGGTGCAGTCAGAGAAAATGCTCTCAGTCGGCGGCCTCGCGGCGGGTATGGCGCATGAGATCAACAACCCCTTGGGCGCCATCCTGCACAACGTGCAAAACATCCGCCGGCGCCTGTCCCCGGAGTTGCCGAAGAACCTTGAACAGGCCGAGCACATCGGCATCGAACTGGAAACCGTGAACCAGTACCTGGTGGCCCGTGAAGTGCCGCAACTGCTCGACGGTATCCAGCAGGCTGGCGCCCGCGCGGCGAAGATCGTGACGCACATGCTCAGTTTCAGCCGGCGCAGCACCCGGCAAATGGCGCCCTGCGACCTGCCGGCGCTGATCGATCAGGCGGTGGAAATCGCAGGCAACGACTTCGACCTGGCGATCGGTTTCGACTTCAAGGGGCAGGCGATCATTCGTCAGTTCGACCCGCAACTCGGCCCGGTCCCCGGCACCGCCAACGAGCTGGAGCAGGTGCTGCTCAACCTGCTGAAAAATGCCGCCCAGGCCATTCATCAGCGCGAGGATGACCGTGAACCGGGGCGGATCATCTTGCGCACCCGCCTGAACCCGCCCTGGGCGGAGATCCAGGTCGAGGACAACGGCATCGGCATGAGCGAGAGCGTGCGCAAGCGTACTTTCGAACCGTTCTTCACCACCAAGGAAATCGGCCAGGGGACCGGGCTCGGTTTATCGGTGTCGTACTTCATCATCACCAACAACCACAAGGGCCAGATGGAAGTGCAATCGACCCTCGGCCAGGGCACCTGCTTCACCCTGCGCCTGCCCTTGGCGAGCACTGCGCTGGTCTCTCAGGAACTCAATCAGCTATAGAGGTAACCCATGGGCTTTCGCTTGTCGAAAATCTACACCCGCACTGGCGACAAAGGCGAAACAGGCCTTGGCGATGGCCGCCGAGTGCCCAAGGACCATCCACGAATTGAAGCAATTGGTGAGGTTGACACGCTAAACAGTCAGGTTGGTGTGCTGCTGGCGGGATTGGCGCAGGAAAGTGCTGCGTATCCTGGGCTTAATGAAGTGGTCGAGGTGTTAGCGCCTTGCCAGCACCGCTTGTTCGACCTCGGCGGCGAGCTGGCAATGCCTGAGTATCAGGCTCTGAACGTGGCAGAGATCGAGCGCCTGGAGGCGGCGATCGATGTATGGAACGAAGAATTGGGGCCGTTGGAGAATTTCATTTTGCCCGGCGGTTCGGCGCTGATTGCCCAGGCGCACGTGTGCCGCAGCCTGGCGCGCAGTGCGGAGCGGCGCTGTCAGCATTTGAATGCGACTGAGCCGCTGGCCGGGGTCGGGTTGGCTTACATCAATCGGTTGTCGGATTTGCTGTTTGTGATGGCAAGGGTAATTGCCAGGCGCCAGGGGGTTGCGGAAATCTTGTGGCAGCCGGCGGTGAAGCCCACAGAAGTGTAGCGCCTGTTCGGGCGCCATCGCTGGCAAGCCAGCTCCCACAAGTTTCGTCGTGCACACAACATGTGTGAACGACACCAAACCCTGTGGGAGCTGGCTTGCCAGCGATGAGGCCAGCAGCCTCAATACACGATCAAGCCTCAGGCCAGAACGCGCGGATCCCCGCCACCCCCTGCGCCCCAGCTTCCCAAGCCTGCTGCCGCTCAGCCGGGCCCACGCCACCCAGCAGGAACACCGGTTTGCTGAAGCCTTCGATCAAGCTTGCCGCCTGCTGCCAACCCAGCGGCTGGGCATCCGGGTGGGTCTGGGTCGGCTGCACCGGAGACAGGGTGACAAAGTCCACGCCCATCTGCTCGGCCAACGCCAGCTCCTCTGCGTTATGGCAGGACGCCGCCAGCCAGCGCGACGCCGGCAGCGGTCGACCCGCTGCCGCGTATTTGCGCAGTTGGGCGGCCGTGATATGCCACCCGGCCGAGGGGAAATCACCCAGCCATTCGAACGGCCCCTTGATCATCAACTGCGCCTTGCCCGCACACAGTCCCGCCGCATCCACCGCCAGATCCCGGTATTTGGGGTCGTATCCGTTTGGCGCGCGCAGCTGGATAAGCTTGATGCCGCCGGCGATGGCTTTCTGGATACCGCGCAATAGTGCCGGGGTCTCCAGATCTCCAGGGGTGATCAGGTATTCGGCCGGCAAGCGCGCCGCCGCGACGATCGGCTGGTTGGCCGCCGGAAACTCGTAGTCCAGCAGGTCCCGCGGAGCCACCCAGGCCAGCGGCTGGCCTTCGGCCCCATGCGGCTCGCCGGTAAACGCCGAGACTTCCCAGACATCCAGCAATACTTGCTTGTCAGGATAATCGTGGCGGACCTTGATCAGCGGGCGCGCTGCGCCGACCACAATTCCCAGCTCTTCATGAAGCTCGCGAGCCAAGGCGGTTTCGACGGACTCGTCAGCCTCGACCTTGCCACCCGGGAATTCCCACAGACCGCCCTGGTGCTGGGTATCGGCGCGCCGGGCGATCAGTATCTTGCCACTGCTGTCACGAATAACCGCAGCCGCTACATGTACGCGTTTCACTGCCCAACCTCCTTCAGACCTGCTTTCTGCCAGGCCTTGAAAGCTGGCCATTGGTAGATCGTATCGATGTAGGCCTCATCCTCGGCCGGTACTTTCACCTGATAGGTGCGCAGTCGCACAGCAATCGGGGCGAAGAAAGCATCGGCCAGACTAACCTTGCCAAACAGGAACGGACCGGCGTCGGACGCAGCGGCCCGGCACTGCGCCCATAACGCCAGCACTCGTTCGATGTCCTCCTGGACTTCAGTCGGAGCCGACACCAGTGGCGCGTCGCGGCTGAGGTCAAACGGCATGTTGGCCCGCAAGGCGAAGAACCCGGCGTGCATTTGCGCGCAGGCCGAGCGGGCCTGGGCCCGGGCCGCCACATCGCTGGGCCAGAGGCCAGCATCCGGGAACTGTTCGGCCAGGTACTCGGCAATCGCCATGGAATCGGCGATGGTGCCATGCCTGGTTTTCAGCAGCGGGACTTTGCCGGTCGGCGAGTGTTTGAGCAGTCGTTCACGAGTGTCAGGCTGGTTCAGCTTGATCAGTTCTTCGCTGTAGGGGGCTTTGGCCAGGTCAAGCGCCAGCGCGCCGCGCAAGGACCAGGAGGAATACAATTTGTCGCCGATGATCAGGTGGAGGCTCATGTTCGGGACCCTTGGATAAGAGGTATGGGCCAGATTTTTCAGCGTCTGGTCGACCGTCATCGCGGGCAAGCCCACTCACACAGGGTCAGCGCAAATCCTGTGGGAGCGGGCTTGCCCGCGATGGGCCGGGGTCGCGCTCGACCGACCCGGTCTGACTTAAGTACGGTACTCAGCGTTGATCTTTACATACTCATGAGACAGATCTGTGGTCCAGATCGTCTCGCTGCACGCGCCGCGACCCAGTTCGATCCGGATAGTGATTTCTTCCTGCTGCATCACCGCCGCACCCTGGGCTTCGGTGTAGCTGGCCGCACGGGCGCCGTGGCTGGCGATGCACACCTCCCCGAGGAACACGTCGATCTTGCTCACATCCAGATCGGGCACACCCGCGCGACCAACGGCGGCCAGGATACGGCCCCAGTTCGGATCGGAAGCAAACAGTGCAGTCTTGATCAGGGGCGAGTGAGCCACGGTGTAACCGACGTCCAGGCACTCCTGGTGGTTGCCGCCGCCATTGACCTGGACGGTGACGAACTTGGTCGCGCCTTCGCCATCACGAACGATGGCCTGGGCGACATCCATGCACACTTCGAACACGGCCTGTTTCAGCTTGGCAAACAGCTCGCCTTCGGCCCGGGTGATTTCCGGCAGCGCCGCCTGGCCAGTGGCGATCAGCATGCAGCAGTCGTTGGTCGAGGTGTCGCCGTCGATGGTGATGCGGTTGAACGACTTGTTGGCGCCGTCCAGCAGCAGGTTTTGCAATACATCACGGGACACTTTGGCGTCAGTGGCGATGTAGCCCAGCATGGTCGCCATGTTCGGCCGAATCATGCCCGCACCCTTGCTGATGCCGGTGACGGTGATGGTCACGCCGTCATGGTCGAACTGGCGGCTCGCCCCCTTGGGCAAGGTGTCGGTGGTCATGATGCCGGTGGCGGCAGCTTCCCAGTTGTTGACCGACAGGTCGTCGAGCGCTGCCTGCAAGGCGCCTTCGATCTTCTCGACCGGCAGCGGTTCGCCGATCACCCCGGTGGAGTACGGCAGCACCAGGCGGGCATCGACGCCGGTCAGCTCTGCCAGCTTCGCGCAGGTGCGCTCGGCGGCGGCCAGGCCAGGCTCGCCGGTGCCGGCGTTGGCGTTGCCGGTGTTGGTCAGCAGGTAGCGCACCGGACCTTGCACTCGCTGCTTGGCGAGAATCACCGGTGCGGCGCAAAAGGCGTTCAGGGTGAACACGCCAGCGACCGTCGAGCCTTCGGCACAGCGCATGACCACGACATCCTTGCGCCCCGGGCGCTTGATGCCGGCCGAAGCAATACCGAGTTCAAAACCGGCAACCGGGTGCAACGTTGGCAAAGGACCAAGACCAACAGCCATGAATGCGCTCCTTAAAATAGTCATCGCCGACGCAGGTGATCGGCGGTATCAAATGGCAAAACGCCGCGACGGCTGATGCCGGTCGCGGCGCGGGTATTTCAGCTTGCTGAACGGGTTTTACTGGATCTGCCCGTGGCAATGCTTGAATTTCTTGCCCGAACCGCAATAGCACAGTTCGTTACGGCCCAGCTTCTGTTCGTTACGCACCGGCGCGGTGGCGAGGGCAACATCGACCTCTTCACCCAGCAGTTCCGGCTGCTCCAGACCTGGCGGCTCGTCGTGCTGGAATTGCATGCGTGCGGCCAGAGCTTCGGCTTCCTGGCGCAGGCGTTGCTCTTCTTCGATCGGATCTTCGCGACGAACCTGCACGTGAGACAGCACGCGAATCGAATCGCGCTTGATCGAATCCAGCAACTCCGAGAACAGCGTGAACGACTCGCGCTTGTACTCTTGCTTCGGGTTCTTCTGGGCGTAGCCACGCAGATGGATACCATGACGCAGGTGATCCATGGTCGACAGGTGGTCTTTCCACAGGTCATCCAGTACGCGGAGCACGATCTGCTTCTCGAAGGTTCGCAGCGCTTCGGCGCCCGCCTGGTCTTCTTTCTCGTGATACGCGGCGATCAGCTCGTTCATCAGCTTCTCGCGCAGGGTCTCTTCGTACAGGTGATCGTCTTCGTCGAGCCACTGCTGGATCGGCAAGGCAACACCGAAATCACTCTGCAATGCAGCCTCAAGACCGACCACGTCCCACTGCTCTGGCAGCGACTGTGGCGGAATGTGCGCGCTGACGGTCGCGTTGAGCACGTCCTGACGGAAGTCAGCGATGGTCTCGCCGATGTTGTCAGCGGCCAGCAACGTGTTACGCATGTGATAGATCACTTTACGCTGTTCGTTGTTGACGTCGTCAAACTCGAGCAGTTGCTTACGAATATCGAAGTTGCGGCCTTCTACCTTGCGCTGGGCCTTTTCGATGGCGTTGGTCACCATGCGGTGCTCAATCGCTTCGCCAGGCTGCATGCCCAGGGCTTTCATGAAGTTCTTCACCCGATCAGAGGCGAAGATACGCATCAGGCTGTCTTCCAGCGACAGGTAGAAGCGGCTCGAACCGGCATCACCCTGACGGCCGGCACGACCACGCAACTGGTTGTCGATACGGCGCGATTCGTGACGCTCGGAAGCGATGACCTGCAGGCCACCGGACTCCAGCACTTGCTGGTGGCGTTTTTGCCAGTCGGCCTTGATCTGGGCGATCTGCTCAGGGGTCGGATTCTCCAGCGAAGCCACTTCCACTTCCCAGTTGCCGCCCAACAGGATGTCGGTACCACGACCGGCCATGTTGGTGGCGATGGTCAGTGCGCCTGGGCGACCGGCCTGGGCGATGATCTCGGCTTCCTTCTCGTGGAACTTGGCGTTCAGGACCTTATGCTCGATGCCTTCCTTGTTGAGCAGATTGGACATGTGCTCGGAAGTTTCGATGGTTGCAGTACCCACCAGCACCGGACGGCCCTGGGTCATGCATTCCTTGATGTCGTTGATGATCGCCGCGTATTTCTCATCGGCGGTCAGGAATACCAGGTCGTTGTAGTCCTTACGTGCCAGCGGACGGTTTGGCGGAATCACCATGACCGACAGGCCGTAGATCTGGTGGAACTCGAACGCTTCGGTGTCTGCCGTACCGGTCATGCCGGACAGCTTGTTGTACAGGCGGAAGTAGTTCTGGAACGTGGTCGATGCCAGGGTCTGGCTTTCGGCCTGGATGTTCAGCTCTTCCTTGGCTTCGATGGCCTGGTGCAGGCCTTCGGACAGACGACGACCCGGCATGGTACGACCGGTGTGTTCGTCGACCAGCACAACCTGCCCGTCCTGCACGATGTATTCGATGTTGCGATGGAACAGCTTGTGCGCACGCAGACCGGCATAGACGTGGGTCAGCAGGCCCAGGTTATGTGCCGAATACAGGCTTTCGCCTTCAGCCAGCAGACCGACGCGGGTGAGCATGTCTTCAATGAACTGGTGACCGGCTTCGTTGAGCTCGACCTGACGCGTCTTCTCGTCGACGGTGTAGTGGCCAGCCTTGGTGACTTCGCCTTCTACTTCCTCGACGTGCAACTCCAGTTGCGGGATCAGTCGGTTGATCTCGACGTACATCTTGGAGCTGTCCTCGGCCTGACCGGAAATGATCAGCGGGGTACGGGCTTCGTCGATGAGGATGGAGTCGACTTCGTCGATCACGGCAAAATTGAGTTCGCGCTGGAATTTCTCTTCCATGCTGAACGCCATGTTGTCGCGCAGGTAGTCGAAACCGAATTCGTTGTTGGTGCCGTAGGTGATGTCGGCGGCGTAAGCCAGGCGCTTCTCTTCCGGCGGCTGGAACGGCGTGACAACGCCGACCGTCAGGCCGAGGAATTCGTAGAGCGGACGCATCCAGTTGGCGTCGCGACGGGCCAGGTAGTCGTTCACGGTCACAACGTGCACGCCCTTGCCGGACAGCGCGTTCAGGTAAACGCCCAGTGTTGCCACCAGGGTCTTGCCTTCACCGGTACGCATTTCCGCGATCATGCCTTCATGCAAGGTCATGCCGCCGATCAGCTGGACATCGAAGTGGCGCATACCCATGACGCGCTTGCCGGCTTCGCGGGCGACCGCAAAGGCTTCAGGCAGCAGCTTGTCGAGGGTTTCCCCTTTGGCGATGCGGGCCTTGAACTCGTCTGTCTTGGCACGCAACTGATCGTCCGAAAGGGCCACCATTTGCTCTTCGAAGGCATTGACGAGTTGCACCGTCTTGAGCATGCGTTTGACTTCACGCTCGTTCTTGCTTCCAAAAAGTTTCTTTAACAAAGGCGCAAACATATCGGCAGGATCTTCCACACTAAAGGGATGGAGGGCGGCCCCGTGAGTCGCCCGAGCAGCCCTCATGGCCGCATGCGAACGAGCATTCTACCCGGAAACGGTGGTGAGGAAAGTGGCGTTATTCCACGATGCTGGCACAGCGCTGTGACGGGGCTCACTTACAATAAGGCCTTTTCTGCCAGTTTCAACCCGGACAAGTACGAAGTTAACCATTGATTTAATGGATAAAGCGTCACCAGGACGATGGATGGGGTGCGGGCAGGCCTTTCTGCTAAGATGGCTGCTCTGTTACTTCAGGTGTCTGATCATGGCATTTCGCCCTCTCACGGCCAGAGCACCCGCCGTTCTGCTTCGCGAAGCCAAACCGCTCAAAGCCATCTTTGGCCACGCTCAACGCCTGGGTCATTTGCAGCGCCTGCTGGAAAGCCAGCTGCAGCCTGCCGCCCGGGAACACTGCCATGTGGCCTCCTGGCGCGAAGGCAGTTTGCTGCTGATCGTGACCGATGGTCATTGGGCGACCCGGCTACGCTATCAGCAGAAGCGTTTGCAACGTCAGTTACAAATGTTTGACGAGTTTGCCAGCCTGACGCGAATTCTGTTCAAGGTACAGCCGCCCACCGTTCAGCAAGGTGCTGCGGGGCATACCATCAGTTTGTCGACGGATGCCGGGGCGACGATCCAGGCTACGGCCGACGGGATCAGTGATCCGAATCTTCGGGCAGCGCTGGAACGGCTGGCGGCTCACGCCAAACCAAAGGTTTAACGGCAAGATCAAAAGATCGCAGCCTTCGGCAGCTTCTACGTAGGAGCTGCCGAAGGCTGCGATCTTTTGCTTTCAGCGGCGTTTGTTGCCTCCGAGCAACGACCCCATCAACCCCCGCACCAACTGCCGCCCCAGTTGATTGGCCGCCTGACGCATCGCCGACTTGAGCGCCTGACCCGCCGCCGTGCCAAGGAATTCCCCGGCCTTGTCGGTGAAGCTTGGCTCTTCAGCCCCTGCCTTGCCCGGTGTGGCTTCAGGCTCCGGCGCCAAGCCCTTGCGCCCCATCAGCACTTCATAGGCTGACTCGCGATCGATCGGCTTGTCGTAACGGCCTTTGAACGGCGAGCCGGCGATCAGCATCGTGCGCTCGGTCTCGGTCAGCGGTCCGATCCGCGACTGCGGCGGCGCTACCAGCACCCGTTGCACCATCGCGGGAGTGCCTTTGTCCTGCAAGGTGCCCACCAGCGCCTCGCCGATACCCAATTCGGTCAGCACCGACAAGGCATCGAACGCCGGGTTGGGACGAAAGCCCTCGGCGACCGCACGCAGGGATTTCTGCTCCTTGGCGGTGAACGCGCGAAGCCCATGTTGCACACGCAAGCCCAACTGGGCCAGCACGTCATCCGGCAGGTCACCCGGCGACTGGGTCACAAAATACACCCCCACGCCTTTGGAGCGGATCAACCGCACCACTTGCTCCAGGCGATCACGCAGGGCCTGGGGGGTACCGGCGAACAGCAGGTGCGCCTCATCAAAAAACAGCGCCAGCAGCGGTTTGTCTGCATCCCCGCGCTCGGGCAATTGCTCGAACAGTTCAGCCAGCAACCACAACAGGAACGTGGCGTAGACCTTCGGCGCTTCATGCACCAGGCGGCTGGCGTCGAGCAGGTGAATGCGCCCGCGGCCCTCGGCGGTCGGTTGCAGGATGTCTTCGAGCTGCAACGCGGGCTCACCGAACAGCGCTTCGGCCCCCTGCTGTTCAAGCGTTGCCAGGCGGCGCAACAACGCCTGGCTGGAACCGGTGGTCATCAGCGCGGCGTCGTCTCCCAGCAACTGCGGATGATCGCGCAGGTGATTGAGCAGCGCCTTCAGGTCTTTGAGGTCCAGCAGTAGCAGGCCTTCCCGATCCGCGACCTTGAACGCGGCATACAGCGCCGACTGCTGGCTGTCGGTCAGTTCCAGCAGGCTGCCCAGCAGTAACGGGCCCATTTCACTGAGGGTGGTGCGCAAAGGGTGACCGGATTTGCCGTGGATATCCCACAAGGTCACCGGATACGCCTGGGGCTGGTGATTCAGCCAGGGCATGCCGGCGATGCGCTCGGCGATCTTGCCCTGGGGATTACCGGCAGCCCCGAGCCCGCACAGGTCGCCCTTGATATCGGCGGCGAACACCGCCACCCCGGCGTCGCTGAAGGCTTCGGCCAGGCGTTGCAAGGTGACCGTCTTGCCGGTCCCGGTCGCCCCGGCGACCAGGCCATGACGATTGGCCAGGCGCATCGCCTGGGCGATAGGGCTACCAGCGAGATCAGCACCAATAACAAGTTGCGAGGAGTCAGGCATTTCGTCACCCATGGTTAATCTTTGATTCCTGATGGCCGATACAGGGGTTTGAAGAGCGTCGGTAATTTCCTACAGAAAAAACGGAGCTGTGCGCTTGTGCTCGTCACCACCCACTTTCGCGTTCTCTTATAAAAGCACGCCCTGGCCATTAAGACCTTAGCGGAACCTCAAGCCATGAACAAAAACCTGCGTTTCAGCCATAAAATCCTGCTTGCCGCCGCGCTAATCGTCATTGCCGCCTTCGCCTCGTTTACGCTGTACAACGACTACCTGCAACGTAACGCCATCCGCGAAGACCTGGACAACTACCTCAACGAGATGGGCGACGTTACCGCCAGCAATATCCAGACCTGGTTGAGCGGGCGCATCCTGCTGATCGACAACCTGGCCCAGAACATCGCCATCAACCCCGAGCCGGGCACTGTGGCCAGCCTGCTTGAGCAGAAAGCGTTGACGTCGACCTTCATGGCCTCCTACCTGGGCGACGCGACCGGCAGTTTCACCATTCGCCCGGACGCCAAAATGCCTGCCGGCTTCGATCCGCGAGTGCGCCCCTGGTACAAAGGTGCCGAAAGCAGCAGCACCGCCACCCTGACCGAACCTTACATCGATGCGGCCACCGGGCAGACCATCATTTCCATTGCCACCGCCTCGAAAAAAGCCGGCCAGAGCGTCGGCGTGGTGGGCGGCGACCTGAGCCTGCAAACCCTGATCGATACCCTCAGCGCCCGGGATTTTGACGGCATGGGTTACGCGTTCCTGGTCAGTGCCGATGGCAAGATCCTGGTTCACCCGGACAAAACGCTGGTCATGAAGACGCTGAGCGAGGCCTTTCCCCAGGGAGCGCCGCGTTTGAGCAGTGACTTCAGCGAAGTGGAAGTCGATGGCAAGACCCGCATCGTCAACTTCACCCCGGTCAAAGGCCTGCCTTCGGTCAACTGGTACATCGGCCTGTCGGTCGACAAAGACAAAGCCTTCTCAATGCTCAGCGAGTTCCGTGCATCGGCGGTTGTGGCGACGCTGATCGCCGTGGCAATCATCATCGCCCTGCTGGGCATGCTGATCCGCCTGCTTATCCAGCCATTGCACGTGATGACCCGGGCCATGGAAGACATCGCCGACGGTGAGGGAGACCTGACCAAGCGCCTGACCATCCAGAACAACGATGAATTCGGCATCCTGGGCACGGCGTTCAACCGCTTCGTCGAGCGCATCCACGGCTCGATCCGCGAAGTGTCGTCGGCCACCGGCCAGGTCAATGAAGTGGCGTTGCGCGTCGTCGCCGCGTCCAATTCGTCGATGTTCAATTCCGATCAGCAAGCCTCGCGCACCAGCAGCGTGGCTGCCGCGATCAATCAACTGGGCGCCGCAGCCCAGGAAATCGCCCGCAACGCCGCCCAGGCCTCAAGCCAGGCCAGCGACGCGCGCAATCTGGCCGAAGACGGCCAGCAAGTGGTGGATCGCAGCATTGCCGCGATGAATCAACTGTCGAGCATGCTCAGCGCCTCGAGCACCAATATCGAATCGCTCAACAGCAAGACCGTGAATATCGGGCAGATCCTCGAAGTCATCACCAGCATTTCCCAGCAAACCAACTTGCTGGCACTGAACGCGGCGATCGAGGCGGCACGCGCCGGCGAAGCGGGACGTGGCTTCGCGGTGGTCGCCGATGAAGTGCGCAACCTGGCGCATCGCACCCAGGAATCGGCACAGCAGGTGCAGACCATGATCGAGGAACTGCAGGTCGGTGCACGGGAATCGGTGAGCAACATGAGTGACAGCCAGCGTCACAGCCAGGACAGCGTGGACATCGCCAACCTTGCTGGCGAACGCCTGAACAGCGTGACCCTGCGCATCGGCGAGATCGACGGGATGAACCAATCGGTAGCCACGGCGACCGAGGAGCAGACGGCGGTGGTGGAATCGATCAACGTCGACATTACCGAGATCAACACGCTGAACCAGGAAGGGGTGGAGAACCTGCAGTCGACGTTGCGGGCGTGTTCAGACCTGGAGCAGCAGGCGGCGCGGCTGAAGCAGTTGGTGGGTAGCTTCCGTATCTGACATCAGAACCTACGCCATCGCGAGCAGGCTCGCTCCCACAGGTTAACGTCCAGACTTGTGGGAGTGATCCTGCTCGCGATGGCGCTCTCAAATCAAACACAACGCCAACTGCGCAGCCACCCGGCAAACCCCAACCGAACATCTATCCTTCAAAAAGGTCAACCAAGGGAGAACAACGGACCGGAGGGATGCTCATCGTGCATATCGCTGACATAACCATGTTCTACGCCCCTGCCAGCGGTGGCGTGCGCACGTATCTGGATGCCAAACACCGACGCCTGGGCATCAAGCCCGGCATTCGCCACAGCCTGCTGATTCCCGGCGCCCACCTGGGTGAACGGGACGGCGTATACACTGTTCCCGCCCCCGCCCTGCCCTTCGGCAAAGGCTATCGTTTTCCCGTTCGCCTCGCCCCCTGGCGAAATGTCCTGCAGGATCTGCAGCCCGACCTGATTGAAGTCGGCGACCCTTACCTCACGGCCTGGGCAGCCCTGGACGCGCGACGTCAGCTGGATGTTCCGGTGATTGGCTTTTATCACTCGGATTTGCCGCTGCTGTGCAGCAATCGCATGGGCAACTGGGTGACACCCAATGTCGAAGCCTATGTCAGGAAGCTGTATGGCAACTTCGATCGGGTACTCGCGCCCAGCCAGGTCATGGCCGACAAGCTGATTGGCCTGGGGGTGAAAAATGTCTATGTGCAGCCTTTGGGCGTCGACCTGCAAACCTTCCACCCTGGTGCTCGCGACACGGGGCTGCGGGCGGAACTGGGTATTGCCGAAGACAGCCGCCTGCTGATCTTTGCCGGTCGCGGTTCCAAGGAAAAAAACCTGCCCGTGCTGCTCGATTGCATGAAGCGACTGGGCCCGCGCTTTCACCTGCTGCTGGTGGGTTCATCGATGCCCGCGCTCGTGCCGGATAACGTCACGGTGATCGATGAGTTCTGCCCTGCGCCGCAAGTGGCTCGCCTGATGGCCAGTTCCGATGCACTGCTGCACGCCGGCGATCAGGAAACCTTCGGCCTGGTGATTCTCGAAGCCATGGCCAGCGGTATCCCGGTAATCGCGGTAGCGGCCGGGGCCTTTCAGGAAATCGTCACCGACCAGTGCGGCCTGCTCTGCGCACCCAACAGTCCGGCGGCAATGGCCAGTGCCGTCCACGCGTTATTCAGTTCGGGCAGTACGGCCCTGGGTCAACAGGCTCGCCGTCATGTGGAACAGCATTACGCCTGGGATACGGTGGTCGACAGCCTGCTGGGGCATTATCATGCTGTGCTGGGCACGCAATGGCCGCTGATCGCCAATGGTTGAATCCGCGAATCCTCCCTGCCTGCTGCTGGTGCTGCACGATGTCGCACCGCAGACCTGGCCCGACTATCAGCCTTTCGTCGAAGCTGTCGATGCCCTGGGCGCGGTGCCGATGACCTGGCTGGTGGTACCGGACTTCCACAAACACAATGACCTGCAAGCGCACCCGGACTTTCGCCGACTGCTGTCCCACCGTCTGGCTCGGGGTGACGAACTGGCGCTGCACGGCTATTTTCATTGCGACGAAGGTTCACCGCCGAGCACCCCACGAGACTGGTTCATGCGCCGTATCTACACCCACGAAGGTGAGTTCTATCACCTGACCGAGCAGCAAGCGCTGTCCCGCCTGCAGGCTGGCATCGAGATGTTCCGGCGCTACGACTGGCCCCTGGAAGGGTTCGTCGCGCCGGCCTGGTTGATGAGTGCCGGAACACGGCAAGCCCTGCGCCAGTTGCCGCTGAGCTACACCAGTGATCCACAGCACCTCTACCGCCTGCCGGACTTCAGCGTTGTGGACGCGCCGGGACTGGTGTGGAGCGCCCGCAGTGCCTGGCGTCGCGGCCTGTCGAAGTGGCTCAGCGACCGCCGGGAGCAACGCTGGCAGCAAGCGCCGGTGATTCGCCTCGGCCTGCATCCAGTGGACATGCGCCACCGGTTTTCCCGGGATTACTGGCTGCAAACCGTCAAGCGTCTGCTGGATCAGGGGCGTAGGCCGCTGACCAAGGCTGACTGGTTGCGACTGCCAGACGCAGCTGTCGGTCGCCGCGCATGAGCCGCGTCATTCTTCTGCTCGTCGCGCTGTTGGTGGCGGTGCTGATCCCGTCCCTGCTGGGCGGAAATGAAACCTGGTATCGGTTGCGGCATTTCCCCCTGCACTGGCTGCTGATCATGTTCGGCATGATTCTGTCGTGCTGGGTCCTGAACACCCTGCGCCTGCGGCTGTTATTGGGCGATCAGTGTCACAAGGTCGGCCGGCTGAAAAGTCTTGGGGTGGTGATGGCCGCCGAGTTTGCCTATTGCGCTACGCCTGGAGGCAGCGGCGGACCTCTGACGATCATGGCCTTGCTCTCGCGCCAGGGCGTTCGCCCGGCCAGGGGCAGCGCGGTGTTTGCGATGGATCAGCTCAGTGACCTGGTGTTCTTCCTGTGCGCGCTGAGCGGGATCCTGATCTACGCACTGTTCCAACACCTGAGCCAGCGAATGGAATGGCTGTTGATGGTCAGCGCCATTTCAATGTTTGGCGGCCTGGTCAGTTGCGTCGCGGTGGCGCGCTACCACCGACTGCTGATCCGCCTGAGCGGCCGCCTGCTGGCGCGTCTCAATGTCAAAGCCTCAACGCGCCTGCGTTGGGCACGCAAACTCCTGCACTTTCTCGCCGCATTCACCGACACCCTGAAACTTCCCCGTCAGACGCTGATCAAGGTATTTGCACTGACCTGCCTGCATTGGGGTTTGCGTTACAGCGTGTTGTACCTGGCCGTGCTCGGCCTGGGGGCGGACTTGCAGTGGGCCTGGACGTTCCTGATCCAGATGCTGTCACTCAGCGCCGGGCAGTTCAGCCTGTTGCCCGGCGGCGCCGGAGCGGCAGAACTGACCTCGGCCGCGTTGCTGGCGCCGATGGTGGGCAAGTCGACGGCGGCGGCGGCCATCCTGATCTGGCGGGCCGTGACTTATTACTTCTATCTGGTGGTGGGAGGACCGGTGTTCTTTTTGCTGCTGGGGCGGCCGCTGCTGAGGAAGTTGATGAGGTTCAAGCAGGCTTAGGGGTGGGTTGCCCCGAAGTTTCCACGGGGCCCAAATCTTCGTCCTCTGGATGCAACGTCTCCCACAACTCCCGCGCGCCTGGAAACTCCGTGCCATCCTCGGCACTCAAGTCATCGGGATCGTAACGACTCAAACAGCCCTCCCCCAACGTCGCGGGAGGCGTGGAAGTCGCCTTGTCGAGTGGATCAGCCATTAACAAATCCTCACTGCATAAACAACAAAGGGCCTGCCGCGATTGAACGCCCAGGCCCTTCGAAATTCAACAAGGTGGTGCGGCTATCAGAACACCACAGTCTTGTTGCCGTGGACCAACACCCGATCTTCGAGGTGATAACGCAGGCCACGGGCCAACACCATCTTCTCTACATCCCGGCCAAATCGCACCATGTCTTCAATGCTGTCGCTATGGCTGACACGCACCACGTCCTGTTCGATGATCGGACCGGCGTCCAGCTCTTCGGTCACGTAGTGGCAAGTGGCACCGATCAACTTCACGCCACGCAGCGAAGCCTGGTGATACGGCTTGGCACCCACGAACGAAGGCAGGAAGCTGTGGTGAATGTTGATCACCTTGTGCGCGTACTCGCTGCACAACTCCGGCGGCAGGATCTGCATGTATCGGGCAAGTACCACCACCTCGGCATCGTGCTGTTTGACCAGACGCGAGACTTCCTTGAATGCCGGTTCCTTATCCTGCGGGTTCACCGGAACGTGGTAGTAAGGAATACCATGCCACTCGACCATGCTGCGCAAGTCATCGTGGTTGGAAATCACGCAGGAGATTTCGCAATCGAGCTCATCGCTGTGCCAGCGGTGCAGCAGGTCAGCCAGGCAGTGGGATTCACGGCTGGCCATCAATACAACACGCTTCTTCTGTGCGGTATCGGTAATGCGCCAGTTCATCGAGAACTCTTCGGCAATAGGCGCGAAGGCCTCGCGAAAAGCTTCAATACCAAAAGGCAGCGAGTCGGCACGGATTTCGTGACGCATGAAGAACCAGCCACTGAGGTTGTCCGAGTGATGGCTCGCTTCAGTGATCCAGCCATTATGTGACGCCAGAAAGTTACTGACTTTAGCAACGATACCGACGCGGTCCGGGCAAGCAATCACCAGCCGAAAAGTGCGCATGAGGGGGAAACTCCAGAACTTCGCAAAGGCCGCCATTCTAGCGATTACGCAGCAAAACTGCAGTACTGATGATGGCGGGTGTTGCGCCTGGCCCGGGGAAACAGCTCCGGCAACGGTTCCGCTGCGCGCGATGGTGCTCTGACAGCCGATATTCAAGCGACAATTGTGAAGATGGGCGAAGACCGGTTCAGAGTATTTAATTGCCCGCACAATTTATCGCCTACTCATCGTAAGTGAATTAAATAAACTTCGGTTAAATGTTTACTTGATGAAACACCCTGACTATTATTGGCGCACTGTCACCTGCTATCCAGCGTCCATCATAAGGTAGTCCTCATGTCCTTGATCAACGAATATCGCGCCACCGAAGAAGCTATCAAAGAGCTGCAAGCCCGGTTGAAGAATCTGTCCCAAGACGACAAACTGCAAACCGAGCTGGAATTCGAAGGCAAACTGCGCACCTTGATGGGCGAGTACTCCAAGTCCCTGCGCGACATCATTGCGCTGTTGGATCCGGAATCCAAAACCAAGGCTCCACGCGGTGGCGCAGTAAAAACTACTGGCACCAAGCGTGCTCGCAAAGTTAAACAATACAAAAACCCGCACAACGGTGAAGTCATCGAAACCAAAGGTGGCAACCACAAGACTCTGAAAGAGTGGAAAGCCAAGTGGGGCGGTGACGTGGTTGAAGGCTGGGCGACTCTGCTGGGCTAAGCCACAGAGCGTGGCGCAGACTGATCCGCGCCAAAAAAAACGCCAGCTAAATGCTGGCGTTTTTTTATGCCCGGCATTCAACACCGGGCATGTTCGTTTTCAAAGGTTCAAACGAACCCGTAATACCTGGACATATTTTTGCCAGTCATCCAGCACTGCACACTGCTCCGGCGTGGCAGTAAGCATCAGTTGAGCTGCGGCCTCTGCAAAAGAGTTGAGGGTATTGGGCGCGCCCCACTCAGGTGCAGACAAACGCTGCCGACAGAATATCTGCCAGCGTTCCTGTTCTTCGAAACTCAGGGTGTCAGGGAAGTTGCGCGCGCGATATCGAAACAATAATTCTGGGAGGCGTTCATCATCGAACGGCCACTTCTGTTGTGCCAATTGCGCGGGATCTGCCGACCGGACTTGTTCACACAAACGCCGATCCCGATCGCCGATAAAACCATCGTATAACTGTTGTTCCGGGTCATCACTGGCAGGAAAACCTTCGCGGGCATAGATCGCCTGAACTTTATCTTTCCAAACTTGCTGTGCGTCACTTAGCCGCAGCGCACGCGCCTGATAAAGCGTCATGTCCAGCCCAAGGCGGTGCTGATCCTGCTCACGCAGTACCGACAAGGGCGCTACGACCGGGCACTTGTTGATGTGAACAAGTTTCAACGGCACCGGCAATTCGCCCTCGGCCAGATCATCGCTGCGGGTATACAGGCGCTCGCGAAGCGCTTCGGCATCCAGATCGAGCAAGCATTGGGGATCGAGGTGCAAGTCACAGACAATCAGGGCGTTCTTGTTTTTCGGGTGCCACGCCAGGGGCAAGACCACCCCGACATAGTTGCGCGCCGCCGAGAAGCGCCCGGAGATGTGCACCATGGGTTGCAGCAGACGGATCTGATCCAGCACCTTCTGCTTGCCGCGCAACTGAAAGAGCCAGTCGTAAAGTTTTGGCTGCTTTTGCCGGATCAGCCGCGCCAGGGCGATAGTGGCGCGCACGTCCGACAGCGCTTCGTGGGCGTTGCCGTGGTCGATGCCGTTGGCTGCCGTCAGGCGTTCGAGCTTGAGTGTCACTCTACCCTGTTCGTCCGTCGGCCACGCCAGGCCATCGGGGCGCAGGGCGTAGGCGGCGCGCACCACGTCGATCAGGTCCCAGCGGCTGTTACCGCCCTGCCACTCGCGGGCGTAAGGGTCGAAGAAATTCCGGTACAGGCTGTAACGGGTCATTTCATCGTCGAAGCGCAGCGTGTTGTAGCCGGCGCCGCAGGTGCCCGGTGCGGCGAGTTGGGCGTGCACCCGGGTCATGAAATCGGCTTCGCTCAAACCTCGCTCGGCCAGGCACCCGGGCGTGATGCCGGTGATCGCACAGGCGGCAGGATGCGGCAGGATATCTTCGCTGGGCTGGCAGTACAGGTTGACCGGCTCGTCAATTTCATTCAGCGCGAAGTCGGTGCGGATGCCGGCAACTTGCAGCGGGCGATCGCAGCGCGGATTGATGCCGGTGGTTTCATAGTCGTACCAGAAGATGGAAGTCACGGGCTGTTCCTGAACTGAAGATCGGCAAAGTCTAGGCGTTCAAGCAAGGCTGCGGCCAGTGCTGATGTGATTCCGGCCGCGCAAGTTGCATACGGGGTATTACATTGTGATGTCGTTTCCCCCCGCGAGGCTGTTAGCATCCAGTCGATCGAATCCCGAACAGGCTACATCAAGGTTGCCCATGCTCGAGACCCCGGCACTGCCATGGAAAGCGACGCTGTCACCGCCACTGGACACGCGGCATCAGGTCGAGACGCCAGAGGGCATCGACCTGCCACTGCGTCCGGCCGGGCTGGTGGTACGTGTACTGGCTTTCTCCATCGACCTGGCCTTGCGCGGCTTGATCCTCGGCTTGCTGTTCATCGTGCTGTCTTTTCTGGGCAAGCTCGGCGCTGGCCTGGGTTCGATCCTGCTGTTCGTCGTGAGCTGGTGGTACATGGTGCTGTTTGAAGTGCTCAACCAGGGCCGTTCGCCGGGCAAGCAGTGGATGGGGTTGCGCGTCGTACAGGACGATGGCACCCCGGTCGGCTGGTCCGCCTCGCTGTTGCGCAACCTGCTGCGGTTCGTTGACATGCTGCCCTTCGGCTATGCCCTGGGCGCGATCAGTTGCCTGCAACACCCTACCTTCAAACGCCTGGGCGACCTTGCCGCCGGCACGCTGGTGATCTACCGCGAACAACCGCCCAAGCGCCCGGCGCTGCCTGACGTCGAACCCCGTCGTCCCGTGGTGACCCTTACCCTGGCCGAGCAGCGCGCCATCCTCGGATTTGCCGAACGCCAGGGTGACCTTTCTGCAGCACGGGTCGGCGAGCTGGCCGCCATCGTCGCCCAACCCTTGCAACTCCACGAACCGAAGGCCGTCGCCGAACTCGGCGGGATTGCCCGCGGCTTGATGGGGCCGGCATGAAGCAGAGTCTGTTCGAGAACCGCCACAAGGTTGAATGGGAGCGATTTTCCCTGACGCTCGACGGCCTGGAACGGGGCAAAAAAAAAATCTCCGGCGCGAGCAGTTTCCCTGCGGACTACCGTCGCCTGTGCCATCAACTGGCGCTGGCCCGTGAGCGTGGCTACAGCAGCTTCCTGGTTGACTCATTGCAGCAACTGGCCCTGCGTGGTCATCAGCAACTGTACCGCCAACGCGGCCAGCTGGGAGCCAAGGCCTTGGCGTTTATCCTGGCCGACTTTCCGCGACTGGTGCGCGAGCAGTGGCACTTCGTCCTCGCGGCAGGCCTGTTGTTCTTCGCCAGCCTGATCGGTTTTGCGCTGCTGGTTTACTGGTTTCCGGAGCTGATCTACAACCTGATTCCGGCGGAGCAGGTCAGGCAAATGCAGGAAATGTATAACCCCGAATCCGGTCAGCTGGGGCGCACGCCGGAACGGGCCGCCAGCGAGGATTGGGTGATGTTCGGCTACTACATCATGCACAACATCGGCATCGCCTTTCAGACCTTCGCCAGCGGGTTGCTGTTTGGCCTTGGCAGCGCGTTTTTCCTGGTCTTCAACGGCTTGATGATCGGCGCGGTGGCCGGCCACCTGACCCATATCGGCTTCGGGCAAACCTTCTGGTCGTTCGTGATCGGGCACGGCGCCTTTGAACTCACGGCCATCGTGCTGGCGGGTGCTGCGGGCCTGCAACTGGGCTGGGCGTTGATCGCGCCGGGGCGGCTGAGGCGCGCCGAGGCCTTGCGAACGGCGGCCAGGACAAGCGTGGGGCTGATCTGTGGGGTGATGCTGTTTCTGGTAATTGCCGCCTTTATCGAAGCGTACTGGTCATCGATGACCGGGCCGGCACCCGCCATCAAGTACCTGGTCGGCGCCGTGCTCTGGTCATTGGTCAGCGCGTATCTACTGTTTGCCGGACGGACGCGCCATGCGCCTGAGTGATGCAACGGTCGTGATTCGCCCCCGCCGAACCTGGGAAGCCATGGACCTGGGTGTGCTGCTGAGCCAGCGTCATCGCCGCTTGCTGATGACCAGTTGGGCCATCGTGACCCTGCCGGTTTTTGCGCTGCTTAGTGTGCTGCTATGGGATTCACCCACCCTGGCCGTGTTCATCTTCTGGTGGTTGAAACCGGCATTCGAGCGCCTGCCATTGTTCATCCTTTCGACAGCACTGTTCGGTGAAACACCGACATTAAAACAGGCGCTGCGCCAATGGCCGCGGCTGCTAAAGCCTCAGTTAATCGCCAGCCTGACCTGGCGCCGCCTGAGCCTGAGCCGCAGTTTCCTGATGCCTGTCATGCAACTCGAAGGCCTCGATGGCCAGGCAAGGGAACAGCGCCTGCAGGTCCTGATGCAGCGCGACGCCAATGCGGCGCGCTGGCTGACGGTCATCGGCGTGCACCTGGAGAGCACATTGTGGATTGGCCTGATGGTGCTGTTCTATCTGCTGCTGCCGCAACAGATTGAAGTCGACTGGGGCTGGCAAGCCTTGATTTCCGCCAGTCAGCAGGACTGGGGGTGGCTCGAACACCTGAGCAATCTCTTTTACGTGCTGGTGTTGATCGTGTGGGAACCGATCTATGTAGCCTGCGGTTTCAGCCTGTACCTGAACCGGCGCACGGTGCTGGAAGCCTGGGACCTCGAACTGGTGTTTCGCCGACTGCGCCAGCGCCTGAGCACTGCCGCCATTGTACTGCTGGCGAGTTTTTTAATGATGCCCACGATGCAAGATTCCTGGGCCGCAGAGCCGGCCGTTTCCCCTGATAGCCCGCGCCTTCTGGAGCAACCCCTGACCAGCCAGGCCTCCCGGGACAGCATCAAGGCAATCCTTGATAACCCGCCGTTCACGAATAAAGAAACCGTGACCCGCTATCGCTTCGGCGAAGAGCAAGCGGGCCCTGGAAACGCTGGTGATGACCCCACCCCTGGCTGGCTCAAGGCATTACTCGAACTGCTCGACGCCCAGCGTTTCGGCGCAGTGGCGACGCTGCTCGAAGCGTTGCTGTGGGGCGCAGTGATCGGGGCGGCGGGCTTGTTGATCTGGCATTACCGCGACTGGCTGCAGGCCTTCGTCAGCCGTCGTCCGCCAACAGACCGAAAAACACTGCAGGCGCCGCCCCGGCAGGCATTCGGCCTCGACCTTGGCCGCGAAACCTTGCCCGCCGACATTGCCGCCAGTGCCGAACGGCTGTGGCAGACCCAACCCCGAGAAGCCTTGGGCTTGCTCTATCGTGCCCTGCTAAGCCACTTGCTGCACGACTTCAACATGCCGCTGAAACCGGCCGACACCGAAGGCGAGGTGCTGCAGCGTATCGAACAATTGAACCAGCCGGCATTGGCCGCCTTCAGTAAAAGCCTTACCGGTCACTGGCAGAACATGGCCTACGGGCATTGCGTGCCTCCCACACTGGCACAACAGCAATTGTGTGACGGCTGGCGTGCCTTGTTCGGCCCGGGAGCCTCGCGTTGAAACGCGGTTACGGCCTGGTGCTCGGCACGATCATCGCGGTGCTGCTGGCGTGCCTGGCTATCTACCTGTATCTGAAGGCAACGCCTTATCAGGAGCAGATCGATCACGGTCCCGCGCCCGAAGCCCTGGCCAACCCTTATCTGGCAGCCGAACAATTCCTGCGCAAACAGGGCCTGAGCGTCGGCCACGCCAATGGCCTCGACATCCTGCCCTCGCTCGATCCGCGCCAGCACAGCCTGTTGCTGTTCGGCGATCGGTACAACATGACGCCCAGGCAGGTCGACCAGATCATGAACTGGACCCGTGCAGGCGGGCGCCTGGTGTTCGTCGCCGAGTCCCTGTGGGATGACAGGACCGGGCAAAGCAACGACCTGCTGCTCGACCGCGTACAGTTGCATCAATCCCTGAGCAAGGACCTGAAAGATCCGCCGACAGCGCCCGGTGATGACCCCTACCCCAAACTCACCAAGCTTTACCTGGAAGATGACGCAGGGCCAGCCTACGCCGGTTTCGACACCGCCTTTCATCTCGAAGACCCGCACAACCTGGCGCAGGCCTGGGCCAACAGCGCCAAGGCCACGCACATGATGCAACTCAATCACGGATTGGGCTCGATCGTGGTGGTTACCGACGCCGACCTGTGGAAAAACCCGGCCATCGACCAGTACGACAATGCCTGGCTGCTCTGGTACCTCACCGCCGATACGCAGGTGACGTTGGTGTTCAATACCGATCACGACAACCTGGTGACCCTGCTGCTGCGCTATTTCCCCCAGGCACTGGTGGCGTTGATCGCGCTGATCGGCCTGGGCTGCTGGCACGCGGGCGTACGCCATGGCCCGTTGCAGGAAACCCCTGCGCCAGCGCGCCGCCAACTGCAGGAACACTTGCGCGCCAGCGCTGCTTTCATGCTGCGCCGCAATGGCCAGCAGAGCCTGCTGCAAGCCTTGCGACAGGACATCCTGCGGCGCGTGCGACGCCGTCACCAGGGGTTTGATCAACTCGGCGTCGCCGAACAATGGCTGGTGCTGTCACGCCTGACCGGCCACCCCACACGCGCTATCAGCCAGGCCATGAGCCCGCGACCGAAGCAGCGGCTCAACAGCGCCGACTTCAGCCGCCAGGTGGCCCACCTGCAATCCTTGAGGAACGCCTTATGATGAGTGAACAGCCAGAACCTGGAACGCCAAGCCACGCCGCCCAGCAACGCCTGCGCGCCAGCCAGCTGGCCCAGGCGGTCAGGGCTGAGTTGCAGAAGGCACTGATTGGCCAGGATTCAGTGATCGATGACGTGCTGACCGCCCTGATCGCGGGCGGACATGTCCTGCTCGAAGGGGTGCCGGGGCTGGGCAAGACCCTGCTGGTGCGCGCCCTGGCCCGATGCTTCGGCGGTGAATTTGCGCGCATCCAGTTCACCCCGGACCTGATGCCCAGCGACGTCACCGGGCACGCGGTCTACGACCTGCAGACCGAACAGTTCAAGTTGCGCAAGGGTCCGCTGTTCACCAACCTGCTGCTGGCCGATGAGATCAACCGCGCCCCGGCCAAGACGCAGGCGGCGCTGCTGGAAGCCATGCAGGAACGCCAGGTCACCCTCGAAGGCCGCGCCCTGCCCATCGCGCAACCGTTCATGGTGCTCGCCACGCAAAACCCGATCGAACAGGAAGGCACCTACCCTCTGCCCGAAGCTGAACTGGACCGCTTCATGCTCAAGGTGCGCATGGATTATCCCGACGCCAGCCAGGAATTGGACATGGTGCGTCAGGTCACCCGCTCGACCCGCGCCGACATGCTCGACGTACAGCCTTTGCGCACGGTTCTACAGGCCAAGGACGTACTGGCCCTGCAGCGCATTGCCAGCGACCTGGCACTGGATGACCAGGTGCTCGACTACGCCGTTCGCCTGGCGCGCACCACCCGCAGCTGGCCGGGCCTGACCCTTGGCGCCGGGCCACGGGCATCCATCGCGCTGGTGCGCTGTGCCCGGGCGCGGGCGTTGTTGCGCGGCGGCGAGTTCGTGATCCCCGATGACATCAAAGGCTGCGCCCTTGCGGTACTGCGCCATCGGGTACGCATTGCCCCGGAGCTGGATATCGAAGGCCTGGACGTTGACCAGGTGCTCAGGCAGTTGCTCGATCAAGTGCCGGCACCGCGGCTGTGAAACCCTCGCGCCTGCTGCTGATCTGGCTGGCATTGCTGCTGGCCATCGGTATCGCGCTCGGAGCGTTACGCGCGCTCGGCATCGCGCTGCCCGCCAGTCTGGCGTCGATCAGTTGGGGATTGCTCCTGGCGCTGCTGATGCTGGCGATCCTCGACGCCGTGCGTGCCAGCCGCCAGGCCTCGCCGCGGATCACCCGGCATATGCCCACAAGCCTGGCTCTGGGGCGCTGGAGTGACGTGCGACTGGAGGTCGAACATGACTCAGCACACTCACGAATCCTTGAACTGCATGACCACGCTCCCGATGGCCTGAGCGTCGAGAACCTGCCACTGTCGGTCGAACTTCAACCGGGACATCGCAGCCAGCTCAGTTATCGTCTGCGCCCACTCAAGCGCGGCCACTTCAGTTTCGAACATTGCGAAATCAATCTGGCGAGTCCACTGGGCCTGTGGACGCGCAAGCGCCTGTTACCCGTGATCGACAGCACCCGCGTCTATCCCGACTTTGCCCGCCTCTACGGCGGCCAGCTACTGGCAGTAGACAACTGGCTCAGCCAGCTCGGGGTGCGCCAGCGGCAACGCCGGGGCCTGGGTCTGGAGTTTCATCAGCTGCGCGAATTTCGCGAGGGTGACAGCCTGCGCCAGATCGACTGGAAAGCCACCGCACGCCAGCGCACGCCGATTGCCCGGGAATACCAGGATGAACGCGACCAGCAGATCATTTTCATGCTCGACTGCGGTCGGCGCATGCGCAGCCAGGACGGCGAGCTGGCGCACTTCGATCACGCCCTCAACGCCTGCCTGCTGTTGAGCTATATCGCCTTGCGCCAGGGCGACGCCGTGGGCCTGTGCACTTTTGCCAGCGACCAGCCGCGCTATCTGGCGCCGGTCAAAGGCAGCGGCCAGCTCAACGTGTTGCTCAATGCAGTTTATGACCTGGACACCACCCAGCGCCCTGCGGATTACCAGGCAGCCGCCAGCCAGCTACTGGCCCGGCAGAAACGCCGCGCCCTGGTGGTACTGATCACCAATCTGCGGGACGAGGACGATGAAGGCTTGCTCAGCGCCGTTCAACGCTTGGGCAAACAACACAGGGTGCTGCTGGCAAGCTTGCGCGAAGAGGTGCTCGACCGCGTGCTGCAGACTCCGGTGCAGACCCTCGAGGAATCACTCACCTACTGCGGCACGGTGGACTACATGAACTCACGGGCGCAACTCCACGAGGGACTGAGCGCCCATGGCGTACCGGTGGTGGATGTGCGCCCGGGGGAACTGGGGGCAGCGCTGGTGACGCACTATTTAAGCCTGAAGCGCAGTGGCAGCACCTGAAGCTTGCGCTTGCTGTCAGGCCGAGGCCGGCAACGGCTGGAAACTGAAGTACTGCCTCAGGGCGCTGACCAGATACCCATATTCCGCAGGCGTTCGCTGCAGGCTGAAACCGGCATCGTAATGATGCGGCGTCGCGTCTTCGTGGCACCAAAGACAACATCCCCGCACATCGATGATCTGTTGGCTGCCATCAGTGGCCGGGATTTTTAGGCGCAAATCAAAATCGGCGCCGACCATCATCGGCAACTGGCTGATCAACATCAGCCCGTCCTCGGACACATTACCCAGGAACCCGATGGGTTTGTCTGTCACGCTGTTAAACACTCTCAGAAAATACGGCAGCTGATGCCGTTCGATCCGGCGGTTGGTGAACATGCTGAGTTCGCTTTGCCAGGCCCTTAAGCAGGGCCGCACTAATGCTTCGGAACGGACCCGCCTGCGTGGGCAATGGGTACGCTCTCCCCGATCCTGGTTCGACAGTCCGTTGAACCGCTGCCGCTTACTTGGGCCGATCACAGGTGTGGCGCCGGTCTGGAGACAGGGCCCCAGACCCGAGCCCTTGGACTATAGCTCACCGCACGCGGTGAGCCAGGCTTGGTATGACAACTGTAATCAGAAACGCGTCGCCCGCACGGCGCTGGTGCTGGTGCTGCGCAGCGGGTAATGGCCCAGTGACTGCAGGGTCTCCAGGCGGGCACGGGCGCGGAACGCGTATTCGCTTTGCGGGTACGATGCGAGGATGAATTGATAGGTTTGCGCGGCATCGACAAACAGTTTCTGCCGTTCCAGGCACAATCCGCGCAACATCGACACTTCCGGCCATACATAAGGCCGCGCGCGGCTGGCGCGTTCGACTTTCGACAGTTCGAGCGTCACTTGCTCGCAATTGCCGCGGTCGTAAGCACTGTAGGCGTTATTTAAATGATGGTTCATCGACCAACGGGTGCAGCCCGTGATACTGAGGGCCAGGGCGGCTATGAGCACGAATCGCATGAGGGTTCTCCTGTCTTGAGCTCTGTATCGACCCGTCGGCGAAAATCTTCAGCAATGTTCGTTTCAACACACAAACGAATAAGTAGTGCACGGGAACAATGACTACAACCCAAGAGCATAGTAGCCTCACTCAGCGCTTGAACTCAGGAGTCTTTGCATGTCCGTCCGTCGTACCAAAATCGTCGCTACCCTTGGCCCGGCCAGTAACTCGCCGGAAGTTCTAGAACAGCTGATTCTGGCTGGCCTGGACGTCGCCCGCCTGAACTTTTCCCACGGCACCCCCGACGAGCACAAGGCTCGCGCGAAGCTGGTGCGGGACCTTGCTGCCAAGCACGGCCGCTTCGTCGCCCTGCTGGGTGACCTGCAAGGCCCGAAAATTCGTATCGCCAAATTCGCCAACAAGAAGATCGAGCTGAAGATCGGTGATCAATTCACCTTCTCCACCAGCCATCCATTGACCGAAGGCAACCAGCAGATCGTCGGCATCGACTATCCGGACCTGGTCAAGGACTGCGGCGTGGGCGACGAGTTGTTGCTCGACGACGGTCGCGTGGTGATGCGCGTCGACACCGCGACCGCCACCGAACTGAACTGCACCGTGATCATTGGCGGTCCGCTGTCGGACCACAAAGGTATCAACCGTCGCGGCGGCGGCCTGACTGCACCGGCCCTGACCGAGAAAGACAAAGCCGACATCAAGCTGGCTGCTGAAATGGAGGTTGATTACCTCGCCGTGTCCTTCCCGCGTGACGCCGCAGACATGGAATACGCGCGCCAACTGCGCGACGAAGCTGGCGGTACCGCCTGGCTGGTGGCGAAGATCGAACGCGCCGAAGCCGTGGCCGACGATGAAACCCTCGACGGCCTGATCAAGGCCTCCGACGCGGTGATGGTTGCCCGTGGCGACCTCGGCGTGGAAATCGGCGACGCCGAGCTGGTGGGTATCCAGAAGAAAATCATCCTGCACGCTCGCCGCCACAACAAAGCCGTGATCGTGGCGACCCAGATGATGGAGTCGATGATCCAGAACCCGATGCCAACCCGTGCCGAAGTGTCCGACGTAGCCAACGCCGTGCTCGACTACACCGACGCCGTGATGCTGTCTGCCGAAAGTGCTGCCGGTCTCTACCCGCTGGAAGCCGTACAGGCCATGGCGCGCATCTGCATCGGCGCTGAAAAGCACCCGACCAGCAAGACCTCCAGCCACCGCATCGGCAAGGTTTTCGAAAGCTGCGACCAGAGCATCGCGCTGGCAGCCATGTACACCGCTAACCACTTCCCGGGCGTGAAGGCGATCATCGCCCTGACCGAAAGTGGCTACACGCCGCTGATCATGTCGCGCATCCGCTCCTCGGTACCGATTTACGCGTTCTCACCGCACCGTGAAACCCAGGCCCGCGCAGCCATGTTCCGTGGCGTCTACACCGTACCGTTCGACCCGGCATCATTGCCGCCTGAGCAAGTCAGCCAGGCTGCAATCGACGAGTTGCTCAAGCGCGGTGTCGTGGAGAAAGGCGACTGGGTGATTCTGACCAAAGGCGATAGCTACCACACCATTGGCGGCACTAACGGCATGAAGATCCTGCACGTTGGCGACCCGATGGTCTGAGACTTCAGCCAGTAAAAAGGAGGCCCCCCAGTTCGCGCTGGGGGGCCTTTTTTTGGGGTATCTGATGGCCCCCCGCCAGCCAACGGCACTCAACCGCGGGGCAGGAAGGCGTCGGCCAATAGTTGATTGCGCGGCAGTCCCGCCAGGTACAGGCGCCGGGCAAAGGCATCAACGCTGTCGGGGCCGCCGCATAGCAAGGCCTGGGTCTGCCGGGAAACCAGGCGCAGTTGTGCCAGTGTCGTGGGCAGATCCGCCGGGGTCCACAGCTCGATGCTGAGGTTCGGGCGGGTGGCGGCCATGGCCTGTAGCGGCTTGGCCAGGTAGTGCTCGCTGGGGTCGTGGGCCAGGTGAATCACGCGGATGGACCCTTGGTGATCCTGCAGCAATGCCTCGCGCAGGATGCCGAACAACGGCCCCAGCCCAGTGCCCGCCGCCAACAGCCATAGCGGGCGGTCGTGCCAGTCCGCATCGTAGTGCAGTGCTCCGCCGCGCAACTCGCCAAGACGGATCGAATCGCCGATCTGCATCAGCCGGGCGGCATCGCTGAACGCGCCCGGTTGCCGGCAATCGATGTGAAACTCCAGGAACCGGTCTTCCTGAGGCAGGCTGGCAAGCGAGTAGGGTCGTGCGACTTGTCCCGCCCACAGCACCAGATGCTGCCCGGCGCTATAACGCAAAGGGCGTTGTGGCACCAGGCGCAGGCGCAACACATGGGCGCTGAGCCAATCGATCGCACTCACCTCGGCGGGGCGACCATCGTGCTGTGGATCGAAGGCATGCACCTGCAGATCCTCCACCACCTGGCACTGACAGGCCAGCCGCCAACCCTGCTGGCGCTGCTCGGGACTGAGGGCGTCGGGCCGGGTGTCGCTGGGCAGCCCTTGCAGGCACTGCACCAGGCACGCGTGACAGCTGCCGGCGCGGCAGCTATATGGCACGGCCTCGCCGTTGCTGTTCAACGCGTCGAGCAGGTTGCTGCCCGGCGCGACCGACCACCGCCGCTCGCCCACGCGCAACTCAGGCATCGGCGTTCTCCCACGCCGCCGCGCAGCGATTGCGCCCGTCGCGTTTGGCGCGATAAAGCGCCTGGTCGGCGCGGTGCAAGGCATCGTCCAGATCGTCACCCAACTCCAGCAATGTCATGCCCGCCGACAGGCTGAGGTGGCTGACGCTGATGCCGATCAGCTCGACGTCGGTAAAGGCGATGCGCAAACGCTCGCAACATGAAGTCAGGCGCTCGGCATTGCAGTCGGGCAGCAGCACCACGAACTCTTCGCCGCCATAGCGGGCGAGTACGTCACCTTCGCGCAGACAGGCGCTGGCGACCGCCGCAAACGCCTGCAGCACCTGATCGCCGGCAGCATGGCCGTGGACATCATTGATTCGCTTGAAGTGATCCAGGTCGATCAGTGCCAGGCCGTGCACGACATCAGCATCCATCGCGTTCAACTCGCGGGTCGCCAGGCGCAGGAAGTGCCGGCGGTTGAACAGGCCGGTCAGCTCATCGGTGGCCACCAGGTCTTCGAGCTGGCGCATCATTCCGCGCAGGGTGTCCTGGTGCGCCTGCAAGGCAAAACGGCGCTGGCGCATGCGCTGTCGCGAGGCCTGGACATAACGGGCGTAAAACACCAGCCAGACCAGCACGATAAACAGCAGGCAAACCTGCAGGATGGCCAGAGCCGGGTCAGCCAGCTGAAAATGGTAACCGTCCCACAGTGTGATAGCGCTGAAACTGAAGAACACCAGCAGCGCGCAACGAATGAACGCATGGCGCGACAGATGGAACAGGCCAAACAGCAGGATCAATACATAAAAGACCAGGAACGTGCCGCGGGCATCGTCCAGGTGGGCAATCAACCAGGTTTGCCAGGCCAGGCCCAGCAGCACCTGTGCTTCGGTCAGGCTGGGGTCGGCAAGGCGCAGGTTGCGGCCACTGTAGAAATACCCGAACAGTGCCACCTGAGTGATGACCACCAGCACACTGCCAATGACCACACTGGCAAGGGGCGCATCGTAATGGCCGGTAAAAAAAGCCAGCCACAGTAGCAGCAAGGCCAGGGCATAGGTACCGGCGGCGAGGGCGAAGCGTTTGAGTAAAAGTCGTTGGATGGCGTTATGGGTCAATCGTTGACTCACCGTGCGAAAAAAACGCTGTTTGAGTGTCCTACTCTACAGTCCGGATGCCACTTTAGTGGCGAGCCTGATAAATGACCAATCAATTCTAAGATCGAAAAAATGGCGTCAAAACCATGACTCGACTTGCTGGTCAATCCTGCCTTCGATGACGCCTGAACCCTATGCGACCAACGAATGACCTCTGGCGGGTGTTTACCAAACCGAGGCGCGGTATACTGCCGCGCCTTTTTAGCGTCGCGCCAGCAGCCCCGGCGTGCCTTGAAAGGTGCTTGCAACCGACCGATGCACCCAAGCTGCAAGCACCTTATTGAATGTTCCCGTCTTTAAGAGGAGCGCGACTCATGACCGTGATCAAGCAAGACGACCTGATTCAGAGCGTTGCTGACGCCCTGCAGTTCATTTCCTATTACCACCCCGTGGATTTCATCCAGGCGATGCACGAAGCCTACCTGCGCGAAGAATCGCCAGCGGCCCGTGATTCGATGGCACAGATCCTGATCAACTCGCGCATGTGCGCCACCGGCCACCGCCCGATCTGCCAGGACACCGGCATCGTCACCGTGTTCGTCCGCGTGGGCATGGACGTACGTTGGGATGGCGCCACGATGGGCCTGGACGACATGATCAACGAGGGCGTACGTCGCGCCTACAACCTGCCGGAAAACGTCCTGCGCGCTTCGATCCTCGCCGACCCGGCAGGCGCTCGCAAGAACACCAAAGACAACACCCCGGCAGTTATCCACTACTCCATCGTTCCGGGTAACACCGTTGAAGTGGACGTGGCGGCCAAGGGCGGCGGCTCCGAGAACAAGTCGAAGATGGCCATGCTCAACCCGTCCGACTCGATCGTCGACTGGGTCTTGAAAACCGTGCCAACCATGGGTGCCGGCTGGTGCCCACCGGGCATGCTCGGCATCGGCATTGGCGGCACCGCCGAGAAAGCTGCGGTGATGGCCAAGGAAGTGTTGATGGAATCCATCGACATTCACGAGCTGAAGAAGCGCGGCCCGTCCAACCGTATCGAAGAGATGCGCCTGGAGCTGTTCGAGAAGGTCAACCAGCTGGGCATCGGTGCCCAGGGCCTCGGCGGCCTGACCACCGTGCTCGACGTGAAGATCATGGACTACCCGACCCACGCCGCTTCGTTGCCGGTGTGCATGATCCCCAACTGCGCCGCTACTCGTCATGCGCACTTCGTGCTCGACGGTTCCGGCCCGGCCTCGCTGGAGGCGCCACCGCTGGACGCCTACCCGGAAATCGTCTGGGAAGCCGGCCCGTCGGCTCGTCGCGTCAACCTCGACACCCTGACCCCGGAAGAAGTGCAGAGCTGGAAGCCGGGCGAAACGGTCCTGCTCAACGGCAAGATGCTCACCGGCCGCGACGCTGCGCACAAGCGCATGGTCGAGATGCTGAACAAGGGCGAAACCCTGCCGGTGGACCTCAAGGGTCGCTTCATCTATTACGTCGGCCCGGTTGATCCGGTGCGCGAAGAAGTGGTTGGCCCTGCCGGCCCGACCACTGCAACGCGGATGGACAAGTTCACCCGCCAGATCCTCGAGCAAACCGGCCTGCTGGGCATGATCGGCAAATCCGAGCGCGGCCCGACCGCCATCGAAGCGATCAAGGACCACAAAGCCGTTTACCTGATGGCAGTGGGCGGCGCGGCTTACCTGGTGGCGCAAGCCATCAAGAAATCCCGCGTGGTGGCTTTCGCCGAATTGGGCATGGAGGCGATCTACGAGTTCGACGTGAAAGACATGCCGGTAACCGTTGCAGTGGATAGCAAGGGTGAATCGGTACACATCACCGGTCCTGCCATCTGGCAGAAAAAGATCAGTGAAAGCCTGGCGGTAGAAGTGCAGTAAGCCTTTCAGACACGTCTGGCAAAGGCGACAGGGGTCATGCTCCTGTCGCCTTTTTTATGGCTCATGCTATGGTGCGCGCCCACCGTCCCGTTGTGTAACGCCCAGCATGTTCGAGTCCTCTCGCCCCTTGCGCCTGACGCTCTACTCCCTCGTCATCGTTGCCGGCGCCGTCATCGCCGCCACCCTGGCCATGCGCCATGCCGAGCGCCAGGCATTGGTGGAGGACGCTGCCCGGGCCAACCAGCAGCTGGGTTTGTACGCGACCTCGCTGCACACCTTGATCGAACGCTACCGCGCCCTGCCCGCTGTGCTGGCCCTGGACCCTGAGTTGCGTTCGGCACTCGATGGACCATTGACCGCCCAACAGCAGGACCTGCTCAACCGCAAGCTGGAAAAGATCAACGGCGCCGCCGAGTCTTCGACCCTGGAACTGCTCGATGAAACCGGTCTCGCCGTGGCCGCGAGCAACTGGCGCCTGCCCAGCAGTTACGTCGGCCACAACTACGGCTTTCGCCCCTACTTCAGCCAGACCCGCACCCTGGGGTCCGGACGCTTCTATGCAGTGGGGGTGACCAGCGGGATTCCCGGTTATTTCCTGTCCAGTGCGGTGACTGCCGACGATGGGCGCTTTCTCGGTGCCATGGTGGTCAAGCTCGAGTTTCCCGAGCTGGAGCGTGAATGGCGCCAGGGCAGCGATACTTTGCTGGTCAGCGATGCCCGCGGCGTGATCTTCATTGCCAATCAGCCAGGCTGGCGTTATCGCTTGCTCAAACCACTGAATGACAGCGATCACGCCGAACTCAAGGCCACCCGCCAGTACGACAAGCAGCCCCTGAAACAGCTGGACTATCAGCCCCTGCAGAGTTTCGACGACAACAGTCACCTGGCGCGGGTCGATGGCCCGGATGGCAAAGTTGACTACCTGTGGGAATCCCTGCCCCTGGCCGCCGAAGGCTGGACCCTGCATCTGCTGCGTCGCCCGCAGGTGCCCTTTGAAGACAGCCGCACTGCTGCACTGGCTGCAGCCGGGTCGTGGCTGGCGCTGGTTTTCCTTCTGCTATTTCTCAATCAGCGTTGGCGTCTGGCCAGGATCCGCCAGCGCAGTCGCGAAGAGCTCGAGCGCCTGGTCGAAGAACGCACCCGCGACCTGCGCACCGCTCAGGATGGCCTGGTGCAGTCGGCCAAACTCGCCGCCTTGGGCCAGATGTCCGCCGCCCTGGCCCATGAAATCAACCAGCCGCTGACCGCCCAGCGCATGCAACTGGCCACCCTGCGCCTGTTGCTCGACCACGGCCGGGTAGATGACGCCTACAAGGCACTCAAGCCGGTGGATGACATGCTGACGCGCATGGCTGCCCTGACCGGCCACCTCAAGACGTTTGCCCGCAAGAGCCCCAGCGGCCTGCGCGAACGCCTGGACCTGGCGACTGTGGTGGACCAGGCGCTGCAACTGCTCGAAACCCGCCTGCGCGAGGAACAGGTCAGCACGGTGCTGCACCTGACGCGCCCGGCCTGGGTGCGTGGTGATTCGATTCGCCTGGAGCAGGTGCTGATCAATCTATTGCGCAACGCCCTGGACGCGATGCACGACAAGCCCTGCAAGCGCCTGGAAATCCGGTTGGAAGAAGATGAAAAGCTGTGGCGCCTGACCGTGTCCGATAATGGTGGCGGCATTGCCGAGGAACACCTGGCAAAAGTCTTCGATCCGTTTTTCACCACCAAACCCGTGGGCGATGGCCTGGGCATCGGGCTGGCCGTATCCTTTGCCATCGCTCACGAATCCGGCGGCCGCCTGAGCGCGACCAACCAGGGTAACGGCGCCGCTTTCACCCTCACCCTGCCGATCGACCAGGAGGCCCAGGGCCCATGCTCAACTCAGTGATCGTCGTCGACGACGAAAGCAGCATTCGTAGCGCCGTCGAACAATGGTTGAGCCTGTCAGGCTTCGAAGTGCAGTTGTTCAGTCGCGCCGAAGAGTGCCTGGCGCAGTTGCCCCGGCACTTTCCTGGCGTGATCCTCAGCGACGTGCGCATGCCCGGTATGACCGGCCTGGAGCTGTTGGCCGAGGTCCAGCGGCGCGATGCCGACTTGCCGGTGATCCTGCTGACCGGCCACGGCGATGTGCCGATGGCCGTGGACGCGATGCGCGACGGCGCCTACGACTTCCTCGAAAAGCCCTTCAGCCCCGAGACGTTACTCGGCAGCCTGCGACGCGCGCTCGACAAACGCCGGCTGGTGCTGGAAAACCGCGCCCTGCATGAACAGGCCGACAACCGCGCCAAGCTCGACGCCACACTGCTGGGAGTATCCCGAGGACTGCAGACGTTACGCCGGCAAGTGCTGGAACTGGCGGCATTGCCGGTCAATGTGTTGATCCGCGGTGAAACCGGCAGTGGCAAGGAGCTGGTTGCTCGCTGCCTGCACGACTTCGGGACACGGGCCGCCAAGCCCTTTGTGGCGCTCAATTGCGCAGCGATCCCCGAGCAATTGTTCGAGGCCGAACTGTTCGGCCATGAAAGTGGCGCATTCACCGGCGCCCAGGGCAAGCGCATCGGCAAGCTCGAATACGCCGACGGCGGCACGCTGTTTCTCGATGAAATCGAAAGTATGCCACTGGCCCAGCAAGTGAAATTGCTGCGAGTGCTGCAGGAGCAGAAACTCGAGCGCCTGGGTTCGAACCAGAGCATTCGCGTGGACCTGCGAATCATCGCCGCAACCAAGCCCGACCTGCTGGACGAAGCCCGGGCCGGACGCTTCCGTGAAGACCTGGCCTATCGCCTGAACGTCGCCGAACTGCGCCTGCCGCCGCTACGAGACCGGCGCGAGGACATCCCGCTGCTGTTCGAAACCTTCGCCCAGAGCGCCGCCGATCGCCTGGGCCGCACATTTCCACCACTGACCGGCGCGCAGTTGAGCCACTTGCTCAGCCATGACTGGCCCGGCAACGTCCGTGAACTGGCCAACGTAGCCGAGCGCCAGGTGCTGGGGCTCGATGAGCCGGCACCGGTGGGCAGCGAACCGGGGCAGTCACTGGCGGCTCGTCAGGAGGCTTTCGAAGAACACTGCCTGCGGGCGGCCTTGACCCGGCATAAAGGCGATGTGAAAGCGGTGCTCGAAGAGTTGCAACTGCCGCGCCGCACCTTCAATGAAAAGATGCAGCGCCATGGGCTGACTCGCGAGATGTTTTTGTAGCGCCTGGATCGGCCTCTTCGCGGGCAAGCCCGCTCCCACAGGTTTTGTGGCCGAGCACATATCCGTGTTCCACCTTGATCCCTTCGAGAGCCGGCTTGCCCGCGAAGAGGCCGTTGCTGCCAATACACATCTGCAAGCTGATAAGCGAATTTCCGCTCACCCCCATTTTCCAATAAGCGGAAATCCGCTTACGCACCCGTCCAAACCCCTCTAAACCGGCCCTCCCCCCGTTGGCACAGCTCCTGCTATAGCCCCCGCAGGCTGCGTTTCAATGCGCTCCAATACAACAATTAGATTAAGGATCCTTCAATGGATAACTCCAACACCCTGCCCGCAGGATCGGCTGCCGTGCCGGCCAAGACCAGAACCACCTCCAGTCGCATCAGATCGATCTTCAGCGGTTCGGTCGGCAACATGGTCGAGTGGTACGACTGGTACGTCTACGCCGCGTTCTCGCTGTACTTCGCCAAAGCCTTTTTCCCTAAAGGCGATACCACCGCACAGCTGCTCAATACCGCCGCGATATTCGCCGTAGGCTTCCTGATGCGTCCGATCGGGGGCTGGCTGATGGGCCTGTACGCCGACAAGGTTGGTCGTAAAAAGGCATTGATGGCCTCGGTTTACCTGATGTGCTTCGGTTCGCTGCTGATCGCCCTGAGCCCGGGCTATGAAACCATCGGCATCGGCGCGCCGATCCTGCTGATTTTCGCCCGTTTGCTGCAAGGCCTGTCGGTCGGTGGCGAGTACGGCACCTCGGCCACTTACCTCAGCGAGATGGCGACCAAGGACCGTCGCGGTTTCTTCTCGAGCTTCCAGTACGTGACCCTGATCTCCGGCCAGCTCATCGCGCTGGGTGTACTGATCGTCCTGCAGAACGTCCTCACCACCGAGGAACTGTATGCCTGGGGCTGGCGCATCCCGTTCGCCATCGGTGCGCTGTGTGCCGTGGTTGCGCTCTACCTGCGTCGCGGCATGGAAGAGACCGAGTCCTTCACCAAGAAAGAAAAGGCCAAGGAAAGCGCCATGCGCACCTTGATGCGCCACCCCAAGGAACTGCTCACCGTGGTCGGCCTGACCATGGGCGGCACCCTGGCGTTCTACACCTACACCACCTACATGCAGAAGTACCTGGTGAACACGGTCGGTATGAGCATCTCCGACTCCACCACGATTTCGGCAGCCACGCTGTTCCTGTTCATGTGCCTGCAACCGCTGGTAGGCGGGCTCTCGGATAAAGTCGGTCGCCGACCGATCCTGATCGCCTTCGGCGTCCTTGGCACGCTGTTCACCGTGCCGATCCTGACCGCCCTGCACACCGTGCAGAGCTGGTGGGGCGCGTTCTTCCTGATCATGGCGGCGCTGATCATCGTCAGCGGATACACCTCGATCAACGCGGTTGTGAAAGCCGAACTGTTCCCGACCGAAATCCGTGCACTGGGTGTTGGCTTGCCTTACGCGCTGACCGTGTCGATCTTCGGCGGTACTGCTGAATACATCGCGCTGTGGTTCAAGAGCAGCGGCATGGAAACCGGCTACTACTGGTACGTGACCGGGTGTATCGCAGTGTCTTTGCTGGTGTATATCACCATGAAAGACACTCGCAAGCACTCGCGCATCACCACGGACTAAGTCCGCTGGCGTCATCAAAGGGGCAGTCCTTCGCGGGCCTGCCCCTTTTTCATTGTGGTGTCCACTGTAGGAGCGAGCTTGCTCGCGATGGACGACAACGATAACGTGGGCCGCCTGGAGGAACGCGTTTCCCGCACGTTTTTCGCGAGCAAGCTCGCTCCTGCAGAAGCCACCCGAAACGATCCCCAGGAACCCGTTCATGCCCGACGACATCCACTTCTACGAACCTGCCAACGGCCATGGCCTGCCCCACGATCCGTTCAACGCCATCGTCGGGCCGCGGCCCATCGGCTGGATTTCGTCCCAGGATGCCAACGGCCGCCTTAACCTTGCGCCCTACAGCTTTTTCAACGCCTTCAACTACATTCCGCCGATCATCGGGTTCTCCAGCGTCGGGCGCAAAGACAGCTTGAACAATATCGAGCAGACCGGCGAATTCGCCTGGAACCTGGCCACTCGTCCATTGGCCGAGCAGATGAATCAGAGCTGCGCGATGGTCGGGCCTGAGGTCAACGAATTCGAGTTGTCCGGGCTGACACCCGTTGCCTCGAAAGTGATCCAGGTGCCACGGGTTGCTGAAAGCCCGGTGTCCTTTGAATGCAAGGTTACGCAAATCATTCAGCTGCAACGGGCTGACGGCAATGTGGTGCCCAGCTGGCTGATACTCGGCGAAGTGGTGGCCGTGCACATTGCCAAATGGCTACTCAAGGATGGGGTGTACGACACCGCCGCGGCAGAACCGATTCTGCGCGGCGGCGGGCCGGCGGATTACTTCCAGCTGGGGCCGGAGGCACTGTTCAAGATGTTCCGCCCGGGGGCGACCCGGTAGCTACTGTTCAGATGACTACCAGATCAGTTCGCCGTCTTCGCCGACGCCCTTGAGGTGCGTCAGTTGCATGGCGGCAGCCTCGTCCGCCTCCTTGGCGGTCTTGAAGGTCTGTTCTTCCAGCAGCTTGTTGAAGCGCGGTGCGCCCGAGCTACCGATGGCTTTGGTGGCAATCGCCGCGTAGTAACCGCCCTCGCGGGGGACAACGGCCGATACGGCTTCGAAGGTTTCAAAGGCTTTACGTGCCATGTCGGGCATCCTGGCTGATTGAGAATGCCGTCATTAAACCCTCAACCCGCCATTTTGTGTACCCAGGACCGGGTCTGTCCGAGCGCCTGGGCGGCTGATACTTGCTCGAAGGTATGAAAATCCAGGCTGTTGACCACCAGGTCCTCCACCAACTCGGCAAAAATCTGCATGGCCGGGGTGCTGAAGTAGGCCGTCATGGCCTGTTGATCGAGCCAGAAACCGGACACCAGCCACAACTCCGGATCGCATTGTGAATGTTGCAAGGCGAAGCTCAGGCAGCCCGGTGCAGTACGCGACGGTTCTATCAGGGCACTGAGACGCGCGCCCAGTTCCGCCGAACGCCCGGCACGAGCACGAACAAAGGCCATATGGCTGACGGGGATTTGCGTAGACATGTTAAACCCTCCCAGGTACTCAAGTGGCAGCCGTGGGACGGGCTGCGACAGGATCAAAGGTTAAGCGCGCCCGGGAGAACGCGGTTAGTCGATTCCTGCCGGCTTGTTGCACGATCCTGCCACGCTTCTCCGGGAACCTGTAACAACCTGTAAATCCTGTCACAGCGTTGAAACATGACTTTCAAGCAAGTTTGCCCGGCTAGCGCCCGCCGCCAACGTGAAACCCTTGAGCGCGTTGCAGAATCAGGCAAGCATTTCGCAGGATGTGTCTACCGTTGTTCCTTGCACAAATTTAAGCTCTGCTCATCCCACCACTTCGCCGAGGATGCCGTGCATGTCGTCGCTCGATCACTTTGAAGCCCCGCTGGACGCCGACATGGAGAAACAGCGGGCGGAGCTGGCCGCTATCATTCGCCGCAACACGCTGGATGATGGCACCTATGCCACGGCCGTCGGCTCGCTGTTCATGTCGCGCCACAGCAAGTCCCACGATTTTGCCCCGGTGCTCGCGCAACCGGCTCTGTGCATCATGGCCCAGGGGCGAAAAGAGGTGCGCCTGGCCGATGAGTTTTTCAATTACGACCCGCTGAATTACCTGGTGGTGTCGGTCTCGATGCCGCTGAGTGGGCGGGTGGTGAATGTCACTTGCGAAGAACCGATACTGGCCGTGCGCCTGGACATCGACCCGGCGGAAATTACCGCGCTGATTGCCGACGCCGGCCCCCTTGGCGTGCCGACCCGCCCCGCGGGACGCGGCCTGTACGTGGAGCAGATCGATACCGCGATGCTCGACGCCGTGCTGCGCCTGGCCCGCCTGCTCAATTCACCCAAGGACATCGGCATGCTTGCGCCGCTGATTCGCCGCGAGATTCTCTACCGCCTGCTGCGCAGCCCGCAGGGGCATCGCCTGTATGAGATTGCCATTGCCAACAGCCAGAGCCATCGCATCAGCCAGGCGATCAAATGGCTCAATGGCAATTACGAGCAACCGTTGCGCATCGATGACCTGGCCAAGGAAGTAAACCTGAGTGTGTCGACGCTGCATCACCGGTTCAAGGCAATGACCGCGATGAGTCCGCTGCAGTATCAGAAGCAGCTGCGTTTGCAGGAGGCGCGGCGGTTGATGCTGGCCGAAGGGCTGGATGCGTCGGCGGCGGGGTATCGAGTGGGGTATGAGAGCCCGTCGCAGTTCAGCCGGGAGTACAGCCGGCTGTTCGGTGCGCCGCCGTTAAGGGATTTGGCGCGGTTGCGGTTGTCGGTGTAATCCAAATAGTGTCGGGTGGCCACTGGCCTCATCGCGGGCAAGCCCGCTCCCACAGTGATCTGTAGCGTTCACAGAACCTGTGGGAGCGGGCTTTGCCCGCGATGAGGCCGCAAAGGCCGCCATCGAATCTGGATCAGGCGCCGAGCACCCGGCACGCCTCGGCCGGCAGGGTCACCGATACCGGGTTGCCGATGCTCAGGCCGAAGCCCTGGCAAGGCGTACTCAAGGCAGTAAACGACACCCCCGAACACTCCACCGTGGTTTCAATCGTCGCGCCGATGTCGCGCACGAACGTCACCCTGCCGAGCAGACGGTTTCCCGCCGTGGCCTGGGGCTGCGACAGCTGGAGGTCCTCGGGACGAATCAGCATCTTGACCTTCGCCCCCGCCACTATGCTGCTGCAGATCGGCACTTGCAGGGCGTCCCCCCCGGGCAAACCGACCTTGCCATTGCCCAGCGCCGTAGCCGGGAAAATGTTGCCCGAGCCGATGAAGTCGGCAACGAACTCGTTGGCCGGATGCCGGTAAATCTCGATGGGCGTCCCGACCTGCTGTACCCGATGTTCGCCCAACACGACGACGATATCGGCCATGGTCATGGCCTCACGCTGGTCGTGGGTGACCATGATGGTGGTGATGTTCAGGCGCTGTTGCAGTTGGCGGATTTCTACCTGCATCGATTCCCGCAGCTTGGCGTCCAGCGCCGACAGCGGTTCATCCAGCAACAGGATTTTCGGGTGTGAGGCAATTGCCCGGGCGATCGCCACGCGCTGGCGTTGCCCGCCGGACAACTTGGACACCGGGCGATCAATCATCTCCTGCAACTGAATCAGCTGCAGCAACTCCACCACCCGCGCCTGTTGATCAGCCTTGCTGACCCCACGCAGCTTCAAAGGGTAAGCGATGTTCTCCCCCACGGTCATGTGCGGAAACAGCGCCAGGGATTGGAACACCATGCCGAAATTGCGCAGATGCGCCGGGGTGTGGCCGATGTCTTCACCGTCCAGGCGGATCTCCCCGCCCGAGAGGGTTTCGAGCCCGGCGATCATGCGCAGCAGGGTGGTTTTCCCGCAGCCCGAGGGGCCGAGAAAACACACCAGCTTGCCCTCGGGCAAATGCAGGTTCACATCCTTGACCGCGCAGGCCGAGCCGTAGTGTTTTTCGACGTTTTCCAGAATCAGACCAGTCATGTTGCACCTCAAATCAAAAGGAAACGCCGCCCTCGCCCACCAGCTTCTCCAACGCCCAGATCAGGACGAAGTCGATCAGCACGATCAGCACGGCAAAGGAAAAGACAGTCGGGTCAAGCGATGACACGGTGCGGCTGTACATCCAGATAGGCACGGTCATGACATCAATGGTGTAGAGGAAGTAGGTCACGGTGAACTCGTTGAACGAGACGATGAACGCCAACAGCATCCCCGCCAGGATTCCCGACTTCATCAACGGCACCACCACGTCAACGATCGCCCGGGTGGGCGACGCGCCGAGCATCTGCGCAGCCTCTTCGACCTCAGTGCCGATGGATAGCATCGCTGCGGTGCAATTCTTCACCACGAAGGGTAATGCCAGGATCACGTGCGCAATCACCAGGCGCGAGGTGGTCATCTGGAACGGCAGGCTGTCGAAAACCAGCAGCAAGGCCAGGCCCAGTACCACCATGGGAAACACCAGCGGCAACGACATCAGTTGCAGCGCCACGCCCTTGCCGCGGAACTCGCAACGGGTCAGCGCATAGGCCGCAGGCACCGCGATGATCGTGGCGAAGACCATGGTCAGGCAAGCCACCATCAGGCTGGTGGTCATGGCTTTGCCCAGGCTCAGCACATCGCTGGAGTCGGGCGAGACAAAGCTGTTCCAGGCGGCCTTGTACCACTGCAGGCTGTAGCTGCTGGGTGGGAAGTCGAGGTTTGAGGCGCCGCTGAATGACATGACGATCATCGTCAGGATCGGCAGCACCGCCAGCAGCAGGATAAAGCCCGACAGCACGCCGGCAAACTTGCCGGTATCGCCCGGCAGTAACGTATGACGCTTGTTGATCACAGTGCTCATTGCGAAGCCTCCATCCTGCGCCGACGCCGGCCAGTGAAATATTCCGACAGGGTCATGATCAGCAGCGTGGTGACAATCAGAACCACCCCGGCTGCGGAGGCGGCGGGCCAGTTCATCAGCGGGGCGATCTGGTCATGGACCATCACCGCCAACATCGGCACGCGCCGACCACCCAGCAACAAGGGCACTACGAAGCTGCTGGCGTTGTAGGCGAACACCAGCGTCGCGCCGGTGATGATGCCCGGCAGACTCATCGGCAGCACCACCTGGCGGAATACCTGCAAGCGACTGGCGCCGAGGGTGGCCGCCGCCTCTTCGTAGGTGCGGGCGACTCCGCGCATGGCGCTGGCGATTGGCAGTACGGCCAGCGGGAAGGCGGTTTGCACCAGCCCCATCAGCACGCCGTTCTGGTTGTAGAGCAACATGATCGGACGCTTGATCAGACCCAGGCCCATCAAGGCCTGATTGAGCATTCCGCCAGGCCCGAGGATCACCAGCCAGCCATAACTTTGCAGCAGCAGGTTGACCAGCAAAGGCAGCAACACTGCTGCAAGGAAAATTCGCCGCACCAAGGGTGAGGTCAGGCGTGACATGGTGTAGGCCACCGGGATCGCCAGCACCACGGCAATCGCCGCGCTGATCAACGCCAGGCGCAGGGTCAGCAACAAGGATTTGAGGTAGTAAGGTTCCAGCAACTGCGCGTAGCTGGCCAGGCTGAAGCCGGTCCATTCCGCGCCTTTGGTGCCCACGCTCATGCGCAGTACCAGCAGGCTGGCGGCAATCAGCACGCCGAGGAACAGCATCGATGGCGTGAGAAAAAGCCAGGCGCGGGCGGTGGCTGACACGCCGCGTTTTGGCGGTGATGCCGCGATGTTGCCGGGGTGGGTCAGGGGTTGGTGTTCCATGGCTAGGGTCTCGTCAATTGCACAGGACGATCTGGTGCACCACCCCGGCAGGAGCTGCCGCTGGCTGAGATCTCTTGATCCTGAAAATCAAAGTCAAAAGATCGCAGCCTGCGGCAGCGCCTACAGGGGATCGTGCCTTGCAGGTCGTATGGCAGATCAGGAAGAAAAGATTTCCGTGTAGCGACGAATCCATTGGTCATGCACAGAGGCCAGGAAGGCGTTGTCGTGCATGATCGCCTTCTCGGCAATTTGCTCCGGCGTGAGGATGTACGGGCTCTTGCGGGCCTCGGCGGAGATGATCGCCTTGGCGTTGACCGGGCCGTTGTAGATGTCCTCGGCCATCTTGCCCTGCACCAGCGGGTCCAGGGAGTGGTTGATGAAGGCGTAGGCCAGGTCGGTATCGCCGGGGCGATTTTTCGGCATTACCGAGAGCATCAGGTCGGTGTAGAAGCCTTCTTTCATGCCAAAGGTAGCACCCAGGCCGTAGGCCGGATCGCGGATCTGCTTGGGGAAAAAAGCCGGCGCATACAGGCCACCCATGTCCAGGGAACCGGTGCGGAACAGCTCGGCGATCTGGTTCGGGTTCTCGCCCAGCGTCACCACGCGGTCCTTGAGCTCTGCGAGCTTCTTGAAGCCCGGCTCGATGTTGTGCTCGTCACCACCGGCCAGCTTGGCGGCGATGATGATCAGGTCCATGGCTTCGGTCCAGTTCGGCGGAGGCAGGAAAATGTTCGGCGACAGGTCGGCGTCCCACAGGGCGGCGTAGCTGTCCGGTGCTTGCTGGATGGTGCGGGTGCTGTAGACCAGGCTGTTGCACCAGAGCAGGTAGCCAATCCCGTGGCCATTGGCACCGGTGCGGTATTTCTCCGGCACATCGACCAGGTTGGGAATGCGGTTGAGGTCGGGTTTTTCCAGGAGGTTGGCCGCCGCCAGGCCCTCGGCACCAACGCCAGCCAGGGTGATGATGTCGTACTGCGCACGATCGCCGCCGGCCTTGAGTTTGGCGACCATTTCCGAGGTGCTGCCGGTTCGGTCAGCGATGACCTTGCAGCCGTACTTGTCTTCAAAGGTCGCGGCGATGTTGCGCAGCGCGGCCAGGCCGGTGTCGTCGGACCAGGTCAGCAGGCGCAGGGTTTTACCCTGGAAGCGGGTGTCGCTGGCGTTGGCCTTGATGAACGGCATGCTCATGGCCGCCGCAGCTACCGAGGCTACGCCCACGGTCTTGATGAATTGACGTCTGTTCAGATCATGCTCGCCCATTACGGACTCCCTTTGTTTTTGTAGGTATAAGGCAGGTCGAAACTGTTGCATCCGCGTCCGGATCAGCGTTATCCCTCGTATTTTCGGGGGTTGGCCGAACCAGCGAGTTCATCCTGAGGTCGTGCAAAACACCTGACTATCGATAAAAACTCATCGAAGCCATGACATCAGCACATGCCTCGACAAGAGGCACGCACTCACCATTTTCGAGCGATCAGATGGCTCGAATGACGTGTTTTATTTCCTGGAAAGCCTGCAAGCCCCACGGCCCCAATTCGCGGCCAATGCTGCTCTGCTTGTAACCACCCCAGGCGGTCTGCGCAAAGATCACCTGTGGCGCGTTGATCCACACGAGCCCCGCCTGCAAGGCGTTCGCGACGCGATCCGCCGCTTCGGCATTGCGCGTGACGACACTGGCCACCAGACCGAACTGGCTATCGTTGGCCAGGGCAATCGCCTCGCTTTCGGAGGCGAAACTGCGCACGCAAATGACCGGACCGAAAATCTCTTCACACCAAAGCGCACTGCCCTGGGGCACGTCGGTGAAGATCGTCGGTTGCAAAAAATAGCCTCGTGGAAGGTCCGCCGGGCGACTGCCGCCGCAGATCAGCTTCGCGCCAGCGCTCAAGCCACGGTCGATGTGGCCGAGTACCCGCTGGTATTGCGCCTGATTGACCAGCGCGCCCATTTCCACGTCTGGTTCGAACGGGTCCGCCACACGAATGGCTTCGGCGCGAGCCTTCAGGCGCAGGAGGAATTCGTCCGCCAGTTCATCGGCCACCAGCACTCGGCTGGTCGCCGAACACATTTGCCCGGCATTAAAAAATCCGCCGCCACAGGCCACTTCCACCGCCAGTTCAAGGTCGGCATCAGCCAGCACCAGCAACGAGGATTTACCCCCCAGTTCCAGGCTCACGCCCTTGACGGTTTCGGCCGCGCGCTGCATCACCTGCACCCCTACCGCGTTGCTGCCGGTGAAGGAGATCTTGGCGATGCGCGGGTCCGCCGACAGCGGTGCGCCGACGGCCAGGCCGGTGCCGCAGACCAGGTTGAACACACCCTGGGGCAGACCCGAGCGGGCAATGATCGCCGCCAGCTCCAGCTCTGGCAGTGGCGTCACTTCGGACGGCTTGAGTACTACACAGCAACCGGCAGCCAGGGCCGGGGCCAGCTTCCAGGCGGTAGTGACCATGGGAAAATTCCACGGCACGATCAGGCCGACCACACCGCAAGGTTCGCGACGCAAACGGGCGCTGAAATCGTCTGTGGGTAACTCGACCGGGCTGTCCTGCTTTGCGTCCAGGCCTTCGGCGAGGCCGGCATAATATTCAAACGTGGCGACGACGTCATCGACATCGATGGCCGCTTCGAACAGCGGCTTGCCGTTGTTGCTCGACTGCAGGTACATCAATTGTTCACGAGCACCCTGCACCCCTGCGGCGATCTTGCGCAGGATTGCGCCACGCTCGGCACCGGTGGTCTGCGACCAGTGCTTGAACGCAGCGGTCGCGGCCGTGACGGCTTGATCGACGGCACCCGCGTCGCCGCCGTTGACCGTGGTCAGCAGGGCTTCGGTCGACGGATTGATCACCCGCAGATGCTCCGGCCCAGCAGACCATTGGCCATTGATGAACAGGCCGTGCAACGTCGTCGGCAGGCTCATTTCGACACCGCCTGCAGCCACTGGCTCTGGTCGATCTCAATCAGGCTCGGGCCCTGCCGATCAGCGGCGACGCGCAGCGCCGTGCGCAATTGCTCCACGCTGTTCACCGCTTCGGCTGCACAGCCAAGGGCTTTGGCGACGCCGATAAAGTCCGGTGTATAGATGTCCACGCCCACCGGCTCGATGGCGCGGTTGACCATGTATTTCTTGATCTCTTCGTAGCCCTGGTTATTCCATAACAGGACGATCACCGGAGTCCGGGCTTCCACGGCGCTGGCCAGTTCCGGCAAGGTGAATTGCAGGCCGCCGTCACCGATCAGGCACACCACCGCAGGGCGCGCGCCGCCCTCGATGCTGCCACCGAGCCAGGCACCAATCGCCGCCGGCAAGGCGTAGCCGAGGGTGCCGTAGCCGGTGGAGGAATTGAACCAGCGGCGCGGGCGCTCGGGGTTGAACGTGAGGTTGCCGGTATACACCGGCTGGGTCGAATCGCCGACAAACACCGCATTCGGCAACTCGTGCAGCACGGTTTCCAGGAAGCGGGTTTGTGCAAGGGTCGGCGCGTCCCAGGTCGCTGCCAGGTCGTCGCGCAGACGCGCAGCACGCACCTGGCCCCAATCGGCACCGCGCTCGGCCAGGGATTTGTGCGAGAGCGCGCTCAACAGTGCCTGCGCGGCGTTGCGTGCATCGGACACCAGTGCGACCTGTGGCGGATAGTTGCGCACGGTCTGGTCGGGGTCGATGTCCACCCGCAACAGTGCACCGGGAATCTCGAAACCACCGGCGAACGTCACGTCGTAATCGGTCTCGGCCAGTTCGGTGCCGATGGCCAGTACGACGTCGGCCTCGGCGACCAAAGCACGCGTGGCCACCAGGCTCTGGGTCGAGCCAATCAGCAACGGATGCGCGGACTCCAGCATGCCCTTGGCATTGATGGTCAGGGCCACGGGCGCATCGAGTAACTCGGCCAATTCAGTCAGCTCGGCTGCGGCATCAATGGCTCCGCCACCGGCAAGAATCAATGGGCGTTTCGCGCCGGCCAGCAGCGCGGTCATGCGGCTGATCGCGCTCGGCGAAGCACCCGCACGATCAATATTGACCGGCACGCTGGCGAGCAGGTCATCCGCTTCCTCGACCAGCACATCCAGCGGAATTTCGATATGCACCGGGCGCGGACGACCCGCCTGGAACAACGCGAAGGCGCGGGCCAACACGCCCGGAAGCTCGGCCGCCGACATCAGCGTATGGGAAAACGCCGCCACCCCGGCCACCAGCGCGCTCTGGTTTGGCAGCTCGTGAAGCTTGCCCCGGCCACCGCCCAACTGGCTGCGCGATTGCACGCTGGAGATCACCAGCATCGGGATCGAATCGGCGTAGGCCTGCCCCATGGCAGTGGTGATGTTGGTCATGCCAGGGCCGGTGATGATGAAGCACACACCGGGCTTGCCGCTGGTGCGCGCATAGCCGTCAGCCATGAAACCGGCGCCCTGCTCATGACGCGGAGTGACATGGTTGATGCTCGAACGGGCCAGCCCGCGGTACAACTCCACGGTGTGAACCCCGGGAATGCCGAACACCTGCTCGACCCCGTAACCTTCGAGTAACTTGACCAATACTTCGCCACACGTCGCCATGTCATTGCCCTTCCTGTTCGTTTGAGACGCCGGACCTGCGCAGTGTTTATGATGCGTGGGCAGGTCCAGGGATGGCCTCATTGGAACGGGCGACACGTCGCCTCAACAATGGATAAAAAGTCATACTAGCCATGTCCTTACGTCATACCTTGGATCCCCATGAAACGATTGCCTCCCCTGCCGGCGCTGCACACTTTTCTGATCACCGCGCAGTGCTGCAACTTCACCCGTGCCGCCGAACAGTTGCACATCACCCAGGGCGCGGTGAGCCGGCAAGTCGCCGGGCTGGAGGATCACCTGGGTTATGAACTGTTCATTCGCCAGGCCCGGGGGCTGGAGTTGACGGCCGAGGGGCGCGAATGGCTGCCGCGGGTGCAGAAGATTTTCCGCTTGATCGACGAAGCCGTGGACCAGATCGGCGAGAAGCGCGAGACCCTGCAGTTGAAGGCGCCGACCTGCGTCATGCGCTGGTTGCTGCCACGGCTGTTGCAGTGGCAACGGGAGCGTCCGGACGTGCCGGTAGAGTTGACCACCACGGTGAAGCACGGAGTGGATTTTCATCGTGAACAGTTCGACGCCGCAGTGATGTACGGAGCGCCACCGGACAATGCGCTGGCCTCCCTGCACCTGTTCGACGAACAACTGACCCCGGTCTGTTCCAGGCCGCTGCTCGAAGGCCCGGTACCGTTGCAGTCCCCGGACGACCTGCAACAGCATCTGCTGTTGCACCCCACCCAGGACGAACGCGACTGGAAAGCCTGGCTGGCCAGCGCCGGGATACGCTTAAGCAACGTGGGCAAGGGCCAGCATTTCGAAACCCTGGACCTGGCCATGTCGATGGCGTCCCAAGGGACGGGTGTGGCGATTGGAGACTGGTCGCTGATCGGGGATGACCTGAGCGCGGGCAGACTGGTGATGCCCTTCGCGCTGAAGGTTAAAACCGGTCTGGCCTACTACCTGGTGTTCCCGCAGAAACCCGAGCCGTCGCCCAAGCTGCGCGAGCTGATGGGGTGGTTGGTGGAGCAGGCTCAGTCGCGGTAACGCAAAAGCTGGCAGGAGCTGCGTAGGAGCTGCGTAGGAGCTGTCGAGTGAAACGAGGCTGCGATCTTTTGGCGTCTAAAATCAATATCAAGATCAAGATCAAAATCAAAATCAAAAGATCGCAGCCTCGTTTCTCTCGGCAGCTCCCACAGGTGCCAGGGTTAGCGTATTACCACCGCATCTCACCCTTGGCGACCTTGGCACTGAGCTCCAGCGAACTCTCTTCGCCCAGGGTCGGGTACCGTTTTTTCATGGCCGCGATCAGCGCAACCGAGTCCTTGGCCTTGGCGGTTTCTTCGTCGAAGGCCCGGATGTAGTCGGCGGTAAACTGCACGGCCGCCAGCGACCGGGTGCTCTCGCCCAGGTAATGGCCGGGCACCAAAGTCTGCGGCTTGAGCGTCTCGATGGACTGCAGCGTCGCCAGCCAATCGGCATGGGACTGTGGGGTTTGGGTGTCGGCCATCCACACATGGATGTTCTGCGCCACCACCACGCCGCCCACCACCGCCTTGATCGACGGGATCCACACGAAGCTGCGATCCGGTTGCTTGCCCTGGAGGCCGATCACCTGCAGTTTCTGCCCCTCAAGCATCAGGCTGTCGCCCTCGAGCACCTGCGGCATGATGGTTTTGGCCGGCACATCTGCTCCCATTTTCGGCCCCCAGAAGGCCAGCTTTGCGTCGACCGTCTGCGTGATGTGATCGACAGTCGGCTGCGACGCCAGCACCCGGGCTTTTGGAAACGCGGCGGTGAGGGTGTCGAGGCCAAAATAGTAATCGGGATCACCGTGGCTGATGTAGATCGTGGTCAGTTGCTTGCCGCTGGCGCGAATTTTCTGCACCACTTGTTCGGCCTGGGATTTGCCGAATTGCGCGTCCACCAAAACCGCGTCTTTCTCGCCGCTGACGAGCACCGAACTGACCGGGAAAATAGCCTCGGTACCCGGGTTGTAGACGTCCAGCGTAAGGGGCGCCGCGAGGGCGTGGGCTGCCAGGCCGAACGTGACGCTGGCCAGCAGAATTCGTTTGAGGGAAGTGAAACCGATCATGTAGAGCTCCGATGCCGATTGCCGTATTGGGCGAGGCGACAGAGCTTAGTTGCCTGCACTGATACAAAAAATGCGATGCTGCGACATAGTTTGTTTCTAAAATCGGGCAAATCATGGATCGACTTCAAGCAATGCGGGTGTTCGTCTCGGTGGTCGACCTCGGCAGCCAGTCGGCTGCAGCCGATCACCTGGACCTTTCGCGACCGGTGGTCTCGCGTTACCTGGCGGAACTGGAGGATTGGGTCGGCGCGCGGCTGATGCACCGCACCACGCGCAAACTGAGCCTGACGGCGGCGGGCAGCGAGATACTGCCGCGCTGTCGGCAAATGCTCGAGCTGTCCAGCGACATGCAGGCGGCGGTCACCGAGCCTGACGAGGCGCCGCGCGGCTTGCTGCGCATCAGCGTCAGCACCTCGTTCGGCCAGGCGCAGCTGGCGGACGCCATGGCGGCGTTCGTCAGGCGCTACCCCGGCGTCAGCATCGACCTGCAGATGCTCGATCGCACGGTCAACCTGGTGGACGAGCGCATCGACCTGGCCATCCGCACCAGCAACGACCTGGACCCGAACCTGATCGCGCGGCGGCTGACAGTGTGCCGTTCAGTCATCTGCGCCTCCCCGGCGTATCTGCACGAGCACCCCGCGCCGCAGCGGGTGGAGGACTTGAGCCAGCACAATTGCCTGACCCACTCCTACTTCGGCAAAAGCCTCTGGCACTTCGAGCAGGACGGCGAGCCGCAGTCGGTGACGGTGCAGGGCAACATCAGCGCCAACGAGACAAGCACCCTGCTGCGCGCCACCCTGGCCGGCGCCGGGGTGGCGATGTTGCCGAGCTACCAGGCGGGCGTGCACATTGTCAGTGGCGATTTGATCCGCTTGCTATCCCAAGCCGAACCGCGGCAGATGAACATCTACGCGGTGTACGCGTCCCGCAAGCACATGCCGACGACGTTGCGCTGCATGCTGGATTTCCTGGTGCTGCGGTTTCCGCAAGAGCCGGTGTGGGATGTCGAGCTGGATCGACTGTAGGGGCTGGCGGGGGCTTGGGGGCGGTTGGGGTTTTTTGATCGGAGGATCTTTTGATTTTCAGCTGTGGGTGGCGCTCTTTGGAAGATCAATAGCAAATACAAGATCAAAAGATCGCAGCCTTCGGCAGCGCCTACTATGCTCAACGTAGTACCCCCGGGTATTCGTTCAGAGGTGAGCGCCATGAACATCAAAACAAGAAGATACCTTGCCATTTTCGTCACCTGCGCAGCAACGCTGGCGCTTTATGGCACCGCTGCCTGGCGGGTCGAACAGCTGCGGCAACTGCCCCGCGATTTTGCGAGCTGCAACTTCGAGCGCTGTATTCCCCACAACGCCACCCTCAACGCCCTTCGCTGACGGAAGGCGTCAGGTTTCGTTGTCCTGATCGGCCTTTAAACGGTCGCGAAACGCCTTGGGCGAAATACCCACCCGGCGTCGAAACAGCCGGGTGAAATTGGTTGGATCGGAAAACCCCAACACGTCGGACATCTCGTAGATCGTCATGCTGGTATAGGTCAACAGGCGCTTGGCTTCGAGCAGTTGGCGCTCGTGCATGATCTGCAGCGCCGGTTGCCCCGCCAGCTCCCGGCAGGTGCCGTTGAGGTGGGAAACAGAGATGCCCAGCCGATGCGCCAGGTCTTCAACCTTGACATGCTGGCGATAGGTTTCTTCCACCAGCTGAATGAAGCCGTTGAGGTACTCGCGCGCCCGCTGCGGACGCTGACTGGCAGACCGTCGCTGCAGAGCCTGGCGGCTGGCCCACACCATGATCACGCTGACCAGCGAATGCATAAGCATTTCCCGCGCCGGTTGATGACCGGTGTACTCGTCCTGCAGCGCGGTAAACAGGCTGTTTAGATATTCACTGTCCTTGCCCGCCGGGTAACTCTCGGCCTGGCCCAGGGCATTCATCGAACTGCCCAGCTGCGCCTGCAGGTGCGCGACCAGCGGCGCAGCCAGCGTGACGATAAACCCTTCGACGTCCTCCGAAAAACGGAAGCCGTGCACGGATAAAGGCGGCAGGATCTGGATCGCCGACTCGGTGAGCAGTGTGCGTTGCCCTTCGATCTCAAGCTCTGCCTGACCTTTGAAGACGAAGAGCAACTGGCACAGATCGGCGTGGCGATGGGGCTTGATTTCCCACTGATGCTCACGGCTGCGTTTGGATATGGTTTCACAATGCAACAGGTCCGGGGTGGGCCAGTCCAGGCTTTCTCCGTAAAGCTTGAACACCGGAATGGAAGGCAGGGCAGGCTTGTTCATAACTTCAATCAGGCCTCGGAGATAGTAGCGGGCGATAATCGCACCGATTGGCAGAATGTACAGGTATCGGCTCAGTTTTCACCTTCAATTGACAGACTCGCAAGTGAAAAATGCAAGCACTCGATCCATAACAATCGTCCACCGGCCCTGGCCGAGTGCAGCTTGCGAGCCATAAAAACAATGAAAACGCTAAAAACCCAAGTCGCCATCATTGGTGCAGGCCCATCCGGATTGCTCCTCGGCCAGCTGCTGCACAACGCTGGAATCGACACCCTCATTCTGGAACGCCAGACCCCGGACTACGTCCTCGGGCGCATCCGTGCCGGGGTGCTTGAACAGGGCATGGTAGAGCTGCTGCGCAAGGCCGGTGCGGGACAACGCATGGATGCCGAAGGACTGATCCACAACGGCTTTGAATTGTCGCTCGACGGTCGCCAGGTGCACATCGATCTGCACGCCCTTACCGGCGGAAAAACCGTGATGATCTACGGCCAGACAGAAGTCACTCGCGACCTGATGGCCGCTCGTCAGATTGCAGGCGCCACGACCCTCTACGGCGTCGAGAACGTCGTTCCCCAGGCAATGAAGACCGCTGAACCCTTCGTCACGTTTGAAAAAGACGGCGAGAGCTATCGACTCGACTGCGACTACATCGCCGGCTGCGACGGCTTCCATGGCGTGGCACGGCAATCGATCCCGGCCGACAGCTTGAAGATTTTCGAACGGGTTTATCCGTTCGGCTGGCTGGGCATCCTTGCCGACACTCCGCCGGTGCACGAAGAACTGGTCTATGCCCGCCATCCACGCGGGTTTGCCCTGTGCAGCATGCGTTCGTCAACCCGCACCCGTTATTACCTGCAGGTGCCCACCGGGGAGACGGTGGAGCAATGGTCCGATCAGCGATTCTGGGAGGAGCTCAAATCCCGTCTGCCAGCGGAATTGGCCGAAACGCTGGTCACCGGGCCGTCCATTGAGAAAAGCATCGCGCCACTGCGCAGTTTTGTGGTCGAGCCGATGCAGTACGGGCGACTGTTCCTGGTCGGTGACGCCGCGCACATCGTCCCACCCACAGGAGCCAAAGGCCTGAACCTGGCGGCCAGCGATGTCAGTACGCTGTTTGATATTCTGCTGAAGGTGTACCGCGAAGACCGCCTCGATCTGTTGGAGAGGTACTCGCAAATTTGCCTGCGACGGGTCTGGAAGGCCGAGCGTTTTTCCTGGTGGATGACGTCGATGCTGCACCGCTTCGACGACCACGACGGTTTCAGCCAGCGCATCGCCGAATCAGAGCTGGCGTACTTCGTCGACTCCGAAGCCGGTCGCAAGACCATTGCAGAAAATTACGTCGGCCTTCCCTACGAGCCTATCGAATAGCCTGCTATCGACTTACACTGGCGAGCATTGCCGCTCGCCTCTTGCCTGCGGATCATCCATTGCCGCAGGTTTTACCGTGACCCACCTCACCCAGCCCGACGCGCCGAAACCGGCGATTCGCAGCGTGCTGATTGCCCTGATGCTGGCGATCTTCCTTGGCGCGCTGGACCAGACCATCGTGGCAGTCTCGATGCCGGCCATCTCCGCACAATTCAAGGATGTCAGCCTGCTGGCCTGGGTGATTTCCGGGTACATGGTGGCCATGACGGTGGCCGTACCGATCTACGGCAAGCTCGGCGACCTGTACGGGCGCCGCAAGTTGATGCTGTTCGGCATGGGGCTGTTTACGCTGGCTTCGCTGTTCTGCGGGATGGCCCAGAGCATGGAGCAGTTGGTCCTGGCGCGAATTCTCCAGGGCATTGGTGCCGGGGGGATGATTTCGGTCAGCCAGGCGATCATCGGCGACATCGTGCCGCCGCGCGAACGCGGTCGCTACCAGGGGTATTTCAGCAGCATGTACGCGGTGGCGAGTGTCGCCGGACCGGTGCTGGGTGGCTACATGACCGAGTACCTGTCGTGGCGCTGGGTGTTCCTGATCAATCTGCCACTGGGAGTGGGCGCCTTGGTGGTCGCCCATCGCACCCTGGTCGGTCTGCCGGTGCCGCAGCGCAAACCGGTGATCGATTACGTCGGCACCGTGCTGATGATTATCGGCCTGACGGCCTTGCTGCTCGGCATTACCGAAGTCGGCCAGGGCCATGCCTGGAACAGCCTCGAAGTCATGGGGCTGCTCACGTGTGCGGTCGTGATACTGGGGCTGTTCGTCTGGCACGAACGCCGGGCGCGGGAACCGTTGCTGCCGATGCACCTGTTTGCCAACCGCAATGCCCTGCTCTGCTGGTGCACGATTTTCTTCACCAGCTTCCAGGCGATCTCGCTGATCGTCCTGATGCCCCTGCGCTTTCAGAGCGTCACCGGTGCAGGCGCCGACAGTGCCGCCCTGCACCTGTTACCGCTGGCCATGGGGCTGCCGATAGGCGCGTATTTTGCCGGTCGTCGCACCTCGGTGACCGGGCGCTACAAACCGATGATCCTGACCGGCGCGGCGCTGATGCCGATATCAATTCTCGGCATGGCGTTCAGCCCTCCCCAGGCGATGATCTGGAGCAGCCTGTTCATGTTGCTCAGTGGTATTGCGGGCGGCATGCAATTCCCGACCTCGCTGGTGGGGACGCAAAATTCGGTAGAACAGAGGGACATCGGCGTGGCCACCAGCACGACTAATTTGTTCCGCTCCCTGGGTGGCGCGGTGGGGGTAGCCTTGATGTCGGCATTGCTGCTGGCGCTGTTGCAGGATTCAAGCTTCGCCCACCTGGGCAGCTCGACGCTGATTGGTGAAGGCGGTTCGGGAAATGTCCTGCTGGACGGTTTGAACGCCGCGCCGGGGGATGCGCAAACTGCCTTGCGGGCAGAGTTGCTGCTGACGTTTCGGCACTTGCTGACGGTCAGTGCGGCGGTGTCACTGCTGGGATTGGCGGCGGCGATTGCAATGCCGAACATGATGTTGCGGGGCCGCGAGGACAAGGTTCGTTAACGCAAAGATCGCAGCTTGCGCAGGAGCTGCCGAAGGCTGCGATCTTTTGATTTTATGGGCTGTAATAACCCACAGCCACCAGGAAATGCCCGACCTTTTTCAGGTACGCATGCTTGGCCTCAACCTTGCCAGTCACCGGGTTCTTCCAGCGATATTCGTATTCGCCATAATCCTGTTTGGCAATCAACGCCAGGATCGGCTCGCCCACCGGCTTGCCTTCGGGATCCTTGATCTTGCTGAAGTCGGTGTTGATCAAGCGCAGGTTGGTGCCATGGGCAACGTAACGACCGGTGTCCAGGTCCACCACGAATACATACAGGTCATCCTGCAGGTACCCGCCCTTGAGCGAATTGATCGCGGTCAGGGTGCCTTTCTCATCCTTGGCCAGATCGCCGGCCGCCTTGTTCAGCAACGCCATGGCCTGCTCCGCTGACGCGCGAGGCAGGTAATAGCCCACTGCCAGAATGCGCTGGCCGACACGCTGGTAGAACACGTGCTTGCGCTCGACCTTGCCGTCGGACCAGTTCTGCCAGCGATATTCGGCCTGCTGAATGCCGTTGCCCTCAGGCACTTTCAACGCATCCTTGAAGGCTTTCTGCAAATCCGGCCCGAGCACATCCGACACATCCCGCCCGATCAACGCCGAAGAAGGCCCGCCGCTGGCGAGCATGACGCCCTTGGTGTCGACCACGAACACATAACGGTCCTTGTCGACAAACTCACCCTGGCGACTGAATGCGGCAAACGCCTTGTCGCCATTCTCATGGTAGTAGGCCAAGGCCTTTTCCAGCAGAGCCTTGGCGGCCTGGCTGTCGTCTTTTTCCGTGCCGGCCGCCTGTGCCTGGCCAAGGCCTAACAACAGCAGCCCCCCCAGTAACATCAATTTATGCCAAACCCCCATTGCGCGTTCCTCATTCCTGTTGGTGTTCAAGCAGCGTAGACGAGCACAGCCGCCAAGGAGCGCACGGCGTCCTCAGGGTCGGGCGTTGAGTTGCTTTTGCAGATTCTGGATCTGCGCCTGCAGAGTGTTGATGTTGCGGCTGACCTGAGTGCGGAACGCATCGAATTCGGCAGTATTGCCACTGGCGCTGGCGGGTGGACGATTATCCTGCTGGGCCTTGAGCACGATCATGTCCTGTTCCAGGCGGTCGATGGCCGCGCCTGGATTGCCCTGCTTCTTCAATGCAGCGATATCGGCACCGAGGCTCTTGAGCTGGGCGTCAACCTTGCTGGTATCGGCTGGGGCGCTTTTCAGTGCTGCCAGTTCGCTGCTCAGGGCTTTGACCTGGGCCTGCAACTGAGTGTTGGCGCTCTGCTGTTCAGTGGCTTGCGCGCTCGCCTCGGCCAGGCGTTTGTCGAGCTCGGCGGTTTGCGCCGTCATCTGCGCCAGGCGCTTGTCCAGTTCGGTGGTCTGGCCAACAACGCCCTGCTGCTGCTTGCCTTGATCCAGGAGTTTGCTTTCCAGCTGCCTGATCTGCAGCTTCAACGCTTCGCTGTCACTGGAAACGTTGGTCTGGCTGGCGACCACCTTGCCGGAAATATCCTGCAGGCGCCCTGCCGCTTCCTCGCTGATGCGAGCAAAGCTTTCCTGGGTCGCCACCAGCTGTTGCTCCATCAGCGAAATCTGCTGGAAGCTCCACCAGGCAAGGCCGCCAAAGGCGATGCACAATGCACCGACCAGTGCCCACAGAGGACCGGTGCTCGGGCCTTTGACCTTGACCACCGGGGGCGTGCGCGAGTGCCCGGAATGACGCGCGGCAGGCACAAAATCATCGTCGTCGAGGCTGTCGGCACGCAGGCTCGGTACATCGAAGTCGTCGTTGGCATCGTTACGCATGGACATTGAGTCAACCTTTGTGAACGCGGTGATGGCTTGATGCGGCGCAGTATACCCCCCCACAACCGCATCGATTGACCTTGAACCCCCAACTCGGTTCAGTGACGGGCCCGTCAGCGGATGTCCTGGGCCTTCCACCAGCTGCAGAACTCGTCCAGGGCGGTCCAGAGACTGACCTTTGGATCGTAATCCAGATAATGCCGCGCGCGGCTGATGTCCAGGGTGAAATCCCGGGTCATCACCTGCATGCCCAGGCGCGACAGGGTTGGTTCAGGGCGGCCCGGCCAGAGCTTGCATACGCCTTCATTCAAGGCGGCGGCGCTGTAGGCCAGCCCATAGGAACGGTAGCGGGTGACCTGCGGGACTTCCATCCTGCGCATCACGTAATTGACCACATCCCACAGCGGAACCGGGGTCCCATTGCTGATGTTGTAGGCCTTGCCCAACGCCGAGCCCGTGGCCAGCAAGCTGCTGAGCAAGGCTTCGTTGAGGTTTTGCACGCTGGTGAAATCCACCTTGTTCAAACCGTTGCCGATGATCGACAACCGCCCCTTGCGCTGCATTTTCAGCAGGCGCGGGAAAATACTCATGTCACCGGCGCCGGTGACGAATCGCGGACGCAGGGCGATGGTCTCCAGACCAAATTCCTGGGCGCCAAATACTTTTTGCTCGGCCAGGTACTTGGTCGCGGCGTAGGGGTGCTTGAAGCGCTTGGGCACCTGCTCTTCGGTCAGACCAAGGTGATCGCGGCCGTCAAAATAGATCGAGGGCGAAGACAGGTGCACCAGGCGCCGCACCCGCTGCTTCAGGCAGGCTTCGACCACGTTCTCGGTGACCTGGACATTGCCCTGGTGGAAATCTTGATAACGGCCCCACAACCCCACGGCACCGGCGCAATGGACCACAGCGTCGACATCCACGCACAGGTCGCGGGCCAGCAGCGGGTCGCCGAGATCACCCTGGATAAACTCGGCGCCACGGCGCACCAGGTGTTCGACGCTTTCGGCCCGGCGACCATTGACCCGTACGTCCAGGCCCTGCTCCAGGGCGAAACGCGCAAAGCGCCCGCCAATGAAGCCGCTTGCGCCGGTGACCAGAATCTTCATGTAGTGCTCCGATGTGTTTCATTTTGCGTAATGCGTAAGCCTTGACGCTGCCCGTCAGTCCAACGGCACCAGCCATTGCCTGGATGAACGCACCAATTGTTCGGTCAGTAACCCCAGCAACTGCCCGCCATTGCGCCAATGATGCCAGTACAGCGGCACATCGATGGGCTTATCTGGCAACAGCTCGAGCAACACACCGCGTTCCAGCTGCTCGCGCACCTGCAGTTCAGGCACCAGGCCCCAGCCAAGTCCGGCTTCGGTCAGGCGGATAAAACCTTCGGAGGACGGGCACAAATGGTGTTCGAAACCGCCATCGACACCCAAGGAAGCCAGGTAGCGATGCTGCAGGAAATCGTCCGGCCCAAATACCAGCGCCGGGGTCTTCGCCAACTGATCAGCGCGCACCCCGTGCGGGAAATGCCGAGCAATGAACGCGGGACTGGCCAGGGCCCGATAGCGCATCGCCCCCAACAACACGCTGCGCGCGCCCGCCACCGGGCGCTCACTGGCGCAGATACACGCGGCCACTTCGCCGGCGCGCATGCGCTTGAGGCCAACCGTCTGGTCTTCAACCACCAGGTCCAGCAGCAGGTGTTGCTCGGCGCAGAAATCGCTGACGGCGGCGGCCCACCAGGTGGCCAGGCTGTCGGCATTGAGGGCGATGCGCAGACGCTCCGGCAGGCCTTCTTCGTCCAGCGCCGGCACCAGGGTCTGCAAGTCGCGCTCCAGCAGCCGCACCTGCTGCACATGGTTCAGCAGGCGCCGTCCGATCTCGGTAGGCGACGGCGGCGTGACCCGCACCAGAACCGGCTGGCCGACCCGGGCTTCGAGCAATTTGATGCGCTGGGAAATCGCCGATTGCGACAGACCCAGCACTTGTGCGGCGCGTTCGAAGCCGGCCTGCTCAACCACGGCTGCCAAGGCGGACAGTAATTTATAGTCGAACATCAGTTTTCCTAATGAGCGATCAGCAAGATTGGTTTTTCTTATACCGCTTCCACGGGGAGAATGGCCAGCAAGAACTCTTCGACAAGGATCACCCACATGGCTGGCGAAACTTCATTGGTAACCCTGCTGCGCAGCATGAGCCCGCAACTCAACGCCGGCGAATACGTCTTCTGTACCCTTCACGACAGCCAGCTGCCGGCAGGTCTCGAGTTGATCGGCAGCTTTCGCGAGCAAGAAGGGCTGACGGTGATCCTGGAGCGTCGCCACGCCGAAAAAGCCGGCCTGCACTTTGACTACGTCGCCGCCTGGATCACCCTGAACGTGCATTCGGCGCTGCAGGCCGTCGGCCTGACAGCGGCCTTCGCAACCGCACTGGGACAGGCCGGAATCAGTTGCAATGTGATCGCAGGTTACTACCACGACCATCTATTCGTCGGCCAGGCCGATGCAGAGCGCGCCATGGCCGTGTTGCGGGACCTGGCAGCTAATGCGGAGTAACCCTCAATGTGGCAAAGCTATGTCAACGGCCTGTTAGTGGCCGCAGGGCTGATCATGGCGATCGGCACCCAGAATGCGTTTGTGCTGGCCCAGAGCCTGCGGCGTGAACACCACCTGCCGGTCGCTGCATTGTGCGTGGTGTGTGATGCATTGCTGGTCGCCGCCGGAGTGTTTGGCCTGGCGACGGTATTGGCGCACAACCCGACCTTGCTCGCGGTAGCCCGTTGGGGTGGCGCAATATTCCTGCTTTGGTATGGCAGCCTGGCGCTGCGCCGGGCCTGTTCAAAACAGAGCCTGCAACAGGGCGAGGGCCAGACCGTGCGTTCGCTGCGGGCGGTCATGCTCAGCGCGTTGGCCGTGACCTTGCTCAACCCGCATGTCTACCTGGACACCGTCCTGCTGATCGGCTCGCTCGGCGCGCAGCAGACCGAACCGGGCGCTTACGTAGTGGGCGCAGCGAGCGCGTCATTGCTGTGGTTTTTCACTCTGGCACTGGGCGCCGCATGGCTGGCGCCGTGGCTGGCCCGGCCGAGTACCTGGCGGATCCTCGACCTGCTGGTGGCGGTGATGATGTTCACGGTAGCGGTGCAACTCATCACCAGCGCCTGATTTATTCCAAAAGGCTCTGGAACCTCTATTCCACACAGTTGTTGCGTGGTTATGCCGCACCCCCGGTGCTATGATCCGGTCCGATGCGCCGCAAAGAGTACAAACTCCCCGGCGCTTGTCTGGCCGCCCGTGATCGGCCTTGCGCTCACCGCAACTGACCTGATTAGGAGAATCATCATGGCTTTCGAATTGCCGCCGCTGCCTTACGCACACGATGCCCTGCAGCCGCACATTTCCAAGGAAACACTGGAATACCACCACGACAAGCACCACAACACCTACGTCGTGAACCTGAACAACCTGGTGCCAGGCACCGAGTTCGAAGGCAAGACCCTGGAAGAAATCGTCAAGTCTTCCTCGGGCGGTATCTTCAACAACGCCGCTCAGGTCTGGAACCACACTTTCTACTGGAACTGCCTGGCGCCAAACGCCGGCGGTCAACCAACCGGCGCCCTGGCTGAAGCCATCAACGCTTCGTTCGGTTCGTTCGACAAGTTCAAGGAAGAGTTCAGCAAGACGTCCATCGGCACCTTCGGTTCCGGTTGGGGCTGGCTGGTGAAAAAGGCTGACGGTTCCCTGGCCCTGGCCAGCACCATCGGCGCCGGCAACCCGCTGACCAATGGCGATACCCCGCTGCTGACCTGCGACGTCTGGGAACATGCTTACTACATTGACTACCGCAACGTTCGTCCGAAATACGTCGAAGCGTTCTGGAACCTGGTCAACTGGAAATTCGTGGCTGAGCAGTTCGAAGGCAAAACCTTCACCGCTTAAGATCGACACCCCATAAAAAACCCGGCTTCGGCCGGGTTTTTTATGGGGGCGCAAAAGACCGGCCTAACATCAACCCGAGGAAAAAATCATCCAGCCACCCTCAAGTTCCAGGGCCCGCCTGACGACACAGTGCTGATCAGCAGAAAACCTCAGGCAACTGTATTTTCGCCAGGCAGCAGGCAAAATCTCCCGCGGATGAATGTCCCTTTGACTGCCATCACGGGATTGCCAATACTCATGGCAACTTGATGCTACCCGCACGGAACAAGGAATAGCCTTTTGAAGCTGGAACTCAAGAACAGCTTGTCGGTGAAGTTGCTCCGGGTCGTGCTCCTGTCGGCATTGATCGTCGGCGTGGTCTTGAGCTGCGCGCAGATCGTCTTCGATGCCTATAAGACACGCCAGGCCGTGGCCAACGATGCCGAGCGCATCCTCGACATGTTTCGTGACCCCTCCACCCAGGCCGTCTACAGCCTGGACCGCGAGATGGGCATGCAGGTCATCGAAGGTCTTTTTCAGGACGACGCCGTGCGCCAGGCCTCCATCGGCCATCCCAACGAGGCGATGCTCGCGCAGAAATCCCGCGACCTGCAGCATTCCGAGAGCCGTTGGCTGACTGACCTGATTCTTGGCAAGGAACGCACCTTCACCACGCAACTGGTGGGACGCGGCCCGTACAGCGAATATTACGGCGACCTGAGTATCACCCTCGACACCGCCACCTATGGCCAGGGGTTTATCGTCAGCTCGGTGATCATCTTCATCTCCGGGGTCCTGCGGGCACTGGCCATGGGCCTGGTGTTGTATCTGGTGTATCACTGGCTGCTGACCAAACCACTGTCGCGGATCATCGAGCACCTGACTGAAATCAACCCGGACCGACCCAGCGAACACAAGATTCCCCAGCTCAAGGGGCACGAGAAGAACGAACTGGGTATCTGGATCAACACCGCCAACCAGTTGCTGGAGTCCATCGAGCGCAACACGCACCTGCGCCACGAAGCGGAAAACAGCCTGCTGCGCATGTCGCAGTACGATTTCCTGACCGGCCTGCCAAACCGCCAGCAGCTGCAGCATCAATTGGACAAGATCCTGGTGGACGCCGGCAAGTTGCAGCGCCGGGTGGCGGTGCTGTGCGTGGGCCTCGATGACTTCAAGGGTATCAACGAACAGTTCAGCTACCAGACCGGCGACCAACTGTTGCTGGCCCTTGCCGATCGCCTGCGGGCCCACAGCGGACGCCTTGGCGCACTGGCCCGTCTCGGCGGCGACCAGTTCGCCCTGGTCCAGGCCGACATCGAACAGCCCTATGAAGCGGCGGAACTGGCCCAGAGCATTCTCGACGATCTCGAAGCCGCGTTTGCTCTTGATCATCAGGAAATTCGCCTGCGCGCGACCATCGGCATCACCCTGTTTCCCGAGGATGGCGACAGTACTGAAAAGCTGCTGCAGAAAGCCGAGCAGACCATGACCCTGGCCAAGACCCGCTCGCGCAACCGCTACCAGTTTTACATCGCCAGTGTCGACACCGAGATGCGCCGCCGTCGCGAGTTGGAGAAAGACCTGCGCGATGCCCTGGCCCGCGACCAGTTCTATCTGGTTTACCAACCCCAGATCAGCTACCGGGAAAACCGCGTGGTGGGTGTCGAGGCGTTGATTCGCTGGCAGCATCCCGAGCACGGGCTGGTCCCGCCAGACCTGTTCATCCCGCTGGCAGAGCAGAACGGCACCATTATCGCCATCGGCGAGTGGGTACTGGATCAAGCCTGCAAGCAACTACGCGACTGGCATGACCAAGGCTTCATCGACCTGCGCATGGCGGTCAACCTGTCCACCGTGCAACTGCACCACGCCGAACTGCCAAGGGTGGTCAACAACCTGCTGCAGATGTATCGCCTGCCACCGCGCAGCCTGGAACTGGAAGTCACGGAAACCGGCCTGATGGAAGACATCAGCACCGCCGCCCAGCACCTGCTGAGCCTGCGTCGCTCCGGCGCCTTGATTGCGATCGATGACTTCGGTACCGGGTACTCGTCGCTCAGTTACCTCAAGAGCCTGCCGCTGGACAAGATCAAGATCGACAAGAGCTTCGTCCAGGACCTGCTGGACGATGACGACGATGCCACGATCGTCCGGGCGATCATCCAGCTGGGCAAAAGCCTGGGCATGCAGGTGATTGCCGAGGGCGTGGAAACGGCAGAGCAGGAGGCCTACATCATCTCCGAGGGTTGCCACGAGGGGCAGGGCTATTTCTACAGCAAGCCATTGCCGGCGCGAGAGTTGAGCGCCTACCTCAAGCAGGCGCAGCGCAGCAATGCTGTGATCCTGTAGGTGGGTGAACAAGAAATATTTACAGCCACAACCCTTTACAGATAATGCGAAAGATTTGCATTATGTCGCAGTTTTGCGCGCTTGCTGCGCCATTCCACCCCCTTCTCGAAGCAGGATGTTCGCCATGATTCGTATGCCTCTGGCTACCGCCAGTCTGTTGGCCATCGCTATTTCCCTCGCCGGTTGTGGCGAAGGCAAAGACAAAGCTGCCGCTCCAGCGCCGACTCCAGCCGCCACTACCACAGCCCCGGCCGCTGCGCCGGCGCCTGCTGCTGCCGGCAAGGTCGACGAAGCCGCCGCCAAAGCCGTTGTCGCGCATTACGCCGACATCGTCTTCGCCGTCTACAGCGATGCCGAATCCACCGCGAAAACCCTGCAGAGTGCTGTCGACGCCTTCCTCGCCAAGCCGAACGCCGACACCCTGAAAGCGGCCAAAGCTGCCTGGGTTGCTGCTCGCGTACCTTACCTGCAGAGCGAAGTATTCCGCTTCGGCAACACCATCATCGACGACTGGGAAGGTCAGGTGAACGCCTGGCCACTCGACGAAGGCCTGATCGACTATGTCGACAAGTCCTACGAGCACGCACTGGGCAACCCGGGCGCGACGGCCAACATCATTGCCAACACTGAAGTTCAGGTCGGCGAAGACAAGATCGACGTCAAGGACATCACCCCGGAAAAACTCGCCAGCCTCAATGAGTTGGGCGGTTCCGAGGCCAACGTCGCCACTGGCTACCACGCCATCGAATTCCTGTTGTGGGGCCAGGACCTGAACGGCACCGGCCCTGGCGCTGGCAACCGTCCGGCTTCCGACTACCTCGAAGGCACTGGCGCCACCGGTGGTCACAACGATCGTCGTCGCGCCTACCTCAAGTCCGTGACCCAACTGCTGGTCAGCGACCTGGAAGAAATGGTCGGCAACTGGAAGCCGAACGTGGCCGACAACTACCGCGCGACGCTGGAAGCCGAGCCTGGTGAAACCGGCCTGCGCAAAATGCTGTTCGGCATGGGTTCCCTGTCCCTGGGCGAACTGGCGGGCGAGCGCATGAAGGTTTCCCTGGAAGCCAACTCCCCTGAAGACGAGCACGATTGCTTCAGCGATAACACCCACAACTCGCAGTTCTACGACGCCAAAGGCATCCGTAACGTATACCTGGGCGAATACACCCGCGTCGACGGTACCAAGATGACCGGCGCGAGCCTGTCGTCCCTGGTGGCCAAGGCTGATCCGGCTGCCGACAGCGCGTTGAAAGCTGACCTGGAAGCCACTGAAGCCAAGATGCAGGTCATTGTCGACCACGCCAACAAGGGTGAGCACTACGACCAGTTGATCGCGGCCGGCAACACCGCCGGCAACCAGATCGTTCGCGACGCCATTGCTTCGCTGGTCAAGCAGACCGGTTCGATCGAAGCCGCTGCTGGCAAGCTGGGCATCAGCGACCTGAACCCGGACAACGCTGATCACGAGTTCTGATCAACGCTGGCTGGATCAAAAGGCGACCTTTAGGGTCGCCTTTTTTGTTTTCGCTTCATGTTGTGCGCCAGTCCATAAAAGATCGCAGCCTTCGGCAGCTCCTGCATTGATCGGCGTACACCCGCAGGAACTGCCGAAGGCTGCGATCTTTTCCTGCGTCACATCAACCAAACGATAATTCCTCTTATTCAATCTTCACCGCCCTGTTAGACTTTGCGCCCGTGTTTTGCTCGTTCTGCAGGATGTCTGATGCTCTCGCTGCCTCTTCGCTTATCCGCACTGTTTCTGGCCCTGTGCCTGAGTGCCTGCGATGACGCCCCGCGTTTTACCAAGGCCGAACCCGGTGAAGCCCGTTCCGGTGGCAGCGCGACTGTGCGCAAGACAGATCAGAATGCCTTTTCCCTGCCCTCCGCCAACCTTGCGCCCTCACGGCGCGTGGACTTCAGCGTCGGCAACAGCTTCTTCCGCAACCCCTGGGTGATCGCCCCTTCGACCACCACCGCACGCGACGGCTTGGGGCCTGTGTTCAACACTAACGCCTGCCAGAACTGCCACATCAAGGACGGTCGCGGCCACCCGCCCACGCCGGGTGCGGCCAATGCCGTTTCAATGTTGGTGCGCCTGTCGATCCCGGATGCGCCGGCTTATGCCAAGGTCATTGAGCAGCTCGGCGTGGTGCCGGAGCCCGTCTACGGCGGTCAATTGCAGGACATGTCAGTACCGGGCGTGGTTCCTGAAGGCAAGGTGCGAGTCGATTACACCCCAGTGCCTGTGCGTTTCAAGGACGGCACTGAAATCGAGCTGCGCAAACCCAGCTTGCAGATCAGCCAGCTCGGCTACGGCCCGATGCACCCCGACACGCGTTTCTCGGCACGGGTCGCTCCGCCGATGATCGGCTTGGGTCTGCTCGAAGCCATCCCTGAAGCCGCCATCCTGGCCAACGCCCAAGCGCAGGCCAAGGAGAACCGGGGCATCAGCGGACAGCCCAATTGGGTTTGGGACGACGTGCAGCAAAAAGCCGTTCTGGGTCGATTTGGCTGGAAAGCCGGGCAACCGAATCTGAATCAGCAGAACGTCCACGCGTTTTCCGGTGACATGGGCCTCACAACCAGCCTAAGGCCCATCGATGACTGCACCGACGCGCAAACCGCGTGCAGGCAGGCGCCCAACGGTAATGGCCCCGATGGCGAGCCGGAAGTCAGCGACAACATCCTGCGCCTGGTGCTGTTCTACAGCCGCAACCTGGCTGTCCCAGCCCGTCGCGATGTCAGCGCGCCCGAGGTGCTGGCGGGCAAGAGCCTGTTTTTCCAGGCCGGGTGCCAGTCCTGCCACACCCCCAAATACACCACCGCAGCGACGGCCGCAGAACCTGAACTGGCCAATCAGATGATCCGCCCCTACAGCGACCTGCTGCTACATGACATGGGCGAAGGCCTTGCCGACAACCGTACCGAATTCCAGGCCAGTGGCCGCCAATGGCGCACCCCGCCGTTGTGGGGCATCGGCCTCACGCAGGCGGTCAGTGGCCATACCCAGTTTTTGCATGACGGCCGCGCCCGCAGTCTGCTCGAAGCCGTGCTCTGGCATGGCGGCGAAGCCAAGGCGGCGCAGCAACAGGTGTTGTCTTTCAACGCCGAGCAGCGCGCTGCGTTGCTGGCGTTCCTGAATTCCCTTTAATAAGCGTTCACTCAGCGGGAGCCTTACATGTTCCGTCCCAAATTATTGTTCACCAGCCTTGCCGCCCTCGCCCTCGGCGCCTGCTCCCCGCAGGACCCACAGGCCGTCACGTCGGCGGCAATCGCCAAATCGGTGATCCTGCCTACGTATACCCGCTGGGTGGAAGCCGATCGCCAATTGGCTGTCAGTGCCCTCGCCTACTGCGAAGGCAAGGAAAATCTCGACACGGCACGCAAGGACTTCCTGCATGCGCAAAAGGCCTGGGCCGAGTTGCAACCGCTGCTGATCGGCCCCCTGGCCGAGGGCAATCGTGCCTGGTCCGTGCAGTTCTGGCCGGACAAGAAAAACCTGGTCGGTCGTCAGGTCGAGCAACTGGTCACCGCGCAGCCGCAGATCGACGCTGCTACCCTCGCCAAGTCGAGTGTTGTGGTGCAAGGACTGTCGGCCTACGAATACATCCTGTTCGACAGCAAGCCTGACGTTGCCAACGATGCGCAGAAAGCCAAATACTGCCCATTGCTCAAGGCGATCGGCGAACATCAGAAACTGCTGGCCGAAGACATTCTCAAAAGCTGGAACAACACCGACGGCATGCTCGCGCAGATGAGCAAGTTCCCCAACCAGCGCTACGCCGACTCCCATGAGGCCATCGCCGATCTGCTGCGAGTACAGGTGACCGCCCTCGACAGCCTGAAGAAAAAACTCGGCACGCCGATGGGCCGCCAGAGCAAGGGCGTGCCACAACCGTTCCAGGCCGATGCATGGCGCAGCCATTCCTCCCTGAGCGGCCTGGAAGCCAGCCTTGCCGCCGCCAAGACCGTTTGGGAAGGTGTCGACAACAAAGGCCTGCGCGGCCTGTTGCCGAGCGAGCAGAAACCCCTGGCCGACAAGATCGACGCCGCTTACGCTGCATCCCTGAAACTGTTCGCCAGCAATCAGCGCACGTTGGCCGAAATGCTCGGTGACGACGCCGGTCGCCAGCAACTCAACGATATCTATGACAGTCTCAACGTTGTCCATCGCCTGCACGAAGGCGAGCTGGCCAAGGCGCTGGGCATCCAACTGGGCTTCAACGCCAACGACGGTGACTGATGAGGGCGACTGCGATGCTGCGACGTCAGGCTCTGACTTTAGGTAGCTTGCTGCTGGGAGCAGTGACACTGGGCGGCTGGACGCTGTTCAAGCAAAAGGACAAGAGCCCTCTGCTGCTCTCGGCGCGGGACGACACCGATGGCAAGCACTATGCGGTCGGGTATCGTCTGGACGGCACTCAGGTGTTCGCCACGCAGGTTGGCCAGCGTTGCCATGACATCATCAATCATCCAACAGAGCCGATGGCCTTGTTCGTGGCCCGTCGCCCAGGTACCGAGAGTTACCTGATCGACCTGCGCGACGGCACTGTGCTGCAAACCGTGACCTCGCTGCCCAACCGGCACTTCTACGGCCACGCCGTGATCCACAGCAGCGGCGAATGGCTGTACGCCACCGAAAACGATACCTCCGATCCCGGTCGAGGCCTGCTCGGGGTGTACCGTTTCGAGGGCCGGCGTCTGGTCCACAGCGGCGAGATCTCCACCCACGGTATCGGTCCGCACCAAGTGTCATGGATACCCGATGGCGAGACCCTGGTGGTGGCCAACGGCGGCATTCGTACCGAGGCCGAGAGCCGGGTCGAAATGAATCTGAACGCCATGGAGCCGAGCCTGGTGCTGATGAAACGCGACGGGACCCTGCTGAGCAAGGAAACCCTCGCCCAGCAGATGAACAGTGTGCGACACCTGGGCATCGCCAACGACGGCACCATCGTCGCCGGCCAGCAATTCATGGGGCCGTCCCACGAATCCTCGGAGTTGTTGGCGATCAAGCGGCCCGGCCAGCCATTCGTGGCGTTCCCTGTGCCTGAACACCAGTTGCAGGCGATGGGTCATTACACCGCAAGCGTGGCGGTTCACAGTGACTTGCGCCTGGTGGCGCTGACTGCGCCACGGGGCAACCGCTTTTTCATCTGGGACCTGGACAGCGGCGAAGTGCGCCTGGATGCGCCGCTTCCCGATTGCGCCGGGGTCGGTGCGGTGGCTGATGGTTTTGTCGTGACCTCGGGCCAGGGCCGCTGCCGGTACTACGATTGCCGCCAGGCGGACCTGCTGGCAAAACCCCTGGAACTGCCTGCAGGGCTCTGGGATAACCATCTGCACCTGATGACGTAATAGCGCCAAAAGATCGCAGCCTTCGGCACCCCTGCACTGGAATGCGCTCAACCTGCAGGGGCTGCCGAAGGCTGCGATCTTTTCAGGCCAACGCCCGTCGAAAGCCGTCCCCCTGTAAGTTCTATCAGTTGGAATCCCCCCGCCACTCGGAGTAATGTGCCGGTCTGTATGCCCTGATTTTCTCCAAGGAAGTGGAAATATGCTGCGCCGTCGCATGCTGATCATGTTGGGTGTTGTGCTGTTGATCGTGTTGGTCCTGGCCGCCTACAAGGCCTTCTCCATCTACACGATGATCCAAGGCTTCTCTGCGCCAAAGCCGCCGACCAGCGTCGCCGTGGCCACCGCCACCGAGCAGCCCTGGCAAGCCCGCCTGCCTACCGTTGGCACCCTCAAGGCGCTGCAGGGCGTAGACCTGAGCCTGGAAATCGCCGGCACCGTCACCGAGGTGCAGTTTGAGTCTGGACAGAAGGTCAAGGCCGGCCAGCCGATTGTGCAACTCGACAGCGCCGTCGAAAGCGCACTGCTGGAAACCGCCCAGGCTGACCTCGGGCTGGCCCAGGTCGACTACAACCGCGGCAGCCAGCTGGTGGGCAGCCAGGCCATCTCCAAAGGCGAGTTCGACAGGCTCTCAGCCGTGTTCAAGAAGAACAAGGCCACGGTCAATCAGCTCAAGGCTTCACTGGCAAAGAAGCGCATTCTTGCGCCCTTCAGCGGCACCATCGGCATCCGCCAGGTGGACGTTGGCGACTATGTGGCCAGCGGCACGGTGATCGCCACGTTGCAGGATCTCACCAGCCTGTACGTCGATTTTTTCCTGCCTGAGCAATCGGTACCGAAAATCGCGGTGGGCCAGGCGGTGCAGATCGTGGTTTCCGCCTACCCGGCCCAGACGTTCCCCGGCACCATCAGCGCGATCAACCCGAAAGTCGAGAACACCACCCGTAACGTGCAAGTGCGCGCCACCCTGGCCAACCCCGAGGGCAAGCTGCTGCCAGGCATGTTCGCCAGCCTGCAGGTCCTGCTGCCGGATCCGCAGCTGCGCATCGTCGTGCCGGAGAGTGCTATCACCTATACCCTCTACGGCAACTCGCTGTACGTGGTGGCGCAGAAAAAAGCCGAAGACGGCACAGTCGAGAAAGACGACAAGGATCAGCCGATCCTCATCGCCGAACGGCGTTTCATCGAAACCGGCGAGCGCCGCGACGGGCTGGTGATGATTAACAAAGGTGTGCAAAAGGGTGAAAAAGTGGTCACCGCCGGCCAGATCAAACTGGACAACGGCGCACCCATCGCAATCAGCGACGACAAGACTTTAGCCGAGCAGAACAGCCCGCCGCGCGCGGACTGATCAAGGAATCCCCATGGCTTTTACCGACCCGTTCATCCGCCGCCCGGTGCTCGCCACCGTGGTCAGCCTGTTGATTGTGCTGCTGGGCTTCCAGGCCTGGAGCAAACTGCCCCTGCGCCAGTACCCGCAGATGGAAAACGCACTGATCACGGTGACCACCGCCTACCCCGGGGCGAACGCCGAAACTATCCAGGGCTACATCACCCAGCCGATGCAACAAAGCCTGGCCAGCGCCGAAGGCATTGACTACATGACCTCGGTCAGTCGCCAGAACTTCTCGGTCATCTCGATTTATGCGCGCATCGGCGCCAACAGCGACCGCCTGTTCACCGAACTGCTGGCCAAGGCCAACGAGGTCAAGAACCAGCTGCCCCAGGACGCTGAAGACCCGGTGCTGAGCAAGGAGGCCGCCGACGCTTCGGCCTTGATGTACATCAGCTTCTTCAGCACGGAACTGAACAACCCGCAGATCACCGACTACCTGTCGCGGGTGATCCAGCCGAAGCTGGCCACCCTGCCCGGCATGGCCGAAGCCGAGATTCTCGGCAACCAGGTGTTCGCCATGCGCCTGTGGCTGGACCCGGTGAAGCTGGCCGGCTTTGGCCTGACCGCCAGCGACGTGACCAACGCGGTTCGGCAATACAACTTTCTCTCCGCCGCCGGTGAAGTGAAAGGCGAGTATGTAGTCACCAGCATCAACGCCAACACCGAGCTCAAGTCTGCTGAAGCCTTCGCCGCGATTCCGTTGAAGATCGACGGCGACAGCCGCGTGCTGCTCAGCGATGTCGCCCGGGTGGAGATGGGCGCGGAGAACTACGACACCATCAGTTCCTTCGGGGGCACCCCGTCGGTGTACATCGGCATCAAGGCCACGCCGGGCGCCAACCCGCTGGACGTGATCAAGGAAGTACGCAAGATCATGCCGGACCTGGAGGCTCAACTGCCGCCGAACCTCAAGGGTGAGATCGCCTATGATGCGACCTTGTTCATCCAGGCCTCGATTGACGAGGTGGTCAAGACGCTTTTCGAAGCCGTACTCATCGTCATCGTCGTCGTATTCCTGTTCCTGGGTGCGCTGCGCTCGGTGGTGATCCCGGTGGTGACCATCCCGCTGTCGATGATTGGCGTAATGTTCTTCATGCAGATGATGGGTTACTCGATCAACCTGCTGACCCTGCTGGCCATGGTCCTGGCGATCGGCCTGGTGGTGGACGATGCCATCGTGGTGGTGGAAAACATCCACCGTCATATCGAGGAAGGCAAGACGCCCATGGATGCCGCCCTTGAGGGCGCCAGGGAAATCGCCATGCCGGTGGTTTCCATGACCATCACCCTGGCGGCGGTCTATGCGCCCATCGGCTTCCTCACCGGACTGACCGGGGCGTTGTTCAAGGAGTTTGCCCTCACACTGGCCGGCGCGGTGGTTATCTCGGGTATCGTCGCGCTGACCCTATCGCCGATGATGTGCGCTTTTTTGCTGCGTCACGATGAAAATCCCAGTGGATTTGCCCGTCGCCTGGACCGGGCTTTCGAAACCATCAAGCGCCGTTATCAGAAAATGTTGCACGGCACCCTGAACACCCGGCCTGTGGTGCTGGTGTTCGCGGTCATCGTGTTGTGCCTGATTCCGGTATTGCTCAAGTTCACCAAGTCCGAGCTGGCCCCCGACGAAGACCAGGGCATTATCTTCATGCTGGCCAACGCGCCGCAGCCGACCAACCTCAATTACCTCAACGCCTACACCGACGAGTTCATCCAGATCTTCAAGGAGTTCCCGGAATACTACTCCTCGTTCCAGATCAATGGTTTCAGCGGCGTGCAATCGGGGATTGGCGGTTTCCTGCTAAAGCCATGGAATGAGCGCAGCCGCACCCAGATGGAAATCCTGCCGGAGGTCCAGGCCAGGCTGGGGAATATTTCCGGCTTGCAGGTGTTCGGCTTCAACCTGCCCTCCCTGCCGGGTACGGGCGAGGGCCTGCCCTTCCAGTTCGTGATCAACTCTGCCGACGACTATGAGTCACTGCTGCAAGTCATGGACAGGGTGAAGAAGCGAGCCATGGAGTCAGGCAAGTTTGCTTTCGTCGACGTCGACCTGGCGTTCGACAAACCTGAAGTGGTGGTGGATATCGATCGGGCAAAAGCGGCGCAGATGGGCGTGTCGATGCAGGACCTGGGTGGCACGCTGGCGACCATGCTCGGCGAAGCGGAGATCAACCGCTTCACCATCGAAGGCCGCAGCTACAAGGTGATCGCCCAGGTCGAGCGTCCCTTCCGCGACAACCCCGACTGGCTGAACAACTACTACGTCAGGAACACCAAGGGTGAGCTCCTGGCCCTGTCGACCCTGATCACCATCACTGACCGCGCGCGTCCGCGGCAACTCAACCAGTTCCAGCAACTCAACTCGGCGATCCTGTCCGGGGTGCCATTGGTGAGCATGGGTGAAGCCCTCGACACCGTGCGCCAGATCGCCCTGGAAGAAGCGCCGGCAGGGTTCTCCGTGGATTACGCCGGCGCCTCAAGGCAATTCATCCAGGAAGGCAGCGCGCTGTGGGTAACCTTTGCCCTGGCCCTGGCGATTATCTTCCTGGTGCTGGCCGCCCAGTTCGAGAGTTTCCGCGATCCGCTGGTGATTCTGGTGACGGTGCCGCTGTCGATTTGCGGGGCGTTGATCCCGCTGTTCCTGGGCTGGTCGAGCATGAACATCTATACCCAGGTGGGGTTGGTGACGCTCATCGGGCTGATCAGCAAGCACGGGATCCTGATCGTCGAATTTGCCAACCAGCTGCGCAAGGAAAAGGGCCTGTCGCCTCGCGAAGCGGTGGAAGAAGCGGCGGCGATTCGCTTGCGACCGGTGCTGATGACCACGGCGGCGATGGTGTTCGGCATGGTGCCGCTGATCATTGCCACGGGCGCGGGCGCGGTGAGCCGGTTCGATATCGGTACGGTGATTGCCACAGGGATGTCGATCGGGACGTTGTTTACGCTGTTTGTGTTGCCATGCGTGTACACATTGCTGGCCAAACCCGACAAACCCTAAAGTCAAAAGATCGTCCGATCGCGGCCAAAGCCTCCGGCAGGTTTACGCGGTCCCCATGTAGGAGCTGCCAAAGGCTGCGATCTTTTGAACGTGCTTACAAAACAAAAGGCCCCGCATACGCGAGGCCTTTTATTTTGGCTTCAATCCAGTCAACTTTGCGGCCTCATTCCCTGTGATAGTCCGAACATGAACAGCAACAAGTCATGGTCAGGCTGGGAGGCCACGCTTGCCTTGGCAACCCGTGGCATTGGACAGTGAGCGTCGCCGCCCACTGAACTGAGGACCTGCGAGCGGGGCTGCTCCCAAGCCGCCACCGCGATTGAAGCAACTGCCAAGGCTCCTATGAGAAACAAACCTCGTGCAATTTCGAGTTTCATCGCTATAAACCCTTGATAGCGCTGCCAAACGCCGTCTCATAAAAATAGACGAGTTTCTGCCAGTCCGCCGAGCTGAACGACGAATGGCGACGCAGTTGCTTCATGTCATGGGCGCCAGCCTGACGAGCGGTCAGGCGCTGCCGGCATTTCTCCAGATCGATCAATGCAATCTCGACCGTAGCCGCCTCGCCTTCTCCGCTGACACGCACGAAAACATGCTTGATGTAGATGCAGCTGTGCTGCCAGCGTCCTTTGTGCATGCGCGCCAGGTTGTCCGCCAGATCCTTCAGAACCCGGTCGTGAACGGCCTCGCCATGGCGCTCACGGCCACCGCCGGCATACCAGTGTTCGATTTCCTCAAAGCCATCCAGGGATTTGGTGACCAGCAATGCACGCCACTTGTGAACGGGGTCGCGTTGAGCGCCGCAGAACACCACCTGCGGTACCCGCACGCCGATCTTGTGCAGACCGGTCAGCGCATCCAGCTCGCGCAATACAGTCGGCCGACCGAAGGGGTGCAGCCAGCTGCGGTAGATGTGCCCGGTCTGCCGCTTGGCATACAACAGTTGCCCGTCGCTGCCCCTGACCCGCTGCACGCCGCTTTCACCACCGCGCCGCACATTGGGTTCTTCTACCCATTCACCGCGCTGATTCCAGAAATAGTCGAACCGCTCATCGGCATCGACATCCGCTTCTGGTGCACATTGCACTGCCATCCTGTTACCTCTTGCGTAATACGTAAACTCGCCACATGGCATAGAGCGGTAAAAAATCCAGCCGTTCCTGAATGCGGAAACCGGCTTGCTCAAATTCTTTTTCGACCGTAACAACCGGTAACACAAAACGGTTCTGGTAACCTTCCTGTCCGCGAGTGCTCTCCGAGCGCTTGCGTTTCCAGGCTTTGAAATTGCCGTCCACCCACAGAGAAATGATCACGCTGTCACGGGTGACTCGCTCGAATTCACGCAAAATGGCCAATCGATGCTCGGCCTCACCGATGTGGTGCAGCAGACGCATGCAAAAAATACTGTCGACGGCGTTATCGGGTAAGGCAATGTCGAAAGCAGACGTCTGCAAGGGTTGTACCCTTTTCACCACGTCGGCAGGTTGCGCCTGCATAGCGACGTTGAGCATCGATTCGGAGTTGTCGGCTCCGATAATGGCTCGATTGCTCTTCTCAGCCAGCAAGGGCCAGAAACGTCCGGCACCACAGGGTAAATCAAGGACCAGTCCGGGCTCGCCCGCCAGCGTCAGCGCTTTACGCGCCAGCTGAATATCCCGCCAATGAGACAGGCGGCGGCCCAAACCGTTCTTATGTTTCTGAAGGTATCTTAAAGCATGTTGATCGTCATACTTTTTGGAAAAATCGAGTTTGATCGGATTGTCCATAGCCAAGTTTCCTAATTGCTGATGAAGACCACCATAGGTAGGGCCGTGTCAGCGTCAGGTCATGACTTTGTGAAAGATTTGTTATGTAAAACCCTGAAGTATTTCAGGGTTTTACATGGCGCGCATAATCTCTATGGGCCAGTGTTGCAGGAAGGGATCAGTCAGCTCACATCCACTGGACGCAGCTCTACCTTAAATCGGCAGCCGTTGGGCTCCATCGTGGTCAGGCTGACGCTCCAGCCCTGGTTCTCGCAGATCCTTTGCACCAGCGAAAGCCCCAGGCCCAGGCCTTCGCCGCGTTTCTCGGCACCCCGCACGAACGGCTCGAACATCGCCTCGCGTTTTTCTTCGGGAATACCGACCCCACTGTCTTCTACGAGGAACCCCGTCGGCGTCAGGGTCAGGCGAATGAACCCCTGTTCGGTGTAATGCAGTGCATTGCGCAACAGGTTGCCCATCACCGCATGCAGGAGGGTGGCGTTGTAGCGGGTGCCGGCCGGATCGCCCGGCACAAACTGCAACTCCAGCCCTTTGTTCTCGATCGGCTCGCGCCAGAGGTTGAGCAAACCGTCGGCCACTTCGCTGAGATTTTGTTGAGGTGCCATGCTGACATCCTCGCGTTGCGCGCGGGCCAATACGAGGAAAGTTTGCACCAGCTCGCGCATTTCTGCGCAGGCGCGGGCGATGCGCTCGACCTGCGCGCGCCCACGCTGGTCGATAGCTGGATTCTCCAGCAACAGTTCGCAGGAACTGGCCAGCACCATCAATGGCGTGCGCAGCTCGTGACTGACGTCACTGGTGAACAACCGCTCCCGAGTCAACGCCTGGCGCAGGCGCCCGAGCGTGGCGTCGAAGGCCACGGCCAGTTCGCCCACTTCATCAGCGGCGTAGTCCGGTGCAAGCGGTGGCGCCATACCCAGCAGCTGGTCGCGATGACGCACTTGCCGGGCCAGGCGCACTACCGGCGCCATGACCTTGCGCGCCAGCACCCAGCCGAGAAATACCGCCAGCGCCAGGCTCAGGACAAAGCCCACCAGCACCACGGCAAACAGCACCCGCTCGCGTTCTTCGAAATCGCTCTGGTCCTGCAGCAACACGTAGCGCCGGCCGTCGACGACCTCGACCATCGCGTGATACGACAGCTGCTCACGAAACACTTCGTGGAATCCCGGGTCCAGGTGGCGCAGGTCCTTGGGTACATCGAAATCACCCGGGCCGCCGCTGAAATAGAACAGCTGGTCCGGCTCCGGTCGATGACTCCAGTCCGACACACTGTCCATCAACAGCAGACGCTGCAGGTCACCACCCAGTCCCGCGGAAATCAGTTTTTCCTCGACCAGGTGCACAGTCGCGACGATGCCCATGGCAAAGGCGCCCGCCACCAGCGCGCTCATCAACGCAAAGGCGATGATGATCCGTTGAGCGAGGCTCTGTCTAAACTCCATCTCGACCCTCGGCCAGGCGATAACCGACACCGTGCACTGTTTGCAACAAGGGTTTGGCGAACGGTTTGTCGATCACCTGGCGCAACTGGTGGACATGACTGCGCAGGCTGTCGCTGTCCGGGCAATCATCACCCCACAGCGCTTCTTCGAGAATTTCGCGGCGCAGCACGTGCGGACTTTTTTGCATCAGCACCGCGAGCAATTTCAGGCCCACCGGGTTGAGTTTGAGCAGGCGTCCTTCACGAGTGACCTCCAGGGTATCGAGGTCATACTGCAAGTCACCGACCTGCAGGGTTCGGCGGCCGCCACCCTGGGCACGGCGCATGACGGCTTCGATGCGTGCTGCCAGCTCGGACAGCGCAAAGGGTTTGACCAGGTAGTCATCAGCGCCGGACTTGAACCCCTGCAGTCGGTCGTCCAGCTGATCGCGCGCGGTCAGCATGATCACCGGGGTGTCGCGGCGCGCGTCTTCGCGTAGCCGTTTACACAATGTGTAGCCATCGATGCCGGGCAGCATGATGTCGAGCACGATCAAGTCGTAATGCTCGGTGGCGGCCAGGTGCAGACCCGACAAGCCGTCCTGCGCGCAATCCACGGTGTAACCCTTGAGCCCCAGGTAATCGGCCAGATTGGCGAGGATATCGCGGTTGTCTTCAACCAATAGAATTCGCATGGGCACTGCTCCGTACACAGCCGTGTTGGCCCGCGCAGCTTACGGCCAAGCGCGGCCCACGGCTAGGGTTGCTTGCATGGGGTTGGCGTTGACGAGTTTTTCACTGGCGATTCACACCCGTATCACGTCAACGGGCTCAAGCTCTGCGCGCCAGCGCTTTCCAGCACATCTATCGACCAAGGAAACACCATGGTGACCACCTCTGTTCGCCCCGCCTCACGCCCGCTCAACTTCTGGGCGTGCCTGGGGATACCCGCCGTTGCGGCAATCATCCTGGTGTTGCTCGAACTGACTTCACTGGATATGGATTTGGCCAGGCTGTTTTATGATCCGGTGGCCGGGCAGTTTATCGGGCGCCACAGCTACTTGCTGGAGGACATCCTGCATGACCGCGCCAAGCAAGTGGTCATAGGCTTTTCGGTGTTCGCCATACTGGGCTTCACCGGGGCGTTTTTCATCGACAGGCTCAAACCATTCAAGCGCGAGCTGGGTTGCCTGGTCCTGTCACTGGCGCTGGCCACTTCCTTTGTCACGCCCATGAAAGCGGTCACGGCCGTGCAGTGCCCCTGGAGCCTCGAACAATTCGGCGGGCATGAGACCTACAGTGAATTGCTCAGCCCGCGGCCCGCCACCGACAAACCTGGCCGGTGCTGGCCGGGAGGGCATGCGGCCACCGGCTTTACCTTGTTCGCCTTGTTCTTCGCCCTGCGTGATCGTCGCCCGCGCCTGGCGCGGCAGGCGTTCGTATTCGCCTTTGCCCTGGGCACGGTGTTTTCGGTGAGCCGGATGATGCAAGGCGCACACTTCTTTTCCCATAACGTGTGGACCGCAATTTTCTGCTGGATGATATGTCTTGGGGCTTATTACTACATTCTGTATCGGCCGGGTTCAGAGGTTGAAGCTGCTGGCAAAGCCGAAGCGGTCGGCGCCTGACGGAAGATCAAAAGATCGCAGCCTTCAGCAGCTCCTACAGGGTGATCGCGTATTCTGTAGGAATTGCCGAAGGCTCGGGCCGCGATCGGACGATCTTTTGACTCTGATGTTTGTAACAGCCAAAAAAACCCCGCCTGCTTCACGCAGGCGGGGTTTTTATGCAAGGGGTAAGGCTGGCTTACATCATGCCGCCCATACCGCCCATGCCGCCCATGTCTGGCATACCGCCGCCAGCTGGAGCGTCGTCCTTGATCTCGGCGATCATGGCTTCGGTGGTGATCATCAGGCTGGCGATGGAAGCCGCTGCCTGAAGAGCCGAACGAGTCACTTTAGCCGGGTCAAGGATACCCATTTCGATCATGTCGCCGTATTCGCCGGTAGCAGCGTTGTAACCGTAGTTACCCGAACCCTGCTTGACCTTGTCGACTACTACGCTTGGCTCGTCGCCGGAGTTGGCAACGATCTGGCGCAGTGGCGCTTCAACAGCGCGACGCAGCAACTGGATACCAACGTCTTGATCGGCGTTGTCGCCTTTCAATTCGGAGATAGCCTGCAGAGCGCGAACCAGTGCCACGCCGCCGCCAGGTACCACGCCTTCTTCAACGGCTGCACGGGTAGCGTGCAGGGCGTCTTCAACGCGGGCTTTCTTCTCTTTCATTTCAACTTCGGAACCAGCGCCAACCTTGATCACTGCAACGCCGCCGGACAGCTTGGCCAGACGCTCTTGCAGTTTTTCACGGTCGTAGTCGGACGAAGTGTCAGCCACTTGCTGACGGATCTGCAGGACGCGAGCCTGGATATCAGCCTCAACGCCGGCACCGTCGATCACGGTGGTGTTTTCTTTCGACAGGATCACGCGCTTGGCATTACCCAGGTGTTCCAGGGTAGTGCTTTCCAGGCTCAGACCGATCTCTTCGGAGATTACCGTACCGCCAGTCAGAACAGCGATGTCCTGCAGCATGGCCTTGCGACGGTCGCCGAAGCCTGGAGCCTTGACGGCTGCGACTTTAACGATGCCACGCATGTTGTTCACAACCAGAGTCGCCAGGGCTTCGCCTTCAACGTCTTCAGCAACGATCAGCAGTGGACGGCCGGCTTTTGCAACGGCTTCCAGTACTGGCAACATTTCGCGGATGTTGGAGATTTTTTTGTCGACCAGCAGGATCAGCGGACCGTCGAGCTCGGCAGTCATGGTTTCTGGCTTGTTGACGAAGTACGGGGACAGGTAACCACGGTCGAACTGCATGCCTTCAACAACCGACAGTTCGTTTTCCAGGCCCGAGCCTTCTTCAACGGTGATCACGCCTTCTTTACCGACTTTTTCCATGGCTTCGGCAATGATGTCGCCGATGGAGCTGTCGGAGTTGGCCGAGATGGTGCCGACCTGAGCGATGGCCTTGGTGTCAGCGCAAGGCTTGGACAGGGCTTTGAGCTCTTTGACGATAGCGATGGTCGCTTTGTCGATGCCGCGCTTGAGGTCCATCGGGTTCATGCCGGCAGCGACGGCTTTCAGGCCTTCGTTGACGATCGATTGAGCCAGAACGGTAGCGGTGGTGGTGCCGTCGCCTGCGTCATCGTTGGCACGGGAGGCAACGTCTTTGACCAGCTGCGCGCCCATGTTTTCGAAGCGATCTTTCAGCTCGATTTCTTTGGCTACGGAAACGCCGTCCTTGGTGATGGTCGGAGCGCCGAAGCTCTTCTCGATGATCACGTTACGGCCTTTAGGGCCCAGGGTCGCTTTTACTGCGTCAGCCAGGACGTTGACACCGGCGAGCATTTTCTTGCGGGCGGAATCGCCGAATTTAACTTCTTTAGCAGCCATGATCGATATTCCTTAAATACTTTGTAGTAGCGGGAAAATGAGCGGGGTATCAGCCTTCGATAACAGCGAGAATCTCGTTCTCAGCCATTACCAGCAGGTCTTCGCCGTCAACTTTCACAGTGTTGCTGCCGGAGTAAGGGCCGAACACAACCTTGTCACCCACTTTCACGGCCAGCGCACGCACTTCACCGTTGTCCAGCACGCGGCCGGTACCGACAGCGAGGATCTCGCCGCTGTTGGCTTTTTCAGCAGCCGAACCTGGCAGGACGATACCGCCAGCGGTTTTCTTTTCTTCTTCGCTGCGACGGATGACGACGCGGTCATGCAGAGGACGAAGCTTCATTGTCGATCTCTCCTAATTGTGGTTTTCATCGGCCGGTGTAGTCCCGGCGGGTTTAACAAATCCGGCGGTGCCGGGTGCGTCTCGACGAGCGTGACGCGGAAGTCTGTCTGGCGTGATCGCCAGAAACCTTGCGGTGACCGTTACATAAGGGCGCATCAGCTTATTACAAGGGCGGGCATTGAAAATTTTTTAGCTGGAGCCTGCAAATGCACACGGCACCCGAGGGTGCCGTGTCGATGGAAGGTGTTACTTGGAATCGCGGTGTTCGAACTCGCCTTCGATCACATCGGGCTCACGACCCAGCGGTTGTCGTGGAGCGGGGCCGCCCCGGGGCTGCAGGTCGTCGGCAAATGCGCGCTGACGGATCGCCGCTTCTTCGGCGCGCTGGCGCATCTTGTTGGCCAGCAGTCGACGGGAGATCGGCAGCAGCATGATCAGGCCCAGGACGTCGGTGACGAAACCCGGCAGGATCAACAGACCACCGGCCAGAGCCAACATCAGGCCCTCAAGCATGGTCTGGGCAGGCAGTTCGCCGCGGTTCAGACTCTCACGAGCACGCAACGCAGTGGCCAGCCCGGCGATACGCAGCACGAACACGCCGAGCATCGAGCCGAGAATCACCAGGAGCAGGGCAGGGAAAAACCCGATCGCCCCACTCACCTTGACGAATACGAACAGCTCCAACACCGGAAACAGTACAAAGAGCAATAAAAAAGGGCGCATCAAATGGTTCCTCAACGCAAGAATGCCTTGCCAGTAATCCCTAGATGACGTCGCCATTTCGTGAATTCAAGCGCCGGCCACCGGATTTTTTGGCCAATGCTCGGCGTGAGCCAGGAAAACCAAGGCTTCGCGTACTTGTGTCGGCGTATTACACGGCGTTTGGAAAGGTAGCCAGTACAGGCTCTGACCGATCCGCAGGTGCATGCCTTCGGTGTCGATACCCGCCAGCAGGGCCGGCTCGGTTTTCGGCAGGCCGGCCAGTTCGACATAGTGCGCGATGGCTTTGCCGTGATCGGCGTTCATGTGCTCGACCATGCTCGCTTCCGCCTTACCGGCGAAGGGGTTGGCCAGGGTCAGTTGGTCCACCCAGTGGATCGCGCCGAAACCGCCGATGTAGCGATGGCGCACGGGCTTGAGCATCCAGAAGTCGAAATCATGGGCCTGGTGATAATTTTGCGAATCGGGGAAATAGCGGTAATAACGCTCGGCAGCAGCCTCGATGGCTGCAGGGTCCTCGATTTTATCGGCTTCGGCGAGGTAGGTCAGGCGGCCGACGGCCTGCACGTCTTCAGCGCCACGCTCGCCCACGAACAACGAACATTTTGGATCTTTGTGCAAGTTATGGGTGTGCTGGGCGATGCGGCTGATCAGGATCAGCGGCCGCCCCTGCTCGTCCAGGCAATACGGGACGACAGAACCGAACGGAAAACCAGGCATGGCCTTGGAATGGGTCGACAGCACTCCACGGTATTCCTTGAGAAGCAATTCTCGGGCATTCTTGGCCGCTTCAACGCTCAATTTATGACTCCTTATATAGAATCCGTCGAAAAAACGGACGGGCGACTGGGGAAAGGTTTCCAGTCGCCATCGGGCAATTCTCATGTGCAACCCGTCCACGACCGGTGCAGATAAGGGCGGCTCTCTAGAAGGAAGACCTCTCAAACTGCGACCAGGGCATGCGAATGCAACTCACTGACAAAGTAATCATTATCACTGGCGGTTGCCAGGGTTTAGGCCGTTCGATGGCCGAGTATTTCGCAACAAAAGGCGCCAGATTGGCGCTGGTGGACTTGAATCAGGAAAAACTCGACGCTGCGGTTGCCGCGTGCAAGACCCAAGGGGTCGAGGCCCGTGCCTATCTGTGCAACGTCGCCAATGAAGAACAGGTGACGCACATGGTCGCCCAGGTAGCCGAGGATTTCGGCGCAATCCATGGCCTGATCAACAACGCCGGCATCCTGCGTGATGGCTTGCTGCTAAAGGTCAAGGACGGCGAAATGAGCAAGATGAGCCTGGCCCAGTGGCAGGCGGTTATCGACGTGAACCTGACCGGCGTGTTCCTGTGTACCCGTGAGGTCGCGGCGAAAATGGTCGAGCTGAACAACAGCGGCGCGATCATTAACATCTCGTCGATTTCCCGCGCCGGCAACGTCGGCCAGACCAACTATTCTGCAGCCAAGGCCGGTGTCGCCGCAGCCACCGTGACCTGGGCCAAGGAACTGGCTCGCTACAGCATCCGCGTGGCGGGCATTGCGCCAGGCTTTATCGAAACCGAGATGACCCTGGGCATGAAGCCTGAAGCGCTGGAGAAAATGACTGCCGGTATTCCGCTCAAGCGCATGGGCAAACCGGACGAGATCGCGCATTCGGCAGCTTATATCTTCGAGAACGACTACTACACCGGGCGGATTCTGGAGATGGATGGCGGGTTGCGCATCTAAAGCAAGATCAAGAGATCGCAGCCTCGCTTCGCTCGACAGCTCCTACAGGGAATGCCCCCTCTCCCGTAGGAGCTATGTAGGAGCTATGTAGGAGCTGTGTAGGAGCTGTGTAGGAGCTGTCGAGTGAAACGAGGCTGCGATCTTTTAACATGCGACGCCGATCAGCCGATCAGCCGATCAGCAGATCAATCGTCGCTGATGGTAATGTTCGGCATCGCCGGCGAAGCCGCTTCCTGCAGCACAATGCGCGCGCCTACATGGCGAGCCAGTTCCTGATACACCAGCGCAATCGGGCTGTCCGGCTCGGCGATTACCGTCGGCTTGCCACCATCGGCCTGCTCACGGATGGCCATCGCCAGCGGCAACGAGGCCAGCAGTTCAACGCCGTACTGGTTGGCCAGCTTCACCCCCCCGCCTTCACCGAACAGATGCTCTGCATGCCCGCAATTGGAGCAGATGTGCACGGCCATGTTTTCCACTACACCCAGTACCGGAATGTTGACCTTGCGGAACATTTCGACGCCTTTGCGGGCGTCCAGCAGGGCCAGGTCCTGCGGGGTGGTGACGATCACGGCACCCGCCACCGGGACTTTCTGCGCCAGGGTCAACTGGATGTCGCCGGTGCCTGGCGGCATGTCGATGACCAGGTAATCCAGGTCGCCCCAAGCGGTTTGTGTCACCAGCTGCAACAACGCACCGGACACCATCGGGCCGCGCCACACCATGGGTGTGTTGTCGTCGGTGAGGAACGCCATCGACATCACTTCAACGCCATGGGACTCGATCGGCACAAACCATTTCTGATCCTTGACCTTGGGCCGCGTGCCCTCGGCAATACCGAACATGATGCCTTGGCTCGGGCCGTAGATGTCCGCGTCGAGAATACCGACCTTGGCGCCTTCGCGCGCCAGCGCCAGCGCCAGGTTGGCAGCGGTGGTGGACTTGCCGACGCCGCCTTTGCCAGAGGCTACGGCGACAACGTTCTTCACGTTGGCCAGGCCCGGAATCTGCGCCTGGGCCTTGTGGGCGGCGATGACGCTGGTGATATCAACACGGGCGCTGCTCACGCCGTCCAGGTTCTGGATAGCCATTTCCAGCATCTGCGCCCAGCCCGTCTTGAACAGACCGGCGGCGTAACCGAGCTCCAGCTGGACGCTGACCCGATCACCCTGGATGTCGATGTTGCGCACGCACCCGGCGCTGACCGGGTCCTGGTTCAGGTATGGGTCGGTGTATTGGCGAAGGACGGCTTCCACCGCTGCGCGATTGACGGCGCTCATGGGCAACTCCGATAGCAAGACTGGAAAAACAGGCGGGTATCGTACCTGTTCTGATCGTTGCGCGGGATGCCGAGAAAAGATCGTCCGAACGCGCCCGAGCCTTCGGCAGCACCTGCGCGCCTGTGGGCGCCGCCGAGGGCGGCGATCTTTTGGCCGCACCACCGATTCAATCATCGGAGGAAACGACCTCACGGGGTGAAAAATCTGCGCCAGCGCTTTATAGTGGCCGACCTCCGTTTCATCAAGTAGCCGAGCCCCATGTCCGAGCCACGCAAGATCCTCGTCACCAGCGCCCTGCCCTATGCCAATGGTTCGATCCATCTTGGCCACATGCTGGAATACATCCAGACTGATATGTGGGTGCGCTTCCAGAAGCACCGCGGCAACCAATGCATCTATGTCTGCGCCGACGACGCCCACGGTTCGGCCATCATGCTGCGCGCGGAAAAGGAAGGCATCACCCCGGAGCAACTGATCGCCAACGTCCAGGCTGAACACAGCGCCGACTTTGCCGAATTCCTGGTGGACTTCGACAACTTCCACTCCACTCACGCCGAAGAAAACCGTGAGCTGTCGAGCCAGATCTACCTGAAGCTGCGCGATGCCGGGCACATTGCCCAGCGCTCGATCACCCAGTATTTCGACCCGGAAAAGAAAATGTTCCTGGCCGATCGCTTCATCAAGGGCACCTGCCCTAAATGCGGCACTGAAGACCAGTACGGCGACAACTGTGAAAAATGCGGCGCGACGTACGCACCGACCGACCTGAAGGATCCGAAGTCGGCGATCTCTGGCGCCACCCCGGTGCTCAAGGATTCCCAGCACTTCTTCTTCAAGCTGCCGGACTTCCAGGACATGCTCCAGGCATGGACCCGCAGCGGTACGCTGCAGGACGCTGTGGCGAACAAGATCGCCGAATGGCTGGATGCAGGCCTGCAACAGTGGGACATTTCACGCGACGCGCCGTACTTCGGGTTCGAAATCCCGGGTGAGCCAGGCAAGTATTTCTACGTCTGGCTGGACGCGCCAATCGGCTATATGGCCAGCTTCAAGAACCTCTGCGCCCGTCGTCCAGACCTGGACTTCGACGCGTTCTGGGCCAAGGACTCCACCGCCGAGCTGTACCACTTCATCGGCAAGGACATCGTCAACTTCCACGCCCTGTTCTGGCCAGCGATGCTTGAAGGCGCCGGTTTCCGTAAACCGACCGGCATCAACGTGCACGGCTACCTGACCGTCAACGGCCAGAAAATGTCCAAGTCCCGCGGGACCTTCGTCAAGGCCCGGACCTACCTGGACCACTTGTCACCGGAATACCTGCGGTACTACTACGCGGCCAAGCTGGGCCGTGGCGTCGATGACCTGGACCTGAACCTTGAAGACTTCGTGCAGAAGGTCAACTCCGACCTGGTGGGCAAGGTCGTCAACATCGCCAGTCGCTGTGCCGGCTTCATCCATAAAGGCAACGCCGGCGTGCTGGTGGCCGGCAACGCCGCGCCGGAACTGACCGACGCTTTCCTGGCTGCCGCACCGAGCATCGCCGAGGCCTACGAGGCTCGCGACTTTGCCCGCGCCATGCGCGAGATCATGGGCCTGGCGGACCGCGCCAACGCGTGGATCGCCGACAAGGCACCCTGGTCGCTGAACAAACAGGAAGGCAAGCAGGACGAAGTCCAGGCCATCTGCGCCCTGGGCATCAACCTGTTCCGCCAGCTGGTGATCTTCCTCAAGCCGGTACTGCCGTTGCTGGCCGCCGACGCCGAGGCGTTCCTGAACGTCGCGCCGCTGACCTGGAATGACCACACTACCCTGCTCAGCAACCACCCGTTGAACGAGTTCAAGCCGTTGATGACTCGTATCGACCCGGTAAAAGTGCAAGCCATGACCGACGCCTCGAAAGAAGACCTGACCGCCAGCGCCACCGACACCGGCGAAGTTGCCCAGGTCGGTAACGGCGAGCTGACCAAGGATCCGTTGTCGCCGGAAATCGAGTTCGACGCCTTTGCCGCCGTCGACCTGCGCGTTGCGCTGATTCTCAAGGCCGAAGCCGTGGAAGGTGCCGACAAACTGCTGCGCCTGACCCTGGACATCGGCGATGAGCAGCGCAATGTGTTCTCCGGGATCAAGAGCGCTTATCCTGATCCGTCCAGGCTCAATGGTCGCCTGACCATGATGATCGCCAACCTCAAGCCACGAAAAATGAAGTTCGGTATCTCCGAAGGCATGGTGATGGCAGCGGGCCCAGGCGGTGAAGAGATTTACCTGCTCAGCCCGGACAGCGGCGCCAAGCCAGGTCAGCGCATCAAGTAAGGTTCGATCTGCTCGACCGATCCCACAGTCGTGCCCGGCATGACTGTGGGATTTTCATGTCTGGCCCATAATTACCCCATAGGAGCCTGCAACCCCGGACGATCATGAGCGAAATTATTCTTACGCTTGTCAGCGCAGCCCTGATCAACAATTTCGTGTTGCACTGGCCGCTGGGCGTCGATCCGCTGCTGGGGGCCGAGCGCCGCCAGGTGCATGCACTGGGCATCGCCACGACGAGCCTGATGCTGATCGCCGGCCTGCTCGCTCATGCGCTCCATCGGTGGCTGCTGGTGCCCCTGCAACTGACATCGCTGCAATTGCTGGTCTTCCTCCCGCTGAGCGTGCTGCTGATCAGTCCGGTGTTGAAGTTACTGTCTGCTGCATTGCCCCAGCTCTGCTTTGAACGACTATGGCCGCTGGTACTGGGCAACGCCTCCGTCCTGGGCCTGATGCTGCTCAACGCGCGGGACGACCTGGGTATGCTGCGCGCCATGGCCCTCAGCCTCGGCGCGGGCCTGGGCTTCTGGCTGGTGCTGAGCCTGTTCAGCGACTTGCGCCAACGTACACGTGATAATGATGTCCCGCTGCCCTGGCGCGGCCTGCCTATCGATCTGATAGGCGCCGGGCTGATCGCAGTGGCTTTTCTCGGATTCAGCGGACTGATCAAAACATGAGTCTGATTCAACGCATCGACGCCCTTCTGCCGCAGACCCAATGCGGCAAGTGCGGCCATCCAGGATGCAAACCCTACGCCGAAGGCATCGCCGCCGGCGAGCCGATCAACAAATGCCCGCCCGGGGGCGACGAGACCATCAGTGCGCTCGCCGAGCTGTTGAGGGTTCCGGTGCTGGAGCTGGATATCAGCCGTGGCTCGGCGCCGGCGCAAATCGCCTACATACGCGAAGCCGAGTGCATCGGTTGCACCAAGTGCATCCAGGCCTGCCCTGTCGATGCGATTGTCGGCGCGGCAAAATTGATGCACACCGTGATCATCGATGAGTGCACAGGGTGTGATCTGTGCGTCGCGCCCTGCCCGGTGGATTGCATCGAGATGCGGCCGCTGCCACTGAAAACGGTGGTGCCGGTCGTCGGTGGGCTGGCCGTAAGCCTTGAGGAACACCGCGCACGAGCCGTCAAACGCAACCACGCCCGCGGCCGCTTCGAACAGCGCAATGCGCGTTTGCAGCGCGAAGAACAACAGAGAGTCGCCGAGCGCCTGGCCCGGGCGCAGCAGGCCGTACCCAAGGCTGAGGAGATTGCGCAGGATCCAGTCCGGGCCGCCCTCGAACGGGTTCGCGCGCAGAAGGCCGCAGGCGCTGACGCGGCGTTGAAAAAGGCCAAGATTGAAGTGGCCATGAGCCGCGCCCAACTGAACAAATCACTTAAGGCGTTCGGGCATCCCCCAACCTTCGACCAGCAATCGCAGTTGATCGTACTGCAACAGCAATTCGAAGCCGCCGAGCAGGCCTTGGCGAAACTGGTGCACGCCCATGCCTCCCCTTGAGCCGGTCGATGAGCGCTTGCAGCAGGCGATGAAGCTGGTGCTGTTGGCGCTGCTGCCCGGTATGGCAGTGATGTTCTGGCTGAACGGCTGGGGCATGCTGATCAATCTGCTTCTGGCGGGTATTACCGCCCTGGCCACCGAAGCGCTGGTGCTGCAATTGCGCAAGCGCCCGTTGTGGCCAACCTTGCAAGACGGCAGCGCGCTCGTCACGGCGACACTCCTCGCGCTGGCCCTGCCTGCGTATTGCCCTTGGTGGGTGACTGTCAGCGCCGCCCTCTGCGCGATGGCATTCGGCAAGCACCTGTACGGCGGCGTCGGCAGTAATCCCTTCAACCCGGCGATGCTCGGTTTCGCCTTGGTGATGGTGAGTTTCCCGCAACAGTTGACGCATTGGCCGGTGTCCCATGGCATGGACCTGTTGAAGGGCCTGCAGCACGTCTTCGGTTTTGGCGTGGATCAGGCGCCGGACGCCTGGGCCCAAGCCACTGCGCTGGACAGCCTGCGCATCAATAAAAGCCTGACCATGGACGAGCTGTTCACGGCCAATCCGGCGTTCGGCCGCTATGGTGGCCACGGCGTGGAATGGGTCAACCTGGCGTTTCTCGCCGGGGGCGTTTTTTTGCTGCAGCGCCGGGTGTTCACCTGGCATGCGCCGGCCGGGATGCTGTCCAGCCTGTTCGTCATCAGCCTGCTGTGCTGGAACGGCTCGGGCTCCGATTCCAATGGCTCGCCGCTGTTTCACCTGTTGACCGGCGCGAGCATGCTGGGCGCGTTTTTCATCGCCACCGAACCGGTGTCCGGGCCCAGGACCCCGGGTGCGCGCCTGCTGTTCGGCGCGGGCGTGGGGCTGCTGACCTACGTGATTCGCACCTGGGGTGGCTATCCTGATGGGGTGGCGTTTGCCGTGCTGCTGATGAATCTGGGCGTACCCGCGCTGGACCGACTGGTGGCGTCGCGGCAGGAAAGGCTTGCGCCATGAATCGAACCACGAGCATTGCGACCCTGGCGTTACTGGCGGTGCTGGGCACCGGCGTGACCTGGTTCGTCCAGCATACGGCCGCACCGCGTATTGCCGAGCAACAACGCCTGCTCGACAGTCGTCACTTGCTCGACATGCTCGCGCCTGACAGCTATGACAATCAGCCACTGGAGCAACCGCTTAGCCTCGCCGACGTCAAGCTGGCCCATAGCACCCTGCTCGGCGGCTACCGCGCGACGCGATCCGGAAAGGTCATTGCCTTGTTACTGCGCAGCCAGACCCTGGGTTATGCGGGCAGCATTGACTTGATGATCGCCATCGGTCCCGACGGCAGGCTGCTGGCAGTCAAGACCCTCAAGCACTCGGAAACTCAGGGGCTCGGCGCTCATATCGCCGACTCGCCGCAGGGCTGGCTCCAGGTGTTTGCCGGCCGGTCACGCGCCGATCCGGTCGACGCGGGATGGGCGCTGAAAAAGGATCAGGGGCAGTTCGACCAGATTGCCGGCGCAACCATCACCTCACGGGCGGCGATCAATGCCATCCATGACGCGTTACGCTATTTCGACGAACATCGGCAGGCCTTGATTGGAGGTAGTGACAAATGACCAGGTCATCCTTGCCAGGCGCTCTGGTGCTGACACCGTTGATCGGTGCCACGTATTCGTGGATGCCCGCGCTTGGCGTATGGCTGATGTTCGTTGTCGTCATCAGCGCGTTCGGCTTGGCCATGGCGGGGCTGCGCCTGCGGCTGACGCCCGCAAGCCGCCTGGTTGCCGCAGTGATCCTCGCGGCAACGTTCACCAGTTGCCTGCAACTGGCCCTGCAAGCTATGGCCTTGCAGTGGCACCAGCAACTGGGACTTTACTCAGGACTGATTGCCTTGCAATGCGTGGTGCTCGAATACAGTGGATTTCATCAGCGCCCAGTGATTGATCGCCTGCGCCTGGCCGCAATATTTGGCGTACTGATGGTAGGCCTGGGCCTGTTGCGCCAGCTGCTTGGCGACAGCGGGCTGCGCCTGGCCACGCTGGCCCCGGGAGGGTTCATTGTGCTCGGACTGCTGATCGCTGCACGGCAAGCCTGGGCGCGCCCCATCTCATCGAATTGACTCCTGCGAGGAAACGCACTTCACATGAATGCCGCAAAACGTCTGGAAATTTTCCGCAGGCTGCATGAAGACAACCCGGAACCGAAAACCGAGCTTGCCTACTCTTCTGCGTTCGAACTGCTGATCGCGGTAATCCTCTCGGCGCAGTCAACCGACGTAGGCGTCAACAAAGCCACGGCCAGGCTTTACCCGGTCGCCAATACGCCGGCAGCTATTCATGCGCTGGGGATCGAGGGTCTGTCGGAGTACATCAAGACCATCGGCCTGTTCAACAGCAAGGCGAAGAATGTCATCGAGACCTGTCGCCTGTTGGTGGAACGCCACGGCGGTGAAGTGCCGCAAACCCGCGAAGAACTGGAAGCGCTGCCGGGCGTGGGTCGCAAAACAGCCAATGTGGTCCTCAACACCGCATTTCGGCAATTGACCATGGCCGTGGACACTCACATTTTCCGGGTGAGCAACCGAACGGGTATTGCGCCAGGCAAGAACGTGGTGGAGGTCGAGACCAAGTTGATGAAGTTTGTGCCCAAGCAATTCTTGCTAGATTCCCACCACTGGCTGATCCTCCACGGGCGCTATGTGTGCCTGGCCCGCAAGCCGCGGTGTGGCAGTTGCCGCATCGAAGACCTGTGCGAATACAAGCACAAGACTTCGGACGATTGAGTGACTATTAGGTTTCTTTATCAACCGATTGAAAAAATCTTTTTTACCCGCTGGGAGATTATCGATATAAGAGGCGCCAAAGGCATCTTTAGCCTGGAGTTAACCTATGAGCACTGGCAAAGAGCAATTGGACGTCGAAGACGATTTTACTCCCGTGGAGGCTGATGACGCCGAACCGGTGGTGGAAGTGGCAAAGACCAACCTGAGCAAGCGCCGCACCATCGATAATATGTTGGAGGAGCGCCGACTGCAAAAGCAGTTGGCCGATTACGATTTTGACTTGTGAAACCTGAAAGCCTCCCGAAACGGAGGCTTTTTACTGTGTATGAAGCATGATCAGCGCCTGCGCCTTCACACCAGGCCATTGCGTTGAGCCAACTCGATCAGGTCGACGAGGGAGCGTGCATTGAGTTTAAGCAGCAAGCGGGTTTTGTAAGTGCTGACGGTCTTGTTGCTAAGGAACATGCCGTCGGCAATTTCCTTGTTGGTTTTTCCTCTTGCCAATTGTTGCAAGACCATCATCTCGCGCCCCGACAGCCGATCCACCATATCGGCTTCACTGGCATTGCCCAGACTGGAGCGTACTGTATGCAGCGCCTGATTGGGAAAGTAACTGTAGCCCGACAGCACCGCTTTGATCGCACTTAACAACTCTGTGAGATCCTGTTGTTTGCAGACATACCCGGCAGCGCCCAACTGCATGCAACGCATGGAAAAACGCCCCGGTGCCTGTGATGTCAATATCAGTACTTTCATCGGCATCGCAGAAGATACCAGACGCGCAATGACTTCCAACCCGTCCAACTTCGGTATCCCAATATCCAGAATGACAATGTCCGGCGTATAGACGCGGGCATGTTGCAATGCGTCTACACCATTATCGGTCTCTGCAACGACTTCGTAGCCATGACGTTCCATCAGCAAACGCACCGCAAGACGAATGACGGGGTGATCATCCACGATCAGCACTTTATTCATGGGCAAGTCCAATTTCGCTGTTCGAATTTTTAGAACCAGCACAATAGCCTAGTCGTTTCACCCTTGGCACGGTGCGTCCCCCGCGCGCCGTCACCAAGAGACATACCCTACAAAACATAAGGAAAATTCCTACAAAAATCCTTGAACTGAGCGAACCGGAGTGAGGGTACTGACCGCCAAAATCCGTTTGCCCGGGTTTTTTTGTATCGGAATGCGAGATCGGGGATTTATTACAATTCCAGATATTTATGTATTCGGCACGACCTATCAGATCAGCACCCACCATAAAACAAATGAAGTAACCACGATAGAGGCGCAACAGTGAGCAATAATTACCAAACAAAGCCTTAATCGATCATGGTGAAAAGCAGGCACATTAAACCAACAACTTTGGACGCATATCATGGACCGTCCAACCCTCACAATTTTCAAACCATCTGCTAAGTAAACATACAATCAAACAAGTAAGAACCATGGGCAGAATCAAGCAAAAACCAACCAGCTCCATGTCAATAATTGCGATATTCGCAACCTTATCTGAAGCCTGCCAAGGCGGGACGCCAGTGAACACACGCAAACTAACGCGCACCGCCGATGGCAGGCACGAATCACAAAAAAAAAGGCCTTGTCGATGACAAGGCCTTTCATTCATTGGCTCACAGGGCTCAGAACAGCTTGCGGCCCTTGTTCGCGGCAATGCGCATGCGCAACGCGTTGAGCTTGATAAAGCCCGCTGCGTCCGCCTGGTTGTAGGCTCCGCCGTCTTCTTCGAACGTTGCGATATTGGCATCGAACAAGGATTCGTCAGACTTGCGACCGGTGACGATCACGTTGCCCTTGTACAGCTTCAGGCGCACAACACCATTCACGTGGGCCTGGGATGCGTCGATCATCTGTTGCAGCATCAGACGCTCAGGGCTCCACCAATAACCGGTGTAGATCAGGCTGGCGTATTTAGGCATCAGCTCGTCTTTGAGGTGAGCCACTTCACGGTCCAGGGTGATCGATTCGATCGCCCGGTGGGCGCGCAGCATGATAGTGCCGCCTGGGGTCTCGTAACAGCCACGGGACTTCATGCCCACGTAGCGGTTCTCGACGATGTCCAGACGACCGATGCCGTGTTCGCCACCGATGCGGTTGAGGGTCGCCAGCACGGTGGCCGGGGTCATCTCGACGCCGTCCAGCGCGACGATGTCGCCGTTGCGGTAGGTCAGTTCCAGGTATTGCGCCTTGTCTGGAGCCTTCTCCGGGGAGACGGTCCATTTCCACATGTCTTCTTCGTGCTCGGTCCAGGTGTCTTCCAGCACGCCGCCTTCATAGGAGATGTGCAGCAGGTTGGCATCCATCGAGTACGGGGACTTCTTCTTGCCGTGACGCTCGATCGGAATCGCGTGCTTCTCGGCGTAATCCATCAGTTTTTCACGGGACAGCAGGTCCCACTCGCGCCACGGAGCGATCACTTTCACACCAGGCTTCAAGGCATACGCGCCCAGTTCGAAACGAACCTGGTCGTTACCTTTACCGGTGGCACCGTGGGAAATGGCGTCAGCGCCGGTTTCGTTGGCGATTTCGATCAGGCGCTTGGCGATCAACGGACGAGCGATGGAAGTACCCAGCAGGTACTCGCCTTCGTAAACGGTGTTGGCGCGGAACATCGGGAAAACGAAATCGCGCACGAACTCTTCGCGCAAGTCGTCGATGTAGATCTCTTTGACGCCCATGGCCTGAGCCTTGGCGCGTGCAGGTTCGACCTCTTCGCCCTGACCCAGGTCAGCGGTGAAAGTCACCACTTCACAGTTATAAGTATCCTGCAGCCACTTGAGGATCACCGAAGTGTCCAGGCCGCCGGAATACGCCAGAACGACCTTGTTTACGTCCGCCATGCCATCACTCCACGGGGTTCTACGGAAAGCCGTCGAGTCTACCGGTCATGCGCGTTAATTTACAGAGGCGCGACAGCTTATGACGACGAAGCGACAGATTCTGTCGAGAGCGCGACGATGACCCGCCGGTCAGGAAGTTGCAGGCGCGGCACCGGGGCCGTTGGTCTGCGGGGCGACCTGAGGGGTGGCCTTGTCTGCAGCCACGCGCTCCAGACGCACGGCCACCCGCCGGTTCTTCGCCCGGTTGGCGGCGCTGGTATTGGGTGCCAGCGGATACCGCTCGCCGTGGAAACGCAGGGTTACCTGCGATTCCAGGATGCCATTGGCCTTGAAGAATTCCATCACCGCCAGCGCTCGACGACGAGACAGGTCACGGTTGGTCAGGCGGTTGCCGCTGTTGTCGGAGTGCCCATCGAGTTCGATGTGATTGACCGTTGCATCGGCCTTCATGTACTCAAGCATCACTTGTAACTGAGCCTTGGCGCGGGCGTCGAGGTCCAGGCTTTCACCGGGAAATCCGATCTGTGACTGCCTCACCTGCTCAAAATTCTTCGGCAACAGCTTCGCTACGCAGCCTTGGTACTCATTGAACGCCTGACTGAACCTGACAGGTAACAGGCGCACTTCCGACACTCGCCCATCGCCTGACGAATGCCGGATCACCGGGCTGCGGCCGTCGAGCAAGCCGCTGATCAAGCGGCCGGCCTGGACCTGGGAAGTATTAAAAAGCACGTTGCCACTGCCGATATGCACCGAGCCCAGGTTGATGTCGCCACGTCCCGGCTGCCAGGGAGCCGCAGCGGCCAGCAGCGTCGCCGACCCGCCGCCGATCATCGCGTTGTAGGCCGTCAGGCGGAACACCGCCTGCTCGCCCGCGCGGCGGACGAACTCGCCCGCACCGAAGTCAGTGATGGGCTGGGCCAGACGGCATTCGAACTTGTCGCCGGCGACCGTCCACTCGGTGTTCTCCAGGCGGGTCTGGAAAGTCAACGCCATCGCGGGGACGCTGGTAAACACACTGAGCAAGGCTAAATAACGCTGGCGCACGGGAGGCTCCACTGGCTTCGACAACTGGAAGACGGACGCCGACTTGTTTACGGCGTACCTGTTGGATATCGGAAGGTTGTCGCAAAACTTGATAGCGAGTGCCTGGAAGAGTCTTTTCCGGTAGCATTCCCCTCAGTTTGACCCGCCTGGAATCCCCTCATGTCCGACCGCCTGACCCTGCTGCGTCCCGACGACTGGCACATTCATCTTCGCGATGGTGCCGTGTTGACCAATACCGTCGCGGATGTCGCGCGCACCTTTGGCCGCGCCATCATCATGCCCAACCTGGTACCTCCGGTGCGCAATGCGGCTGAAGCCGATGGCTATCGCCAGCGGATCCTCGCCGCGCGCCCATCCGGCAGCCAGTTCGAACCGCTGATGGTGCTGTACCTGACCGACCGCACCCAGCCTGAAGAAATTCGCGAGGCCAAGGCCAGTGGATTCGTGCACGCCGCCAAGCTGTATCCGGCCGGTGCCACCACCAACTCGGACTCTGGCGTCACCAGCATCGACAAGATCTTCCCGGCAATCGAGGCCATGGCCGAAGTCGGTATGCCCTTGCTGATCCATGGTGAAGTCACCCGTGGCGATGTCGACGTTTTCGATCGGGAGAAAATCTTCATCGACGAGCACATGCGTCGAGTGGTCGAGCGTTTCCCGACCCTCAAGGTGGTGTTCGAACACATCACCACCAAAGACGCCGTGCAGTTCGTCAACGAGGCCTCCGCCAACGTCGGCGCAACCATCACCGCGCATCACTTGCTGTACAACCGCAATCACATGCTGGTGGGCGGGATTCGGCCGCACTTCTACTGCCTGCCGATCCTCAAGCGCAATACCCACCAGGAAGCCCTGCTCGACGCCGCCACCAGCGGCAGTGCCAAGTTCTTCCTGGGTACCGATTCGGCGCCGCACGCCCAGCACGCTAAAGAAGCCGCCTGCGGTTGTGCCGGTTGCTACACCGCTTACGCGGCAATCGAGATGTACGCCGAGGCATTTGAACAACGCAACGCGCTGGACAAGCTCGAAGCTTTCGCCAGCCTCAACGGCCCGCGCTTTTACGGCCTGCCGGCGAACACCGATCGCATCACCCTGGTCCGCGAGGAGTGGACCGCCCCTACCAGCCTGCCATTTGGCGAGCTGACCGTTATCCCGCTGCGCGCCGGTGAAAAACTGCGCTGGCGCCTGCTGGAGGAACACGCGTGAGTGAAGACCATTACGACGACGAACAGGAAGGTCAAGGCGGCGGTGGTTCACGCCACCCGATGGCTGCCCGCTTCCGTGGGTACCTGCCAGTCGTTGTCGACGTTGAAACCGGTGGTTTCAACTCTGCCACTGACGCCCTGCTGGAAATCGCCGCCACCACGATTGCCATGGATGAAAAAGGCTTCGTGTATCCGGACCATACCTACTTCTTCCGTGTAGAGCCTTTTGAAGGGGCGAACATTGAAGCGGCGGCACTGGAGTTCACCGGTATCAAGCTCGATCACCCGCTGCGCATGGCGGTGAGCGAAGAAGCTGCACTGACTGATATTTTCCGCGGCATCCGCAAGGCACTCAAAGCCAACGGTTGCAAGCGCGCGATCCTGGTCGGCCACAACAGCAGCTTCGACCTGGGCTTCCTCAACGCAGCCGTTGCGCGCCTGGACATGAAACGTAACCCGTTTCATCCGTTCTCCAGCTTCGATACCGCAACCCTCGCCGGTCTCGCCTACGGTCAGACCGTACTGGCCAAGGCTTGCCAGGCCGCCGACATCGATTTTGACGGTCGTGAGGCGCACTCGGCTCGCTACGACACCGAGAAAACCGCTGAGCTGTTCTGCGGCATCGTCAATCGCTGGAAGCAGATGGGCGGCTGGGAAGATTTCAACGACTGACGCAGTCGGTTTATCCCACCCATAAAAAAACCGGCCGCAATGGCCGGTTTTTTTTGCCTCGAATGCGCCTTACAGGGCAGCAGCATTCTCGGTCAGGTAAGCAGCAACGCCTTCAGTCGAAGCCGTCATGCCCTTGTCGCCTTTCTTCCAGTTGGCAGGGCAGACTTCGCCGTGCTCTTCGTGGAATTGCAGAGCGTCGACCAGACGGATCAGCTCTTCCATGTTACGGCCCAGCGGCAGGTCATTGATGATCTGCGAACGGACAACGCCTTTGTCGTCGATCAGGAACGCGCCACGGAAAGCCACGCCGCCTTCGGACTCAACGTCGTAGGCCTTGGCGATTTCGTGCTTCATGTCGGCAGCCATGGTGTAGCGAACCTGGCCGATACCGCCATTGTTCACCGGGGTGTTGCGCCATGCGTTGTGAGTGAAGTGCGAGTCGATCGACACTGCGATCACTTCGACGTTGCGTGCCTTGAAGTCAGACATGCGGTTGTCCAGAGCGATCAGTTCGGACGGGCAAACGAAAGTGAAGTCCAGCGGGTAGAAGAACACCAGGCCGTATTTGCCTTTGATGGCCGAGGACAGGGTGAAGCTGTCTACGATTTCGCCATTGCCGAGTACGGCCGGTACGGTGAAGTCAGGGGCTTGCTTGCCTACGAGTACGCTCATTGATATCTCCTGGTGTAGAAACGTGAAGTTCCGGGTCGGTGCCAGCCTGCCACCTTCAGGCGACAGCCCTGTGACACGAACCCGCTTCATAAGGACCGGCCATCATACACTGGGTTTTTAACCTGTCCCCAACGGATTTCCCGAGCGCCACAAAATATCGTGGCCGATGATTTCGTTAGTCTGAACCGTTCGTCAGAGACAAGCCCTTATAACGAGATGCTTCCATAAACCACTTTGACAATCATTCTCGTTAACATTAAGATCCACCGCAATTGAGTCACAACCAGCGACGGTTCTCACTTATGTATGTCTGCCTCTGCACTGGCGTCACCGACGGTCAAATCCGCGATGCAATCTATGAAGGTTGCTGCAGCTACAAGGAAGTCCGTCAGGCTACCGGCGTAGCCAGCCAATGCGGTAAATGCGCCTGCCTTGCCAAGGAAGTGGTGCGTGAAACCCTGACCAAGCTGCAAACCGCCCAGGCGGCGATCCCCTTCCCGGTAGAATTTACTGCCGCTTAAATACCCTATTTCAAACAACCGGACTTCATGTCCGGTTTTTTTATGCCTTTAAATCAATTGCTTAGACGCTAGACGCGGAACACAAACATTCTTATTCCGATTAATTTTCACTTAACTTTCAATAACTTAGGTTTGACACTCTTAGTTGAGCGGCTCAAACTCTGCCTTATAGACAGTTAATACAGGGCAGGACCCCATCATGAAAGGCGACATCACAGTCATCCAGCATCTCAACAAGATCCTTGCCAATGAGCTGGTCGCGATCAATCAATATTTTCTGCATGCGCGCATGTACGAAGATTGGGGCCTGAACAAGCTCGGCAAGCATGAGTACAAAGAATCCATCGATGAGATGAAGCACGCCGACAAGCTCATCAAGCGTATTCTGTTCCTGGAAGGCCTGCCGAACGTCCAGGACCTGGGCAAGCTGCAGATCGGCGAACACACCCGGGAAATGCTCGAGTGTGACCTGCGCATCGAACGCACCGGGCATGCCGACCTCAAGGTGGCCATCGCGCATTGCGAAACCGTTGCCGACTTCGGTAGCCGCGAACTGCTTGAAGACATTCTTGAATCCGAAGAAGAACATATCGACTGGCTGGAAACGCAGTTGGGCCTGATCGACAAGATTGGTCTTGAGAACTACCTGCAGTCGCAGATGGGCGAAGAGTAATAGCACTGTAGGAGCTGTCGAGTGCAACGAGGCTACGATCTTGCCGATGGCAACCTCAAACTCGACCTCGACACAGCTTATCAACCGCAATAAAAAGCCCCGCTCCTCTTCCGAGGGCGGGGCTTTTTAGTTGCCGGAAATCACGAGATCGCAGCCTCGTTACACCCGACAGCTCCTACACAGCTCCTACAGCGGAGCCAATCGTTTTCAGGCTTCGGTCTTGGTCGCAGCAGCCGCTTCGACAGCAGCCTTGATCGTGGTCTGCAACGAACCGTCAGCAGCCATCTCGGTCATGATGTCGCTACCGCCGACCAGCTCACCACCGACCCACAGTTGCGGGAAAGTTGGCCAGTTGGCGTATTTTGGCAGGTTGGCGCGAATTTCCGGGTTCTGCAGGATGTCCACGTAAGCGAACTTTTCACCGCACGCCATCACGGCCTGCGCAGCTTTTGCGGAGAAGCCGCACTGCGGGGCATTCGGCGAACCTTTCATGTAAAGCAGAATGGTGTTGTTAGCAATCTGCTCTTTAATCGTTTCGATGATATCCATGGAGCACCTCGGCTGAACTTTCCGACTCAAGGGTCGGCACGGTGGCGCATTGTAACGGAAACCTGAGCGCCATGCTCGGTCTCCCCGACAGACACGATCACGCCGCCGCCACCGTCACTGGCACGCCGTTCAACGCCGCGTTACCTGAAAGTTCGTCGAGCTGGCATTCATCAGTCAGGTCATTGGCGCTCGAGCCAGGCTGGCCACTGGCGATGGTCATCTGCACGCCGGGGCGGGCATGGCCCCAACCGTGAGGCAAGCTGACCACACCTTGCATCATGTCCAGGCTCGCCACCACCTCGACTTCAATCACCCCTACCCGCGAACTCACCCGCACCCGCTGCCCATCGACCAGCCCGCGCTTGCTCAGGTCTTCAGGGTGCATCAGCAACTGATGGCGCGGTTTGCCTTTCACCAGCCGGTGATAGTTATGCATCCAGGAGTTGTTGCTGCGCACATGACGGCGGCCAATCATCAACAGCTCATCGGCAGCCGGCGCCTGCAGGGCAGCGAAACGTGTCAGGTCAGCGAGGATCACCGGCGGCGCCGCCTGAAGTCGCTGGTTGGCGGTTTTCAGGCGCTGCGCCAGATTGGGTTTCAAAGCGCCCAGGTCGACGCCATGGGGGTGATCGAACAAGGTCGCCAATGACAACTTGTACTCGGAAGCGTCGCCATAGGCGCCCATGCGCAGGCCAAGGTCGATCATCTGCGCGGGCGCAATCGTCGGTTTGAGCGCCTTGCCGGTCCTGGCGGCAAAGGCCTGGGCCAGCCCCACGAAAATCTCCCAGTCGTGCAGCGCGCCTTCAGGCTTGGCGAGGATCGCCCGGTTGAAGCGGCTGACGTTACGCACCGCGAACAGGTTGAACGTGGTGTCGTAGTGATCGTTCTCCAGCGCCGAGGTCGACGGCAGAATCAGGTCGGCGTAACGCGTGGTCTCATTGATGTACAGGTCGATACTGACCATGAACTCCAGGCCATCCAGCGCCTGCTCCAGCTGGCGACCGTTGGGCGTAGACAATACCGGGTTGCCGGCCACGGTAATCAGCGCCCGCACCTGCCCTTCGCCCTCGGTGAGCATTTCCTCGGCCAGCGCCGAGACTGGCAGCTCGCCAGCATATTCCGGCCGCCCGGATACGCGGCTCTGCCACAAATTGAAATGCCCGCCGGAAGTCGACGCCACCAGGTCCACTGCGGGCTCGGTGCACAGCGCCCCACCCACCCGATCAAGGTTGCCGGTGACCAGGTTGATCAATTGCACCAGCCAATGGCACAGCGTGCCGAAGGCCTGGGTCGACACCCCCATGCGTCCGTAGCACACCGCCGTAGGCGCGCGGGCGAAATCACGGGCCAGCTGGCGGATGGACTCGGCCGGCACCGCGCACAGCGGGCTCATGGTCTCGGCCGTGAAAGGCGCAACGGCCGCACGCACTTCGTCCAGGCCATCCACCGGCAGGTGACTGCCCTTGGCCAGGCCCTCAGCGAACAAGGTGTTGAGCAGACCAAACAGTAGCGCGGCATCGCCGCCGGGACGCACGAACAGATGCTGGTCGGCGATCGCCGCCGTTTCACTGCGCCGCGGATCGACCACCACCACTTTACCGCCCCGGGCCTGAATGGCCTTCAAGCGTTTTTCCACGTCCGGCACGGTCATGATGCTGCCGTTGGAGGCCAGGGGATTACCGCCCAGGATCAGCATGAAGTCGGTGTGATCGATATCCGGGATCGGCAGCAGCAAACCGTGGCCGTACATCAGGTGACTGGTCAGGTGATGGGGTAACTGGTCGACCGAGGTCGCGGAAAAGCGGTTACGGGTTTTCAGCAGACCGAGGAAGTAATTGCTGTGGGTCATCAGCCCGTAGTTATGCACGCTGGGGTTACCCTGGTAGACCGCCACCGAATTCTGTCCGTGACGCTCCTGAATCTGCGCCAGGCGCTCGGCCACCAGGCTGAACGCCGCCTCCCACTCGATCGGCTGCCATTCACTGCCCACTCGAAGCATCGGCCAATGCAGGCGATCCGGATCATTCTGGATATCCTGCAGGGCCACCGCCTTGGGGCAGATGTGACCGCGACTGAACGTATCCTGGGCATCACCCTTGATCGAAGTGATTTGCACGCCCGCGCCTTCAACTTCAGTGGTTTCGATGGTCAGGCCGCAGATGGCCTCGCACAGGTGGCACGCACGGTGGTGGAGAGTCTTGGTCATGGCCAGTCTCTGTCTTGTTCTGGGCGGGCAATAGCGACCGCGGGAACAAAACTATGGCGCCTGCCCTGCCTCTTCGCCAGCGACGTTCGTCTTGTGAATCGGCCGCCATCAGGCCAGCCGATGCACACCGGGAATCAGTTCGGCGGTAGCCTGGGGGGGAGTTGCTGCTGGATTTCCTGGACGGTCTCGATCTGCTCATGGGCGACATGCACGCCGGTGAGCTCACCAATCAGGCGCCAGTGTTCGTCCAGGCCGCTGCTGATGGTGGCCATGCGGTCGATCATGCGGCGGCCGGCAGCCTTGGTGACTTCGTCATTGCTGCGCAGCAGCTCGAAGGACATCGAAGTCATGGACGCGGTGAGATGAGTAAGGGAGCGGGCCGTAAGGCCGAGCAGTTCCATGAGTTGCTTTTCTTTCGATTCCATTCCGAAGGGCTTCCTGCGTCGTTCGTGCGTTAGTTATAACCCACCACTTTGTATTAGCAAAACTTTCAGACCAGAAACAGGCGCGCTGCCGTGGCTGGACGAAAGGTCAGAAATCGACCCTGCCTGCCCGGTTTGATTGCAAAGCCCCGGGGCCGCAGTGTACAAATGGTTCGCTGCTGTCAGGAAACAGGCTTCAAAAGCGCTATTGCGGTTATCCCGTAGCCCCTCCGAATCCCCTAAAAACCGTAGCCCTATTGGTAAGACGCGACATTTAATTATAATATCGCGCCTCCCCCTATTTCGTCGCCCCGTGCGGCTTACGCCGCAGGTCTCGCCCGTTTTTCAGTTAAACAAGGCTTTGAGTATCTGCGGTCTGTTGCAAAAAGGTAGTCAATGATGAGCGCAAGGCACTTTCTCTCCCTGATGGATTGCACGCCCGAAGAGCTGGTCAGCGTGATCCGTCGAGGCGTTGAGCTCAAGGACCTGCGTAACCGCGGCGTACTGTTCGAGCCTCTGAAAAACCGCGTACTCGGGATGATCTTCGAGAAGTCCTCGACGCGCACCCGCATCTCGTTCGAAGCCGGCATGATCCAGCTGGGTGGCCAGGCGATCTTCCTGTCGCCGCGCGACACCCAACTGGGTCGCGGCGAGCCGATCAGTGACTGCGCGATCGTTATGTCGAGCATGCTTGACGCGGTAATGATCCGCACCTTCGCCCACAGCACCCTGACCGAATTCGCCGCCAACTCCCGCGTGCCGGTCATCAATGGCCTGTCCGATGACCTGCACCCGTGCCAGTTGCTGGCCGACATGCAAACCTTCCTCGAACACCGTGGCTCGATCCAGGGCAAGACCGTGGCCTGGATCGGCGACGGCAATAATATGTGCAACAGCTATATAGAAGCGGCAATCCAGTTCGACTTCCAGTTGCGCATAGCCTGCCCGGAAGGTTACGAGCCCAACCCGGAATTCGTGGCCAAGGCCGGCGATCGGGTGACCATCGTTCGCGACCCGAAAGACGCCGTACGTGGTGCGCACCTGGTGAGCACCGACGTCTGGACCTCCATGGGCCAGGAAGAAGAAACCGCCAAGCGTCTCAAGCTATTTGCTCCCTTCCAGGTCAACCGTGCGCTGCTCGACCTGGCCGCTCCGGACGTGCTGTTCATGCACTGTCTGCCTGCCCACCGTGGCGAGGAAATCAGCCTCGACCTGCTCGATGACAAGCGCTCGGTCGCCTGGGATCAGGCCGAAAACCGTCTTCACGCACAGAAGGCCCTGCTCGAATTTCTCGTCGAACCGGCGTACCACCACGCATGAGCCAGCCATTATTGCTAAACCTGCGCAACCTCGCCTGCGGCTATCAAGACCAGCGAGTCGTGCAGAACCTCAACCTGCATTTGAATGCCGGTGATATCGGTTGCCTGCTGGGCTCTTCGGGCTGCGGCAAGACCACCACCCTGCGCGCCATTGCCGGCTTCGAACCGGTGCACGACGGGGAAATCACCCTGGCGGGTGAGACGATCTCCAGCGCCGGCTTCACCCTCGCGCCGGAGAAACGCCGGATCGGCATGGTGTTCCAGGATTACGCGCTGTTTCCGCATTTGAGCGTCGCCGAAAACATCGCTTTCGGCATTCGCAAGCACCCGCAAAAAGATCGTGTGACCGAAGAGTTGCTGGAACTGGTCAACCTCAAAGGCCTCGGCAAACGCTTTCCGCACGAGCTTTCAGGTGGCCAGCAGCAGCGTGTCGCCCTCGCACGCGCCCTCGCGCCGGAGCCGCAATTGCTGCTGCTCGACGAACCGTTTTCCAACCTTGATGGCGAGTTGCGACGCAAGCTCAGCCATGAGGTGCGCGACATCCTCAAGGCCCGTGGCACCAGCGCGATTCTGGTGACCCACGACCAGGAAGAAGCCTTCGCAGTCAGCGATCATGTAGGGGTATTCAAGGAGGGCCGCCTGGAGCAGTGGGACACGCCTTACAACCTTTACCATGAACCGCTGACGCCTTATGTCGCGAGCTTCATCGGCCAGGGCTATTTCATTCGCGGCAGGCTGGACAGTCCCGAGTCGGTGCAGACCGAACTGGGCGAGTTGCGCGGTAATCGGGCGTATACCTGGCCGGTCGGCGGCGCCGTGGACGTGCTATTGCGTCCCGACGATATCGTTTATGCACCGGACAGCGGCTTGAAAGCGCGGATCGTCGGCAAGTCGTTCCAGGGGGCTTCGACCTTGTATCGGCTGCAATTGCCGACGGGTGCACAGCTGGAGTCGATTTTTCCGAGTCACGCCGATCATCTGGTCGGTGCTGAAGTGGGCATTCGTGTCGCGGCGGAACACTTGGTCCTGTTCCAAGCCTCCGGCAGCACGGCGGCGCAGATTCCGGCAACCGAGACCGGCGTGCGCCGCTACAGCACAGCCAGCTGAGCCGAGCGCAGTTGAACCGGCTCGTTCCCCTGTGGGAGCGAGCCTGCTCGCGATGGACGTTAACGATTACGCGAAGATCCTGACACCCAGCGGCGCACTGCAGTCTTTCGCGAGCAAGCTCGCTCCTACAGGAGCGGTGTTGCGGTGTCAGGCACGCCCGATATCCGCGAATTTCGCCAGGGTATGTTCGGCCAGTACCGCAGGAGCCAGTTCCACTTCCAGCCCCCTGCGCCCCGCACTGACAAAGATGCTGTCAAACACCTGAGCTGAATTATCGATAAAGGTGCGCAAGCGCTTCTTCTGCCCCAGCGGACTGATCCCCCCCAGCAAATACCCGGTCGAGCGCTGCGCTGCCGCGGGATCTGCCATCTCGACCTTCTTCACCCCCGCAGCGTGCGCCAAGCCCTTCAGGTCGAGACTTCCGACGACCGGCACCACCGCCACCAACAGTTCGCCTTTTTCACTGGCCGCCAGCAATGTCTTGAACACCTGTGCCGGATCAAGGCCGAGCTTCTCCGCGGCCTCCAAGCCATAAGAAGCGGCCTTGGGATCATGTTCGTAACTGTGCACACGATGTTCGGCTCGAACTTTTTTCAACAAATCCAATGCGGGGGTCATGTCAGCTCCAGACTGGGCGGCGGTGGAAAAATCCACTGACGGATTCTAGGTCATTGCCCCCTAAAAGGCTCTATAGCGCCACTGTTTCATCGGTGCGCAGCAGCGGTTTACCACTCGTCCGCATTCCTCCTGCCTGGTGAACAATAGGATCATTCACATGACTAATAGTTGAAATATGACTGATGGTTCACTTTCGACCTTTGACAGCAGTGTTTCTTGTCTATATTTTTTCGAATACGAATACATTACAAATCGTCCTTCGCTGCACCCAGACAAAAACAACAACGAGGTTTTCAATGACAACTGCTTTACAACAACCGCCGCTATCGAGCCAGTGCATGGCCGAGTTCCTGGGCACTGCCCTGCTTATCTTTTTCGGCACCGGTTGTGTGGCTGCGCTCAAGGTCGCGGGTGCCAGCTTTGGCTTGTGGGAAATCAGCATCATCTGGGGTGTCGGCGTGAGCATGGCGATCTACATGACCGCCGGCGTTTCCGGGGCCCACCTCAACCCCGCCGTCAGCATCGCGCTGTGCATCTTTACCGACTTTGAAAAGCGCAAACTGCCCTTTTACATCCTCGCCCAGGTCGCCGGTGCCTTCTGTGGCGCCTTGTTGGTTTACACGCTCTACAGCAACCTGTTCTTCGATTACGAACAAACCCACCAAATGGTTCGCGGCACCCAGGCAAGCCTGGAACTGGCCTCGGTGTTCTCGACCTTCCCGCATCCGGCCCTGTCCACGGCCCAGGCGTTTCTGGTTGAAGTCATCATCACCGCCATCCTGATGGGCGTCATCATGTCCCTCACCGACGACAACAATGGCTTGCCCAAAGGCCCATTGGCGCCCCTGCTCATCGGCTTGCTGATTGCGGTGATCGGCAGTTCCATGGGTCCGCTGACCGGTTTTGCGATGAACCCGGCCCGGGACTTCGGTCCGAAACTGATGACTTTTTTCACCGGCTGGGGTGAAATTTCCCTGACCGGAGGGCGTGATATCCCCTACTTCCTCATTCCGATTTTTGCACCGATTGTCGGTGCGTGCCTCGGCGCTGCCGCCTATCGCGGGCTGATTGCCCGTCATCTGCCCAGCGCCGCGCCCGAGACCACGGATGCAGTACCGGCCATTGACGGCAAACCGCGCACTTCTTGATACCGTAGGCGCGTGATCCTGCCAATCTGGTCCCGCGCCTGACTCCACTCCCTTTTATTCGTCCCAAGGCAATCGACATGACCGACATTCAGAATAAGAACTACATCATTGCCCTTGATCAGGGCACGACCAGCTCGCGCGCGATCATTTTCGACCGTGATGCAAATGTGGTGTGCACCGCCCAGCGCGAATTCGTGCAGCATTATCCGCAAGCCGGTTGGGTCGAGCATGACCCGATGGAAATCTTCGCCACCCAGAGCGCCGTGATGGTCGAAGCCCTGGCGCAAGCCGGCCTGCACCACGACCAGGTTGCCGCCATTGGTATTACCAACCAGCGCGAAACCACCGTGGTCTGGGACAAGACCACCGGCCGGCCGATCTACAACGCGATCGTCTGGCAATGCCGGCGCAGCACCGAGATCTGCCAGCAGCTCAAGCGCGACGGCCACGAGCAATACATCAGCGATACCACCGGCCTGGTCACCGACCCCTACTTCTCCGGAACCAAGCTCAAGTGGATCCTCGACAATGTCGAAGGCAGCCGCGAGCGTGCGCGCAACGGCGAATTGCTGTTCGGTACCGTCGACAGCTGGCTGATCTGGAAATTTACCGGCGGCAAAGTGCACGTCACCGACTACACCAATGCCTCGCGCACCATGCTGTTCAACATCCACACCCTGGAGTGGGATGCGAAAATGCTGGAGGTGCTGGATATTCCGCGCGAGATGCTGCCGCAAGTTAAGTCCTCCTCGGAAATCTACGGCCACACCAAGAGCGGCATCGCTATCGGGGGCATCGCAGGCGACCAGCAGGCCGCGCTGTTCGGCCAGATGTGCGTCGAGCCTGGCCAGGCTAAAAACACTTACGGCACCGGCTGCTTCCTGCTGATGAACACCGGCGACAAGGCAGTGAAATCCCAACACGGCATGCTCACCACCATCGCCTGTGGCCCGCGCGGTGAAGTCGCTTACGCGCTGGAAGGTGCCGTGTTCAACGGCGGCTCGACCGTTCAATGGCTGCGTGACGAACTGAAAATCATCAATGACGCCCACGACACCGAGTACTTCGCCAACAAGGTCAAAGACAGCAATGGCGTGTACCTGGTGCCGGCCTTCACCGGCCTCGGCGCGCCGTACTGGGACCCGTATGCTCGTGGCGCACTGTTCGGCCTGACCCGCGGCGTGCGCGTGGATCACATCATCCGTGCCGCACTGGAGTCGATTGCCTACCAGACCCGCGATGTCCTGGACGCCATGCAACAGGACTCCGGCGAACGCCTCAAGGCCCTGCGCGTGGACGGCGGCGCGGTAGCGAACAATTTCCTGATGCAGTTCCAGGCCGACATCCTCGGCACCCAGGTCGAGCGTCCGCAAATGCGCGAAACCACGGCACTCGGCGCTGCGTACCTGGCGGGCCTTGCCTGCGGCTTCTGGGGCAGCCTCGATGAGCTGCGCGGCAAGGCGGTGATCGAGCGTGAATTCGAGCCGACCCTGGACGAAACCGCCAAGGAAAAACTCTACGCCGGATGGAAAAAAGCCGTGAGCCGCACCCGCGACTGGGAACCCCACGAAGGCGATGAATAAGCCAGCCAAGGCACTCCGTATCGGCATGTAACTGGTCGGGAGCAGATTCCTGCGGCATCATGGGCAAATTTTGCCCGGCAGCCCAAAGGAAGCCCCATGAATCTGCCTCCCCGTCAGCAGCAAATCCTCGAACTGGTCCGCGAACGCGGCTACGTGAGTATCGAGGAAATGGCTACGCTGTTCGTCGTCACACCGCAGACTATCCGCCGCGACATCAATCAGCTCGCGGAAGCTAATTTATTGCGCCGCTACCACGGTGGCGCAGCCTATGATTCCAGCGTCGAAAACACTGCCTACGCCATGCGCGCCGACCAGATGCGCGATGAAAAACAGCGGATTGGCGAAGCAATTGCCGCACAAATCCCCGACCACGCCTCGCTGTTCATCAACATCGGTACCACTACCGAGTCGATTGCCCGCGCCCTGCTCAACCACAGCCACCTGAAGATCATCACCAACAACCTGCACGTGGCCTCGATGCTCAGCGCCAAGGATGACTTCGACGTGCTGCTGACCGGCGGCAATGTGCGCCGAGACGGCGGCGTGGTGGGCCAGGCCAGTGTCGACTTCATCAACCAGTTCAAGGTCGACTTTGCCTTGGTCGGGATCAGTGGCATTGATGAGGATGGCAGCCTGCTGGATTTTGACTATCAGGAAGTGCGGGTCTCCCAGGCGATCATTGCCAATGCCCGGCAGGTGATACTCGCGGCGGACTCCAGCAAGTTCGGGCGTAATGCCATGATTCGCCTGGGGCCGATCAGCCTGATCGATTGCCTGGTGACTGATCAGCCACCCGTGCCGGCGTTGGCGCAGTTGCTGAGCCAGCACAAGATTCGACTCGAAGTCGTTTAACCCCTTCATCTTGATCGGCTGTGCCGACGCCATCGCGGGCAAGCCCGCTCCCACAGGTCATGTACAAATCCAGTGGGAGCGGGCTCGCCCGCGATGACGATCGCCCATGCAACATCTCTCTTGCGACTGAATCTCGCGCTTAAATGTTCGTAAATTTTCCTTTCGCCGCTCTTCGATCAGTATTTTCAATCGAAGTTGACTGGCTGTGCGCGTCTTTATGGGCTACCATTTTCACAAATGAACATTAATGTTCGAATTCAAATATAGATAACCAAAAACCAGAGGCTAGCCGATGCCCACTTCTACCTTGCCTACGCCCCCACTCTCCGAGGTCTACGATGTTGCCGTCATCGGTGGCGGGATCAATGGCGTGGGGATCGCAGCGGATGCGGCCGGTCGCGGCCTGTCTGTGTTCCTTTGCGAAAAGGACGACCTGGCCAGCCACACCTCCTCGGCCAGCAGCAAGCTGATCCACGGTGGCCTGCGCTATCTCGAACATTACGAATTCCGCCTGGTGCGTGAAGCCCTCGCCGAACGCGAAGTGCTGCTGGCCAAGGCGCCTCACATCGTCAAGCAGATGCGTTTTGTGCTGCCCCACCGCCCGCACCTGCGTCCGGCGTGGATGATCCGTGCCGGCCTGTTCCTTTATGACAACCTCGGCAAACGGGAAAAGCTGGCAGGTTCAAAAAGCCTCAAGTTCGGTCCGGACAGCCCGCTGAAAAGCGAAATCACCAAAGGCTTTGAATATTCCGATTGCTGGGTAGACGACGCACGCCTGGTGGTACTCAACGCCATGGCCGCCCGCGAGAAAGGCGCCCACGTTCACACCCAGACCCGCTGCGTCAGCGCCCGTCGCTCCAAGGGCCTGTGGCATCTGCACCTGGAACGCGCCGACGGCAGCCTGTTTTCGATCCGCGCCAAGGCCCTGGTGAATGCTGCCGGGCCATGGGTGGCGAAATTCATTCGTGACGACTTGAAGATGGAATCGCCCTACGGCATCCGCTTGATCCAGGGCAGTCACCTGATCGTGCCGAAGCTGTACGAAGGCGAACACGCGCACATTCTGCAAAACGAAGACCAGCGCATCGTGTTCACCATTCCCTACCTGAATAACTTCACTTTGATCGGCACCACCGACCGCGAGTACACCGGCGACCCGGCGGCAGTTGCGATTACCGAAGGCGAGACCGATTACCTGCTCAAGGTGGTGAATGCGCACTTCAAGAAGCAGGTCAGCCGCGAGGACATTCTGCACAGCTATTCGGGTGTGCGCCCTCTGTGCAATGACGAATCCGATAACCCGTCGGCCGTGACCCGGGATTACACCCTGGCGCTGTCTGGTAGCGGCGAAGAAGCGCCATTGCTCTCGGTGTTCGGCGGCAAGCTGACGACCTATCGCAAGCTGGCCGAGTCGGCCCTGGCGCAATTGACCCCGTATTTCACCCACATCAAGCCAAGCTGGACCGCCCACGCGACCCTGCCCGGCGGCGAGGACATGAGCACCCCGCAGGCGCTAAGCGCCTTGATCCGTGACAAGTTCGACTGGGTGCCCACCGAAATCGCCCGCCGCTGGGCCACCACCTACGGCAGCCGCACCTGGCGCATGCTCGAAGGCGTGCGCGACCTGAACGACTTGGGCGAACACATCGGCGGCGGTCTCTATACCCGCGAAGTGGACTACCTGTGCAGCGAAGAATGGGCTACCACCGCCCACGACATCCTGTGGCGCCGCAGCAAACTGGGGCTGTTCACCACCCCGGCAGAGCAACAGAAGCTGGCGGATTACCTGAGCAAGGTCGAGCAGAACCGCAGCAAGATTGAAGCGGCCTGATCGATAGCTGGCGGTACGCAAAGCCCCTGGATTGTGAGATCCAGGGGCTTTTGCATTCTGCGCTGCACTCCAGGTCACTTGCGCAAGCCCGCTCCACAGCTAATCCCTGCATCGCATTCGGTTTTCCGAACGCGACCTGTCGGTCTATTCGGTTAACCGGATCATTGCACGCTCTAAAACCCGCAACAAATAATTAATCCCCTTATAAATCAACAGCTTGATCTACAGACCCTGGTCTGGCACGAGTCATGCTCTACACTCTTGGACGAATACCTGTTGTGCCGATCCATCAGGCGCCCCAGGCATTCGAAGCACAAAAAGGGCCGATGAACTGGCTCCATAAAAAAAACAATGTCGAGGAAAATTTGATGCGTATCGTTCCCCACCTCCTGGGCGCAGCCATTGCTGCCGCTCTGATTAGCACTCCAGTTTTCGCCGCCGAACTCACCGGCACACTGAAGAAGATCAAAGAGTCCGGCACCATCACCCTTGGGCATCGTGACGCTTCCATTCCGTTTTCCTACATCGCGGACGCTTCCGGCAAACCGGTCGGCTATTCCCACGACATTCAGCTGAAAGTCGTCGAAGCGCTGAAAAAAGACCTGGACCTCCCGGACCTGAAGGTCAAATACAACCTGGTCACCTCGCAAACCCGTATCCCGCTGGTGCAGAACGGCACCGTGGATCTTGAGTGCGGTTCAACCACCAACAACGTTGAACGCCAGCAGCAAGTTGACTTCTCCGTCGGCATCTTCGAAATCGGTACTCGTCTTCTCTCCAAGAAAGACTCCACGTACAAGAACTTCGACGACCTCAAGGGCAAGAACGTCGTGACCACTGCGGGCACCACGTCCGAGCGCCTGCTCAAGTCGATGAACGCCGACAAGCAGATGGGCATGAACGTCATCTCCGCCAAAGACCACGGCGAGTCCTTCCAGATGCTGGAATCGGGCCGCGCCGTTGCGTTCATGATGGACGACGCACTGCTGGCCGGTGAAGCCGCCAAGGCCAAGAAGGCGACTGATTGGGCAGTGACCGGTGATCCACAGTCCTACGAAATCTACGGCTGCATGGTCCGCAAGGGCGACGAGCCGTTCAAGAAGGCTGTAGACGCTGCCATCGTGGCCACCTACAAGTCGGGCGAGATCAACAAGATCTACGAAAAATGGTTCATGGCGCCAATCCCGCCAAAAGGCCTGAACCTGAACTTCCCGATGAGCGACGAGCTCAAGGCCCTGATCGCCAATCCAACCGATAAAGCGGCTGACGACAAGAAATCCTGATTTCTGACTAACCTTACCTCCTGACGGGACCAACATCCCTTCAGGAGGTTGTCACTCCCTGCTGGCATTTTCTGGAAACACTCGAACCGGTGGCTGTCGAGCCGCTCGTGTGTGCCTGACTATCATGGTCGGGGCGGGAACGGAGCTTCCCCAAGCGGGCACTTGTACATCGATCCGAGGGGAGACCCGAATGAATTACAACTGGGACTGGAGCGTGTTCTTCAAGTCTACCGGCGTGGGCAGCGAGATCTATCTCGACTGGTACCTCACCGGTCTGGGCTGGACCATCGCCATCGCCATCGTGGCATGGATCATTGCCCTGACACTGGGCTCGATCCTGGGTGTCATGCGCACCGTACCGAACCGCTTCGTATCGGGCATCGCGACCTGCTACGTCGAACTTTTCCGTAACGTGCCACTGCTGGTGCAGCTGTTCATCTGGTACTTCCTGGTGCCGGACCTGCTGCCGCAGAACCTGCAGGACTGGTACAAGCAGGACCTCAACCCGACCACTTCGGCCTTCCTCAGCGTCGTGGTGTGCCTTGGCCTGTTCACTACCGCTCGCGTTTGCGAACAGGTGCGTACCGGCATCCAGGCATTGCCCCGTGGCCAGGAGGCCGCTGCTCGCGCCATGGGCTTCAAGTTGCCGCAGATCTACTGGAACGTGCTGCTGCCCCAGGCTTACCGGATCATCATTCCGCCGCTTACCTCGGAATTTCTCAACGTCTTCAAGAACACGTCCGTCGCCTCGCTGATCGGCCTGATGGAGTTGCTCGCGCAGACCAAGCAGACCGCCGAGTTCTCCGCCAACCTGTTCGAAGCCTTCACCCTGGCGACACTGATCTACTTCACCCTGAACATGAGCCTGATGCTGCTGATGCGCCTGGTCGAGAAGAAAGTTGCCGTGCCGGGCCTGATCTCCGTAGGGGGTAAATGATGGAATTCGACTTCTCGGGCATCATCCCGTCCCTGCCGGGCTTGTGGAACGGCATGGTCATGACCCTGCAACTGATGGCGCTGGGCGTCGTCGGGGGGATCATCCTGGGCACCATCCTCGCGCTGATGCGCCTGTCCCACAGCAAAGTGCTGTCGAACATTGCCGGTGCCTACGTCAATTACTTCCGTTCGATCCCGCTGCTGCTGGTCATCACCTGGTTCTACCTGGCGGTGCCGTTCGTGCTGCGCTGGATCACCGGCGAAGACACGCCGATTGGCGCGTTCGCCTCGTGCATCGTGGCGTTCATGATGTTTGAAGCGGCGTACTTCTGCGAAATCGTCCGGGCCGGCGTGCAGTCGATTCCCAAGGGACAAATGGGCGCGGCCCAGGCCCTGGGCATGACGTATAGCCAGATGATGCGGTTGATCATCCTGCCCCAGGCGTTCCGCAAGATGACCCCGCTGCTGCTGCAACAGAGCATCATTCTGTTTCAGGACACCTCGCTGGTCTACGCCGTCGGCCTGGTGGACTTCCTCAATGCTTCGCGCGCCAGTGGCGACATCATCGGCCGCTCCAATGAGTTCCTGATCTTCGCAGGTCTCGTGTACTTCACAATCAGCTTTGCCGCCTCGCTGCTGGTCAAGCGTCTGCAAAAAAGGTTTGCCGTATGATCTCTATCAAGAATGTCAACAAGTGGTATGGCGACTTCCAGGTACTGACTGACTGCAGCACCGAGGTCAAGAAAGGCGAAGTGATCGTGGTGTGCGGGCCTTCCGGTTCCGGCAAATCCACCCTGATCAAGTGCGTGAACGCCCTGGAACCCTTCCAGAAAGGTGACGTGGTAGTCGATGGCACATCCATCGCCGACCCCAAGACCGACCTGCCGAAACTGCGCTCGCGCGTCGGCATGGTGTTCCAGCACTTCGAACTGTTCCCGCACCTGACCATCACCGAAAACCTGACCATCGCGCAGATCAAAGTGCTCGGTCGCAGCAAGGAAGAAGCGACGAAAAAGGGCCTGCAGTTGCTTGAGCGGGTCGGGTTGTCTGCCCATGCGCACAAGCATCCGGGCCAGCTTTCCGGTGGCCAGCAGCAGCGTGTGGCGATTGCCCGCGCACTGGCAATGGACCCGATCGTCATGCTGTTCGACGAACCGACCTCGGCGCTCGATCCGGAGATGGTCAACGAAGTGCTCGACGTGATGGTGCAACTGGCCCACGAAGGCATGACCATGATGTGCGTGACCCACGAAATGGGCTTTGCCCGCAAAGTGGCCGACCGCGTGATTTTCATGGACGCAGGCAAGATCATCGAAGACTGCAAGAAAGAGGAGTTTTTCGGCGACATCAGCCACCGCGCCGAGCGTACGCAGCACTTCCTCAACAAGATTCTGCAGCACTAAAAGCCGCACGCCCTCCCCTGTAGGAGCGAGCTTGCTCGCGATGAACTCAAAGACCTCGCGTACATCCAGAATGAACGCGCCATCGTTGACGACCATCGCGAGCAAGCTCGCTCCTACAGGGGACGATGGCGGTTTCAAGATTTGTGTTGTGGTTGACCCAAGGCATCTGTGATGAAATGCGACCCCACTCTCTATCGCGCCGCGCCGCCATCACTCGCCGTGAAACCCCGTCTGATTCGCCATCTGTTCCTGCCGCCGCTGGTCATCGCCCTGATGATTGGATTGGGTTACGTCGGCTTCTGGGTCAGTGAACATTTCGGCATCCGCAGCCTCAGCGAAAACGGCCAGCGCCAGCTGGAACTGCATGCCCGCGCCGTGGAAAGCGAAATCAGCAAATACACCTACCTGCCCAGCCTGCTGGAACTTGAATCCAGCGTGTCAAAGCTGCTCGACGATCCATCGCCGGAACACCGGCAGACGGTCAATGAATACCTCGAAGGCCTGAATCGGCGCAGCCGCAGCCGGGCCATCTATGTCATGGACACCTCCGGCCGCGTCATGGCCACCAGCAACTGGCGCGATGTCGACAGTTACCTGGGCGAAGACCTGTCCTTTCGCGCCTATTTCCAGAACGCCGTGCGCGGTCAGCCGGGGCGCTTCTACGGAATTGGCAGCACCAACGGCGAACCGGGTTATTACCTGGCCCACGGCCTTGAGGAACAGGGCAAGATCATCGGCGTCGCGGTGGTCAAGGTGAGGCTGGAAGCCATGGAAGAACGCTGGCAGCGCGCTCGCCTGGAAGCCTTCGTCAGTGATGAAAACGGCATCATCATTCTGTCCAGCGACCCGGCACGGCGGCTCAAGTCGGTCATCCCGTTGAGCGACGAAACCAAAGAAAAACTCGCCCGCAGCCTGCAGTATTACTGGTTCCCCCTGAATGAGCTGCAACCCCTGGCGCGGGAAAAACTGGCCGAGGGTGAGGAGAAACTGACCTTCCCCGCCAACAGCGAGGTGGAGTCCGACCAGGAGGACATCAGCTACCTGTCGCAGACCCGTCCCTTGAGCGACACACCGTGGAATTTCACCCTGCTCACGCCCCTGCAGGACTTGCGCCGTGAAGCGATCAACCAGGGGATCCTGGTGGCTGTCGCGTTCGCCCTCGTGGCGTTCCTGCTGATCGCCTGGAACGAACGGCGCAAGGTCATCGCTACCCGCCTTGCCGCCCGGGAGGCCCTGCAGGAAGCGAACAATCAACTCGAGCGTCGGATTACCGAACGCACCAGTGACCTGCGCGCCAGCAATGAACGACTCAAGGGCCAGATCCGCGAACGGCGCCAGGCTGAAGAGACGTTGCGCAGGGCCCAGGATGAACTGGTACAGGCTGGCAAACTGGCGGCGATTGGCCAGATGTCCACCAGCATTGCTCACGAACTGAACCAGCCGCTCGCCGCCCTGCGGACCTTGTCCGGCAATACCGTGCGCTTTCTGGAGCGCGGTCAGCTCGACGTCGCCAGTACCAACCTCAAGACCATCAACGAGCTGATCGATCGCATGGGCCGGATCACCGCCAGCCTGCGTTCCTTCGCCCGTCGTGGTGACGACAAGGGCCAGGCGAGCCTCGGCAAGGCAGTAGAGGCTGCGCTGCAACTGCTCGGTGCCCGTCTGGAAAGTGCGCACTTGCAGCTGCACCGCGAATTCGCCGATGTCCAGGTGCAGATCGACCAGACGCGCCTTGAGCAGATTCTGGTCAACCTGATCGGTAATGCCCTGGATGCCATGCAGGCCCAACCCCTGCCGCAACTGTGGCTGGAGGGTGAACCCCACGATGGCAAATATCGCCTGCGGGTGCGTGACAATGGCCATGGCATCGACGCCGAAGCGCGCAAACATCTGTTCGAACCCTTCTTCACCACCAAACCCGGCGAACAGGGCCTGGGCCTCGGCCTGACCCTGTCCGCCAGCCTGGCCGCCGCCACTGGCGGGCACCTGGGTGTCGAACACCCGGCCAATGGTGGAACCTCCTTCGTTCTCAGTTTACCGTTGGTAAGCCCTCTTCACGCCGAGCCCCTATGAACCACGAACTGAGTGTGCTGATCGTCGAAGACGACCCTCATGTGCTGCTGGGCTGCCAGCAGGCGCTGACCCTGGAAGACATTCCCTGCGAAGGCGTGGGCAGCGCCGAGGAAGCACTGGCGCGGGTCGGCGATGACTTTGCCGGGATTGTCATCAGCGATATCCGCCTGCCTGGCATCGACGGCCTGGAACTGCTGACCCGGCTCAAGGAGCGTGACCGCAGCCTGCCCGTGGTGTTGATTACCGGGCATGGCGACATTTCCATGGCGGTCGGCGCCATGCAAAAAGGCGCCTATGACTTCATGGAAAAGCCGTTCTCCCCGGAACGCCTGGTCGACGTCGCCCGTCGCGCGCTGGAGCAACGCAGCCTGGCGCGGGAAGTCTCCTCGCTACGCCGGCAGTTGGCCGAGCGCGACTCGCTGGAAGGCCGGATCATCGGCCGCTCACCGGCCATGCAGAATCTGCGGGAGTTGATCGCCAACGTCGCCGACACCTCGGCCAACGTGCTGATCGAAGGCGAGACCGGCACCGGCAAGGAGCTGGTCGCGCGTTGCCTGCACGATTTCAGCCGGCGCCATGCCAGGCAGTTCGTCGCGTTGAACTGCGGCGGCCTGCCGGAGAATCTGTTCGAAAGCGAGATCTTCGGTCACGAAGCCAATGCCTTTACCGGCGCGGGCAAACGGCGGATCGGCAAGATCGAACACGCCGACGGCGGCACGCTATTCCTCGATGAAGTGGAAAGCATGCCGTTACCGCTGCAAATCAAACTGCTGCGGGTTCTGCAGGAACGGACTCTGGAGCGCCTCGGTTCGAACCAGAGCGTGGCAGTGGACTGCCGGGTGATCGCCGCGACCAAATCCGACCTGGACGAATCGAGCAAAGCGGGTGAGTTCCGCAGCGACCTGTATTACCGACTCAATGTGGTCACACTGGAACTGCCACCGCTGCGAGAACGCCGCGAGGATATCCTGCAACTGTTCGAGCATTTCCTGCAGCAGTCCTCCCTGCGCTTCGACCGCGCGGTGCCGGACCTGGACAACCAGACCCTGTCGAACCTGATGAGCCATGACTGGCCGGGGAATGTGCGCGAATTGCGCAACGTCGCCGAGCGCTTCGCCCTCGGCCTGCCGGCCTTCAAGAAATCCGGCGCCAGCGGCAGCAATCAGGGCCTGGCGTTCGCCGAAGCGGTCGAAGCCTTCGAGCGCAATTTGCTGGTGGATGCGTTGCAGCGCAGCGGCGGCAATCTGACCCAGGCGAGCCAGGAACTTGGAATGGCCAAGACCACGCTCTTCGACAAAGTGAAAAAATACGGGTTGAGCCACTGATGGATCTGATTCTAAAAGCGAGCCTGGGCGCGGCGGTGGTGCTGATCCTCGCCGCGCTGGCCAGGACCAAAAACTATTACATCGCCGGGCTGGTACCCCTGTTCCCGACCTTTGCCCTGATCGCGCATTACATCGTCGGCAAAGGCCGATCGCTGGATGATCTAAAGACCACCATCGTGTTTGGCATGTGGTCGATCATCCCGTACTTCATCTACCTGGCCACGTTGTACGTGATGGTCGACAAGATGCGGCTGGAAGCCTCACTGGCGGTGGCAGCGGTGGCCTGGCTGATTGCGGCCACCGTGCTGGTCGGCGTGTGGGTGCGCTTTCAGACCTGAGCTACTGATGCACCGTGCCGCCCTTGGCTTCACTCATGATCTGCCGAATTGCACCCACGAACGTCTCCACAGGTTGTCCGCCGCTGATCGCGTATTGACCGTTGAAGACCACGGTCGGTACCGAACTCACTCCGCGGGACAACCAGAGCTGTTCTTCTTCCCGAACTTCCCGGGCGAATTCGTCTGATGCCAGGATCGTCTCGGCCCGCTGCTGATCCAGCCCGACACTCGCGGCAATCTGCGCCAGTTGCTGATGGTCGGACGGGTTGGCTCCATCGCTGAAATACGCCTTGAACAGCGCCTCCTTCAGGTTGAACTGCAACCCTTCCAGCCCTGCCCAATACAACAGGCGATGGGCATCGAAGGTGTTGTAGATGCGGCTGTTGCCGTCCGTGCGGAAAGCAAAACCGACCTCGGCACCGCGCTCGCGGATCATCTCGCGATTTTTCTGCGACTGCTCAGGCGTGGAGCCGTATTTCTCGGTGATGTGCTCGGTGATGTTCTGGCCTTCGGGTCCCATCTTCGGGTTCAGCTCGAATGGCTGGAACCGGATCTCGGCCTGGACCTCGTCACCCAACAGATCAAGGGCCTGGGTCAGGCCGTACAGGCCGACGACACACCAGGGGCAGGACACATCGCTGACAAAATCGATTTTCAGGGGGGTAGTCATCACTCACCTCGCAGACTGGAAAGCGTCGCAAAGGTCCAACGATACACCCGTAGGCGCTGGGGGTTACAGGAGATTGGGGGCCGGCAACGGGTCAATCTGTGCCCAATGCGACGTGTCTTCGCGATGGGCCTGCAAATACGGCAGCACCGCCGCCAACAGCGGCGCCTTGAACGCTTCCTGGAATCGATGCGCCAGTCCCGGAATCAGCTTCAACTGACTTCCGTGAATATGCGCCGCCAGGTGCACGCCGTGCATGACCGGCAGCAACGGATCAGCCGTACCGTGCACCACCAGGGTTGGTACCCGCAGTTGATTGAGCAGCGCCACCCGACTCGATTCCGCGAGGATCGCCATGATCTGGCGTTTCACGCCTTCGGGGTTGAACGCCCGGTCATAGGATTGCGCCGCCTGTTGCAGCAACGCCTGGCGATCATCACTCACCGTCGGGCTGCCCAGCGCCGCGAGCAGATCAGCCTGTTGTTCCAGTGCTGCTTCGCGATTCGGCGCACCACGACGCGCAAGCAACTGCACCAACGCCGCACTCGGTGCCGGCAGTCCTTCGGCACCGGAACTGGTCATGATCAGGGTCAGGCTCTCGACCCGTTGCGGCGCCATCGCCGCCATGTGCTGGGCAATCATTCCGCCCATGCTTGCGCCCAGCACGTGGAACTGCTCAACGTGCAAGGCATCCATCAACCCAAACGCATCATCCGCCATGTCCGTCAGGGTGTAGGGCGCGGACACTGGCAAACCGAGTTTGTAGCGCAGCACTTCGAAGGTCAGATTGGCGTCGACGGGTGCCTGGCGCCACGTCGAGAGACCGACATCGCGGTTGTCATAACGGATCACCCGAAAGCCTTGCTGACATAGCGCGACAACCACTTCGTCCGGCCAGTGGATCAACTGGCCGCCAAGCCCCATCACCAGCAACAGCGCCGGATCCGAAGCACGGCCAATACTCTGATACGCCAGGCTTACCTGTGCCAGATCGGCTCGTTCAGTTGGAACATTGACATCGCAACGCGAAGCCGCCATCGACGGCAGGCCAAACAACAAAGCGGCCAGTAAAAGAAATAAACGCATGAAAAAACACCGAAACGCAGAACCCCAGTAGAGCGCGAGTCTGATGAAGTTTGTTCAAGCGCGCTGCCACAGTTCCATGACAGTTTGATGAAGAGTGCCGAGCGGTCATATTCGAAACCATGCGATCGTTGATGGTCGGATCGCCGCCCGGAGCATGCGCCGCCAGGCTATGCCAATCGAGTGCGCAACTGCCGCGCTGCCGCCACCATGTTCACCAGCGCAGCTTCGGTCTCCGGCCATGCACGGGTCTTCAGTCCGCAATCGGGATTGACCCACAGGCGCTCGGCCGGAATCCGCTTGGCGGCCTTGCGCAGCAAGTTGATCATCTCGACAGTATCCGGCACGCGCGGCGAGTGGATGTCGTAGACGCCCGGGCCGATATCATTCGGGTAGTCGAACGCCTCGAAAGCCTCCAGCAATTCCATGTCCGAACGTGAGGTTTCGATGGTAATCACATCGGCATCCATGGCCGCGATGGCCTGGATCACGTCATTGAATTCGCTGTAGCACATATGGGTGTGGATCTGGGTTTCGTCACGGACACCCGAGGCGGTCAACCGGAACGCTTCCACCGCCCAGTCGAGGTACTCCTGCCATTGCGCCCGACGCAGCGGCAGGCCTTCGCGGAACGCAGCCTCATCGATTTGCACGATTTTGATGCCGGCTTTTTCCAGGTCCACCACTTCGTCACGCAGTGCCAGGGCCAACTGTTGAGCCTGGACTTTGCGCGAAACATCTTCCCGTGGGAACGACCACATCAGCATGGTCACCGGCCCGGTCAGCATGCCCTTCATCACCTTCTCGGTCTGATTTTGGGCATAGGTAATCCAGTCCACCGTCATGGCCTTGGGACGGCTCAGGTCGCCATAGATGATCGCCGGTTTCACACAACGGGAGCCGTAACTCTGTACCCAGCCGAACCGGGTGAAGGCATAACCGTCGAGCTGCTCGGCGAAGTACTCGACCATGTCGTTGCGCTCGGCTTCACCATGCACCAGCACATCCAGGCCCAGGCGCTCCTGAACTTGCACGGCGTGCCGGATTTCGCTGTGCATGGCATCGGTGTAGTCATTGGCGGACAGCTTGCCCTGCTTGAATGCCTGGCGCGCCAGGCGGATCGCACCCGTCTGCGGGAACGAGCCAATGGTGGTCGTGGGAAATGCTGGCAACTGCAGGCGAGCACGCTGTTGTTCAACTCGCTGGGCAAACGGTGATTGGCGCCGGCTGTCAGCGGCACTTACCGCCGCAACACGGGCCTGCACGGCAGTTTTGTGAATACGCGGCGACTCGGCACGACTGGCCTCAATGGCATTGCTTTCAGCCAGCGCCGCTCGCACCTTGGGCGCTTGTGGATCGTTAAGCGCGTCACGCAGCACGGCGATCTCGCCACACTTTTGCACGGCAAACGCCAACCAGCTTTTCAGTTCCGGATCGAGTTTGTCTTCGCGGTCCAGATCCACGGGGCTGTGCAGCAGCGAGCAGGAACTGCTGACCCACAGGTTGTCGCCAAAGCGTTCCTGGGCCGGTTGCAATTGCGCCAGCACCGATTCCAGTTCGCAGCGCCACACATTGCGCCCGTTCACCAGGCCCACGGACAGGATCTTGTAGGTCGGCAGGCGATCAAGCACCTGGCCGAGTTGATCCGGCGCACGCACGGCGTCGATGTGCAGGCCTTGCACCGGCAGGCCGACCGCCAGGCCGAGGTTGTCTTGCAGACCACTGAAGTAGGTCGCCAGGAGTTTTTTCAGCGGTGAGTACTGAAGGATGTGGTAGGCGCGTTCGAATGCGCTTTTCCACGCCTGGGGCAGGTCCAGGGTCAGGATCGGTTCGTCGATCTGTACCCATTCCACGCCTTGCGCGGCAAGGCGACTGAGGATTTCGTTGTAGACCGGCAACAGCCGTTCGAGCAAATCGAGCCGGTCGAAGTCGTCGCCCTTGGCCTTGCCCAGCCACAGGTAGGTGAGCGGGCCGATGATCACCGGCTTGACGGTGTGGCCGAGCGCCAAGGCTTCGTCGACCTCGTCGAACAGTTGCTCCCAGCTGAGTTTGAACTGCTGATCGGCGCTGAACTCCGGGACCAGGTAGTGGTAGTTGGTGTCAAACCACTTGGTCAGTTCCTGGGCGTACTGCGCCTGGCCATGCTCATTGCCGCAACAGCTGGCGGTGGCGCCACGGGCCATGGCGAACAGGGTATCGAGGGTCGGCAGGCCGTTCTCGTCCTGGGCGCCGGCAAAACGCTGTGGGATCACGCCGAAGGTCAGGGAATGGGTCAGCACCTGGTCATACCAGGCGAAGTCGCCTACCGGCAGCAAATCGATGCCGGCGTCTTTCTGCAGCTGCCAATGGGTGGCACGCAACTGCCGGCCAACGCTGTGCAGCGCATCCTGGTCGAGGTCGCCCTTCCAATACGATTCAAGGGCTTTTTTCAGTTCGCGGTCTGCGCCGATGCGGGGAAAACCAAGTGTGTGGGCCAACGCCATGGGGAATGCTCTCAATCAAAAGGGGACGTGAAACATGGCGCTATTGTCGACAGACAGGGCAACATGAGACAAACTCAACCTTTTCGTGTTGATCACAAGTTTTCCTCATGGAGGCTCCCCCGGTGCTTGAAATCCGCAACCTGAAAACCCTGCACGCCTTGCGCGAAGCTGACAGCCTGGTCGATGCGGCCGACCGCCTGCACCTGACCCAGTCGGCGCTGTCCCACCAGTTCAAAGAGCTGGAAGAACGCATGGGCATGCCGCTGTTCGTGCGCAAAACCAAGCCTGTGCGCTTCACCAGCGCGGGCTTGCGCCTGCTGCAACTGGCTGATGCGACACTGCCGCTGCTGCGTGGCGCCGAGCGCGACATTGCCCGGCTGGCCGGCGGCACGGCAGGACGCTTGCACATGGCTATCGAGTGCCACAGTTGCTTCCAGTGGCTGATGCCGACCATCGACCAGTTCCGCGACGCCTGGCCGGAAGTCGAACTGGACCTGGCCTCGGGCTTCTCCTTCGCCCCGCTGCCAGCCCTGGCGCGCGGAGATCTGGACCTCGTGGTGACTTCGGACCCGCAGGAGCTGGCGGGCATCACCTATGTGCCGCTGTTCACTTACGAGGCAATGCTTGCGGTGGCCAACCAGCATCGTCTGGCGAGCAAGGCGTACATCGTGCCCGAAGACCTGATCAGCGAGACCTTGATCACCTACCCGGTGGAACGCGACCGGCTGGACATCTTCACCCGCTTCCTGGAGCCGGCGGACATCGAACCGGCGCAGGTTCGCACCTCCGAACTCACGGTGATGATGATGCAACTGGTGGCCAGTGGTCGTGGCGTATGCGGCATGCCCCATTGGGCGCTACATGAATACAGCTCACGGGGTTATGTGAAGGCCAAGCGCCTTGGCGAGAAAGGCCTGTTCGCGACGTTGTACGCGGGAATTCGTGCGGACATGCTGGATGCGCCTTACATGCGCGACTTCTTGCTGACCGCCAAGGACACCTCGTTCTCGACGCTCGATGGCGTCAGTGCCGTGAGGTAGGAGCGAGCTAGGCGCGATGGACGCCATGATGACGCGGGAAACCTGACACCCCTCGGCGCACTCAGGTTTTTCGCGAGCGAGCTCGCTCCTACACGGTTCGGCTGTCATCGATTACGTGGAAAGCTTCACAGCCTGAGCCGTCCCCGGGCTTTTCAGGTTGCCTTACGCTGCTCCAGCATCAAGCGCACCGCCAGCGCCGCCAGCACACCCCCCATGAAATACCGCTGCACTGCCAGCCAGCCCGGGTTGTGCACGAACCAGGAAGCGATGCCCGCCGCGAATAGCGCTATCAGCAGGTTCACGCAAAAACTCACGCTGATCTGAGTCAGCCCCAGCACGATGCTTTGAGTGAACACGGAGCCATGTTCAGGAGAAATGAACTGCGGGAACACCGAGAGATAAAACACCGCGATCTTCGGGTTGAGGGCGCTGGTGAGAAATCCCATGGTCACCAGTTTGCGCGAAGAATCCGGCGGCAGCTGCTGCGCTTCAAACGGTGAACGCGCCCCAGGCCTCACCGCTTGCCAGGCCAACCACAGAAGATAGAGGGCGCCAGCCCACTTGAGCACCTCGTAAGCCAACGGCACCGCGAGGAACACCGCCGTCAGCCCCGCTGCGGCAGCGAACAGGTGCACGAAGAACCCCGCCACCACCCCCAGCAATGAAACCACGCCAGCCTTGCGTCCCTGGCAGATGGAGCGGGAAATGAGATAGATCATGTTCGGCCCGGGCGTGAGCACCATCAGCAACGCCGCGGCGGCGAAAATCAACAGGTCGTGGAGTGGAATCATGGGCAATCCTTCGTCCGTAAAAGATCAGGCAGTCGCGATGAGCGAAGCTCGATAAAACGGCAGGATCAGGTCCCGTGTCAATGGCGCCAGCAAGACATCGCCCTCGGTGGCCGGGTCGATCCAGATCACCTCCTCGATCTCCGCCGCCGGCGACACGTCAGCCGCAATTGCCAGCTGAAACAGCTCGGCCTGCACGACAAAACCCGGCTCATTGGCGGCCGGGGCGCTGAACTGGCCGAGGTAGGCGGCGTGCGCAGGATCGATCAACAGCCCCAACTCTTCCTCCAGTTCCCGCGCCAGCGCGTGCACCGGCTGCTCCTGGGCTTCGATCTTGCCACCGGGCTGCATGAAGGCGGTAGTACCGCGTTTACGTACCAGCAGCGTGCGCCCGTCCGGGCCGATCAGCAGCGCTGCGGCAATGTGGATAACGCGGGTGGTTGAAGTAACAGCCATGAAGCAAATCCTGCCCTGGATAAAAAACCCAAGGATACAGGTCCGCCTGTCCGTTCCCAATGGATCAGTACAACGCCTATGCCCTCTCCTGCACGTGCGCAACGTTAGCCGACGGGTCCTGCGGGACCTTTACAAAGATGCTGTACTTCGCCCCCTCCATGGCTTCAAAGGCGATGAGTTTCTCCACCAGTGCCCCGTTCAACACCTTGCCGGCGTTGAGCAGCAGCATGCCATTATCGGCATTGAGGTTGCGCGCCAGGATCATGCCCGCCGCCACGTCGCGAGTAGTCAGCACCTTGACCGCAGGGTCGGCCAGCGAGACATCGCTCTGGCAGGCGGCGCAGACCTGGATGAAATCTTCTACCATCCCCGGGTCGTAGAGCCTACCCGCATAGTTGCGGATATAGAGCAGAGCTTCATCGCTGTTCATCTGCCGCTCCAGAATCAGCCCGCGTTGCAACTCGATGAAATCCACCGCCAGTTTCAGCAGCCGCGAACCAAAGGGAATGGCCTCGCCCTTGAGCCGGTCGGGAAAGCCGGTGCCGTCCCAACGCTCCTGATGATGAAGGATCAGGCGGGCCGCATCCTTCATCGGGTCGAGGGTCATCAGCAACGTCTCGCTCTGTTTCGGATAACCGCGGTAACGCTCGCGGTCGTTGTGATGCAGCAAGTCCGCCGGGGCGGTCATCATGCTGTCCGTCCAGCTCAGCTTGCCAATGTTGTAGAGCGCTGCGGCCATGGTCAGGTCGCGACCGGTGCCTTCATCCACCCCATGGCGGTTGCAGTACACCCGCACCAGCTCGATGATCTGGCGATTGGTCTGCTTGGCCGGCGGCAAGCGCAAATTGGCCAGCAGTGAAAACACCTCGGTACCCGTGACGTAGCTGCGCTTGAGCTCTTCGTAGGCCAGGTCGAGCATATCGGCCGTCTGCTGCAATTCGGCAGTGCGCGCCGCCACATGCTTTTCCAGCGTGGCATTGAGTCGCTTCAGCTGCTCGTTCTGCTGATCGGTTTCCTGCACCAGGCGCAGACGTTCGCGCTCCGAGTGCTGGTAGGCGAGTGATTGGCGCAGGGTGAGCAGCAGCTCCTCATCGTGCCAGGGCTTGCTGATGTAACGATGAATCTGCCCTTCGTTGATCGCCTTGATGATGGCCTCGGGATCGGCGTAGCCGGTAAGCATGATTCGCGTGGTATGGGGATAAAGCTGGTGGACATGCGCCAGGAACGTGGCGCCATCCATATTGGGCATGCGGGCATCGCTCATCACCAGGTCGATGGGCTGCTGCGCCATGATCTCCAGCGCCTGGGCACCACCCGTTGCCAGCAGCACGTCGTAAGGTTGGCCGCGCAGCAGGCGGCGCAGGCTATTGAGAATCGATTCCTCATCATCAACCAGCAGCACTTTGGGTTTATGACTCGAAGTCGTGGGGGGTTGCTCTTCCATGACGTCACCTCGGGTAGTACTGCTGCATTGCCGGGTCCGGGCGGGGTGGACAGCGCCTGAAAGCGGAGTCTGGCCTACAGGCTAGATGAAATTGAGCGCCTTCCGGCAAATGATTTCATTTTGCCAGCGCGAAGCAGTGGCCAGACGTCTATGCTCAGGTGACTCGGATCCTATATCTGTACGTTCGGCCAGGTGATCAGGGAAAGGATACCCCTCCTATGAGTACACTCCACGAAACCGTTGCCGGCTTCGGCTCGCGTCAATGACGACCCTGCTGGCGCGGACCAACCGGCGCATTCTGATCATCGACGATGCACCGTCGATTCATGCGGATTTCCGCAAGATCCTCGCTCCCGCCATCGACGACGAACGGGCCCTGGCCGACGCCGAGGAAGCCCTGTTCGGCACGCAGCCGGTGGAGCGCCTGACATTCGAGCTCGACTCAGCCTATCAGGGGCAGGAAGCCCTGGCGCGAGTCCAGCAGGCCCTGGTGGAGGGGCGACCTTATGCGATGGCGTTCATCGACATGCGCATGCCACCGGGCTGGGATGGCCTGGAAACCATCGAACACCTGTGGAAGGCCGACCCGCAGCTGCAGATCGCCCTGTGTACGGCCTACTCCGACTACAGCTGGGAAGACATCGCCGAGCGGCTGGAATTCGGCGATCAATTGCTGGTGCTGAAAAAGCCTTTCGACAGCCTGGAAATCCGCCAGATGGCCAGCGCCATGACCTGGAAATGGCAGATGGCCCAGGACGCGGCATTAAAAGTCTTGAGCCTGGAACAGACCATCGAGGCACGGGTGCACGAACTGCTCAAGGTCTCGCACCTGCTGCAATACGACGTGCTCACCGAATTGCCCAACAGCACGTTGCTGGGGGACCGCTTGAACCAGTCACTGGCCCTGTCCCGGCGTCATGACAAACAACTGGCGGTGATGTTTTTCGGCCTCGATCGCTTCAAGCGCATCAACAACGCGCTCGGCCATCCCGCCGGCGACCAGATGCTCAAACGGGTCGGGCGCAACGTGGTGGCGGCGGTGCGTGCGTCCGACTCGGTGTTCCGCTACGGCTCGGACGAGTTCGTGGTGATCCTCGCCGACATTCGCCATCCCCAGCAGACCAAGGGCATCGCCGAGAAACTCCTGAACGCGATCCGGGCGCCCCAGCACATTGCCGGCCACGAATTGAGCGTCACCGCCAGCCTGGGTATCAGCGTCTATCCGGACGACGGTTTTGATGCGATTTCGCTGATCAAAAAAGCGGAAACCGCGATGCGCAACGTCAAGGAGACCGGCCCGGACAGCTACCGCTTTTTCATCGAAGAAATGAACCAGCGCGCCTGGGACCAGCAAAGCATGGAGACCGGCATCCGCCTGGCGCTGGCTCGCAACGAATTTGTCCTGCACTACCAACCCAAGCTGGACCTTCGCAGTGGCCAGGTGGTCGGCGCCGAGGCGTTGATCCGCTGGCACAAGCCCGGCCACGGCATGGTCTTTCCATCGGCATTCATCGCAGTGGCCGAAGACAGCGGCCTGATCGTGCCGCTGAGCAAATGGGTCCTGGCCGAAGCCTGTCGACAGAGCTGCGCGTGGCGGGCAGCCGGGCTGCCGCCGATCTGCATGGCAGTGAACATGTCAGCCATCGATTTCCGTCAGGCGGATTTTGTCGATGGCATCGAGCAGATCCTCGCGCAAACCGGCATGGAGCCGGCCCTTCTGGAGCTGGAGATCACCGAAAGCGTGTTGATGCAAAACATCGAGTCCACCGTTACCTCCCTGCAACGGATCAAGGCACTGGGGGTGCGCCTGGCCATCGACGACTTCGGCACCGGTTACTCCAGCCTGAGTTACTTGCGGCGCTTTCCCATCGACGTCCTGAAAATCGACCAGTCATTCATTCGCGGCTTGGGCAGCGACAGCAACGACGCAGCACTGGTCAGTGCCATCATCAGCCTGGGGCGCAGCCTCAAGCTGACCATCATTGCCGAGGGGGTGGAAACCGCTGAGCAACTGGACTTCCTCAAGGCCCGGCACTGTGAGGAAGGCCAGGGCCACTACTTCAGCAAAGCGGTGGAGCCCGAGGTATTCGTTCGCTATGTGGAGTCGCTCAGGCCCTCCTTGTCGACCCTCTCGTGAACCCGACCCAACGACACCCAGGCCAAGCGCTAAGGAAACATCAGATGTGGTTCCGCTTTAACTACCGGCTGCTGGTACCCGTGCTCGGGGTATGCCTGGGCGTCGAAGCCGCGCCGCTGGACGAACCCCTCAAACCCCTGCCTGCGGTGCCCCAACAGGATGCGCAACGCGTAGCGCTGGGTCGCCAGTTGTTCAACGAAACCCGTTTGTCGGTCAATGATTCACTGTCCTGTGCCAGCTGTCACCAACTGGCCCGGGGCGGCGCCGACAACAAGGCCTTTTCGATTGGCTTTACCGGTCTTCCGGTTGCGGTCAACACCCCCAGCGTACTCAACGCCAGCCTGAATTTCCGGCAGTTCTGGAACGGTCGCGCAGACTCCCTGGAAGCCCAGATCGGCGAAGTCGTACAGAGCCCCAGTGAGATGGGCAGCAACTGGCAACACGTGGTACAGACCCTGTCCGCCGATACGGCCTACCGCACTTCATTTGCCAACGCCTACCCCGACGGGGTGACCAGGGACAACGTGCAGAACGCCCTAGCCAGCTACGAGCGCACGCTGATCAGCGCCAACTCGCGGTTTGACCAGTACCTGCTGGGCGACACCCAGATACTCAGTCGCGAGGAAAAGTACGGCTATCAGCGTTTCAAGGAATACGGCTGCATTGCCTGCCACCAGGGGGTGAACATCGGCGGAAACATGTACCAGAAGTTCGGCGTCCTGGGCGATTACTTCAAGGAGCGGGGTCACCCTATGGAGTCCGACCTGGGGCGTTACCTGGTAACCGGGGATGAAGAGGATCGCCACGTGTTCAAGGTGCCCAGCCTGCGCAACGTCGCAGTCACCGCGCCGTATTTTCACGACGGCTCGGCCGCGACGCTCGAAGAGGCGGTGGACGTGATGTTCAAGTTCCAGCTCGGCCGTATTCCTTCGACCGAAGATAAGACCCTGATCATCAAGTTTCTCAAGACCCTGACCGGTGAATGGGAGGGTAAACCCTTATGACACTGTCCTACCGACGCAACATGACGCTGTTGGGCATCGTCGCCCTGATGCTGGCTTCGACACTGGTGTTCCTGTACCTCAAATCCAGCGCGGACCAGACCACGACCTACGCCGAATCCCGGGACTTGATCGGTCGCATCAAACAGCTGAATGCGCAGTGGGAAACCGAAATCCTCAAGGCAAGGATCGCCATCAGCCACAATTATGACCCATTGGTGTCGCCACTCACCGAGATGACCCGGCTCTGGCAACGATTTGATTCGATGGAGTCAAGCCACGACCGCAATGCCTCGGCCGCGTGGCGCACCAGTCATGATGCATTCCTCGCCGCCCTCAAGGAAAAAACCCGCCTGGTCGAACAATTCAAGTCGCACAACGCCGTGTTGCGTAATTCACTGGCATTTCTGCCCACCGCCGAGGATGACATCCAGGCGCAACTGGCCGAACTGGTGGACGGCGACAAATTGCAGTTGCAGAACATCGCCACTGACACCTATGACTTGCTGCTCAGCAGCCTGGAGTTCGCCCAGGTCACGTCCGATGGCAAGGCTGCCGACATTCTGCTCGGTTTGAACAAGCTGAAGGTCAACAAAGAGCGCCTGCCCGAACAGTTCCACAGCCCGATCGACATTGTCAGCAGCCACATCTCATTGATCCTGCGCGAACAACCACTGGTCAACCGGCTGCTGGAAAACATCGAGGCCATCCCCGTGGCCCAACGCCTGGACGACATTACCGACCTGCTCAACACTGACCAGCACAGGACCGAAGCCGTCGACCAGCGCTACCACTTTTCCATGCTGATATTTTCGGTGTTGCTGGTGCTGTGCCTGGTGTACCTGACCATTCACCTGATGCGCAGTTTCAGGGTGATCCAGCGAGTCAACCAAGCCCTGGAAGCCGCCAATGACGACCTCGAATTGCGGGTAGAAGAACGCACCCGTGAACTGCGCGATACCCAAAGTGAACTGCTCGACACTGCACGCCAGGCCGGGATGGCCGAGATAGCGACCAACGTGCTGCACAATGTCGGCAACGTACTCAACAGCGTCAACATTTCAGCCGATCTGGTGACACGTAAACTGCGCGCCAGCAAGGCCCAGGGCCTGGCCAAGGCGATGCAGCTGATTAACGATCATCCAGGCGATGTGGGCACCTTCCTGACCCAGGACCCGAAAGGCAAACTGCTTCCCGGTTACCTCAATCAACTGGTGGAAGCGATAGCCCTGGAGCAGCAGGGCATGAGCGAGGAACTGGCGCAGTTGAGCAAGAGCGTCGATCACATCAAGGACATCGTCGCCACCCAGCAATCCTATGCGGGCGCCAACAGCCTCATGGAGCCGTTGTACATCAGCGAATTGCTCGAAGACGCCCTGCGCATGAACGCGGGCGCCCTGACCCGACATCAGGTGACGGTGGTCAAAGATTACAGCGCATTGCCGCAAGTCATGGGTGACAAGCACCGGCTGCTGCTGATCCTGATCAACCTGATCAGCAACGCCAAATACGCGATGTCGGATTTGAATAATCGTGCGCGGCAAATGACCCTGGCGGTGAAAATCATCGATGAAACAACCCTGCAAGTCAGCGTCAAGGACGACGGCGAAGGCATTGCCGAGGAAAACATCACGCGGATCTTTGCCCACGGTTTTACCACCCGCAAGGAAGGTCACGGCTTCGGTCTGCATAGCTGCGCCCTCGCCGCCATCGAGATGAACGGCCACCTCACCGCCCACAGCGACGGCCCGGGCAAAGGCGCCCTGTTCACCTTGCGGATCCCGCTGCACCTCGTACCGGAGCCAGCATGAGCGAGGGTTTCAATCGGCGCATCCTGCTGATCGACGACACTCCGTCCATTCATGCGGATTTTCGCAAGATCCTCATGCCTCCCCCGGTGCAGACGCAGGAGATGGATGCGATGGAAGCGACCCTGTTCGGCAGCGAGACCGCACCGACCCGCGTGACGGTTGAGCTGGATTCGGCCTACGGAGGGCAGGAAGGTCTGGGTAAACTGAAGTGGGCGCTGGACCAACAGCGACCCTATGCCCTGGCCTTCGTCGATATGCGCATGCCCGAAGGCTGGGACGGCGCCCAGACCATCGAACACCTGTGGCAGGCAGACCCGCGCTTGCAAGTGGTGGTGTGTACCGCCTACTCCGATTATTCCTGGGATGAACTGCTCGACCGCCTGCAGGCCCATGACCGGGTACTGATTCTGAAAAAGCCGTTCGACAATGTGGAAGTGCAGCAAATGGCCAATACCCTGTTGGCCAAATGGGACATGACAGAACGGGCCAGCTTGCAGATGAATCATCTTGAGCATCTGGTGCAGCGGGAAGTCGACGAGCGCAAACAGCTTGAATCACAACTGGTGCAATCGGAAAAATTGGCGTCGCTGGGGCAGCTCGCCGCTGGCGTTGCCCATGAGATCAACAATCCCATCGGCTTCATCTCATCCAACCTCGGCACGCTCGATGGCTACTTCCAGCAACTGCAGGAAATGCTCGATGCCTATGGGCAGGCAGAGACCTTGATCCAGGCCGGTGAGTGGGCCGAACGCCTGCAGCAGCTGCGCGAACGGATTGAACTGAACTTCCTGCGCGAGGACATTCCGCTGCTGATCAAGGAGTCCAAGGACGGCATCAACCGGGTCGGCCGGATAGTCAGGGACCTCAAGGATTTTTCCCGGGTGGACGCCAATCAGGAATGGCAGTGGATCAACTTGCAGCAGGGCATCGAGTCGACCCTGAACATCGTCGCCAACGAACTCAAGTACAAGGCCGATGTGCTCAAGGAGTATCAGGTGCTACCCGACATCGAGTGCCTGCCCTCACAAATCAATCAGGTGTTCATGAACCTGATCGTCAATGCCTCCCAGGCGATTGGCCCGGAACGCGGCACCCTGACCCTGCGCACCGGGCATGCTGCACAGTCGGTATGGATCGAAGTGCAAGACACCGGCTCCGGCATCGCACCGCAGAACCTGCAGAAAATCTTCGACCCGTTTTTCACTACAAAACCCGTTGGCCAGGGCACAGGCCTGGGATTGTCCTTGTCCTACGGCATCATCAAGAAGCATCGCGGAGAAATCACGGTTCGCAGTGAAGTCGGCGTGGGCACCACATTCCGGGTCGAGTTACCCATTCGCCAGAGCAGCCGAGTCGACTGACGCCCCGCGAGGCTGGCATCAGTGGGTTCACCAGCGCAAAGTCTTGATCGGCGGTGGTTCCTTGACGACGATAAACCCGTAGTCGCCGATCAGGTATATCCGGTAGTACGGCCTGTCCACCAGCGCTGGATAGGCCAGGTACCCCACGCGCGTGGCATTGCGCCGTTCCTTCTCGGCGACCACGTTGGTGATGCCGACGCTGGGCAGGTTCTCGGCCAGCATGTAGAAGTCGATGTTGAGCAGATAATGCAGCACCGGCATCTGCCTGAACGTACCGGCTGCGCCCGTCAGCCAGTGATCGGAATAGGTCACCGACAGATAGATACGCTTGGCTTCGCGCAGCTCTCGATGGGCGCTGATGTCTTGCGCAAGACTGCCCAGGGCCTGGGTGGCGAAGGCCTTCTGCACGGTCAGCACCCGGCCGTAGGCGTAGGACAGCGACAGCGTCGCCAGCAGCGGTAAGGCCAGCAGCAGCGGCAGGCGCGGGTGAAGCCGCGACAATGCCAGGTGGCCGAGGTAGAACAGCAGCACCAGCAGCACGGCGAAGCCCATCAAGGTTCTGGCGCCTTCGTTGAAGTCGCGAAAGAACAACGCCATGCCCGACACAAGCAAGGTCACCAGCGGCAGGGTCAGCAGGCATACCAGGCCGATGCACAGGCGTTTGGCTGCGCTGTCCGGACGCCTGGAAATCTCGCGCCCCAGCCCTGCGGCGCCCGCTATTGCACACAACATCAGCCCGGCCAGCACCCAGGTAAAGCCGCCATGGAACAGCAACTGCACCTTTTCCAGCACGCGGCCGATATTGATCAGCACCTGCAGCCATGGATCGGCGTCCAGGTTCAATAACAGGGTGCGATTTGACTCGGTAAACGGGTAGGCGGTCACGCCGTAGATCAATGCGCCAAGGGCCGCCTGGGCGATTCTGCAGCCGATCAGATCTCGCCACTTGCGCCATTCCAGCTGGTCATGGGCGCCCTTCAGCACTTCAAGGCAGCACAATCCCAGGAACACATTAAAACTGATCTGATACAAGCCCAAACCCAACGCGACAAGACCGGCAGGCACCAGCCACTGCAGGATGCGCGAGGTGTGGTGAAAACTGATTGCGTAGATGACTGCCACCACGCTCAATGCCATGGCGGGGCCGTCGTATTGATAAGACAGGTTCTGCAGGAAAAACGGGTTGTACCACAGCGGCAACACCACCAGGCAGTTGGAGACCCTGGGCTCGCGCCAGTAGTGAAACGTCAGGCTGGTCAGGGCCGATGCCATCGCCAGCGTGGCGATCAACAGCGGCAACGGAAAAATGTTCGGCGCGCCAGGGCTCAAGGTCAGGGCCTTGTACATCAGCTCGGCGAACAACCGTCCCTGCCCTGCCCATTCCATGCCGCCCGACAACGCGCGCCAGTTGTCATCGATATAGCGGTAGTCGGCAAAGATCAGCGGCAACACATACACCAGCGTCGCCAGCACAAACAGCCGCCAGGCCTGGCGCCGCCCCAGCTCACGGGTCAGAGCGTCACCCAGTCGGCCCATGTTAAAGATCGCGCCCCTGCCTGGCGCCGACGATGTCCTTTATCACGTAACGCGGTCGATGCTTGGCCTCGATGTAGATGCGGCCGACGTACTCGCCGAGAATGCCGATGCCGATCAGTTGAACACCGCCGAGAAACAGAATGGCGGTCATCAGCGAGGGGTACCCAGGGACGCTGTTACCGAAGAAAATCTTGTCCAGCACCATGTACACCGCATACAGCACGGCAAAGACTGAAATGGCACCACCGATGTAGGTCCACAGGCGCAACGGCACCGTGCTGAACGAGGTCACGCCCTCCAACGCCAGGTTCCACAGTTTCCAGCCGTTGAATTTGCTGTTGCCGGCCACCCGCGAGGCACGCTCGTACTCCACCACCACGGTGTTGAAACCGGCCCAGGACAGCACGCCTTTCATGAACAGCTGATGTTCCGGCAGCGCGCGAATCACGTCGACGACCTTGCGGTCCATCAGCCGGAAATCACCGACATTTTCTTCGATGCGGGTGTAGGAAATGCGATTGAGCAGGTGGTAGAAAAGTGATGCACTGTGGCGCTTCATGTAGCTGTCGGCGCTGCGATCACGGCGCTTGGCAAGCACCACGTCCGCCCCCTTCAACCACTGCTCGATCAACAACGGGATTACGCTGATCGGGTCCTGCAAGTCGACGTCCATGGGAATCACCGCATCGCCGGTAGCATGTTCAAGGCCGGCGAACAGCGCGGGTTCCTTGCCAAAATTACGCGAAAAATTGATCAGCACGACCTGCTCGTCGACCTGCGCGAGCGCGGCTGCCTGTTCGGCTGTACGGTCCGTGCTGCCGTCGTTGATGAAAACAATTTCGACTTCGGCCTGATCCAGTTTCAGCTCGTTGCGCACGGCCTGGTAAAACAGATTGATGGCCTGCTCTTCATTGAACACCGGCACGATGAGCGAGATTTTCATACCTGATGCTCGCGGAAGACAACGTATTTGGAGAAGAGGAAACCCAGCACCAGGCTCAATGCGGAAAACAGCCCGACCGTGAGCAGGCCATGCAGTCGCCAGACGTCGGCAACATGGCCCACCCCCAGACTCAAGGCGCCCATGGTCACCAGGAATAAAGCATAGTTGGCGACCGACGTTTTGCCGTCGAAGGTGAATTGCGCGTTCATGTAGAAAGAGAACGAGGCGGCCACGCAGAACGCCATGAGGTTACTGACGGCCTGGCTAAAGTCAGCCGCCACGCTGAGCAGGAAAAAAATCTGCCAATGGATCAGCGTATTTGCAATCCCGATCACCGTGTAGCTGGACATTCCTTTCCACAAGCGTCTCATGGCGCCCCCTCCGTTGCTGACTACCGTCATCCTCGGCACATAAGGGTTTGAGCCTGGCGACTGTCAGAAATCACAGGCGGGGGTGTTTTTCAGACCGACGGTGAAATCCTGCAACGAAAAAGCCCCGATCGACAGACCGGGGCTTTGGCATTTCACATACGCACAATCAAGGAGCCGAACGCGCCGCACCCTGCGATACATTGGTCGGCTGCAGTTTGAACACGTAGAACAACACCGTCAGCAGCACCAGGAAGGCCGGGCCGACATACAGCGCCACGCGGGTGTCGGGGAAGTAGGCCATGAGGCAAACCACCAGCACCAGGAACGCCAGCGCCAGGTACGAGCTGACCGGGAACAGCCACATCTTGTATTTCAGGCCGGCACGTTCGCTGGCGCTCAGGCCTTTGCGGAATTTGAGCTGGGCCAACAGGATCATCACCCACGTCCAGATCGCGCCAAAGGTGGCAATTGCCGTCACCCAGACGAAGACTTTCTCAGGTACCAGGTAGTTGAGCAGCACGCCCAGCAGCAAGGCGCCGATCGACAGCAGCAGTGCGCGACGCGGTACGCCGTTGCTCGAGGTCGTGGCGAAACCGGCCGGGGCCTGGCCATTCTGCGCCAGGCTGTAAAGCATGCGCCCGGTGCTGAAAATGCCGCCGTTGCAGGACGACAGCGCAGCGGTAATCACCACGAAGTTAATGATACCGGCTGCAGTCTTGATGCCCAGACGCTCGAAGGTCATCACGAACGGGCTGCCCTGGGTACCGATTTCGTTCCATGGGTAAATCGACAGGATCACGAAGAGCGCGCCGACGTAGAACAGCAGAATGCGCCAGAACACCGAGCCGATCGCGTTCGGGATTGTCTTCTGCGGGTTTTTCGCTTCACCGGCGGTCAGGCCGATCATCTCGACGCCGAGGTAGGCGAACATCACCATCTGCAGGGACATCAACACGCCCTGCACGCCGTTGGGCATGAATCCGCCGTGGGCCCAGAGATTGGAAATCCCCAGCGCCACGCCGTCGTTGCCGAAGCCGAACGCGATCACGCCGACACCGCCGATCACCATGGCAATGATGGTGACGATCTTGATCAGGGCGAACCAGAATTCGAATTCGCCGAAGGCTTTCACAGCGATCAGGTTGATCGAGCCCATACTGATCAACGCCGCCAGGGCCCAGATCCAGCGCGGTACCTCGGGGAACCACACACCCATGTACACCGCCACGGCGGTGATTTCCGCCACGCAGGTCACCAGCCACAGGAACCAGTAGTTCCAGCCGGTGAGGAAGCCCGCCAACGGGCCCAGGTAATCTTGAGCGTAACGGCTGAAAGACCCGGCTACCGGGTTATGCACGGCCATCTCACCGAGCGCGCGCATGATCACCAGGATCGCCAGACCACCGATGATGTAGGAAAGCATGATGGCCGGGCCGGCCATTTCGATGGCCTTGGCCGAACCAAGGAACAGACCGACGCCGATACAGGCACCGAGCGCCATCAAGCGAATATGCCGTTCGCCGAGTTCGCGTTTAAGCGGGCCGCCCTGAGCGGTCTCGCCGTGGGGCAGGTGATTGCCGACTGGCATGGGGGTACAACCTCGTCTTGTTATTGGATATGACCACCGAGTGACCAAGCGCGGGCGGGTCGCCTTTGCTTGCCTGAAACCGGACCTGCTTCGTGGGCAGAACCGTCTTGTAGGACAAAACCTCCAAGATCAGCGGGGCGTGCAGTATAAAAAGCTTACGACAGGGTTTTTCACTCTATAAACCACAACATTCAGCGAGAACTCTCGGGAAAAGCCCAGTTTGTGGAGGAGCATTACCTGGGCTTCGTAGGAATTTTCGCAGCTAAAACGGCGCGGAGTATTGCACGCTATTGGTGCGTCGTCATGTCCCTACTTAGGCCTAATTTACGCGTGAACGGCTCTATCTCAAGGCTGTCGGGCAAATGCTGGGAATCACTTGCATTCCAACCTGCAATACAACTTGTAGGAGCTGACGAGTGAAACGAGGCTGCGATCTTTTGATCCGTTTTTTTAAACACAAGATCAAAAGATCGCAGCCTCGTTTCACTCGTCAGCTCCTACGGGCTCCTACGGGCTCAGGCTCCTGCGCGCAACCTTGTTCACAATTTTTTCACCATCGCCAACCACCGACTAAGCTTCAGACAAGTCCGATCAATCTGCGTGAATGGATCAGTCGACTATGGGCGCTTTGTGGCAAACCGATTCGAGTAAAACCGTGGTCCAGACTGAAGCTGTGGATGAAGCGCCGTCACCTGAAAAACCCCGTGGTTCGAAACATGGGTGGAAGGCTTTTTTCCTGTTGCTGTTGATTATCCTCATCGTCGTCGGCTTGGCGGCCGCCAAGGAAATGCGCACCTCGAAATTCCAGTCCAGGGAGGTCAGCAAGTACGCTGCGACGCTCAATTACGACCTGCAACCCGGTCCCAGCGAAGCCATTCGCTATCCCGGCGCGGGACCTTTTGACCTGCGCCTGGGCTACAGCTCCCTCGGGGAATTTCTACCACGCCTGATCAAGCGTGATTACGTGGTGAAGTCGCAAGCCCGTTTCTCCCAGGCATTGATGGACTACAGCGACAAAGGCTTTTTTGTCCCCTACGCGGAAAAAATCCAGGCCGGGCTGTCAATCACCGACTGCCGGGCGGCCCCCTTGTATCAATACAAATACCCGCAACAGTTGTACGCAAGCTTCGATGCGATTCCGCCAGTGGTGGTCAGCAGCCTGCTGTTCATCGAAAACCGCTTCCTGCTCGACCCGCGCCAGCCCCATGCCAACCCGGCGGTGGACTGGCCACGATTCGGCATGGCCGCCTGGTCGCAGGTTGCCAAATTGCTCCACATGCCCGGTCAGTCGGCAGGCGGCAGTACCCTGGCGACCCAGCTGGAAAAATACCGGCATTCGCCCGATGGCCTGACGGTGTCCGGTGCGGAAAAGATCCGGCAGATGATTTCAGCCACCGTTCGCGCGTATCAGGCCGGGCCCGACACCCTGGTCGCCCGGCAAAATGTAGTGCGTGACTACCTCAACAGCGTGCCCCTGTCCGCCGTACCCGGTCATGGTGAAGTGCACGGCATGGCCGAGGGGTTGCGCGTCTGGTACGGAGCCGATTTCAACCAGGCCAACCAACGCCTGGCCAGCACTCAAACGGATCCGCAAAGCCTGGCGGAGAAAGGCCTGGCCCTGCGCGAAATGTTATCGCTGATGATCGCCCAGCGCCGCCCTTCGCATTACCTGACCAAAGGCCACGATGAACTGGCCAGCCTCACCGACAGCCACATTCGCTTACTGGCGCAGAATGGCGTGATCGACGCGCCGCTGTCGGCCGCCGCACTGGCCAGCAAAGTCACCTATCGCGACTGGGCCACGCAACCGACTATCCAGCCGATCGAAACCAATAAAGGCATCAGCGTCGCCCGCAGTCGTCTTGGCGGCCTGCTCAACCGTCCGCTGTACGATCTCGACCGGCTTGACCTGTCGGCCACCAGTACCCTGCAAGGCGACCTGCAAACCCAGGCCACCGAGTACCTCAAGCACTTGGCCGACCCGGCCTTCGCCGCGCAAATCGGTCTGATGGGCGAACGCCTGCTGACCCCCACCAGCACCGCCCAGGTGCGCTACAGCTTCACCCTGTTCGAACTGACCCCGGACGGTTCCCGGGTACGAGTCCAGACCGACAGCACCGACCAGCCCTTCGACATCAACGAAGGCAGCAAGCTGGAGCTGGGCTCAACCGCGAAAATGCGCGTGCTGACGACGTATCTGCAAATCATCGCCGAGCTGCATGATAAATATGCCGCCATGACCGTGCCGGAACTGAAGAAAGTCGAGGTTCCGGACCAGGATCGCCTGAGCCGCTGGGCCATCGATTACTTCATTCAGAACAAGGACCGCAACCTGCAAACCATGCTCGGTGCCGCGCTTGATCGAAAATACTCCGCCAGCCCCGGTGAAGCCTTCTTCACCGGCGGCGGCTTGCACACCTTCAACAACTTTCGCAAAGAGGACAACGGACGCCTGCCCACCTTGCGCGACGCGCTGCGTGAGTCGATCAACCTGCCTTTCATCCGGCTGATGCGCGACCTGGTGCGCTATACCACCTACTCCGGTCCGAACAACAGCGCCGAATTGCTCAAGGACGACCGCGACCCCAGGCGCCAGGAATACCTGGCCGGTTTCGCCGACCGCGAAGGCACCTCGTTCCTGCTGAAGTTCTGGAAAAAATACAAGAACAAGGACACCCAGGCGCGCCTCGAAACCTTCCTCGACGGCATGCGGCCGACGCCGATTCGCATGGCCGCCGTGCATCGTTACCTGCTGCCGCAAGCCAGCCAGGAAAGCTTCAACAGCTTCGTCCGTTCGCACCTCAAAGGCGCCAAGCTCACGGAAAAACTGACGGACGAACGCCTCGAGCGGCTCTACGAAAACTATCGTCCTGGCGCCTATGATCTGCCCGACCAGGGCTTCATCGCCAAGGTCCACCCCCTTGACCTGTGGCTGATGGGTTACCTGCTGAACAACCCCGACGCCAAGTTCAGCCAGATCGTCAAGGCCAGCCAGTTCGAGCGCCAGGAAGTCTACAGCTGGCTGTTCAAGAGCCGACACAAAGGCGCGCGGGACAGTCGCATCCGCACCATGCTGGAGATCGAGGCTTTCCTCGACATTCACCAGCGCTGGCAGAAAGTCGGCTACCCGTTCGATCACCTGGTGCCCTCGCTGGCCACTGCCATTGGCAGCTCCGGGGACCGCCCGGCGGCGCTGGCTGAGCTGATCGGGACCATTCTCAACGACGGTGTGCGCATGCCGACGCTGCGCATCGACAGCCTGCACTTCGCGGCGAACACGCCCTATGAAACCAGCTTGATCAGTAATCCGGATGCCGGCAAACGGGTCATGCCAATCGAGGTTGCCAGGGCCATGCGCGAAGCCCTGTCGCAGGTGGTAGATGCCGGCACGGCCAAACGGGTCTCCGGTAGTTTCATCACGCCCGACGGCAAACCATTGGCCATGGGCGGCAAGACAGGCACCGGGGATAACCGTATCGAAGCCATCGGTTCGGGCGGGCGGATACTCAGTTCGAAGTCGATCAACCGAACGGCCACCTTCGTGTTTTTCATCGGCGATACCCATTTCGGCACCATGACCGCATTCGTACCCGGTCGCACGGCTGAAGCGTTCAAGTTCACTTCCGCCCTGCCGGTGCAGGTGCTCAAGGGCATGGCGCCGCTACTCACGCCCTACCTGCAACCGGGTAGCCAGACCCAGTGCCATCCGCCGGAGGTGACTCGTCTTTCTTCGAGCTAATCGCGATGGCCATTATCAAAACGAACGATCCGCTTAGCGACCGTTATCAGTGCCGTCAGGTAATTGTAATAATCCCCAGGGTCGGGGCTGGCACTTGCGTTATCTGCGCCCGTGGGAGCGGTGCCCGCTGCGTCCGTCGCGATCAATTGCTGACGCGTCAGGTCCAGGAAGGCGAACTCGCGCTCCATATCCAGCCCTTGCGTAAAACGAGCAGAGTATTCGTCACGCAGACGAACCGCGAAATCCAGCGCTTGCTGATAGCTGCCGTCGGGAGCCGCCTTCCCGATAAAAAGCGCTTCCTGAGTCTGCAGCATCAGGATGATATCGCGCTCGATGGGGCTGCACGCTGGCGTCCGTTTGCGCCTTGCCGGGCTCAGGGGCAGGCAATCGACTATCGGATCCAGACTGCTGGACAACTCGCCCACCGTGCGTGTTTTAAAACCCGGGCCCTGGGCAGGTGGCACTTGCAGGGTTTTGCCCTTCAGGATTTGAGTGTTAATCAATGCCAGCTTGTATTTCGGCAACCCGGGTAGGTTCCAGGCTGCATATTGTCCCGCCAGGGAAGTCGTACCAATGCTGCCATGCAACGCCGCGGTCAACAGGTCGATCGTGGGGTATGTAAAAATGCCAATATTCGGATCATAAAAATAATAACTGTCGTCCCCGAAGATATCAAACGTGACACCGATCAACATCGAATGGCTTCGCGAATCCATCACGAACACGCTATTGCTTCTAAGGCTCACCAGGTAAGTGAGAATTTTTTCCAGGCCTTATACGCCTCACGCATGCGCAATTCGAAACCGAATGCCGTGTGATAACGATCGGCATCGAACGCCTGTCCTTGATACAACGCTTCCTGCATGGCCTCTATCGCAAGCACATCGTCGGCAAACGGTGAACAGGCGGGCAAACCGCTGGAGCGTCCAATGACGGCTGGCACCTGGCTGCACGCCGGCGAATCATCCTGGCGACGGCACAGGTCCGCCATTGCGCGCAGGCGCTGATTAATGATCCACCCTTGTAGCGCTTTTCAAAGCGCAACCCGTTTCAAGAGCAGCCTCGCATCGCAGCTCACGGCTCCCACCAGGCAACCGTTCGTCGACCGCGATTGCTCCGCCATAAGATATATCTTACGCTCTATCTAAACCCGACAGAGAGCATGCATAGATGAAAGCCCCTCATTCCTCCCACCGCGAACACGGCGATGGCCGCGACGGTTTCGAGAAACGCCCTGGCCGCGAGCGCGGCGGGCGCGGTCCACGGGTATTCGCCCCGGGCGACCTGAAGCTGCTGCTGCTGGCGCTGATCGCCGAGCAGCCCTGTCACGGCTATGACCTGATCCGCCAGATCGAAGACCTGTTCGACGGTGCCTACAGCCCCAGCCCCGGGGTGATCTATCCGACCCTGACGTTTCTGGAAGAAAGCGAAATGATTCAGGGCGACGCCGGCGACGGGAAAAAAAGTTACCGCATCACCGAAGCCGGCCGCTTGTCCCTAAGCGAGCAAGCCGTGGCGCTGGGCGGCGTGCGCATGCGCATCGATGTCAGCAAACGCTCGTTGCGCGGCCATGACCGCCCCGCCGAAATTCACGAAGCGGTGCACAACCTGCGCCATGCCCTGCAACTGCACCACGGGCGCTGGAGCGCGGAAGAAATCGTCCGTGTCGCCAGCCTGCTCAATGACACCGCCAAAACCATCGTCGACGGCCCTGCCGTTCAAGCTGCCCGGGAGAAAGCCGAATGACTGCCGTCGATACCCCAACCATTCACCGCGTCATGCACGACATCAAACGCCGGCGCCTGGAAGTCCTGCGCGTGGTCGACCTGACGCCACGCATGCGGCGCATTACCCTGGGCGGGCCGGAACTGGCCGGCTTCGTCAGCCTCGGTACGGATGACCACGTCAAACTGCTGTTCCCACAGAACGCGGCAGAAACAGCGGCACTGGAAACCCTGGTACTCGGCGCCGGCAAAGGCGACGGGCCGATGCCGGCCATGCGCGACTACACCCCGCGTCGCTACGACCTGGATACGCTGGAGCTGGACATCGATTTTGTGCTGCATGGCGATGGCCCGGCCGCGACCTGGGCCGAACAGGCCAAGCCGGGGCAATTACTGCACATCGGCGGGCCACGGGCATCGATGATCGTGCCGGATATCTTCAACAGTTACCTGCTGATCGGCGACGAGACCGCCCTGCCCGCCATCGCTCGTCGACTCGAAAGCCTGGCGGCCAATCGGCGGGCACTGGTGATCGTCGAAGTGGAGAATGGCGCGGAGCAACAAAAGCTCGAAAGCCCGGCGCAGGTCGATGTGATCTGGGTGTTGCGCGAGGGTGGCAAGGACCACCTGTTGAGCACGGTCAAGCAACTGCAGGTACCTGCTGGCAACCTTTACGCCTGGGTGGCGACCGAGGCCAAAGTCTCGCGGCAAATTCGCCGGCTGCTGCTGGATGAGCATGGGCTGGACGATCAATTCGTCAAGGCGGCGGGTTACTGGCGGCGGGACAATACGGTTGATGAATGAAGATTGCACAGGGCATCGGATAACGCTGTCGTCGAAGAGTCGCTGACCTGCCGAGCCTTACCCGGGATTGCGGCAGGGGCTGAAGAACAAAAGATTGTCCTCATGTATCCGGCAGTTCGCCGGCGAATCCAGCCGCGCGCCTGCTGTGCCCCATCTCCAGGCCAGCAGTGACGCCCGGCCTGGATCAGCAGGCCGCCTGCGACCCGCTCAATGCGCGTTTTGTGCAAGTCGATGGCTCCCCCGCAAGCGATAACTCCGGTGCGCTGCACCTTCGCAGCGACCTGAGCGCTGCTGCGCCATCCCTCGGCGTATCGAGCACGCTTCAGAACCTGGATACCCATCACTGGAGAAGCGTCGCATGGGTTTTATTCCTCTCTTACGCCCGAGCATTTCTGTCACTGAAATAGCCAGCACCCTCAGGCAGGCTGTTTCCGGCGTGGCGGCGTTATTGCAAAGCGTCCGCGAGCCAGCGCTCCCCTTGGTACCGCTGATCACGACCCATCGCGGGGAGTCGTGGTATACGCCGGCCCCCAGGCAGGCATACGGCGCGCTGCTGATGTTGCTGTCGGCGCCTGATGGCTTGCACCCGCGTCTGCAATCGGCGCTGCTGGCCATTGTCGTGGCGCATTGGCAACACCTGACACGCGATACGCAGGTGGAGGAGCTCCTGACGGGCGATGCGGATGCGAAGCAGCCCCCTGGTGTTTTCCTGCGCACCGGGTGCCCCCTGGAAGAGAAGTACGGCTCGGTACTGACAGCAGCCATCAAAGCGCTGACTGCGGCGCTGGGCCGCGGTTGCACCCTGGAACAGGCGTACGACTCGGTGCTGACAAGCGCCCTGCGCGATGCGGTGTGGCAGGGCGGACCTTACGCCGGCGTCGATCCGGCCAGCAATCTGCTGCTCAATCACCTGGCGGTTGTTCAGGGCATGATGATTGAAAGGGACTTGAACAGTGGCAAGAATGCCTATACCGATTACCAGCAGTTACCCGAGCGGTTCGTCCAGCAACAGGCGAGCCTGGAAGACCGGTTGAGCCGAGTCGAACCGCAGGCGTTTGACCGTGAACAATTTGTTCAGTACCGCCAGCTCAACCAGTGGCTGCATCGCCATGAGTGGTCCGTGCAGTTGCCCGTCGGGGTGGCGCAGCAGATTAGCCATTGGCTGTTGCGCCACTGCCTGCCGTCCACGGCGGTGGCCAGGCAACTGAGCAATTATTGCCAGGGGCAGGTGAGTGCGCAGGCCCTCGGTGAAAACTGGCAAGCGAACTGGTCACAGCTGCAACAAGCCTCCACATTCAGCCAGTTTCTCGAGGGCGTCAATAAAGCGCTGGAACAGGGGGTGCTGACCCCGGTCACGGTGCTTTACGGCCTGAGCAACCTCTACAACACGGCGGTGCCGTTGATTCCAGTGAGCCTGATGGTCGCGGCGATGGTCGGTTGGGGTCAGGACACGTTCGCCGGCCAGCTAAGCAAATTTTTCGGCAGCCCCTCGTCGGAGATCCCGCGCATCCTGCAGGAGCTGGGTCGACTGAATGGCAATTGCGCAAGCCTCATGCAGTGCGCGCAATCGGCGTCAAGTTCGCTGCCTGAGTGGCTGAACCCAGCGTCCGTGCCGCTCGGGACAACACAAGCGGTTGATAACCCTGGTGCACGAGCGCAGCGCAACGCCGACCAGCATCTACTCGAGCAAGGTGGCGCACAGCGCTGGGGGCACGACTTGCCGCCTGGCGTTACCGAGCCGCCAGCCACCTCGAACGGGGCGCGGCCGACGGGCATCATGCAGGCCGCTCAATACGTGGCTCAACGTGTCGTCAGCGGTACCGTCAGCTTGCTCTGGAAAACCAGTTCGTCCGACGTGTGCGAGAAGACAGATGTCGAGACGCCGCTTTGTCAGGCCTCAAGCGCGGTGTACCAGCCGACCACCGCGCCCATTGCCGCAGCGGGCCAGCATTGGCCAGCACTGGGGACCGGCCTGGGCATTGTCGCTGCCAGCACAGTGGGCGGGGCGGGAACATACGCGCTGTACCAGGCCATAACCGCCAATCCCGATCCCCGGCCTGGCAGCGAGCCGGTATTTGCACCGCCTCCACTGCATGAACAGATCTTGCTTTATAAGCTGAAAAACCATTGGCACATCGGGCCCGGGGGCACGCTGATGTCCAGCTGGGAAAAGCTGGTGTCTGACTGGGAGACGCTCAGGACGAGTCCCGCCGCACCCGATGCCAATGCGCAACAGGTCTGTGTCAGCACCCTGCTGTACCAGGATTTTGGCCCGTCGCTGGCGCCGCTACTGGGCACTGCTACGCCCGGGTTCGACGCCGACTTCGAGGAATTCGATGCCCTTGAAGACCCCGCGCCAGTGCGTCATCGGCGTGCCCTGCCGGCCCAGGCCGGGACGGGCCCGCAGGCGGCTAGGCAGGCCGTGGTCGAGGAAGTCATCGCCTTGCTCGATCAGCCACCGTCCCGTGAGCAACAAGAAGATCAGCGGTTACAGCAAGAGCGCTTGCGCGAACTGCAGAGCGACCTGCCGGCCGAGCACTGGCTGCACGCCGCAAGTGCCGACGAACAGGCGCTGTGGCTGACGACCGTGCAAACCCAGGAAGAACGTTACGAGCGCCTGGCTGAGCTGAAGTATGACTCGCTGCGGCAATTCGAGACGCAACGCCAGCCCTTGCAGCCAGCCTTGGCCGAAGCCTTTAAAATCGAGCTGCAACGGGCCGTGCTGGAAAGCAAGTTCAAGGGCTACTTGAGTGGCGATTCGTATATTCCGGGACTGCAGGTGATGACGGCGGCGCTTAACGACGACCCGCAGGTCGAGGTCGGCAGCCTGCAGCTGTCTGTCGGCGAGGGCGCGGATGCTGTCCTGCTGACCTTGCCGCAATTGCTGGTGTTTACCTTGCGTGATGCCCGCGGCGCGGAGGCCGGCGTGGTGTTGTACCGCCCTGAAGAGCGGCGGGTGCAGCCGTTCAGTTCGCAGCAGGAGATGTTCCAGCACCTGGATCACAAGCGCATGCGCCAGTCCCTGCATGCCGAGGTCCAGCCACCGGCAACGCCAGGCCCCGCTGCCAGTCGCCCAGCCTCACAGGCCGCGCCCGATCCTGCCCTCAAACCATTGCCCGAACTGGCCCTGGAGGCCGCATTACCCTCACAGCGGGCCGTGTTACGGCGAGCCTTCGCTGAACTCGGGCAACGCCCGGATGCCTGGACACCTGAACACTTGCCGGTCCGCACCTACCCCGGCGCCAGCCTGCAGGCAAAGCTTGAAGACCACGCCGCAGTGTGGCTGGACAGGGAGCAGGCACGGTTGCAAAGGCTGGACGCAAACCCTGAGCTCGCCCGCCTGAGCGCCGACGCCGCACACAGCGAACAGCAAACAGCAGCCTTCATCGACGAGTACCTGCCCACGTTGCGCGCGTTCACCTGGCGCAACGAAACCCGGCAATTGACCAAGGTCCTGCGCAAGCAGGGCGGGCTGGCGAGCAATGCCACCGTCGATGCCGACGCCGTCCTGATCACCTTCAATCACCAGACCCTGAGCTGGACCGATTGGGTCCTGGAAGGCTACCGCAAACACGGCGATAACCCGTTTGCGTCCAGCAACAACTTCCTCGCCGATGCCCGCTTCAAGCACGAGGATCCGGCCGTGGTCCAGGCACTGGGCAGCCCCGGCGTCAAGCAGAGCGTCCAGCAGCATCTGCGCGCCAGCTACGCGGGCGATCAGTACGTCAAATACCTGGAGCAATGGCGCGAGCCCAACGACCTGCGCGGGAAGAAATTCGGCGAACTGAAAACGGCCTTGATCGAGCAGCAACTGCGGGGGACGCTGGAGCAGGCGCGAGTCGATGGGATGATCGACTCGTACACCGCCGCAGAGTTCAAGACCCTGTTGGACGGCCTGCCCACGGTCACGGTCACGGGAACGGCCAGCCTGCAGACATTCCAGGTCGACGGGCGGCGGATTCCCGAGGTGCTGGTGTTGTCGTTGCGCCAGCGTGCTACGGGACTGCGCACCGCTGAAGCACGACGCAGCGATTACGTGTTTTTACAGGGGCCTTACGGCCTGGAACTGCTGAAGCTCTCGGACTACCAGCGACTGATAACAACCCCTGGCGCGTACTACGACGATTTGCTGGCACGCACCTTGATAAGGGACAAGACGATCATCGACGCGGTCCAACGCGGCCAACGCGACACCGGGGTGGCCAGCGCCCCGATCACCGACTTTACCCAACTCGTCGGCGACCAGTGGTTGCAGGACGGTATCGACAATATCCGCGAGGCCACCACCAGCCGCCACGAGGTGATAGCCGAGCAAATGGTCAAAGGCCTGCGGGGCGCGGCCGGCGGGGTCTGCATCGCGGGCAGCCTGGGAACCGCAGTGGTGAGCTGCGGGGCACTGACCTTGGGGTTGAGCGGCTATGACATTAGCAATGCGGTGCACCACTTCAAGCGTGGCCAGCTTAACGAAGGCTTGGAGCAGTTGATGTTCCTGGGACTGGATGGGCTGGATGTTGCCCCGGCCTTGCGCATAGGCGGGCGCGCACTCATGCGTAGCGGGTTGTTGCGTGCGGTCGACAAGTGGCGCCCCAACAGTCCCTCCGAAGTCCTGCGACACAGCACAGCCTTCACTCCGCTGGGCCTGCTCAACGACGCCCTGGCGTGCAGCGATGTGCCCCTGGACCAGTTGCAGAAACTCCCCTCACCTCCGGGCAAGGCCGCTGACGGCACCTTCTATAACCATGAAGGCAAGGTCTATATCACGAGTCTTTTCCAAAACCAGCGCCTGGTGTACGAAGTGAAATCCGACAATGCCTGGGCGACGGTGCGCGTGCGCGATCCGCTACAGCCGCATGGGCCGGGCGAGCCGGTGCATTATCGCGACGATCACTGGCGGGCCGACAAAGGGGGCTTGCGGGGCGGGGGCGTGGGGGCGTCGAGTCCCAGGAGCCCGGAGCAATTGCAGGAGTTTTTGCAACTATTCAACCTTATTGACCATCAAGGCAATCTTAATGCTGGAATCCATAATACGTTGAAGAAGGCGTTTCTTGAAAAAACCATGATTCCGCGACACTTTAACCTTTTTTTAAGAGATAGGCAGAATGTCTCGCAAGTATTTGGATTGCTGGGTGTGTTACCTCCCACCGGAAAAAAAATAGATAGCACTACCGGCAAAACATTGCTCAAGTCGTTTGATTTCTCGACGGCGCCCAAAGGACATACCTTGGGGCAATGGTTGGCTTACGACTGGCGGAAAAGCGCTGAGTTGGAACGTCGAAGGGCTTGGCCGATCTGGGCTGTCAAGTACAGCAGGTCCGAAGCCAAACTCGACCTGTACTCCGCATTGCAATTGCTGAGTGTCGAGAAGGAAGCGTTTCCCAGCGAGGACATTGCACGTGCTTACCTGAGGCAATTTGATGTCCTGGACCCGATGTCGCGTAATCGCCTGATTGCGAATCGGGTCCATGGCCACGATGGCCCTGACTTTATTGAGCAATTTCCCGAGCGCGCAAGGGTTCGCGCAAAGATCCAGATACTCGCCAGGACTGCCGACTTTGCTGACGAAAAAGCTGCGCGCAACTACCTGAGAAAATTCTCATTCCCGAACACGAATGACGGCCAGATATTGAAAATGGCATTGCTGTCAGATCGAATAGAGGGCGGCAGGACACCCGTATGGGCCGGTGAATTTTTGGAACATCAGGGCTGGAAGCGATACAAGGTTGCTCCCAGGGATACTAACATTGGGCGTGAGAGGGACTTGCATATTGTGCTAAATAACGAAGGCATGTTTTCCCATCCATCGCAAGTTTACGCCTATATGTATTCATTCAAAACCATAGATGACAACGGGGATATATTGTGGGATCTGCGAGAAGAACTGGTCCTTGACAAACTATTGGAACGAGACCGCCGCCCGGTATGGGCGTTCATGCATGCAGTGCCCTCAGCGGTGATGACGCTCTACAAGAGTGAAGATATCCCTGCGAATCTGAAGACTCTCAAAGTAATACTTGGTGAAGGATGTGAGACACATGTTCGCTTGCCCGAGGATATGCCCACCGTGCTAAACATTGATATTCAGGCCCTCCGGGGTGCGGCAAGCGGAACTGAGTTTACGGTGACCCTCCCGCAAAGAGCACGGCAGCTGAACGAACTGAAATTCAACAATGTTCGGTTCCGGCTTCCGTCAGTGCAGCTAAATGCGAAGGATATGCCTGAATTAAAAAAACTCACCATTACGGCTTGCAGTGAAACAAAAAGCATCGACTTGCGCGAAATGTCCAATCTGCAACGCATAGACATTAGCTCAAATGCGCAGTTATCCGACTTTCACACACCCGAGGTTTGGTCAAATGTAAGGCATCTGAGAATTTCAGGTAATCCGAGGCTGTCCTTGGGCGCGCGACATATTCCACGGCAACTACCAGAATTACGGACACTGCTTCTCGAAAACAATAACCTGAGAGAAGACTTGTCCGTGATGGAAACGTTGCATGCGCAAAATCTGCAACATCTGGATCTTAGAGGCAATCATTTACACGATCTTACTCCATTATCGGGGTTCGAACATTTGGACAGTCTGGAGCTGGCATCGAACGACTTCACGACGATTCCGGCATCTATTATGGACCTGAGCCCTCGCGTCAATGTCAACTTGCTCAACAACCGCTTCAGTGATCGTATTCAGCGGCAATACGAAGACGCCATGGCGGCTCCGGGTTATTCCGGTCCGAGACTGCGCTTCGTTCAAGACGATGACTCCGCGGTGGGGCTGGCGCGGCCAACCAGCGATGCAGTGTCGGCTTGGTACTCACCGGGCGAGGGGGAAAACGAGAAAGCCCTGTGGCTTGCCCATGACCATGAAGTACATGCGCAGCAATTCTCCGCCTATCTGGATAGATTGCACAGGTCGCGCAGCTCCGACATTGAGGTATTCAAAGAAGAGGTGCCGGCATTGCTAAAAAAACTGAGAACCGATGATGATTTGCGCGAGCGGATGTTTCTACTGGCGGATCAAGCCACTGCAACTTGCGATGACAGAGTTTCCTTGATATACAATAAAATGCAGGAACTGGAGCTATTATCCGACGTCACCAAGGGCAACTTCGACAATACACCCGACACACTTAAGTTGAAGTTACTCAACCTGTTTCGACTGCAGAAACTTGATAAATTTGCACAGATATTTATCAACAAAGCAATCCATAAAAATGAGTATATCGACGAGATCGAGGTTTACCTGGCATTGAGGGAGCAACTGCATCAGGATCTTGACTTGCCTGGAAAAACCTCCCACATGCTTTATCTTCCATCTTCCCGTTTGCAACCGGCAGACTTTGCCGACGCTAAAGCTTACGTATTGGACAACGAGAAAAAGACGAACGGCGGGTTTGATTCCTACTTGCTCAATTCAGAAGCGATGCGTGAGGTTCTGAAACGTCAGTTCCCGCAGGAGTATGAACAGGCCAGTGAGCACTTGAATGAGCTGATACTGGACACCGAGACCGGGGACTATGCGAAGGTTAGAGCCGCGATGCTCGCAGACAGAGGATTATCGGTAGAGGATGCGGATGCAGTGCGTAACGTTGAACCTGCTGTCATGGAATCGTTTTACAAAAAGTTTTACGGACCGCTGATGGACAGGTTTTTCAAGCCTGCCCGGTAACCTCGAACTCGCCGGCGTCGCTACGACGTCGGCGACCTGGGTCAAGCGCGCTCACTTGCAACGGGCGACCTTTAAAGGTTTGGTTCATGGTGCGTTGGCAAACCAGTCACTCTACGGTGGCTGGTTCTGCGTTCAAACCTGCGAATCCCAGATAACCGTGACAGTGCCGGAATACGTCGTTCCGGTCTGCATCGACGGGAATGCACTGGCCGGGATTTCAAAAGACAGGCTCCCCATCGCTCCTGAAACGTATTTGGAGACGCTAAATTTTCTGGGTTTCCACGCGGAGAGCCTATAACTGAATTCCGAGCCTCCGGCTTCATCCATAACGCCTTCAGGAGGGTAGAAAAAAGTACCGAGTTTTATAATTTTGCCTGTGCTACTTTTCAAACCGCAGTCACCTATCAAGGGCACCTCGCATTGCAATTTCACGGTGAACGGTGAAGAAGCATCGAGAAGGAATTCAGTTTTACCATGCAACAATGTTGGCGGTCGCCCAGTGCTCTCCCAGTGATCCCAGCCACCTGGAGGGAGAAGCACCACTTTATTGCCACCCACAATAAAAACCCGCAACACGTGGGTGACTCTCAGCGAGACCTTCACCTCGATCAAGGCCTTATAGGGTTTTAAAAAATAACCAGGATCAAACTCAGATGCTACATTATAAAAAATGACCCCCTCATAAAGACCTGCATCCATTTCATAAGGGTTGGGTGTATCGATCTCATAAATAAAATTCATCGAATCGAGAAGCAGCCTGGGAAGGCTGAACATTGTTTTTTTGCCACAGACCGAACCCTCCGGGCCGTACCAGAAAAAACTGTAAAAACCCATCGACATTCCCGAGTCAAGGCCAGGGATAGCGCGACATGGCGCATTGACAGCCTCAAACCATCCACCTGCCCACAGAGCCTTATGCCCCTCAGGGGGGGGTTTACCCGTGAGCGACAATACGGTCGCAGGACTAAGGTCATATCGGGCACCTACCCCGCGTATATGAAGTGTGACCGAGTATTCTTTTCCGTTAGCGCCTTTTACCCAGAACTTATTGGGTGACGGCATCCTGAACTGGATCGTATTTGCGCGAAAGTCATAGATGGGCCCACTGTCAAAGCGAACATTGACTTGCGAGCTTCCTGTATTCGGTGCGGCGCACTTATCCGGTTGCTGCGCGCAGATCCCAGTGATAGCCGATTTGTTAGTGAACATTTTATTGTTGGGGTTGCCAGCGTCTGGAACAAACTCAAAATCAAGATCAACATCAGCCGCACAGGCTGTCCCTGCAGCGCCCGCAAGGACAGCTACCAGTAACCCTCGAAGAAGTATTGAAGTAGAAACACGCGACAGGTCCATTTATCTTGCTTTCCTTTAAGTATTAAATACGACACCGACCGCCATTAATCAGTGCTTTCTTAGGGATGCAATTCTGACTGCAAAGTTAATGAGCAATCGGAAATCCGCCTGTGCATCTGCAATGAACGAACGACACTTATAAATAGACACGCCGCCCAATCAAGCGACATAGGAATACTCCCATTTTTTCAAAGCGAATCCGCACGCACCGTCATTATGGGCTGTTACGTAGCAACCTATTCAGGAGTTTTCATGTTGCCAAAGGTGCTGTCAGCGACGCCGATCCAACCACAATACGGCCAACGCGCTCGCCACGAACCCGGCCAATACTCCACTGGCGTTGATCAGCACTTGTGGGTAACCCAACGTGTCCACATTGATGAACGGATAGGGGTACACCGCCAACGCGTGTCCGCGAAACAGCACATACACGAAGTAAATGATCGGGTAAATCACCCACAGGCCAATGTGCCGCAGGCACAACGTGCCCTTGGGTACGCATAACCACCAATAGGCCAGGTACAGCAACGGCATCACGTCGTGCATCAGTTCGTCGGCCAGGAACTGCCAGCCTTCGGGGTGCCACAGATGTCGCAGCAACAGGCTGTACGCCACCCCGACCACGATGATGCTTACCATCACCCCGCTGCTCACCCACGGTTGCAGGAACCAGCGTCGCGTGGCTGATTCACGGGAAGTCAGCTCACAGGTCAGGACCGTGGCCACCAAGGTGTTGCTCAGCACGGTGAAATAACTGAAGAAGCTCACCAGCCCACCCATCAGACTGGCCTCGAGGGTGAAGCGCGAATAGAGAATCAGGTACAGCTGAATGCTCAGCCCCGACCAGCCAAGCACGGCTGCCACGGCGACGAAACGTCGCCTTGCCACGGCTTGGCCAAGCCTGTTCAAAGCGGTCGCTTGGTGCGCATCAGCCTGATGTACAACTGCTCGACTTTTTCCCGCGCCCAGGGGGTTTTGCGCAGGAACGTCAGGCTCGACTTGATGCTTGGATCGCTCTTGAAGCAGCGAATGTCGATACGCTCGGCCAGCCCCGACCATTCATAGTGCTCGACCAGGGCATTGAGGATCTGTTCCAGGGTCACGCCGTGCAGCGGGTTGTTGTTCTGTTCGGTCATGCCGGGCCTTTGCGCGAAGAAAGAATAAAAAGAAGCCGCGCACCTTAGCCGACGGCTTCAATGGGTGAAAGGGTTGAGTTAACTGTAGGCCAAGCAGAAAAGATCGCAGCCTTCGGCAGCTCCTGCGGTTTGCCGTACTCGCCTGACTCGCGATGCGCCGGGTGACTGCTCCCACAGGGTTGCTTTTGCCTGTTAAACCTCTGCGGCGAGAGGTCGCACACGACTGTTACCAAATCCGAAAGGATGCATCTCAGCGAAAGCCCTTTCTCTATTTGTAACAGAACATTATCCTTACGCCCTTCCCGGCTGAAACGCTTCTGCTGCCTGCTCCACCCTTGCGCCTTTCAGTTCACCCCCCAGAAAAAGATCAAAGAAATTTTTCCCATGCCCTATTTGCACGTTTCGCAAGACAGCGCTGTCTGCGCACCTGTCGCCCGCCTGAAAATGCTCCACCTGATCGGCGGCTTCACCGCGATGAGCCTGGTTACCTGTGCCCAGGCCGCTCCAGCCTTCGATAGCGAATCGCCCTGGATGCTGGGTGACTGGAACGGCAGCCGCACCGAGCTTGCGGAAAAAGGCTATGACTTCAAGGTCGATTACACTGGTGAAATGGGCAGCAACCTGCACGGTGGCTACGACCACGATCGCACCGCGCGCTACAGCGACCAGTTCGGGCTCGGCACGCACCTGGACTTGCAGAAGATTCTGGGTTGGAACGACGCCGAGTTCCAACTGACTATTACCGAACGCAGTGGCAACAACATCAGCAACGACCGCATCAATGACCCGCGCGTCGGTGGTTTCACTTCAGCCCAGGAAGTCTGGGGACGTGGACAGACCTGGCGCCTCACGCAGATGTGGTACCAGCAGAAATTCTTCGACCAGAAGCTCGACATCAAGGCCGGCCGCTTCGGCGAAGGCGAGGACTTCAACAGCTTCCCGTGCGACTTCCAGAACCTGGCGTTCTGCGGCTCCCAGGTCGGCAACTGGGTCGGTGGCATCTGGTACAACTGGCCGGTCAGCCAGTGGGCCCTGCGCGTCAAATATCACCTGACGCCAGAGTTGTACGCGCAGGTCGGGGCGTACGAGCAGAACCCGTCCAACCTGGACCGCAACAATGGCTTCAAGCTCAGTGGCAGCGGCACCCAGGGTGCGATCCTGCCGGTGGAGCTGGTGTGGTCACCCAAGGTCAATGGCCTGCCAGGCGAATACCGCGTCGGCTATTACTACAGCAACGCCAAGGCCACCGATGCCTACAAGGACAGCAATGGCCAGCCGGCAGCCCTGAGCGGCGAGGCCTACCGCAGTGCTTCGAGCAAACATGGCCTGTGGCTTGGCGTGCAGCAGCAACTGACCAGCCGTGCCAGTGACAACTCCCGGGGGCTGAGCGTGTTCGCCAACGGCACGATGCACGACAAGAAAACCAATGCCATCGACAACTATGTCCAGGCCGGAGTCGTCTACAAGGGCCTGTTCGATGCACGGGCCAAGGACGATATCGGTTTCGCCATGGCGCGGGTGCACGTCAACCCGGCTTATCGCAAGAACGCCGAGGCGACCAACCAGGCTCGCGCCGTGTCCGACTTCGACGATCCGTCCTACCTGCCGCCGCAGGACACCGAATACAGCGCCGAACTCTATTACGGCGTGCACGTCACCCACTGGCTGACCGTGCGCCCGAACCTGCAGTACATCCGCCACCCGGGTGGAGTGGACCAGGTCGATGACGCACTGATTGGCGGGATCAAGATCCAGTCTTCGTTCTGAACGACACCCTAACCCCACTGTAGGAGCGAACTTGCTCGCGATGGACCCGAGAACACCGCAGGGCACCAGGCACCCAGCGTCATCGTTAACGACCATCACGAGCAAGCTCGCTCCCACACAGGGCAGTTTTTTATCTGAACCATGCCCACGCCAGATCGTCATCTACAGTGAACTTGCGCGGGACTACTTAAAACGTCACGGAGAACCACACTATGAGCACTGATGGTGCTTTGAGTCGAAGCCGTCTATTGCCGACTCTGCTCGGCATTCTGCTTTTGCTAATGGGCCTGGCCATGCTGGCCGGGGGAATCAAGCTGAGCATGCTGGGCGGCTCGCTTTACTACCTGCTGGCCGGTATCGGCCTGACGCTGACCGGCGCACTGCTGATCGCTGCACGACGTGCTGCGCTGAGCCTGTACGCACTGGTGCTGTTCGCCAGCACCGTCTGGTCGCTGTGGGAAGTGGGCCTGGACTGGTGGCAACTGGTGCCACGCCTGGCGCTGCTGTTTGCCCTGGGCATCGTGATGTTGCTGCCGTGGTTCCGCCGTCCGATGTTGCGCGAAGGCACGGGCCCCATGACCACCGGCGTTCTGGCCGTGGCCGTGGTGATCGCCGGTGCAACCGCACTGGCCAGCCAGTTTACCAACCCGGGTGAAATCAAGGGCCAACTGGACCGCGACAGCGTGCCGGGCCTGGCCAACACCGCCCCGGCCATGCCAGACGGTGACTGGAACTCCTACGGCCGTAGCGCCCACGGTGATCGTTATTCGCCACTGGCGCAGATCACCCCGGAAAACGCCCACAAACTGGTTCCGGCCTGGGAATACCGTACGGGTGACATCCCGGGGCCGAACGATCCAGGCGAGACCACTGCGGAAAACACCCCGCTGAAAGTCAACGGCATGCTGTATGTGTGCACGCCACACAGCCAAGTGATCGCTCTGGATCCGGACACGGGCAAGGAAATCTGGCGTTTCGATCCGAAGCTCTCCACGCAGAACGCGGCGAACTTCAAGGGTTGGGCGCACATGACCTGCCGTGGCGTGTCGTATCACGACGACGCCGTCTACGCGTCCGAGCAAAGCCCGACCGGTACTGCCAGCCCGGCGCCGGCCAGCAACGCCTGCCCGCGTCGCATCTTCCTGCCAACTGCCGACACCCGCCTGATCGCCCTGAACGCCGACACCGGCAAGATGTGCGAAGACTTCGGTAACGGTGGCCAGGTCGACCTGAGCGCCAACATCGGCGGCTTCAATGCCGGCGGTTACTACTCCACCTCGCCACCCGCGGTCACCAAAGACCTGGTGGTGATTGGTGGTCACGTCACCGACAACGTTTCCACCGACGAGCCAAGCGGCGTGATCCGCGCGTTCGACGTGCACACCGGCAAGCTGGTGTGGAACTGGGACAGCGGCAAACCGGACGACACCACACCAATTGCCGAGGGCCAGGTCTACACCCGTAACTCGCCAAACATGTGGTCGATGTTCGCGGTCGACGAAAAACTCGGCATGCTCTACCTGCCAATGGGCAACCAGACCCCGGACCAATTCGGTGGCGATCGTACTCCTGAGTCGGAACTGCACGCTGCCGGCCTGACCGCACTGGATATCGCCACTGGCCAGGTGCGCTGGCACATGCAGTTCACCCACCATGACCTGTGGGACATGGACGTCGGTGGCCAGCCTACCCTGATGGACCTGAAAACCGCTGACGGCGTCAAGCCAGCGGTGCTCGCCTCCACCAAGCAGGGCAGCATCTACGTACTGGACCGCACCAACGGCAAGCCGATCGTGCCGATCAACGAAGTGCCGGTACCGCAAGGCGCTGTTGCGGGCGACCATACCTCGCCGACGCAGCCAAAATCCGACCTGAACCTCATGCCACCACCGCTTCAGGAACGTGACATGTGGGGCGTGACCCCGTTCGATCAACTGATCTGCCGGATCGACTTCAAATCCATGCGCTACGACGGCCCGTTCACGCCGCCTTCGCTGCAGGGTTCGATCGTCTATCCAGGCAACTTCGGCGTGTTCGACTGGGGCGGTATCTCGGTGGACCCGGTGCGCCAGATCGCCTTCGTGAACCCAAGCTACATGGCGTTCAAATCGAAAATGATCCCGGCCGCCGAAATCGCTGCCCAAGGCCCGCGTAAAAGCGAAACCGAAGGCGTGCAGCCAAACAAAGGTGCGCCATACGGCGTCGTCCTGGAAGCCTTGCTGTCGCCAATGGGCCTGCCGTGCCAGGCACCGGCCTGGGGCTATGTGGCAGCGATCGACCTGACCACCTCGAAAGTCCTGTGGAAGCACAAGAACGGCACCGTGCGTGACAGCTCGCCAGTACCGATCCCGCTGAGCATGGGCGTTCCGAGCCTGGGCGGGACCTTCGTCACCGCCGGTGGCGTGGGCTTCCTGAGCGGCACCCTCGACCAGTACCTGCGTGCCTACGACGTGAAGAACGGCAAGCAGCTGTGGGAAGGCCGCCTGCCTGCCGGCGCGCAAACCACGCCGATGACCTACACCGGCAAGGACGGCAAGCAGTACGTGCTGGTCATGGCCGGCGGTCATGGCTCGCTGGGCACCCGGCAGGGTGACTACGTCATTGCTTATAAACTGTCCGAGTAAGTATTAGCGGCGGTTAAACGAAAGGCGACCCCTGTGAGGGGGTCGCCTTTTTTGTGCCCCGGTAGCCATGTGAGGCCACTGAAGTTCTACTGTAGGAGCTGCCGAAGGCTGCGATCTTTTGACCTTAAAAATCAAGATCAAAAGATCGCAGCCTTCGGCAGCTCCTACGGGGGGTTCGTCCGGCATTCGAAGATTCCATGCTGGCAAAACAATGAACACATACCCTGAAATATCCCTCGCCATTGAAACCACCCCCTACCTGCCCCATCTAAGACCCATATCCCATTGCGCAGGTGCCCCATGAGCGACCAGCAAGAATTCCCTGAAGACCCGAGCGAGTACGCGGACCCCGAGAACGCCGAGCACCACTCCACCGGCAAAGGCCTCGCACTCCCCGGCCAGAACCTGCCGGACAAGGTCTACATCATCCCGATCCACAACCGCCCCTTCTTCCCGGCCCAGGTACTCCCGGTCATCGTCAATGAAGAACCCTGGGCTGAAACCCTGGATCTGGTCAGCAAATCCGAGCACCACTCCCTGGCCCTGTTCTACATGGACACGCCCCAGGAAGACCCGCGCCATTTCGACACCTCGGCCCTGCCGCTCTACGGCACGCTGGTCAAGGTGCATCACGCCAGCCGCGAAAACGGCAAACTGCAGTTCGTCGCCCAGGGCCTGACCCGCGTGCGCATTCGCACCTGGCTCAAGCACCACCGCCCGCCTTATCTGGTGGAAGTCGAATACCCGCACCAGCCCACCGAGCCGACCGACGAGGTCAAGGCCTATGGGATGGCGCTGATCAACGCGATCAAGGAACTGTTGCCGCTCAACCCGCTGTACAGCGAAGAGCTGAAGAACTACCTCAATCGCTTCAGCCCCAACGATCCATCCCCCCTGACCGACTTCGCCGCCGCCCTCACTTCCGCCACCGGCAACGAGCTGCAGGAAGTGCTCGACTGTGTGCCGATGCTCAAGCGCATGGAAAAAGTCCTGCCCATGCTGCGCAAGGAAGTCGAAGTCGCGCGCCTGCAGAAAGAAATCTCCGCCGAGGTGAACCGCAAGATTGGCGAACACCAGCGCGAGTTCTTCCTCAAGGAGCAGTTGAAGGTCATCCAGCAGGAGCTGGGCCTGACCAAGGACGACCGTAGCGCCGACATCGAACAGTTCGAACAGCGCCTGGAAGGCAAAGTGCTCTCGGCTCAGGCGCAGAAGCGCATTGCCGAAGAAATCAACAAGCTGTCGATTCTCGAAACCGGCTCGCCGGAATATGCGGTCACCCGCAACTACCTCGACTGGGCGACTTCGGTACCTTGGGGCGTCTACGGCAAGGACAAACTGGACCTCAGGCACGCCCGCAAGGTGCTGGACAAACACCACGCCGGCCTGGACGACATCAAGGACCGCATCCTCGAATTCCTCGCCGTGGGTGCCTATAAAGGCGAGATCAGTGGCTCCATTGTGCTGCTGGTCGGCCCGCCCGGTGTGGGCAAGACCAGTGTCGGCAAATCCATCGCCGAGTCCCTGGGTCGTCCGTTCTATCGCTTCAGCCTCGGCGGCATGCGTGACGAAGCCGAGATCAAGGGCCATCGGCGCACCTACATCGGCGCGCAACCGGGCAAGCTGGTGCAGGCGCTCAAAGACGTCGAAGTGATGAACCCGGTGATCATGCTCGACGAGATCGACAAGATGGGCCAGAGCTACCAGGGCGACCCGGCCTCGGCGCTGCTGGAAACCCTGGACCCGGAACAGAATGTCGAATTCCTCGACCATTACCTGGACTTGCGCATGGACCTGTCCAAAGTCCTGTTCGTGTGCACCGCCAACACCCTGGATTCAATTCCCGGCCCGCTGCTGGACCGGATGGAAGTGATTCGCCTGTCGGGCTACATCACCGAAGAAAAGATCGCCATCGCCAAGCGTCACCTGTGGCCCAAGCAGCTGGAAAAAGCCGGCGTCTCCAAGGGCAGCCTTTCCATCAGCGACAGCGCGCTGAAAGCGTTGATTGATGGCTACGCCCGTGAAGCCGGGGTGCGCCAGTTGGAAAAACAACTGGGCAAACTGGTGCGCAAGGCGGTGGTGAAGCTGATCGACGAACCCAAAGCGGTGATCAAGCTCGGCCCGAAAGACCTCGAAGCCTCCCTCGGTCACCCGGTGTTCCGCAACGAGCAAGTGCTATCCGGTACGGGTGTCATCACCGGCCTTGCCTGGACCAGCATGGGCGGTGCGACCTTGCCGATCGAGGCGACCCGCATCCATACGCTCAACCGTGGCTTCAAGCTCACCGGGCAACTGGGCGATGTGATGAAAGAATCGGCTGAGATTGCCTACAGCTACGTCAGCTCGAACCTGGAGTCTTTCGGCGGCGATCCGAAGTTCTTCGACGAAGCCTTTGTGCACCTGCATGTTCCAGAGGGCGCCACGCCCAAGGACGGCCCGAGCGCGGGTGTAACCATGGCCAGCGCCCTGCTGTCCCTGGCGCGCAACCAGCCGCCGAAAAAAGGCGTGGCAATGACCGGTGAACTGACCTTGACCGGGCACGTGCTGCCCATTGGCGGGGTGCGCGAGAAAGTGATTGCGGCGCGTCGGCAGAAGATTTTCGAATTGATCTTGCCGGAACCTAACCGTGGGAGTTTTGAAGAGTTGCCGGACTATCTCAAAGACGGGATCACCGTGCACTTTGCCAAGCGTTTTGCGGATGTGGCGAAGATATTGTTCTGATCATCCAGTAACGCCTGCAACACCGTCATCGCGAGCAAGCTCGCTCCCACAGGGATTGCAACCAACCAGTGGGAGCGAGCTTGCCGGCGATAGCGTCGGCAGCGACGCCGCCCTCTTCCTGGTCGCCTCCGAGCGACTGTCACACTTTGTCTCATCTTCAGTTATGCTCGCCGTTCGTCGTCACCGCCGGAGCCGCTGAGCCCATGTCCCCGATTCGCCTGCTTGTTCCCATGACCCTCGCTCTGCTTGCCGCCTGCTCCTCGCAACCGGGCCAGAACCTGACCGTGGAAAAACAGAGCCAATGCCCGGCCAAGCTGCATAACGGGCAGAACCTGATTGTGACGCTGCCCAGCAACCCGACCACGGGCTACCGCTGGGCGATTCAGGACTCGGCTGGCGGCGTGCTGCACGCCCTCGGCCCCGAGGTGTACAGCAACCCTGAAGACGCCGGCATCGTAGGCTCCGCCGGGATTTCGACCTGGCGCTTCCAGGCCTTCGCCACCGGCACCGGACGCCTGCGCCTGACCTCCCAGCAACCCTGGGCACCTGAAGTGTTGCCGGTAGACACCTTCGACTGCGCGATCTCGGTGAACTGACCGTGGGCTGGCTGATTCTGGCGCTGATGGGTGCGGTGACGTTCCTGTACGGCCTCAGCGTGCATGCCACGCTGCTGTGTCTGCTGGTCAAGCCAATGCCAATACTGGCCCTGCTGGGTTGGTTGCATGATGCGCCGCCCAGTGAGTATCGCCGCTGGATCAGCCTCGGCCTGATTTTCTCGCTGCTGGGCGATGTGTTGCTGGCATGGCCGATGGATTTGTTCGTTTTTGGTCTCGGGGCCTTTCTGGTCGCGCATCTGGCGTACCTGAAGGCGTATCTGAGTGATTGCCGCCGGTGGGCGGTGATGCCACTGATCCTGGCCCTGGTTGTCGGTGCCCTGTTGTTGGGGATTCTGATTGCCAGTGGTTTGGGGCCTTTGCTGATCCCGGTGATCGTCTACGGTCTGGCGATCAGCACGATGCTCTGGCGCGCATTGGCTCGCCTGGGCACCGATGTGCCGCGACGTTCGGCCCTGCTGGCGGCGGCCGGCGCAGTGGCGTTCGTGTTTTCCGATAGCATGATTGGCATCAGTCGCTTCGTGATGCCGTTCGAGGCGGCGCCGTATGTGATCATCCTGAGCTATTGGTTGGGGCAGTGGGGGATTGCGGCTTCGGCGTTCGCTACCGAACCGCGCCGCGCCTGAGAAAAAGATCGCAGCCTGCAGCTCCTGAAGGGGTTGAGTTCCAGGGTAGGAGCGGCCGAAGGCTCGGGCCGCGTTCGGACGATCTTTGATTTACGGTTTATCAGACAACCCGCGCATCCCCACGCCAAGTTGGCTAAAATGCCGGCCTTTTCCACCCATGCCGCTGGAACCGCCGTGAGCAAAGAACCCGATCGTCTTTTCGCCCAGCCGTTGGCCCAGGTGCCTGACTTCGCCTTCAACGAGGATGTGGTGCGGGTTTTCCCGGACATGATCAAGCGCTCGGTGCCGGGTTACCCAACCATCGTCGAGAATCTCGGAGTGCTCGCCGCTCAGTTTGCCCAGCCCGACAGCGTGCTCTATGACCTGGGCTCGTCCCTCGGTGCCGTGACCCAGGCGTTGCGCCGGCACGTGCGCACAGACGGCTGCCGCGTGATCGCTGTGGATAACTCGGTGGCCATGGTTGAACGCTGCCGCGAATACCTCAACGGCCAGGACTCGATGTTTCAGGAGTTGCTGCCGGTGGAGGTGATCGAAGGCGACATCCTGGCGCTCGAGTTCCAGCCGGCCTCGGTGGTGGCGCTTAACTTCACCCTGCAATTCATCGCCCCGGAGCAGCGCACCGCGCTGCTCGCGCGTATCCGCCAGGCTCTGGTTCCGGGAGGTGCGCTGATTCTGTCGGAAAAACTGCGCTTCAACGATCCTGAAGAACATGCGCTGCTCACCGACCTGCACGTCGCCTTCAAGCGCGCCAACGGCTACAGCGAGCTGGAGATTGCCCAGAAGCGCAGCGCCATCGAAAACGTCATGAAGCCCGACAGCCTCGAAGAACACCGGGAGCGCCTGCTCGCGGCCGGGTTCTCGAAAGTCGTGCCGTGGTTCCAGTGTCTTAACTTTGCCTCGTTGATTGCCTTACCATGATTGATCTGTCTCCCCTCGCCCGCCGTCTCGCCGGCACCCCGCTGGCCGATTGGGCCAACACGCTGCAAGCCCAGCTCGACAAGAAAATGGAGAAAGGCCATGGCGATCTGGAGCGTTGGCAAAGCGCGCTGGACGCCTTGCCGAAGATCCAGCCGAGTGAAGTCGATTTGCTCAACGGCCTGACCCTTGACACCGATTGCGACGACGAAACCCGCGCGCAGATGCGCACGGCGCTGATGGGTTTGTCACCGTGGCGCAAGGGGCCGTTCGATTTGTTCGGCGTGCACGTGGACACCGAGTGGCGCTCGGACTGGAAGTGGTCGCGGGTTGCGCCGCATCTGGATTTGAAGGGCAAACGCATCCTCGATGTCGGCTGCGGCAATGGCTACTACATGTGGCGCATGCTCGGCGCCGGTGCCGACAGTGTGATTGGCGTTGATCCGAACTGGCTGTTCTTCTGCCAGTTCCAGGCCGTGCAGCGTTACCTGTCCGAACCGAATGCCTGGCACCTGCCGTTTCCGTTCGAAGACCTGCCGCCGAACATGGAAGGCTTCGACACGGTGTTTTCGATGGGCGTGTTCTACCACCGCCGTTCGCCGATCGAGCATTTGCTGGCGCTGAAGGATTGCCTGGTCAAGGGTGGCGAACTGGTGCTGGAGACGCTGGTGATCGAAGGCGATCAGCAGCAGGTGCTGGTACCCGAAGACCGTTACGCTCAGATGCGCAATGTATGGTTCCTGCCGTCGGTTCCGGCGCTTATGCTCTGGTTGCGCCGCGCCGGTTTCACCGAAGTGAAGTGCGTGGATGTGAGCGTGACCACTGTCGAGGAACAGCGCGGGACGCAGTGGATGAAGTATCAGTCGTTGAGCGATTTCCTTGATCCCGAGGATCACAGCAAGACGATCGAAGGCCTGCCGGCGCCGATGCGTGCGGTGATTGTGGCCAGGAAGTAACCAGATCTCCGTCCGCTGAATAACCCTGTGGGAGCTGGCTTGCCAGCGATAGCGGTGGATCAGTCAACATTCATGTTTGATGTGCCGCCGCCATCGCTGGCAAGCCAGCTCCCACAGGGTTTGGTGTTGTTTTTTAGATTGCAGGCTTTGCCCGGCGCGCCTTGAAGAATTCGCTCAGCACCGCGCCACACTCCTGCGCCAACACGCCGCCTTCAAACAACACCCGGTGATTCAAAAAGCCCTGGGTGAAAAATTGCCCCTGGCTCTGCACAATCCCCGCCTTGGGCTCCAGGGCACCATACACCACCCGCGCAATCCGCGAATGCACGATCAACCCCGCGCACATGCTGCAGGGTTCAAGGGTTACGTAGAGCGTGCTGCCGGGCAGGCGGTAGTTGCTGGCGGCCAATGCCGCAGCGCGGATCGCGACCATCTCGGCATGGGCGCTGGGGTCGTTGCCGCTGATCGGGCAATTGAAGCCACGACCGATGATTTCTCCATCCTGCACCAGCACCGCACCGACGGGCACCTCTCCCAATGCCGCGCCCTGGGCCGCGAGGGCCAGCGCCTCGCGCATGAAATCCTGGTCACGGCTGCGATCGATGATCGCAGCAGGACGAATCTGCCGCATCACGCCACCTCGATGGCGGCCATCAGGCCGGTTTCCATGTGGTCGATCACATGACAATGAAACATCCACACGCCGGGATTATCCGCCACCAGGGCCACCTGTGCGCGCTCGTTCTTGCCCAGCAGGTAAGTGTCCGTGAAGTACGGAATGACCTTGTGACGGTTTGAGGCAATCACTTTGAAGCTCATGCCGTGCAAGTGGATCGGGTGCTGATACTGGGTCATGTTTTTCAGTTCGAAGATGTAGCTCTTGCCCTTTTCGAGCTTGGCAATCGGCCGGTCGGCGCAGGTTTTATCGGTGATGTCCCAGGCCTGGCCATTGATCTGCCAAAGGCTCGGCGGCTTGCCGTTGTCGACGTTCACCGACACCGAGCCCACCCATTCGAAATTGAAGTTGAGTTTCTCGGCATTGGCCAGGTCCGGCTCGGCCACCGGGTTGGCCGGCAGTGCGGGGGGCCATTGGCCCGGCGTGTCGGCGTTGGCCACCGAGCGCAATGTTCCCAGGCGGACCGGGCCGTTGCGCAGGGATAACTCTTCACCCGCGGCAGGCGCCTTGATCGCCAGGCAAATGCGCATGCCCGGGCCGAGCCAGTATTCCTTGCCCAGCGGGCGCGGTTCGATGGGGTTGCCATCCAGCGCGTAGATCTGCGCTTCAACGCCGGGAATGTTCAGTCGATAGGTCAGGGTGTTGTCGAGGTTCAGCAGGCGCACACGGGTGATCTGCCCGGCGGGCAAATCGATCACCGCCTGTGACACCCCGTTGATGGTCGACAGGCGCCCCGCGGTCCCGCCCCGGGCCGCTTCGCGAGGGATGCTGAATGCAACGAACGCGCCCTCTTCATCGACGTGCCAGCTCTTCAGGCTCAAGGTCTTTTCATATTTGAAACCGGTAGGCTCGCGCTCTTCCACGATCAGCGGGCCGACCAGGCCTCGACCGAGTTCTTCACTGCTGTTTACGTGGGGGTGATACCAGTAGCTGCCAGCATCGGGAACGCGGAATTTGTAGTCGAAGTATTCCCCCGGCAATACCGGAAGCTGCGACACGTAGGGCACCCCGTCCATTTCCAGTGGCAGGCGGATGCCGTGCCAGTGAATAGTCGTGGCGACCGGCAGGTGGTTGATGAAACGCACTCGCAGCCATTCGCCCTGGCGCACGCGCAACTCGGTGCCCGGCGCCGAAGGGCCGAACGCCCAGGCTTGGGTGGTGTGCCCAGGGACCAGTTCGACGTCCAGTGGCGCCGCAATCAATTCGTAGTCATGACCCGCGTCGGCGTCAGCCATCTTGCCCAGCCAGTACCGCGAGGCGCCACCCGCTCCGAGACCAACGACAACAAGACCGGACAGGCCACCGAGGATTTGGCGACGGGTAAAGGACATGAACTCAGCTACCTCACTTATCTGCACCGGCCCGGGGGCCGGTAAAAGGCGAATACGATACACCTGCGGTTGAGAAACAGTAAGGGTGGCGCGGCGGATGGCCGCAGCAGGAGGCGACGCCCACCGACCTGCACCAGTGGGTACTGCTGCAGATGAACCAAGAGGAGGCTTGCACCGAATTCATGAAACATTTTCCATCGAAGCAGTCAGCCCTGACAAAAAGGCCCCATGAACTCACGCTCATGGGGCCTTCGGGTGTTACGGGCGATCAGTCAGAGTGGGATCATTCCCACTCAATGGTCGCTGGCGGCTTGCTCGACACGTCGTAGGTCACGCGGGAGATGCCTTCGATTTCGTTGATGATCCGGCCGCTGACGGTTTCCAGCAGTTCGTAAGGCAGGTGCGCCCAACGCGCGGTCATGAAGTCGATGGTTTCTACGGCACGCAGGGCCACGACCCAGGCATAACGACGGCCATCGCCAACCACGCCAACCGATTTCACCGGCTGGAACACTACGAACGCCTGGCTGACCTTGTGGTACCAGTCGGCCTTGCGCAGTTCTTCGATGAAGATGTGATCGGCGCGACGCAGCAGGTCGGCGTATTCCTTCTTCACTTCACCGAGGATCCGCACACCCAGGCCCGGGCCCGGGAACGGGTGACGGTAGACCATGTCGTAGGGCAGGCCGAGTTCCAGGCCCAGGCGACGGACTTCGTCCTTGAACAGTTCGCGCAGGGGTTCAACCAGCTTGAGGTTCATTTCTTCCGGCAGGCCGCCCACGTTGTGGTGCGACTTGATCACGTGGGCCTTGCCGCTTTTCGCGCCAGCCGACTCGATCACGTCCGGGTAGATGGTGCCCTGGGCGAGGTACTTGATGTTGTCCAGTTTGTTGGACTGGGCATCAAACACGTCGATGAAGGTGCGACCGATGATCTTGCGCTTTTTCTCCGGGTCGCTTTCGCCAGCCAGGTTGTTGAGGAACTGGTCCTCAGCGTTGGCGCGGATCACCTTGACGCCCATGTTCTCGGCGAACATGGCCATCACTTGCTCACCTTCGTGCAGGCGCAGCAGGCCGTTGTCGACAAAGACGCAGGTCAGCTGGTCGCCGATGGCCTTGTGCAGCAGGGCCGCAACCACCGAAGAGTCGACACCGCCGGACAGGCCCAGCAGTACGTTGTCGGTACCCACCTGAGCGCGGATGTTGGCAATGGCGTCTTCGGCAATCTTCGACGGAGTCCACAGGGCTTCACAGCCGCAGATGTCGAGGATGAAGCGCGACAGGATGCGACCGCCCTGCTTGGTGTGGGTCACTTCCGGGTGGAACTGCACGCCGTAGTAGCCACGAGCGTCGTCGAACATGCCGGCGATCGGGCAGCTTGGCGTGCTGGCCAGGATGTGGAATTCCTGCGGCATCCGGGTGACCTTGTCACCATGGCTCATCCACACGTCGAGGCCGAACAGGCCGTCGGCGTCGATGTGGTCTTCGATGCCGTCGAGCAGGCGGCTCTTGCCGACCACGTCGACACGGGCGTAACCGAACTCACGCAGCTCGGACCCTTCGACCTTGCCACCCAGCTGTTCAGCCATGGTCTGCATGCCGTAGCAGATACCGAAGACCGGCACGCCGAGGTCAAACACCGCCTGCGGGCAGCGCGGGCTGTTGGCTTCGTGCACGGACTCGGGGCCGCCGGCGAGAATGACGCCTTTCGGAGCGAATTCGCGAATCGCGTCTTCATCCATGTCGAACGGATGCAGTTCGCAGTACACGCCGATTTCACGCACGCGGCGGGCAATCAGCTGGGTGTACTGGGAACCGAAGTCGAGGATCAGGATGCGGTGAGCGTGAATGTCGAGGGACATGATTCAGTCTCGTCTAAGTAATTCAGAAACAGTCGTGATTCAGAAACAACTCGGGGCTGAAGAAAACAGCCCCGGTTACTTAACTTTGTGCTTGAAGCCTCAACCTACGCGGTAGTTTGGCGCTTCCTTGGTGATCTGCACGTCATGCACGTGGGACTCGGCCATGCCGGCGCCGGTGATCCGCACGAACTCGGGCTTGGTGCGCATTTCTTCGATGTCGGCACTGCCGGTGTAACCCATCGAGGAACGCAAGCCGCCCATCAGCTGGTGAATGATGGCGCTCAGGGTGCCCTTGTACGGAACACGCCCTTCGATGCCTTCAGGTACAAGCTTCTCGGCGCCTGCCGAGGAATCCTGGAAGTAGCGGTCGGAAGAGCCCTGGGCCTGGGACATGGCGCCCAGCGAACCCATGCCACGGTAAGCCTTGTACGAACGGCCCTGGAACAGTTCGATTTCGCCCGGCGCTTCTTCAGTACCGGCGAACATCGAGCCCATCATCACGCAGGAAGCACCGGCTACGATGGCCTTGGACAGGTCACCGGAGAAACGGATGCCGCCATCGGCGATCAACGGAACGCCGGTGCCTTCAAGGGCTGCGGCGACGTTGGCGATGGCACTGATTTGCGGCACGCCGACACCAGCGACGATACGGGTGGTGCAGATCGAGCCAGGGCCGATACCGACCTTGACTGCGTCGGCGCCTGCTTCGGCCAGGGCCTTGGCGGCAGCGCCGGTGGCGATGTTGCCGCCGATGACCTGCACGTCAGGAAAGTTCTGCTTGACCCAGCGAACGCGGTCGATCACACCCTTGGAGTGACCGTGGGCAGTGTCGACCACCACCACGTCAACGCCGGCATTGACCAGCGCCGCAACGCGATCGCCCGTATCTTTACCGGTACCGACTGCCGCGCCTACGCGCAGACGACCTTGATCGTCCTTGCTGGCCAGCGGGTAAGCCTTGGCTTTTTCGATGTCGTTGACGGTCATCATGCCCTTGAGAGCAAACTTGCCGTCGACGATCAGGACGCGTTCGATGCGGTGTTTGTGCAACAGCTCGCGGACGTCGTTCTTGTCGGCGCCTTCCTTGACCGTGACCAGGCGCTCTTTAGGCGTCATCACTTCACGGACAGTGGCTTCCATACGATTTTCAAAACGCACGTCACGGGAAGTGACGATGCCGACCAGGTCGCCATCGTGCAGTACCGGAACGCCGGAGATGTTGTGCAGGCGGGTCAGTTCGAACAGTTCACGCACCGTGGCGTCAGCCTCGATGGTGATCGGATCCTTGACCACGCCGGCTTCGTAACGCTTGACCTTGCGCACTTCGGCAGCTTGCTGCTCGATGGTCATGTTCTTGTGGATAATACCGATGCCACCTTCCTGAGCCATGGCAATTGCCAGTCGGGCTTCAGTAACGGTGTCCATGGCGGCAGAAACCAGAGGAATATTCAGCTCGATGCCACGGGTTAGGCGGGTCTTGAGACTGACTTCGTTAGGAAGCACCTCGGAATAACCGGGCACTAGGAGAATGTCGTCGAATGTCAGAGCTTCTTGGCTGATACGCAGCATCGCGGGGGCTCCCGAGCGGGAAAATGGAAGCGCGCCATTATAGTCAGACACCCCCTCGGGTTCAATGTAAAACTCTGTCTATTATCGACCTTATAGATATACGGAACATATCGCCCCTGTAGGAGCTGCCGCAGGCTGCGATCTTTTGATCTTGCTTTAAGAAGATCAAAATCAAAAGATCGCAGCCTGCGGCAGCTCCTACAGGGGTGTGCAGGGATCAGAGTTCGACTTTTACCCAACTGACCGGCTGATCCAGCCAATCGGCAAACTCATCAATAAAGCTCTGCTTGAACCCTGCCTCGGCCCAATTGTTGAAGATAAACCCGAGGTTGGAAAACCCGCACTCCTGCAGGAACAGAAATCCGTTGATGTCATCTTCATGCCCGCATTCGGGGCAGGTGAAGTTATCGGTACGCCCCGGCATCCAGTCTTCCAGGCTTTCGAACAGCGCCTCGCCGACTTCCTTGCGGCACTCGGCGCAGCCCGCTTCTTCCAGAAAGCCCTTGGCCGGCGTGTAGATGCAGCGCTTGGTAATGATCTCCAGGCCATTGATCGGCTCACCGAACGGCAGCGCTTGCGGGTGCAGCACCACGGCACGGGCACCGTCGGCAATCGCATGGCCCATGCGGCTGCCGGTGCGGCCGCAGGTGGTGAGTTCTTCCTTGATGATGTTCTTGCGCACCAGCCACCGCACGACCGCCCTTGCTCGGGGTTCGTGCACCGGCAGGGTGGAGATTTTCGGGACGATGATGCTTTGAGAATTCATGGCACAAGCCTGCATGTTCTGAATGATCACCCTTGTGGGAGTGAGCCTGCTGGCGATTCGGTCGTTGCAGCCACTTTGAAGTTGCCTGACCCATCGCCATCGCGAGCAGGCTCGCTCCCACATGGATTTGCGGCCGGCAGCTTAATCCCTGACGCACTCAGGTCAAGTACTCAAATACCGCCCGATCAACGCGATCCCGCTGGCCAGCACCAGCCAGGTCACCAGCCGCACGAACGCCTCGCGGGACAACCTCAGGGTCAAACGCCGGCCAATCCACAAACCCACCGCCATGGCCGGCAACAAACACAGCGCCAGTAACAACAAGGGTAGCTCGGCGTACACCCCTGCGACAGTGAACAGGCTCAGGCGCACTACCGTGCTGCAACTGATCAGCGCGCTCTGGGTCGCGCGCGCCGCGTCTTTGGGCAGACGACTGTTGAGATAGATCGCATATAAAAAACCGCCGCTGCCAAATAACGCCCCGAACAGCCCGCCGATCGTACCTACCGGCACCGCCCAGGCGGCAGACAACCGGGTTGGACGGGTTTTGACCCACAGGCTGTAAATCCCGTAGGCGCTGATAAACAGCCCCATTAATAGCAACAGCAAGTCGGATTTGAGGTTCAGCAGAAAGACGACCCCAAGGGTGCAACCGACCGCCATGCAGGGCAGCAGCCGCAGCAACTCCGGTTGGGCCACATCCCGGCGCGACGGCAGCAGGTTGCCGAACGCGGCCACGAAATCCAGCAACACCAGCAACGGCACGATCTTGGACAGCGGCATGAACAGAATCAATACAGGCCCCGCCACCAACGCTGTCCCGAACCCGGCGATGCCGAACACGATGTACGCCAGGGCGATGCCAAGGCCAATGACCAGCCAATCCATCGCACCGAATGGCCATTGATGTAACAACTCCAGCACGTTCATCTGCACGCCTTCATCAAATACCTGTGCAGACTTTAGCCAGCGTGCAGCCTTGCGACTAATATCTTCAAAGCCAATCACCCATCTGAAAAAGGCATACCTGGTGCTTTCGACTCGCCAACTGCGTTACTTCGTGGAAATCGCCGAGTGCGGCAGCTTCAGTGCCGCCGCCGAGCGCCTGTTTATCGCGCAGTCAGCCCTGAGCAGGCAGATGAAGGCGATGGAAACCCGCCTGCAAACCCCGTTGTTCGAACGCACGGCGCGCCAGCCACGTCTGACTGCCGCCGGGCATGCGTTCCTGCCCCGCGCCCGTAGCCTGCTGAACGAACTGTCCAAGGCCAGTGAAATGGCGACCCAGGTTGGAAACGGCCATCTCGGGACCTTGCGCCTGAGTCACTCCAGCACCGTGCCCATGAGTGGACGCCTGTTGCGCGGCGTAGGTGACTACCTGGACAGCCACGCCGGGGTTTCGATGGACATCGTCAAGTTATCGTCCGAGGAACAACTGGAAGCCCTGGCCGAGGGGCAACTGGACGTCGGCCTGTTGCGCCTGCCGGTGTTGCGTCAGCGCGACGGGGTGCAGGTGATCCCTTTGTACAGCGAGCGGTTGCTGCTGGCGGTTCCACCGAATCATCCTCTGGCTGTGGATAACTTTGCCCGCGGTGTCGACCTGGCGCGGCTGAAAGATGAAGCCTTCATTTCCATTCCTCATCCTCAACGTGGCGGGCTGAGTTACCTGTCGGCCGAGTTGTGCATGCGCCAGGGGTTCTTTCCCAAGGCCGCGCGGGTGGTGTCGCGCAAAACCACGCAACTGCAGCTTATCCAGGCCGGATTTGGCATCGCGCTGCTGCCCGAATCAATGCAAGACATTGCACCGCCGGACATCCACTTCCTGCAGCTGACGGATCCGGATTGCCAGAGCACCGTCGCACTCGCGTGCCGGCAGAGGCCTGCTCCGCTGGTTCAACGCTTCCTCCAGCATTTCAACGGCACCCTGCAGGAGCTGCCGCAGGCTGCGATTTTTTGATCTGGATTTTCGGCGAGACCGGGATTTTTCAAAATCAAGAGATCGCAGCCTGCGGCAGCTCCTACGGGGATCGTGCATTGCGCAGGAGATTGCCTTTATCATGCGCCCCATGATTAAAGATCCCTTTGCAAGACTCGGCCTGGACCGTGAAGTCCTGACTGTCAGCCAGCTCAACGGCCGCGCGCGGGTGTTGCTGGAAGACGTGTTCAGCAACATCTGGGTCGAAGGCGAAATTTCCAACCTCGCCCGCCCGGCGTCCGGCCATGTGTATTTCACCCTCAAGGACAGCGGCGCCCAGGTGCGTTGTGCACTGTTTCGGCAAAACGCCGCCCGGGTCCGCCAGGCGCTGAAGGATGGCCTGGCGGTGAAGGTGCGCGGCAAGGTTTCGCTTTTCGAGGGCCGTGGTGATTACCAACTGATCCTCGACACCGTGGAGCCGGCCGGTGACGGAGCGCTGCGGTTGGCGTTCGATGCGCTGAAGGAAAAACTCAGCGCTGAAGGCCTGTTCAGTGCCGAACGCAAAGTGGCGCTGCCGGCGCATCCGCAACGCATCGGCATCATCAGTTCGCCGACGGGGGCGGTGATTCGCGACATCATCAGCGTGTTCCGCCGCCGTGCTCCGCAAGTTCAACTGACGTTGATCCCCACGGCCGTGCAAGGTCGCGAAGCCACGGCCCAGATTGTCAGGGCACTGAAGCTGGCGGATGCCCGAGGCTTTGACGCGTTGATCCTGGCCCGTGGTGGCGGCTCGCTGGAAGACCTCTGGTGTTTCAACGAAGAAGCCGTGGCCCGCGCCGTGGACGCCTGCGTGACGCCGATTGTCAGCGCGGTCGGTCACGAGACCGATGTGTCGATCAGTGACTTCGTCGCCGACGTACGCGCCCCTACCCCTTCGGCGGCTGCGGAGTTACTGGCGCCGGACTCCAGCGACCTGGTGCGCCGTGTCGAAAGCCTGCATCGGCGCCTGGTGATGCGCATTCGCGATCGCCTGATGCGCGATCGTCTGCGCCTGGAGGGCATGTCCCGGCGCCTGCGTCATCCCGGTGAGCGCCTGCGTCAGCAAGCGCAACGCCTTGACGACCTGGACATGCGCATGCGCCGGGCCTTCGAGCGCAGCCTCAACACCCGGCGCGAACGTTTGATCCGCCTGGAAACCCGCCTCGCCGGCCAGCATCCCGGGCGCCAATTGGCGATGCTGCGCCAGCGCCTCGACAGTCTCGCGGAGCGCCTGCCCAGGGCCATGCGCGAAGGACTCAAGGACCGGCGCATGCAGCTGCAAAACCAGATGCAAACGCTGCACGTGGTCAGCCCCCTGGCAACCTTGGGTCGCGGCTACAGCATTCTGCTGGATGAGCGCGGCCATGCGATTCGTAATGCCGCCCAGACCCACACCGGCCAGCGTCTCAAAGCCAGGCTGGGCGAAGGCGAGCTGCAAGTCAGGGTCGAAGACAATCACCTGACGCCCGTCACCCTTTCTTTACTGGATTGATCCATGCCGCGCATTCTCGCCTCGCTGTTTTTGTTGTGCCTGACCTTCAACGCCCACGCCGACAGCTACATCACTCGCTTGCTCAACAAACCGGTGCCGGGCGGCGTGGCGGTGGTGGACCTGGGCACCTCTGCGCAACCACCCAAGGCCAGCTATCAAGGCAAGCCGGTGCTGGTGGTAAAGGAACAGAACAACTGGCTGGCCATTGTCGGCGTGCCGCTGACGGTCAAGCCTGGCCCCCAGCAAGTCAGCAGCGGCGGGCGCAACCTGGCGTTCACCGTTGGCAACAAGAAGTACCCGGAACAGCACATCACCCTGAAAAACACCCAGCAGGTCAACCCGAACCCCGCCAACCTCAAGCGCATTGAGGGTGAGCTGGCCGAGCAGATCAAGGCCTACCGCACCTTCAGCCCGAACACCCCGAGCAACCTGCTGCTGGACAAACCGGTCAACGGCCCCCTTTCCAGCAAGTTCGGCGTGCGCCGCTTCTTCAACGGCGAGGAACGCAACGCCCACTCCGGCCTGGACTTCGCCGTACCCGCCGGCACCCCGATCAAGACCCCCGCCGCCGGCAAGGTGATCCTGATCGGCAACTACTTCTTCAACGGCAACACGGTGTTCGTCGACCACGGCCAGGGCTTTATCAGCATGTTCTGCCACATGTCGAAAATCGACGTGAAAGTCGGCCAGCAAATGCCTCGCGGCGGCGTAGTCGGCAAAGTCGGCGCCACCGGCCGCGCCACCGGCCCGCACATGCACTGGAATGTGAGCCTGAATGATGCGCGGGTGGACCCGGCGATTTTCATCGGGGCGTTTCAGCCCTAGCTGAAGTGGTCCGACTCAAATCACCCCCACGTTCAACGCATTGTTCGCCACACCATGGCAGCCGCAGGAAAGGAGATGACCTTCCAGCACCACGGGTATGCCATTCATGCGCCTGCGCGGATGACCTTCTACAAAAGTGAAAACGCCCAGATGTAATGGGCAGGTGGCCTTGTCACCTAACACTGTGGGTGTCTTGCCATTGAGCCGATGAGTGTTCGAAAGCCGGCAAGATACGACAGTGCCCCCGCTGCTGGTCGAGTCGCCGAGGCAGATGGGATGAGTCATGATCTCGGCCCCGGCATGCGGAAGACGAAGGGGTCGACGCCGTGGGTTTGCTCGTTTTTCGCTTTGCGGGCTACGTCCGGTGGGCGGACCATTTGTACGGTGACGCTATCGTCGTCCCCGGTGTAAACCACCGCGCTGACGCCGCCGTCCTTGTAGCTGGCAATGGTCGCCAGGTTGATTTCGACCAGGGCGCTGCTGACGCCTGTGTTGCCCAGGCGGCGACCGATGTCGTAACCCTCTTCGACGTTGCCCACCTCAAGGCCGTGTCCATCGGTGTTTAGCCCGTGCAGTGCGTTGGTGAGGGCGATTTCACCTTTGATGTTGTCGGTGCTGTCGTAAAAAACCCGTACGGGTTTGTCGCCTTCCGGCAGGGTGTCCACGGCCTGTAGCCAGCCGGCCTGGAGGGCTTTGGCCTGGAGCGCGGGCTTGAGTAGTTTGCCGGTTTCGTCTCGCATGGGGACTTTGATCGGGCGGTGCAGGTAACCAAGGACGGGAGCCTTGTCGAACTCTTTGACTTGATGGTTGGCCCAGCGTACCGGTAACCATGGGGAAGGTTCGAAGTAGCCGGGGCCCTGGTTGCTCAGGGTTTTCCAGAGTTTGGGGAGTTGGGAATGACAATAAGCTGATGACATGGTGCCGGGGCCGTAATGGGTCTTGATTCCCTCTGAGAGTTGAATGTATTTGTACCAATCGGTAAACGCGTCATCGCGATCCCAATAAAACGCCCACAGTTTTCCCATGTCGGTGTTTTTATTTTGGTTGTCTTCCGAATCTTGCGAAGCAAATGGACGGATGTAACGATCTATCCGATCCGAACGCGTGACCAAAAGACCAGTCGCACTTGTAAACACAGTCGGCACGACCTGTATTTGCTGCAATCCTGGCGTACCCGCCACCCGATAACCGTCGCGAGTGATATCACCATCCTCACTCACCAGCAGCGCTTGCGGAACCGTGGGATTGTCATCAAAGAACTTGAACAAACGATCGATCATGTTCTGGGCGTGGGTTGTATTGTCCGCGTCCTGCCACAGAAAAAGTGTGACCCCCAAGGTCGCTGCGTTGCGCCCATCCAGAATATTTGCTGCAGCCCCCACGTCTTCGGGCTGTTTGGGCGGAGCTATGGCAAAAACCGGTATTGGCCAATAGGCGACAGACTCGCTGGCGGAATATTTAAACGCCGCGCGAGTAGCGATCTCACTAGTGTTTGATCTGGACGTTAACGAAGCCCTGTAGTCACTGGGACTTCTCGAGTAAATGGAGGCGAAGTTATCGGCCTTCTCTCCAATTTTTCGCCACACGGATGATTGATGCCATCCCTGAACAGCCAGCCCCACGCCTCTGATTTCCAGTGAATAAGTGCGCTCCTGAGCAGCACTTGGCTCGGCAGTGTCAAACACTACCTTTGCCTTAAAGGCCGCGAGTTCGGCCTTTTCATAGACTACCGATTTGCTCCACCAGTGAGCGGTGTAGGCCAAGACCAGCACTCCAAGAATGCTTGCAACTCCCCATCGCATTACAGCTTCCATATCGATCAGCTCCCTGTTATCGGCATGCGCTTTGTAGATAATGATCAGCAAAAAACCTATCCAAACAGTCAGCAGTATTCCCGCTAACCACAAGTAACCCTTAAGCCTCGGTCGTTGCCGTATTTCGCGTGAGCGATCTCTCATTGGTCATCTCATCTTTTCGCGAAAGCGTTGACCAGTGCTGGCGCGCTCAACGACACCAGGTCGGGTGAAGAAAATTCGCCCTCTTCGTAGTAAACGCAACTGGCCTTAACCAATGCTTGGGCCGCGACACCAAGGCGCGTCCACCCATTCATCTTTTCAACTTCAATGAATCGCTTTTTTGTAACTTTCCAATCCGCAATCGTCTAACACTGCGGGTGTCTTGGCATTGGAGTGTTCGAACGCTTGCAGGACACGACTTTGCCTACGTTGCTGGTCGGACCGCCAAGGCAGATGGGTGAGTCATGATCTCGGCCCCGGCATGCGGAAGACGAAGGGGTCGACGCCGTGGGTTTGCTCGTTTTTCGCTTTGCGGGCTACGTCCGGTGGGCGGACCATTTGTACGGTGACGCTATCGTCGTCCCCGGTGTAAACCACCGCGCTGACGCCGCCGTCCTTGTAGCTGGCAATGGTCGCCAGGTTGATTTCGACCAGGGCGCTGCTGACGCCGGTGTTGCCCAGGCGGCGGCCGATGTCGTAGCCCTCTTCGACGTTGCCCACCTCAAGGCCGTGTCCATCGGTGTTTAGCCCGTGCAGTGCGTTGGTGAGGGCGATTTCACCTTTGATGTTGTCGGTGCTGTCGTAGAAAACCCGTACGGGCTTGTCGCCTTCCGGCAGGGTTTCCAGGGCCTGTTGCCAGCCTGTCTGGAGGGCTTTGGCCTGGAGCGCGGGCTTGAGTAGTTTGCCGGTTTCGTCTCGCATGGGGACTTTGATCGGGCGGTGCAGGTAACCAAGGACGGGAGCCTTGTCGAACTCTTTGACTTGATGGTTGGCCCAGCGTACCGGTAACCATGGGGAGGGTTCGAAGTAGCCGGGGCCCTGGTTGCTCAGGGTTTTCCAGAGAGCAGGGAGTTGGGAATGCCAAAAAGCTGAGGACATGGTGCCGGGGCCGTAGGGATTCTTGATCCCCTCGGCGCGTTTGGCATCTTCATAAACTTTTCTGAATAGCGGCGATTGCTTCCAGTAAAAAGCCCACAGCTTGCCCATATCGGTATCTTTGTTTTGATTGTCTTCCGATTCTTGCGTGGCAAAAGGACGGATGTATCGGTCTACGCGGTCCGAACGCGTGACCAACAGGCCCGTCGCGCTTGTATATATTGTCGGCACGACTTGTATCTGCTGCAATCCTGGCGTGCCAACTACTCGATAGCTGTCTCGAGTGATATCTCCGTCCTCGCTCACAATCAGCGCTTGCGGCACCGATGGGTTGTCATCGAAGAACTCGAACAAGCGACCGATCATGTTCTGGGCGTGGGTTGTATTGTCTGCATCCTGCCACAGAAAGAGTGTAACCCCCAAGGTCGCTGCGTTGCGCCCGTCCAGAATATTTGCCGCAGCTCCCACGTTTTCAGGCTGTTTGGGCGGAGCTATGGCGAAAACTGGTATTGGCCAATAGGCGACAGACTCGCCGGCGGAATATTTGAATGCAGCGCGGGTGGCGATCTCACTGGTGTTTAATCTGGACGTTAATGAAGCCCTGTAGTCAGAGGGATTTCTCGAGTAAATGGAAGCAAAGTTATCGGCTTTCTCTCCAATTTTTCGCCAAACGGATGATTGATGCCATCCTTGGACTGCCAGCCCAACTCCTCTGATCTCCAGTGAATACGTGCGCTCGTGAGCAGCACTTCGCTCGGCAATGTCAGACATTACTTTTGACTTATAGGCTGCTAGTTCGGCTTTTTCATAGGCTACCGATTTGCCCCACCAGTGAGCGGTGTAGGCCAAGACCAAGACGCCAAGAATGCTTGCAACTCCCCATCGCATTACAGCTTCCATATCGATCAGTTCCCTGTTATCGGCATGCGCTTTGTAGATAATGATCAGCAAAAAGCCTATCCAAACAGTCAGTAGTATTCCCGCTAACCACAAGTAACCCTTAAGCCTCGGTCGTTGCCGTATGTCGCGTGAGCGATCTCTCATTGGTCATCTCCTTTTTTCGACAACGCGCTGACCAGTGGTGGCACGCTCAACGACACCAGGTCGCTTGAAGGAAATTCGCCCTCTTGGTAATAAGCGCAACTGGCCGTAACCAATGCTTGGGCATCAGCCCCAAGTCGCGACCAGCCCTTCATCGCTAATATTTTCTCGAGTCGCTTTTTCGTAATTTTCCAATCCGCAATCGCCACCAACACTTCCCGCATATCAGGATCATCCAGACACTTCGCCTGCCCTATCGCGATATCCATCGCAGTGACCCAGCGATGATTCTCCGGACTGCGCAACACCGCCGAGTGATAGCTGTTTTCACTCCACTCCTTGGTATCAACCTCCATGCGCGCACGGATTTCGTTTGGCGTTTCCTCACGTTCATACCGGTAGTGATTCGTGGTGCCGATCAGCGCGATCCCGGACACCGCGGTTCGGCGGAAAGTCTGGGTTTGGTCGTCCGGCTCCCTGCCCTTGTTCCAGCGCTCGCGCACGACTTCCACATCAAGACGATCGGAAAGGTTCTGCACAAATTTCCATTGGAAGGCGGCGCTGGGATTGCCCAAGGCGGCGTTTTGCGACACGGCATCGGGACGGTCCATGCCGGCCTTGTCAGCGGAGCCAGTCAGCGCTTCGCCACCGAACATTTGCGGCGCGTGAGGAGGGTGCAGTTGCTCGGCATTGACGTTGCGCTCCTGACCTTGCTGGATGGGCGCCCGCGTAGCAACGGCCGCGGCCGACCACCCACCTGGATAGCGCGGTTCGCCCTTGGCTCGAATGCTTTCCTGTTGCGCAGCCTTACCCACCAGAACCGGCTGGCCATCGCGCAGGCGCCTGGTCCACAGGCGCTGGTAAAAGCGCACGGACTGCAATGCATTCATGGCGGGGGTGCCATCGGGTAACTCGTCCGGTACGCCATACGTGCCGATGCCTTGCACGTCGTCCAGGGCTACGGTGGTGTCGTCCGGGCAGAAGTACAGATACACCTTGCCGCGATTGTCGCGCTCGGGAAACACCACGATTTTACCGTCGGCACCCAGGCGCTGACCTTGCTCGGGTGACCAGCGCGGTCCGGTGCGTCCGCCATACCCCGGCACCCCACAACGCACTGAATTCAGAGGCGGGTGCGCATGGGGGTACTGAGTGATGTGTTGCACGATGTCTATCAGGACCTGGAGGGTTTTTGAATCCTCCGGAGTCGTACCTGGCAACACTGAATAAGGCGAGGCCACCATGATCACGCAGTCCGCGCAGCGTTCACCACGGTCGACCAGCATGGCTTGGGCGAGCAAGGTAATCAGCGTGCCCTGGCTATGGCCCATGATGGTGATGGTTTCATTGGGAGAGACGCGGCGAATTTCACTGACCAGCATCGCTAGGCGGGTTGCGGCTAACACAAAATAGCGCCGATGCGGTCCCTTGCCCATGTACAAAGGATTGTCCATGGCCGGTTGCACGAGAATGCGCACCCTGTCGGCAAAACCTTCCTTGTACATATCCAGCAAATTGTTGGTGGCGTTGGCAAAGAAACCACCGCCCTTGGCGAAGTGGCGGTCCAGGCGGTTATGAAATTTGTCCTGGAACTGATTTCGCAGCCTGGCGGGATCACCCTTGTCGTCGCGCTTGATTGCCGAGGGTTCGGCTCTGTAGCCCCAATAAAACGGGATCAACACGCTGCGGGTTTTGGGGTTTGCGGTGTCCCGCTGGTAGAGGTAGGTATCAGGATCGTCGAGGACGGTTTTATGCTCATCTTCGAGCTGCTCGGGCGGCACGGCTTGCGCCTGACTGTAATCGGCTCCATACCGCCCTGCCCTGAGATCCGGTCGATCCAGCCGTTCATTTACCCCCTGACACAACCCCGTTTCCACCGACTCGTATGCCGCTCCCGGGTCGTTGACCCCGTGCAGGAAAATCACCACACCGGGCAAATCGGCGGGCACCTCCAACGTGCGCTCGGTGGTGCAGTTGGGGATCAACCGAAAGGAAGCCCGCGCTACCGTATGAACCTTTGAGTCGGTCATTTGCGCTCTCCACCGGAGTCAGTGTTACGAGTCGCCTTCACCTTGCCGCGATGCATGACCTCCCGCTCTACCCGCTCGGTCAATCCCGCTGCATCCGTCAGCCCCTGCACCACGCTGCCATCCCCCACTTCGATCTGGTAGGCGTGGTCAGCCGCCATTAGCGAGCTGTCGCCAGCGTGGCTTGGGTAGTGAAAGGCCAGGCGTTGCGCGGCGGGATCCCGGGTGAAAGACGGGACGGAAACACTGTCGGTTTTCGGCCCGAGCCAGTCGTGGTCACTGGCGTGCACCAGGACTTTGTCGTTCGTGCCCATTTCGATGCCGCCACCGATCCTGATGTAGCTGCCGTCATCGGCCACCAGGCGGATGATCGGCCCGCTGATAACCACTTCGCCTTGAGTGGCCGACAGCCGCAGGTTCTTCTGCGCGTTCAGCGTGATGTCATCCTCCTGCGCCTGGACCAGCACCTTCCCGCGGTTGGCGATGGCACTGATGCCGGCATCCTGGGCAAAGGCGCTGATGCCGTTTCCCGCGTTCAGGTGCATGGCCGCGCCGCTGGTCAAATGCAGGTGGTCCTGGGCCGTGGTGTCGTGATTTTCACCGGCGTAATGCACTTGGGAACGCGGGGTGGCGCTGGTGATGCCGGCTTCGGCCGCCACGGCAAACAAGGGTTCGCCCGCGCTGTCGCTCTCTGGTGCAGGCCATTGGCTCAACGACTGGCGCAACGCTTCCATGCCCTGGCTATCGATCTGCTGGCTGCCACGGGACGCGGCGGTCTGGCCCAGCGCCTGGAACAACTCGCCACACTCGGCCAGCAGTTTCAGCAGTTCCTCGCGGTCCAGCTGCGAACCCTGCGCGTCGTGGCGGGCGTAGGTGGTCAACAACATGCCTTGTGCCGCCCGCAGGGCAATGGCGGCGTCGGTGCGAAGCTCGGCGCCATTGCCACGGGGCTGGGCTCGTCCATCAGTTCTGGGCGTGGTGAGTTTGCCTAGGTTCAGCGCAGTGGCGTGGTGGGTCGTGCCCAGGCGGGCACGCAAAGCGCCGGGGGTATCATCAAACAGCAGCTCGTTGAAGCCGTTGCCCTTGTGTTCCTGGGTCTGGATGCCCGACAGCGTTCGATTACCCGGCAACCCCATGGCGTTACTGAAGCGCGGGGGACGATGATCGGCGTTGTACAGCACCGAGGTCACCAGGGGCCGGTCAATGTCACCGCCCAGAAAGGTCACCAGTACTTCCTGGCCGATGCGCGGCAAAAACTGATGGCCAAAACCGGCACCGGCACTGGGCATTGCGACTCGCAGCCAGGTGGTGCATTGCGCCGGGTCCTGGTTGCGTTGCCAATGGAAGCGCACCTGCACGCGTGCCTGCTCATCGGTGAAGACTTCCTCACCTTCGGGGCCGATTACGATCGCGGTAAGAGCCCCTGCAATGGTCGGGCGAGCAATGGTCATCGGCGCGCGATAGGGAATTTTGCGGCGAATGCAGACGCAACGATTGAGGTACTGTGCCGGTTGCTGCGACAAGTAATTGTTGCAGCCACTGTGTTCGACCGCCAGCAACAGGAAGTGTCGATCGACCGGGGTATCACGGTCGTGATCGAAATGGCCGGTCAGTTCGAAGGTGCATCCGGGCAGCATTGCCCGACAGTTGCTGACGCCGTGGAATGTCTTGCCCTGCACCTCCAGGGCTTCGAGTCGATGCCGGACCAGGGTCTCGCCCCCCTCGGGCAGAGGGTGGCTGTAATGACCGGGGAAATCGTAGATTTCATAGGCAGGCACATCACCTTGCTCGTTCAGGCTGGGCATGCTGACGGGCAGCGGGTTGCGGGGTTGCCGGTAGTCGAATGTCTGGATGGCCATGCGCCCAGACTGCAGAATCCGGTTGCTGCTCCACTGGGTAATGGAGTCGGCGATCTCGGTGACCGACGCACTGTGGTAGCGGATCTGCGGTTGCTGCACGAGCGGCTGCAGGTCACTGGAGTGGTCGGTGATGATCAGCTCATGCCCTTCTTTCGAGTGATCGAAATAGAAGAACCAGCCCTCGCGCTCCAGCAGGCGCAGGACGAAATCCAGGTCACTTTCGCGATATTGTGTGAGGTAGCTGTGGGTCTTGAGCGGTAGCTCCAGACGAAACGCAAAGTTGGGGAGCGCACCATAAGCGGCAAAAACATGGCGAAGCACGTCCTCAATCGTCTGCTCTTGAAATATCCGCGAATCGAAACGTCGCGAGAGCATCCACAGCCAGGGGCTTAATGTTGCGCAGTAATGCGCCAGCCCCCCATCACTGCGTTGCAAGCTGAAGCGACTGATGCAGCCATGAATATAACGAGAGCCACCGCTGGCCAGTTCGATGTCCAGTAACGCGGGCTGGCCGATGAGGGTCTTGAGTGGAAGTTGCGCATCCTGGCTGATCAGCGCTAACTCAAAACCGAACAGGGTGGACAATCCCTCCCGGCCCGAATAGCGCTCCAACAGCAATTCCTGCGCGCCATCCGTGGCCGTTGTGAATTTGATCAGACGCCGATTCTGCGGCGAGAATATTTTTGCTAGTTCCATTAACAAGTTTCCTGCGGCCTGGGCTTTGGGTGCTTGGTTTGTTGTATTTCCTTGGAAACACGAGCACGCAAATTAGGCCGCTAATCGAAACTAGATGTATGTAGGACGCTTCTTTTTTTATATGGGGAAAAGGGGATAAACGAATAATGGCATCACACACTGCAATGGCTGATTGAAGGGTTTTTGATCAGGCTTCATGGGGTCGGTCACTCAGGTATTCAAACCCAGGAACCCTGTAGGAACCCTGTAGGAACCCTGCGAAGCACACGTCAGACGCGAGCTTACAGGCAACAAAAAACCCGCCGACCAAACTGGCCCAGCGGGTTTCCTGTCTCAGCAGCCAGAGATTAATAATCCTCCAGCCGCCACACCTCGTAAGCCGGTGTCTCATACGGGTGACTGAGCTTCAACGCGGCCACCACAGCCACGATCAGCTCATCCGCCACGACCAGCTCGACTTTCCATTCCTCGACCTGCTCGACCTCGCCAGCCTCGCCAATGAACGGCTGACTGCCGTCCAGCGGGCGGAACTGGCCCTGGCCCAGGACCTGCCACGAACAGTGGTCATAGGCACCGATTCGACCGCCACCGGCAGCGAACACAGCACTCTTGACCCCATCGACGTGGCTGGCCGGAACGAAAAAGGCGAGCTTGAACATGAGGCTTAGTTCACCCACACACGAGCGTTGCGGAACATGCGCATCCACGGCGCGTCTTCGTTCCAGTCTTCCGAGCGCCACGAGTTCTGCACAGCGCGGAATACACGCTCAGGGTGCGGCATCATGATGGTCACGCGACCGTCACGGCTGGTCAGCCCGGTGATGCCGCGCGGCGAGCCGTTCGGGTTGGCCGGATACTTCTCGGTGACCTTGCCGTGGTTGTCGACGAAACGCATCGCCACGCAACCCGACAGATCGGCTTCCAGCAACGCCTCTTCGCTGGCGAACTCGGCATGGCCTTCACCGTGGGCGATGGCGATCGGCATGCGCGAACCGGCCATGCCCTGAAGGAAGATCGAGTTCGATTCCTGGACCTGAACCATCGCCACGCGTGCTTCGAACTGCTCGGAACGGTTGCGCACGAAGTGCGGCCAGAACTCGCTGCCCGGGATCAGCTCGTGCAGGTTGGACATCATCTGGCAACCGTTGCACACACCGAGGGTGAAGCTGTCGTTGCGTTCGAAGAAGCCCTGGAACGCATCGCGAGCACGGCTGTTGAACAGCGCGGACTTGGCCCAGCCTTCGCCGGCACCCAGTACATCGCCGTAGGAGAAACCGCCGCAGGCTACCAGGCCCTTGAACTCGTTCAGGTCGACACGGCCGGCCAGGATGTCACTCATGTGCACGTCGATCGCGTTAAAGCCGGCGCGATCAAATGCCGCCGCCATTTCCACCTGACCGTTGACGCCCTGCTCGCGCAATACGGCAACCTGTGGACGAATGCCTTTCTTGATGTAAGGCGCAGCGACGTCCTGGTTGATGTCGAAGCTCAGCTTGACGCTCAGGCCCGGATTGTCTTCTTCCAGCAGCACGTCGAACTCTTGCTCGGCGCAGTCGGCGTTGTCGCGCAGGCGCTGGATCTGGTAGCTGGTCTCGGCCCACTGACGTTGCAGCAGACGACGCTGACCTTCGAATACGGTTTCGCCGTTGAAGGTGATGTTGATCTGGCCATTGTTCATTGGCTGACCAACCACCGAGACGCACTCGCCCAGGCCTGCGGCACTGAACTGCGCGAGGATATCCGGGGTGGCGTCCTGGCGCACCTGGATCACGGCGCCCAGTTCTTCGTTGAACAGGATCGCGGCGATGTCGGCGGAAGTCTCTGCCAGGCCGTCGAGGTTCAGGCTCAGGCCGCAGTGACCGGCAAACGCCATTTCCACCACGCTGGTCAGCAGGCCACCGTCGGAACGGTCGTGGTAAGCCAGCAGGTGACCATCGGCGTTGAGGCCCTGGATCACTGCGAAGAAGGCTTTCAGGTCTTCGGCATCGTCGACGTCCGGCGCTTGTTTACCGAGCTTGCCGTGAACCTGGGCCAGGATCGAGGCGCCCATGCGGTTCTGGCCACGGCCCAGGTCGATCAGGATCAGGTCGGTGGTGCCCTTGTCCATGCGCAGTTCCGGAGTCAGGGTCTGACGGATGTCAGCCACTGGCGCGAAACCGGTCACGATCAGGGACATCGGCGAGGTGACGGTCTTGTCTTCGCCGTTATCGTTCCAGCGGGTGGCCATGGACATGGAGTCCTTGCCCACCGGGATGGTGATACCCAGGTCCGGGCACAGTTCCATGCCAACCGCTTTCACCGTGTCGTACAGACGTGCGTCTTCACCCGGGTGACCGGCCGCGGACATCCAGTTCGCCGACAGCTTGATGTCGGAGATCTTGTTGATGCGCGAAGCGGCGATGTTGGTCAGGGTCTCACCAATGGCCATGCGGCCCGACGCCGGAGCGTCCAGCAGAGCCAGCGGAGTACGCTCGCCCATGGCCATGGCTTCACCGGTGTAGACGTCGAAGCTGGTGGCGGTGACGGCAACGTCGGCCACTGGAACCTGCCACGGGCCGACCATCTGGTCACGGGCCACGAGGCCGGTGATGGTGCGGTCGCCGATGGTGATCAGGAAGCTTTTGCTGGCGACGGCCGGGTGATGCAGGACGCGTTCAACGCAGTCGGCAATCTCGAGCGTCGACGGATCGAAGTCATCGCCCAGTTCGCTTTCACGAACAGCCGAGCGGTGCATGCGCGGAGCCTTGCCCAGCAGCACTTCGAGTGGCATGTCCACCGGGTTGTTGCCGAAGTGACTGTCGGTGACGGTCAGTTGCGGCTCGGCAGTGGCTTCGCCGACGACGGCAAACGGGCAACGCTCGCGTTCGCAGATCGCCTGGAAGCGTTCGAAGTCCGCAGGGCCAACCGCCAGGACGTAACGTTCCTGGGATTCGTTACTCCAGATTTCGTGCGGGGCCATGCCCGGCTCGTCGTTTGGAATGTTGCGCAGTTCGAAGCGACCGCCACGGTTGCCGTCGTTGACCAGTTCCGGGAAAGCGTTGGACAGGCCGCCGGCGCCGACGTCATGGATGAAGCTGATCGGGTTCTTGTCACCCAACTGCCAGCAACGGTCGATGACTTCCTGGCAGCGACGTTCCATTTCCGGGTTTTCGCGCTGTACGGATGCAAAGTCCAGGTCAGCCGAGCTGGTGCCGGTGGCCATGGACGAAGCCGCCCCGCCGCCCAGGCCGATCAACATGGCCGGGCCACCGAGGACGATCAGCTTGGAGCCGACAATGATCTCGCCTTTCTGTACGTGTTCGGCACGGATGTTACCCATGCCGCCGGCCAGCATGATCGGCTTGTGGTAACCGCGAACCTCGTCGCCACGGGGAGTGGTGATCGACTGTTCGAAGGTACGGAAGTAGCCGGTCAGGGCGGGACGGCCGAATTCGTTGTTGAACGCGGCGCCACCCAGTGGGCCTTCGATCATGATGTCCAGCGCGGTAACGATGCGCTCAGGCTTGCCGTACGGCACTTCCCAAGGCTGTTCGAAGCCCGGGATCTGCAGGTTCGACACGGTGAAACCAGTGAGGCCAGCCTTTGGCTTGGCGCCGCGACCGGTAGCGCCTTCGTCGCGGATCTCGCCACCGGAACCGGTGGATGCGCCCGGGAACGGGGCGATCGCGGTCGGATGGTTGTGGGTTTCCACCTTCATCAGGATGTGCACCGGCTCCTGCACCGCGCCGTACTGGCGGGTTTCAGGGTCCGGGAAGAAACGACCGGCGACGTTACCGACGATCACCGAGGCGTTGTCCTTGTATGCAGAGAGGACGCCTTCGCTGTGCATCTGGTAGGTGTTCTTGATCATGCCGAACAGGCTTTTTTCCTGGCTCTGACCGTCGATGTCCCAACTGGCGTTGAAGATCTTGTGACGGCAGTGCTCGGAGTTGGCCTGGGCGAACATCATTAGTTCGATGTCGTGTGGGTTGCGCTTCAAGCCGACGAAAGCGTTGACCAGGTAGTCGATCTCGTCTTCGGCCAGGGCCAGGCCCAGCTCGGTGTTGGCTTTTTCCAGCGCGGCGCGGCCGCCGCCCAACACGTCGATCGCGGTCAGGGGCTTGGGCTCGGCGTGGCTGAACAGACCTGCGGCCTGCTCCAGGTTGGCCAGGACGATCTGGGTCATACGGTCGTGCAAGGCGTCCGAGATAAGCTGCGCTTCAGTTTCGCTGAACTGGCCGGCGACATAGAAGGCGATGCCGCGCTCAAGGCGCTGGATCTTGCCCAGGCCGCAGTTGCGAGCGATGTCGCTGGCTTTGCTGGACCAGGGCGAGATGGTGCCGAAACGTGGCAACACCAGGAACAGACGACCGGTCGGCTCCTGTACTGGGACAGTTGGGCCGTACTTCAGAAGGCGCGCGAGCACCTGCTGTTCGTCGCCGGTCAGGACGCCGGTAACTTCGGCGAAGTGAGCGAATTCAGCATACAAGCCGCTGACAGCCGGGACGCATCGGCAAAGTTGCTCAAGGAGTTTGCTGTGGCGAAAGGCAGAAAGGGCAGGAGCGCCGCGCAGGATCAACATCTTCGGGACAGCCTCGGGAAGGGGTGTGCTTTGAGGCCGTGCATTCTAGCCTAAACCGCCCGCGACATCACCCGAAACGGTACGCACGGCCGTACCCGAACGTCGGGCCGGGGTTTCAGGGCAGAAACAGGAGGCGCTCAGCGCTTATTTTTTCCATCAAGATGCGCCGTAAAAGCCCATTCCTGCGGGTTGTGCGCCGTTTTTTGCGGCTCTAGCAGACTGGCCCGGTGCTGTCGAGATATGGCGCTCGTGGTCCTTTGCGTATACTGCGCAGATGTTTTCCCCAACGGCTTTGCGTCCGCGGTACGCCAAATGGCTGATCGCAACCGGACTCTTCCTGATGCTTGGTGGCTGTGTTGATAAACCCAACACACTCGAGCGTGTAAAGGAGGATGGCGTGCTGCGGGTGGTTACCCGAAACAGCCCCGCCACCTACTTCCAGGATCGCAGCGGTGAAACCGGCTTTGAATACGAGCTGGTGAAACGTTTCGCCGACGATCTGGGGGTCGAGCTGAAAATCGAGACCGCCGACAATCTGGACGACCTGTTCAATCAGGTGGGCAAGCCCAACGGCCCTGTGCTGGCTGCTGCCGGACTGGTCAGCAGCGAGCAACGCAAAAAGCAGGTGCGGTTCTCCCACTCCTACCTGGAAGTCACCCCGCAGATCATCTATCGCAACGGCCAGTCACGGCCTACCGATGCGGGGGATCTGGTGGGCAAGAAGATCATGGTGCTCAAGGGCAGTACCCACGCCGAGCAACTGGCGGAGCTGAAACGGAAGTTTCCGCGCATTGAATACGAAGAGTCCGACGCCGTTGAAGTCGTGGACCTGTTGCGCATGGTCGACGAAGGCCAGATCGACCTGACCCTGGTCGACTCCAACGAAGTGGCGATGAACCAGGTCTACTTCCCCAACGTGCGGGTCGCCTTTGACCTGGGTGACGCCAGCAACCAGAGCTGGGCCGTGGCAGCAGGCGAAGACAACAGCCTGCTCAACGAGATCAACGACTACCTCGACAAGGTCAAGAAGAACGGCACCCTGCAACGCCTGAAGGACCGCTACTACGGTCACGTCGACGTGCTCGGCTACATGGGTGCCACGACCTTCGCCCAGCATTTGCAGCAACGGCTGCCCAAGTACGAACAGCACTTCAAGGCCTACGCCAAGAAAGAAAAGGTCGACTGGCGCCTGCTGGCGGCGGTGGGTTATCAGGAATCCCTGTGGCAAGCGGCCGTGACATCCAAGACCGGCGTGCGTGGCCTGATGATGCTGACCCAGAATACTGCGCAGGCCATGGGCGTATCCAATCGCCTGGACCCCAAGCAGAGCATCATGGGCGGCGCCAAGTACCTGGCTTACATGAAGGAACAGCTGGACGACTCCATCAAGGAGCCAGACCGCACCTGGTTTGCCCTGGCGGCCTACAACGTCGGCAGCGGCCACCTGGATGACGCGCGCAAGCTGACCGCGAAGGAAGGGCTGAATCCGAACAAGTGGCTGGACGTGAAGAAAATCCTGCCGCGCCTGTCGCAGAAGCAGTGGTACAGCAAGACCCGCTATGGTTATGCCCGGGGCGGTGAGCCGGTGCATTTTGTGGCGAACATCCGCCGGTATTACGACATCCTGACCTGGGTGACACAGCCGCAGCTTGAGGGTGATCAGGTGGCTGAAGGCAATTTGCATGTGCCGGGGATCGACAAGTCCAAGCCGAACCAGGAATCGCCGCAGCTTTAAGGCAAAAAGATCGTCCGAACACGGCTCGAGCCTTGCGCAGCTCCTACAGGGTTATGCGCACACCCGTAGGAGCTGCCGAAGGCTGCGATCTTTTGATCTTAACCCTTCAACGCAGCAGCCAGAATCAGCGCCTTCATCTCGGAAACAGCCGACTTGAACCCCACAAACAAAGCATGCGCCACCAGCGCGTGGCCGATATTGAGTTCGTTGATGCCCTTGATCGCAGCCACCGCTTCAACGTTGTGGTATTGCAGACCGTGGCCGGCGTTGACGATCAAACCCTGGGCCAGACCAAAAGCCACGCCATCCGCTACACGCTTGAGCTCTTCAGCCACTTGCGTCGGCGTCTCGGCGTCCGCGTAACGCCCCGTGTGCAGTTCGATGGCCGGCGCACCCACTCGGCGGGACGCTTCGATCTGGCGCTCGTCCGCGTCGATGAACAACGACACCTCGCAGCCAATTTTCGCCAGGCGGTCCACCGCCGCCTTGATCCGGGCCTCCTGCCCCGCTACATCCAGCCCGCCTTCAGTGGTCAGCTCCTGGCGAGTTTCCGGGACCAGGCAAATGTGCGCAGGGCGGATGCGCTCGGCGAACACCATCATCTCTTCAGTGACGCCCATCTCGAAGTTCATGCGGGTCTGCAGCACATCCTTGAGCAGCAGCACGTCGCGTTCCTGGATATGGCGACGGTCTTCGCGCAGGTGCACGGTGATGCCGTCAGCGCCCGCCTCTTCCGCGTCCAGCGCGGCCTTGACCGGATCCGGGTAACGAGTGCCCCGGGCCTGACGCAGGGTGGCAACGTGGTCGATGTTCACGCCAAGAAGAATGCGATTGCTGGTGGTCACGGAAGCGCTCCTGAAGAGGGGAAAGTTCGGTGCACAGCATACACGGGGATTTTACGGCTTTCGAAACAACTCTCGGGAAACCAGGGGACGACCGCCCAGATGCACGGCAAGTGCCTGGCGCATCAACCGTTTTGCGGCCGATAAAGCACCCGGTGCCGACCAGTCCGCTTCGGCCATGGCCAGCAATTCGGTGCCGTTGAACAGTCCGGGCTGCAACAGGTACACCCGCTCCAGCCCCGCGTCCACCTGCAGGCGATACAGACCGTCCGGCGCTACAGGCTCACCGTGGATATCCGTGCCGAGTGCGAAGCCGTAGCCCAGATCATCGAGCAACCGCCATTCAAAGGAGCGCAGCAACGGCTCCAGCGGACGACCTTCGGCCAGCGCCAGCAACGTCGCGGCGTAGTGGTCGAACACACCCGGCAGCGGGTCTTCGGCGGGTAGCAGGCGAATCAGCAGCTCATTGAGGTACAGGCCACTGAACAGCGCTTCGCCGTTGAGCCAGGTGGAAACCCCCGAGGCTTCCATCCGCCCTACGTTCTTCAGCTCCCCTCGCCCGCGAAATTCGACTTCCAGGGGCACGAAGGGCCTGGCCAAGGTCCCGGCCTTGCCCCGCGCACTGCGCAACACCGCCCGTAGCCGCCCCTGGGGCGTAAGGAAGTCGACCAACGCGCTGCTCTCGCGGTAGGCGCGGGAGTGAAGTACGAAGGCGGGCTGGGGGATGGGTGGGGTTTGCGACATGGAAGTCAGGGTTCTCGAAGAAAGTGCGCAGCTCTGCAAACAACAAAAACCAATGTGGGAGCGGGCCTGCCCGCGATGGCGGACTTACATCCAACACATATATTGAATGTTACATCCTCATCGCGGGCAAGCCCGCTCCCACAGGTTCTGCGGTGCAGCGTCGATCGGGTTTACAGGTCGCCGTAACCCAGCGAACGCAGCGCGCGCTCGTCATCGGACCAGCCGCCTTTCACTTTCACCCAGAGGTTGAGCATGATCTTGGAGTCGAACAGCAGCTCCATGTCCTTGCGCGCCTCGGTGCCGATGCGCTTGATGCGCTCGCCCTTGTCGCCAATGATGATCTTCTTCTGGCCGTCGCGCTCGACGAGGATCAAGGCATGAATATGCAGGGTCTTACCCTGCTGCTTGAACTCTTCGATTTCGACGGTGATCTGGTACGGCAGCTCTGCACCCATCTGGCGCATGATCTTTTCGCGCACCAGTTCGGCGGCGAGGAAGCGACTGCTGCGGTCGGTGATCTGGTCTTCGGGGAAGAAGTGATCGTTTTCCGGAAGGTAGCCGGCAATCACCCGCTCCAGCGCTTCGAGGTTGTGCCCGTGCTGGGCCGAGATCGGCATGATCTGCGCGTTCGGCAGCTGCTCCTGCAACCAGCTCAGGTGCGGCATCAGCTCGGCTTTGTCTTCGATGCGATCGGTCTTGTTCAGCGCCACGATCAGCGGGCCGGTCACGTACTGGACGCGCTCCAGGACCATCTGGTCCTCGTCGGTCCACTTGGTGCGGTCGACTACGAAGATCACCACGTCCACGTCTTTCAAGGCTGCCGAGGCCGTCTTGTTCATGTAGCGGTTGAGGGCTTTTTCGCCACCTTTGTGCATGCCCGGAGTGTCGACGTAGATCGCCTGCACGGCGCCTTCGGTCTTGATGCCCAGCATGTTGTGGCGGGTGGTTTGCGGCTTGCGCGAAGTGATCGCGAGCTTCTGGCCGAGGATGTGGTTCAGCAACGTGGACTTGCCCACGTTGGGACGGCCGACGATGGCAACATAGCCACAGCGTGTTGCGGTTGAATCAGTCATTGCCATTCTCCACACCCAGGGCAATCAGTGCTGCGGCGGCCGCTACCTGTTCGGCAATACGACGACTCACACCCTGACCTCGGCTTTTTTCATTCAATAAGGTGATTTCACATTCGACGAAGAACGTCCGGCAATGCGGCTCACCCTGGATATCCACCACTTCGTAACGCGGCAGCTCACACCCACGCGATTGCAGGAATTCCTGCAGGCGGGTCTTTGGATCTTTGTTGGTGTCGACCAGCGTCAGGCCTTCGAACTCACCGGCCAGCCAGGCCAGCACGCGCTCGCGCGCCATGTCCATGCCCGCGTCCAGGTAGATTGCACCAATCAGCGCTTCCAGGGCATCGGCCAGAATCGACTCGCGACGAAAACCGCCGCTCTTCAACTCGCCAGAGCCCAGGCGCAGGTACTCGCCCAGATCGAAACCGCGGGCCAGTACCGCCAGGGTCTCACCTTTCACCAGGCGTGCGCGCAAACGCGACAACTGACCTTCGCGAGCCAGCGGGAAGCGATCGAACAGCGCCTCGCCAGCGACGAAATTGAGGATGGCATCACCGAGGAATTCCAGGCGTTCGTTGTTGCGCCCGGCAAAGCTGCGGTGAGTCAGGGCCAGGACCATCAGTTCCTGGTCCTTGAAGGTGTAGCCGAGCTGACGCTCTAGACGGCTTAAGGAAACGCTCACGGTGTACCCACGCTGAGTTCGTGGCTGGATTCCACCGCCATCGCCGGGGTGCGGCGCAGGCTTGGGACAATTAACGCTGTGTTCAAAAATTACGTCCTGAATATCATTGTTTTCATGCCTCGGGCGCCGATTGTAGCGGCTCCAGAAATGCATTCGGCGCTGTGTTCAACAGCGCCGTGTGTGATTACTTGATCAGGCCAACCCGCGAGAAGTTCGGCAGGTGACTGAGTTTGGGTTCAGGCCAGCTCATCCAGACCGCGAAGGCCTTGCCGACGATATTCTTGTCGGGGACCATGCCCAGCAGGTCCTTGGGAATGCTTGGATCATCCCAATAGCGACTGTCGTTGGAGTTGTCGCGGTTGTCGCCCATCATGAAGTAGTGCCCGGCGGGCACGGTCCACGAACGGTCCGGCGTTGCGCGATAGCGGCTCATTTCCTTGCGGATCAGGTGCTCGGCGACACCGAGTTTTTCCTTGTAGAGCTCGGCACTGCCCAGGGTGCCCGGCTCGGAGCCGACCAACTGCTCGGCAACGGACTCGCCGTTGACGAACAGGCGCTTGTCGGCGGTGTAGCGAATCTGGTCGCCCGGCAGGCCCACTACACGCTTGATGTAGTTGACGTTCGGATCGCTCGGATAGCGGAAAACCATCACATCGCCGCGCTGCGGGTCACCGATTTCGATGACTTTCTTGTCGATCACCGGCAAGCGGATCCCGTAGGAGAACTTGCTCACCAGAATGAAATCGCCAACGTCCAGGGTCGGTTTCATCGAGCCGGATGGAATCTGGAACGGTTCCACCAGGAACGAACGCAGCACCAGCACGATGAACAACACCGGGAAGAACGACTTGCCGTATTCGACCAGCAGCGGCTCCTTGTTCAGTTTTTCGACCACCATCCCGTCAGGCTGGCTGACGCTGCCCTGATAGGATGCAATGGCTGCACGCCGACGCGGCGCGAGAAAAACCAGATCGAGCAACGCCAACAGGCCGCAGACGAACACGGCGATGACCAGCAACAGCGGGAAATTTAGTGACATAGGACCTAACTATCCAACCTGAGCACTGCAAGGAAGGCTTCTTGTGGAATTTCCACGTTGCCGACTTGCTTCATGCGTTTCTTACCGGCCTTTTGCTTTTCAAGCAGTTTCTTCTTACGGCTGACGTCGCCGCCGTAGCATTTGGCCAATACGTTCTTTCTGAGTGCCTTGACGGAGGTTCGCGCAATGATCTGCCCGCCAATGGCGGCCTGGATCGCGACGTCGAACATCTGGCGCGGGATCAGTTCTTTCATCTTCTCGGTCAACTGGCGACCTTTGTAGTGCGCGTTATCCTTGTGCACGATCAGCGCCAGGGCGTCGACCTTGTCACCGTTGATCAGCACATCCAGTTTCACCAGGTTAGCCGACTGATAACGATCGAAATGGTAGTCCAGCGAAGCATAGCCGCGGCTGGTGGACTTCAGGCGATCGAAGAAGTCCAGGACCACTTCGTTCATCGGCAGATCGTAGGTCACCTGGACCTGGGTACCGAGGAACAGCATGTCGTGCTGCACGCCACGCTTCTCGATGCACAGGGTAATGACGTTGCCCAGGTGCTCTTGCGGCACAAGAATGTTGGCCCGCACGATCGGCTCGCGCATGTCTTCGATGGAAGACAGGTCTGGAAGCTTCGACGGGTTGTCGACGTAAATCGTTTCACCGGTTTTCAGCAACAGCTCGAAAATTACCGTCGGCGCCGTGGTGATCAGGTCCAGGTCATACTCGCGCTCCAGGCGCTCCTGGATGATCTCCATGTGCAGCATGCCGAGGAACCCGCAACGGAAGCCGAAGCCCAGGGCGTCGGAGCTCTCGGGGGTGTACTGCAGCGACGAGTCGTTGAGGGTGAGCTTTTGCAGGGCCTCACGGAAATCTTCGAAGTCGTCGGAGCTGACCGGAAACAGGCCGGCGTAAACCTGCGGCTGAATGCGTTTGAAACCCGGCAGGACGTCGACGTCCGGTGTCGAGCTCAAGGTCAGGGTGTCACCCACCGGCGCACCGTGAATGTCCTTGATGCCAGCGATGATGAAGCCTACTTCACCGGCCTTCAGGTCAGTGGTAGCGGTATGTTTAGGGTTGAATACACCAACGCTGTCCACCAGGTGGATCTTGCCGGTGGACTTGACGAGGATCTTGTCGCCCTTCTTCACGCGGCCATGGCGCACGCGTACCAGGGATACAACGCCCAGGTAGTTGTCGAACCAGGAGTCGATGATCAACGCTTGCAGCGGATCTTCGTAGTTGCCGGTCGGCGCAGGAATGGTGCGCACCAGACGCTCGAGGACTTCATCGACGCCCAGGCCGGTCTTGGCGCTGCACTCGACGGCATCAGTGGCATCGATGCCGATGATCTTCTCGATTTCTTCCTTCACGCGGTCCGGATCGGCCTGCGGCAGGTCGATCTTGTTCAGCACGGGCATGACTTCCAGGCCCTGCTCGATCGCCGTGTAGCAGTTGGCAACCGACTGCGCTTCCACGCCCTGGCCAGCGTCGACCACCAGCAAAGCACCTTCACAGGCAGCCAGCGAGCGGCTGACTTCATAGGTGAAGTCAACGTGGCCCGGGGTGTCGATGAAGTTCAGCTGGTACTTGATGCCATCGCGAGCGGTGTAATAAAGGGTGACGCTGTGGGCCTTGATGGTGATCCCGCGTTCACGCTCCAGGTCCATGGAGTCCAGTACCTGGGCTTCCATTTCGCGCTCGGCAAGGCCGCCGCACATCTGGATGAATCGATCGGCCAGCGTCGACTTGCCATGGTCAATGTGGGCGATGATGGAGAAATTGCGGATATGACTCAAATCACTCACGGATCAACACTCAAAAAGGCTGCAGGCATAGCCCGCCGAAAAATAGCCGGGAATTGTACCTGATCCACGGCGCAAGCGTCACCTGCGCAGGTCGGACGGCACTGACAAAAACGCCCCGGTCTCACGACAAGGGCGTTTTTCATTGGCTCGCTGCTCGGGAAATACCCGGAATCAACCGGCCCGGCGCAACAACCAGACCCCAGCCAGGGCGCACACGCTGGCAGGCACCAGCACCGCAAACAGCGGCGAGAAACCGAACACCAGGCTCGATGGCCCCAGCAGATCCTGGACGATTCGGAAGGTGAACCCCACCAGTACACCGGTGAACACCCGCTGACCGAGGGTCACCGAGCGCAGCGGACCAAAGATGAAGGAGATCGCCATCAGCACCAGTGCCGCAGTGACCAGCGGCTGCAACACCTTGACCCAAAATGCCAACCAGTAACGGCCGTTATTCAGCCCCTGGTCGGCCAGGTAATGGATGTATCCCCACAAACCGGAGATCGACAGAGACTCTGGCGCCATGACCACCGTGCTCAGCAGTTGCGGACTGAGGGCAACTTCCCAGCGCTCGACCGGGGCCGCGACCACTTCAGTGTTCTTTTCATGGAATACCGTGGTGGTGACATCGCTCAGCTGCCAGTGGTCCTTGTCGAACTCCGCGCGCTTGGCGAAGCTGGCCGACAGCATGTGACGCTCTTTGTCGAAGCGATAGCGGGTGACGCCGTACAGCACACCGTTGGGTTGCACCGAGTTGACGTGAATGAACTCGTCACCCTGGCGATGCCACAGGCCGTGGCGGGCACTTTGCGCGTCACCGCTGCCCTGGGCCAGCGAACGATTGGCCTGGGCAGCGCTTTCGGTGGCCGGCGCAACGTATTCGCCGATCAGGACTCCGACAACCATCAGCACCAGCATCGGCTTCATGACTGCCCAGACGATCCGGCCAATGGACACGCCAGCGGCGCGCATGATGGTCAGTTCGCTGTTGCTGGCCAGGCTGCCCAGGCCGATCAGACAGCCGATCAATGCCGCCATCGGCAACATGTCGTACAAACGTCGGGGGGCCGTCAACAGGACGTAGCTCAACACGTCCAGCAAGGTGTAGGTATCGCTGGCATCGCCCATCTCGTCGATGAAGGCGAACAGCGTCGCCAGACCGAGAATGATGCCCAATACGGCCAGAATGGCCACGAAAACACTGCTACCAATGTAGCGATCCAGCTTAACCACGGGCCACCTCCAGCGCGCTGCGGCGACTCGCCATCTTCAGGCGCAGGGGCTCCCAATAGAGCAAGCCCAACCCAATCGCCAGGAAGATCCCGTGCACCCACCACAAGCCGAGGGCCATCGGGATCTTGCCTTTTTCGAGCGCGCCGCGAGCGGCAATCAGGATGGTCAGGTAGGCCATATAAAGAAGAATCGCTGGCAGCAGCTTGAGGAACCGCCCCTGGCGCGGATTCACTCGCGACAGCGGTACCGCCATCAGGGTGACAATGAAGACCAGCAACGGCAGGGACATGCGCCATTGCAATTCGGTGCGCGAGCGAACGTCGTCGCTGCCTATCAGGCTACTGGTGGGCATGGCATCGCGGTCGGTGACTTCGTCGCTGACATCCGGCTTGGGCAGCAGCACGCCGTACTCGTCGTACTTGATGGCGCGATAGTCGGCCTGGCCCGGCTTGCCGTCGTAGCGATAGCCATTGTCGAGAATCAGGTAGCGGTTGCCGTCAGGGCGGATTTCCTGGCGACCCTTCTCGGCCACCAGCACGGAAATCCCGCGATCCTTCTGGTCGGTGCTGGTGTTCTTCTGGGAAATGAACACGCCACCGAGGTTGATGCGATCGTCCGTCAGGGTCTCGGTGTAGGTCACCCGCGTTCCGTCACGCAGGGCCTGGAAGCGGCCCGGTTCCAGGGTGTCGAATTCAGTCAGGGCGTCTTGCTTGTTCAGCAGCAACTGGAACTGGTTGGCCCCTTGTGGCGCAAGGCTCAGGCTCAGCCATGCCACCACCAATGCCACCAGGGTGGCCGGGAACAGGGTCATGGCGAACAGGCGTTGCTGACTCATGCCGGTGGCCGACAACACGGTCATTTCGCTTTCGAGGTACAGGCGACCGTAAGCCAGCAGAATGCCCAGAAACAGGCCCAGCGGCAGGATCAGTTGCAGAAAGCCCGGCAGACGAAACCCCATGATCAGGAACAGGGAGCCTGGATCCAGCAGGCCCGCAGCGGCCTGGGCGAGGTATTTGATGAAGCGTCCGCTCATGATGATGACCAGCAGCACGGCGCTGACGGCGCTCAAGGTCAACAGGACTTCGCGGGATAGGTAACGAAAGACAATCAAACCAGACACTCCAGGGTTGTCAGGCGAAGGCGGCCAAACAAGCAAACGTAGCAGGCGGACCGCAAAGCAGGGCCGCCGAAAAAGATGGCGCATTATCCTGTGATTGCATGCGCCTGTCACTGCGCGCGTTCGCCATGCGGGGGCTCACTCGCGATGCTCGTCAACGATTACGCGGGACGTCTGACACTCAACGGTGCTCTCAGGTTCATCAGCGCAACGCCGCCCGGATCCAATTCGCTCCTGCAAGCGCGGCCGGAACCGTGACGAACCTGCGACCCAGGGTTGTCAGGCGCCGCCGACGAGGTTCAAACTGCGGCCTTTGCCGCAAGCCTGCCTTGCGTACTCTATTTATGGCAAGTTCAGACACTTGCGTGTTGATCATTGATTCAGGGGCCCCGACATGGAACTGGTTGTAAAAAGCGTTAATCCGGAAACGTTGAAAACTGCCACGCTGGTGGTTGCCGTCAGCGAAGGCCGCAAGCTCGGCGCCGTGGCCAGCCAAATTGACGCACTGAGCGGCGGCGCGATCAGCGCCGTGCTCAAGCGTGGCGACCTCGCCGGCAAAGTCGGCCAGAGCCTGCTGCTGCACAGCCTGCCCAACCTCAAGGCCGAGCGCGTATTGCTGGTCGGCGTCGGCAAGGACGAAGAACTGGGTGATCGCCCATTCCGTAAAATCATTGCCGGCATTCTCAACACCCTCAAGGGCCTGAACGGCAGCGATGCGGTACTGGCACTCGACGAAGTCGTGGTCAAGGGCCGTGACAGCTACGGCAAGACCCGCCTGCTGGCTGAAACCCTGGTGGACGGCCAATACACGTTCGACCAGTTCAAGAGCCAGAAAGCCGAGCCGCGCGCCCTGAAGAAAATCACCCTGGTGACCATCAAGGCCGCCCAGGCTGAAGTCGAGCGTGCCGTGGCCCACGCTACCGCGATCGCCAACGGCATGGCGTTTACCCGCAACCTGGGCAACCTGCCGCCGAACATCTGCCACCCGACTTTCCTGGGCGAGCAGGCCAAGAGCCTGGGCAAGGAATTCAAGAGCCTGAAAGTCGAAGTCCTTGACGAGAAGAAGATCAAGGACCTGGGCATGGGCTCGTTCTACGCCGTGGGCCAGGGCAGCGCCCAGCCTCCGCGCCTGATCGTCATGCAATACAACGGCGGCAAGAAATCCGAGAAGCCGTTCGCCCTGGTCGGCAAAGGCATCACTTTCGACACCGGCGGCATCAGCCTCAAGCCGGGCGCCGGCATGGACGAAATGAAGTACGACATGGGCGGCGCCGCCAGCGTCTTCGGTACCCTGCGCGCCGTGCTCGAACTGAAACTGCCGATCAACCTGGTGTGCATCCTGGCCTGCGCCGAGAACATGCCGAGCGGCAACGCTGCGCGCCCAGGCGACATCGTCACCACCATGAGCGGCCAGACCGTGGAAATCCTCAACACCGACGCCGAAGGCCGCCTGGTGCTGTGCGACGCCCTGACCTACTCTGAACGTTTCAAGCCCCAGGCCGTGATCGACATCGCGACCCTGACCGGTGCCTGTGTCGTCGCCCTGGGCGCGCACACCTCCGGCCTGCTGGGCAACAACGACGAACTGATCGGCCAGCTGCTCAGCGCCGGTCAGTCCGCAGACGACCGTGCCTGGCAGTTGCCACTGTTCGATGAGTACCAGGAACAGCTCGACAGCCCGTTTGCCGACATCGCCAACATTGGCGGGCCGAGAGCCGGCACCATCACCGCCGCCTGCTTCCTGTCGCGCTTTACCAAGAACCTCAACTGGGCGCACCTGGACATCGCCGGCACCGCCTGGACCAGCGGCGGCAAGGACAAGGGCGCCACTGGCCGTCCGGTGCCCCTGCTGACCCAGTACCTGCTGGACCGCGCCAAGGCCTAAATATCGCTCACTGACGACTGTAGGAGCGAGCTTGCTCGCGAAAAACTCAAGATCACCGCGATTAACCTGGTTTTCCGCGTAATCGTTGACGACCTTCGCGAGCAAGCTCGCTCCTACAGATTCCGCGGAAGTTGATTCCAGGAACCGCAATGACCAAAGTCGACTTCTATATCCTGCCCAGCGCCGATCCGTCGGCGCGGCTGGATTTTGCCTGCAAGCTCACCGAAAAAGCCTGGCGCATGGGCCATCGCATCTACCTGCATTGCAGCGATGCGAGCCAGCGTGACGATCTCGATGCACGCCTCTGGGCGTTCAAGGGCGAAAGTTTCGTACCCCATGGCCCCGCCGAGAACGAGCCGCAGGGTTTGATTGTGCTGGGCCTGGGAGAGGACTGCGGTCAACATCAGGACCTGCTGGTCAATCTCGACCTGAAAGTGCCGACCTTTGCCAACAAGTTCGCCCGCGTGGCGGAAGTGGTGGTGGAAGACCCGGTGATTCGCCAGGCCGCGCGGGAGAGTTTCCGTTTCTATCGCGAACAGGGCTATCCTTTGCAAGACCACCGTTTACAGCGACTCTGAGTATTCCGATGGACACGCCAAAACAGCAACAGTCCGCGCATCTGCTGGACGACCTCGAGTCGATCCGCCAACTGCTCGGCGATGACAACCTGCAACCACCGTTGCTGACCGACACGGTCGAGGACGATGATCAGGAACAGATCCCCATGCTGTTCGAGGCTGCCGGCAACCCGCCAGCCGCCAGCGAACCGCCCCCTGCCCCAGTCGCCGAAGATAAAGGCCCGGACGCCTTGCTGCATCTGGACGGCGAACTGCGCGCCGCTGCGATGCTGATCATGCAAGACGTGATCGACGACTTTGCGCCGCACATCGAAACCGAAATCAAACGCCGACTGGCGGCGCGGATGGAGCGGTTGCTCAGCCAGTACGAGTAGCCCCACCCTGGCACTGCAGGAGCTGCCGCGGGCTGCGATCTTTTGATTTCGATCTTCGACTATTCCGGAAAAGATCAAGATCAAAAGATCGCAGCCTGCGGCAGCTCCTACCGTGTTCGCACCGCTCCTGAATACACGCCCTGTCCGCCCCTGCTCGCCCTTCGCCCCATGCCCCGCTATACTCGTCGGCTTTTCCTGAATTAATGCCAATAGGGTCCCGCCGCGCATGGATAAGACCTACCAGCCGCACGCCATTGAAACTTCCTGGTACAACACCTGGGAGTCAGAGAATTACTTCGCCCCGCAAGGCGCGGGCGAGTCCTACACCATCATGATCCCGCCGCCGAATGTGACGGGCAGCCTGCACATGGGGCACGGCTTCAACAACGCGATCATGGACGCCCTGATCCGTTTCCGCCGCATGCAGGGTCGCAACACTCTGTGGCAGCCGGGTACCGACCACGCCGGTATCGCTACGCAGATGCTGGTGGAGCGTCAACTCGAAGCCCAGGGTCAGAGTCGCCACGATCTTGGTCGCGAGAAATTCCTCGAGAAAATCTGGGAATGGAAGGATCAGTCCGGTGGCAACATCAGCCGCCAGATCCGCCGCCTCGGCTCGTCCGTAGACTGGAGCCGCGAGCGCTTCACCATGGACGACGGCCTGTCTGAAGCGGTCAAGGAAGCCTTCGTGCGCCTGCACGAAGACGGCCTGATCTACCGCGGCAAGCGCCTGGTCAACTGGGACACCAAGCTGCACACGGCGATTTCCGACCTCGAGGTGGAAAACCATGACGAGAAAGGTTTCCTGTGGAACCTCAAGTACCCGTTGGCCGACGGCGCGAAAACGGCTGAAGGCAACGACTTCCTGATCGTCGCGACCACTCGCCCGGAAACCATGCTCGGCGACGCCGCCGTGGCCGTTAACCCGAACGATGAACGCTACAAAGCCCTGATCGGCAAATTTGTCGAGCTGCCGCTGGTCGGCCGCCGCATTCCGATCATCGCCGACGATTACTGCGATCCTGAGTTCGGCACCGGTTGCGTGAAAATCACCCCGGCACACGATTTCAACGACTACGAAGTCGGCAAGCGCCACAATTTGCCGCTGCTGAACATCTTCGACAAGAACGCCGCCGTCTTGCCGGCCTGCCAGGTGTTCAACCTCGACGGCACACTGAACGAAAGCATCGACGGCAAGATCCCGGCTGAATACGCAGGCCTGGACCGCTTCGAGGCGCGCAAGCAAATCGTCGCCGCCTTCGACGCCGCCGGCCTGCTGGTCAGCGTCGACGATCACGCCCTGAAAGTGCCGAAAGGCGATCGCTCGGGCACCATCATCGAGCCGTGGCTGACCGACCAGTGGTACGTGTCGACCAAGCCTTTGGCCGAGCCTGCAATTGCTGCCGTTGAAGACGGCCGCATCCAGTTCGTGCCGAAACAATACGAAAACATGTACTTCTCCTGGATGCGTGACATCCAGGACTGGTGCATCAGCCGTCAACTGTGGTGGGGTCACCGGATCCCGGCCTGGTACGACGAGTCGGGCAAAGTCTACGTCGGTCGCGACGAAGCCGAAGTTCGCACCAAGCACAACCTCGGCCCCGACGTGGCACTGCAACAGGACAACGACGTACTCGACACCTGGTTCAGTTCGGGCCTGTGGACCTTCTCCACCCTCGGCTGGCCTGAGCAGACCGAATTCCTGAAAAAATTCCACTCCACCGATGTGTTGGTGACCGGTTTCGACATCATTTTCTTCTGGGTTGCCCGGATGATCATGCTCACCATGCATTTGGTGAAAAACGAAGACGGCACGCCGCAGGTTCCGTTCAAGACCGTGTATGTGCACGGTCTGGTGCGAGATGGCCAAGGCCAGAAGATGTCCAAGTCCAAGGGCAACGTCCTTGACCCGCTGGACATCATCGACGGCATCGAGCTGGAAGACCTGGTGCAGAAACGCACTTCCGGCATGATGCAGCCGAAACTGGCGAAGAAGATCGAGAAGCAGACCCGCGACGAATTCGCCGATGGCATCGCCAGCTACGGCACCGACGCCCTGCGCTTCACTTTCTGCTCGCTGGCCTCCACCGGTCGCGACATCAAGTTCGACATGGGCCGCGTCGAAGGCTATCGCAACTTCTGCAACAAGATCTGGAACGCGGCGCGCTACGTGCTGGACAAAGGCGAAGACTGCGGCCAGAACGGCGAAGCCTACGAACTGTCTCTGGCGGATCGCTGGATCATCTCGCAGCTGCAACGCACCGAAGCCGAAGTGACCCGTCAGCTCGATCAGTTCCGCTTCGACCTGGCCGCACAAGCCTTGTACGAGTTCATCTGGAACCAGTATTGCGACTGGTACCTGGAGCTGTCCAAGCCGGTGCTGTGGGACGAAAACGCGCCGGTCGAACGCCAGCGCGGCACCCGTCGCACCCTGGTTCGCGTACTGGAAGTTGCCCTGCGCCTGGCGCACCCGTTCATGCCGTTCATCACCGAAGAAATCTGGCAGCGCATCGCGCCGCTGGCCGGCATCGAAGGCAAGACAATCATGCTGCAGCCTTGGCCAGTGGCCAATGAAGAGCGCATTGACGCAGCCGCCGAAGATGACATCGAATGGCTGAAAACGCTGATGCTCGGCACGCGTAACATTCGCGCCGAAATGAACATTGGTCCAGGCAAGCCGCTTAACCTGTTCCTGAAAAACGTCAGCGCCGAAGACCAGCGTCGTCTCACCGAAAACGAGGCCCTGCTGAAGAAGCTCGCGCGCCTCGAGTCGATCACTGTGCTGGCGGCAGGCGAAGAAGCACCACTGTCCGCGACCGCCCTGGTCGGCGAGATGGAAGTGCTTGTGCCAATGGCCGGCCTGATCGACAAGGACGCCGAGCTGGCACGCCTGGACAAGGAAATCCTGCGCTTGCAGGGTGAAGTCCAGCGCGTGGGCGGCAAGCTGTCGAACGCCGGTTTCGTCGACAAGGCGCCGGCCGAAGTCATCGAGAAGGAACGCGCCAAACTGGCCGAAGCGCAACAGGCTTTGGGCAAACTGGCCGAGCAGCATGCGCGGATTGCCAGTTTGTAACGGCAAATCGCAATGAAAAGGGAGGCCCGAAATGGCCTCCCTTTTTTGTGCCTGCCCATTCCCACAAACACCAAACCCCCTGGATATGCGTCATCGGGTAGCTAATGTGGGACAATGCCCGTCACTTTCAGCCATACCCGAATCGATCACACCCATGAACGCCCCCCGCACACCAAGACCTGCGCGCAAGAAGCCCGAATCCGCGACCCCGGCCAAAGCCGTCGAGCCCCGCGAAAAGGCCAGCCTGCACCCGCGCAACCGCCACCAGGGTCGTTATGACTTCCCGGCGCTGATCAAGACCACGCCCGAACTGGCGAAGTTCGTGATCACCAACCCGTACGGCAAGGAAAGCATCGACTTCGCCAGCCCGGACGCGGTGCGGGTGTTCAACCGCGCGCTGCTCAAGTCGTTCTACGGCGTGGCCCACTGGGACATCCCGGCGGATTACCTATGCCCGCCGGTTCCAGGGCGTGCCGACTATGTGCACTTCCTGGCCGACCTGTTGGCCAGCGTCAATGACGGCGAAATCCCCCGCGGCGCGCCGGTCAAGGTGCTCGACATCGGCATGGGCGCCAACTGCGTCTATCCGCTGATTGGCTACAGCGACTACCGCTGGCACTTCCTCGGCTCGGAAATCGACCCGACCGCCGTGGCCGCTGCCAAGGCCATCGTCCAGTCCAACGGGCTGAACAAGGCCATTCAGTTGCGCCAGCAAACCAACCCCAAGCACATTCTGCTGGGGTTGCTGGAACCCGGCGAACGCTTCGACCTGACCATGTGCAACCCGCCGTTCCACGCCTCGATGGACGAAGCCACCAAGGGCAGCGAGCGCAAATGGCGCGCACTCGGCCGCGCCGACCCGAAACGCAAGCTGCCGGTGCTGAACTTTGGTGGCCAGTCGGCTGAACTGTGGTGCGAGGGCGGCGAGGCCCGCTTCGTGACTCAATTGATCGCCGAGAGCGCGCACTTCCAGCACAAGGTGCTGTGGTTCAGCACCCTGGTGTCCAAGGCGTCGAACCTGCCCGCGATCGAGATCGCCCTGAAAAAGGCCGGCGTGCTGGAAAGCCAGGTCGTGGAAATGTCCCAGGGGCAGAAGAAAAGCCGCTTCGTCGCCTGGACGTTCCAGACCAAGAGCGAACAGCAAATCTGGCGTCAGCGCTGGGCTCGCTGAGACCGTAGGCGCTGCGGCACGCTGCGATCTTTTGATGTTGTTGTGAAAGATCAAGAGATCGCAGCCTCGTTTCACTCGACAGCTCCTACGGCGGTGATACTCCCGCGATCGTTCGAGCCCTCCGGCAAATCACAGGCACAAAAAAACCGTGCCCGGATCGCTCCGGAGCACGGTTTTTTACACGTCTTACTTGTTAACAGCGTCGGTCAGGCCTTTGGCCACAACCAGCTTGATAACTTTCTTGGCAGCGATTTCGATGGCAGCGCCAGTCGAAGGGTTGCGGCCAGTACGGGCAGGACGTTCGGTCACTTTCAATTTGCCGATACCTGGCAGAGTGATTTCGCCGCCATTTTCCAGCTGATCGGCAACGATTTGGCCCAGTTGGTCCAGAGCATTACGCGCGGTGGTTTTTGGCGCGTCGATAGCTTCAGCGATGTCGGCGATCAGTTGGTCTTTAGTAAGAGCCATGTAGTGTTCCTTCCCTATCAAATTCATATGGATTGCAGAGTGCAGTGTCAGCCATCGAGCCCGATCTTCTGGATCTGGCACCCTCGGCCAATAACCACGGGATCGGGGTTATAGATACCGAAATCAGGGTTTGGTTCGACCTGACAAATGCTGAATGCACGCTTAACGCAGTGACTTCGCGCAAGACCGGGCAAAACTAGCACAGAGACGGGGAAATATCCGCCTCTAGCTAACCATTTGGTCAGCTTTATTGGTCTAAAACGTTAAAAAACAGCATAAGGACTATCTCGTTGCCCTGAAATGCCCTCGCGCCCCCCGTAGGAGCTGCCGAAGGCTGCGATCTTTTGATCTTTTTTGTTTAAAAAGCAAAGTCAAAAGATCGCAGCCTTCGGCAGCTCCTACAAAGGGCATGCATTCCTAGTTGCGGTACACTGGGCGCTTTTTCGGGGAGCGCGCCCTCCTCTCTACAATCAGCCGAGAAGCCCATGCCGATCCGCCATTGCATCGTCCACCTGATCGACAAAAAACCCGACGGCACGCCTGCAGTTCTGCATGCCCGCAACGAAGAGTTGCCTGAGTCGAGCGCCATCGAGAACATGCTTGCCGACCTCAACGAGAGCTACAACGCCAAACAAGGCAAGGCCTGGGGTTTGTTCCATGCCGAGTCCGGGGCGCACCCGTTCAGCGGCTGGCTGAAGGAGTATCTCGAAGGCGGCAAGGACTTCACGGCATTCAGCCGGGTGGCGGTGGAGCATCTGCAGAAGCTGATGGAGGAATCCAACCTCTCGGTCGGTGGGCACGTGCTGTTTGCACACTATCAGCAAGGCATGACTGACTACCTGGCCATCGCCCTGCTGCATCACAGCGAAGGCGTCGCCGTGACCGAGCAGCTCGATGTGACCCCGTCCCGTCACCTGGACCTGGGTCAACTGCACCTCGCGGCGCGGATCAACGTGTCGGAGTGGCAGAACAACAAGCAGTCCAAGCAGTACATTTCGTTCATCAAAGGCAAGAACGGGAAAAAGGTCTCGGAGTATTTCCGCGACTTCATCGGCTGCCAGGAAGGCGTCGACGGCCCCGGTGAAACGCGCACGCTGCTCAAGGCCTTCAGTGATTTCGTTGAAAGCGAAGACCTGCCGGAAGAGTCCGCCCGGGAGAAAACCAAGACGCTGGTGGACTACGCCAGCAGCCAGGCCAAGATGGGTGAGCCCATGGGCCTGGAGGAACTGTCCGGGTTGATTGATGAAGAACGTCCTAAGGCGTTCTACGATCACATCCGCAACAAGGACTACGGCCTGTCTCCGGAGATCCCTGCGGACAAACGTACCCTGAATCAATTCCGTCGTTTCACGGGCCGTGCCGAGGGCCTCTCCATCAGCTTTGAAGCGCACCTGCTGGGCTCGAAGATCGAGTACGACGAAGAAGCCGGCACCCTGATCATCAAGGGCCTGCCAACCCAGCTCACCGATCAGCTCAAGCGTCGCAACTGATGCTGCGGGGCGTGCTGAAAAAATTCCTGCTGATACTGCTGGTGATCGTGGTCTATCAGAACTGGGGCAAGATAGAACGGGTGTTCAATCCGTCCCAAGTGGTATCGGAGCAGACCCAGGCCAAGGCCAATGTGGTGCTCTACGCCACTGAATGGTGTGGTTACTGCAAGTTGACCCGACGGTTTCTCGACCAGAAAGGCATTCCGTACAAGGAGTTCGATATCGAGAAGGATGCCCAGGCGCGCAAGGCTTACGAGGCGCTGGGTGGCGGCGGCATTCCGATCATCGATGTAAACGGGACGTTGATTCGCGGGTATGACCCGCAAGCCATACTCGCAGCCTTGAAATAAACAAGATCGCAGCCTTCGGCAGCGCCTGCAGATGAACACCGCTCTGCTCTGATGCAGGAGCTGCCGGAGGCTGCGATCTTTTGATTTACCGCTGTTTTTCGAGACGAAACCCGAATCGCGGGAAATGCACATGCACCACCCCGCACCGCTCATCCTCGCGACGCAGAATCAGCTCTTCACTTCCGGCAAACAACAACTCACCCGCCACCGGATCAACCCCGTAATCCGTGGCCGCAATCACTACCCGCTGACCCGCCTCGAAACCGTTAGGTTCTGCAAAGCGTTCCTGCGGCAACTGCGCCGGTGTAGCGCTGCGTGCCACCTCCAGCGCTTGCTCTGAACTCATCTCGCTCGGGGCCCCATGACCAAAGCCCAAGACGCGGCCCAACCAGGCGGACACTGCCGGATACCCATCGACCAGCGGCGAAGTGACCGGCGTCGCCTTGAGGAACCACAGTGGGTGCGCCAGGGCGAAATCGGCAATCGACGGCTCGCCGAAGAGGAAATCACCCTGCTCGCGCTGCAGTTGCTGTTCGAGTCGCGCCATGATCGTCGGCCACTGGTGCCTGGCTTGCTCGGCAGACAAGCGGGTGGCGCTGCCGCCACTGAACAGCCCGGCGCGATCCGCCAGGAAGGCCTTGATGGCATCCGGCGGCAGGCTGGCAAAACGCACGGCGACAGATTCCGGCTGAAACACCAGGCTAACGGCATGCTGGAACACCACTGAGTCCGCCCAGGCGGCGAACGACGCAGCGATCATCTCCTGACCTTCCGGGAAGAGTGCCGGCAAGGCTTTTTCCTGCTCCAGGCGCCGGGCAATCAACGCAGTGTCGCAGTAGATGTCTGCACCGACCTGCAACACCGGCGTCTTGCGATAGCCACCCGTCAAGGCGGTGAGGTCAGGCTTGGGCATTACCGGTGAAATCTTCACCGAACGCCAGGACAGCCCCTTGAAACCCAACAACAGGCGGGCCTTTTCGGCGAAAGGGGACGTCGGGTAATGATGCAGGATCAACTCGGACATGCTCGGCTCCGCCGCGCGAATTAGGAGTCAGCAGCTTAGCGCGCAATCCGCAGGCGGCCTACGGGTCTGCCTGATGGGAACTGATCAGTCAGATTGATAGTTCGCGACCAGGCATTCCTTGGCGCTTTTCCTGAGTTTCTTTATCAGCCGCTCCTGACGTAGCGCTTCACTCCTGTCGCGACAGGCCTCGGTGTACACCAGGGCCACGGCCGGGCTTGAGAGGAAGAAGCGCGCGCCTTTACCCCGCTGATGAGTGGCGAAGCGGCGAACGGGGTCGTCGCTGATCCCGCAGTACAGCGAACCATTGGCGGCACGTACGAGGTAGACAAACCAGGGCTTGCTGACCAGCGGCGTTTCGACGGCGCTGACAGACGTTTGGCTGAGACTGTTCAATTGACGATCTGGATTGGAAAAGAAACAAGTGGCGATCTTATCAGCGCCCGGCCTGGAATGCCTTCAACCCCTTCAAGGCCTGGGCCCGAACGGCGTTTTTTACCAAGGGCGACCAGCCCAACAGCAGACCTTTGAAACCGAGCGCCTGGCGTGACCAGGACCACAAGTCAAAACGGTCGTGGTGCTCGCAGATTTTTCCGTCGCGAAACACGAACCGTGCCTGGATGTCGTTGACCACGGTATTGCCGGTCTGACTGAACAGGTACGTCGCCACCCAATGTGCACTCCCGGTACGCTCGTCGGCACGGACATCGTCGAACGTCAGGGAAAAGTTCCTGGCACGAGTGGTGAGCATGCGCCACATATCACCCGCATCACGCCCATGCAGTTCACCGAAGGCCGGGTCACTGAACACCACGTCATCGGTGTAGCAGGCGCTCATGGCTTCGGCATCCAGCCGCTGGAAAGCCTGGTAAAACCGGGTAATCAATGCTTGGTGGGCATCACTCATGTGCAGGCTCCCTGGGTTGCAGAACAGTTTTGAAGTCTGCCCGCACGATAGCCTGTCAATTCGCGGAACACTATCGGCATTCGTGGGCCGAATACCGATAGTGTCCGATGAGTCAGAGTTTTTCGCTGACTACTTGAACGTACAACGATCGCCCGGCTCCCAGGCCGGCAAGGATCGCGCCCAGGCCGATGACCCCGAAAATCCAGCCGACCGCTGCCCAGCCGCCGGTCCAGTCATGCACGATGCCGACCGCCAATGGCCCCATGGATGCCAGGGTGTAGCCGAAGCCTTGAGCCATGCTCGACAGGTTCGCCGCCACGTGGGCATCTCGCGAGCGCAGCACGATCAGGGTCAGCGCCAGGCTGAACGCCCCGCCCTGCCCCAGCCCGAGCAGAATCGCCCAACCCCACAAGCCATCGATCGGCGCATACAGGCACCCGAACAGGCCGCTGAGGGTCAAGGCCATGACGACCACGATCGCCAGGCGCTGGTCCTTGCCGCGAGTCGCCAGCCAGGGAGCCGCCAAAGAACTGGCCAACTGCACGATCACCGAGCCGGAAAGCACCAGCCCCGCCTGGGTCGGCGTCAGGCCGCGACCGATCAGGATCGAAGGCAACCAGCCGAACACGATGTACGCCAGGGACGATTGCAGGCCCATGTACAAGGTCACTTGCCAGGCCAGCGGGTCGCGCAGCAAACCGCGAACCCGGTAGGCGACATTGTGCGCACCGTGTTTCTGCCCGACTTGCGGCAGCCAGAACAGCGCCGCGACCAACGCCGGAATAACCCAGAAGCCCAGGCCCGTGGCCCAGCTCTGGTCGAAATGTTCGCTCAGCGGCACGGTGGCGCCTGCGGCCATCGCCGCCCCCAGGCACAGGGCCATGGTGTAGACCCCGGTCATGGTACCCGCGTGTTTGGCAAAGTCGCGCTTGACGATACCCGGCAGCAATACGCCGATCACACCAATGCTGGCACCCGCCAGCACGCTGCCGGCAAACAGGCCGATTTCGCCAAACGAACTGCGCAGGATGATTCCTCCGGCCAGCGTCAGCAGAATGCCCAGCACCACCCGTTCGGCGCCGAAACGGCGCGCCAGGATCGGTGCCAGCGGTGCGAACAGGCCGAGGCACAGCACCGGCAAGGTGGTCAGCAGACCGGCCTGGGCCGCCGATAATCCGAGGCTTTTCGACACGTCACTGAGCATCGGCGCCATGCTCGATAGCGCCGGGCGCAAGTTCAATGCCACCAGGATCAGGCCCAGCAACAGCAGCCAGGGCCGGCGCAGGATCGGATGGCTGTTCTGCACCTCGTCGTCATCGGCCTCGGCGTCGATCAGCAGCTCTTCGAGCTCTGCCGTGCGTTTGGCTTCAGGGATGTTGCTGTTACGGCTGGACATGGTTTTCTCGTGTTCAAGGTTCGTTGATCAACTGCCTGGACAGGGCTTTGGCCCGTTCCGGGTCACGTTGCTCGACGGCGTCCAGCAGTTCGATATGCAGGTCGAACACTTCCTGGCGCCGTGGGGTGATGTTCAGGGTCTGGCGCAGTTGCGCACCGACGATGCTGGAGAAGTAGCGATACAGCTCACTGAGCGTGGGGTTGTGTGCGGCATCGACCAGGCGCCGATGAAACACCAGGTCGCAGGCGATGTAGCTGTCGAGATCGCCATGGTAGTGGCTGCCGCTGACGCCCAATGCTTCACGCAAGGCCACCAGGTCTTCATCGGTGCGGCGCAAGGCGGCCAGGCCAATGGCCTCGACTTCAAGAATGTGCCGGGTCTCGCGGGCCTGTTCATGAGAGCAGCGGGACAGCGCTTTGAGGGTGTCGAGTGGATCGATCACCGCGCGCAGGTAACTGCCGTCACCCTGGCGGATCTCAATCAACCCGGAAAAAGCCAACACGCGCATGGCTTCGCGCACGGTGTTGCGGCTGATACCCAGTTCTGCGGACAACTCGGGTTCGGTGGGCAGGCGTTGGCCCACAGCCCACGTGCCTTCGGTGATGCGTAAACGCAGCTGATCCAACGCCTGGTCGACCAGAGACCTTTTTACCAATGGAGACATCTCAGACAAAACACTCGTGCAGTCATCCAATCATAGGATGTATTTTCTGACATGTTAGTCAGGTTTACTCCAGAAGACAACCGCTGCTCCATCAAGGTAGAACTGCCTGCCTACATCCGACAGATATTGAAGAAGTTTCCCGCAACAGCCTCAGCCCTTTCCGATAGATGAACGCTGCACCCGGTCAATAGACTTCCTGCACCCAAGGCACTGCCTTGGGCCGTGCTTCAGCGCCTCCTAACTTCACACAGACAAGGAACACGCTATGCAGGAATTCAAATACGGCACCAAATCAGATCCTTCGTTCTTTCTGGACACCGCCTCTGATCTGGTCGTCGTCCGAACCCTTCCCGGCTTGCCAGCCGTTCTCGACACCACCGCCCCCCCCTGGACCATGCACAACGGGTGATTCATTTTGAGTCGTCAGGACTGAGCGTTTTCAAGCTGCCAGCCGACTCCGGGGATCTGCAGGCCTGCAAGCGCTGCTTGCGACAACTACCCAACGTGCGTTTCGCCGGCAGCGGCCTGGTGGCGGCGGACACCGGGGAACCCGTGATCTATACCGAAAATATCTTCATCAAGTTTATCGACTCACACGACTCGCTGGCCTGCGAAACCGTACTCGAACAAGCAGGACTGACGATCAAGACAAAAGTCGTTTACGCACAAAACGCTTATTTCGTGACGCCAGGAGAAGGCTGCGGAACACAGGTATTCAATCAGGCCCTGACCTTGCTCGAACGTGAGGATGTGGAGTACTGCCATCCTGAACTCCTGACAAAACGTCACTCACGCACTATCCACCCCAATCAGTGGCACCTGAAAAAAACCACTGTGAGCTATCAGTATGAAATTGATGCCAGTGCCAACGTCGAGGCGGCCCACGCCCTGAGTCTGGGCGCGAATGTAGTGATCGCCGTCATAGACGATGCTTTTGATATCGACCATCCCGAATTCACCTCGGCCGACAAGATCGTCGCCCCGAGGAGCTACAGGGACCCCAGGGAACCCGGAGCCGACCCGCGCCCTCAGGACGCCGATGAAAGCCATGGTACCGCCGTCGCAGGTGTCGCCTGTGCCGATGGCCTGCATGGCGCAAGCGGAGTCGCACCCAGGGCAAGACTGATGCCGATCAGCCTGGGTGACGGGGAGTCACTGGGCGGTCAGACCGAAGCGAACGCTTTCGTCTGGGCTGCGCTCAATGGCGCGGACATCATCAGTTGCAGTTGGGGCCCTCCGGATGGAAACTGGGCCGACCCTATGGACCCGGCCCATCATCAAGTCCATCCGTTACCCGCCAGTGTTCGCCTGGCCATTGATTTCGCCGCGCTCAGAGGGCGAAAGGGCAAGGGCTGCCCGATCTTCTTCGCCGCCGGCAATGGCAGTGAAAGTGTCGACAATGATGGTTATGCCAGCCATCCACTGGTCATGGCCGTAGCCGCCTGCAACGACCACAGCCGCCGCAGCGCCTACAGTGATTACGGAAAAGCCATCTGGTGCTCATTTCCCAGTGATCAGGAACAGCACCCGGATAACAATTTCCAGCCCAGAAGTTTTCCCGCTCGCACCCGCGGCATATGGACAACAGATCTGCGAGGAAGAAATGGCTACAACGACAAAGCCCTTGGCCAAGGTGACTTGTGGGGCAACTACACCGAGAGCTTTGGCGGAACGTCGAGCGCCTGCCCCGGCGCCGCCGGGGTGGCGGCTCTGGTTTTATCGGTGAACCCCGCGCTGACACGCACCGAAGTTCGCTCGATCCTTGCTGACTGCTGCGACAAGATCACTCATTTCCTGGATGGAGCGATGGGAAAATATGATCAGAATGGCCATAGCCACTATTACGGTCACGGCAGGCTCAATGCATTGAAGGCAGTGCAGTTGGCGTTGGATAAAAAAACCAGCTGATAGCAGGCGGTTGTCGATTGGAAAAAAATAAACCCGGCACTCAGTCCGGGTTTATTTCACTGCCAAGCTTCGATCAATGCAGGATCTGGCTCAGGAACAGCTTGGTGCGCTCATTCTGCGGGTTGTCGAAGAAGTCATTCGGCGCCGCCTGTTCAACGATCTCGCCTTTGTCCATGAAGATCACGCGGTTGGCCACGGTACGGGCGAAGCCCATTTCGTGGGTCACGCAAAGCATGGTCATGCCGTCTTCGGCCAGGCCGATCATGGTGTCCAGCACCTCTTTCACCATCTCGGGGTCGAGTGCCGAAGTCGGTTCGTCGAACAACATGATTTTCGGCTTCATGCACAGGGCACGGGCAATCGCCACGCGCTGCTGTTGACCGCCGGACAGTTGCCCCGGGAATTTATGCGCCTGCTCCGGAATGCGTACGCGTTCCAGGTAGTGCATGGCGATTTCCTCGGCCTTGCGCTTGGGCATCTTGCGTACCCACATCGGCGCCAGGGTGCAGTTCTGCAGGATGGTCAGGTGCGGGAACAGGTTGAAGTGCTGGAACACCATGCCGACTTCGCGACGCACCGACTCGATCTGCTTGAGGTCGTTGGTCAGCTCCACGCCATCGACCACGATGCGCCCTTGCTGGTGTTCTTCCAGGCGATTGAGGCAGCGAATGGTGGTGGATTTGCCGGAACCCGACGGGCCGCACAGGACGATTCGCTCGCCCTGCCTGACGTTCAGGTTAATGTCCTTGAGTACGTGAAACTGCCCGTACCACTTGTTCACGCCCTGCATCTGGATAATGCCTTCAGGGCTCACAGGCTGTTTGATTGCTTCGCTCATAAAAAGAACTCCTAACGCTTGTGGCCAGTGTCGAGCTTGCGTTCCAGATGCATGGAATAGCGCGACATACCAAAACAGAAAATCCAGAACACCAGGGCGGCGAACACGTAGCCTTCAGTGGCCATGCCCAACCATTTCGGGTCGGCGGCCGCTTGCTTGACGCTGTTGAGCAGGTCGAACAGGCCGATGATGATCACCAGGCTGGTGTCCTTGAACAGCGCAATGAAGGTGTTGACGATGCCAGGGATCACCAGCTTCAGGGCTTGCGGCAGGATCACCAGGCCCATCGAACGCCAGTAGCCAAGGCCCATTGCGGCGGCTGCTTCGTACTGACCTTTGGGAATCGCCTGCAGACCACCGCGCACCACCTCGGCCACATAGGCCGACTGGAACAGGATCACGCCGATCAGGGCCCGCAGCAGCTTGTCGAAGTTCATGCCTTCGGGCAGGAACAACGGCAGCATTACCGAGGACATGAACAACACCGTGATCAACGGCACGCCGCGCCAGAATTCGATGAAGGTCACACAGACCACGCGAATCGCCGGCATGTTCGAGCGCCGCCCCAGTGCCAGGACAATACCCAGCGGCAAGGCGCCGGCAATCCCGACGGTGGCGATCACCAGGGTCAGCATCAGGCCGCCCCATTGGCTGGTCGCCACCTGGGTCAGGCCAAACACACCACCGTGCAACAGGCACCAGGCAATGATCGGATACAGCACCAGGAAGCTCAGCCCGTACACCGCTTTACGCGGGAAGCGCGAGATGAACAACGGGGCTACGCCGATAACCGCCAGCCATACGGTCAGGTCCACGCGCCAGCGCATGTCCACCGGGTAGTAGCCGTACATGAACTGGCCGAAGCGCTGCTGAATGAACACCCAGCAGGCGCCCTCCTTCGTGCAGTCTGCCTGGCTGGTCCCGACCCAGTTGGCATTGATGATCGCCCAGCTGAGGATCGGCGGCACCACGAGGTAGATCAGGTAGAACGCAAACAGGGTCAGCAGGGTGTTGAGCCAGCTGGAGAACATGTTGGCGCGCATCCACGCCACCACACCGATACTGCGGTCCGGTGGCGGCATGTCAGGTTTGAAGATATGAGTACTCATGCGCTATTCCTTACCGCTCGATCAGCGCAATGCGCTTGTTGTACCAGTTCATCAGCAGGGAAATGCTGATACTGATCGCCAGGTACACGCTCATGGTGATGGCAATCACCTCGATCGCCTGTCCGGTCTGGTTCAGCACCGTGCCGGCAAACAACGAAACCATTTCCGGGTAACCGATACCGGCAGCCAGCGAGGAGTTTTTGGCCAGGTTCAGGTATTGGCTGGTCAGCGGTGGAATGATCACGCGCAGGGCTTGCGGGATGATCACCTTGCGCAGGGTCGGACCGTTGCGCAGCCCCAGGGAGTGCGCCGCCTCGGTCTGGCCATGGCTGACCGACTTGATGCCCGAGCGCACGATCTCGGCAATGAATGCCGCGGTGTACACGGTGAGCGCCAGGGTCAACGCCAGCAGTTCGGGGATCAATACCCAGCCACCAACGAAGTTGAAGCCTTGCAGCTTGGGCATCTCCCAATGCACCGGAGCGCCAAAGATCAACGCGCACAGTGCCGGGATCACCAGGAACAGTGCCAGGCCGACCCAGAATTTGTGAAATGGCACGCCGGTTTCTTCGAAACGTTTGTTGGCCCAGCGGCACATCAGCACGATAGCGACAATGGCCACGCCCACGCCGGCCACGAATGGCCAGAAACCATCCGACGCCAACGCCGCTGGCATGTTCAGGCCACGGCTGCTGACAAAGAAGGTATCGCCGAAGTTATGACTGGCACGCGGTCCTGGCATGGTCAGGAATACCGCGAAGTACCAGAAAAGGATCTGCAGCAGCGGCGGAATGTTGCGGAAAACCTCTACATACACTGTCGCCAGCTTGGCAATAATCCAGTTTTTTGACAGCCGTGACACGCCGACGATGAACCCGAGGATCGTCGCCAGGATCACGCCGATGAACGTCACCAGCAGCGTATTGAGCAGGCCGATGACAAACACCCGGGCATAGCTGTCCGATTCGGTGTAGTCGATCAGGTGTTGAGCGATGCCGAAACCGGCACTGCGCTCCAGGAAGTCGAAGCCGGAAGTGATGCCCCGGTGTTGCAGGTTGGTCTGGGTGTTGTCGAACAGAAACCAGCCCAGCGAGACCACCGCCACAATGGTGATGATCTGGAATAGCCACGCACGCACTTTGGGATCGCTGAGGCTGAGCCTCTGCTTTGGTGCGCCGATTGAATTTTGCATGAAGTGCCCCGCAAAGAATGGAACAGAACATCACCCGGCGGTTGGCCCACCGGGTGATAGAACCATCAGCGCACTGGTGGTGCGTATTGAATGCCGCCGTTGTTCCACAGCGCGTTCAGGCCACGGTCGATTTCCAGCGGGGTGCTCTTGCCGAGGTTTTTCTCGAACACTTCGCCGTAGTTACCTACTTGCTTGATGATCTGTACGACCCAGTCTTTCGGCAGTTTCAGATCCTTGCCGTATTCACCGTCAGCCCCGAGCATACGAGCGACGTCCGGGTTCTTGGTGGCCTTGGCTTCAGCTTCGACGTTTTTCGAAGTGATGCCGGCTTCTTCAGCGTTGAGCATGGCGTAGCCAGTCCAGCGGACCACTGCCAGCCACTCGTCATCGCCGTTACGCACGACAGGGCCCAGGGGCTCCTTGGAGATGGTTTCCGGCAGAACCACGTAGTCCTTCGGCGCGGCCAGCTTGCTGCGCTGGGCGAACAGTTGGGACTTGTCGGAGGTCAGCACGTCGCAACGACCGGACTCCAGCGACTTGGCGCTTTCATCGGAGGTGTCGAAGGTGATCGGGGTGTATTTCAGACCGTTGCCGCGGAAGTAGTCGGAAACGTTCAGCTCAGTGGTGGTACCGGCCTGGATGCAGATGGTTGCACCGTCCAGTTCCTTGGCGCTCTTGACGCCCAGCTTGTTGTTAACCAGGAAGCCGATGCCGTCGTAGTAGGTGATGAAGCCTGGAAACTTCAGGCCCATGCCCGCGTCACGGGAGCTGGTCATGGTGGTGTTGCGCGACAGGATGTCGATTTCGCCGGACTGCAGCGCAGTGAAGCGCTCCTTGGCGTTCAACTGACTGAATTTAACCTTGGTCGCGTCGCCGAATACGGCAGCGGCTACAGCGCGGCAGAAGTCAGCATCGATGCCGAGGATCTTGCCAGTGGCGTCCGGAACCGAGAAACCCGGCAGGCCGTCACTTACACCGCACTGTACAAAACCTTTCTTCTGCACTGCATCCAGGGTTGCACCCGCCTGAGCGAACCCGCTGACGCCAAGTACTGCGGCTGCAGTCACGACGGCCAGGGTGGATTTCAACATCTTCATTCAAACCTCCAGTTTTGCTCTTGTTGTGTCGGAGCGTGAGTCCAGTCGCACCCTTATGAGGCGTTGTTGACCCGTGTTGGCTTTTTTTAGGGTCAAGCGACGTAGGACCTTAGCTATGAGTCTAGTAGGAGAAAATCCACATCATGGATCGCTCACTTCTCACCAGTCGGCCGAACGGGCTGTAGCCCTTCACGTTCGCGAAGCCCGTAGCGGCCACTGGCGAACATCCATCACCGGATTTTTGTTGCTATCCCGCCACCGGCAGTACACTGATAGTGTTACCGCCAGTCGCTGGATTGATTGCTCGGGTTTTCCCATAGCAAAGCCCGTACCAGACCGCCCGCCAAAGCGATTCAAAGACAGGTCAATAGCAAAACTTGTAACCTTGCGACATCTTCTTAACTGATCAACCAGACGCGCACTCACATCTCGCACTCAATGAGAGCGCACGCACAAAAATGGAGCGAACATGACCGAGCCCCTGATTCTTCAACCCGTCAAGCCAGCAGACGCCTGCGTTATCTGGCTGCACGGCCTGGGCGCCGACCGTTATGACTTCCTGCCAGTGGCCGAAGCGCTGCAGGAAACCCTGTTGAGCACCCGCTTTGTTTTACCCCAGGCACCCACGCGCGCGGTCACCATTAATGGTGGCTACGAGATGCCAAGCTGGTACGACATATTGGCCATGAGCCCGGCCCGGGCAATCAGCCGCGAGCAGCTGGATGAGTCAGCAAAACGGGTTCTGGACTTGATCGAAACTGAGCGCGCCAGCGGAATAGACGCCTCGCGAATTTTTCTCGCCGGTTTTTCCCAGGGCGGTGCCGTGGTGTTGCACGCGGCCTTCCTGAAATGGCAAGGCCCGCTGGGTGGCGTACTTGCCCTCTCCACCTACGCTCCGACGTTCAGCGACGCGCTGGACATTTCCGCCAGCCAGCAGCGTATTCCCGTGCTGTGCCTGCACGGCCAGTACGATGACGTGGTGCAAAATTCGATGGGGCGCAGTGCCTACGAGCACTTGAAGGCCCATGGTGTCACCGTGACATGGCAGGAATACCCAATGGGCCACGAAGTGTTACCCGAAGAGATCAGCGATATCGGCGCCTGGCTGACCGAACGCCTACGCTAAACAGACTCTGTAAAAGCTGCCTTTGATCATCACACTACGCCGCGCCCGATTCTTGCATTACACTGGCCGGCGTACATTCCTTAATCAATTGATGAGATGACCGTGCTCAAAGCACTCAAGAAAATGTTCGGTAAAAGCGAGACTGAGCAGCTCGCGCCAGCCTCCAGCGCTCCGTCTCACTCACCCAGCCACCGCGCCGACGGTAATCAGTCTGGCCGGACCGCCACCGCAGCGGTACCCAAGCACGAGCCGATGACCCCGCAGGCTGCCCCTACTGTCGAGGTAACAGCCGACGAGCCGCCGCGCAGCGAAGCCCCCAAGCCTGCCAGGCCGCGTCGCGAACCCAAGCCCAAGGCACCGGTTATTCCCTGGAAACTCGAAGACTTCGTCGTCGAACCCCAGGAAGGCAAAACCCGTTTCCACGATTTCAAACTCGCCCCTGAACTGATGCACGCCATCCAGGACCTGGGCTTCCCGTATTGCACGCCGATCCAGGCGCAGGTGCTGGGCTTTACCCTCGCTGGCAAGGATGCCATCGGCCGCGCCCAGACCGGCACCGGCAAGACCGCTGCGTTCCTGATCTCGATCATCACCCAGTTGCTGCAAACCCCGCCGCCCAAAGAGCGCTACATGGGCGAGCCACGGGCGTTGATCATCGCGCCAACCCGGGAACTGGTGGTGCAGATTGCCAAGGACGCCGCTGACCTGACCAAGTACACCGGACTCAATGTCATGACGTTCGTCGGCGGCATGGACTTCGACAAGCAGCTCAAGCATCTCGAAGCCCGTCACTGCGACATCCTCGTGGCCACGCCCGGCCGTCTGCTGGACTTCAACCAGCGCGGCGACGTGCACCTGGACATGGTCGAAGTCATGGTCCTGGACGAAGCCGACCGCATGCTCGACATGGGCTTCATCCCGCAGGTGCGGCAGATCATTCGCCAGACCCCGCCGAAGAACGAGCGTCAGACGCTGCTGTTCTCCGCGACCTTCACCGAAGACGTGATGAACCTGGCCAAGCAATGGACCACCGAGCCATCGATCGTCGAGATCGAGTCGCAGAACGTCGCCAGCGAAAACGTCGAGCAGCACATCTACGCCGTTGCCGGTGCCGACAAATACAAACTGCTCTACAACCTGGTCAACGACAACGGCTGGGAGCGGGTGATGGTGTTCGCCAACCGCAAGGACGAAGTGCGTCGCATCGAAGAACGGCTGGTGCGTGATGGCGTCAACGCCGCGCAGTTGTCCGGTGACGTACCGCAGCACAAGCGCATCAAGACGCTGGAAGGCTTCCGCGAAGGCAAGATCCGCGTGCTGGTCGCCACCGATGTTGCCGGTCGCGGCATTCACATTGACGGTATCAGCCACGTGATCAACTTCACCCTGCCGGAAATGCCGGACGACTACGTGCATCGTATCGGCCGCACCGGACGTGCGGGCGCCGATGGCGTGTCCATCAGCTTCGCCGGTGAAGACGACTCTTACCAGTTGCCGTCCATCGAGGCGCTGCTGGGTCGCAAGATCAGCTGCGAGACGCCGCCGACCCATTTGTTGCGGGCGGTTGAGCGTAAGCGCCCGTAAATACGGGCCGCAGTAGAAGAGGCGCAGCCGGCAACGGACTGCGCTTTTTTTTGCCTGGTTTTTTCTCGAACGGAGCTTGTCGGAATAAACTAAAAGTCCATAATAGACAAAATAGTTCATATGCAGTCTCCGGAGCCGTTCATGTCCAGCACGCCTTACGTGATCACCCAACCTCAAGCACGCGAGTTGCTCGATCAAATCGACGTGCCGCAGATCCTGCGCAAACTGTTCCGTGACCTGGCCGCAGGGTACGCGGTGCAACCGGCGCAGCAACTGGTTGAATTTCCCCAAGGCGCTGGCGACTTCATCAACTACTTGGGTGTGCTGGCCGAAGATGGCGTTTATGGGGTCAAGACTTCGCCTTACATCGTGCGCGAGCAAGGCCCGCTGGTGACGGCATGGACGCTGCTGATGTCGATGCAGACCGGTCAACCGCTGTTGCTCTGTGATGCCGGTGAACTGACCACGGCACGTACGGCGGCGACCACCGCCGTGGCGGTCGATGCCCTGGCGCCGCCAAAAGCACAGCGCCTGGCAATTATCGGCAGCGGCAAGGTGGCCCAGGCGCACCTGCATTACGTGAAGGGCCTGCGTGACTGGCAGAGCATCAACCTGTATTCCCCGAGCCTGGACGGTCTTGACGCTGAAGCGAAGGCACGGCTCACAGGGCTTGATCCGCGCCTGACGCTGGTTTCCAGTCGCGAAGCGGCCGTCCTGGACGCTGACGTGATCCTGCTGTGCACCTCCTCCGCCGGCCCGGTCATCGACCCGTCCACCTTGAGCAAACCGGCCCTGATCACCTCCATCAGCACCAATGCGCCACGGGCTCACGAAGTGCCGCCGCACAGCCTCAACGCCATGCAGGTGTTCTGCGACTATCGCGTGACCACGCCCGGTTCGGCCGGCGAGATGCTGATTGCCGGCGAACAGCATGGCTGGGACAAGGACAGTATCGTCGGCGACCTGTGCGAGCTGATGAGCGAAAAAGTGCAGCGTCCGGCCTACGATCGCCACGTGTTCTTCCGCTCGATCGGTCTGGGCCTGGAAGACATCGCGCTGGCCAATGCCATCTACCGCCTACAGCACTAACACCACCAACCCCTGTAGGAGCTGCCGAAGGCTGCGATCTTTTGATCTTGACCTGGTAAAAGCAAGATCAAAAGATCGCAGCCTGCGGCAGCTCCTACACAGGGGGGTATCAATAACATTGGCATTTGCGCCCATCAGGAGACGTTCATGAGCCAGGCAGACTTCATCATCATCGGCGGCGGCATTGCCGGCGCTTCCACCGGTTTCTGGCTGTCGCAGCACGCGCGGGTGATTGTGCTCGAACGCGAATCCCATCCGGGCTACCACTCCACCGGCCGTTCCGCGGCGTTGTACACCGCCGCTTACGGCACACCACAGGTTCGGGCTTTGACCCAGGCCAGCCGGGATTTCTTCGACGCACCACCGCCAGGCTTCTGCGAACATCCACTGCTCACCCCGCGCGGCGAGATGACGGTGGACTTCAGCGGCGACCCTGCCGAACTGCAGAACCAGTACCTGAGCGCCAAGGCCACAGTGCCGCAAATGCAGCTGCTTAGCGCCGAGGAAGCGTGCGTGCGCCTGCCGATCTTGCGCCGGGAAAAAGTTCATGGCGCCATCTATGACCCGACCGCCAGCGACATTGATACCGATGCGCTGCATCAGGGCTACCTGCGCGGAATCCGCCGCAACCAGGGCCAGGTCCTGACCGATACTCAGGTGGTGAGCCTGAGCCGGGATGCCGAGGGCATCTGGCAGGTGCAAACCGACGGCCAAACCTTTAGCGCCCCGGTCATCATCAATGCGGCAGGCGCCTGGGCGGACAAAATCGGCGCCCTCGCTGGCGCGCAGCCATTGGGCCTGCAACCCAAGCGCCGCGCGGCGTTCATCTTTGCCGGCCCCGAAGGCGTGGACATCCACCACTGGCCGATGCTGGTCAGCCTGGATGAATCCTTCTACATGAAGCCCGACGCCGGGATGTTTCTCGGCTCGCCAGCCAATGCCGACCCGGTCGAACCCCATGATGTGCAACCCGAAGAGCTGGACATTGCCATGGGCATCTACCAGATCGAGGAGGCGACCACCCTGACCATCCGCCGCCCGACCCGCACCTGGGCGGGCTTGCGCAGTTTTGTCAGCGACGGCGATTTGCTGTCCGGCTTCGATCCGCAAGTACCTGGACTGTTCTGGGTGGCGGCTCAAGGCGGTTACGGGATTCAGACCTCTCCGGCGATGGGCCAGGCCAGCGCTGCACTGGTGCGCGGCGAGGCCCTGCCGGAAGCCCTGTCGAAATTCGGCCTGAATGCCGCCATGCTCGCCCCCGCCCGCCTGAACCAACAGGGGTAGTCAGGTGACGTCCACTCCCGTTTGCTGCAAACTTCCAGCGCCCTGCCTTATGGGCGCTGACGTCGCGCGGAGCACCACTGAATGAACGCCCCCGAGAAAGATCCGGCCCTGGATAACTACCGAGCCATCAGTGACGCGATTGCGACGCTGTTCTTTCCCCATGCCGAAGTGGTGCTGCACGATCTGCGCACGCAGAAAGTCGACTACATCGCCAACAACCTGTCGAAACGCGAAATCGGCGACGATTCCTCGCTGGAAGACATGCTCAGTGAAGAGGTCAGCGAACGAAACATCGGGCCGTATGAAAAGCTCAATTGGGATGGTCAGAAAATTCGCAGCCTGAGCAGCGTGTTGCGTGACAGCGCTGGTCATCCTTTGGCGGTGCTGTGCATCAATCTGAATATTTCGTTGTTCGAAAACGCCAAGGCGGCGCTGGATCTGTTCCTGTCGCCGAGCAAGCTGATACCGCAACCGGACTCACTGTTCCGTGATGACTGGCAGGAGCGGATCAACACCTTCCTCCATGCCTGGCTGCGCGAGCGACAGCTGAGCCTGAGCATGCTGACCCGCGACCACAAACGCGAACTGGTCCTGGCCCTGCACGCCGAAGGCGCCTTCAAAGGCAAAAGCGCCTCCAACTATGTGGCCAATGTCCTGAACATGGGACGGGCGACGGTTTACAAACATTTGAAGGAACTGAAGGGCTGAGCTGACTCTCCCGGGGCCGGCTTGCAAGGGTGACTGTACAGGCCTCATCGCGGGCAATCAGCTACACCTTTGCAATCCGTCCGTGCAAAAGGTGCGGTGGTTATTCCAGCGCGGATGCCGGCCCGAAGAACTCGTAGCGGCTTTGCTTCTCCGGCACACCCAACGCCTTGAGATGGCGCTTGACCGCCGCCATGAAACCCTTGGGCCCAAGGAAATAGGCATCCAGATCGCGTTCCTGCGGCAACCACTCGCCTAACTGTTCCTGGCTCAACAACCCCACCTTGTGCGCCGCCGGGCTCACGCCGTCATCTTCGGCATAGCAGTAGAACCGCTTGAGCTGCGGATGACGTTCGGCAAGCCCGTCGATCCAGTCACGAAACGCATGGACGCTGCCATTGCGCGCGCAGTGGATGAAGTGCACCGGACGCTCAGTTGCCAGCGCCGCCTCCAGCATCGCCAGGGTCGGGGTAATCCCAACGCCGCCACTGATCAGCACCAGGGGTTTGTCACTGGCACTGAGGGTGAATTCACCCGATGGCGGAAACAGCTGGATGGACGCACCGACGTGCAGTTGATCGTGCAGGTGGTTGGAGGCGCGACCGCCGTGCTCACGCTTGACGCTGATGCGGTATTGGCCCTTGGTCAATGCCGACAGTGAATAGTTACGGCGAATTTCTTCACCATCGAGTACCAGTTTCATGCCGATGTACTGGCCAGGCTCCGCTGCCAGGATCGGGCCCTTATCGGCAGGCTCGAAGTAGAACGAAATGATCTCCGCACTCTCCTCGACCTTGGCCGCCACGATGAACTCCCGCGCGCCACGCCAGCCGCCAGGCGCCTGCTCCTTCTGGTCGTAGATGCTTTTTTCCGCGCCGATCAGGATATCGGCCAGTTGACCGTAGGCGGCGCCCCAGGCGGCCATCACTTCAGGCGTGGCGATCTCGTCACCCAACACTTCGCAAATGGCACGCAGCAAACAGCTGCCAACGATCGGGTAATGCTCCGGCAGGATTTGCAAGGCCACGTGCTTGTTGATGATCTTGGCCACCAGATCGCCCAACTGGTCGAGTTGATCGATGTGACGTGCATACATCAGCACACCGTTGGCCAAGGCACGCGGCTGATCTCCACTGGCCTGGTGGGCCTGGTTGAACAAAGGGCGCACTTCAGGGTATTCGGAGAGCATCATCCGGTAGAAATGGGTAATTAATGCTTCGCCACCGCTTTCCAGCAACGGCACGGTGGATTTGACGATTGCACGATCTTGAGCGCTCAGCATAAGGTGACTCCTGGGTTTCTATTCGTTTTTCCTTACGTATCAGTTTTCATGCCAGATTTAATCTCCATATAAATCAATAACTTGTGAACAACATAGTCATTTAGACCTGATTTGATTTATAGTCATATCGACTATATGGAGTCACTATGACTGCAAAATCCTTGCTCACCACGCTGCTCCCGCTGGTCTCTGACCTGTCCCGCGAGCTCCCGGAGGGCGAGCGTTATCGACGCCTGCTCGAAGCCATGCGCGCCCTGCTGCCGTGCGATGCCGCAGCCCTACTGCGCATCGATGGCGAATGGTTGGTGCCCCTGGCAGTCGACGGCCTGAGCACCGATACCCTGGGGCGGCGCTTTAAAATCAGCGAGCATCCGCGCTTCGAAGCGCTGCTCAGCAGTCCGGGCCCCACCCGGTTTGCCGCCGATAGCGAGTTGCCAGACCCCTACGATGGGCTGGTCGATGGCCTGCATGAGCATCTGGAAGTCCATGACTGCATGGGCTGCCCGTTGTTTATCGACGAACGCCCCTGGGGCCTGCTGACGCTCGATGCCCTCGATCCGCAACGCTTCGAACCGATTGAGCTGGATGCACTGCAAGCGTTCGCCAGCCTGGCGGCGGCCACGGTCAATGCAGCCGAACGGATCGAGCGCCTGGCCAACAGGGCCGAAGACGAGCATCAGCGCGCCGAGGTTTATCGCCAGGCGAGCGGCCAGCAGAACCGCGAGATGATCGGCCAGAGCAAGGCGCTCAAACGCCTGGTTGAAGAAATCGACCTGGTGGGCAGCAGCGACCTCACCGTACTGATCACTGGCGAAACCGGGGTCGGCAAGGAACTGGTGGCCCAGGCCATCCACGCCGCGTCCGCCCGCGCCGACAAACCGATCATCAGCCTCAACTGCGCCGCCCTGCCCGACACCCTGGTGGAAAGCGAGCTGTTCGGCCACGTGCGCGGCGCCTTCACCGGCGCCACCAATGACCGGCGCGGAAAATTCGAACTGGCCAATGGCGGCACGCTGTTTCTCGACGAAGTGGGCGAGCTGTCGCTGACTGTGCAGGCCAAACTGCTGCGCGTGCTGCAAAGCGGCCAGCTGCAACGGTTGGGGTCGGACAAGGAACACCAGGTGAACGTGCGCTTGATTGCCGCAACCAACCGCGACCTGGCCGAGGAAGTGCGCAGTGGTCGCTATCGTGCCGATTTTTATCACCGGCTGAGCGTCTATCCCCTGCTGGTGCCGGCGCTGCGCGACCGCGGGCGCGATGTACTGTTGCTCAGCGGATACTTCCTTGAGCAGAACCGCTCACGCATGGGCCTCAACAGCCTGCGCTTGAGCAGCGATGCCCAAGCCGCGTTGCTGGCCTACAACTGGCCGGGCAACGTGCGGGAGTTGGAGCACCTGATTGGCCGCAGCGCCCTGAAGGCGCTGGGACACTGCAAGGAGCGGCCGAAGATTCTCACCTTGAGCGCGGCGGATCTGGACCTGCCCAATGGCAACGTCCAAGCAGTGCCAGAGCAACCCGCCGGTGCAGCAGTGGCACCGGTGTCAGGCGACCTGCGTGAAGCAACCGAAAATTATCAGCGACAACTGATCAGCGCTTGCCTGGAACGCCACCACGACAATTGGGCCAGCGCGGCGCGGGAGCTGGGCCTGGACCGGGCGAATCTTGGACGCATGGCCAAGCGCCTCGGCATGAAGTAACCAAGGATCGTTCGATCTTTTGATCAATCGAACATCGATTGAATGCTAAAGCCTGCCCCCGACAAGTCGATAACCCGGCATCGATAGTTGTTGGCGGTCCCCGGCCCGCCCATCACCTTTCTCCACAGAAGGTTTTTATGTCCTCCACCAAAGCCCGCGCAGACTCACTCTCGCTTCTGCTATTTACCTTGCGCAGCGGCAAGCTGATGGCGATTAACCTGCTGAAAGTCAGTGAAATCATCCCCTGCCCGCCGCTGACCAAAATGCCGGAGTCACACCCACACGTCAAAGGCATCGCCAGCCTGCGCGGAATGTCGTTGTCGGTGATCGACCTCAGCCGAGCCATTGGCGAACGACCGCTGGAAGACCCCAACGGTGGTTGCCTGATCGTCACCGATGTCAGCCGCTCCAAACAGGGTCTGCACGTGCAGGCAGTGAGCAAGATCGTCCACTGCCTGACCACCGATATCCGCCCACCGCCCTACGGCTCTGGCGGCTCGCGCTCGTACATTACCGGGGTCACCTCGGTCGATGGCACGCTGGTGCAGGTGCTGGATATCGAAAAGGTCATCCACGGCATTGCCCCGGCCCAGATCGAATCGGCACCGACCGAACTCAGCATGGAAGACGCCGACATACTCGGCAACGCGCGGATCCTGGTGGTCGATGACAGCCAGACCGCATTGCAGCAATCGGTGCACACCCTGCGCAACCTCGGCCTGCAATGCCACACCGCCCGCAGCGCCAAGGAGGCCATCGATTGCCTGCTGGACTTGCAAGGCACCGAACAGCAGATCAACCTGATCGTTTCAGACATCGAAATGTCGGAGATGGACGGCTATGCCTTTACCCGGACCTTGCGTGAAACCCCGGATTTCTCCCACCTCTATGTGTTGCTCCACACGTCTCTGGACAGTGCGATGAACAGCGAAAAGGCGCGTCTTGCCGGCGCCAACGCCGTATTGACCAAGTTCTCCTCGCCGGAACTGACCAGGTGCCTGATCGAAGCCGCCAAGACCGTTGCAGAACAGGGTCATTAAGGTGTGAGCGAGGATTTCTGTTTTCTGATGCGGCGCAACCTCGCTGCAGCGGTGCCCGCGATCACTTGGCCGCCGGGTATTGTCCTCAGCCAGTACCGCCCGGACCGGGCTGAAGCCGTTCATCGCTTGATGCAACAGGGTTATCTGCACGGTGGCGGTCGTGTGCCGGTACTGGATACCTGGCAACGGCGTTTTGAAACCGATCCCGAGTACGACCCGTCCCTGTGCTTCATCGCGCTGGACGATGAAGGGATTGTGGGTGTCTGCCAGTGCTGGACGAGTGCCTACATCAAAAACCTGGTGGTGCATCCGCGGGCCCAGGGCCGAGGTGTAGGCCGGGCACTGCTGCTCCATGCCTTCAACATATTCCAGCAAAGGCGCGAAGGATTTGTTGATTTGAAGGTGCGGGAAGACAACCTGAGGGCGCTGCGGTTGTATGAGCGTGTCGGGATGTATGTGGTCAGGCGCGAACCGGTGCCTGCCTGATATCGCCAGGATCGCAGCCTTCGGCAGCTCCTGCAGACGAACGCAGCCCCCCTGCAGGAGCTGCCGAAGGCTGCGATCTTTAGGCGGTCGGGCAAACTTATCCTGTCGAGGCATACTCCAACCTCGGACAACCCATGCCCCAGGATCCCGGAACCCATGAAAGCGATCACCCTGACCTTCATCTGCCTCGGCGCCCTCGCCACCCAGGCCCAGGCTTCCAGCTCAGACGCCTGGGCCGCCTTCGACAAGGCCGTGCTCACCAGTTGCACCAAGGCCAGCGGCCTGAAGAACACCAAACCGGTCGGTAACGCCGCTCAATTCGATGACCGGGTCGAGTACACCGCACTGCTGCTGCAAGGCCAGTACCCGCAAAAACACATGAAAGGCCAGCAAGGCACCGAGCTGTGCCTCTACAACAAGAAAAGCAAAACAGCCTATGTCACCGAATGGGATTCCATCCGCCCGCCGGCCAAAAACCGGTGAATGGCGCATAACTTGCTTCCAGGCAGGCCTGCGCGGTGATTTTCCGTCACCGCTTGACTGCCTTCGGATGCGACTGACTGCTCAATGAATACGACGTTTTCCTGCGTAGGTTGTGGCAAATGCTGCACCGATCACCATGTCCCCCTGACCCTGGATGAAGCCCGCATGTGGGCCGCTGACGGCGGTCAGGTGATCGTGCTGGTCGAGGGTTTTCTCGGTAATGGCCTGGGCCTGCCCGTGCAGCAACGCGAACATGCCGAGCGTCGCTCGGTACAGGTCAGCAGCGGCGAAACCGAGGCGTTCGTGGCCATTACCTTTGCCGCCTACAACCAGGGTCGCTGCCGGAATCTTGACGAAGACAACCTGTGTCGCATCTATGACCGCCGCCCGTTGGTCTGCCGCATCTACCCCATGGAGATCAATCCGCACATCCCGCTCGACATCGCGGTGAAGGAGTGCCCGCCACAATCGTGGGAAAGCGGCCCGGACCTGATCGTCGGCGGCACCCTGGTCGATCAGCCACTGGCCGAGCTGATCCAGCGCTCCCGCCAGGCGGACCGCGACGACGTGCTGGTCAAGGATGCGATGTGCGCGCTATTGGGCATTCGCACCACGGCGTTGAAGGGCGACGGGTTCACTGCGTACCTGCCGGACATGGCCGAATTTGCCACGATCTTCGATGAACTGGCCGGCCAGACGCTGCCGGAATGGGCCAGCGAGTGGCTGTTCCATGTGTCAGGCGACGACATCGCCGGCCAGGTGCAAGCCGCCGGTGCCGAGGTGACCAGCGAGACAGCGCAGAACTATGCGTTTATTTCGTTGCGGGCGGCCTGATCTGAAAACCTGTCGCGGCCAAGCCCGCCCCTGTGGAAACGAGCCTGCTCGCGATGGCGGTGCACGCATCAGCAATTAGCCTGAAGCCTAGCGCTTACCCATCGAACGACGGGTACCCGGGGGCGCAGCGCCTGGGGTCTTGGTATGGCCATTCTTCGCGCCATTCTTGTACCAGGGCTGGCTGGCGTTTTTTGCCGCAGACAGCTCACCTGGCTTGAACGGGAACTTGAAGGCCGGGATTGCAGTTTTGGTTTCGCTGTCTGCGTTGGAGTCGACGCTGTCTGGCAGGTCTGCCGGGGCGTCGCTCGAAGCGTCGGCAACCGGCGGTTGTGTCGGGGAAGTCATGAAAGCTCCGGGTGATGCAAAAGAGTCGGGCCCGGTCACCGGGCCGCGAAAGGCGGCAGTATACCTGCCCGGCCGACCCGCGCACGCGCACCTTCGGTCGGCGCTGCAAGAATTTTCAACGTCTGCTGACAACCGCTGCCTACGGGTAGATGACGGTGCCTCTTACAGGCTTGGCGGCCAAACTGACAGCGCTGTCAGTTGGCAGTCACTTTGCTGACGGTGTAACAGGGCTATAAGGGAGGTATAAATCTCCCTCCCCTTTCGATCTTCTGCCCGGCGCCCACTCGCATGCGAATCCAGAAAAAGACCGCCCTGCTCGCCACCCTTCTGATCGCGCTGATGGCGCTGGGCATCTGGTACCTGAGCAAGCCAGCCACGGCGAAACTGGCCACGCCGACCGCCATTCCCGTTCGCGTAGTGAACGTCGCTGAAAAAGATGTTCCGCGCTTTGTCAGCGGCATTGGTTCGGTGCTGTCCCTGCACAGTGTGGTGGTGCGTCCGCAGATCGATGGTGTGCTCACCAAGTTGCTGGTCAAGGAAGGACAATTGGTGAAAGCAGGCGACCTGCTCGCCACCATCGATGACCGCACGATTCGCGCCAACCTTGATCAGGCCCGCGCGCAATTGGGTGAAAGCCAGGCGCAGTTGCAGGTGGCACAGGTCAACCTCAAGCGCTACAAATTGCTCAGCGTCGATGATGGCGTGTCGAAGCAGACCTATGATCAGCAGCAGGCGCTGGTCAATCAGCTCAAGGCCACGGCCCAAGGTAATCAGGCCTCGATCGATGCGGCGCAAGTACAACTTTCCTACACGCAGATTCGCTCCCCGGTCACCGGTCGAGTGGGTATTCGCACGGTAGACGAAGGTAATGTGCTGCGCATGACCGATACGCAGGGGCTGTTCACGGTGACCCAGATCGACCCGATTGCGGTGGAATTCTCCCTGCCCCAGCAAATGCTGCCGACCCTGCAAGGCCTGATCAACGACCCCGAGCATGCACAGGTATCAGCCTACATCGGTGCCGACACCGACGGCGAGACCGGCAACCTGCTGGGCGAGGGGCATCTGACCCTGATCGACAATCAGATCAACGCGAACACCGGGACCATCCGCGCCAAGGCCGAATTCAACAATCCCGGACAAAAACTTTGGCCCGGCCTGCTGGTGACGGTAAAAATCCAGACAGCCCTGGACAAGGCTGCGCTGGTAGTTCCACCCACGGTCGTACAACGCGGGCTTGATCAACATTTCGTGTACAGGGTCAAGGGTGACAAGGTCGAGATCGTCCCCGTGCAGATGGTGTATCAAGGCAGCGGGCAGGACATTATCAAGGGCGTGAAGCCCGGCGATGTGCTGGTCAGTGATGGCCAGTCCCGGCTCAAGCCCGGCTCCACGGTGCAGGTGCTGACCGAGCCGCCGCAGGTCGTGCAGTCGGGGCCCAAGTCATGAAAGGCCACGGTTCGGTTTCCGCCTGGTGCATCGATCATCCGGTCGCGACGATCCTGCTGACATTCGCCCTGGTGCTGCTCGGGTTGATCGCGTTCCCGAAATTGCCGATCGCGCCCCTGCCGGAAGCCGAATTTCCCACCATCCAGGTGGCTGCGCAATTGCCCGGGGCCAGCCCGGAGACCATGGCTTCATCGGTGGCCACGCCACTTGAAGTGCAATTCAGCGCCATCCCCGGCGTGACCCAGATGACTTCGAGCAGCGCCCTGGGCTCGACCAACCTGACCCTGCAGTTCACCCTCGACAAAAGCATCGACACCGCCGCCCAGGAAGTTCAGGCGGCGATCAACACGGCCTCAGGCAAACTGCCCAAGGACATGCCTAACCTGCCGACCTGGCGCAAGGTCAACCCGGCCGACAGCCCGGTGCTGATCCTCAGCATCAATTCGACCCTGCTGCCCGGCCCGGAACTCAGTGACCTGGTGGAAACCCTGCTGGCACGGCAGATCAGTCAGATCGACGGTGTAGGCCAAATCAACATTACCGGTCAGCAGCGTCCAGCCATCCGCGTCCAGGCTTCCGCCGACAAGCTCGCAGCGATCGGCCTGACCCTGGCCGACATCCGCCTGGCCATCCAGCAGACCAGCCTCAACCTGGCCAAGGGTGCGCTGTATGGCGAATCAAGCATCTCGACCCTGTCGACCAACGATCAGCTGTTCCACCCCGAGGAATACGGCCAACTCATTGTTTCCTACACGGACGGTGCCCCGGTTCATCTCAAGGACGTGGCCAAGGTCGTCAACGGTTCGGAAGATGCCTACGTGCAGGCCTGGGCCGGTGATCAACCCGGGGTGAACCTGGTGATCTCGCGCCAGCCGGGGGCCAACATTGTCGAAACAGTCGACCGCATCCAGGCCGCGTTGCCCGGCCTGGAGGCCATGTTGCCGGCCTCGGTCCAGGTCAAGGTGCTGATCGACCGCACGCAAACCATCCGTGCGTCGCTGCACGAGGTGGAAATTACCCTGCTGATCGCGATCGCCCTGGTCGTCGCGGTCATGGCGCTGTTCCTGCGCCAGCTCTCCGCAACGTTGATCGTCTCGGCGGTACTGGGGGTTTCGCTGGTCGCCACTTTCGCCCTGATGTACATCATGGGCTTCAGCCTGAATAACCTGACCCTGGTTGCCATCGTGGTGGCCGTGGGGTTTGTGGTCGACGACGCGATTGTGGTGGTGGAGAACATCCACCGTCACCTGGAGGCCGGCGATGGCATGCGCGAGGCGGCGATCAAGGGTGCGGGCGAGATCGGTTTCACCGTGGTCTCGATCAGCTTCTCGCTGGTGGCGGCGTTCATTCCGTTGCTGTTCATGGGCGGCGTGGTCGGGCGGCTGTTCAAGGAGTTCGCCCTGACGGCCACCGCGACTATCATGATTTCGGTCGTGGTGTCGCTGACCCTCGCGCCGACCCTGGCCGCGCTGTTCATGCGCGCGCCGGTGCATCACGCCAACCGCAAGCCGGGGTTCGGCGAGCGCCTGCTGGGGTGGTACGAAAAAGGCCTGCGCCGTGCACTGGCGCATCAGAAGCTGATGATCGGGGTGTTCGGCGTTTCATTGGGCCTGGCCATTGCCGGCTACATATTCATTCCCAAGGGGTTCTTTCCGGTGCAGGACACCGGGTTCGTCCTGGGCACGACCGAAGCCGCCGCGGATATTTCCTACGGTGACATGGTGAAAAAACACCTGGCCATGGCCGAGATAGTCGCCGCCGACCCGGCCGTGCAAGCGTTCTCCCATTCGGTCGGCGTGTCGGGCAGCAACCAGACCATCGCCAACGGCCGGTTCTGGATATCCCTGAAAAAACGCGGCGACCGTGATGTCTCGGCCAGCGAGTTCATCGACCGGATTCGTCCGCAGTTGATGAAGGTCCCCGGCATCGTGCTGTACCTGCGCGCCGGCCAGGACATCAACCTGAGCTCCGGCCCGAGCCGCGCGCAGTATCAATACGTGCTCAAGAGCAACGACGGCGCGACGCTCAGCACCTGGACCCAGCGCCTGACCGACAAGCTGCGCAGCAACCCGGCGTTCCGCGACATTTCCAACGACCTGCAACTGGGCGGCAGCATCACCCATATCAGCATCGACCGCAGCGCCGCCGCGCGTTTCGGCCTGACCGCAAGCGATGTCGACGAAGCGCTGTACGACGCCTTCGGCCAGCGCCAGATCAACGAATTCCAGACCCAGATCAACCAGTACAACGTCATTCTGGAGCTGGATACCCGGCAACGCGGCAAAGCAGAAAGCCTTAACTATTTCTATCTGCGCTCGCCGTTGAGCGGGGAAATGGTGCCCCTTTCGGCCCTCGCCCGATTCGATGCGCCAACGGTGGGCCCGCTGTCCATTGCCCACGATGGCATGTTCCCGGCCGCCAACCTGTCATTCAACCTGGCCCCCGGCGTGGCCTTGGGCGATGCAGTGATCATGCTCAACCAGGCCAAGGCCGAGATCGGCATGCCGGCCGCCATGAGCGGTAATTTCCAGGGCGCAGCCCAGGCCTTCCAGAGTTCGCTGGCCAGCCAGCCGTGGCTGATCCTGGCGGCGCTGGTGGCCGTGTACATCATCCTCGGCGTGCTCTACGAGAGCTTTGTCCACCCGCTGACCATTATCTCGACGCTGCCATCGGCGGGGCTAGGGGCCGTGATCATGCTGTGGATCTGCGGGCAGGACTTTTCGATCATGGCGCTGATCGGCCTGGTACTGCTGATCGGCATCGTGAAGAAAAACGGTATCCTGATGATTGATTTTGCTCTCGATGCCCAGCGCAACCGTGGCCTGACACCGCAAGAAGCCATCTATGAAGCCTGTATCACGCGGTTCCGGCCGATCATCATGACCACCCTCGCCGCACTGCTGGGCGCCTTGCCGTTGATGCTCGGCTACGGCACCGGCGCCGAACTGCGCCAGCCACTGGGGATCGCGGTGGTAGGTGGCCTGCTGGTGAGCCAGGCGCTGACGCTGTTCACCACGCCGGTCATATACTTGTGGCTGGAGCGGCTATTCCATCGACCTGAACCAGCGCCGGTAGCGGCGCTGGCGACCACAGACTGAGGCGGGGTCATGCGCGTCCTGATTATCGAAGACGAAGAAAAAACCGCAGACTACCTGCACCGCGGCCTGACGGAACAAGGCTACACCGTGGACCTGGCGCGCGACGGCGTGGAAGGCCTGCACATGGCGCTGGAAAGTGACTACGCGGTGATCGTCCTCGACGTCATGCTGCCGGGCCTCGACGGCTTTGGCGTCCTGCGGGCGTTGCGTGCGCGCAAGCAAACCCCGGTGATCATGCTGACCGCCCGCGAGCGAGTCGAAGACCGCATCAAGGGCTTGCGCGATGGTGCCGACGACTACCTGGGCAAGCCGTTCTCCTTCCTCGAACTGGTCGCGCGCCTGCAAGCGCTGACCCGCCGCAGTGGCGGACATGAACCCGTGCAGGTGAGCATCGCCGACTTATGGATCGACCTGATCAGCCGCAAGGCGACCCGTGCCGGAACCCGCCTGGAACTGACCGCCAAGGAGTTCTCGCTGCTGAGCGTACTGGCCCGTCGCCAAGGGGAAATTCTCTCGAAGACCGCGATCGCCGAGATGGTCTGGGACATTAATTTCGACAGCGATGCGAACGTCGTCGAGGTCGCGATCAAGCGTCTGCGCGCCAAACTCGACGGGCCTTTCGAGGAGAAATTGCTGCACACCATTCGCGGCATGGGCTACGTGCTGGAGAGCCGTAATGTCCAGTAACTCGATCGCCCTGCGCCTCAGCGGCATGTTCACGCTGGTGGCTTTGCTGGTGTTCCTGTTGATTGGCGGGGCCTTGTACCAGCAGGTCGACAAGGGCCTGGGCCTGCTGCCCGAAGCCGAACTGGATGCGCGCTACAGCGTGCTCGAATCCACCGTCGGACGTTACGGCACGCCAGAGCACTGGGTGAAGATCAACAACAAGCTCAAGCTGCTGGGCGAGGAAGACAAGCGCATACGCTTCTGGATCATCAGCGGCGATCAACACTATGAATACGGCGAGCTCACGCCCCAGATCCGCGCCTTTGCCCAAGGCCCCCTGGGCATGCGCGACCTGAAGCTGCCGGACCAGCCTTATCCACTCAAGGTGTTGGTCAGTCAGTTTCCCGCCAAGGACCAGCGTCCCGCGCTGCGCTTCATGATCGGCATCGACACCGAAACCTTTTTCCAGACGCAGCACCACTTGCTGATCGCCCTGATCAGCCTGGCGATCGTTGGCGTGCTGCTGGCTTCTGCGCTTGGCTATTGGGTGGCACGCATCGGCCTCAAACCCCTGATCAAGTTATCCCAGGAAGCCCAACGCCTGGCGCCGCCACTTCTATCCGGCCGGTTGCAACTGTCGCCGCTGCCGCCGGAGCTGAACCAGTTCGTCAGCTCATTCAATTCAACGCTGGAGCGGGTCGAGCAGGCCTACTCACGCCTTGAGTCCTTCAATGCCGACGTGGCCCATGAATTGCGCTCGCCGCTGACCAACCTGATCGGCCAGACCCAGGTCGCGCTGACTCGCGGAAGGTCGGCGGAACATTACTTCGAAGTGCTGCAATCGAACCTCGAGGAACTGGAGCGACTGCGCTCGATCATCAACGACATGCTGTTCCTGGCCAGTGCCGACCAGGGCAGCAAGGCCACCAAGCTGACTTCGACCTCGCTGGCGGATGAAGTGGCGACCACCCTGGAGTACCTGGATTTCATCCTCGAGGACGCTCAGGTTGAGGTGCAGGTCAGCGGCGACGCGCAGGTGCGAATCGAGATCGCACACCTGCGCCGTGCGCTGATCAACTTGTTGAGTAATGCCGTGCAGCACACCGAGCCCGGGCAGGTGATCCTTGTGCGCATCGAAGCCCAGGCTCATCAGGTCAGCATTGGCGTGGCCAACCCGGGCGCACCGATCGCCAGCGAGCACCTGCCGCGCCTGTTCGAGCGCTTCTACCGGGTTGATGCTTCGCGCAGCAACAGCGGGAACAACCATGGCTTGGGGCTGGCGATCGTCAAGGCCATTGCTTTGATGCATGGCGGGGATGTGTTTGCGCGCAGTGATGAGGGCGTGAATACGTTCGGGATTCACCTGCCCGTCTGATACGCCAGCTGGGCTCTTCCCGCTGAAAATGTACTGCCTGAGCCGCCGCAATCGCGAGCAGGGTCATTCCCACAGGGGTTTTCTCCAAAACGTTGAAATCAATTGTGGGAGCGAGCCTGCTCGCGATGCAGGCACGGCAGTCCAACGGTAACAGGCACACGCCAGGCAGCGGCCTATTTTTGCCCAATGCGCAACAGTCCTTTCACGAATCCACTCTTTTTCCCCTCCTCGTTCAGCCTTATCTTTGCGCCACCAAACAGCACTTGCCAAGCAAGAAGGTTTTAAAGATGTCCAACTCCATGGGTATTGCCAGCACTTTCGTTTTGTCCTCATTGTTCCTCTCCCCACTCGCCATGGCTGAAGAGTCCCTGACCTTCGCCGCCCGCAACGCTGAACGCGCTGCGGCGTTCGAAGCCTATCAGGGTGAGATGACGGCCAAGGCCCAGGACGCTGGCCAGACCCCGCAAGCATCGACGCTCCATGCCCAGCCCGAGGCTGGGAAAGACAGCTGACCCGCTGCAGGATCCTATTTCCCTCGACACTTTTCATCGGCTCTTCCCTTTGAAAAGTTGTCTTCAAGCCGCTGCTATCAGCGGCTTTTTTTCGCCTGCCAATTCTTGCAACAAGTGCAACGATAGGCAAAACGGTCCACTACCTGCTTAACTCTGTAGGAGCGAGCTCGCTCGCGAAAAACGTCAACGATAACGCAGGCTGTCTGGAACAACGCGATGCCTCGACGTTCTTCGCGAGCAAGCTCGCTCCTGCAAACATGCCTTAACCGAAGTTCACGCAGACCTCATGCCCATGATCGCCAGTCGCCTCCCTCAAGTTTCAGGCAAGACCGGTCGACCTGAACTCATGGTGATCCTCGGCAGCACCCTGACGGTCATCGCGATTCTTGGCATCGTCACCTTCCTGCTGATCCGCGAACATGCCGGAGCGAAGGAGGCCGCCACCCGCAGCGCGACCACCATTGCGCAACTCATCGATGCCGACGTGTTGCGCACCGTCGAGCTCTACGACATGACCCTGCAAGGCCTGATCGCTGCCGCGCAACGGGACGACCTGCGCCAGGTCTCACCGCAGATCCGCCACCTGGTGCTGTTCGACCGCTCCACCACGGCCCGATTCAAGGGCGATATCCTGCTACTCGACAAGCACGGCGAGGTCCTCGCCGACTCATCCCTGATCGAGCCCCGGCCAGGGAATTTCGCCGACCGCGACTACTTTCAGGCCCACGTCACCAACACCGGCAGCGGCATGTACATCAGTCGCCCGTTCAAGCCCCGCTGCGATTGCGAGGACAGCAATGAATGGCGAATCAGCTTCAGCCGTCGCATTGCCTCGTCGACCGGGGAGTTCCTGGGGGTGGCCGTGGCATCGATGCGCCTGACCTACTTCGACCAGCTGTTCAACAGCCTGTACATCGGCAGCGACAGCACGCTGAACATCATCGACGACGCAGGCATTCTCCTGGCGCAGAAGCCCTACCTGGAGCATGACTCGATTGGCAAGAGCTTCGCCACCCGACCCAATGTCGTGCGCATCCTGCGCGAAGGCAGTGGCAGCTTCGAGAGCGTTTCGAGTATCGATGGCCGGCAACGCCTCTATACCTTTTCCCGGGTCGGTAATCTGCCGCTGACGGTGATCGTCGCGCTGTCCGACAACGACGTGTTTGCGGCCTGGCGGCGCACGGCGCTGGTGATCAGCGGGGCAACGGGCGTGCTATGCATTGGCTTGCTGTGGCTTAGCGGGTTGCTGTGTCGGGAACTGCGTTTGCGCCACCACGCCGAGCAGGAGCTGGCACAACTGGCCGCCACCGATTCCCTGACCGGGGTCGCCAACCGCCGGATCCTTGACCTGACCCTGCGCCACGAATGGTTTCGCGCACAACGCTCAGGCCAGCCGCTGTCGGTGCTGATGATCGACGCCGATCACTTCAAGGCCTTCAATGACCGTCATGGGCATCAAGGCGGTGACGAGGCCTTGCGCACGATCGCCAAGGTAATCGAGGCCAATGTACGGCGTCCCGCGGACCTGGTGGCGCGCTACGGTGGCGAGGAGTTTTCGGTGATCCTGGCGGAAACTGACAGCACGGGTGCCCGGCAGATTGCCGAAAAGATCCGGATGGCGGTGGAACAGTTGCCGAAGACGGAGGGAGACGAGCTACCCATGACCGTCAGTATCGGTATCAGCACCTGGACCACCCAGACGGATGTGCCCCTGGAGCAACTGCTGTTTGCAGCGGACAAGGCGCTGTATCAGGCCAAGGACCAGGGGCGCAATCGGGTAGTGGCAGGCAGCTGATGGTTTCGCTGCCCCGTCAGGCCTGCTCGCGATGAGGCCGGATCAAGCAACGAAATGTTTGTTGAGAGCCATAAAAAAAGGCCACCCGAAGGCAGCCCTTAAAAACTAGAGAGGTTTTTACTTACACGGCCGCAACTGGGCGCATGTAAGAGATCGGTGCAGTGCTGGCGTCTTCGAAAGTCACGACTTCCCAAGCATCTGTCTGCTCAATCAACTTGCGCAGCAGCTGGTTGTTCAATGCATGTCCGGACTTGAAGCCCTTGAACTCACCTATCAGGCTATTGCCCAGCAGGTAGAGGTCACCAATAGCATCGAGGATCTTGTGCTTCACGAATTCGTCTTCATAGCGAAGGCCGTCTTCGTTCAGTACGCCATCCGCGTCGACCACAATAGCGTTTTCAACGCTGCCGCCGAGTGCGAGGTTGTGCTTGCGCAGGTACTCAATGTCACTCATGAAACCAAAGGTACGGGCGCGGCTGACTTCTTTTACAAACGAAGTGCTGGAAAAATCCACGCTTGCACTTTGTGTGCGGTCACGGAAAACCGGGTGATCGAAATCGATCTCGAAACTCACCTTGAACCCTTCGAAAGGGACGAAAGTGGCGCGCTTGTCGCCGTCTTCCACTGTCACTTCACGCAGGATGCGGATGAATTTCTTGGCGGCGTCCTGTTCTTCCAGGCCAGCCGACTGAATCAGGAATACGAAAGGTCCAGCGCTACCATCCATGATTGGAACTTCGGACGCGGAGAGCTCGACGTAGGCGTTATCGATGCCCAGGCCAGCCATGGCCGAGAGCAAGTGCTCCACCGTATCCACTTTGGTGTCACCACTGACCAGCGTGGTCGACATCGTGGTTTCACCAACGTTTTCCGCGCGGGCAGGAATCTGCACCACAGGGTCGAGATCGGCACGACAAAACACAATGCCGGTGTCGATAGGTGCGGGCTTGAGGGTCAGGTATACCTTCTCCCCGGAGTGCAGGCCTACACCTGTGGCACGGATAATATTTTTCAGTGTGCGTTGTTTAATCATGGCTTGGGCCGCTTCAGCGCAAATTGCGAACTGGTATCAACAAAGGCTGGCGATAATAGCAGACCAGACCTTTGCTGAACACCAATCACCTTCATAGCCCTGATACATTCCATCAATCGGCCTGTCGACGCAGGAAGGCCGGGATGTCCAGGTAGTCCAGGTCATCTTGCGGATTCATCTTCGCGGCAGTCGCTGCACCGGCCTGGGCCTGGTTGCGCATGACGGTCGGACGGTCCAGATCACGGTAGTTCACGGCAGGAGCTTCCTGACGAGCGGGCGCCTGTTGCTGTGGCTGCGAGGTCACGGAGGTGTGCATGGTGTTGTCGATGACCTTCACCGGCTTCTCGATTTTCGCGCCCAGGCCGGTCGCTACTACAGTCACGTGCAGCTCGTCGCGCATGTCCGGATCGATAACGGTACCGACCTTGACCATGGCGTGCTCGGAAGCGAAGGCTTCGATGATGCTACCCACGTCGGAGTACTCACCCAGGGACAGGTCAGGACCGGCGGTGATGTTCACCAGGATGCCGCGTGCACCTTGCAGGTTCACGTCTTCCAGCAACGGGTTGCGAATGGCCGCTTCGGTGGCCTCGCGTGCACGGTTCGGACCGCTGGCGCAGCCAGTGCCCATCATCGCCATGCCCATTTCGCTCATCACGGTACGTACGTCGGCAAAGTCGACGTTGATCATGCCCGGACGCTTGATGATGTCGGAGATACCGCGAACGGCACCGGCCAGTACATCGTCTGCCTTGGCGAAAGCCGACAACAGGCTCGCGTCCTTGCCGAGGATGGTCAGCAGCTTCTCGTTGGGGATGGTGATCAACGAGTCGACGCTTTCAGACAGCAGACGGATACCTTCGTCAGCGATCTGCATGCGCTTGCGGCCTTCGAAAGGGAACGGACGGGTCACCACCGCAACGGTGAGGATCCCCATTTCCTTGGCCACTTCGGCAATGATCGGCGCAGCACCGGTACCGGTACCGCCGCCCATGCCAGTGGTGATGAACACCATGTTGGTGCCCTGCAGGACTTCGGCAATGCGCTCACGGTCTTCGAGAGCGGCCTGACGACCTACTTCAGGATTGGCGCCAGCGCCGAGACCTTTGGTCACGCCTGTGCCCAGTTGCAGGATGGTCCGCGCGCCGATGGATTTCAGCGCCTGGGCATCAGTGTTGGCGCAGATGAATTCAACGCCTTCAATGTTGCTCTTGACCATGTGGTTGACAGCGTTGCCGCCGCCTCCGCCAACACCGATAACCTTGATGACCGGGCTTGCGGGGATGTTGTCTACGAGTTCGAACATTTTCCCTCTCCTTACATTCTCTAGTTTTTTCGCCTACTGCGTTTGTTGCGGTCGTGCGGTGCTGCGTAATTCTTTAGAAGTTGCCTTGTACCCAGCTCTTGATGCGATCGAGCAAGGCGGGTTTGGCTTCTTCATTGCTGTAGCTGTCGCGGCTGCTGATGCCCGAGAACGAAATCCCGTCGGACTGCTTTTGCAGGCCGTACATCAACAGGCCAACGCCAGTGGAATAGATCGGGTTGCGCACCACGTCATCCAGGCCTTTGACGCCATGAGGCACGCCCAGGCGGACCGGCATGTGGAAAATCTCCTCGGCCAGTTCCACCGCGCCTTCCATTTTCGAGGTGCCACCGGTCAGCACGATGCCGGCCGGGATCAGGTCTTCGTAACCGCTGCGGCGCAATTCGGCCTGGATCAGCGTGAACAGCTCGTCGTAACGCGGCTCGACCACTTCGGCCAGGGCCTGGCGGGACAGTTCGCGCGGTGGACGATCGCCAACGCTTGGCACCTTGATGGTTTCACCAGCGCCGGCCAGCTTGGCCAGGGCGCAGGCATAGCGAATCTTGATTTCTTCGGCGTACTGGGTCGGGGTGCGCAACGCCATGGCGATGTCGTTGGTCACCTGGTCGCCCGCAATCGGGATCACAGCGGTGTGACGGATCGCACCTTCGGTGAAGATGGCGATGTCGGTGGTGCCGCCGCCAATGTCGACCAGGCACACCCCCAGCTCTTTCTCGTCGTCGGTCAGGACCGAATAGGCCGAAGCCAGTTGCTCGAGAATGATGTCGTCGATTTCCAGGCCGCAGCGTCGCACGCACTTCTCGATGTTCTGAGCAGCGTTGACCGCGCAGGTGACCACGTGGACCTTGGCTTCCAGGCGAACGCCGGACATGCCCAGGGGCTCACGTACGCCTTCCTGGTTATCGATCACGTAATCCTGTGGCAGGGTGTGCAGTACACGCTGGTCAGCCGGGATCGCTACGGCCTGGGCAGCGTCAAGAACGCGCTCGAGGTCGGCAGAGCTGACTTCGCGATCACGAATCGCCACGATGCCGTGGGAATTCAGGCTGCGGATGTGATTACCCGCCACACCGACGAACGCCGAGTGGATCCGGCAACCGGCCATCAGCTGCGCTTCTTCGATAGCGCGCTGGATCGATTGCACGGTGGACTCGATGTTCACCACCACGCCTTTTTTCAGGCCACGGGAAGGGTGCGTACCGATCCCGACGATTTCCAGCGTGCCATCGTCCGCGACCTCGCCGACCAGCGCCACCACCTTGGAAGTGCCGATATCCAGACCGACGATCATTTTGCCGCTTTGCACGTTTGCCATGGGTCCTGCCTCTTCTTAATTCTTCGCGACAGCGGGTTGGGCTGTCGTGGGCGCTGCAGGTTCCCGCCAGCCAACAGCGAGGCCGTTGGCGTAGCGCAGATCGATGCGCGCAATGTTCGTAATCTGTTCTTTAAGCGTCTTGTCATAGATGGCGATAAAACGGCGCATCTTTTCCAACAGGTTGCCGCGTCCCAGCAGCAACTCGATGCCCGGGCCTGCACTGCCGGCTCCGGTGGTCAGGAACCAGCTGCCGCGTTCACGCAGTTCCAGCCGTGCAATCGAGAAGCCCAACGGCCTGAGCATCTGGCTCAGCACCTGGTACTGCTGCATCACCTGCTGCTGGGCCCGTTGTGGACCGAACAGCTGTGGCAGGTGTTCGTAGTTCGCCAGCTCACGCGGGGTGAACGCCTGGCCCTGGTTGTTAAGCAACGACTCATCACCCCAACGGGCCACCGGCAGTTGCTCTTCCAGGCGAATCACAACCTGATCCGGCCATACCCGCCGCACTTCGGCGTGGGCGATCCAGGGCATTTGCTCCAGTTCGGTACGCATGCTCGCCAGGTCGATGGTGAAGAAGCTCGCCGCCACAAAAGGGGCGATCCGCTGCTGCACCGCTTGCTGGCTGATGTAGCTCAGGTCGCCTTGTACCGCGATCTTGCTAATCGGCCGGTCTGCGTAAGGCAGCAAACGCTGCGCACCTTCGTAAGTACCGAAACCCAGGGCGACCAGCAGCACTGGCCAGAACAGGGCTTTGAGAAAACCGAAGTTGGCTTTCGGCAGGCGCGCGGACATCGGCTCTTTGGCCACCATTCGGCTTGCACCCCGCGGCACCGGCTTGCGGCCGGGCGGTGCGGGAGGCTGATGTCTCAGCTGGGCGCCTTGCATGGTATTAACCTCGCGGCTCTAGGCTGGCGGCCAAAATGGCCAGAACCAGTTGCTGGAAATCCAGACCGGCAGCACGGGCCGCCATCGGCACCAGGCTGTGATCGGTCATGCCCGGCGCGGTATTGACTTCGAGAAACCAGAACTGCCCATCGGCGTCCTGCATCACGTCTGCCCTGCCCCAACCGGCGATACCCAGCGCCTCACAGGCTTTCGCCGTGAGGTCGATCAATTCTTTCTCTTTGTTGCTGTCGAGCCCGCACGGGATCCGGTACTGGGTATCGGAGGCCACGTACTTGGCGTCGTAGTCGTAGAAGCTGTGCGGTGTGCCCAGGGCAATCGGAGGCAACACCTGGTCACGCAGGGTGGCGATGGTGAACTCCGGACCTTGAATCCATTGCTCGACCAACACTTGCGAATCGTAGGTACTGGCCGCTTTCCAGGCGTCGATCAACTCGGACGTGGAAGTCACTTTGGCCATGCCGATACTTGAACCTTCATGGGCCGGTTTGACGATCAAAGGGAAGCCCAGTTCCGTCGCTGCAGAAATACAATCGGCCTCGCTGCACAGTACGGCGTGACGTGGCGTCGGAATGCCGAGGCTGTGCCAGACCTGCTTGGTGCGCAACTTGTCCATGGCCAGCGCCGACGCGAGGATGCCACTGCCGGTGTACGGAATGCCCAGGCATTCGAGCAGGCCCTGCATGCTGCCGTCTTCACCGCCACGACCGTGGAGAATGATGAAGGCGCGGTCGATTTTTTCGCTCAGCAGGCGTTGCAACAAATCGTCGCCCACGTCGAGACCAAACGCATCCACCCCGGCGCTTTGCAGCGCCTCGAGCACGGCGTTACCCGATTTCAGGGAAACCTCGCGCTCGGCGCTCCGGCCACCGAACAGCACGGCCACCCGCCCGAAGTCTTTCGGCGCGATGGTGGAAAAGAGGTTGGCGTATGCAGCGGTCATTTCAACTTCCCCACGCTCGGCGCAGCAACGGCGCCAACAAATAACGGACTGTTCAGCAGTTTCGGGGCGAGGCCACCGATATCACCCGCGCCCTGGCACAGCAGGATGTCGCCGGCACGCAGCAGTGGTTTGACGATGGGTGCAAGGTCGACGCCGCGCTCGATGTAGATTGGGTCGAGCTGACCACGCTGGCGGATGCTGTTGCACAGCTTGCGGCTGTCGGCGCCCGGGATGGGTTCCTCACCGGCCGGATAGACTTCCATCAGCAGCAGCACGTTGGCGTCGGCCAGTACATTGACGAAATCGTCGTACAGGTCGCGGGTGCGGCTGTAGCGGTGCGGCTGGTAGACCATCACCAGACGGCGCTCCGGCCAGCCACCGCGCACGGCCTTGATCACGGCGGCGACTTCGGTCGGGTGGTGGCCGTAGTCATCCACCAGCATCACGTTGCCGCCGTCTACCGGCAGTTCGCCGTAAACCTGGAAGCGTCGGCCGACACCCTGGAACCCCGACAGGCCCTGGACGATGGCCTCGTCGCTGACGCCTTCGTCGGTGGCGATGCAGATGGTCGCCAGGGCGTTCAATACGTTGTGATTGCCCGGCATGTTCACCGAGACATCCAGCGGCTCGCGCTCAGGGCGCAGCACAGTGAAGAAAGTCTGCATGCCCTGCTGGCGCACATTGATTGCGCGCACGTCGCAGTCATCGCCGAAGCCGTAGGTAACGGTCGGACGCTTGACCAGTGGAAGGATTTCGCGCACCACCGGATCGTCCAGGCACACTACCGCCAGACCGTAGAACGGCAGGTTGTGAAGGAACTCGACGAAGGTCTTCTTCAGCTTGTTGAAGTCGCCGTCGTAGGTCGCCATGTGATCGGCGTCGATGTTGGTGACCACGGCCACCAGCGGCTGCAAGTGCAGGAAACTGGCGTCGCTCTCATCGGCCTCGGCGATCAGGTACCGGCTGGTACCGAGCTGGGCATTGGTACCTGCTGCATTCAGACGACCGCCGATGACGAACGTCGGGTCCAGGCCACCTGCGGCGAACACCGAAGCGATCAGGCTGGTGGTGGTGGTTTTGCCATGGGTACCGGCGACGGCAATGCCGTGACGGTAGCGCATCAATTCAGCCAGCATTTCGGCGCGCGGCACCACCGGGATACGACGTTCCAGGGCGGTGGCGACTTCCGGGTTGGAGGTGTTCACGGCGCTCGAAGTGACCAGCACATCGGCCGTCGCGGCGTTCTCGGCGCGGTGGCCGATATAGATGTGGGCACCGAAGGATTCCAGGCGCTCGGTCACCGGCGATGCCTTCAGGTCGGAACCGGACACTTCATAACCCAGGTTCAACAACACTTCGGCAATACCGCACATGCCCACGCCGCCGATACCGACGAAGTGGATGCGACGGATGCGGCGCATCTCCGGATGAGGCATGGCTTTCTGATTCTCAACCATGGGCCACCTCCAGGCAGGTATCGACAACGTTACGGGTAGCATCTGGTTTGGCCAGGCGGCGGGCTGCGGTGGCCATGTCATTGAGTCGTTGCGGTTGCATCAGGACCTCTGTCAGGCGTGCGGCAAGATCCGCAGCGCCGGTCGTTCTTTGTGGCATCAGGAAGGCAGCGCCTTCACGGGCCAAATAATCGGCGTTGCGGGTCTGGTGATCGTCGATGGCATGGGGCAAAGGCACCAGCATCGAGGGCAGACCGGCGGCAGCCAGTTCACTGATGGTCAGCGCGCCAGCGCGGCACACCACCAGGTCGGCCCAGCCATAGGCTTGGGCCATGTCTTTGATGAAAGGCTGCACCTGCGCCTCGACGCCGGCAGCGCGATAGCGCTCTGCAGTCACTTGATCGTGGTTTTTGCCAGCCTGATGGAACACTTCCGGGCGCACGTCGGCAGCGACTTGGGCCAGGGCTTCAGGCAGCAACTTGTTCAATGGCTCTGCGCCCAGGCTTCCGCCCAGGATCAGCAAACGCGCTTTGCGACCGGCCAGGGCCGAACGCGGTGTTTCGAGGAACAGTTCGGTACGCACCGGGTTGCCAGTGGTGCGGCGGCTGTCCGACAGGGTAAAGGTGTCGGGGAAGGCTTCACACACCCGGGCGGCCAACGGCACCAGCAACCGATTGGCGGTACCGGCCACCGCGTTCTGCTCGTGAACGATCACTGGCACACCGGCCAGTTTGGCAGCAACACCACCAGGACCGGTCACATAGCCACCAAAGCCGACCACGCAGACCGGCTGCAGTTGGCGAATGATCGCCCGCGCCTGCCAGACCGACTTGAGCAACATGATCGGAGCCTTGAGCAGCGACAACTTGCCCTTGCCACGTAGACCACTGGCATTGATGCGGTGCAGCTCGATACCGGCCATCGGTACCAGTTCGTTCTCGATGCCACGCGGGGTGCCGAGCCAGTGCACGGTATAACCGCGGGCCTGGAACTCGCGTGCACAGGCCAGCGCCGGGAACACGTGGCCACCGGTGCCGCCCGCCATGATCAGCACGTTAGCGCCCATGGGTCGGCTCCTCGGCGAAGTCGCTTTCCTGGAATTCCATCTCTTCGCTGCCAAGATGGGTTCGACTCTCCCATTCGATGCGCAGCAGCAGGCCCAGGCACGCACAGCAGATCACCAGCGAGCTGCCGCCATAGCTGAGGAACGGCAGGGTCAGGCCCTTGGTAGGCAACAGGCCGACGTTCACGCCGATGTTGATCAGGAATTGACCGATCCACAGGAACGACAGGCCATAGGCGATGTAGGCGGCAAAGAACTGCTTGGCTTTTTCCGCCCAGTAACCGATGTACATCCCGCGTACACAGACGAAGGCAAACAGCGCAACCGTGAACAGCGAACCTACTGCACCCAGCTCTTCGGCCAGGACCGAGAACACGAAGTCGGTGTGGGCTTCCGGCAGGTAGAACTGCTTTTGCACGCTGTTGCCGAGGCCAACGCCCAGCCACTCGCCGCGACCGAAAGCGATCAACGCTTGGGACAGCTGGTAGCCGGCGCCAAACTGGTCAGCCCATGGGTCGGCAAAGTTGGTCAGGCGCGCCATCCGGTAAGGCTGCATCTGGATCAGCAGTACGACTGCGCCGACTGCCAGCAGCACCATCAGCAGGAAGCGGAACAACCCGACCCCGCCGAGAAACAGCATGGCCGCAGCGGCCCCCATCATCACGACGGTGGCACCGAAGTCCGGTTCCATCAGCAACAGGCCGGCCATCGGCAACAGCACGATGAACGGTTTGAAGAAGCCCATCCAGCTTTCACGTACTTCTTTCTGGCGCCGCACCAGGTAGCCGGCGAGGTAGATCACCACGAACACCTTGGCGATTTCGGAAGGCTGCACGTTGAAGAAGCTGAAGCCGATCCAGCGCATCGAACCGTTCACTTCACGGCCAATGCCGGGAATGATCACCATCACCAGCAAGCCGAACGCGCCAATCAGCATCAGCCAGCCCAGGCGCTGCCATGTGGCGATCGGGATCATCATGGTGACGATGCAGGCGCCCAGGCCGAGCACCACATAGATCAGGTGGCGGATCATGTAATAGAGGGCGCTGCCCGACTGGACGGCAGCGACTTCGGTCGACGCCGAGGCAATCATCACCAGGCCCAGGCCCAGCAATGCCAGGCACCCGGCAAGCATCGGGAAGTCGAGATCGATGCCGCGCCCGGTAATGATCGGCGACGGGTACGGCTTGATGATATTAAGCAGGCTCATGCCAGATCCTCCACAGCGCGGACGAACTGGTGACCACGGTCTTCGTAATTCTTGAACATGTCGAAACTGGCGCAGGCCGGCGACAGCAGCACCACGTCACCTGGATGGGCGGCGGCGCGGCATTGTTCCACCGCCTCGACCAAAGACCCGACGCGGATCAGCGGCACACGGTCGCCAATGGCTGCACCGATTTTGTCGGAGTCACGGCCCATCAGGATCACGGCACGGCAGTTGGCCGCCACCGGATCGCGCAAGTCGGTGAATTCGGCCCCTTTGCCGTCGCCACCGGCGATCAGCACGACCTTACCGTCGATATCGGCGCCCAGGCCTTCGATGGCTGCCAGTGCGGCACCTACGTTAGTGGCTTTGGAGTCGTTGTAGTAGCCCACGCCATCCAGGTCGCGGACCCATTGGCATCGGTGTTCAAGGCCGGCGAAGGTGTGCAGGCTCGACAGCATCGCGTCGAACGGCAGGCCCACGGCGTGCCCCAGCGCCAATGCCGCCAGGGCGTTGGATTGATTGTGGGCACCGCGAATCTTCAACTCGCGCACCGGCATCAGGTTCTGAAATTCGAAGGCCAGGTACTTCTCGCCGTCTTCTTCGCGGATACCGAATGCCTTGAAATCAGGTTTGCTCAGGCCAAAGGTCCAGCATGGCTGGCCTTCGCCCATCAGCGGACGGCTCAGGGCATCCTGGCGGTTGACCACGAACTGGCGGGCGCCGCGGAAGATCCTGTGCTTGGCCAGGTGATAGGCCGGCAGGCCGCTGTAGCGGTCCATGTGGTCTTCGCTGACGTTGAGCACGGTCGCCACTTCAGCGCCGAGATTGTCGGTGGTTTCCAGCTGGAAGCTCGACAGTTCCATGACATACAGCTCGACGTCGTCGGCGAGCAGGTCCAGCGCAGGCGTACCCAGGTTCCCGCCGACCGCCACGCGCTTGCCGGCCGCTGCGGCCATCTCGCCGACGAGGGTGGTGACGGTGCTTTTCGCGTTGGAACCACTGATGGCGACTATCGGTGCCTTCGCGTTACGCGCGAACAGCTCGATGTCACCGGACAATTTCACCCCACGGGCGGCGGCGGCTTGTAAAGCCGGGGTCGCCAGCGCCAGGCCGGGGCTCACGTAGAGCTCGTCGGCACGGCACAGGAACTCGACGTCAAGCTCGCCACAACGCACTTCCACGTGCGGATAGTCACGCTTGAGCGTGGCCAGTTCCGGTGGATTTTCCCGCGTGTCGGCGACAGCAAACGACGTGCCCCGGTTCGCCAGGAAGCGAACCAGGGACATGCCGCTCTTGCCGAGGCCGACAACGATGCGGAAGTGGCCAGAAGCGATCAGAGACACTCGTTCTACCTCAGCTTCAGGGTGGCAAGGCCAACCAGTACGAGAATCACGGTGATGATCCAGAATCGGACGATCACGCGCGGCTCGGGCCAGCCCTTGAGTTCAAAATGGTGGTGTATGGGTGCCATGCGGAACACCCGGCGGCCGGTCAACTTGAAGGAGGCCACCTGGATGACCACCGACAGGGTTTCCATCACGAACACACCGCCCATGATGAACAGGACGATTTCCTGACGGACGATGACCGCGATGGTGCCCAGGGCAGCGCCCAACGCCAGCGCGCCGACGTCACCCATGAAGACTTGTGCCGGATAGGTGTTGAACCAGAGGAAGCCCAGGCCCGCACCGATCAGCGCGCCGCAGAATACGATCAGTTCACCGGCACCCGGCACATAAGGAATCAGCAGGTATTCGGCGAATTTCACGTTACCCGACAGGTAGCAGAAGATCCCCAGCCCGCCACCGACCATCACTGTCGGCATGATCGCCAGGCCATCGAGACCGTCGGTCAGGTTGACCGCATTGCTCGAGCCGACGATGACGAAGTAGGTCAGGACAATGAAGCCTGCGCCCAATGGAATGCTGTAGTCCTTGAGCATCGGCAGGATCAGCGTGGTTTCCACAGGCGTGGTGGCGGTCATGAACAGGAAGATCGCCGCGCCCAGGCCGAATACCGACTGCCAGAAGTATTTCCAGCGGCTCGGCAGGCCACGGGAGTTTTTCTCGATCACCTTGCGGTAGTCATCCACCCAACCGATCGCGCCGAACAGCAGGGTCACCAGCAATACGGTCCAGACGTAGCGGTTGCTCAGGTCAGCCCAGAGCAAGGTGCTAACGCCGATCGAAGACAGGATCAGCGCGCCGCCCATGGTCGGGGTGCCCGACTTGGACAGGTGCGATTGCGGACCGTCGTTACGAACCGATTGGCCGATCTGACGCTTCTGCAGGGTACGAATCATCCACGGGCCATAGCACAGCGAAAGGACCAGCGCGGTCAGCACACCGAGAATCCCGCGCAGGGTCAGGTACTGGAAGACCGCGAAGCCTTTGTAGAACTGTTGCATGTACTCCGCTAGCAGCAGCAGCATTAATGTTTCTCCAAACTGGACCCGCACAAAGCGGCAACGATGTTTTCCATCGCAGCGCTGCGCGAGCCCTTGATCAAAATGGTGGTGTTGGTGTCTTGCTCGGCGCCGAGGGCCTGGATCAGTTCAGCCTGAGTGCTGAAGTGACGGGCGTGCTCGCCAAATGCGTTAACGGCATGGGCCATCATTGGCCCAACAGCGTAAAGCGCGCTGACTTTGCCGCGGGCGTATTCGCCCACGTCGCGGTGTCCCTGCTCCGCCCAGTCACCCAACTCGCCGATATCCCCGAGCACCAGAACGGTGCGGCCGGAAAAGCCGGCGAGTATATCAACGGCGGCGCACATCGAGGTGGGGTTCGCGTTGTAAGTGTCATCGATAACCCGCATGCCGTTGCTGGCCAGCTGCGCAACGGTGCGCCCCTTGACCGGTTGCACCGCGCCAAGGCCGGTGGCGATGCCGGACAGGGATACACCCAGCGCATGGGCAGCGGCTGCGGCAGCCATGGCATTGGCGACGTTATGGGTGCCGAGCAGGTTCAGTTGAACACGCTCCACACCGTCGGGACTGTGCAGGTTGAACGCCGGACAGCCGCGAGCGTCGCGGTCCAGGTCACTGGCGTAGAAGTCGGCCGCGACATTGCTCAGGGCAAAGGTCAGTACTTTGCGACCGGCTGCGCGGGTCTTCCAGATTTCAAAAGCCTTGTCATCGAGATTGAGCACAGCGACGCCGTCGGCATCCAGCCCTTCGATAATCTCGCCCTTGGCCTCGACGATTTTTTCCGGCCCGCCAAACTCACCCACGTGGGCAGTCCCGGCGTTATTGAGCACGGCGACATGGGGCTTGGTCATCGCAACGGTGTAGGCAATTTCGCCGAGACGCGAAGCACCCAGTTCGATTACGGCAGCGGTATGTTCCGGCGCCAGTTCGAGCAAGGTCAGGGGGGCGCCCAGGTCGTTGTTCAGGTTGCCGCGGGTGGCCAGCACGGGACCACGGGTGCGCAAGATGCTTGCAAGCATTTCCTTGACCGTGGTCTTGCCGCTGGAACCGGTAATGGCCGCCACGGGCTGGGTGAACGCGACACGGTTGATCGCGCCCAGTTGACCGAGGGCCTGGCGGGTGTCTTTGACCACCAGTTGCGCCAGCGGGCTGTCGGCGATTTCACGCTCGACCAATGCCGCTACTGCGCCTTTGGCGGCGACGTCATTGAGATAGTCGTGCCCGTCAAACCGCGGACCGGTCAGAGCCACGAACAGCTGGCCCGGCTGGATCGCGCGGCTGTCGATGCTGACGCCGTTGAAGCTCGCATCGGCACTGACCAGGCGGGCGTTCAGCGCGCCGGTGAGTTCGCTCAATTTCAAGGCTTCAAGCATGGGCCACCTCCCATGCGGTCAGGGCGCGATCGGCCTCGACCAGATCGGAGAACGGCTGACGTTCGCCGTTTATTTCCTGATAGTCCTCGTGGCCTTTGCCCGCCAGCACGATGACGTCATCGGCCGAGGCGCCGGCAATCAGCTGGGCAATTGCCTGGCCACGACCGGCAACGAAGGTCACGTTATCCACAGCGCTGAAACCGGCACGAATGTCGTCGAAGATCACCGAAGGGTCTTCGGTACGCGGGTTGTCATCGGTGACCAGCACGCCGTCCGCCAGACGTTCCACCACTTCAGCCATCAGCGGGCGCTTGCCGCGATCACGGTCACCGCCGCAGCCGAACAGGCACAACAGGCGCCCTTTGGCGTGCGGGCGCAGGGCCATCAATACTTTTTCCAACGCATCCGGTGTGTGGGCGTAATCGACCACCACCAACGGTTGAGTGCCGCCGCCCAGGCGCTGCATGCGACCGGCCGGGCCTTCGAGTTTCGGCAGCACTTTTAGAATTTCGTCGAGCGCGTAATCCAGGCCGAGCAAGGCGCCGACTGCGGCCAACACGTTGCTCAGGTTAAACCGGCCGAGCAATGTGCTGCGCAAGTGATGCTCGCCCTGAGGCGTGACCAGCGTGGCGCGCACGCCTTCGTCGTCGAAATGCGCTTCACGGCAATAAAGGTAGGCGCGGGCGTCTTCGAGGCTATAGGTGATCAGTCGCGACTCGCGTTTGTCAGCGGCCAGCTGGCGGCCAAACTCGTCGTCGAGATTCACCACGCGGCATTTCAGGTCATTCCAGGCAAACAGCTTCGCCTTGGCTTCACCGTAAGCCTGCATGGTGCCGTGGTAATCGAGGTGATCGCGGGACAGGTTGGTCATCACCGCCACGTCGAACGCCAGCGCCGTCACTCGCCCCTGATCCAGGCCGTGGGAGGACACTTCCATGGCCACGGCCTTGGCCCCGGCTTTCTTCAAGTCGGCGAGGGTCGCCTGTACGGCTATCGGGTTTGGCGTCGTGTGCAGGCCGCTCTCCAAGCCGCCGTAGAAACCGCTGCCCAGGGTGCCAACAATGCCGCAGTGCTGACCGAGCAGGTCCAGGGCTTGCGCGACCAGTTGGGTAACGCTGGTCTTGCCGTTGGTGCCAGTGACGCCGATCAGGTTCAGGTGGCGGCTCGGGTCACCATAAAATCGCCCGGCGATGTCCGACAGCTGCGCTGCCAGGCCCTTGACCGGAATCAGCGGCACGTCAGTGATCGGCAGCACGGTGGCGCCTTCAACCTCATAGGCCACGGCGGCGGCGCCGCGCTGCAAGGCATCGCCGATGTGCGCACGGCCGTCGAACTTGCCGCCGGGCACGGCCAGGAACAGGTCGCCAGCCCGCACATTGCGGCTATCAAGGGTCAGTTCGCGGATCAGCAGATCACGACCGGCGTGGGCGAATATCTTGTTCAGACTTAGAGACATCAGCCGCGCCCTCCATTGGCTTTCAGCGGAACAGCCGGGGTGGCATTGGCCTGCTGGACCGGAGGCAGGTTGTCAGGAGTGATGTTCATCAGGCGCAAGGTCCCGGACATCACTTTGCTGAACACCGGCGCCGATACCAGGCCGCCGAAGTAACCGGCTTTGCTTGGTTCATCGATGACTACAACGATTGCGTAACGCGGGTCGCTCATCGGGCCGAAGCCGGCGAACAGCGAACGGTAGGAATTCTCGGCATAGCCCTTGGTGCCCACCGAGGTTTTACGCGCAGTACCCGACTTGCCGCCCACGTGATAAGCCGGGACCTGTGCACGGAACACGCCGCGCGGGGCTTCGATCACTTGTTGCAGCATGGTCTGCATGGTCTTCGCGACTGTCTCGGGCAATACCTGGGTGGTCTGTGGCGCCTTGTCGGTCTTGATCAGCGTCAGCGGCGCCAGGCGACCGTTGTTGGCCAGCGCCGAAAACGCGTGCACCAACTGGATCGCGGTCACGGAAATACCGTAGCCGTAGGACAGCGTGGCGGTTTCAGCCTTGCGCCATTCGCGGTAGTTCGGCAGGTTGCCGACGCGCTCGCCCGGAAATCCCAGCCCGGTGTCCTGGCCGAGGCCGACTTTCTGCGCCAGGCGGAAAATGGTTTCGCCGCCAATGTCGAAGGCGATCTTGCTCATGCCGACGTTACTGGAGTTGATCAGGATGCCGGTCAGATCGAGTACCGGGCCCTCGGACTTGGATACGTCCTTGATGGTGTATTTACCGATCTGCAAGGTGCCTGGATAGACCTCGACGGTATCGGTCGGCTTCCAGCGCCCAGATTCAATCGCGGCGCTCATGGAAATCGCTTTCATGGTCGAACCCGGCTCGAACACGTCGATCATTGCGCGGTTGCGCATCATCGCCGGCTGCAGGTTGCGACGGTTGTTCGGGTTGTATGTTGGCTGGTTGACCATGGCGAGGATTTCGCCCGTCTTCACATCCATGATCACCAGGCTGCCGGCCTTGGCGCCATTCTCGATGATTGCGTTGCGCAGCTCGCGGTTGGCCAGGTATTGCAGGCGCAGGTCAATGGACAACGCCAAGGGCTTGCCGGCCTTGGCGTTTTTGGTGACCTGTACATCCTTGATCAGTCGGCCGCGCCGGTCCTTGATGACCTGGCGCTTGCCCGGGACACCGGCGAGCCATTCGTCATAGGCCAGCTCGACACCTTCGCGCCCGTGGTCGTCGATATCGGTAAACCCGACCATGTGCGCGGTGACTTCACCGGCAGGATAAAAACGCCGGAACTCTTCGATGCCATAGACGCCGGGTACTTTCAGGTCGAGTACCGATTGCCCCTGCTCCGGGGTCAGGCCACGCACCAGGTAGATGAATTCCTTGTTGGCCTGGGCTTCGAGACGCTCGCTCAGGGCTTTCGGGTCCTGGCCCAGAGCCGCTGCCAGTGCTGGCCACTTTTCTTTGGCCAGTTGCATTTCCTTGGCGTTGGCCCACAGCGTGGTGACCGGCGTACTGACGGCCAAAGGCTCGCCGTTACGGTCGGTGATCAGACCACGGTGAGCCGGAATGGGAATGTGACGAACGCTGCGCGCATCGCCCTGGCCTTTAAGGAACGCACGATCAACGATTTGCAGGTCAATGATACGCCAGCAGATCGCCGCGACCATGACGCCGAGCAAGCCCAGTACCAGGCGAAACCTCCATGGGAACAGTGCGCCCTCGAGTTTCATCATGGCGCCACCATTTGCACTTCAGCTGCGCCGGGAATGCGCATCTTCAGTTGCTCGGAGGCCAGAACTTCGATTCGGCTGTGTGCGGTCCAGGTACTCTGCTCGAGAATCAGCCGCCCCCACTCCGCCTGCGCCTTGTCGCGCACGCTCAATTCGTTGTACAGCGAGTTCAGCAACTGGCGGTTCCAGTGGGCACTGTAGGACACGCCGATAGCCGACACGAGCACGCCGACAAATAGCAGCAGCATGAAAAAGCTTCCGCCGGGAAGTGGCTTGGCGAAAAGCTTGCTCACCGCAACTTCTCCGCGACACGCATGACGGCGCTACGGGAACGTGGGTTGGCTTTGAGTTCGGCCTCGGAGGCGGACTGCGCTTTGCCATGGACTTTGATTTTAGGTTCGAAGGCCACATGCCGCACCGGCAGGTTGCGCGGCAGGTTGTCCGCTTCGCCTTTCACCAGCTTGCGCATGAAGAGCTTGACGATGCGGTCTTCCAGGGAGTGAAAGCTGATCACCACCAGGCGGCCGCCGATTTCCAGGCACTCCAGGGCGGCTTCGAGGCCAGCCTCCAGGTCGCCCAGCTCGTTGTTGACGTGGATACGCAAGCCCTGGAAAGCACGGGTGGCCGGGTTCTTACCCTTCTCCCATGCCGGGTTGGCGACTTTCAGGACTTCAGCCAGGTCACCGGTGCGCTCGAATGGCTTGATATCGCGACGTTCAGCGACCGCGCGAGCCATGCGTCCGGAAAAACGTTCCTCGCCGTATTCCTTGAACACCCGGGCAATCTCTTCCACCGGCGCGGTGTTGACGAACTCGGCAGCGCTGATCCCTCGCGAAGGATCCATGCGCATGTCCAACGGGCCGTCGTTGAGGAAACTGAAACCGCGCTCAGGGTCGTCAAGTTGCGGGGAAGACACCCCGAGGTCCAGCAGAATGCCGCTGACCTTGCCGGCCAGGCCGCGCTCGGCCACTTCCGAGCCCAACTCTGCAAAGCTGCGCTGCACAACGACAAAGCGGCCGTCTTCGGCCGCCAGCGTTTGCCCGGTGGCAATCGCTTGAGGATCTTTGTCGAATCCCAGCAACCGGCCATCGGGACCCAGCTGGCTGAGGATCAAACGGCTGTGTCCGCCGCGTCCGAACGTACCGTCCAGATAGCAGCCATCAGGACGTACGGCGAGAGCCTCCACGGCTTCGTCAAGCAGTACGGTGATGTGGTTGAAGCCGCTATCAATAGTCACAGAATTAAATCACGCAGTTCATCAGGCATGGCGCCCGGTTGTTGAATAGCAGCCAGGTCAGCGGCAGAAACCGCATCCCAGGCATCCTCGTCCCATAATTGGAACTTGTTCAGTTGGCCTACCAACATCGCGCGCTTATCCAACTTGGCATATTCACGCAGACGCGGCGGAACCAGAAAACGACCACTGCCATCGAGCTCGAGGTCGACGGCGTTACCGATCAGTAAACGTTGCAGGCGGCGGTTTTCTTCGCGAAGCGAAGGCAGTGCGCGCAATTTGGTTTCAATAATTTCCCACTCATCGAGGGGGTAGACACACAAACAGGGATCAACGGCATCGATCGTGACGATTAACTGCCCGGAACTACGCGAAACGAGCTCGTCGCGATACCGGCTCGGCATAGCGAGACGGCCTTTTGCGTCGAGACTGATAGCGTTAGCTCCGCGAAACACGTCAGCGTTTCTCCAAATTTTAGCGTTTTGAGCTCAAAAAACCCACTTCATGCCACTTTCCGCCACTTGCGCACACTATAGGAATGCGGCTACCACACCGTCAAGGCGCGCAGTAAAGGAAAAGTCTTACATAACTGTGATTTAGGAGCGCAAAAGGGGGGGGGCAACGAGAATCTGACGCATAATCTTGCTCAATAACTTGAACCAGCACTGAAGGCTGCGCCCGGAAGTTAAAGTAGTTTGTTAAGAGTAAGATTTTTTTGGTATTACGAAAGTGCTTCTGCTGAGGTTTCTGGAAGGAGGAAAAGCGTTACTGCCTGCGCCCTGTCCAATGCTGCAAACAGGGAGGGGAAAAAGGTGGAGAGTCGATCTGTAAGCCGGGTTCTGTCTTGAACAGTCATTCGTCTACGATGGCCATCACTGGACATCTTTAGCAACCTACCCGGTCCCAGCGCGGGCCACGCCTTGGGACCCTATTTGGTCTTGCTCCAAGTGGGGTTTACCTAGCCACGAACTGTTGCCAGACGTGCGGTGCGCTCTTACCGCACCTTTTCACCCTTACCGGCGCCGAAGCGCTTAGGCGGTTATTTTCTGTGGCACTTTCCGTAGGCTCACGCCTCCCAGGCATTACCTGGCACTTCGCCCTATGGAGCCCGGACTTTCCTCCCCCCCCTAATTTTCATAGAGGGCAGCGACTGTCCGATCGACTCTCCGCCGAGAAGGTTAACGGGACAGCGACCGAAGAACAAGCGCTAAAAGCCTTTGGCCACTCCTGCGCGTCGGGTTTTCACTCGCCCTTCTGTTTATCCAGCGCAACCTGATACAACACATTCTTGCGCTCACCAGTGATTTGCGCAGCCAGCGCGGCGGCACGCTTGAGCGGCATTTCTTCGAGCAGAAGATTGAGGATGCGCATGGCCTCGCTGCTGACTGCCTCTTCGGTTTCAGGCACGGACCAACCTGCCACCAGCACCACGCACTCGCCCCGCTGCTGATTACTGTCGGACTCGACGAACTCGCGCAACTCGGCCAGGGGCAGCCCCTTGAGGGTTTCGAACGTCTTGGTGATCTCCCGGGCCAGCAAGGCCGGACGCTCACCACCAAACACCAGCTCCATATCCTGCAGACACTCCAGGATACGGTGTGGCGCTTCATAGAAAATCAAGGTGCGCGGCTCTTCCTTGACCAGCTCCAGGCGGGCCCGGCGCCCTACTGCCTTGGCGGGCAGGAACCCTTCAAAGATGAAGCGGTCCGACGGCAGGCCCGCAGCCGACAATGCCGCAATCAATGCACAGGCACCTGGCACTGGCACTACATTAATGCCCGCTGCGCGTGCCTGGCGCACCAGGTGATAGCCCGGATCGGAAATCAACGGCGTGCCGGCATCGGATATCAACGCCACATCATCGCCCGCCAGCAACCGGGTAATAAAGCGGCTACCTTCATCCCGTTCGTTGTGCTCATGACAGGCCGCCAGCGGCGTTGGAATGCCAAAGTGCTGCATCAGGCGCTGGGAGTGCCGGGTATCTTCGGCGGCAATCAAGGCCACATCACGGAGGATCTTCAGGGCGCGCGCACTGATGTCGTCCAGGTTGCCGATGGGCGTCGCCACCACATAAAGCGAGCCAGCAGCGGAATTCAAAGCACCTGGAGCAGTCAAAGCGCACACCTCATGATCGTTAAAAGTCGCCATTGTAGCGCGTAGCGTCGTCGGCGACAGGCGTCTGCCACTGCAGGTTTTCCTGCCTTCGGTGCCTTGCTGCAACATTTGCATGAGCTAAATTGATCGATTCACGCCAGTAACATCGCGCCCCGGCCAGTGCTTGGGTACAATTCCACGCTAATTTGATCGAGTATCAGGAACACTACATGATCGCTTGCCTGCGGCTGTTCACTGCCCTCTGCCTCGCTGCCTTGCTGGCGGCCTGCGCCAGCTCGCCCTCCTCCAGCCTTGGCGACCTTCCACGGACTCCGGATGCCAGTATCGAGCAACTGCTCGAGCAGGCTTCCCAGAGCAAAGACCCGGAAAAAGCTGCGCTGTTGCGCCTGAGCGCCGCCGACCTGGCCTATCGCCAGGGTAACGCCGGCCAATCGGCGCAAATCCTCCAGCAAGTACCGGTGGAACAACTAAAGCCTGGACAGCAGGTGTTCGCCAGCACGCTGGCCGCAGAACTGGCGATGGTGCGCAATCAGCCCAAGGCAGCACTGACTGCATTGAGCCATCCGAGCCTGCAGCGCCTGAGCGAACTGCCGGTCGAACAACAGGTGCGTACCGGCACCGTGCATGCCCGCGCGCTTGAAGCCGACGGACAGGCATTGGCGGCTGCACGGGAGCGCATTTTCATCGCACCCATGCTCGAAGGCGAAGCCGCCGGCAAGAACCATGAAGCGATCTGGACCCTGATCGCTTCGCTGCCAACCGACCAACTGCAGCCCACCTCCACCGATGACCTCGGCGGCTGGATGAGCCTGGCGCTGGCCGTCAAGACCGCGGGCACCCTGGAGCAACAGCAGGCCGCGATCGACAACTGGCGCGCCCAGAACCCCAAGCACCCGGCAGCCATCCAGCTGCCAATCCCCCTGACCAAGCTCAAGGAACTGGCCAGCCAGCCCCTGGGCAAGATCGGCCTGCTGTTGCCACAGGACGGCCCGCTGGCCGCTGTCGGCAAGGCGCTGCGCGAAGGCTTCATGGCCGCGCACTACCAGGCACAGCAAGCCGGCCAGAATCCGCCGGCCATCGAGTTCTATGACAGCTCGCGCCTGACCTCCCTGGACGAGTTCTATCGCAAGGCCCAGGCCGACGGCGTGCAACTGGTCGTGGGGCCACTGGAAAAGCCGCTGGTCAAACAACTCAGCACTCGTGCGCAACTGCCGATCACCACCCTGGCCCTGAACTACAGTGAAGGCACCCAGGGTCCGGCCCAACTGTTCCAGTTTGGGCTTGCAGCCGAAGACGAAGCCCGGGAAGTCTCCCGCCGCGCTCGCGCCGACGGCCTGACCCGCGCCGCCATCATGGTGCCCAAAGGCGAGTGGGGCGACCGTGTACTGCGAGCGTTCAGCCAGGACTGGCAAGCCAACGGCGGCAGCATCGTCGCCACCGAACGCGTTGACCAGCCGGTGCAACTGGCCCAGCAGATTGCCGACATGTTCCAGCTGCGTCAGAGCGAAGGTCGTGCCAAGAGCCTGCAAACCACGATAGGTTCGCAGGTCGCCGCCCAGCCTTCGCGTCGCCAGGACATCGAGTTCATCTTCCTGGCGGCAACTCCGCAGCAAGCCCAGCAGATCAAGCCGACCCTGAACTTCCAGTACGCGGGTGACGTGCCGGTCTACGCCACGTCCCACGTGTACAGTGCCAGCGGCGATGTGAACCAGTACAACGATATGAATGGCGTGCGGTTCTGCGAAACCCCATGGTTGCTGGACGTCAACGATCCGCTGCGCAAACAGGTTACCGCCCAATGGCCACAAGCCGCCGGCAGCCTGGGACGCCTGTATGCGATGGGCGCCGATGCCTACCGCCTGGCACCTCGCCTGGGGCAGCTCAAGGCTTTGCCGGACAGCCGCATCGAGGGTGAGTCGGGCAGCCTGGGCATGACTCAGAACCAGCGCGTCGAACGTCAGTTGCCGTGGGCGCAGTTCGTCAATGGCCAGGTCCAGCGCCTGCCGGACACCTCGCGCTGATGCCCGAGAGGACACGCCGACAAAGCGGTCAGGATGCCGAGCGCCATGCGCTCGAGCATCTGCAACAACAGGGTCTGCGCCTGCTGGCGCAGAACTGGTTATGCAAACGCGGCGAGCTTGATCTGGTCATGCTCGATGGCGATACAGTAGTATTCGTTGAAGTCCGCTACAGAAAAAACACTCAATGGGGTGGCGCGCTCGATAGCATCGATGAGCGCAAACGGCAGAAGCTGATTTTTGCCGCGCAGTATTTTCTTCAGCGCGAGTCGCGCTGGGCCAATTCCCCTTGCCGTTTCGACGTGATTGCCATCGACAGCAATCTCGATCAGTTGAACTGGTTGCAAAATGCCTTCGACAGCTGATCGATTGCGCGCTGAACCGCACACTTCCACCCAACACTTTTGCTCTTTGCTTTGCGGGCTGCACATTCCTGTGCCAGGTAGCCGCGCTAATTAAGGTCACACAGATGGACATGCAATCCCGAATTCGCCAGCTTTTTCAGGCCAGTATCGACACCAAGCAAATGGCGATGGACGTACTTGCACCGCACATCGAGCAAGCCAGCCAGGTGATGGTCAACGCCCTGCTCAACGAGGGCAAGATGCTGTCCTGCGGCAACGGCGGCTCTGCTGGTGACGCCCAGCATTTTTCCTCGGAGCTGCTCAACCGCTTCGAACGCGAGCGCCCCAGCCTGCCAGCCATTGCGCTGACCACCGACAGCTCGACGATCACCTCGATCGCCAACGACTACAGCTATAACGAAATCTTCTCCAAGCAGATCCGCGCCTTGGGCCAACCAGGCGACGTATTGCTGGCGATTTCGACCAGCGGCAACTCGGCCAATATTATTCAAGCGATCCAGGCCGCACATGATCGCGAAATGATTGTCGTAGCAATGACGGGCCGCGACGGTGGTGGCATGGCATCACTGCTTCTGCCCGAGGACGTCGAGATCCGCGTCCCGGCCAACGTCACTGCACGTATTCAGGAAGTCCACCTGCTGGCGATCCATTGCCTCTGCGACTTGATCGACAGCCAACTGTTCGGGAGTGAAGAATGACCCCTAATCGCCTAGGCCTGATGGCCCTGACACTATGCCTCGGTATCAGCGGCTGCACTTCGGTGGTTAACGCCAGCCGTGAGGCGCCGATTAATGATGACCGCGGGACCCGCACCTTCGGCAGCAAGATCGATGACACCCTGATCGAAACCAAGGTCGGCGTGAACATCGCCAAGGCCGACCCCGCCCTGGACAACGATTCGCACATCGTAGTCACCAGCTTCAACGGCGTGGTATTGCTGGCCGGGCAAACGCCTACCGCAGACCTGAAGGCCAAGGCCGAACAGGCCGCCTCTTCGGTCCAGCGCGTGAAGACAGTGCATAACGAACTGCAGGTACTGCCACCTTCAGGCTTCCTCGCTCGCCAGAACGACACCTGGCTGACCTCCAAGATCAAGACCCAGATGCTGACCGATGCGAGCATTCCGGGCTCGCGCATCAAGGTTGTCACCGAGAATGGCATCGTCTACCTGCTGGGCCTGCTGACCAAGCAGGAAGCGGCCCAGGCGACCAATCTGGTGCAAGGCGTGTCTGGCGTGCAGAAGATTGTCAAATTGTTCGAGTACATCGATTGATGCGCCACGATCTGTAGGAGCTGTCGAGTGAAACGAGGCTGCGATCTTTTGATCTTTGGAAAAATCAAAAGATCGCAGCCTTCGGCAGCTCCTACGGGTTTGAGAGTGGTGAAGTAATAAAAAAGGCGATCCATCCGGATCGCCTTTTTTATTACTTCACCACCTTCAAACTCGGCCTTCCGCTTGGTCGCGGCGGCTCGCTGTCGGGCGGCGGAACATCGTCATCCGGCTCGATCTCTTCCTCGTCTTCCATAGGCGATTCCAGATCAAACACCATGCCCTGACCGTTCTCCCGAGCGTAAATGCCCAGGATCGATGCGATAGGCACGTACAGGGTGTGCGGCACGCCACCGAAGCGCCCTTCGAAGCTGACCGCTTCGTTGTCCATGTGCAAATGCCGCACGGCTGCCGGCGATACGTTCAGGACAATCTGTCCTTCACTGGCAAAACCCTGAGGCACCTGCACCGATGGGTACTCGGAATTGACCAGCATGTGCGGGGTGCAATCGTTATCTACAATCCACTCATAGAGCGCGCGGACCAGATAAGGTCGACTGGAGTTCATAGCGGCTCCTTAAGCCTTAGCGCATATCGCGTTCGACACCAGACAGACTCGCCTGGAAAGCCTCACGCGCAAACGAGCGCTCCATATAATCAAGCAGCGGCTTCGCAGGCCGCGGCAATTCAATACCCAGAATCGGCAAGCGCCAGAGTATTGGTAATAGGCAGCAATCCACCAGACTTTGTTCCTCACTGAGGAAAAACGGCTTGTCCGCGAACAGCGGCGACACGCCTGTCAGGCTCTCGCGCAGCTCCTTGCGGGCCACGACGCGGGCTGCTTCCTTGGTCCGCGAATCCAGGATCAGATCCACCAGGCCACACCAGTCACGCTGGATCAGCAGACGGCTGTTGGCACGCGCCACGGGATAAACCGGCAGTAGCGGCGGGTGCGGGTAACGCTCATCCAGATATTCCATCACTACGGTCGATTCCCACAACGCCAGGTCACGATCAACCAGGGTGGGCAAACTCCCGTAAGGGTTCACTTCGATCAGTTTAGGCGGCTGGCGACCCGCTTCCACATAAATGATCTCGGCGCTGACACCCTTCTCTGCGAGTACGATGCGTACCCGGTGGGAATAGTGGTCGGCGGGGTCGGAGTAACAGGCCAACCGATTGGTCACGCCCATGGCGGTCCTCCTCGCTTGTTGAAATTTCGAAAGCGGAAAAAACGAGCGCGCCCAGAGGGCGCCTCTCCGTAACCTCTGGATAACCAGATACGTTACATCTTCAGAGACGCCCTTGGGCGCGCGCGATTAACAGCAATTGCTTGAAGCGTTATCAGTGCACGTCTTTCCAGTATTCGCGCTTGAGCAGGTAAGCGAATACGAAGAAGAACGCCAGGTACAGCAATACGTACGTACCGATGCGCTGATGTTGCAGCTTAACCGGGTTAGCCGAGTAAGCGAGGAAGGTTACCAGATTCTTGACCTTCTCATCGAACTGCTCTTCAGTCAGCGCCCCACTTTTCGGCACGATGGTCAGTTGATCACATGCTTCATGCGTCAGCGGCGTACCCGTCAGAGGGTCGTATTGCTTCTTGCCGTCCTCGACGATCTGCACCTGCTTGCAGCCGACAACCTGGCGACCTTGCAGGCCGACCAGCACGTTAGGCATGCCGACGTTCGGGAAGACCTTGTTGTTGACGCCCCAAGGGCGCGCAGGATCTTCGTAGAACGACTTCAGGTAACCATAGAGCCAGTCGGTGCCACGCACGCGGGCGACCAGGGTCAGGTCGGGCGGTGCCGCACCGAACCAGGTCTTGGCATCTGCCGGTTGCATGCCGATGCTCATATGGTCGCCGATCTTGGCACCCGTGAACACCAGGTTCGAGAGCATCAAGTCATGCGGGATACCCAGGTCGTCGGCAACTCGCTCGTAACGCTGAAACTTGGCGCTGTGGCAACCCATGCAGTAGTTGGCGAACGTACGCGCGCCGTCTTGCAAGGCAGCCTTGTCGGAAACGTCGATGTCGACCTTTTCCAGCTCTGGACCGCCGTGCTCAGCGGCAAAGGACAGCACAGGCAATGCAGCAAGAATCAGTACAGCAAATAGCTTTTTCATCAGCCAGTCACCCTATCCGGAACCGGTTTGGTCTTCTCGAGCCTGGTGTAGAAAGGCATCAGAATGAAGTAGGCGAAGTACAGGAAGGTACACACCTGCGACAGCAAGGTACGGCCCGGAGTCGGAGCCAGGACACCGAGGATGCCCAGGATCACGAACGACACGCAGAACAACACCAGCCAGATCTTGCTCAGCCAGCCCTTGTAGCGCATCGACTTGACCGGACTGCGATCCAGCCACGGCAGCACGAACAGCACCGCGATGGCCGCACCCATGGCGATTACGCCCAGGAGCTTGTCTGGAACCGCGCGCAAGATCGCGTAGAACGGAGTGAAGTACCAGACCGGAGCAATGTGCTCTGGGGTCTTGAAGGCGTTGGCCACTTCAAAGTTCGGCTTCTCCAGGAAGTAGCCGCCCATTTCCGGGAAGAAGAATACGATCGAGCAGAAGATGAACAGGAACACCACCACGCCGACGATGTCTTTCACGGTGTAGTACGGGTGGAAGGCAATGCCGTCCAGCGGTACGCCGTTTTCGTCTTTGTGTTTCTTGATGTCCACGCCGTCCGGGTTGTTCGACCCGACTTCGTGCAGCGCCAGGACGTGCAGCACCACCAGACCAAGAATCACGATCGGCAAGGCCACGACATGTAGCGCAAAGAAGCGGTTCAGGGTGATGCCGGAAATCAGGTAGTCACCACGGATCCACTGGGTCAGGTCGTCACCGATGACCGGGATCGCACCGAACAGCGAGATGATCACCTGGGCACCCCAGTAGGACATCTGGCCCCAAGGCAGCAGGTAGCCCATGAAGGCCTCAGCCATCAGCGCCAGGTAAATCAGCATGCCGAAGACCCACACCAGCTCCCGCGGCTTCTGATACGAACCGTAGAGCAAGCCACGGAACATGTGCAGGTAGACCACGATGAAGAACATCGAGGCACCCACCGCGTGCAACAGACGCAGGATGGAGCCGTACTCGACGTCACGCATGATGTATTCGACGGAGGCAAAGGCTTCTTCCGCCGACGGGGTGTAGCTCATGGTCAGCCAGACACCGGTGACGATCTGGTTGACCAGAACGAGCAGTGCGAGGGAGCCAAAGAAATAGAAGAAGTTGAAGTTCTTCGGAGCGTAATACTTGCTGAGATGGTCTTCCCACATTTTAGTGGCAGGAAAGCGCGCATCCACCCAATCCATGAACTTGCTCATCACGCGTTCTCCGTATCGACGCCGACGACAATGATCTCATCGGTCTCATAGGAATGCGGGGGAACTGGCAGGTTCAAAGGCGCAGGTTGCGACTTGTAGACGCGGCCAGCCAGGTCGTAGTGGGAACCGTGGCAAGGGCAGAAATAACCACCTACCCAATCCTTGCCCAGATCTGCGGGAGCCACTTCCGGACGGAAAGTCGGCGAGCAACCCAGGTGCGTGCAGATCCCGATCAGCAGCAGTACCTCTGGCTTGATCGAACGCGTTTCCGGGTCGACATAGGTCGGTTGTGTCGAGTTCTTGGAGGTCGGGTCAGACAACTGGCCCTCGATCTTCTTCAGATTCCCCAGGATTTCCTCGGTACGGCGGACGATGAACACCGGCTGACCGCGCCACTCAGCAATCATCTGCTGACCTGGTTCGATTTTGCTGACATTCACTTTCACCGGTGCACCTGCGGCTTTCGCCTTGGCACTGGGAAACCATGACCCCACGAACGGGACCGCAGCCCCCACCGCTCCTGCAGCACCCACCACGGATGTGGCTGCTACCAAGAAGCGACGCCGGCCTGCATTCACGCCGTCATTGCTCATTCAGTCCTCTCCCATCAGCTTTGTGGCCTGTTAAATCAGGCATCTACTAAGTAAATCTATGTACTTATAAAAATTTTGCCGAATGGTAATGAAAAGCCCCAATTCTGACAAGGTAATTACCCAAGAGCTCCACTGCCAAGCCTTGCAGTATAGGGCCTCTGCGGCTGTGGCAAGTTGTCACAGAGCAATTCTTTGATAAATCGCGGCCATAAAAAAACGCCCAGCTCCGTGAGGAACTGGGCGTTCTTTTTTGAACGTGGAAGCGAATTAACGCTTCGAGTACTGCGGACGCTTACGCGCTTTACGCAGACCAACTTTCTTACGTTCAACTTCACGAGCATCGCGAGTCACGAAGCCAGCTTTGCGCAGAGCGCCACGCAGGGTTTCGTCGTACTGCATCAGAGCGCGAGTGATACCGTGGCGGATTGCGCCAGCTTGACCACTTACACCACCGCCGATCACGGTGACGTAGATGTCGAACTTCTCGACAGTCTCAGTCAATTCCAGCGGCTGACGAACTACCATGCGGGCAGTTTCGCGGCCGAAGAAATTATCCAGCGAACGGTTGTTGATGGAGATGTTACCAGTACCCGGACGCAGGAAAACGCGTGCGGTTGCGGTCTTGCGACGGCCAGTGCCGTAATTTTGAGTCGCCGACATAATGAACTATTCCGTTAAAACTTCAGTTCTTGGGGCTGCTGAGCAGTATGAGGGTGTACAGCGCCCGCATAGACTTTCAGCTTACGATACATGTCGCGACCCAGCGGGTTCTTAGGCAGCATGCCTTTGACCGCGGTCTCGATCACGCGCTCAGGGGCTTTAGCGATCAGCTTTTCAAAGTTGATCGACTTGATGCCGCCCGGGAAACCGGAGTGGGAGTAGTAGATTTTGTCGGTGGTTTTAGCACCGGTTACACGAATCTGCTCGGCGTTGATAACGACGATGTAGTCGCCGGTGTCAACGTGAGGAGTGTACTCAGCTTTATGCTTGCCACGCAGACGGCTCGCGATTTCGGTGGCCAGACGACCCAGGGTCTGACCTGCAGCGTCGACGACAAACCAGTCGCGCTGTACTGTTTCCGGTTTAGCAGTAAAAGTTTTCATTCTTTATAGCCTCAGGGGCCGCCCTGTAAATTAGACGGCGGATCTTACTGAATAGTGCGTACTTTGACAAGTCAAAGGCAGCCGGATACAGACGCTTTCGGGGGCTCGGGTCGGCGCGTCCGTTCAACGGCAAGATTCTTCGGCGGCGGCGCATCACTTCCACTGCAGAAAGAGGTGCGCAATTATGCAGATTGCGAAAAATATTTCAACCTGCTTTTATGATTGTTTTGCCCAAGGAGCACCTGATGGACTATCGACAGCTAGGCCGGACCCATCTGAACGTGAGCGCGATCTGCCTCGGAACCATGACCTGGGGCGAGCAAAACAGCGAGGCTGAAGCCTTCGCACAGATCGAACGGGCCAAAGGCGCCGGGATCAATTTCATCGACACCGCGGAGATGTACCCGGTGCCACCCAAAGCCGAAACCTACGCCACCACAGAGCGCTACATAGGGAATTATTTCAAAAGCCGCGGCGATCGCGCCGACTGGATCCTGGCCAGCAAGATCGCCGGCCCCGGCAATACGATCGACTACATCCGCGACAAGAACCTGCGGCACAACCGCCAGCACATCACCGAAGCCGTAGATGCGAGCCTCAAGCGCCTGCAGACCGACTACATCGACCTTTACCAACTGCACTGGCCGGAGCGCAGCACCAACTTCTTCGGCCAGCTGGGCTACAAGCACCAGACCGAAGCCAACCTCACACCCTTGGAAGACACCCTCGAAGCGCTGGACGAGCAGGTCCGGGCCGGCAAGATCCGCCACATTGGCCTGTCCAATGAAACCCCGTGGGGCACCATGCGCTTCCTGGCGCTGGCCGAGGCCCGTGGCTGGCCGCGCGCCGTGTCGATCCAGAACCCCTACAACCTGCTCAACCGCAGTTTCGAGATAGGCCTGGCGGAAATCGCCATCCGCGAACAATGCGGCCTGCTCGCCTATTCGCCGCTGGCGTTCGGTTTCCTGTCGGGCAAGTACGAAGGTGGCGCCCGCCCGCCAAAAGGCCGCCTGAGCCTCTACAGCCGCTTCAGCCGCTATTTCAACCCGCAGTCGGAAGCGGCCTGCAGCCGATACGTGGCATTGGCCCGTGAGCACGGCCTGGACCCTGCGCAAATGGCACTGGCGTTCGTCAACCAACAGCCGTTCGTGACCAGCAACATCATTGGTGCCACAACCCTGGAGCAACTGGAGAGCAACATCGCCAGCTTCGAGCTGAAGCTGTCGGATGAAGTGCTTGAAGGGATTGAGGCGATACACAAGGATCACCCGAATCCTGCACCTTGATTAATCCTTAAAACCAATCGCGGGCAAGCCACGCTCCCACAGGTTCGGTTATTCCTGTGGGAGCGTGGCCTGCCCGCGATGGCGGCCTGACAGTCACCGCAACATCAAAGCGACCGGGCAATGATCTCCTTCATGATCTCGTTGGTTCCGGCATAAATGCGCTGCACTCGCGCATCCGCCCACGCCCGGGCCACCGGGTATTCCCACATGAACCCGTAGCCGCCATGCAACTGCACGCACTCATCGAGCACCTTGCACTGCAGGTCGGTACCCCAATATTTGGCCATCGCCGCCGTCGGCACATCCAGCTTGCCCTGCAAGTGCAATTCCAGGCAGCGATCAACGAAGACCCGGCCAATCTGAATTTCAGTGGCCATTTCCGCCAGCTTGAAACGAGTGTTCTGGAAGTCCGCAATGGCCTTGCCGAATGCCTTGCGCTCACGGGTGTAGTCGAGCGTCCACTGCAGCGCCGCTTCAGCCGAGGCCAGGCCGCCAATAGCCACCGTCAGCCGCTCCTGGGGTAATTCCTGCATCAGATAGACAAAACCCATCCCTGCTTGCCCCAGCAGGTTTTCCTTGGGCACGCGCACGTCCTGAAAGAACAGCTCCGAAGTGTCCTGGGCCTTCATGCCCACTTTCTCCAGGCGCTTGCCCTTGTCGAAGCCAGGCGTATCGGCCTCCACCAGAAACAGACTGGTGCCCTTCGCGCCGGCTTTCGGATCGGTCTTTGCCACGACAATCACCAGGTCAGCCAGAAAGCCGTTGGTGATGAAAGTCTTGGAGCCGTTGATCACATACTCGTCGCCATCCAGCACCGCAGTGGTCTTGACCCCCTGCAAGTCGGAGCCAGCTCCTGGCTCGGTCATGGCAATCGCCGTGACCATTTCCCCAGAGACCAGTTTCGGCAGGTATTTGTGCTTCAACGCCTCGCTGCCGTAGTGCAGGATATATGGCGCAACAATGTCCGAATGGAGAGAAAAACCGATACCGGTCAGCCCGAGCCGACCCACTTCTTCGATGACCACCGCGCTGTATAGGAAGTCCGCCCCCAGCCCGCCATATTCTTCCGGCAGATGCGAGCAGAGCATCCCCGCCTCCCCCGCCTTGTTCCAGAGTTTACGGTCGATGTAGCCCTGTTTCTCCCATTGCGCATGAAACGGTACCGCCTCCTTATCGAGGAACGATCGAACGCTGTCGCGAAAGAGTTCGTGCTCGGAACTGAACAAGGTTCTGGGGATCATGCGGCACCTGTCGTTATTGTTGGAAGGATGGGACCTTCAGAGACTATGCCTCGGCTTCGACACAGGACACTGGACACATCAGACAAAAAATAAGACGATCCAGCCGTCTGGTGACCACTTTCCCTTATAAAAATAAAGTTGAATTATGTCCAACCAAGCCTCCACGCCTCTAAGGCGCGTCAGCATCCTGGCTATCGACCGGGTTTTCGCTTCCACCCTCATGCAAGCCAAGGATTTCTTCCACCTTGCCAGCCTGCGCTATGGCAAACAGCTCGGCCATGGTCTCGTCCCGGCCTTCGAGACTCGTCTGGTCAGCCCGGATGGCAAGCCAGTGAACAGTTTCAGTGATGTCATCATGCCGGTGGACGGCGGCCTGGAAAACGCCGACATCATCGTCCTGCCGGCGTTCTGGGACGACTTCGAGACGCTTTGCCAGCGCTACCCGCAAGTCCTGCCGTGGCTACGCCAGCAACATGCCCGCGGCGCCGTGCTGTGCGGCGAGGCGACCGGCGTATTCTGGCTCGCCGAAGCCGGGCTGCTCGACGGCAAGGAAGCCACGACCTACTGGCGCTTCTTCAACGCCTTCGCCGAACGCTTCCCCAAGGTCCAGCTCAATCAGGACAAGCACCTGACCGACGCCGACAACCTGTACTGCGCCGGCGGCACCACCTCAGCCTGCGACCTGTACATTTATCTGATCGAACGCTTCTGCGGCGCCAACGTGTCACAAGCCGTGGCCCGGGACATCCTTTATGAAGTGCAGCGCAGCTACTCCCCCGGCCGCATCGGCTTCGGCGGACAAAAATTGCATCAGGACGTAATCATCCTGCAGATCCAGCACTGGCTCGAAGAACACTTCGCCGACAAATTCCGCTTCGAAGACGTTGCCCGCGAACACGGCATGAGCATCCGCAACTTCATGCGCCGCTTCCAGACCGCCACCGGCGACAAACCACTGCACTACCTGCAACGCCTGCGCATTGAAACCGCCAAGGGGCTGCTGTCCGGCAGCCGCAAAAGCATCAAGACCATCAGTTACGAGGTGGGCTACGACGATGCAAGCTTCTTCGCCCGCTTGTTTCGCCAACACACGGATCTGTCGCCGAATCAGTATCGGCAGCAGTTTCAGCAGGCAGCGTAGCCCCGAGAAAAATACAAGACCTGTGGGAGCTGGCTTGCCAGCGATAGCGATTTGTCAGCGCAATGAATACTGCCTGACACGACGCCATCGCGGGCACGCTCGCTCCCACAGGGTTTGCAGTGCCTTCGCGTTTTTCTTCAGCACAAAATCAAAAAGGGCCTGCAATTGCAGGCCCTTTTTATAAGCTGAAGATCTGTTTAAGGCTTATGCGCCCTGGACAGGAATTCATGGGACTGCATTTCCAGCAGGCGGCTGAGGGTGCGCTGGAACTCGAAGTTCAGGCGACCGCCGGTGTAGAGGTCTTTGAGCTCGACTTCGGCGGAGATGATCAGCTTCACGTTACGGTCGTAGAATTCGTCGACCATGTTGATGAAGCGCCGGGCGATGTCGTCGGTGGTGACGCTCATCTGCTCGACGCCGCTGAGCAATACCGCGTGGAAGATCTTGCCCAGTTCGATGTAGTCGTTCTGGCTGCGCGGGCCGTCGCAGAGTTCGCGGAAGTCAAACCAGGCCACGTCGTCACAGGTACGCAAGGCGCGGATTTCGCGATTTTCGATCATCAGCACGTCGTTCTCGACCGCTGCGGTGCATTCCGGCGTCAGGGCGCGGAAGCTCTTGCGCAGGCTTTCGTGTGACGCCTCGTCCAGCGGGAAGTGGAACAGCTCCGCTTGCTCGAGGTGGCGCAGGCGATAATCGACGCCACTGTCGACGTTGACGATCTCGGTATTCTGCTTGATCAGCGCGATGGCCGGCAGGAAACGCGCACGCTGCAGGCCGTCCTTGTACAGGCCGTCAGGCACGATGTTCGAGGTCGCGACCAGGGTCACGCCATTCTTGAACAACTCTTCCATCAGCGTGCCAAGGATCATGGCGTCGGTGATGTCGGAGACGAAGAACTCATCGAAACAGATCACCCGGGACTCGTCCGAGAAACGCTTGGCGATGATGGTCAGCGGGTTTTTTTCGCCGCCCAGGGTCTTCATTTCTTCGTGCACGCGCTTCATGAAGCGGTGGAAGTGGGTGCGGGTCTTTTCCTTGAACGGCAGCGCTTCGAAGAAGGTGTCGACCAGGTAAGTCTTGCCACGACCTACGCCGCCCCAGAAATACAGCCCCTTGATCGGGGTCTGGTCTTTCTTGCCGAACAGTTTCCCGAGAAAACCGGGTTTGTTCTGCGAGGCCGCCACCAGATCGTCGTACAGGCGCTGCAAATGACGCACGGCAGTTTCCTGCGCGGCATCATGAAAGAATTCCGGGCGTTTCAGATCAGCTTGATATCGTTCTAGAGGCGTCATAATTCGTTAGCAAGGCAACAAAAACGGGCCGTCACTGTAGCGACGGCCCGTCGGAATGGCAATCAGCCCTTGGTCGGACCGAGCCGTCGATTTATTCCTGAACCGGGGTCAGCGCGATCCGCAACGCATCAATGCCGGCATCGCGAGCGGCGCCGTCAGCGAACGTGGCGCTGTCGGCCACACACTCGCCTTCGAGCCAGACGCTGAAGCTCAGGTCTTCGCTGCGCACGTCCAGAGCCTGGCCCGCTTGCAACTGTTTGGTTACCTGACCTGCGGTTTTACCGTCAGCAAAGTTGCGCGACAGCAGCAACTGCTCACCATCAGCCGCCAGCAGGCGGAATCGGAAGCTGCCGTCGTCTTCGCGGAAGCTGACGAAGCGCGCGGCCTTGGTGGCTTTCTTTTTCGTGGTGGCAGCCACTTGCGTCTGGGCGACGAACGAGCGCAGACCGACCGCTTCACGCAGCTCGTTGAGGAACGGCGTGGCCACGGCACGGGCCTTCTTGGCGCCGATCTGCAGCATGTCTTCCAGGTCTGCCGGGCGTTCGATCAGTTGATGATAACGCTCGCGGGATTCACCCAGTTCGCTGTCCAGCAGCTGGAACAGACGGTTCTTCGCCTCGCCCCATCCCAGGCCCTGCAGCAGTTCACTGCGGAATTCGTCGGACTGCGCCGGGGTGGCGAAGGCCTGGAACAGCGTGAACAGGTGCGAGTTGTCCGGATCTTTCGCTTCGCCCGGTGCTCGGGAGTCGGTCACGATGCGCGAGATCGCGTCCTTCATTTCCTTGGCGCTGCTGAACAACGGGATGGTGTTGTCGTAGCTCTTCGACATCTTGCGACCGTCGAGGCCTGGCAACGTGGCGACGCTTTCTTCGATCAGCGCCTCGGGCATGGTGAAAAATTCCTTGCCCTGGCCAAACAGGTGGTTGAAGCGCTGGCCGATGTCCCGAGCCATTTCCACGTGCTGAATCTGGTCACGACCGACCGGCACCTTGTGCGCGTTGAACATCAGGATGTCCGCGGCCATCAGCACCGGGTAGCTGTACAAGCCCATGGTGATGCCGGCATCCGGGTCTTCACCGCTCTCGACGTTCTTGTCCACCGAGGCCTTGTAGGCGTGCGCACGGTTGAGCAGGCCCTTGGCGGCGACGCAGGTCAGCAGCCAGGTCAGCTCGGGGATTTCCGGGATGTCGGACTGGCGATAGAAGGTCACGCGCTCTACATCCAGGCCACCGGCCAGCCAGGTTGCGGCAATTTCCAGGCGCGAGCGCTGGATGCGCAACGGGTCATCGCATTTGATCAGGGCGTGATAGTCGGCCAGGAAATAGAACGAATCGGCGTTGCTGTCACGGCTGGCGAGGATCGCCGGACGGATGGCGCCGGCGTAGTTGCCCAGGTGTGGCGTGCCGGTGGTGGTGATGCCGGTGAGGATACGGGTACGAGTCGTCATGGGTTATCGCTTGTCAGACTGCAATCAGTTCGAGAGACGCGGCAGGATCAGATCCTTGAGATCGGTCAGCTTGCCATGAAAAAAGTGTCCGCATTCTGCCACTTTCAGCAGCTCATGGGGACGCTGGAGTTTCCCGGACCAGTCGTAGACCAGTTGCGGATCGATGACCTCGTCGGTTTCCGGCTGGATCAGCGTCAGTTCGCCCTGCAGCGGCACCTGATCCTGATCCCCCAGGCGCATGACGGCCGGCGCTACCATGAACAGATGCTTGAGCTGTTCACCCTGGGCTTCCAGGCGCCCGCCGAGACTTGCTGCAACAAAACCACCAAAGGAGAAACCCAGCAGCGTCAGAGGTAGATCAGGATGTTTCGCCCGCAACCAGGCAGCGGCGGCCTGGGCATCATCGACCTCGCCGGTACCCATGTCATGGGAGCCGGCGCTGGCACCTACGCCCCGGTAATTGAAGCGCAGGGTCACCAAACCGGCGTCGCGGGCCGTGCGCTGAAGGGTCGAGACCACTTTGTTGAGCATGGTGCCGCCCTGCACCGGGTTCGGATGGCAGATCAGCGCAATGCCGCGCGGCTGCTCATTATCCAGGTACAAACTTTCCAGTTCACCGACTGGGCCATCAATCACTACAGGGGTTTCGCGCATAAGCAAGGAAGGAACTCCGTGACCTCGAATCGGGTCGACTCGTCTAGCAATTTGTCTGTGCCAATCTATCTGCGAGAGAATCGCGGTATACAGCGCAGGTTCGAGCCGTTAACGTAAAGCAAAGCCGTTTATAGAGGAAGGACTCGTGGAACACTCGCTCTTAGTTTGGTTGTTGCCGACTCTTGCCCTGGTTGTGGGTGTCGCCATTGGTTTCCTGATCGCTCGCCTGGTGCCGAATGCCGCGCCTAACAGCACGCAACGTCAGCTGGATGATATTCAGGAACGTTTCGACAGTTATCAAAACGAGGTGGTCACCCACTTCAACAGCACCGCGACCCTGGTCAAGAAAATGACCCAGAGTTACCAGGAAGTGCAGGATCATCTCGCCGATGGCGCAAACCGTCTTGCCCTGGATGAGCAGACTCGCCAACGCTTGCTCGCCGCCCTGCATGCCGATGCAGCCCAGGCGCCTCGTGAGCGCCTGACTCCGCCGCGCAACCAGGAGCCGCCTCGCGATTACGCGCCCAAAGCGCCAAACGCACCGGGCATGCTCGATGAGCATTACGGCCTGAAGAAGTAATCAGGTTTCGCGCGACATGAAAAAGCCCCCGGATGAGTGATTGTCCGGGGGCTTTTTTCACACCTGATATTCAGCCAAACGCTTATGGGTACTGCTGAACATTACCTTGCTGCTGACCACCATATTGCTGGCCCGGAATCGCCTTCAGGTTGACCTCAACCCGACGGTTCTGCGCCCGACCATTGACGTCAGCGTTGCTGGCTACCGGGTTATCCGGACCGGCGCCACGGGCTGTGAGGTTGGCACTGCTGACGCCTTGGGACGTCAAATAGGTCGCCACGCTCTGAGCGCGCCGCTGGGACAGGTCCATGTTGTGCTGGCGGCTGCCGGTGCTGTCGGTGTAGCCGACGATTTCGATCTGGTTCTGGTTAAACTCCTTCAACGAGCCTGCGAGGTTGTTCAACGGTTGATAGAAGCTCGAGGCGATATTCGCCGAATCGGTGGCGAACGTGATGTTACCCGGCATGATCAGCTTGATCTGATCACCCTGGCGCTGCACTTCCACGCCAGTGTTGGCCATGCTCGCACGCAGCTTCTTCTCCTGCTGATCAGCGTAGTACCCGTAACCGGCAGCGGAAGCACCTACCACGGCGGCGCCGATCAGCGCGCCCTTGCCACGATTGTTGTGGTCAATGGCGGCGCCCGCCAGCGCCCCGGCCAGAGCGCCGAGGCCGCCGTACTTGGCGGTTTTGCTCATGCCCTGGGAACCGCTATCGGCCTGACCCTGGTTGTCATACGGGTTCGGCGAAGCGCAGCCAGACAGCACGGCGATGGCAGTAGCGGCAATAATCAGACGAGGCGTGGTGAACATGAAGAGCTCCTACTTTTTTTGCATTCTGTGGTGCAACGGACTTAAGCATTGAACCTTTGCCGGCGTTGGATCATTTTGCGCGATAAAAATTCCGTCAGGCAGACATCAGGCGCGCACGAACGGGTTCTCCCGCATTTCGTCACCCAGTCGCGTGTCCGGTCCATGCCCGGTGATCACGGTCGCCTCTTCATCGAGGGTATACAGGCGCTGCTTGATCGACCGCACGATGGTGGCCTGATCCCCGCCCCATAAATCCGTGCGCCCTACCCCGCGACGAAACAGGGTGTCACCGGCGATGAGCAGCTTAGCGTCAGCAAACCAGAAACTCATAGAGCCGGGTGTGTGACCGGGTGTGTGCAATGCCACGCCACAGCCGCAAGCCAGTTCTTCATCGTCGGCCAACCAGCGATCTGGCGGGGGTACCGGCGTGTAAGGCACGCCGAACATCTGGCATTGCATCTCCAGGTTGTCCCAGAGGAACTGGTCCTCCTTGTGCAGATGCAGGGTCGCCCCGGTTTTCTCTTTCATCTGACCGGAAGCCAGGAAGTGATCCAGGTGTGCGTGGGTGTGGATGATGCTCACCACCTTGAGCCCGAGGGCGTCGAGTCGCGCCATGATCAACTCAGGGTTGCCACCGGGATCGACGACGATGGCCTTTTTCGTGATCGGATCGCCGATGATCGTGCAGTTGCACTGCAACGGGCCGACGGGGAAGGTTTCGCGGATGAGCGCGGGGCTGGCAGCGACCATGGTGGTTCCTGAAATTAATGGATGGCCTATTCTGGCACAGGCTGGCGGGCCCGACAGCGTCACCCCAATACACCCAACTCCTTCGCCCGCGCCACCGCCTGAGTCCTGCGCTCTACCCCCAGCTTGCTGTTGATATGACTGGCATGCGTCTTCACCGTATGCAGCGAAATAAACAGCTGATCACTGATCTCCTGATTTGAGCACCCTTGGGCAATCAGCTTCAGGACGGCCAGTTCCCGGGCACTCAGTTGCTCGCAGGCGTGGGATGGCTCCGAGGCTATGCGCGGTGGTATGGCGGGCAGATGCTCTGCCAGGGCGGCGCAAACTGCGGTCCTGGCATTGTGCTGGAGTTGCTCGCGCAACCAGGCTGGATGTTTGCTCAGCAAGCCGTCGAAAGGTTGCACCACGCCACCAATCGCAGCATCGAGGGCCTGAGTGAGGCTTTGCCGGGCTTCAGGTTCGCGGTTGCTGGCCAGTAGCAGCTCGGTCTTCTGGGTCAGCACCATGACGCTGAGCATCTGCCGCCCGGTTTGCTGGCCGTTTTCCAGCAGTGCGTTCAACCGCCCCTCGGCCAGCATCAACTGGCCCTGGATGACCTCCAGCAAAGCCTGCTGCAATTCGATATGCAAGGGCAGTTGCGGATGAAATTCCGGCGGCGCAGCGGGGTTTTCGCCGTTGTAGGTCTGGCTCAGACGCGCCAGCCAGGCTTCGGCCAGGTCGGTGCGGCCCTGGGCCAGCCATAGCTCGCATTTGACCAGGGTAATCATCGCCAGGTAATAAATCGGCGGCACGTCCCAGATATGCATCAGGCGCTCGGCTTCGGCGAGTTCGGCGAATGCCTTGGCAAACTCGCCGCTGCTGCCTTCGATTCGGGCAATCACGCAATGGCCGATCAACACGCTGATATCCCGGCAGGCTCGTGCTTCGCTGAGGCCAGCCTGCAGTCGAATGCGCGCAGCCTGTGGCTGCAGGCGCATGGCCAATAGAAATCCTTCGTATAACGTCAGGCGTGCGCGAACGGCATAGAGGCGTTGCGGCGACAGCCCTTGCAGGCGCTGCAGGCCCTGGCGCACCTCATCCAGCGCCCGCAGGATTTCCCCGCGGGCCTGGAGCACTCGGGCACGGTCGTAATGCGCCAGCGCCTCGAACAATGGATTACCCACCCGCTGTGCCAGCTCCAGGGAGTCGCGGTTCAACCCGCGTGCACGCCACAGGTCGCCGTCGGCGATGGCCAGGTTGGACAAGGTCGACAGGCACATCAAGCGTTGGCCATAGCGCTTGGACGGCAGGCTCTCCAGGGCTTCAGTGCAATACAGCAGGGTCAGTTCACGGTTGCCCCGTCCGCGGGCGATAATCCCGCTCAGGGCCAGCCACTGCGCCAGCATGGACTTTTGCGCCGTGGCCGAAGGGGCCGGCAGAAAGCGGCTCAGATGACTGGCCAGTTCTTCGGCAGCGTCCAGTTGGCAGGCCAGCCCCAGGGCCCAGCTGTACAGCACGATCAGGCGCGGCGTACTGATCAGCAGGCTGTCGGGCAAGTCCATCTTCCAGCGCAGCAACATACCGACGTTCTGTTCGGCCAGCAGCTGCTCTTCGGACAGGTTCTGCACCAGATTCGCTGCGACGTCCAGGTGACCGGCACGCAACGCCTGTTCCACCGCTTCATCGAGTAGCCCCTGGGCGTTGAACCAGCGGCATGCGCGCAGGTGCAGGCTCGCTGCCGGCACGATGGCCTGGGCGGTGGGGCGGGTGCGCAGCAGATCGGAAAACAAATGGTGATAACGATACCAGTGGCCCTGCTCGTCCAGGGGCACCAGGAACACCTGGTGAGCCAGCAGGAATCGCAGGATCTCTGCGCTGTCGTGAGCCTCGCGAACGGCGTCGCACAGTTCGCTGCAGAAGCGCTCCTGGGGGGCGGTGTCGTAGAGGAAGGCCTGCACTTCGGCGGGCAGGCAATCGATGACTTCCTCAAGCAGGTAATCGCGGATCAGCCCTTCCCCACCATGCAGGGACTGAGGCAATGCACCGTCACTGCCCGCTTCGGAGGCGGCCAGCAGCCAGAAACGCAGGCCAGCGACCCAGCCTTCGCTGCGCTCTATGAGGTTTTCCAGAGCTTCGCCGCGCAGTGAGGTGCTGTGGCGATCAAGCAGGGTCTGGGCTTCGTCGTGAGTCAGGCGCAAGTCCTGCTCGTGCAGTTCGAGCAATTGCCGGGACAGGCGCAGGCGCGCCAGATGCCAGTCCGGGCGCTGGCGGCTGGTCACCATCACCAGCAGGCCGTCAGGCAAATGATTGAGGAAAAATTGCAGGCAACGGTCGAGCACCGGCCCCTGGGCCAGGTGGTAGTCATCGAGCACCAGCAACAGTGGAGCGGTTGGCAGCAAGTGCACGGCCAGCTCATCGAGCAAGCCGTCCAGCCACTCCTCGAAAGCAAATGGCTGATGGCGCTGGCGCATTTTCAGCAGGCCAAGGGACTGGCTGCCAAGCTTGGGATAAAAATCCTGGAGACCTTCGAGCAGCCGCTCAAGAAACCGCCCAGGGTCGCTGTCACGCGGACTCAGGCCAAGCCACAGACTCTGCCAGTGCGCGGGCAGACCTTGGCAGAATTCCACGGCCAGGGAGCTCTTGCCGAACCCTGCCGGGGCGCTGATCAGCAACAGCCTGCCGCCAAGCCCGGCACTCAGTCGCTCGCACAGACGCGGCCGCAGCACGTGGCCATCAGGCAGCGGCGGGCGAAAAAAACGTCCGTCCAGTGCCGCGACGGCAACGCTTGCAGGGCCCGGGATGGGGGACAGATCAGTCATGGCCGGCTCTTGTTTGATGGCGGGTGGCGGCGTTGCAGATGTCCGCAGACTAGCGGTAAACGAAGAGGTAATGAAGGTTATTGCTACAAATGGCTACAAAAAGGCCATCAAGCTCTACGCCCGAATGCATACAGGCCCTGTAGGAGCGAGCTCGCTCACGATGGTCGTAAACGATGACGCGGGTTGCCTGACTCCCCGCAGAGCCCTCAGGTTTTTCGCGAGCAAGTTCGCTCCTACAGGAGCGATAGGCAAAAAAACGCCCCGAGCCAGTCGGGGCGTTTTCAGAAGGTGAGGCCTCTGTTCAGTACAGCTTAGCGAACACCATCCTGACGCAATGCAGCAGGGGTGAAGTCGCTGGTGGTGGCAGTGAAGCCGAAATCATATGCCGACTTCTCTTCGTTTTTCATGCCCAGCGCCAGATAACGACCCGATTGCAGGTCATACAGGGTTTCCAGGGCGTACCACGGCACTTGTTTGTCGTAGTAGTTCTCGGCGTGGGCTTCCGCAACGCGCCACAGTTGATTACGACCGTCGTAGTGGTCGATCACCGCCGCCTGCCAGGTGTCTTCGTCTATGTAGAAGTCACGCTTGGCGTAGATATGGCGCTGACCTTCCTTCAGGGTTGCAACCACATGCCACACCCGGCGCAGCTCGTATCGAGCCAGGTCCTGGTTGATGTGGCCGGCCTTGATGATGTCGACGTACTTGAGCTTCGGATCGTCGAGCTTGTAGCTGTCGGAGGCGATGTACATCTCTTTCTTGCCTTCGAGTTTCCAGTCGTAGCGATCTGGCGCGCCGTTGTACATGTCCAGGTTGTCAGAGGTACGCAGGCCATCGGCGGCAGTACCCGGCCCGTCATAAGACACTTGCGGGGCGCGACGCACCCGACGCTGACCGGCGTTGTAGACCCACGCCGAACGCGGCTCCTTCACTTGGTCGAGGGTTTCGTGCACCAGCAGTACACCACCGGCCAGACGTGCCGGCGCGGTCACTTTCTGCTTGAAGTAGAACAGGATGTTGCCCGGGTTCGCCGGATCGTAATCCTTCATCTTGTCGCGGAACACGAACTGGTCCTGGAAATACACCAGGCTGAACGAGCCGTTAGGCTGTGGCGTGGCCTGGGTGACCAGGCGAGTCACGCTGCCGCCGCGATAACGGGTGATGTGGTTCCAGATAACCTCAACGCCGGTTTTCGGAATTGGGAACGGGACGGCAGTCTCGAAGTTTTCCAGGCCGTTACCACCGGACACCAGTTTGGTGTTGACGGCGTTTTTCTTGATGGAGGCGAACACTTCATCCGGCACGGTGGCACCGCGATGAGACGGGTAGACCGGCATCTTGAAGGTTTCCGGGTAACGCTTGAACATCGCGTACTGGCCCGGGGCAAGCTTCTCTTTGTACTGATCCACGTTCTGCGCGGTGATGGTGAACAGCGGTTTTTCACTGCCGTACGGGTTGGACAGGAAGCCCTTGCTGTCGACTGTGCCCGCATTTTTGGCCATGGGTTTCCAGGCCGGGATCGAACCGTCGGCGTTACCCGCCATCTCGGCGCCCATCGGTGTCAGGCTCTTGCCCAGCTTGTCCGCCTCGGCAGCGGGAACCGCCGCCATGACGCTGGTCGCCAGCAGCGAAAGTCCCAGAACACCGGCTTGGAACAGACTCTTTGTTATTTTCATATGTGTGTTCGTCCTGAAAATACTGTGCTTAGAAGTTCACGCCGACGCTGAGCGCAACAAAGTCGCGATCGTCCACAGTGGTGTATTTGCCGTCGAAGAAGTTGGTGTACGCCAGGCTCGCGGTGTAGGTGTTCTGGTACTCGGCATCAACACCCAGGCTGACCGCTTTGCGACCTTCCTCGAAGTTACCGCCTGGGCCAGGCGAGTAGCCGCTCACGTCATGGGACCAGGCCACGTTAGGCTTGAGGTTCACGCCGGCGAATACGTCGTTGTATTCCCAGATCGCACGACCGCGGTAGCCCCACGAGGTTGCGGTGGTGAAGCCTTCGTTGGTGCAATTGCGACTGCGGTTGTTCTGCGGCGAACCAGCACCTGCACCGTTGATGGTGCTGGCGTTGAGGATGTTGGCGCAGGTGTCGGTACCGGCAGGGCCAGTCGGTGGCAGTTCACCTGGACCGTAGACCGGATCGCGGCCGTAGCGCACGTCAGAAGAGCTTTCCAGGCCGCCGACGTGAGTCACGCCCACTTCACCTACCAGGGTCAGACGGCTGGCGCCCATCACTTGATCGAAGAAGTGCGTCAGGGTGGTCTGGAACTGGGTGATTTCCTTGCGACGATAACCGTGCAGGTCCTGGCCAGGAACGCCAGTCAGCAGCGAAGCATTGCCCAGGGCGCCGCCCAATGGACGTACACCGGCGAACAGGATGTCGGTGGAGTTGAGCTGCACCGGCGCGTTTGGACGATAGCTGATCTCACCGCTCCACGCCGTACCGGTAGGCAGGGTGGTGGAGAAGCTCAAGCCGTACAGGCGAATGTCTTCGGGGTATTCGATGAAATACTGCGAGTTGCCCGCCACCAGCAAAGGTGCCAGTGCAGCGAATGGACCCGGCAGGCCCGCGGCGGTGTTGTACACCGATTGCGGGGCACCCGTGGCGCTGAAGATCGGCGCACGGCTGTGGTAGTTCATGAAGTAGGCACCGAATTCGGTGTCCAGCGGATCGAACATGTACTTCAGGGACGCGCCCCATTGGCCGCTGTCCCGCGCATCGCGATCGGGGCCGCGACGGACCAGCACACCTTCCTCGTTGACATCTACGCCAGCACCAGCCAACGGGCCCAGGGCAATGGCCGGGATGGTCGAGCGTTTGTTCAACACCCGCAGGTTGCTGTCACAGCCATCGGCAACGATGTCCGGCTGGGAGAAGAAGGTGCCGCAGTTGTCGACGACGGTCTGGTCCCATTCCAGCTGGTAGAACGCTTCAGCCGAGAGATTCTCGGTGAGGCTCTGGGAGACGTAGAACATGTTGACCGGGATCAGGCCTTCCTTGATCTCGGCACCCGGACGACGGAATGCGGATACGTCGATCGGGTTGATCGAGTTGATGCCACCGCCGATGAACGTACTTTCGCCCCAGCTCACTACCTGCTTGCCCAGACGCACGGAGCCCGGCTGATCGGCGATGGAGTAGTTGTGGTAGACGAACGCATCGAGGATCTGGCCGCCGGAGGATTTGGCGCCTTCCTTGCGGTTGTCGTTGCTGACGTTCTTGAATTCAAGGTCTTCGTTTTGCAGTGCGAAGTCGTACCAGTATTTGCCCCGCACGAACACACCGGTGTCGCCGTATTTCAATTCAAGGTCATGGATACCCTTGAAAATCTTCGAGAAGGCCTGGCCGCTCTTGAAGTTCAGGTGACCGTCATCGGAAGTCTGGGACAGCCCGTGGCCGCCGTTGTTGACCCCGATGAGGTTCTTGTTCGGCGACTGGGTGGAAACGCTCATGCCCAGGGAGAGAGAAGAGTCGAACTGACCTTCGATTTCACCAATGTTGAAACTGACGCCGAATGCGGGCCCGGCGAGCGTAGAAGCAAGACTGACCGCCAAAGGCAATTTCGCCCGGCGCCAGAACTGGTTTACTGATGTCATCGACGCTACTCCATGTGCATTATTGTTATGGCAGTGAGTACTTTTAAAAACGTTGTGGCTGACCGGACGCCAGGGCGTTCCGAATTCAATCCAATGTGCATCGCCCCGTTTGTGCGTTTGCGCTCGTTCTTAAAAATCCTTGAGCGGACTATAGCCAGCAGGTAGTAGAGCTTGATCCCTCTAAAGTGTGATTTGCAGCTGCCAGCCACTCTGGAACAGTCCTTTCGCCAGTCCGACAACTGTCGGCACGGGAAGAATGGCTGAAAATTCAGATTTCACAAGCCAAGCGCTTGCTTGGTGGGGCTGGCGTGCCTTTTCGGGCACGCCAGGATCGCTTAAAGCGTCGAGAGGAAGGTGCTGTTGTTGGCCTGCCATTCGGTAATGTCGAGGCGGATTTTTTTCTTGTCCAGCTTGCCGACGCTGGTCTTGGGAATTTCGGTAACAAGAGCAATCTGGCTCGGGATCGCCCACTTGCTCAGGTGTCCCAGTTCCACGAATGGCTTGAGGTGTTCCTTGAGTTCCTTGGCCCCGATTACGTGGCCTTCGCGGATCACCAGCAAGGCGAACGGGCGCTCGCCCCACTGCGGATCGGCGATGCCCACCACTGCTACTTCGCGTACCGCTACATGTCGGCTGATCAGGTCTTCGAGGTCCAGGGAAGAAATCCACTCGCCGCCGGTCTTGATCACGTCCTTGATGCGGTCGCGAATATCGATCACGCCCATGGTGTCCAGGGTCGCCACGTCGCCGGTATGCAACCAGCCGCCCGCCCACAGCTCGGCGCCCTTCTGCGGTTCATTGAAATAGCCTTCGGTGAGCCATGGCGCGCGCAGTACCAGTTCCCCCTGAGTCTCGCCATCGGCCGGCAGGAAATTACCCTCGGCGTCGACGATCGCCGCCTCCACCAGCGGGCCCGGCACACCGGCCTTGATGCGGTAAGTAGTGCGCTCGTCTTCAGTGCCTGCCATCAGTTCGTCGTTGAGGTGCGCACAGGACACCAGCGGGCCGGTTTCCGACATGCCATAGGCTGCGGTCAACTGAATGCCCTTGGCCTTGGCGGCCTCATACAGCGCCCGGTTCAGGGCACTGCCGCCGATGACAATTTTCCAGCCGCCAAAATCGGTGTTCTGCGCGGCCTTGGCATTGAGGACCATCTGCAGGATGGTCGGTACGCAGTGGGAAAAAGTGACCTTCTCCCTGCGCCACAACTCCACCAGAAATTCCGGGTCGTAACGACCGGGGTAAACCTGCTTGAGCCCGAGCATGGTCGCCACGTACGGCAAGCCCCAGGCATGCACGTGGAACATGGGGGTGATCGGCATGTACACATCATTGGTGCCCAGCAGGCGCACGCTGTCGATGGCGCCCATGATGGTCGACACCCCCATGGTGTGCAGTACCAGTTGCCGATGGGTGAAGTACACGCCCTTGGGGTTGCCGGTGGTGCCGGTGGTGTAGAAGGTGGTGGCGACCGAGTTTTCGTCGAAATCCTCGAAATCGTATTGGGCGCTCGCTGCCGCCAGCAGTTGCTCGTATTCCCCCACGAGATTGGGCAGGTCAGCAGTTTTTTCCGGCAAGTCGGTCAGCAGCAGGGTGTTCTCGACGGTGGTCAGGTGACCGGCGATCGCGTTGTACAAGCCCACGAACTCGCTGTTGACCAGCACGAAGCGGTCTTGAGCGTGGTTCATGGTGTAGAGGATCTGTTCCGGTGAAAGACGTACGTTGATGGTGTGGATCACCGCGCCGATCATCGGGATGGCGAACATGCATTCCAGATAGCGATGGCTGTCCCAGTCCATCACCGCCACGGTATCCCCCGGCTTGACGCCGGCGGCGGTCAGTACGTTGGCGAGCCGTGCCACGCGCTCGATCAGGGTCGGGTAGCTGTAGCGCAATTGATCGCGATAGACGATCTCGCGGGTCTTCTCGTAGCGGGCACCCGACATCAGCAGGCGTTTAATCAGCAGCGGGTATTGGTAAGCGCCTTCGGCTGGGGGGATAACGCGAGTCTGCAACATAAGAATCCCTTTTCCTGACTGCACGGTCGTGGCTGAAAGCAGCACTCTAATGCGCCGGCCCGGGCATCAAATCAGCCAAAGGAATGATTTCATCGAAGGGTCAAATGCTAGCTTTGCGCCATCACCCACAGCCTCTGGCGGCCAAGCTTATTGCCTGCGCCGGGCAACTTGTAATGGATGCCAGCAGGGTTTCGTGCGAGCCTATGCACTTTTACCGACACAATGACAGCGATGAATACTGAAGTGACCGACCCTCTGGATTGCTCCAGTAAACAAGCGCCCCTGGTTTCCATTGTGGCGCCTTGTTACAACGCGGAAAAATACCTGGAAGAGGCGATCGCCAGCATCTTCGCTCAGGATTACCCGAATTTTGAAGTCATCATCGTCGACGATGGCTCAAGCGACAACAGCATCGCGATGCTCAGGCAATTGCAGCAAACCCATGACTTCCAGCTGTATACCCAGGCCAACCAGGGCGTCAGCGCGGCCCTCAACCACGGCTTGCGTTATGCCAAGGGCGACTACGTTTCCACGCCGGACCTGGACGACATCATGCTGCCGCAGTCCGTGCGCATCCGGGTGGATTACCTGGACCAGCACCCGCAAGTTGGCTGTGTGGGGGCGCTGATCATCTACATGGACAGCGACGGCAATACCATCAAGCAGCAACAACGCGACGAGATCCGCACCTACGACTTCGACAAGGTGCTCAGCGGCGCCGTGGTGATCGGTGCTCCGGTTGCGCTTTATCGCATGAGCGCCATGCGCAGTGCCGGCTTTTATGCGCCAAGCCTGCGGGTCCAGGATTTCCAGATGACCCTGCGCATCGCCCGCGTGGGTTACGAGGTGCATGAGCTGCCGGTGTGCGTGACCCGCTATCGCCGTCACCCCAACAATCTGTCGAGAAAGTACAAGGTGCTGCTACAGGCGGACCTTGAAGCCATCGCGCCGTACCTGGACCACCCCGCGTACCAGAGCGCTCGCACGCAACTGGTGAACAAGGCCCTCAAGTACGCGGTAGTCGAAGACAAGAAGGAAGCCTGGAAACTGTTGCGCTCCATTCCCTGGCGTCACCTGAACCGAACCAGCTTCCGCCGTTTGAAACGCCTGATGCTGCATCGCTGAGCGCCCCTCCCCGTTTCCAGGCCTGGTCATGAAATTTCTCGAAAAACTCAAACAACGAAAAATCCGCAAGCACCTCAAGCGCCTGGAAAAACTGCAACGGGCGCCAGAGAAAATTCGCCTGCGCTACCCCCGCTATGAAATAGGCGTGGGGACCTATGGCATTCCCGAGGTCATGGAGTTTGGTGACGATACGATCCTGAAGGTCGGCTCCTACACCTCGATAGCCGAAGGCGTGCAGATTCTGCTCGGCGGCGGGCATCGCACCGACTGGGTCAGCACCTACCCGTTCCCGTTGATGATCGACGAAGCACGGGATATTCCCGGCTGCAGCCCGACCAAGGGTGATGTGGTAATCGGCAGCGACTGCTGGATCTGCGCCAATGTGCTGATCCTGTCGGGCGTCACCATCGGTCATGGCGCAGTAGTCGCTGCGGGGGCCGTGGTCACCCGTGACGTGGAACCCTATGCGATCGTTGGCGGCAACCCCAGCCGGCACATTCGCTGGCGCTTCGAGGAAGACGTGCGCCAGGAACTGTTGGCATCTGCCTGGTGGGACTGGCCGATGGAAGAGGTGAAAACTGCGTCACGGTTGCTGTGCAGCAGCGACATGGACGGGTTTCTGGATTACGTCCGCCAGCGCCAGTCGAAACAACCCGGGTAACGGATTGGCCGCGACAAGATGGCGCGGCGCTCGCCAGTTCCTTCAATGCATTTCGGTAAACGCCAGTTTCACCCCGATGGCAATCAGCACCGCGCCCATGGTCCGATCGAACCAGTGGCCCATGCGCGCAAATCCGGCGCGCACTCGCTGCTGGCTGAACAGCATCGCCACCAGGCAGAACCAGATCGCCGTGGCCACCGCCAGATAGACGCCGTAGCCAGCCTGCACCGACAACGGCGTGTGCGGGTTGATCACCACCGTAAACAGCGACAGGAAGAACAGCGTGGCCTTCGGGTTCAGACCATTGGTCACAAAGCCCGAAGTGAAGGCGCCACGGGCAGTGCGCTCACCGGCTTCCTTGTGCAGGTCGTCGGTCACCTGCTTGGCCGGTTGCGCACGCAGCGCCTTGAATCCGATGTACAGCAGGTAAGCGGCGGCGGCCCATTTCAAGGCGTTGAACAGCACGATCGATTGCGACACGATCAGCCCAATGCCCAGCAGCGAATAACCCACATGCAGGAATATCGCCGAGCCAACCCCCAGTGCAGTCCAAGTGCCGGCGCGACGACCGTGGGTCACGCTTTCGCGCACCACCACCGCAAAGTCCGGACCGGGGCTGGCCACGGCGAGCAGGTGAATGAGGGCAACGGTCAAGAACTCTGTCCAATACATGCGCAAATCCTTAGTGGCAGGCCTGGCGAAATCCAGCGGCGTATAGGCCAGCCCTGCGATGAGTAACTGATTGTTTCATCTGTTAGGCTCGGCAGATTACGCCTTCAGATCAATGCACAAAAGGTACAGTTGATGACGAACACTCACCGCGCAGTTTTCCTCGACCATCCTTCCCTGGACCTGGGCGACCTCGACCTGGCACCGTTGCGCGATTGCTTCAGCGACTTGCAACTGTTCGCCCAGACAACGCCAGACCAGGTGACCGAGCGACTCAAGGGCGCGACTGTCGCCATTAGCAACAAAACCGTGATCGATGCAGCCGCCATCGCCGCGAGCACCGAGCTGAAGCTGATCCTGATTGCCGCCACCGGCACCAACAATGTCGATCTGGCCGCCGCGCGCGCCCACGGCATCACCGTGTGCAACTGCCAGGGATACGGCACACCCTCGGTGGCGCAACACACCATCATGTTGCTGCTGAACCTGGCGACCCGCCTGGCCGACTACCAGAAAGCCGTCGGCGAAGGACGCTGGCAACAGGCGAAACAGTTCTGCCTGCTGGACTATCCAATCGTCGAGCTTGAAGGCAAGACGCTTGGCTTGCTGGGGCATGGCGAACTGGGTGGCGCCGTCGCCCGCCTGGCGCAGGCATTCGGCATGCGCGTGCTGCTGGGCCAGATACCGGGGCGCCCTGCCAGGCCGGATCGCCTGCCACTGGCAGAGCTGCTGCCGCAGATCGACGCCCTGACCCTGCACTGCCCACTGAACGAACACACCCGTCATTTCATTGGAGCCCCGGAACTGGCCTCGATGAAACCCGGCGCTTTTGTAGTGAACACGGCCCGAGGCGGCCTGATTGACGAGCAGGCGCTGGCCGACGCCTTGCGCAACGGCCACCTCGGCGGCGCGGCCACCGACGTGCTCAGCGTAGAGCCACCGACCGCAGGCAATCCACTGCTGGCCGACGACATCCCTCGCCTGATCGTCACCCCGCACAACGCCTGGGGCAGTCGTGAAGCGCGCCAGCGGATCGTCGGCCAACTCACGGAAAATTCGCAGGGATACTTCAGCGGTAAAGCGCTGCGTGTCGTCAGTTGATAGACTGCGGCACTTTTTTCCAGGGAGCAGATTATGGATCCGCGCAGTGAAGTACTGCTTCGTCAGGCCGAGTTATTCCAGGGGTCGGTATTGCTCGCCGGGTTGCCCGCCGATGATCTGCTGGGACGCCTGCCCGATGCCCACGGCTGGTGCTGGCACGCTGGCGATCAAGCAGCCCTCGATGCCCGCTTCGCCGGGCGCAGCCACTTTGGGGTGACCGCGCCAGAGCACGAGTTCGCTACAGCAGTGGTATTTCTGCCCAAATCCAAGGACCTCACCGACTACATTCTCAACGCCCTGGCCTCGCGCCTGGCCGGTCGCGAGCTGTACCTGGTGGGCGAGAAGCGCAGCGGCATCGAAGGCGCCGCCAAGCAACTCAATCCTTTTGGCAAACCGCGCAAGCTCGACAGCGCGCGCCACTGCCAGCTGTGGCTGGTCACCGTGGCCGATGCGCCGCAGGCCAAATCCCTGGAAAGCCTGGCCCAGACTTATGAGCTGGACCTGTCTGAAGGACCGCTGACCGTCATCAGCCTGCCCGGGGTGTTCAGCCACGGCCGCCTGGATCGCGGCAGTGCGCTGCTGCTCGAGCACCTCGACAAGTTGCCAAGCGGTCATCTGCTGGACTTTGGTTGCGGTGCCGGTGTGCTGGGGGCGGCGGTCAAGCGCCGCTATCCGCACAATCAGGTGACCCTGCTCGACGTGGACGCCTTCGCGGCCGCCAGCAGTCGGCTGACGCTGGCCGCCAACGGCCTTGAAGCAGACGTGATAACCGGTGACGGTATCGATGCTGCACCTATGGGTTTGAGCGCGATTCTGAGCAACCCGCCGTTCCATGTGGGCGTGCATACCGACTACTTCGCCACCGAGAACTTGCTGCGAAAAGCGGCCAAACATCTGAAAAACGGCGGGGAACTGCGCCTGGTTGCCAACAGCTTCCTGAAGTACCAGCCGCTGATCGAAGAGCACCTTGGAGTATGTGCAATCAAGGCCGAAGGACAGGGCTTCAGGATCTATCGCGCCAAGCGCGGCTGAAATCTTTTCTGCCAAAAGAGACTTGCTCATTTGGATTTGCCTAGGCAGAATCCGCTCCGTCCTAGGGGAGTAGTCTCCCACGAGCGCCACGCTCGTCCGGCATACGTCAACATACTTGGTCCTCAGACCATGGCGTATGCGACCTCAAGGTCCGCACAGACGGACCTCAGGGTTTGACAAGACCTATGACACGAACACCTTACCCGGGGCGGGGAGGCTGTACGTGTCATAGCCGTGTCGACCCGCCCCTTAGGAAAATCCCTGATGCTGGACTCTCTACTCGTTCCAACCGCAATCGTTGCCTTGGCCGAAATCGGTGACAAGACGCAACTGCTCGCCCTCATTCTCGCCGCGCGTTTCCGCAAGCCCTGGCCAATCATCGCCGGCATCGTCGCTGCCACCCTGGCCAACCATGCGGCTGCCGGCGCAGTGGGCGCATGGGTCGGCAGTTTCTTCTCGGATGCGATGCTGCACTGGATCCTGGCCGCGAGCTTCGCCGCCACTGCGCTGTGGACCCTGGTGCCGGACAAGATGGATGACGACGAAGCCAGCACCGCACGCAAGTTCGGGCCGTTCGTGACCACGCTGATCGCGTTCTTCCTCGCCGAGATTGGCGACAAGACCCAGATCGCCACCGTCATACTCGCAGCGCAGTACCCGGAATTGTGGCTGGTAATCATTGGTACCACCCTGGGCATGTTGATTGCCAACGTGCCGGTGGTTCTGGCGGGTAACTTTGCCGCGGAAAAACTGCCATTGACCCTGATTCGCCGCCTGGCGGCTTCGGCGTTCTTCATCCTGGCGATCGTTGCGGTGTACAAGGCGATGCAGAGCAGCGGGTGGGTTTGACAAGGTAGGTCGCTAGACCGCGTTATCGTTCATCGCGGGCAAGCCTTGCTCCCACAGGGTTGGTGTTGATCACAAAATTCGTGGCCACCACGGGACCTGTGGGAGCGCTAGCCCGCGAAGGCGTCAGCGGCATCACCCCATGACTATCAAGACTTCGGCGCTTTCTCGTACAGCGGCATCACCTTCGGAATCGCTGCTTCCAGCGAAGCGATCCGGCTGGTCGAAGCCGGGTGAGTACTCATGAACTCCGGCGGCGAGCCTTCCGAGACCTTGCTCATCTTGTTCCACAGGGTAATCGCTGCATTCGGGTTGTAGCCGGCCCGAGCGGCCAGTTCCAGGCCGATCAGGTCCGCCTCGTTTTCGTTGGAGCGACTGTTGGGCAAGGTCATGCCGTAGTTGGCCACGGTGTCCGCCAGCGCCAGGCTGTCCTGGCCCAGGCCGAACAGCGCACCGGCGCCCTGCTTGGCCATCTCGATACCATAGGCTTTGGACATTGCTTCACGCCCGTGCTCGCGCAGGGCGTGGGCGATTTCGTGGCCCATGATCGCCGCGATTTCATCGTCGGTGAGCTTCAACGTGTCGATCAGCCCGGTGTAGAAAATGATCTTGCCGCCCGGCCCGCAGTTGGCGTTGAGTTCGTCGCTCTTGATCAGATTGACTTCCCACTTCCACTGCGCCGAATCCGGACGGAACACCGGCGCCTGGGCGATCAGCCGGCTGGCAATCGCCTGGACGCGCTTGGCATCATTGCTGGTTTTGTCCAGGACGCCCTGGGTGGTCGCTTCGCCGACGGTCTTCTGGTAGGACTGGGCATACATCTGGTTGACCTCGTCGGTCGACAGCATGCTGAACATGTACTGCTTGCGCTCAACACCTACCGCGCCACCGCTGGTGGTGTTGACCGACTGACAACCGGCGAGCAGCAGACCTGCGCTCAGTGCACACAAAACCAATGTCTTGTTCATCGAAAAGCTCCTTGAAAACATGCCGGTATCCTAGGCGCGGAATGTCATCGGCGCCAGATACAACAGACATACAGACGCTCATTTGAGGAAAAGGTCCTAGCCCGAGCAGAAAATTGCCCATGGCAGCGCCTAACCCGGCGTCAAACACTCCGGGCCATTGAGCTTTGGATCGTTTATGAGGTTGGCCAGCACCCGCTCGCGCAAGGGCGAAGGCTCGCTCGCCAGCAGGGCCTGCAAGGCATGCAACGGCGTCTCTGGATCGAGCCACGCTTGCTGCCCGGCGGCATCCAGAATCAATGGCCGACGCTGGCTCGCGGCCGGCTGCGTGATCACCGCCGTACTCAACCACACCTGTTCCTGCACCGGATATGCCTCCCAGATTGCCGCGAAAAACAGCGACGCGCCCTCACCCGGCGTCAGCCAGTACGGACGCTTGCGCGCGGTGCCGCGCCATTCGTAGAACCCGTTGGCCGGCAACAGGCAACGGCGCAGGCGCAGGGCTTCGCGGAACATGGGTTGTTCGGCCACGGTTTCAGCTCGGGCATGCGCGGGCGTGCGGGAAAGATCGGTCAGCCACGGCGGGGTCAGCCCCCAGCGCGCGCGCGCCAACTCGCGCTGGCCATCAGCGCCAGCGCGCAGCATCAGCACCGAATCGGTAGGGGATATGTTCCACTGGGCCTGCTGATCAACGGGAAAACCAGGCAGGGCCGCGAAGGCGGGGTTCCAGCGAAACAGGGCATAACGTCCACACATGGGGCAGCACAACTCTTGATCAAACGAACGCCAGCCTAACAGACCAGCGTGCCGGGGAAACTCTCCGGTTCATCCCCGGGCAGCGGCAGCGCGGCATTGTAAGCGCTGATCAGCTCACGCGCGTAGGCCGCCTGGTCATTGTCAACCGACAGCCCGAGCAACCCGTAGATGGGCAATTCTCCCGTACCTCCGACCAGGTCCCGCCCCACCAGGTGGGCCTCGATCCCCTCGCTGGCCAGCATGCCTTGCAGCAACTCCCCTTCCATCAGGTTTTCCGGTTCGTAGATTCGCTGCATGTCATGCCCCTTTCACTCGTTTTCGCTATGGACTTCCAGCAACCATTCCTGACCATCGGTCTGCAGTACAAAGGTTATCGGGCGACAACACACCGGACAGTCCTCGATATAGGTCTGATCCCCACCGGACAAGTCCAGTACAGCCTCGGCTTGCTCACCACAATATGGACATTCGTAGCGCTCGGTTTCCAGCATCGCGGTCTCCCAGGTGACTTGTGCGTATAATCGCCGGTCTATTTGCAGGGCTATTTTTGTCTGTCTATTTTTCAGACCGTGCCCCGTTGGTTTGATCAAAACCTTTACTTACCCTAGCCGTTTCCAACAAGAGAGCATGATGGGCGAATTCGATACCATCCGACCTTACGACGACAGCGAAGTCCCGGCGGTGCTGGCACGGCTGCTCAGCGACAAGGCGTTTCTAGATATCCTCACCCACTTCCGCTTCCCGCGCTTTGCCGGAGCCCTTGGCTGGGCGCTCAAACCTCTTATAGCTCATCGGTTGCGGCGTGAGTTCGCCGGCGTGAATTCAGTAGCAAGCCTGCAGGATAAAGTCGAAGTGTATGTCGACCACACCATTGAGCGTGCTACCGACGGCGTCACCTACAGCGGCGTCGAGCAATTCAAGTCCGGCAGCGCCTACCTGTTCATCGCCAACCACCGCGATATCGTGATGGACCCGGCTTTCGTCAACTATGCCGTGTACCACGCGGGACTGCCGACCCCACGTATCGCGATTGGCGACAACCTGCTGCAGAAACCCTTCGTCAGCGACCTGATGCGCCTGAACAAGAGCTTCATCGTGCATCGCTCGATCACCGGTCGCCGGGAAAAGATGGCGGCGTACCAGTTGCTCTCGGCGTACATCAATCACTCGATCCGCAACGACTGCGCCTCGATCTGGATCGCCCAGGCTGAAGGTCGGGCCAAGGATGGTGATGACCGGACCGAGTCGGCGATCCTCAAGATGTTTCACATGAGCCGCAAGGACGAGCCGTTCGGCGAGGTCATTCGGTCTCTGAACCTGACTCCGGTATCGATCAGCTACGAATATGACCCCTGCGACCAGGCCAAGGCCCGCGAACTGTACATACGCGCCACCACTGGCACCTACACCAAGGTGCCGGGCGAGGATGATGTCAGCATTGCCAAGGGAATCACCGGGTACAAGGGCCGAGTGCATGTGAACTTTGCAGCGCCCATCACCCAGGTCTTCGACGACACCAAGCAATTGGCGATCGAGATGGACAAGCAGATCCTCGGGGGGTATCGGCTGTTTCCGGTGCATTACCTGGCCTACGCCCAATGGCAGGACGCGGATCCGCAACTGCAGGTGCCAGACGCGGCCAAGGTATTCGCGGCGGATGAGCTGGCCAAGGCTCGGGAGGAGTGGCAGCGGCGCCTGGACGAATGCCCTGCGGACCATCGTCCGTACCTTATCCAGCAGTATGCGACGCCGGTGCGTAATCAGTATCGGGTCAAGGCCGGATTGCCCCTATAGGCAGGAGCTGCCGCAGGCCGCGATCTTCTCTTAGAGGTTCAAAACTGCGTGCTGACCCACGACACGACCAGCGCCAGCGCCAGGCATGCAAAACCAAAGCGATAGAAAAACCGGTTCATGCGCAAGGTCGCCCAATCCAGGGTCGGCTCCACGCTTGGCCGGCTCTGGCGCTGGGCCTCGATACTGGCCAGTGCGCGCTGCTCGCGGCGACGGGTGGCATGCAGCAGCCAGCTGCCCGGGAAGGCGAGCAGCAGGGCCAGCAGGTTGATCAACTTGGCGGGATGGGCGATAAACAGCGTCATCAAATGCAGCGACATCACGAACCTCTGGCGAATCGGATATGGCAAGTCGCCAGATCGACGACTGCGGCGCGGATTCTACCGAAAGGCCGCCCACCTGCCCCCACCTTTCCGACAAATAACGAAAAACTGAGCAAATGCTGTTCTGTGTCACGGCGACGTCATCTGACTGGGTCAGTCTGGCGCCCCTCGAAACCGACACGGAAAACGTCATGCTGCACGCCGAAAACCAGGATCGCCTCTACCTGATCGCCCCAAGCGAAGAACAGCAGAACCTTGTGGGAAGCCTGTCCTTTAATGTCCAGGACCGCCACTGGCTGGTGTATTGCGCATTGGGCGGGCATCAGCATGAGGACTTGCCTGAGACGGATTTGCTCACGGGGATCAGCGTGCTGGATTTCTATTCCCAGGCGGCCTGACATAAAAATGCCCGGTCCATTTCTGGTCCCGGGCATGTTTTTTCCATCTCGCGAACGCTTATTGGCCCAGCACCTGACCCACTGTCGGGTCTTTGAACAGGCGCGTCAACGCATCGCTCAACACATCGCTGACCAGCTTGGTGTTGGTTTCCTGATTAGGTGCCATGCCGAAACGCTGGTCCAGGGAGGCGCCGTAGCGACCGCTGTAGCGACGATTGGCATTCTGCACATCGGAACGGAACGTGGCGCCGATAGTAGCCTCGGTCACGTACATGCCTTCCTTGGGCGACTGATACTTGAGCTCGGCCAGGGTCACAGTCAATTGCGGCGCGTTATTGGCGCTGGAAACCGGGGTGAAGCCCAGCAAACGCACGGCTGCTTCAGCCTGGGCCTGCAACTTCGGCAGGATCTGCGCACCTTGCACGGTGATCGCGCTGGTCTCCGGGTACATGCCACCGCGGGTACCCAGGGTTGGCGAAGGACGGCCATCCACCACCCGCACCACCACCTGCTGGCCATGGCCAACGGGCGCGAGCTGCGTGGTCAGCTTCGGCTCCGGGCTCAGTTGTTGCGGGCTGTGGGCGCAGCCGACGAGGGTCAAACTGGTCACAGCGATCAAACCGAACAACAAGCGTTGCAACATGCTCTTCTCTCCAGAATCAGGCACAAACAAGGTCGCAGTATAGCTGTGCGCCATGACAGGGAACCAGCGCCACAAATAAGGAAAAGCCTGAAGTGCATTCAGGAATCATTGTCTGTCACACACCTGTCATCGCTCATACACCGTCCCGTCACCGCTCAATGCCAACCTTCAGGCAACCCCAGGAGGAATCTTGCCATGCGCTTTCTCATTTCGCTGTTCGCCCCCCGCCCCCTGCACCGCTGTTTTGCCCTGCTCGACCGCCAGGGTCGCTGCCAGGCGTTCAAGCAGTGCAGCCTCCAGCCAATGGGGGACGGCTGGGTCGAAATCGACGAGATCCGCCTCAACTGGTTGCACCAGCCACTGCCTCAAAGTGCCCGGGTGATCCAGCGTCAGCCACGTGCGCGGGCGCCGCGTATGTTGACCACCTGACCGGACGCCGAACAAAAGTCATAAAACACGACCATTTCCCTGCGTTTCTTCGCTACAATCTCCCCCCGATTATAAGGACGTCTCCTGATCGGGCCCCGCAACATTGTCAATGCGCCTGTATTGACCCTCGACATCGCCCACAGAGAGCCGCCCACACAGATCGAGTGAAGCTGGCGTGCTGCTGTTTCCTGAGCAAAACCCCTACTTTTCGCGAATCTGCAGAGCTGTCGTTACGCTCGGTCACTGAGCTGTTTGCCCGTTTTGCCTGTCATGCACTCCATGAAGGCGATCCAGGCACGGTGCCAGGCTGGGACAGCCCTTTTTGAGGTTCACGTCTTCAAAAGAGCGTGAAAAAAACGGGTTTTCACAACTTCACAAGAGTGTGGCGAGCAAATGAATAGTTTTGCGTCTGAACATGCACCATTAGCGTCTGAAACAGCCCAACGACACAGGACCGAGTACTCCTCGAACACCGGAGCCTGAAGCCTGTCCGCTACGGATTTGGTTGCACAAACGGATGTATCGACCATAAGTCGAATTGCCTCCCGCGCGCTGAAATGAGTTCATGTAGCTCATAGGCCCGGCCGGTAGCGTCCGTCGAAGTTGCGATAAATTGCGAAGATTCGGACATGGAGATCCTGGCCATGAGTACCTGGGGCATCACTGACACGCCCCGGAACACCTGGCAGCCATGCCGACAATTTGGTGCTGCAGATTTTGGAGACGCGTTAAATGGCGCATAACGAAGCAGTCGACGTAGTACTGGTAGGGGCCGGCATCATGAGTGCCACCCTGGCCGTACTGCTCAAAGAGCTCGACCCCGCAATCAAGCTGGAAGTCGTCGAGCTGATGGATTCCGGTGCCGCGGAGAGTTCCAACCCGTGGAACAACGCCGGTACCGGTCATGCCGGGCTGTGTGAGCTTAATTACACGCCGCAGGCCGCCGACGGCACCGTCGACATCAAGAAAGCCGTGCACATCAATACCCAGTTCGAGGTGTCGAAGCAGTTCTGGTCCTACCTGACCCGCAAAGGCACGTTCGGCTCATGCAAATCGTTCATCAGCCCGGTCCCTCACCTGAGCTTCGTGCAGGGTGACAGCGGCGTGTCTTTCCTCAAGGAACGTTTCAACATCCTGAGTAAGCACCACGCGTTCTCGGACATGGAATACACCGAAGACAAGGCCACCATGGCCGAGTGGATGCCGCTGATGATGCCCGGCCGTCCAGCCGGCGAAGTGCTTGCCGCCACTCGCGTGATGAATGGTACCGACGTCAACTTCGGCGCCCTGACCAATCAATTGCTCAAGCACCTGACCAGCGCACCCGATGCCCAGGTCAAGTACTGCAAGCGCGTTACCGGTCTCAAGCGTAATAACGGCGGCTGGACCGTCAGCATCAAGGACGTCAACAGCGGCAGCACCCGTGAAGTCGACGCCAAATTCGTCTTCCTCGGCGCGGGCGGCGCGGCCCTGCCGTTGCTGCAAGCGTCCGGTATCGAGGAAAGCAAAGGCTTCGGCGGCTTCCCGATCAGCGGCCAGTGGCTGCGTTGCGACAACCCGGAAGTGGTCAAGCACCACCAGGCCAAGGTCTACAGCCAGGCTGCCGTGGGTTCGCCGCCAATGTCCGTGCCGCACCTGGACACTCGCGTGGTCGACGGCAAGAAGTCGCTGCTGTTCGGACCTTACGCCGGTTTCACCACCAAGTTCCTCAAGCACGGCTCCTTCATGGACCTGCCGCTGTCGGTTCGCGCCGGCAACATCGGCCCGATGCTGGCCGTGGCGAAGAACAACATGGACCTGACCAAATACCTGGTCAGCGAAGTGATGCAATCGATGGAACAGCGCCTGGAATCCCTGCGCCGCTTCTACCCTGAAGCGAAAGCCGAAGACTGGCGCCTGGAAGTGGCCGGCCAACGGGTGCAGATCATCAAGAAGGACCCGAAAAAAGGCGGCGTCCTGCAGTTCGGTACCGAGCTGGTTGCAGCCAGGGACGGTTCCCTGGCAGCACTGCTGGGTGCTTCGCCGGGCGCATCGGTGACTGTTTCGATCATGCTCGAGCTGATCGAGAAGTGCTTCCCGAACAAGGCGTCCGGTGAATGGGCGGCCAAGCTGGCGGAAATTTTCCCGGCTCGGGAAAAGGTTCTGGAAACCGATGCTGCGCTGTATCGCAAGATCAATGCGCACAACAACGTTGCGCTGGAACTGGTTGAAGCCAGTAACGAGACCGAAAGCTACGCTTGATTCGGCCTCACAAAAAAACGCCCCATTGGGGCGTTTTTTGTTGGTAACAGATGTTAACCGCGAGCTTTTTCGATCAGCTCGATGTATTCGGCCGCGTTGCGCTGATCCTTGATCACCGCAACGAAGTCATTGCCCTGCTCATCCTTGCCATCGAGGTCATGCCCGGCCTCGACGAAAAACGTCAGGAAGCGCTCGAAATCATCGATGCGCAAGCCGCGGTAGGCCTTGATCAGTTTGTGCAGCGACGGCGAAGTGGCGTCGACCGGCTCGAAATCGAGGAACAACTTGATCTGCTCATCGCCAATCTCGTCACCAATCACTTGCTTCTTATCTTTACGCATTGCCGACTCCAGCTCGCAGACATTTCACGGGGCGGGCAGTTTACCCCTCACTTGGCGCCGTACTCAACGCGGACGAACGCTGCCCGTGTGCAGGTCGGCCCAAACGTGGCCGTTGGCGTAGCTGAGGAACTGGCAATACACGGTGTCGTTGCGCAACAAGTCGATCACCACCCGATATTGCGCCATTGGGTAGAAAAGCGTCAGGGTCTTGCTTGAGCCGTCGTAGGTCGGCTTCTTCAGGCTTTTGCTTTCGCCGTCGAAGTTGACCAGCACCTGATTGATGGTCGCACCTTTGTTCAAGGACTTGCCCTTGAGGCGGATCATCAGTGGCGAGGTGACGGGAATGGGCTGCTGGTTCGACTGGCGCTGGCTGCCCACCACCACCGAGTACTCGGTGACCTGGAGCAATTGCTGTTGCTCAGGTTCGGCGTCACGCACGTTCAGGTCATCGGGGGGCAGGAACTGCGAGTGCATCGGCGCAGGGGCTGCGGCCAGGGGCAGGCTTGCGGTCAGTAACAGGACGGCGCAGCTGCGAATCAAAAGGCTCATGACGGGCTCCGAAGAAGAGGCCAGCACTTTAGCATGAGCCAACATCATTCATTGTGAGAGCGAGCCTGCTCGCGATAGCGTCAGGCCAGGCGACATCTACGCGGCTGACACACCGCTATCGCGAGCAGGCTCGCTCCCACAGGGATCGAAGATCAATCGAACTGCGCGCGCATCCAGGCGTGGTATTCGGCCACACCTGGCTCGCCTTCACGGGGAGCCCAATCCGGGAGTTCGCCTTCACCTACCGGGCGATACGGGCCGGCCTTGCACTCGAACATCAGGCTGTCGGCTTCCAGCACCACCAGGCCATGAAACACGCCCGTGGGCAGGTCAACGCCAATGCTGTCGCCACCCGCCTGGAGGATACGCTTGCTCACCACCGCTCCGGACTCATCAAAGATCAACAGCCCGAGACGCCCCTTGAGTACCAGCAGGGTTTCCGCCTTGTTGTCACCCAAATGCCGGTGAGGCGGAATGTATGTGCTCGGCTGCAGACCTACCGCCATGCGGTGGCAGGCATCTTCCATCTGATGAAAGTTATGATGCTGGCGCCCGCGCGGATTCGCCGCCGCTTTCTCGGCCAGTTCAGCGAACAGCGTGTTATCAAGAAAGCTCGGCGTGGTCATTGCTTACATCCCCTTGACGGCAAAAATCCCATTGGCGTTGCGCCAGTAACCCTTGTAGTCCATGCCGTAACCGAAGATGTAGCGGTCGATGCACGGCAGGCCGACAAAATCGGCCTTGAGGTCCGGACGGGCCTTGCGGTCGTGGTCCTTGTCGATCAGCACGGCGGTGTGCACCTTGCGCGCTCCGGCGTGCTTGCAGAAGTCGATGATCGCTCCCAGGGTATGACCTTCATCGAGGATGTCGTCGATGATCAGCACGTCACGGTCGATGAACGACACTTCCGGCTTGGCTTTCCAGAACAGATCGCCACCGCTGGTTTCGTTGCGATAACGGGTGGCGTGCAGGTAGGACGCTTCCAGCGGGAACTGCAGGTGAGTGAGCAGCTTGCCGGCGAAAATCAGGCCGCCGTTCATCACGCAAAACACCACCGGATTGCTTTCAGCCAGTTGCTCGTTGATGTGCGCACCGACGCGGGCGATGGCCGCCTCGACTTCAGCTTCGGTGTACAGGCAGTCAGCCTCTCGCATGATTTGACGGATATGCTCGAGATCAGCGGACATGGCGCTCTCCAAGGGTGGCGGATTCGGGAAAAGCGGGCAAAGGTACGCATCAAGCCAGGCCAGATCAAGCGTTTGTGGACTAACGTACTCTATGTCTATAGGACAACACCCTCGGATAGATTAATCTAGGCCGGTTTTTTTGCCCGCCGCCGGAGCTTTTCCCATGCCCATCCTCGAGATCCGCCATCCGCTGATCCGTCATAAACTCGGCCTGATGCGCCGTGCAGACATCAGCACCAAGAACTTTCGCGAGCTCGCTCAGGAAGTCGGTGCCCTGCTGACCTATGAAGCCACCAAAGACCTGCCCCTGGAAGCCTACGATATTGAAGGCTGGTGCGGCACCGTGTCGGTCGAGAAAATCGCCGGCAAGAAAATCACCGTGGTACCGATCCTGCGCGCCGGCATCGGCATGCTCGAAGGCGTACTCAGCCTGATCCCGGGCGCCAAGGTCAGCGCCGTGGGCGTGGCCCGCAACGAACAGACGTTGCAGGCTCACACCTACCTGGAAAAACTGGTTCCGGAGATCAACGAGCGCCTGGCGATGATCATCGACCCGATGCTGGCCACCGGCAGCTCCATGGTTGCGACCATCGACCTGCTGAAGAAAGCCGGTTGCCGCGACATTCGCGCCATGGTGCTGGTTGCGGCGCCCGAAGGCATTGCCGCTGTTGAGAAGGCTCACCCGGACGTGACCATCTACACCGCTTCGATCGACGAAAGACTGAACGAACACGGCTACATCATCCCGGGCCTGGGCGATGCCGGTGACAAGATCTTCGGCACCAAGCAGAAGGACGCTTGAGCATGCAGGATGAGTTCAACGATCCGCTCTGGCGCACGGTGCTGTCCGGCGCGCAGATGCTGTTCGTGGCCTTCGGCGCCCTGGTTCTGATGCCTTTGATTACGGGTCTGGACCCTAACGTGGCGCTGTTCACCGCAGGGTTGGGGACGATCCTGTTCCAGATCGTCACCGGTCGTCAGGTCCCGGTATTCCTGGCGTCGAGCTTTGCCTTCATCACTCCGATCATTCTCGCCAAAGGCCAGTTCGGCCTGGCGGCGACCATGGGCGGCGTGATGGCAGCAGGTTTTGTCTACACCTTCCTCGGCCTCGCCGTGAAGATCAAAGGCACCGGCTTCATTGACCGCCTGCTCCCACCGGTGGTGATTGGCCCGGTGATCATCTCCATCGGGCTGGCCATGGCGCCGATTGCCGCCAACATGGCGATGGGCAAGGCCGGCGACGGTGCCGAGCTGATTCCTTACCAGACGGCAATGCTGATCTCGATGCCCGCCCTGCTCACCACCCTGATCGTGGCGGTATTCGGCAAAGGCATTTTCCGCCTGGTGCCGATCATCTCGGGTGTCCTGGTGGGGTTCGCCATGGCGTTCTATTTCGGCGTGGTCGACACCGCGAAGATTGCTGCCGCGCCCTGGTTCGCGATCCCGCACTTCACCGCACCGGAGTTCAACTGGCAGGCGATCCTGTTCATCGTCCCGGTGGCCCTGGCGCCAGCGATCGAACACATCGGCGGTGTCATTGCCGTCGGCAGCGTGACGGGTCGTGACTACCTGAAGAAGCCGGGCCTGCATCGCACCCTGCTGGGTGACGGCATTGCAACCACGGCAGCCGGCCTGTTCGGCGGCCCGCCCAACACCACTTATGCCGAAGTGACCGGCGCGGTGATGCTGACCAAGAACTACAACCCGAAGATCATGACCTGGGCGGCGGTCTTCGCGATCAGCCTGGCGTTCGTCGGCAAATTCGGCGCGCTGCTGCAAAGCATTCCGGTACCGGTGATGGGTGGGATTCTCTGCCTGTTGTTCGGCTCGATCGCGGCAGTGGGGATGAACACGTTGATTCGCCACAAGATCGATCTGGGCGAAGCGCGCAACCTGGTGATTGTGTCGGTGACACTGGTATTCGGGATTGGCGGGGTGCTGGTCGGCACAGGCACAGGGCCGGACGATTTCGGCCTCAAAGGCATTGCGCTGTGCGCGGTGGTGGCCATTGCCCTTAACTTGCTGCTGCCAGGGAATGACAGCTGGAAGCACAAAAAGGCGGATGAGCCTCTGCTGTAAGCCAGGCTTGAAATCGCCATCGCGGGCAAGCGTTGCTCCCACAGGTACTCAGTCGAACCACATGGATGCGCACTGACATGAATCTGTGGGAGCAAGGCTTGGCCGCAATGCTTTTACAGCGCCAAAGGCGCTCGCTCGCACAACGTGCTCAACGCCCTAGCCCACTGCGGGTCATCGTTCAGGCACGGCACCAGCACCAACTCCTCTCCCCCCGCTTCACGGAACTGCTCCAGCCCCCGGTCGCCGATCTCTTCCAGGGTCTCGATGCAATCGGCGACAAACGCCGGACACATCACCAGCACCTTCTTAACCCCCATTCCGGCCAACTCATCAAGGCGGGCTTCGGTGTAAGGTTCGATCCACTTCGCCCGACCCAGGCGCGACTGGAATGACACGGACCACTTGCCGTCCGGCAGCCCCATCCGTTTGGCGAACTCCGATGCGCTGCGCAGGCATTGGGCCCGATAACAGGTGGCCAACACTTCTGGCGAAGCGTTCCTGCAGCAGTCTTCATTCTTGAAACAGTGCTGTCCCGTGGGATCCAGCTTGGTCAGGTGGCGCTCGGGCAAGCCGTGAAAACTCAGCAACAGGTGATCGTAATCCTGCTCCAGGTATGGCTTGGCACTGGCAACCAGCGCGTCGAGGTACTCCGGCTGATCGTAAAAAGGCTGCAGCACCGAGAACTGCACATCCAGCTGGTGCTCGCGCACGACCCGCCGCGCCTCTTCAATCACCGTGGTCACGGTGCTATCGGCAAACTGCGGATACAGCGGTGCGAGGGTAATTCGCTTGTGGCCCTGAGCAACCAGTTGCAACAGTTTGGACTCGATCGACGGCTCGCCGTAACGCATGGCCAGCTCAACCGGCCCCTGGGTCCAGTGCGCAGTCATGGCCTGCTGCAGACGACGGCTGAGCACCACCAGCGGCGAGCCCTCCTCCCACCAGATCGAAGCGTAGGCGTGCGCCGACTTTTCCGGGCGCTTGATCAGGATCAGCGAGACCAGCAGGCGTCGCACCGGCCAAGGCAAGTCGATTACATACGGGTCCATCAGAAATTGATTGAGGTAACTGCGCACATCCGCCACCGAAGTGGAGGCCGGGGAGCCCAGGTTGACCAGAAGCAATGCGTGATCGGTCATGCAACGTCCTATTTCAAAGGCGGCTGGACAAGTCGTCCAAAGCCGCACGCAAATCGGTGAACTGGAAGGTGAAACCCGCTTCCAGCAAGCGGACCGGCATGGCCTTCTGGCCACCCAGCAACAACAGGGACATTTCCCCCAGGCACACTTTCAACGCCAGGCTCGGCATTGGCATGAACGCTGGACGATGCAGCACCGCGCCCAGGGTCTTGGCAAACTCGCTATTGCGCACAGGTTTCGGTGCGCAGGCATTATAAGGACCGCTGGCGGTGTTCTGGTGCAGAAGAAAATCAATCAGGCCGACCTGATCCTTGATATGGATCCACGGCATCCACTGCCGACCATTACCCAGAGGCCCGCCCATCGCGAGTTTGAAGGGCAGTAACAGGCGCGACAAAAAGCCGCCATCGGCCGACAACACCAACCCGGTGCGGATCAGGATAACGCGCAGGCCCAAGGCCTCGGCACGCTGGGCAGTTTCTTCCCAGGCAATGCACAGCTGACTGGCAAAATCGTCAATCACCGGTGCCGACTCCTCGGTCAACTCGCGCTCGCCTCCGTCGCCATACCAGCCGACCGCAGAACCGGAGATCAGCAGCGCCGGTTTCTGTTCACGAGTTTCCAGCCAAGCCAGCAAGGATTCGGTCAGGGTGATGCGGCTGCTCCACAACAGCGCCTTGCGTCTGGATGTCCAGGGTCGATCAGCAATGGGCGCGCCTGCCAGATTGATGATGGCATCCAAAGGTGCCTGCCCGAGGTCTTCCAGCCGGGCAATTCCACGGACCTGGGCGCCGCATATTTTCGCGACCTTTACCGGTTGGCGGCTCCAGACGGTCAGCGTGTGTCCCTGGCTCAACCAGTGTTGGCAGAGTTGGCGTCCTATCAAACCAGTACCGCCGGTCAGCAATATGTGCATGACTTCTTCCTCGCGTGGCCTTTTATCCTGCTCACTAGTCTATTTTTATAAGCAGGGATCTTTGGTATCGGGCAGTGTCTGTTTAAACAATAGGCCAACCTGTCAGAACTAGAACGCTAAAAGTTATACCAAAAAACAATATTGTACAGGTTTAAACCACGGCGTAGTCTGTACAGAAAGGTAAACGAGGCCCCTATGACTGTACCTATCGCAATCATCGGCACCGGCATCGCCGGGCTCTCCGCCGCTCAAGCCCTGACAGAGCTCGGGCATGTTGTTCAACTTTTCGATAAAAGCCGCGGCAGTGGCGGTCGCATGTCGAGCAAGCGCAGTGATGCGGGGGCTCTGGACATGGGCGCGCAGTATTTCACCGCCCGTGACCGCCGCTTCTCCACCGAAGTGCAGCGCTGGCAAGCCCAGGGCTGGGTCGCCGAGTGGACGCCACAGCTGTACACCTTCCACGGTGGCCAACTGAACCTGTCGCCGGATGAACAGACCCGCTGGGTTGGCACACCGCGCATGAGCGCCATCACCCGCGGCCTGCTGGGCGACCTGGAAGTGCAGTTCGGTTGCCGGATTACCGAGGTCTACCGCGGTGAACAGCACTGGCACCTGCAGGACGCCGAAGGCTTTACCCATGGCCCATTCAGCCACGTGGTCATTGCCACCCCCGCACCGCAGGCGACTGCCTTGCTCGCCTCGGCGCCGAAGCTCGCCGGTGCCGCCGCCGGGGTAAAAATGGACCCGACCTGGGCCATCGCACTGGCGTTCGACCAGCCGCTGGACACACCTATGGAAGGTTGTTTCGTGCAGGACAGCCCGCTCGACTGGCTGGCGCGCAACCGCAGCAAACCCGGGCGTGACACCGCGCTGGACACTTGGGTGCTGCACGCGACCAGTGCCTGGAGCCGGCAACACATCGACCTGCCCAAGGAAGCCGTGATCGAACAATTGCACGGCGCATTCGCCGAATTGCTGCACAGCGCCATGCCGGCGCCCACTTTCAGCCTGGCCCACCGCTGGCTCTACGCCCGCCCAGCCAGCAGCCATGAATGGGGCACCCTGGCTGACGCCGATCTGGGACTCTATGCCTGTGGCGACTGGTGCCTGTCGGGTCGCGTCGAAGGCGCCTGGCTCAGCGGCCAGGAAGCCGCCCGTCGTCTGCACGAGCACTTGCAATGAATCGCATCAACCCAAGTAAACTGCTGCTGTCGAAATGGACGGCAGCACAACCGCAACACCGCGAAAAACACTTTATGGTGACCGAGCTGTTCCGTGATGAGGAAGGTGTGGTGCTGGAAATTGAGTTGCAGGCGGTATTAACCAAACGCAATCAACGTCTGGATTGGCAAGCCCTGAAAAATAGCGATGCCTGGATTTTGGGCTGGAATTAACCCCTGCAGGAGCGAGCTTGCTCGCGAAGAAATCCAAGACGCCGCGTTCATCCAGATTCCCCACGTCGTTGTTCACCACCCTCGCGAGCAAGCTCGCTCCTACAGAGTCCTGGCGTTCAAACGCCGCCCGTGCCCCCCCCCCCGCCGGCAGCGCATGCATAAGCTCCTGACAAAACCTGTACAAATGATTTGACTTGTACAGCTTCGAATCTATGATGAAGTCATGTTGTACACATCTTCGGGTTTGTACAGGTCTGGATTCGAGGTGCCCTGATGTCCCACTCCGCCGTGAAACCGAAAATTGCCATCAGCGCCTGCCTGATGGGCGCCGAAGTTCGCTTCAACGGCGGACACAAGGAATCGCGGCTGTGCAGTCGCACTCTCACCGATTACTTCGAGTTTGTACCGGTCTGCCCTGAAGTGGCGATAGGCCTGGGTATCCCGCGCCAACCGATTCGCCTGATTGGCGACCCTGAACATCCTCAAGCAGTCGGCACGGTCAATCCGGACCTCAATGTCACTGAGCCGCTGGCCGCCTATGGCGAACAAATGGCCGCTGAACTGGGCGATATCTGCGGCTACATCTTCATGCAGAAGTCGCCTTCCTGCGGCCTTGACCGGGTCAAGGTCTACCATGCCAACGGTGCACCGGTAGATGGCGGCGGACGCGGCATCTACGCCCAGGCCTTTTGCGAGCGTCATCCGGATTTGCCGGTGGAAGAAGACGGCCGGCTCAACGATCCGGTACTGCGGGAAAACTTCCTGACTCGGGTGTTCGCCTATAGCGCCTGGCAACAATTACTGCGAGAAGGCCTGAGCCGTCGTGGCCTCACCGAATTCCACTCACGCTACAAATACCAGCTGATGGCTCATAACCCGGTGCAGTACAAAACCCTGGGCAACCTGCTGGGCACCATGGGTCAGACAGAGCCGGACACCATCGGCCCGCGCTACTTCAGCGAGCTGATGGCAGCCTTGAAAAAATGCGCCACGCGGCGCACCCACAGCAATGTCCTGCAGCACATCAGCGGTTATCTCAAACAGGCGATAAGCGCCGAAGACAAACAGGAAATGCAGCACGTTATTGGCCAGTACCGCCACGGCATCGTGCCATTGGTGGTCCCCATGACCCTGCTCAAGCACCACTTCCGCCAACACCCGGATCCTTACATCGCGCAACAGGTTTACCTGCAACCGCACCCGGAAAACCTCAGCCTGCGAAATGCGATTTAATGACTAACCAACTCGACACCAGCGCCAGCGAAGACCTCGGCGACGATTTCAAGAAAGCCTTGGACGAAGGCTGGCTGCCGATCCGTGAAGTGGCCCGGCAAACCGGCGTGAATGCCGTGACCTTGCGAGCCTGGGAACGGCGTTACGGCTTGATCGTGCCGCAACGCACGCCCAAGGGGCATCGGCTGTTCTCGGCTGAACATGTGCAACGCATCCTGACCATTCTCACCTGGCTCAATCGTGGCGTGGCCGTCAGCCAGGTCAAGCAACTGCTCGACACTCCACAAGTCACCAGCGAACCGATCGAAAACGATTGGCATGTGCTGCGCCAGACCTTGCTGCTGGCAGTCACCGGACTGAACGAACGGGCCCTCGACGACGCCGTCAATCAGGCGATGGCGCTGTACCCACCGCGAACCTTGTGCGAGCAACTGTTGCTGCCGCTGCTCAAGGAGCTGGAACAACGCTGGCAGGGCCAGTTTGGCGCGCAGATGGAGCGAGGTTTCCTTTACTCCTGGTTACGCAGCAAGTTCGGCGCGCGCATTTACCACAACAACCGGCAACTACGCAGCGCGCCTGTGCTGCTGGTCAATCAGTCAGACCTGCCACTGGAGCCGCACCTTTGGCTGACCGCCTGGCTCATCAGCAGCGCCGACTGCCCCGTCGAAGTTTTCGACTGGCCGCTACCGAACGGGGAGCTGGCCCTGGCGGTTGAACACCTGCAAGCCCGTGGCGTGCTGCTGTATTCCAGTAAAGCGATGAACCTGAGTCAGTTACCGAAACTTTTGAATGGCATCGGTTGCCCAAAATTGATCGCCGGACCGACCGTCTGCATTCACCACGTCGAGTTGTCCGCAAAAACCTCCGGTATTCCCGAGCTGTTCCTGGCCGAAGATCCCCTGTCGGCGCACCAGGAACTGATCCTGCGGGGGGTGATCTGATGAGCTCAACGGACACCCGCATGCAACTGATCTGGCTGCGCAGCGACCTGCGCCTGCACGACAACACCGCGCTCTCGGCCGCTGCTGCCCGTGGCCCGTGCGTGGCCGTCTACCTGCTGAGCCCGCAGCAATGGCTGGAGCACGACGATGCCGCGTGCAAGGTGGATTTCTGGCTGCGCAACCTGGCAGTGCTCAGCCACTCGCTGGGCGAACTGAACATACCCCTGCTGATCCGTACCGCTACCCACTGGCATCAAGCGCCACAAGTGCTGCTCGAGCTGTGCCAGCAACTGCAGATCGAAGCGGTACACGTCAACGAGGAGTACGGCGTCAACGAAACCGCTCGGGACGCTGCAGTGGCAGAGGCGCTCGAGGCCAAAGGCATCGATTGGCATAGCTACCTCGACCAACTGTTCTTCAAGCCAGGCAGCGTGCTGACCAAGACCGGTACTTACTTCCAGGTCTTCAGCCAGTTCCGCAAGGTCTGCTACGAACGCCTGCACCGCTCTTTGCCGGCCCGAGTCCCGGCACCCGCGCTACAAACCGCGCTGGACATCGAGAGCGACAAAGTCCCGGCCCAGGTAGAAGGCTTCGAAGCGCCTGGCGAACACTTGCGTTCGTTCTGGCCGGCGGGTGAAGCCGAAGCCCGGCGCCGCCTGGATGCCTTCGTCGATACCCAGATCGACTACTACAAAAGCGAGCGGGACTTCCCTGCCAAACCCGGTACCAGCCAGCTGTCGGCCTACCTGGCAGCCGGCGTGATATCCCCGCGCCAATGCCTGCACGCGGCCCTGCAAAGCAATCAAGGCGAATTCGAGAGCGGCAAGGTCGGGGCAGTCACCTGGATCAATGAACTGCTGTGGCGCGAGTTCTACAAACATATTCTGGTCGGCTACCCGCGGGTCTCTCGCCACCGGGCGTTCCGCCCGGAAACCGAGGCCCTGGCCTGGCGCGACGCGCCTGAAGAGCTCCTCGCCTGGCAGGAGGCACGCACCGGTTTGCCGATCATCGACGCCGCCATGCGCCAGTTGCTTGAAACCGGCTGGATGCACAACCGGCTGCGCATGGTAGTGGCCATGTTTCTGACCAAGAACTTGCTGATCGACTGGCGTGAAGGCGAGCGCTTCTTCATGCGCCATCTGATCGACGGCGACCTGGCGGCGAATAACGGTGGCTGGCAGTGGAGTTCCTCCACCGGCACCGACTCCGCCCCCTATTTCCGCATCTTCAATCCGCTGAGTCAGTCGGAGAAATTCGACACTGAAGGCCTGTTCATCAAGCAGTGGGTACCAGAACTGAACGGGTTGAATAAAAAGGAAGTGCACAACCCGGCCGATCTTGGTGGGCTGTTCGGCGTTGCCGACTATCCATCGCCGATCGTCAATTTGAGCACCTCGCGCCAACGGGCGCTGGCTGCATTCAAGAACCTGCCGTCGAGGCAGGACGCAGGAGGCGGCCATGCATGATGTAGCAGTGAGCCTTGCCACACAGTTTGCACTGGGCCCGGTGATCGCCGGGCTGCAAAGGAGGATGGGATGAGCCTTACACCTGCACGCCGTTATTGGTTGACCGGCGCCAGCAGCGGCATTGGCGCCGCATTGGCCGAAGAGATCCTCAAGACTGGCGCGCACCTGGCCGTCAGCTCGCGCTCCATGGCGCCGTTGAAAGCGCTGGCGCAACGGTATCCCGGTCAAGTCCTGATCGTGGCGGGCGACCTGACCAACAGCCAGACGGTCCGCGAGATAGGCGAGCAGATCACCGAGCAATGGGGGTCGCTGGACACCGTCATCCTCAATGCCGGCACTTGCGAGTATGTCGACGCCCAGCAGTTCGATGCCTCGATCATCGAATACGTGGTGCGCACCAACCTGCTCGCCAGTGCCTACTGCGTTGAAGCTGCGCTGCCCCTGTTGCGCGCGGGCACCGCGCCGCACCTGGTGGGAGTGGCCAGTTCGGTCACCTACCTGCCACTGCCACGGGCCGAGGCCTACGGCGCCTCGAAGGCGGGTTTGCGTTACATGTTCGAATCCCTGCGCATCGACCTGGCGCGCGAAGGCATCGAAGTCACCGTGGTCAGCCCGGGCTTTGTCGATACACCGCTGACCGCCAAAAACGACTTTCCGATGCCCCTCAGCTGGCCTGTGGATAAAGCCGCCCGGCATATTTTCGCCAAGCTGAATAACCGACCACTGGAAATCGCTTTCCCGGCGCTGTTCATGGCCGCCCTGTGGCCACTGTCGAAGATGCCCAACTGCGTCAAGCTGGCGATCGGCAAACGCATGGTGCGCAGCAATCCACCGATACAGGACATCCCGTGAAAATAGCCATCATTGGCAGCGGCATTTCGGGGCTGACCAGCGCCCACCTGCTCAACCGCAGCCACGAGATCACCCTGTTCGAAGCCAGCGACTGGATCGGCGGGCATACCCACACGGTGGATGTCACCGTGGATGGGCGCAATTACGCCGTGGACACGGGTTTTATCGTGTTCAACGACTGGACTTACCCCAATTTCATTCGCTTGCTCGGTTTGCTTGGTGTGCGCTTTAAACCCACCACCATGAGCTTTTCCGTGACCGACCCGGACAGCGGCCTGGAATACAACGGCAACAATTTCAACAGCCTGTTCGCCCAGCGCAGAAACCTGGTCTCCCCCGGGTTCTGGGGCATGTTGCGCGACATTGTGCGCTTCAACAAAGAGGCGCTGCGCGACCTGGAAGAACAACGGATCAGCGCTGATACCACCCTGGATCAATACCTCAAGGCCGGCAAATACGGCGAACGGTTCATCCTGCATTACATCGTGCCCATGGGCTCGGCGATCTGGTCGATGTCCATGGCGGACATGCTGGCTTTCCCACTGCAGGCGTTCGTGCGGTTTTTCAAGAACCACGGCCTGCTGTCGGTGACTCACCGCCCGCAGTGGCAGGTGATCGAGGGCGGCTCGAGCGCCTACGTGGCACCCTTGATCGCGCCAATGGCTGACCGGATCCGCGTCAACTGTGCGGTCACGCGAGTCGAGCGTGACGCCGACGGCGTCGTTATCCACAGTGCTGCCGGCGTCGAGCGCTTTGATAAAGTGGTGTTCGCCTGTCACAGCGATCAGGCGCTAAAACTGCTGTCCGCCCCGAGTGCCGCCGAGCAATCGATCCTCGGCGCAATGCCCTACGCCGATAACGAAGTGGTGTTGCACACCGATACTCGCCTGCTACCCGAATGCGAGCTCGCCCAGGCGGCCTGGAATTATCGGCTTGGAGGGCCCGGGCACACGTCAGCGGCCGTCACTTACGACATGAACCTGCTGCAGGGCATCGACAGCCCTACCCGGTTCTGCGTCAGCCTGAACCAGAGCGCCGGCATCAGCCCATTCAAGGTACTGGCCAAGTACACTTACGCCCATCCGCAGTTCAGCCTGTCTGCGGTTGCCGCCCAGGCTCGCTGGGAAGAGCTCAACGGTGCGAACCATACCTGGTACTGCGGGGCTTATTGGGGCAACGGATTTCATGAGGATGGCGTGGTCAGCGCACTGCGCGTGGCTGGCGCGTTGGGTGAAACCCTGTGAACAGCGCCCTCTACAGTGGCTGGATTGCTCACCGACGGTTCAGTCCGCGGCAGCACCAATTTCGCTACCGGATCGGCTTGCTCTACCTGGACCTCGACGAGCAGGACGCGGTACTCGCACTGTCGCCGCTGGCGGGCCGCAGCCGCCTGGCGCCGTTCTCGTTTCGTGAAGGTGATTATCTCAAGGCCTTTACCGGTACCGGCATGCGCTTGATCGACGCGGTGCGCCAACAGGTCGGCCAGGCCATCGGCCATGAGCCGCAAGGGTCGATCTGCCTGCTGACCCAAGTACGCAGTTGGGGCCTGGCGTTCAACCCGGTCAGTTTTTTCTACTGCCACGAAGCCGACGGCCAACTGGCGGCGATTCTCTGCGAAATCACCAATACCCCCTGGCGTGAACGCTATCACTACGTACTGCCGGCCAGGCCGCCGGAAAACCTTGGGGATTTCCATCAGCATTTCGCGGTGGCCAAGGCCTTTCATGTATCGCCTTTTTTACCCCGGGACCTCGAGTACCGGATGAGTTTCAGTCCTGCCGCAGCAAAACTGGGCGTGCACATGGCGGACTGGCAAGGCGAGCTGAAGTTGTTCGACGCCACGCTCAACCTGGAGCGCGAAGCCCTCGATCGCACCAGCCTGCACCGCTACCTGCGCCGCTTTCCATGGATGACCGGGAAAACCTGCCTGGCAATCTACTGGCAAGCCGTACGCCTGCTGTTCAAGGGCACCCCTGTTTTTGCTCATCAACCTGCCGATGGCAGTGTTCAAACCGCCACTGTTGTCCCCAAGGACTGCCGCCATGAAATCCTCTAGCGTTTCGGCCAAGGCCCCGTTGTTCAATACCAATGGCATCACAGGCCTGTTGTTGCGTCGCGGGGTACTGCGGCAACTGGCGCACCTCAAACACGGACAGCTGGTGGTCGTTGAAGACGGCGAGCGTCAGATGTTCGGCACGCCAGGCAGTCATTTGCTCGGTGAAATCCATATTCTCGACGCTGCGGCCTGGGGCCTGGTGGCGAGCAACGGCTCGATCGGCGCCGGTGAAGCGTTCATCCATGGTTATTGGAGTTCGCCGGACCTGACTGCCGTAGTGCGGGTCTTCGTCAGCAATCTTGACGTGCTGGACGCCCTGGAAGGCGGCCTGGCAAAGTTGGGGCGGCCGATGGTGCGCGGTTTGCACTGGGTCAACCGCAACACGCGCAAGGGCTCGCAGAAGAACATCGCCGCGCATTACGACCTGGGCAATGAGTTGTTCGAACAGTTTCTCGACCCGACCATGATGTATTCGGCGGCACAGTTCCTCACGCCCGAGGACACCCTCGAGCAGGCGCAGTTGAACAAGCTGGAACGAATCTGCCAGAAGCTTGCGCTCAAACCGACCGATCACCTGCTGGAGATTGGTACGGGCTGGGGCAGCATGGCGCTGTACGCAGCGCAGCAATATGGCTGCAAGGTCACCACCACCACACTGTCCAAAGAGCAGTTTGCATTTACCGCGCAACGGATCGAGGCGCTCGGGCTGCAAGATCAGGTCACGCTGCTGCTGTCGGACTACCGCGACCTCACTGGCCAATACGACAAGCTGGTGTCGATCGAAATGATCGAAGCCGTCGGCCACCGCTTTCTGCCGACTTACTTCAAGCAATGTGCGCAGTTACTCAAGAGCAACGGCCTGATGCTGTTGCAAGCCATCACCATTCGCGACCAGCGCTACGAGCAGGCCAAGAGCAACGTCGACTTCATTCAGCGCTACATTTTCCCCGGAGGCGCCCTGCCCTGCGTGCAGAAAATGCTCGAGATCGTCAGTCGCGACACCGACATGAACCTGCTGCACATGGAAGACTTCGGCCTGCACTACGCCAAGACCCTGCGCCTGTGGCACGAGAATTTTCGTCGGGCGCACAACCGCCTGAGCGAAATGGGTTACGACGATCACTTCCTGCGGCTGTGGGAGTTCTACCTGTGCTACTGCGAAGGTGGCTTCCTGGAACGCACCATCGGTACCGCGCAAATGCTGCTGGCCAAACCAGCGGCAATCACTGAGCCGCTGCTGGGTCGATTTGATGCTTGAGCGCTTTGCCAATGCCGTGCTCTTCCAGGTGGGCTGGTTTGCTTGCGTAATGGGTGGCGACAGTCTGTGGTTACTGGTGCCACTGGCGGCATTGGTGATCCATCTGCTGTGGATAAGTCGCTGGAGCGATGAAGGTCGCTTGATTCTCAGTGTGGTCCTGCTGGGGACCACAGTGGACAGCACACTGCGCTGGCTGGGGGTGTTCGACTTCACCGACGTCGCGCCATTGATCCCCCTGTGGCTGATGTTGCTCTGGGCACTGCTGGCCACGACCTTGCGCCACTGCCTGGCCTGGAGTGCAAAACCGTGGTGGCTTGCCAGCATTCTGGGCGGCCTTGGTGGGCCGCTGTCGTATTACGCCGGCAGCCAACTGGCCGGCGTGCAGTTTCCCTATGGACCCTGGCCGACCCTTGTGGGCATCGGCCTGCTCTGGGCGCTGCTGTTTCCGGCACTGCATTTCATGGCCCGACGGCTGGCGTCGAACACTCCATACTAAACGTCTGTCAGGGCTTTCACACTCATGCAGCCCACTGCCTTACACTGCGCACCATGAAAACCATTCCCCTCACACCCGTTGCCGAGCCTGCGGTCACCTGCTCGACTTGCGCAGCCTGCTGCTGCCAGCTCGAAGTCATGCTGATTACCGACACGGGCGTGCCCGAGCGTTTTATCGACACCGATGATTGGGGTGGGGAAGTCATGCTGCGTCTGGATGACGGCTGGTGTGCGGCGCTGGATCGCAACAGCATGATGTGCACGATCTACGAGAAGCGTCCGTTGATCTGCCGGGAATTCGAGATGGGGGCACCGGAGTGCATCGAAGAACGCCGGGGCATTACCACGGCGTATCGTTGAACGCATATTCGTGCGGGAACCGGCAAGCCCGTTCCCGCATGAATTAATCCCGCAGTTACAGCGGCATCGTGTAATGCAGCGCGTAGCTTTCAACACCGTCGTTATTGCTGCTCAGGCCGGCATTGGAATAGTGCGTGGCACGAATCCCGACCTCATGACCGCCCGTGAAGCGCAGGCCGAAACCGATGCGGTCTTCGAACTGGAAGGACTGGCCAATGTTGTTGTCTTCAAGCTGGGTGTCGGAGAAAAACGCCACACCTACGCCAGCTTCGATGTACGGCTTGACGTTCTGGCCGGCAAACTCGTAGACGAACACGGGTGCAAACGACAGGCTGTTGTTACTGGAAGTCTTGTCACCCTCCCAGTAGGTATACGCGCCGCTCCAGAAACCGGTGAGTCGACCGACGTCGGTCTGCCACCAGCTCTTGTCCCAATCAAACTGCATGCCCAGCCGATAGGTCATGGTTGAATCGCTGGTCGCTCCGACCCCGAACTCCACGCCTGCCGCCTGTGCGGTAAAACTGTGCCCCAATAGTGTGGCCGCAAGCGCAGCCAAGCAGAATAGTCGCTTCACTAGAAACATCCTTTTCCGAACGAATTCGTATGGTTTTTTTGGTGTCGCCATCAATCACAGCTATAGAAGTCTGCGCCTACCCAGAAGTTCAGACTATTCCGATACATTTCACATTTTTTTTACAAGTCGAAACTACGCACTACGCCGGCGGAATTCCAGAGTAATGGCAAGATATTACTGAAATGCTTTGGATTGGCACTGGTCCAGAACTGCGCAGCCCGGGCCGGGCCTGCGGCAAGCAGCTCGCGTTCGGCCAATAAACGCTGAAGCTGGCGTGCTACTGCAGCCCCGGTATCGATCAGGCTGATGTGCGCCGGGATCATCTGCTTGAGCAGCGGCTTGAGGAAGGGATAGTGGGTGCAGCCGAGAATGATCGTGTCGCAGCCGCCGTCGAGCAAGGGCCGCACGTAGCCGAGTAACAGCTTGCACAGCACCGGGCTGTGCAGGTCGCCGTCCTCAATCAGCTCCACCAGGCCCGGGCATGGCTGGGTGATCACTCGTACGTCGGTGGCAAAACGGTCGAGCAGCGCGGCAAATTTGGCGCTTTGCAACGTACCGGTAGTGGCGAGTACACCGACCACACCACTGCGGGTCGCGGCCGCTGCGGGCTTTACTGCGGGCTCCATGCCGACGATGGGCCACTGAGGGTAGTCACGGCGCAAATCGGCCACGCCTGCCACCGTGGCGGTATTGCAGGCCAGCACCAGCGCCTTGGCGCCCTGTTGCTGAAAAAAGCGCGCCATGACACTGCAGCGCTCACGGATGAACTCCGGCGTTTTCTCGCCATAGGGGACGTTGCCGCAATCGGCGACGTACAGCAAAGTCTCGTCGGGCAGCAGGCGCTGGATCTCGGCCAGTACCGATAACCCGCCGACACCGGAATCGAATACGCCAATCGGCGCCTCACGCACAGGCAGGGCCACAGACCGCACAGCCCGGATCGCGCTTGACCCGAAGTTCACGAAAGCGCGTACCCAGGGCATCGATCAGCAACAGGCGCCCCACCAGCGGTTCGCCAAACCCGGCCAGCAGCTTGAGCGCTTCGAGTGCTTGCAGGCTGCCGACCAGGCCCACCAGCGGGCCGATGACCCCGGCTTCGCTGCACGTCAGTTCGGCTTCACTGCCGTGGCCATACAAGCAGTGGTAGCAGGGACTGTCCGGACGTCTTGGATCGAACACCGACAATTGTCCTTCGAGGCGAATGGCGGCACCGCTGACCAGGGGTTTGCCCGCCAGCACGCAGGCGGCGTTGACGGCTTCGCGGGTGGAAAAATTGTCCGAGCAGTCCAGCACCAGGTCCACCGCAGCCACTGCGGCGGCCAGGGAGTCTTCATCGAGGGCGGTGCGCAGGGCTTTGAGCTGGATTTCGGGATTGATCGCGCTCAGTCGGCGGATCGCCGAGTCGACCTTGCTCACGCCGACGCTGTCGGTGTCGTGGATAACCTGACGCTGCAGGTTGGTCAGGTCAACGCTGTCGAAGTCTGCCAAGTGCAATTCGCCCACGCCCGCCGCGGCCAGGTAAAGGGCTACCGGCGAGCCGAGACCGCCCAGGCCGATGATCAGCGCCCGGCTGGCTTTGAGCCGCAATTGGCCATCGATATCGACGTGCTGCAGCAGAATCTGCCGACTGTAGCGCAACAACTCCTGATCATTCAGCACGGCAGGCGTCCAAGGCTGATACGTTCGTGGCCGCCCAGGTCGGTGCGGCTGTGGACTTCTTCAAAGCCACGGGTCATCAGCAGATCGCGCACGGCGAGAGCCTGATCGTATCCGTGTTCGAGCATCAGCCAGCCACCGGCATCGAGGTGGTTCGGGGCCTGGTCGACGATCAGGCGCAGATCGTCGAGACCATCGATGCCGGCGACCAACGCACTGGCAGGCTCGAAGCGCACATCGCCCTCGGCCAGGTGCGGATCGGCGCTGGCGATATAAGGCGGGTTGCTAATGATCAGCTCGAAGCGCTGACCTTGCAAAGCACTGAACCAATGACTGCTCAGCACGGTGGCGTTGTTCAGGTGCAGGCGCTGGCGATTGCGCTCGGCCAGCGCGACGGCTTCCTGCACGCGATCCACGGCGGTGAGTTGCCACGCCGGGCGCTCGCTGGCCAGGGCCAGGGCAATTGCGCCGCTGCCGGTGCCCAGGTCGAGCACCCTGGCAGGGGCGACCGGCAACAACTCCAGCGCGGCCTCTACCAGCAGCTCGGTGTCCGGGCGCGGGATCAGGGTGTGCGGTGCGACTTCCAGGTCGAGCTTCCAGAAACCCTGCTGGCCCAGAATATAGGCCACCGGCTCGCCGCCACGACGGCGCTGCAGGTACCCGGCAAATTTGAGCGCCGCTTCACTTGGTACGATGCGCTCCGGCCAGGTGTGCAAAAAGCTCCGGGACTTGCCCAGGGCCGCAGCCAGCAGCAACTCTGCGTCCAGGCGCGCGGTGGGCGAGTCCGGTAGATCGGCGGCGCGTAGCAGGCTGGCAATGATCGTCATTTACTCACCTATCGCTGCCAATTGATCAGCCTGGTACTCGGCCAGCAACGGCTCGATTACCGCATCGACGCCACCGGTGAGAATTTCATCGAGGGAATACAGCGTCAGGTTGACCCGGTGGTCGGTGACCCGGCCCTGGGCAAAATTGTAGGTGCGAATCCGTTCCGAGCGATCGCCCGAGCCCACCAGCAGCTTGCGCTCGCTGGCGATGGCATTGGCGGCGGCACTGGTCTGCTGGTCGTTCAGCTTGGCCGACAGCCAGGACATGGCGCGCGCACGGTTCTTGTGCTGCGAACGCTCTTCCTGGCACTCGACCACGATGCCGGACGGCAAGTGAGTGATGCGGATCGCCGAGTCGGTCTTGTTGACGTGCTGTCCACCGGCGCCTGAGGAGCGGTAGGTATCGACCCGCAAATCCGCCGGGTTGATCTCGATCGCTTCCTGCTCGTCCGGCTCGGGCAATACCGCCACCGTGCAGGCCGAAGTGTGGATACGACCCTGGGATTCGGTCGCAGGAACCCGCTGCACCCGGTGCACGCCGGATTCGAACTTGAGCTTGCCGTAAACGTTGTCGCCCTCGACGCGGGCGATCACTTCTTTATAGCCGCCGTGTTCGCCGATGTTCTCCGAGAGGATCTCCACCCGCCAGCCACGGCGCTCGGCGTAGCGCGAATACATGCGAAACAGGTCGCCGGAAAAAATGGCCGCCTCATCACCGCCAGTGCCGGCGCGGATTTCGAGAAACACGTTGCGGCCGTCGTTCGGGTCCTTGGGCAGCAGCATCCGTTGCAGGCTGGCTTCGATTTCGAGCAGTTGCTCCTTGGCTTCGCGGACTTCTTCCACAGCCATTTCGCGCATGTCCGGGTCGCTGTCCTTGAGCAGCGCCTGGGCGCCTTCCAGATCACCCTGAACCTTGAGCAACTGTTTATAGGTTTGCACGATAGGTTCGACTTCCGCGTATTCCTTGGAATAAGTACGGAATTTGGTCTGGTCGGAAATGACTTCGCCGTCGCCAAGCAAGGCGGTCAGTTCCTCGAAACGGTCCTGGAGGATGTCCAGCTTATTGAGCAGTGAAGCTTTCATTGCGGTTTCTTATCCGAAAAGCTATCCGATGAGCCCTCACCGAGGGCAAAGAGTTCCTGGGCCATGGCCAGCGCATCGAGGCGACCTTCGGCAGAGAGCTTTTTCAACTGCACGCTCGGGGCGTGCAGGAGTTTGTTGGTCAGGCCGCGTGCCAGTTGGATCAACACATCTTCGGCGCTGCCGCCATTGGCCAGCATGCGCTGAGCCTTCTGCAATTCTTCGTCACGCAGGCGTTCGCTTTGCTGGCGATAGGCCTTGAGCACGTCCACCGCGGCCAGTTCACGCAGGCGCACCATGAAGTCTTCGGCGCCGATCGAGACCATCTCTTCCGCCGCTTGCGCTGCACCTTGCCGACTCTTGAGGTTTTCCGCGACCACTTCGTGCAGGTCGTCAACGCTATAGAGGTAGACGTCGTCGAGTTCGCCAACTTCCGGCTCGATGTCCCGAGGAACGGCGATGTCCACCATGAAGATCGGCTTGTGCTTGCGCAGCTTCAGGGCGCTTTCCACCGCGCCCTTCCCAAGGATCGGTAACTGGCTGGCGGTGGAGCTGATGACGATGTCACTGCGCACCAGTTCGGCCGGGATATCCGACAGCAACACCGCATGCGCGCCAAACTGCTCGGCCAGAATGCTGGCGCGCTCCAGCGTGCGGTTGGCGACCACGATACGCTTGACCCCGAGTTCGTGCAGATGACGGGCGACCAGGGTAATGGTCTCGCCGGCGCCAATCAGCAACGCCTGGCTGCGCTGCAAGTCGCTGAAAATCTGTTTCGCCAGGCTGACTGCGGCAAAGGCCACCGACACCGGGTTCTCGCCGATGGCAGTGTCGGTGCGCACCTGCTTGGCCGCATTGAACGTAGCCTGGAACAGTCGCCCGAGCAGCGGCCCGATAGTCCCGGCTTCCCGGGCTACCGCGTAGGCCGATTTCATCTGGCCGAGAATCTGCGGTTCGCCCAACACCAGCGAGTCGAGCCCGGAGGCGACTCGCATCATGTGACGAACTGCCGCATCATCTTCGTGCACATAACTGCTGGCGCGCAGCTCTTCGATGCTCAAGTGGTGATAATCGGCCAGCCAGCGCAACACGATGTCAGCCGAAAGGTGATCCTGCTCTATATAGAGTTCGCTGCGATTGCAGGTGGAAAGGATCGCGGCTTCGCGGCTGTCGGTCAGTCGGCAGAGCTGCTGCAAAGCCTCCACCAGCTGCTCAGGGGTAAAGGCCACGCGCTCGCGGACGTCTACTGAAGCAGTCTTGTGGTTAATACCGAGTGCAAGGAAGGCCATTCAAGGTCGCTGATAGTGACGTGAAGCCGGCAATTGTCCTACTTCGACAGATTCAGAACAACTACTCGATATCTATCGCCCCTGTAGGAGGTGCCGAAGGCTGCGATCTTTTGAGGTTTTAAAGGTGCGGTAAGGGCAAGATCAAAAGATCGCAGCCTGCGGCAGCTCCTACGATGGTCCTGACGACCTGACTCCGTAAAGTCATCCTTCGACACTCGGTTATGTTTGGCCGAAGGCTTGTGTCATGATGATCCGACCGCAGGTTAGTCGTCCTCTTCCTATATGAATAGATCCTCCGCGTTGCTCCTTGCTTTTGTCTTCCTCAGCGGCTGCCAGGCCATGGCGCCCGTGTCTCCGGACGATTCGTCGCCGGTCGAAGACAGCACTCCGGCCCCTGAAAAGCCCAAGGTCTACAGCTCCTTCAGCGAAGAAACCGTCTTCAGCCTGTTGAGCGCGGAACTGGCTGGTCAGCGCAATCGTTTCGACATTGCCCTGGACAACTACGTGACCCAGGCCATCAACACCCAGGATCCGGGGATCTCCGAGCGGGCATTCCGGATTGCCGAGTACCTGGGCGCCGACCAGGCCGCCCTGGACACCGCGCTCATCTGGGCAAAAAACGCCCCGGACGATCTCGAGGCGCAACGTGCAGCTGCCGTGCAACTGGCTCGTGCCGGGCGCTATGACGACTCCATGGTGTACATGGAGAAGGTCCTGCAAGGCAAAGGCGACACTCACTTCGACTTCCTCGCCCTGTCCGCTGCCGACACCGACCAGGACACGCGCAACGGCTTGATGCAAAGTTTTGACCGCCTGCTGCAACGCCATCCCGACAACGGCCAGCTGATTTTCGGCAAGGCCCTGTTGCTGCAACAGGACGGCGATGCCAAGGGCGCCTTGTCCCTACTCGAAGACCATCCGCCGGAAGATGGCGAAATCGCCCCGATCCTGCTGCGAGCGCGCCTGTTGCAGTCCCTTGATCGTGGTGACGAGGCCCTGCCGCTACTGCGCAAAAGCATCAAGCAATACCCCGACGACAAACGGCTGCGCCTGACCTACGCACGCATGCTGGTGGAGCAGGACCGCATGGACGACGCAAAGGTCGAGTTCTCCAGCCTGGTCCAGCAATACCCTGAAGATGACGAGCTGCGCTATTCGCTGGCACTGGTTTGCCTGGAAGCCAAGGCCTGGGAAGAGGCCAAGGGCTACCTCGAAGACCTCATTGCCCGGGACAGCCATGTCGATTCGGCGCACCTGAACCTTGGACGTATCGCTGAAGAGCGCAACGATCCACAGGGCGCCCTGGCCGAATACGCACAGGTGGGGCCGGGCAATGATTACCTGCCGGCACAATTGCGCCAGGCCGATATCCTGATGAACAACGGCAAGACTGCCGAAGCCCAGAGTCGCCTGGCCGCTCAGCGGGACGAACAGCCCGATTATGCCATCCAGCTGTACCTGATCGAAGCCGAAACCCTGTCCGCCAACAAGCAACAGGACAAGGCCTGGGCTGTTCTCGAAAAATCGTTGCAGCAATACCCCGACGACCTGAACCTGCTGTACACCCGAGCCATGCAGGCGGAAAAACGCAATGACCTGGCGCAAATGGAAAAAGACCTGCGCCTGATCATCAAGCGCGACCCGGACAATGCGATGGCGTTGAACGCCCTCGGCTATACCCTGTCTGACCGTACAACGCGATACGCCGAAGCCAAGGCCCTGATCGAACAGGCGCACCAGATCAACCCGGAGGACCCGGCGGTTCTCGACAGCCTCGGCTGGGTCAACTACCGGCTGGGCAATCTGGACGAGGCCGAGCGCTATTTGCGCAAAGCCCTGGAGCGCTTTCCCGACCAGGAAGTCGCCGCTCACCTGGGCGAGGTCCTGTGGGCCAACGGCAAACAGCGTGAAGCGAAGCAAATCTGGGGCAAGTTCCTCAAGGATCAGCCCGACAGCCCAATACTGCGCGGCACCATCAAGCGCCTGACCGGATCAGAGACTCTTTAAGATTATGTTTTTGCGCCATTTCATCGTTTTCAGTTTCATCGCCCTGCTCGCCGGTTGCGCGGGCTTCGGCGCTCGCGAATCCGTCGAAGGTCGCGGCAACTCCACCCAATGGCGTGAGCACAAACAGCAGCTCACGGGTCTGGATGGCTGGCAGATCAACGGCAAGATCGGCATTCGCGCACCCAAGGATTCGGGAAGCGGCACCCTGTTCTGGCTGCAACGCCAGGATTACTACGACATCCGTCTATCCGGCCCCCTGGGTCGGGGCGCCGCACGCCTGACCGGTCGCCCCGGCAAGGTGTCCCTGGAAGTCGCCAACCAGGGGCGTTATGACGCGCCGAACCCGGAAATCCTTCTCGAAGAACAGCTGGGCTGGAAATTGCCGGTGTCCAACCTGGCCTGGTGGGTGCGCGGACTCCCCGCTCCCGACAGCAAAAGCCGCCTGACGCTTGACGCCGATAGCCGCCTGGCCAATCTCGATCAGGATGGCTGGCAGGTTGAATATTTGAGTTATGCCGAGCAGAACGGTTTCTGGCTGCCCGAGCGCATCAAGCTGCACGGTACCGACCTTGATGTCACGCTGGTGATCAAGGAATGGCAACCACGCAAACTGGGGCAGTGAACATGACTGTTGCGCGCCTGACCCTGCCCTCACCGGCCAAGCTCAACCTGATGCTGCACATCCTTGGTCGCCGTGAAGACGGTTATCACGAGCTGCAGACGATTTTTCAATTCCTGGATTACGGTGACGAGATCACCTTCGCCGTTCGCGATGATGGCGTGATCCGTTTGCATACCGAATTCGACGGCGTCCCTCACGACAGCAATCTGATCGTTCGCGCGGCAAGACAACTGCAGGAGCAATCCGGCTGCCTGCTCGGGATCGACATCTGGATCGATAAAGTCCTTCCCATGGGCGGTGGCATCGGTGGTGGCAGCTCCAATGCCGCCACCACCCTGCTCGGCCTGAACCATCTCTGGCAACTGGGCTGGGACGCAGATCGCCTGGCCGCACTCGGCCTGACACTGGGCGCCGACGTCCCGGTTTTCGTGCGTGGCCATGCCGCTTTTGCCGAGGGCGTGGGGGAGAAACTCACCCCTGTAGACCCCGAAGAACCGTGGTATCTCGTACTGGTACCGCAAGTATCTGTAAGTACAGCAGAAATTTTTTCTGATCCGCTGTTGACACGTAACACTCCTCCCATTAAAGTGCGCCCCGTTCCCAAGGGAAACAGTCGAAATGACTGCTTGCCGGTAGTCGCAAGGCGTTATCCAGATGTACGTAACGCATTGAATTTGTTAGGTAAATTTACCGAAGCAAAACTTACCGGAACTGGAAGTTGTGTGTTTGGGGGCTTCCCAAGCAAAGCTGAAGCTGATAAAGTCTCGGCCCTTCTTACAGAGACCCTTACAGGGTTTGTAGCAAAAGGAAGCAACGTTTCGATGTTGCATCGCAAGCTGCAAAGTCTGCTCTAAAGGAACCGAGTACTGGGTACTCGTTGCAACAGATACAGGGGCGTCGCCAAGCGGTAAGGCAGCAGGTTTTGATCCTGCCATGCGTTGGTTCGAATCCAGCCGCCCCTGCCATTTTCTATACTCATCCAGGTTACCCTCAGCCTCTAGGTACTGCGCGTGTCCAAGATGATGGTCTTTACGGGGAATGCTAACCCCGATCTGGCTCGGCGTGTCGTACGTCAGCTGCATATCCCTCTCGGTGACATTTCTGTCGGTAAGTTCTCCGACGGCGAAATTACTGCCGAGATCAATGAAAACGTCCGCGGTAAAGATGTCTTCATTATTCAGCCGACTTGCGCTCCGACCAACGATAACCTGATGGAACTGGTAGTGATGGCTGATGCCTTCCGCCGCTCCTCGGCTACTCGTATCACTGCTGTAATTCCTTACTTTGGTTATGCCCGTCAGGATCGCCGTCCGCGTTCCGCACGTGTGGCTATCAGCGCGAAAGTCGTGGCTGACATGCTTACCGTAGTCGGCATCGACCGTGTTCTCACGGTTGATTTGCATGCTGACCAAATCCAGGGTTTCTTCGATATTCCGGTAGATAACATCTACGGCTCCCCGGTTCTGGTGGATGACATTGAAGATCAGCGCTTCGAAAACCTGATGATCGTGTCCCCGGACATTGGTGGCGTCGTGCGTGCACGTGCCGTTGCCAAATCTCTGGGTGTGGATCTCGGGATCATCGACAAACGCCGTGAGAAAGCCAATCACTCTGAAGTGATGCATATCATCGGTGATGTCGAAGGGCGTACCTGTATTCTGGTCGATGACATGGTCGATACCGCCGGCACTCTGTGCCACGCGGCCAAGGCCCTGAAAGAGCATGGTGCTGCCAAGGTTTTCGCCTACTGCACACACCCTGTGCTGTCCGGTCGGGCGATCGAAAACATTGAGAATTCCATGCTGGACGAACTGGTGGTGACCAACACCATCCCGTTGTCCGCTGCTGCTCAAGCCTGCTCGCGTATCCGTCAACTGGATATCGCGCCGGTGGTTGCTGAAGCGGTCCGCCGCATCAGCAATGAAGAATCGATCAGCGCGATGTTCCGTTAAGGGCCCTGCCCTTCTGGAACATATCGTTGACGAAAAGCGCCCCGCCCCGGCATTCCTGTCGGGGCGGGGCTTTTTTGCCCATATCGCCTTTAGCGCTGGTCGCAAACGCTGGGGCGAATGTGGTTATTTTGGAGATACAACATGAACGAATTTACCCTGAATGCTGAAGTGCGTTCCGACCTGGGGAAAGGTGCGAGCCGCCGCCTGCGTCGTCTCGCAAGCCTGGTACCAGCTGTAGTTTACGGTGGCGAAAAAGCCCCTGAATCCATCAGCATGCTGGCTAAAGAAGTTGCCAAACTGCTCGAAAACGATGCGGCTTACAGCCACATCATCGAACTGAACGTTGGCGGCACCAAGCAAAACGTGATCATCAAGGCTCTGCAGCGTCACCCGGCCAAAGGCCACGTGATGCACGCTGACTTCGTACGCGTTGTAGCTGGCCAGAAACTGACCGCTATCGTGCCTGTACACTTCGTTGGCGAAGAAGCTCCGATCAAGAAAGGCGGCGAAGTTTCGCACGTTACTTCCGAAATCGAAGTGACCTGCCTGCCGAAGGACCTGCCTGAGTTCATCGAAGTCGACCTGTCGAAGGCTGAAATCGGCGACATCATCCACATGTCCGACCTCAAAGCCCCTAAAGGCGTTGAATTTGTTGCTCTGGCACACGGTGACGACAAGGCTGTTGCCAACGTTCACGCTCCACGTGTTGCTCCAGAAGAAGACGCTGCTGAAGAAGGCGCTGCAGAGTAATTTCACTCTGTTCGCCGGAGTGACCGGTAACATCGCGGACTAGTACGTAGCGAGAAAGCGGGCGAGAACGCGGAGTTTACATAATGGTAAATGAGCACTTGTCGTCCACTTTCGCCGCACTCGGCGATGTTAACCACCACTCCAAGGAAGGGCCCCTATCGTGACTGCCATAAAACTGATCGTTGGCCTGGGAAATCCAGGCGCTGAATACGAACAGACCCGGCATAACGCAGGGGCCCTTTTTGTTGAGCGCATCGCGAACGCACAAGGCGTTAACCTTGTGGCGGACCGCAAATATTTCGGCCTGACCGGGCGCTATTCGCATCAGGGTCAGGATGTTCGTCTGCTGATCCCCACCACCTACATGAACCGCAGCGGCCAGGCCGTGGCGGCACTCGCAGGATTCTTCCGCATCAAGCCCGAAGAAATCCTGGTGGCGCATGACGAACTCGACCTGCCTCCGGGCGTTGCCAAGCTCAAGCAGGGCGGCGGCCATGGCGGTCACAACGGGTTGCGCGACATCATTGCGCAACTGGGCAATCAGAATACCTTCTACCGCTTGCGGCTTGGCATTGGCCACCCGGGCGTAGCCAGTATGGTTTCAAACTTCGTCCTGGGTCGTGCGCCACGCGCCGAACAGGAAAAACTCGATGCCAGCATCGACTTTGCCCTCGGCGTGCTGCCGGATATCCTCGCCGGTGAATGGAACCGCGCGATGAAAAACCTGCACAGCCAGAAGGCCTGACTTTTACCCGAGGGGAAACACCATGGGATTCAATTGCGGCATCGTCGGCCTGCCTAACGTCGGCAAGTCCACCCTGTTCAACGCCCTGACCAAATCCGGGATCGCGGCCGAGAACTTCCCCTTCTGCACCATCGAACCGAACACCGGAATCGTGCCGATGCCGGATGCGCGTCTGGAAGCCCTGGCTGCCATCGTTAATCCGAAGCGTATCCTGCCGACCACCATGGAGTTCGTCGACATCGCAGGCCTGGTGGCCGGCGCGTCGAAAGGTGAAGGCCTGGGCAACAAGTTCCTGGCCAACATCCGTGAAACCGATGCGATCGCCCACGTAGTCCGCTGCTTCGAAGACGAGAACGTGATTCACGTTTCCAACAGCGTCGACCCGAAACGCGACATCGAGATCATCGACCTGGAACTGATCTTCGCCGACCTCGACAGCTGCGAGAAGCAACTGCAGAAAGTCGCGCGCAACGCCAAGGGCGGCGACAAGGATGCCGTGGTTCAAAAAGCATTGCTTGAGCAACTGATCGCTCACTTCACCCTGGGCAAGCCTGCACGGACCCTGATGAAGAGCATGGGTGCCGACGACAAGGCGGTGATCCGTGGCTTCCACCTGCTGACCACCAAGCCGGTCATGTACATCGCCAACGTCGCTGAAGACGGTTTCGAGAACAACCCGCTGCTGGACATCGTCAAGGCCATCGCCGAAGAAGAAGGCGCCATGGTGGTTCCGGTCTGCAACAAGATCGAAGCCGAAATCGCCGAGCTTGAAGACGGCGAAGAGAAGGACATGTTCCTTGAGGCCCTGGGCCTGGAAGAGCCTGGCCTGAACCGCGTGATTCGCGCTGGCTACGAAATGCTGCACCTGCAGACCTACTTCACTGCCGGCGTTGAAGAAGTCCGCGCCTGGACCGTACGCGTCGGTGCGACCGCACCACAAGCCGCTGGCGTGATCCACACCGACTTCGAAAAAGGCTTCATCCGCGCCGAAGTCATCGCCTATGACGACTTCATCCAGTACAAGGGCGAAGCCGGTGCCAAGGAAGCCGGCAAATGGCGCCTGGAAGGCAAGGACTACATTGTTAAAGACGGCGACGTGATGCACTTCCGTTTCAACGTGTAAGACTCCCCGCTCAAGAAGAAGCCGCGTTCAATACGCGGCTTTTTTGTACCTGTCAGATTATTCAAAGATCGCAGCCTCCGGCAGCTCCTGGAGGGTGTACACCTCACATCAGTAGGAGCTGCCGAAGGCTGCGTTCTTCTGATCTTCAGGCCTTTGCGGTTCTCGGCAGGAAGATCGCCAACACCCCCAGCAATGGCAGGAACGAGCACAGGAAATACACGTATTCGATTCCGCGGGCATCCGCCAGATAGCCCAGCAGCGCCGCGCCAATCCCGCCAAAACCAAACATCAAGCCAAAGAATATCCCGGCGATCATCCCGACATTGCCCGGAACCAGCTCCTGGGCGTACACCACAATGGCCGAGAATGCCGACGCCAGGATGAAACCGATCACCACGCTCAAGATGCTGGTCCAGAACAGGTCAACGTGAGGCAACAGCAGGGTGAAAGGCGCAACACCAAGGATCGAAAACCAGATGACGGCCTTGCGCCCAATCTTGTCGCCGATCGGGCCGCCGAAGAACGTACCGGCTGCCACCGCCCCCAGGAACAGAAACAGATGCAGTTGCGAACTGGCCACCGAGAGGTCGAATTTCTCGATCAGGTAGAAGGTGTAGTAACTGGTGAGGCTGGACATGTAGAAGTACTTGGAGAACACCAGCAGCCCCAGCACAACCAGTGCGCTGGTCACCCTCCCCTTCGACAGACCGTGGGTTGCCGCCTGCCCTTGCTTGAGCTTGAACAGGTTCAGGTGATTGGCGTACCAGCGGCTGATGCGGTGCAGCACAAACAGCGCAAACACCGCGAACAGGCCGAACCATGCCACATGCCCCTGGCCGAACGGAATGATAATGGCTGCCGCCAGCAATGGACCGAACGCCGAGCCCGCATTGCCGCCAACCTGGAAAGTGGACTGCGCCAACCCGAACCGCCCACCCGATGCCAGTCGCGCTACCCGGGAAGCCTCCGGGTGAAAGGTCGAAGAGCCGATACCGATCAGCGCCGCCGCCAGCAGGATCATAGGAAAGCTGCCGACCACCGACATCATCAGTATGCCGATCAAGGTGCATACGCTCCCGGCCGGTAGCAGCCACGGCTTGGGATGACGGTCTGTGTGATAGCCGACCCATGGCTGCAATAGCGAAGCGGTCAGTTGAAAGGTCAGGGTAATCAGGCCGACCTGGGTAAACGTCAGGCCGTAATTGGCCTTGAGCATCGGATAGATCGACGGCAAGACCGACTGGATCAGGTCGTTGATCAAATGGGCCAGCGCCACGGCGCCGATGATGCGCATGACCAAAGGGCTGCTTTGTGAAGTCGCTGATGCCGGCGCGGCGCCGGTCTGGGCATTGCTGATAGCCATGAGAGTTTCCGCACAACGGGTGGGTGCAAACGGACAGGAGCGTCAATGTGCCATTTTTCAGTGCATCAGCGCCATCCCCTTAGCCTGCTAACGACATTTGCGAACGCTTTCCATACAGGTAATAGCGCATCGCCATGGTCTGAATCTTGCGTTACCACTTCCTTTAAACGCGGCCCCTTACAAAGGGGACCGAGAATGGGAAGTTTCGCTACGCAGTCGGCCTACAGAGCGGACGAGGGTGAACTTTCGAGGCCTTTAAAGGGGCACCAGTCGCGGCCAAAACAGCCTCGACGCACGCCAATGGTGCGTGGTGCCCAGGGGAGTCACGGGGCATGCAGGCATTTTTATCACCGGGCATTGGCTTGCTGGGGCGCTTTGGCTTCGCACGCAAGTTTCAACTGTTGTTTTTGCTGTTCATTCTGCCCCTGGCGGGCAGCCTGTGGATGATCGGGCAGGATTACCGCAGCAAACTGAATCTGATTTCCGAGGAGCGTGCCGGGGTTCGGCAACTGCTGTCACTGGATGCGCTCGACAATCTGCTCGCAGCCCAACGGGATCGCGCCGCGCGCTGGCGAGCCACGGAAACCAATCGTCAACCCACGCCCGCCACGCTCGCCGCCATGGCTGCGTTTGACGAGGCTCAGCCAGCCATCGCCAAAGCGGCTGTGGAGCTGGGTAATACCCTCGCTGCCGAAGGTGCCCGGGATGAAACACTGGCGCGCTACCAGGCCCTGCAGGCCGCCCTTGAGGGCCTGGATTCAAAAAGCCTCGGCAGCATCGGTTGGTGGCCTGACGGTTACGATCGCTTCACCGGTGCCTTGAGCGCCCTGCAAGCCCTGCGCGAGCAAATTGCCATGGACAACCGGCTGACCCTCGCGCCATGGCTGGAAACCTATTTGCTGACGCAGATCTCCACTCAGCACGTGCCGGACCTGATCGAACGGGTCGGACGTCTGGCCAGCATCGGTCAGGCCTCAGTGGTGTCTGGGCAATTCACCTTGCAAAGCCGCTTGCAGCTACGAGACCTGCGCAGTCGTATCGGCGACGCCCGGGAGCAGCTTGTGAAAACCGCAGGCTTGCTGGAATCACGCCTGCCCAGCGACTTGCAAACCTGGTCAGGGCGCTACCAGGAAAGCCTCAAGCACCTGGATGCCGAGCTGAAAGTTCTCGATGACGGCGTATTCGGCGGTAGCATCAAGCTCAAGCACGAAGACTTTGAACGTGGTCTGGACGCCTTGCTGGTCGACCTCGCCTCCCTGCGCCAACAATCCCTGGGCTCACTGGATCAGCGCCTGGATAACTACCATGGCTCGGCGATGCGCCAGGTCATCGGTGTGGCGACGATTTTTGGGGGCCTGCTGCTGGCGGCGCTGTATCTGTTCACCTGCCTGCAAACGTCCATCCGGCGTAGCGCCAGCGGTATTACAGTGCTGGCCGAAGCGCTGCGCGATGGCAACCTCAGCATGCAGGTGCCGGTACAGGGTCGCGACGAGCTGGCAGCTATCAGCACCGCGCTAAACGTCGCGGTGGTGCAGTTGCGCAACAGCATGCTGGGGGTGGATCATGAGACCCTGCAATTGAGCAACGCCGTACGCGCGCTCAACCAGCATTCCAGCGGCGCATTGGGCGAAGTCGAGGCACAACAACTGCAGATCAGCCAGATCGCCGCAGCGGCCACCCAACTGGCCGCCACGTCCCAAGGCGTGGCCCAGAGCTGCGAACACGCCTCGGGCAGCGCCCAGCACACGCGGCGCATTGCTGCCGACAGCAGTCGCGACAGCCAGCGCACCACGGCAAGTATCCAGCAGCTCAACCAGCGTTTGAACGAGACAGCGGCGGCACTCGGCCGGGTGAGCGAACAGGGCCAGCAGATTCAGCTGGTAGTGGACACCATTCGCGGAGTGGCCGAGCAGACTAACCTCCTGGCCCTTAACGCCGCCATCGAGGCTGCCCGCGCGGGCGATCAGGGCCGCGGCTTCGCCGTGGTGGCTGACGAAGTGCGCAGCTTGTCGAAACGCACGCAGTCCTCTACCGCGCAGATAGCCCAGACCGTTGATAGCCTGCGACAAACGGTGGATGAAGCGGTGAGCCTGATGGAAGCGGCCTGCAGCCAGGCACAGAACGATGCGCAGTCGGTCACCGGGCTGGGCGAACGACTCGGGGAAATTGCCAGCGCAGTGCAAGGCGTCACCGATACCCTGGCGCACATTGCGACAGCGGTAGAGGAACAGGCCAGCACCGCCGATGAGGTCAGCGGCAACATCCAGCAGGTTGATCAGGCGGCGGTGCGGCTGCTGGAAGGAGCCCGCGCCGTAAACCTTGCGGCGCACACCTTGAGCCAAGGCAGCAAGGCATTGAGCGCCAATACCGGAAGGTTTCAGCTCGGCTGACAGCGCCCACCGCCGCGTTTTATAGCACCGGGTGGTTAAGCGGTTGAAAGCGTAGAGAAATATTTTAAATTTACGCTTGACGCATCCCCGTTACCGGTGAATAATGCGCGCCACTTGGCTACATAGCTCAGTTGGTTAGAGCATAGCATTCATAATGCTGGGGTCCGGGGTTCAAGTCCCTGTGTAGCCACCAAGTACTAAAAACGGCTTACCGAAAGGTAGGCCGTTTTTTTATGCCTGCGAAAAAGTGCCTGTCTGCTGCATGGGTTTGCGTCACAGGGAACCGGCCGATAAAGTCCCGGGATCTTTCCCACGGACGGAGTACCCAACGTGTCCCCTGCTTCCCACTTGAGTCGCTATCGCCTTTCGGCGCTGTCGCTGGTTGTCACGGCGCTGATGCTGGTCGCCTGCAACGCCCCGCCGACTTCAACGCTGCCCGTTGCGCCGGAAAATGCCTCGGGTTATCGCAGTGACCTGCAGACCCGCTACGCCAGCAAACACATGGCCGCAGCAGCGAATCCGCTGGCCGCCGAGGCCGGTCGGGAGATGCTGCGCCAAGGTGGTTCGGCCATCGACGCTGCGATTGCGATGCAGGCGGTGCTGACCCTGGTCGAGCCACAGTCTTCAGGCATCGGCGGTGGCGCGTTGATTGTATTGTGGGATGGCAAGGCCGTGCGTACTTATGACGGTCGCGAAACCGCCCCGGCCGGTGCCAGCGAAAAACTGTTCCTGCAAGCCGACGGCAAACCGATGCCGTTCACCCAGGCGCAGATTGGCGGTCGTTCTGTGGGTACACCGGGCGTGCTACGAGCGCTCGAACTGGCGCATCAGAAACACGGACGCCTGCCTTGGGCGAAGGTGTTTGAGCCCGCCATCAAGCTCGCGGAACAAGGCTTTGCGATTTCCCCCCGGCTGCATCAACTGATCGCTGCGGACTCCTCCATGCGGCGCTCGCCCGACATGATGGCCTATTTCCTGAATGCCGACGGCAGCCCCAAAGCAGCGGGTACGCTGCTGAAGAATCTGCCGCTGGCAGCTGTATTCAAACGTATCGCCAAGGAAGGTCCGGATGCGTTGTACAAAGGCGCCGTCGCCGAGGAAATCGTGGCCAAGGTACAAGGGCATGCGAACCCGGGGAGCTTGTCGCTGAATGATCTGCAAGGCTATCAAGCCAAGGAGCGCGAGCCGCTGTGCACCGACTACAAGCGCTGGCAGGTGTGCGGGATGCCACCACCATCATCGGGAGGCATCGCGATCGCGCAGATCCTCGGCACACTCGAAGCCCTGGAAACCCGCGAGCCGCGCTTGGCCCTGGCGCCGATGAAACCCCGTGAAAGCTCCGCTCCAGCGGGCATCGAACCCACCCCTGAAGCCGTGCACCTGATTTCCGAGGCCGAGCGCCTGGCCTACGCCGATCGTGCGCAATACGTCGCCGATGCCGACTTCGTGCCAGTGCCGGTTCAGGGTCTGCTGGACCCGCTATATCTGGCAAGCCGTGCCGCGCTGATTGGCGAGCGCAGCATGGGCACAGCCGAACCTGGCACGCCGCCGGGCATCCAGGTGGCCTACGCGCCTGACCGTTCGCCGCTGCGCATATCCACCTCGCAAGTGGTCGCGGTCGACGACCAGGGTGGTGCAGTCTCCATGACCACCACCGTGGAATCCGCCTTCGGCTCTCACCTGATGGTGCAAGGCTTCCTGCTCAACAACCAGATGACCGACTTCTCGTTCATCCCGGAAGAAAACGGCCGGAAAGTCGCCAACCGCGTCGAGCCGGGCAAACGCCCCCGCTCCTCCATGGCGCCCACCCTGATCTTCGATCGCCAGACCGGCGAGTTCCTCGCCACCCTCGGCTCCCCAGGCGGCTCCCAGATCATCGAGTACGTCGCCAAGTCGACCATCGGCCTGCTCGACTGGAACCTCGACCCGCAAACGGCCATCAACCTGCCGAACTTCGGTAGCCGCAATGGTCCGACGGAACTGGAGCGGGGGCAGTTCAGCCCGGCACTGATCCAGGCGCTGAAGGACAAGGGCCACAGCGTGAACGAGATTGATATGACGAGCGGCACTCAGGCGATTGTTCGGGTCAAGGATGCACAGGGGAAAACGTCGTTGGCAGGCGGTGCTGATCCGCGACGCGAGGGGGAAGCGCTGGGGGATTGAGCGGTTTGCAGTGATGAGAAAGGGCTTACCGGGTGGTAGGCCCTTTTTTATGGGAAGTGATTTGGAAACTGCAGGAGCTATTTGGCATACCTGCACAAAGCTTGATCAAACCAGTGAAGCAGGCTTGATCCGCTTATCAGGGCCGTTTAACTGACACCGCATTAAATTCCGGTGGCTGTTGACCCGATTCAAACCGACAGAATCTTCCCATCCACAGGATCACCGATCTTCAGGAAATGCCCACCAGCCACGTGGTGCAGGGTGCGTAGGGCGTCCTGGCCTTCGAAGTGCCAGCGGCCATCGCTGAACACCCGGTCATCGGCCTGGGCGGCGATGACTTCGGCGAGGAACAGGTCGTATTGTTGATGATTGCCGGGCTCCGGCAGCAGGCGGCATTCGAGCCAGGCGACGCAGCCCTCGAGCATCGGCGCTGCCACCTGCTCGCCGCTGAATGTCTGCAGGGCATAGGCTTGGAACTTGTCCTGGCCCGGCGCCCGGGAGATTTCCAGCCCGGATGTAGAACCGACGGTCTGGACGATGTCGGCCTGGGCGGCGCAAGGCACGTTCAGCACGAAGGTCCCCGAAGCTTCCAGCAGGTGTCGGGTCCAGGTGGATTTATCCAGCACCACGGCAATTTTCGGCGGCTCGAAATCCAGTGGCATAGCCCAGGCCGCCGCCATGATGTTGCGCTGGCCATCGTGGGCGGCGCTGACCAGTACGGTCGGCCCGTGATTGAGCAGGCGATACGCCTTGTTCAAGGGTACGGGCCGGCGATGGGAAGCGTGCATGCTGTCTGCTCCTGGAGAAAACGCCGATTGTAGCGGCATACGTCTGGGTCCTGCTTAGCTTGCCAGTTGATTGGCGAACTGTCCGACCGCGTCGACCACCTTCTGCGCGCCGTCCTGGATCTCGCCAATGACCGAGCCCGCCTCCGCTGCCAGCGCCAGCCCCTGCTCAGCCTGAAGCTTGCCCTCGGTCATCAGGGTCACCGCGTGGCGCGCCATGTCCTGGTTCTGGCGCACCACGCCGACAATTTCCTCAGTAGCCTGGCTGGTCCGCGATGCCAACTGCCGCACCTCGTCCGCCACCACGGCAAAGCCGCGGCCCTGTTCGCCAGCCCGCGCGGCTTCAATGGCGGCGTTGAGCGCCAGCAGGTTGGTCTGCTCGGCAATGCCGCTGATGGTCTTGACGATGCTGCCGATGACCAGCGACTGGTCGTTCAGCGCCTCGATGCCCTCACCAGCGGTTTGCATGTGCCTGGCCAGGTCGCGCATTACGCCAACGGCCTGGGTGACCACGGCATTGCCACGCTGCGCGCTTTCGTCGGTCTGCCGGGAGGTGCTGTAGGCAATATTGGCCGCCTCGGCGACCGCTTGCTCCTGATTGACCTGATCGGTGATTACAGTGGCGAACTTCACCACTTTGTACAGGTGATCGTTGGCATCAAGCACAGGGTTGTAGGACGCTTCCAGCCAGACGGTACGGCCGTGGCTGTCGATGCGCTTGAATCGGTCCGCCACAAACTCACCGGCGTTCAGGCGGCGCCAGAAGGCCTGGTAAGCGGCGCTGGAGGATTCGTCCGGCGTGCAGAACATCCGGTGATGTTTGCCCTTGATCTGCGCAAGGCTGTAGCCCATACCGCTGAGAAAGCGGTCATTGGCCGTCAGTACGTTGCCATTGAGGTCAAACTCGATCACCGCCGTCGAGCGCACCAGGGCGCCGATCAGGTTCTCATGCTCCCGGGACGCTTCGATGGTACGGGTCAGGTCGCTGGAAAAAATCGAGAAGTGCCTGATGCGGCCATCCGCCGAGCGAATGGGCTGCATGATCGAGCGCAGCCACGCCTCCTCGCCATTGCCGCGCAACAGGCGCACGGTGCCGGCGAAGTGCTCGCCACGCTGGAGCGCAGCCTTGAAGCGGCGATGGAATTCGTCGGATTTGACGTGCACCGGAACGATATCTTCGATGTGTCGACTACTCAGGTCCTGTCCCTTGTAGAGCATTTCATCGATAAAGTTCTGGTTGACCGATTGAATCCGCCCCTCGGGATCCAGGGTCAGGACCAGCATCTCGCTTTCCAGGCTGTCCTTCACTTGCTGAAGGCTGGAGAGTTCTTCACGAAGAGCCGACAGCTCTTGCTTCAAGCGTTTATTGAACATGGAATGCACCGATGGACAGGGTAGAAAAACGACATGCAGCCTACCCATCGGCCTTGTACATATTTTCTGAAGAGCGGTGCCGTGTCGTCCTGTAAAAATAGTTCAACGGCCTCCCTCGATTACACGGTACCCGTCGCAGGGCAGCTGCCGACCCTCGGCATCCGCGCACCGAAATACGCCGCGCTGGCGACCCCGACCACGCCCATCACTGCACTGAATATCACGCAGATCCAGGGGCTCCAAGGCATTAGCCCGATCAGCAATAACGGCGTGATACTGGCCCATGCGGCGTAGGCAATGTTGTAGGTGAAGGAGATACCCGATACACGAATACGCGCGGGGAACAGCCCGACCATCACCGACGGCACCGCACCCACCACGCCGCAACACAGACCGGCAATGGCATAAGCCAGGCCAATCCAGCTTCCGCCATTGATCAGGCAACTATAGAGCACCGCAATTCCCACTGGCAGCAACAGGCTGTAGAGCATAACGGTACGCCAGGCGCCGATGCGATCCACCAGTAATCCGGCGAGCACGCAGCCCACATTCAGGAAGACGATGCCCAGGGCGCTGAGCCCGAAGGTGTGGCTGGCGCTCATACCGAAGGTTTTCTGCATCATGGTCGGGGTGATCACCACGAACACCACCACCGCCGAGGTCAGAACACAGGTCAGGATCATCGCCGGCAGCATCGCCAGGCGATGTTCACGCAGCACTGTGCGTAACGGCAGCTCGACCGCCGCTTCGCGCCTGGCCTGCATTGCCATGAACACCGGGGTTTCACTGAGCCAGCGGCGCAACCAGACGCCAATCACGCCGAACAGACCGCCCAGCAGGAAGGGATAACGCCAGGCGTAATCGAGGATTTCTGCCGGGGTGAACATCTGTGCCAGGAACGTCGCCGCCAGCGCGCCTATCAGGTAGCCGAAGGTCAGGCCCGCCTGCAGGAATCCCAAGGCATAACCGCGATGCCCGGCCGGCGCGTGCTCGGCGACAAACACCCAGGCGCTCGGCACTTCGCCGCCAACTGCCGCGCCCTGCAGGATGCGCAGTGCCAGCAGCAGCAAGGGCGCGAAATAGCCGATCTGCGCATAGGTCGGCATGATCCCGATCAGCAGGCACGGCAGCGCCATCATCAGGATGCTCAGGCTGAAAACCTTCTTGCGTCCCAGCCGGTCGGCGAAATGCGCCATCAGGATGCCGCCCAATGGCCGCGCCAGGTAACCGGTGACGAAGATCCCGAAGCTCTGCAGCAGACGCAGCCACTCAGGCATTTGCGGCGGGAAAAACAGCTGGCTGAGGGTCAGGGCGAAAAATACGAAAATGATGAAGTCGTAGATTTCCAGCGCCCCGCCCAGCGCGGCAAGGCCGAGCGTCTTGTAGTCCGAACGAGTGAACGGCGCCGGGCGCACATCGGTTTGGGCAGTCATGAAAAAGCACTCTGGTACGGGCAAAAATTCTAGGCGCCCATGGTCTACGCAAATCCGTCTGCGGACAACCCGTTAGACCAAAGTCCCAAAGCGGTAAAAGTTGGTCACAAAAAATACAGCGTTTGATTTACTGTTGGCACCTGCCCAGACGGGCCCACGAGGCCCTGAAGACCACAATAAACATAAAATCCGAGGTTCTCCCGTGGCCGCTGATATCGACGATAGCCGCTATGCCCGCTTTGCCCTGCGCTGCTCAAGCTTTGCCGAACGCTGGTTCCCCGACTCCTGGGTGTTTGCAGCACTGGCCGTAATCATCGTGGCCCTTGCCACCATGGCAATGGGCGCCAAGCCCACCGATGCCGCCATGGCCTTCGGCGATGGTTTCTGGAGCCTGATTCCGTTCACCATGCAGATGGCGTTTGTGGTGATCGGCGGTTATGTCGTCGCCAGCTCGCCACCGGCTGTGAAACTGATCGACCGATTGGCGCGCATCCCGAAAAACGGCCGCTCCGCCGTCGCCTGGGTCGCGCTGATTTCCATGGTCGCGTCGTTGCTGAACTGGGGACTGTCCCTGGTATTTGGTGGCTTGCTGGTGCGTGCCCTCGCCCGCCGTACCGATCTGAAGATGGATTATCGTGCTGCCGGCGCCGCTGCTTACCTGGGGTTGGGTGCGGTCTGGGCCTTGGGTCTGTCGTCATCGGCGGCGCAATTGCAGGCCAACCCGGCCAGCCTGCCGCCTTCGATCCTGTCGATTACCGGGGTCATTCCCTTCACCGAAACCATTTTTCTCTGGCAGTCGGGCGTACTGCTGCTGGCGCTGATCATTATTTCACTGATCATTGCCTACGCCACCGCACCAGGCCCCAATACGGCCCGAGACGCAAAAGCCTGCGGCATCGACCCGAGTTTCAATCTGCCGCCACTGCAACCGCGCACCCGCCCTGGCGAGTGGCTGGAACACAGCCCGCTGCTGACCATCCTGCTGGTCCTGCTGGCGGCCGGCTGGTTGTTCCATGAATTCTCGACCAAGCCGGCGATCAGCGCGATCTCCGGGCTGAACACCTACAACTTCCTGTTCATCATGCTCGGCGCCCTGCTGCACTGGCGTCCGCGCAGCTTCCTCGATGCAGTCGCCCGAGCCGTGCCCACCACCACCGGGGTACTGATCCAGTTTCCGTTGTATGGCTCGATCGCCGCACTGATGACCACCGTCAAGGGCACCGATGCGCAAACCCTGGCGCACCACATCTCGACCTTCTTCGTCAGCATCGCCTCCCACGACACCTACGCGCTGTTGATGGGTGTGTATTCGGCAATCCTCGGCTTCTTCATTCCGTCCGGCGGCGGCAAATGGATCATCGAAGCACCCTATGTGATGCAGGTGGCCACCGACCTCAACTACCACCTGGGCTGGGCGGTGCAGATCTACAACGCCGCCGAAGCGTTGCCTAACCTCATCAACCCCTTCTACATGCTGCCGCTGCTGGGCGTACTGGGATTGAAGGCCCGGGACCTGATCGGATTTTCGTTCGTGCAGTTGCTGGTGCACACGCCACTGGTGCTGTTTCTACTGTGGGCGCTGGGCACGACGCTGACCTACACGCCGCCCGTGATGCCATAAATGTCGCTGGATGCACCTGTTCGAGCAGGTGCATCCAGATTTGTTCGGTGGATTGTTCCTACCTCGCGGTTCGCCATCTCCTGACACCAATACAGGCCGCAGCTGACACCGCAAGCGCGATGGCTGCAGTAAACTTCGACAATTGCGCAATCACAGGCTTAAAAGGATCTGAGCATGTTCAAACGCACAGCACTTGCCCTCGCGGCCCTCACCCTGAGTGCCGCCGCCCATGCCGATGTCGATCTGAAACTGGGCAGCACTGAACGCGTCACGCGTCTGTTCGCCTACCCCAACAACTGCGGCGTCGTGTGCTTTCGCAACTGGACGCTGGAGCAAACCGTCGAGCACTACCTGGGCCAAAGCGTGCAGCGCGATGGCTACGCCACGGCAAAGGTGCGGGTCAAAACCGATAACGATCAGCTTTACGCGCAAATCACCGGGGTGCCTGCCGGTTATCACCAACCACTGCAAGCCCTGCTCGACGCCGGAGACCTGGCCTGGTCCGGCGCAAACAGACTGAACGCTGACGGCAAGTGGGCGTACAACTGGTCACTGTTCCTGCCTTTGGGCATGGCGCTGAACAATCGCAAAAGTATCGAGCTGTTGCACTTTCCGCCGGACTATTCGCTGACCCAGGCCCAGGATTACCTGCGCTCGGCCACCACCGATCGTTGGGCCACGCTGCTAACCGCCAATGGCATCCCAGCCGCGCAAACACCCGCTTACCAGACCATCATCGACATTGCCCCGATTGCCGCACCCGCGACTGCGGGCAAGGACCTGGAGGGCGTTTACAATTATTTCACCGACTATCAGACCACCATGGTCAGGGAGCTCAGCCGCACTGCCAGCGGCGCGGCATTACCCATGATCGCGTTTGGCGCGCCGGTGCGCAGCTGGGTCAAGGCGCAATACGGCCCCACCGTCAGCGTGTTGGGGCTGGCGACGATCAGCCCAAATGCCGGGGTCAAAGTACCCGTGTTGGGCGCCAATCACCCGAGCTACATCTGGTACGCGGCCAATCCAGCCGCCTATTCCGGCAAGGATGCCCAGGCCCAGGCTGACGCGGCAGGCCTTAAGGTGATGGGCCAGGATTTGAGCGCTGCGTGTTGGCAGGCCGGCATGGGCAGCGCCCCCGGCAGGGATCCGGCGACGCAATTGAAGAGCTGTACCCAGACCTGGCAAGTCACTCGCACGGAAAAAACCTGCGAACTGTTCTATACCTCGATTCGCAACCTGCCCCCGGCCCAGGCCGTCGCCAAATGTGCATCGGCACCGATCAGGTCCCAGCTCATCCAGCTGAAAACTTCGGCGACCACGGTTGGACCGGGCCAGGGACTGTAGACACGAAAAGCGCTACAGCGGACGCAGACGGTACTGTGGCGGCAACTGCTCGAAGCCGCTGATGGTTGCGTTCAGGCTTTTCCAGCGACCGTCCTTGATGCCGTAGATGCAACCGTGAATCGACAGTTTCTGTCCACGATGCCAGGCATTTTGCACAATGCTGGTGTGGCCGACGTTGGCCACTTGCTGGATCACGTTCAGCTCGCAGAGGCGGTCCACCTGCTCCTCTTCAGTTGGCAACTGCGCCAGCTCTTCGCGTTTTTCGTAATAGAGGTCGCGAATCGAGCGCAGCCAGCCATCGATCAGGCCCAGTTGGCGGTCCTGCATCGACGCTCGTACGCCGCCGCAACCATAGTGGCCGGTCACCAGGATGTGCTTGACCTTGAGCACGTCCACCGCGTACTGAATCACCGACAGGCAGTTCAAGTCGGTATGCAGCACCACGTTCGCCACGTTGCGGTGGACGAACAGGTCGCCGGGAAGCATGCCAACGATTTCGTTCGCCGGCACCCGCGCATCGGAGCAACCGATCCACAGGTATTCGGGGGTCTGTTGGCGAGCCAGCTTGGAGAAGAAGTCCGGATCTTCCTGTTTGATCGCTTCAGCCCAGCGTTCGTTGTTATCAATCAGATCTTGTAATTCGTTCATGCTGTAGAGCCTCAAGAATGGTGCGCTTCTATGACAGACAACCACCCGTCGGGGTCACGCGATCAATGCAACTAAGGCAGGTGGAATTCTCGCCAGCCCTGTGGGTCCATCCTAGTAAGGCCCACAGTATGAGGAAAATACCATGACTGATTCACGACGTCCTTTCGATGCGGCGCAACCCGAGCCCATCGATGACAACGAAGACCGCATGGGTTCAATGCATGAACTGGACTTTGACGAAGACGAACCCGGCGCCCGGATTGGCGACGAACTGCCGGACAACGAGCGCGAGCAACTGATGCCGCCTGAGCGGGTGCGGGAGGCGGGCATGACGGGCGCCTCCACCGAAGACCACGAACCCACGGATGATGATATGAGCCCGGAAACGCTCATCCTCGAAGACGGCGCAAGGGATGCCCGGGAAGCAGGCGAAGCAGGTCAGGCAGACTGGGACTTGAGCATTGTCGATGAAGATGACATCGGCGGAGGCAATGGCCTGGATGAAGCGGAACTGGCGCAGCGTGATCCGCTGGACGGGAATCGCTGACCTACCCGATTGACGGAATTCTCCCCGGTAGGAGCTGCCGAAGCCTGCGATCTTTTGATTGTATAAACACCAGGATAAAAAAGATCGCAGCCTTCGGCAGCTCCTACGGGGGTATCTGTGTTCAATCCGCCAACGGGTTCAATCCACCAGCGTGCAGGCCATGACCACCGCATCTTCCCGGCCGCCCACCGCCGGGTAATAATCCCGGCGCCGCCCGATCTCGTTGAACCCGTACCGCTCATACAAGCGAAACGCCGAACGATTGCTGTCCCGCACTTCCAGGAAGCACTCCCGCGCCTCGGCCTTATAGGCAATCGACATCAGGTGCTCGAGTAACGTCAGGCCCAGGCCACGGCCCTGGTTCTCCGGTTTGACGGTGATGTTCAACAGGTGCGCTTCATCAAGAATGATCTGTACCACACCGTGGCCGACCTGTTGCTGACCTTCGAACATCAGCCAGATCTGGTACTTGCCGAGCCCATCAAGAAAAATCCCGCGGGTCCACGGATGGCTGTAAGCCGCGTATTCGATCTTCAGTACAGCGTCCAGGTCCGCCTCGATCATGGGGCGAAACGATACAGCGTCACTCATTTGATTCTTTCCAGCGCGCCATCAGCCGACGCATGGCTTGCCAGACATCAGCCTTACGCTGTGGCTCTTCCATTAATAATTCCAGGCCCGGCAGGGCCCAGACCGAGCCCAGGCCTTCGACCTGGAGTTCACGGTTGAACGATTCGGCGTTTTCCTCGCCAGCGAAACGTACCGCCGGCAGACCGATCAGCCATACGCAGACGCACGGCGCATCTTCCAGCCGGGCCGAGAGGAAACCCTGCACGAAATCACGAGCGGCTTCCGGGCCTTGATCCATGGTGCCCCGGGCCAGCAGCGGCCAGCGTACGGGGTCGCCGACTATCTGTGGGCTGTCCGGCAGGCCGGCGGCGCGCAGCATGTCCTTGAGCAGCAGATAGGCAGGGTCGCGGGTTTGAAAGGTTTCACCTGTGGGTAACTCGACCAGCAGCAGGCAGCGACCGGCGCGCAGCAACTGCAGGGCGAAACGCGGCGGCGGCACTACTGGTGGCTTGGCCACGACTGGCGCGGCCACTTCTTCGACTTTTGCATCCGTGCGGGTGCTGGCCAGCGAAGGCCGAGGCACCTCGATCTTCACCCGCTCGGCGGGCTTGGCCTGCGGCTGCACGGGCGCCTCAGCCACAGTGGCCGTTGCTATCGGAGCGACGACCACGGGTTGCGGTGTCTCCAGCAGCTCGGGCCGCGACGGCGCGGCGAAGGGCAATTCGGTGCGCGGCAGCCAGTTGACCACCTGCATGGCGGTCAAATAAGCGCGGCGACGGGACTCGATAAGCAAAGGTCGGCCACTTGTGGATAACTAAAGTGCGTGGATTCTACCGCCCTTCTCGCAAGATCGCCCGCGCTTGATCGACAGAAAGCCGACTGTCCGTCCCGAGAGTTAATCGCAATGGGCGCGATGCAGTACAATCGCTGCTTTTATCGCCAACCAGCCGGCCATTCCGATGATCGAACCCAAGCGCGTCTTGCGCGCCCTCGCTGAACACTGGGCACTTCTGGAGCCACTGTGCGAGCACTTCGACCAGGGCACCTTGAGCCTCAACGAACTGCGCACGCAATTGGGCGCCCAGCAACTGGACAGCACGCCGCAGGACATCACAAGCCTGCTGGATGTGTGGATTCGCCTCGACATCCTGGTGCCTGTGGCAAAAAGCCCGAACCGTTTCGAGCTCAATGCGCAGATTCACGACTTCCTCGCCTACCTGCGCCGTGAGCACCGCCTGGGTCTGTGTCTGGAAATCGAAGCCTACTTGCGCCACCTCGAACGCCTGGCCGGTTATATCCAGGATGCGTTCGACATCCGCGACGGCCACGACCTGGCACGTCAATTGCGCCTGCTGGACATGCGCGTACGGGACGTCTTGAAGAAACTTGCCAACGACGAACAGGCTCTTGTGGCCGTCGCCGAGCGCGCCAAGACCAGCGACCGGCAGATTCCCCTGCGCCAGCGTTACGCCGAAGTGCTGGCGACCTGGGATGAATACGTCGAGCCGATGATCCAGCTCGTCAATGCCGACGGTGCTTTCGAGCAAGGCGTACGCAAGGTCGAGAATGTCCTGCTGAGGATGCTCACCGAACAGCAACGGCTGGGCCACCTGGTCGACGACGACATGCTGCTGCGCACCCATGCGCGCATCCTCGAAATGCAGACCAGCGCCCAGTTGACCCTGCGCCACGCCCGCGAACTGCTCCTGCCGTTGCGTGAAGAGGCCCGTCGGCACAATGCCGTGACCCGTGGCGCGGCGCTGGCCTTGTCGGCTATCCGGCGCAAAGGCCTGGACGCGGTCCCCCAAGCGGCCATGCCAATGTTCACCCGCCCGCAAAGCACCTTCCTTGGCAGCGCCAGCCAGGTCGAAGCGTACGTGTACGCACTGGCCCGTTTCGAGCCGCAACCGGCGCGTTTTCCCAAGGCTCACAAAACCCAGAAAGGCGAAGCCCCGCGTGCGCCACGTACCGTTCGCGAAATGCTTGAACGCTGCGAAGACGCCCTGCCGATGCCGGACCTGATGGCCTGGCTGCTGGAACAGGAGCCAGACGGCGCCACCGACGAGTTGCTGTACTGGTTCTCGCGCCTGTCGCGGGAAAAACGTTTCCAGCGCGAGCGTCTAGAACGCCGCGACTACCACACTCATGAGCACCAGGTCAGCCTGCGCTCCTTCGCCCTGCTCTCGGCCCGCGACAGCGCCGCCGAGGATTCCGCGAGCATCCCACATGCATCTTGATCTATCCGAACTGTCCCAGCTGGCACCGATCTTCCGCGAGCTGTTCAAGGGCTACCACGTCAGCCGCCGTGATCCGGAGCTGTACGCGCAACTGTCGAACTTCCAGGACCAGTACCGCACGCTGTTCAAGGCATTGGGGTTCGAGTTGGTCTGCGATACCCGCGGCTTCTATTACTTCGTGCCGGACCTCGCCGCCGCTGCGGTGAACAAGACCGCCCAGCGCCTGGCGCTGTTTACTTTCATTCTGGTCGAGCATCTGGCGGATCAGGGTCGGGACCCGATCGCCGTGCTTGACGGAGGCAGCCTGGGTCGCGACGAATTGCCTTCGCTACTGGAAAAGTACCGCGACCTGTTTATCCAGGCCGAAGTGCAAACTGTCGAAGAGCTCGAAGAAAAAATCATGCGCCGCATGACCCAACTCGGTTTCGCTGGCGAAGAAAACGGCGTCTATCGCTTCCTGCCGCCGATGCACCGCTTCCTCGATGTCTGCCTGTCAGTGCAGCAGGACCGCGACCTGGCGGCCAGCCTGCACAGCGTGTTGCCGCTGCCGGCTCCAGTGCTGATCGATGACGACAGCGATGAGAAGCTGCTGCAAACCGACGATCCACTGGATCTGACTGACTTCGAAGAAGAAAGCGAAGAAGACGCCATGGCGCGCGCCATTGCCGAAGAACAGGAGACCGACGCATGAGCAAGGAACGCTACGGCATTCGCCGCTTCGCCCTTTTGAACACCGCCGGCTACAGCCTCGGCCTGTTCCCGCTGGAAGAGCCGCTGTCGGTTTACGGCGCGAACAACCTGGGCAAATCCGCCTCGATTAACGCCCTGCAGTTCCCGATTCTGGCGCGCATGTCGGACATGAGTTTCGGCAAGTACAGCCTGGAACAATCCCGGCGCTTCTATTTCGCCTCGGACACCAGTTACATCCTCGTTGAAGTATCCCTGCCCCATGGCCCGCACGTGATCGGCGTGGTGGGTCGCGGCCCGGGTGGTGGTTTTGGTCACCAGTTCTTTGCCTATGCCGGCAAACTGGACCTGGCGCACTACCAGAAGAATGACACCTGCCTGCGTCAGAAAGAGCTGTTCACCAACCTTGAGCGCGAGGGCCTGAAAGCCTACGAACTCAAGCCGGATGAACTGCGTCGCTTGCTGGTGGGCGGTCACACATCGATTCCGCTGGACCTGACCCTGATTCCACTGCGCTCCACCAGCGAACAAAGCCTGAAGACGTTCCGTGCGCTGTTCATCAACCTGTTGCACATGCGCGAAATCACCGCGGCCAAGCTCAAGCAGTTGTTCCTCGATGCGTTCGAACACAGTCTGCGTTCCGGCAGCGTGGACTACATCGCGGCGTGTGAAGAAGCGTTTCGCGACGTACGCCGCATGGAGCAGGATTACAACTCGCTGGTCACGGCCGGCCCGCTGGTCGAAGCCCTGGCGGCCGGTGTGACCCAGCGCAATATCCTGCGCGGCAAACTGCACCGCATCTCGCCGCTGCTCGACTCGTTACTGGGCACCTGGTCGGACTATGCCAGTGCGCGAAAGGAAGAGCTGACCATCCAGGCCGAGCACTACCGCAACGAACAGGACGCATTGCAAAACGATCAGCGCGGCGGCACTCAGGAGTTGATGCGCCTGGAACGGGAAATTTCCGGCATCCAGCGCTGGCTGGGGGAATTGTCGGTATTGAAGAATCGCTTCGCCCTGGTCGATGACGTCAAGGTCCTGGAACAGCAACTGCTGGCGGCCAAGGATGCGCACGACGAACTGGCCGGTGCGCTGGCCCAGTCCCGCCAATTCAGCGCCGAAGACCTCGAAGAGCGTCTGCGCGACCTGGAAAAACGCCTGAAGTCGGTCAAGCAGCAGCTCGATCATGCCGACAACAACAGTTACGCCCGTCTGCGCGAAGAGTTCTCGCAACAGGACGTCGAGCGCCTGATGCGCCTGTTCAACAGTGCCCTGTTCAGCCTGCCACTGGGTGAACACGGTATCGCGCTGGATGAGGACGGACAGTGGGTCAAGTCCATGGAGCTGATTCTGGATAGCTTCAAGGGCGAGCGATTCGAAGTACCTGGCTTGTCCATCGATATGTCGCACATCGAGCCGCCGGCCCTGCAAGCCCTGGCTGACCGCGCCGCATTGCGCGACCAGAAAGAGCGCCTGGAAAAAGAACTCAAGCAGCTTAAAACCCAGGCGGCCGTGGCCGCCGACCGCGCGGCGAGCAAGACCCAGACCGAAGCGTTGTATCAGCAAGTGCTGGACGCGCAAAAGGCGCTGGAAGATTTCCGTCGCTCGCAAACCCTGAGCGCCGAAGAAGGCGACAAGCTGGAACAGCTGGCCCAGATGGAAGCCGCGCAGGACGAATTAAAACGCTCCAGCGATGCATTCACCGAGCGAGTCCAGCAACTGTCGGCCAAGCTGCAACTGGTAGGGCGGCAGATCGGCGACATGGAAGCCAAGCAGCGCACGCTCGACGACGCCTTGCGCCGCCGCCAACTGCTGCCGGCAGACCTGCCGTTCGGTACGCCGTTCATGGACCCGATCGACGATTCCATGGACAACCTGCTGCCACTGCTCAATGACTACCAGGACAGCTGGCAAGGACTGTTGCGCAGCGATGGTCAGATCGATGCGCTCTACGCCCAGGTGCGTCTCAAGGGTGTTGCCAAGTTCGACAGCGAAGACGACATGGAGCGGCGCCTGCAACTGCTGATCAATGCCTACGCACATCGCACCGACGAAGCGCTGACCCTGGGCAAGGCCCGCCGCGCCGCGGTCACTGACATCGCGCGGACCCTGCGCAACATCCGCAGCGACTACGACAGCCTCGAGCATCAACTGGCCCTGTTCAACCGCGAGATCAACAAACGCCAGGTGTCCAACCTGCAGAGCTTCCGCATCGTGCTCGCGCCGAACAAGGAAGCGTTGAAACACATTGACCAGATCATCCACAGTGCCGGCCAGTACGAAGAAGGTGAAACCCTCTCGGTATTCGACCTCAGCCAGAGCGCCGACCAGGACAACAGGAACGAGGAGGCCAAGGAGTATCTGGCACGCCTGGTTGCTGCCAACCACAACCAGTTGGGCCTCAAGGACCTGTTTGAACTGGCATTCGAGATCACCAAGGTCAACGGCCAGCCCGTCATCCACACCGACATCGATGGTGCTGCGTCCAACGGCACCACCATGACCATCAAGGCGCTGACCAACATGTACCTGTTGTTGCACTTGATGGACCGCGACCAGGCCGGCCGGGTGCGCTTGCCCTACTACCTCGACGAAGCGGCGGACATCGACGAGAAGAACCAGGCAGCCCTGCTGGAAACCAGCCTGCAACTGGGCTTCGTGCCGATTCTGGCGAGTGTCAAACCGCAGGTTTGCGCCAGTGTCGCCATTGACCTGGAAGGCGGCAGCGGACCGAACGGGATTTACATCGACGAGGCGGACTGGAAGTACATTCGCCGTCACGATGACGTGAAGCCTGTGGTCAATGTGGCAGCCGATGAACCGGAGCTGGATGCCGTCTGATCCTGCCTGATCCAGACAAAAGGCCGCGATCCAATGGACCGCGGCCTTTTTTGTCCGAGCTGGTGGGCGAATGCGAGGGGCTCATCACGAGCACCGCCGCCGATAATTACTTACCGATCGCGATCTTCGGCGCCCAGGTCAGCCATTCATCTTCGAACTTATCGAATAACGGGAATGTCTGTTCCGCTCGCGCAGGGTTACCCATGCGCTCGCCATCCGGGGTGGCGAACGCGATGCCACCCTGAATCAGGGTTTCCAGAGACTCGGTGCGCATCGTCGCGCCCTTGAACAGTCCATAGTCGAATCCGAAACCGCTGGAGTTCCAGAACCGCGTACCGCTGCGCACCAACGGCGCGTACTTGGGTTCAATCAGGATGTGGATCAGCACGCGATCCGCTGTCTGCCCCAACTCGTACCCCGTCACCTTGCCTACCGTCACTTCCCGGTAGGTGACCGGCACGCCGATCTTCAACGAGCCTCGACGAGCCGCGCTCAACACCAGGCTCAAGCCAGGCTCCACCTTGGCTATTTCCGGCGGGCTGGACAAGGCCACGAAACTCTTCTGCGGGCCCAGGCTCTTCGGCGCGGGCTGCACCTCAATGTATTGACCGGTCACGAGGGTTTCAAGGTTTGCGGTCTTGATCAGACCCAGCTCCGGCTTGACCACCCAGAATTGACTGCCGACCCGGGCAATACGCTCCGGCACTTCGGTAATTCGCGCGGTGAGCACCACGGACTGCAGGTCATCGGTGAGATCAACGTCCTCGATCTTGCCGACATCCAGCCCCTTGAACCGCACAGGAGTGCCGGTGCGCAAACCGTCGGCGCGGTCGACCTTGATGGTGACCAGGGTGCCTTTCTGGTTGGCCTCGTCGTGGCTGGGGAACAGGCGGAACCGAGGGATACGCTTTTGCAGCGGCGCCTTGGCTTCCGGGGTCTCAAAAGCAATACCACCGGCCATCAGGCTTTGCAGTGACTCGCTCTTGACCTGGATGCCACCCGTCAGCCCACCCGTGAGGGTAACGCCACTCGCATTCCAGAATCGGCTGGAGGCATTGACCAGGCCTTCATATTCTTTCTCGATGTGAACGCCAATCACCAGCTGTTTACGAGTCTTGGAGAATTGATAGCTCTGGACCGAACCGACCTTCACCTGCTTGTAGAGAATCGGGCTGCCCACTTCCAGCGAGCCGAGGTTCTCGGTAAACAGGACCAGGTGCAGCCCGGGTGAGCGCAGGTCCAGAGGCGGAGCCTTGGGTCTTGCGACAAATTCACGCTGCGGCGCTGCCCCCTTGTCGCCGGGACGTATGGCGATGTAGTTACCCTTCACCAGTGCTTCCAGACCGGTGATGCCAGCGAGGGAAATCGAGGGTTTGACCACCCAGAACTGAGTGCCATCGACCAGATAATCCTCGGCCAGCGGGTCAAGGGTCAGCTCGGCAGTGGCCGCCGTCAGGTCAGGATCGACCTTGAGCGCCTTCAGGTTGCCGACCTGTATCCCTTTGTACATGACCGGCGTACGACCGGCCTGCAAACCTTCGAAATCACTGAGCTTGACCTTGATACGTATACCGGCTGCGGCAGCGTCGAAATCTTCATAGAGCCGGAACGGCAGGCTCGGATCGGTTGCCGGGCTGTCCTTGCGGTTTTCCGGGGTCGCAAAGGCAATACCGCCGGCAACGATGCTGGCCAGGGATTCGCTGCGCACCTTCACGCCGGAAAGATTGGCGTCGATGCTGATGCCGCTGGCGTTCCAGAAACGCGTATGTTTACGCACCAGATTGGCGTAAGTAGGCTCAATGAAGACCTTGAGCTCAACAGTGCTTTGATCTTCAGACAGCAGGTAGCTTTTCACCTGGCCGACCTTGATCTGCTTGTAGAACACCGGGCTGCCACGGTTGAGCGAACCCAGTCGGTCGGCCTTGATGGTCAGGTGCAGGCCGGGCTTGGCGTCGGATAATGGTGGCTCTTCGGCGAGCGCCTTGAACTTGCGAGTGGGCTCGCCTTCGCCCGGGCTGATCGCGACATAGTTACCCGAAACCAGCGTCTCCAGGCCGGTAATGCCAGCCAGGGTGACGCTTGGCTTGACCAGCCAGAAGCGCGTGCTGGTGCGCAGGTATTGCTCGACATCCTTGTTCATCTCGACGGTGGCGATCACCCCTTTGGAGGCGCCTTCGTCGTCGAGTTTAAGGGTCTTGACCTTGCCCACCGACATGCCTTTGTAGACGACTTCGGTCTTGTTGGCCTGAATGCCTTCACCACTTTCGAACCGCACCTGAACCTCGATGCCGGTCTCGTTATAGGCTCGCCAGCCGAGCCAGCCGCCAATGATCAGGGCGATCAGGGGTAACACCCAGATAGCCGACCAGTTCGAGGCCGGTCGGGTTTTAGCTGTTGGCAAATCAGTCATGGTCGTCGTCCGACTCCGTGTTATCCCAAATCAGTCGGGGATCGAAAGTAACTGCAGCAAGCATCGTCAGAATCACCACACTGGCGAACGCAATGGCACCAAGATTGGCTTCGACGCTGGCAAGCCGTCCGAAATTCACGACCGCCACGAGAATGGCGATCACAAAGATATCGAGCATCGACCAGCGGCCAATGAATTCAATAAAGCGGTACATCAGAATGCGCTGGCGGGCCGACAGCGGCTGGTGGCGTTGTACCGAGAACAACAGCAATGCAATGCCTACCAGTTTGAAGGTCGGCACGACGATGCTGGCAATGAACACCACGGCTGCGATGGGGATCATGCCGTGCTGAACCAGCTGGATCACCCCGGACATGATGGTGCTGGGATCGCCCTGCCCCAGGGAGGTAACCGTCATGATGGGCAATACATTGGCCGGGATATACAAAATCGCAGCCGTAATCAGTAACGCCCAGGTTCGCACCAGGCTGTTCGGACGGCGCTCATGGACCAACGCACCACATCGCGTACAGACCTGCTCGTCGGTGTCAGCGTCCTGCCTGTTCAACTCATGGCATTCGGTGCAAATCAGAATGCCTGCATCAATCGCCCGCATGGGCATCCTCTCCTGATAGAGCCTGCCAGATCTGGTGGGGCGACATCACCACTTCCAGCCAGACCTGAACCAACAACAAACTGATGAAACATGCCAAACCGAGTCCGACGGTAATCGCTGCCATATCTGCCAGCTTCACGATCGCAACCAGGACGCCCATGAGATAGACCTCAAGCATGCCCCAGTCGCGCAAATGGTGATAAATGCGATATAGCAACAAACCGTAACTGCGGCCGACGTCAAAGCGGATGCTCAGCAATACCGCCAGCTGGCACAGCAACTTGAGCAGCGGGATGGCCATGCTGCACAGGAACACGACGACCGACACGCCTTGCATGCCGGTGTCGAACAACCCCACAACACCGCTCCAGACAGTGTCTTGCGACGATTGCCCGAGTAGATTGAGCTCCATGATGGGTAAAAAGTTCGCCGGAATAAACAACAGGAGAGCGGCGATCACCAGGGCGAGACTGCGTTGCACGACGTTATGCCGGTGCGCGTAGAGTTCGTAGCCACAACGAGGACACAGCGCTTTCTCGCCATGGGCGAGCTGCGGCTTGCGCATCAGCAGGTCGCACTCATGACAGGCTACCAAGTCTTCCAGCGGTAATTCTGACAGCCCGGGGGCGTCAACCGAATCTGGCATAAAGGCTCTGGCTCCGAAATAGTTGGACCTATTCTAGTGTGCTGAACTGAAAATAACTGTGCCTATTTGTGCTGCAAATAGTTGCTTTTGTTCCAGACAAAAACAAAACCCCTACCTGCATACGCAGATAGGGGTTTCGGAATTTAATCTTGACGATGACCTACTCTCACATGGGGAAACCCCACACTACCATCGGCGATGCATCGTTTCACTGCTGAGTTCGGGATGGGATCAGGTGGTTCCAATGCTCTATGGTCGTCAAGAA
>NZ_SCFH01000007.1:0-344299 GCF_022496665.1 Pseudomonas sp. TMW22090
CTTTCGATCTCTCGTTAGCGGGAGGCGAATTCTACAGCGTTACACGCTGCTGTCAACACCTCTTTTTCAACTTCTTTTGCGCTTCGATGACCTGAAGCAGCTGACCGTCAAAACTGCGTAACTCATTGTTTACCAAGGAGTTTTCCGTTTCGACTGCGCCGGAAGTGGGGCGAATTATAGACATCTGAAATCTGCCGTCAAGGCCTAATTACGCCTTCCTGGCAGAAGAGGCCTTTTTAGCCCATAACCGCGGTATTCGACGGGACACAACAGGCAGCCGCATTACCAAAAGCAGCCCTCCTATAGATGCGTAGATGGCCCACTCTTCAAGATCAGCACGCACAATCCACAACATATGCAGCAAACCAAGCCCGAGCACCACATAAGCCAATCGATGCAGCTTCTTCCAGCGAGCGCCTAATCGGCGCTGGCTGTATCGGTTCGACGTCACGGCCATTGCGAGCAGGCAGAGAAATGCCAGGGCCCCGACAATGATGTAAGGCCGCTTGCGCAACTCGACACCCAGCTGCGACCAGTCAAACCCAAGGATAAATGCCATATACCCGCACAGATGCAGGACCACATAGGCAAAACACCATAATCCGAGCTGGCGGCGCACGGCGATCCACCCCGCCCAACCGCTGAGTCTCTGCAGTGGCGTCATCGCCAGCGTGACCAGCAGCAGTATGAGGGTACCCAGCCCCAGGCGATCAACCAGCACCTTACCGGGATCAGGCCCAAGCACATCTGCCCAGGCCTGGTACAACCACAAGACCGGCCAGACGGCGGCGGCGATGAACACGCCGATTCGCCAGTACGGGAAACGCATCAGTAGTTCTTCCGCAAATCGAGCCCTGTATATAGAGAAGCGACTTCTTCCGAGTAGCCGTTGAACATCTGGGTGTCCCGCACGTTCGGCTTGAACAGGCCACTGGGCAGGCGCCGCTCGCGGGCCTGGGTCCAGCGTGGGTGATCGACCGTTGGATTCACGTTCGCGTAAAAGCCATATTCATCTGCGGCAAGACTCTGCCAGGTCGTCTTGGGCTGCTCGCTGACCAGGCTGATCCGCACAATGGACTTGATGCTCTTGAAGCCATACTTCCAGGGCACCACCAACCGCAGCGGCGCACCGTTCTGGTTGGGCAACTCGCGCCCGTACATGCCCACCGCAAGAATCGCCAGCGGATTCATCGCCTCATCCAGGCGCAAACCTTCGACATAGGGCCAGTCGATCAAGGCGAAACCGGAACGCTGTCCGGGCATGGTCTTGGGGTCCTGCAAGGTTTCGAAGCGGATGTACCTGGCACTGGCGCTCGGCTCCACCTGTTTGAGCAATGCCGAGAGGGGAAAGCCAAGCCAGGGAATGACCATCGACCAGGCTTCCACACAACGCAGGCGGTAAATGCGCTCTTCCAGCTGATAGGGCTTCATGAAGTCTTCCAGCGCGTACCGCCCCGGCTTACCCACCTCCCCGTCTACAACCACACTCCAGGGTTCGGTCTTCAGCGCGCCCGCGTTCGCCGCGGGGTCGCCTTTTTCGGTGCCGAACTCATAAAAGTTGTTGTAGTGGGTCGCATCCTTGAATGGCGTGATCGCCTCATCCTTGACTGTCACCGCACCCCAACGCGTAGCGGGAAGTTTCTCGGAGAACCAGGAAGGCGCCTTGCCAGGCTCGACGTCGGCGTAGCGGGACGCCTCTTCGGCGCTGACCCAACGCGGCAGGCTGCCAACGGCCAATCCGGCAACGGCAGCGCCAAGGACGTTACGTCGAGATAAATACAGGGATTGAGGCGTGACGTCCGACTCATGGCAGTCAGACGCCTGGGGGATCTTGATCAGCATGGCTACTCCGCAGTTTTGGAGGACAGATGCACCAAATTAGACTGCGGAGTATGAGGGATATCAGGCGTTTTTGTTCCGGCGAAGTCTTAATAGATATTGCACCGGACCAGAGGCTGCGTAAGCAAGGAACACCAGTAACAGAATACGCGGCGGATCACTGAATACCACTGCGAACACCAGCACCACGGCCAGGATTGCCACGAACGGCACCCGCCCTTTCAGGTCCAGCTCCTTGAAGCTGTTGTACTTGATGTTGCTGACCATCAGCATACCCGCGGCGGCAACCATCAGCGCCACCAGGAAAGACATCCTGGAGCCCTGGATGCCGTAGTCACTGAACGCCCAGACGATACCGGCAACCACACCCGCCGCTGCCGGACTGGCAAGCCCGATAAAGTAGCGCTTGTCTGCGGTGCCCACTTGAGTGTTGAAGCGCGCCAGTCGCAGCGCCGCGCCCGCCACATAGATGAAGGCAACCATCCAGCCGACCTTGCCCATGTCACCCAGGGCCCAGCCGAACGCCAACAGCGCCGGGGCAACGCCGAAGGCGACCATGTCCGACAGCGAATCGTATTCGGCACCGAAGGCACTTTGGGTATTGGTCATGCGGGCCACGCGGCCGTCGAGACCGTCCAGCACCATGGCGACAAAGATCGCAATGGCGGCGAAAGCAAAGTATTTGCTTGCGCCGACCGAGTCACCGGCGCTCGCTGCCGCCTGGGCGCTCATCGAGTTGATGATGGAATAGAACCCCGCGAAGAGATTCGCGGTGGTGAATAGATTCGGCAGAAGATAGATACCACGATGCCGGACTTTACGACCTTCAGCGTCATGCCCTTCTTCGATGTGTTCATCGATGGGCAGCAGGCTTTCGGCGTCAGAAGCCTGGTTTGGCTCTTCGGGACGTTCGCTCATGGACATTACCTTGCAACAGGGTGGAGAAATTTCGACAGGCGTCTGGGACGAGGGTTCGCCCGCAAACGATGCAGCTTTATACCAGAACCGGCCGCCCAAACGAAAAAACGCGGCCTAGGCCGCGTTTTCCGTACAAGTGCGCGACTTAGTTCTTGGCTTTGTCGACGATCTTGTTGGCACCGATCCAAGGCATCATGGAGCGCAGTTGCTCGCCGATGATTTCGATGCCGTGAGCGGCGTTGTTGCGACGCTTGGCGGTCATCGAAGGATAGCCGGTAGCGCCTTCGCTGATGAACATCTTGGCGTACTCGCCGTCCTGAATACGTTTCAGGGCGTTGCGCATGGCCTGACGGGATTCGGCGTTGATCACTTCCGGGCCGGTCACGTACTCGCCGTATTCAGCGTTGTTGGAGATCGAGTAGTTCATGTTGGCGATACCGCCTTCGTACATGAGGTCAACGATCAGCTTCAGTTCGTGCAGGCATTCGAAGTAGGCCATTTCCGGCGCGTAGCCAGCTTCAACCAGGGTTTCGAAACCGGCTTTAACCAGTTCAACCGTACCGCCACACAGTACGGCTTGCTCGCCGAACAGGTCGGTTTCGGTCTCGTCCTTGAACGTGGTTTCGATGATGCCGGTACGACCACCGCCAACGCCTGCAGCGTAGGACAGTGCAACGTTCTTGGCGTTGCCGGAAGCGTCCTGGTAGATAGCGATCAGGTCAGGGATGCCGCCGCCTTTGACGAACTCGGAGCGAACAGTGTGGCCCGGTGCTTTCGGCGCGATCATGATCACGTCGAGGTCAGCGCGTGGCACTACCTGGTTGTAGTGGATCGCGAAGCCGTGGGAGAAGGCCAGGGTGGCGCCTTTCTTGATGTTCGGCTCGATTTCGTTCTTGTACAGGGCGGACTGGAACTCGTCCGGAGTCAGGATCATGACCAGGTCGGCAGCTGCAACAGCGGAAGCAACGTCAGTCACTTTCAAGCCGTGAGCTTCAGCCTTGGCAACAGTGGCCGAGCCTTTACGCAGGCCAACAGTTACGTCAACGCCGGAGTCTTTGAGGTTGCACGCTTGAGCGTGACCCTGGGAACCGTAACCGATGATGGCAACTTTCTTGCCCTGGATGATGGACAGGTCGCAGTCTTTTTCGTAATAAACTTTCATGAAATTCCCCTATATATCCAGGCCGTTCAGGCCATTCACTAATTTGGTTTAAATGCTGAGTACTTTGTCGCCGCGAGCGATGCCGGTTACGCCACTGCGGACGGTTTCCAGGATCGATGCGGTGCCGATGGACTGAATGAAGCTGTCGAGCTTGTCGCTGGTACCGGTCAACTGAACGGTATACACGCTGGCGCTGACGTCGACGATCTGTCCACGGTAAATATCGGTGGTGCGTTTGATCTCGGCGCGCTGGGCGCCAGTGGCCTTGACCTTGACCAGCATCAGTTCGCGCTCGATGTGAGCACTCTCCGACAGGTCGACCAGTTTGACCACTTCGATCAACTTGTTCAGGTTCTTGGTGATCTGCTCGATCACTTCGTCATGACCAACGGTGGTCAACGTCAGGCGCGACAGGGTCGGGTCTTCGGTCGGTGCCACAGTCAGGCTTTCGATGTTGTAGTTGCGCTGCGAGAACAGGCCAACTACACGAGAAAGAGCACCCGGTTCGTTTTCCAGAAGCAAGGAAATAATATGCCGCATGATTAAGTACGCTCCGTCTTGCTCAGCCACATATCGCGCATGGAGCCGTCTTTGATCTGCATCGGGTAGACGTGCTCGCTGGTGTCTACCGAAACATCGATGATGACCAGGCGATCCTTCATGGCGAACGCTTCTGCCATCTTCGTCTTCAAATCTTTCGATTCGGTGATGCGCACGCCGACGTGACCGTAGGCCTCCGCCAACTTGACGAAATCAGGCAACGATTCCATATAGGAATGCGAGTGACGGCTGCCGTAGCTCATGTCTTGCCACTGGCGAACCATACCCAGAACACCGTTGTTCAGGATCACGATCTTCACTGGCAGGCCATACTGCAGGCAGGTCGACAGCTCCTGGATGTTCATCTGGATGCTGCCCTCGCCCGTCACGCAGACGACGTCGGCATCCGGGAAGCTCAACTTGATGCCCATGGCCGCCGGGAAACCGAAGCCCATGGTGCCCAGGCCACCGGAGTTGATCCAGCGATTGGGCTTGTTGAACGTGTAGTACTGAGCGGCGAACATCTGGTGCTGCCCTACGTCCGAGGCAACAAAGGCATCGCCCTTGGTGACTTCGCACAGGGTTTCGATCACGGTCTGCGGCTTGATGACGCCGCCGTCGCCCTTGTCGTAAGGGAACAGGCCACGATCACCGCGCCACTCATCAACTTGCTTCCACCAGCTGGCAACGGACTCCTTGTTCGGGGTCTCGCCGATTTCCTTGAGGATCGCGACCATTTCGGTCAGGACGCTTTCCACCGGACCAACGATGGGTACATCGGCCTTGATGGTCTTGGAGATCGAAGCCGGGTCGATGTCGATGTGGATGATCTTGGCGTTCGGGCAAAACTTCGCCGGGCCGTTGATCACACGGTCATCAAAACGTGCACCGACTGCCAGGATCACATCGGCGTGGTGCATCGCCAGGTTGGCGGTGTAGCTGCCGTGCATGCCGAGCATGCCGATGAACTGGCGATCGGTGCCAGGGTAGGCACCCAGGCCCATCAGGGTATTGGTCACTGGCAGGTTGAGCATTTTCGCCAGCTCGGTAAGCGGCGCAGAGCCACCACCGAGGATCACGCCGCCGCCGGCGTACATCACTGGCCGCTTGGCCGCCAGGAGCATTTCTGCAGCCTTGCGGATTTGCCCGGAGTGACCGCGAACGGCCGGGCTGTAGGAACGCAGCTTGGCTTTCTTCGGGAAAATGTATTCGAACTTCTCGGCCGGGTTGGTCATGTCTTTGGGGATATCGACAACGACCGGACCAGGACGACCGGATTGCGCCAGGTAGAACGCCTTCTTCATCACTTCCGGAATTTCCGACGCGTGCTTGATCATGAAGCTGTGCTTCACGATCGGCCGGGAGATACCGATCATGTCGGTTTCCTGGAACGCGTCGGTGCCTACCATGGTGCTAGGCACCTGGCCGGAAATGACCACCATCGGAATGGAGTCCATGTAGGCCGTGGCAATACCGGTAATGGCGTTGGTTGCGCCCGGCCCGGAAGTGACCAGTACCACGCCGGCTTTGCCGGTGGCACGGGCATAGCCGTCAGCCATATGGGTCGCAGCCTGCTCGTGGCGAACCAGGATGTGGGTCACTTCCGGTTCTTTGAACAGGGCATCGTAGACATGAAGAAGAGCACCACCCGGGTACCCGTAGATGTACTTGACGCCTTCGTCACGCAAAAAGCGGACGAGCATCTCACCGCCAGATAAAAGCTCCACGTTGTTCACCTCTAAAACGCCAGAATACCGTCCACATGCAAAAGGACGGGTCTTAATAGGTTTACTTCTCAGCAGAGCATGAGCGACGGTGGTCGCCGACTACGTCAGCACTGACTGAGCAAGTATTGGGATCGTCCCAAGTGTTGCGGGGCTTTCCCACCCAGCGCGAGGTAACGCGTTGCGGGTGTAGCAGGTCGGCGCGGGTATGCGCCTCATGATCTGCCGAGTGGGTCTGCTTCTGGCAGTCCCTCTACAGCGGACTTTGGATTCTTCTGTTTCGTCCCCTCCAAGTCAAGCCGTCTATGTGCTTTATTGAAGTAAGCGCATGAGAAAGCAAGAAAAAACCGCTAAACCGCAACTGTGTTAGCTTCAATTGCGCAACTCATGGCAAGGAAATGGCATGCGAACTTTATTGATGGTCGGTCTACTGATCAGCCCTTGGTGTCTGGCGGGGCAAATCTACAAGTGGGTCGACGCCCAAGGCGTGACTCATTTCGACGCCCAGCCTCCTCAAGGTCAGGAGGCGACGACGGTGCTCACTCCGGCACCGGCCCCGGCCAAGCCGGTACCACCGCCACGCAGCCATGCGATTGGCGACCAGCAGGCGATCGACAAATCGGTGAAGGCACAGGTGGCCGAGCAGCAGGCGCAGTTGCAGGCGTTCTGCCAACAGGCCCGCACGAACCTGGCCCAGCTACAGAACAATCCAAGATTACGGGAGGAAGTCGACGGTGAGATGCGCCGCCTGAACGAGCAACAGCGTCAGGAGCGCATCAGCGAAACACAGAAACAGATTGGGGATAACTGCCAATAGAACCCTGCGTAGGAGCTGCCGAGCGAAGCAGAGGCTGCGATCTTTTGACCTTTACCCCAGAACAACAAGATCAAGAGATCGCAGCCTCGTTGCACTCGACAGCTCCGACATCGGATCCGGCGCTAGCGGGCAGCCGTGATCAGCAGGTCAAACTCCTTGAGCAGCACCTGCAATTGCCGATCCTTGCCCTGCACATTGCGCGCGGCGAACACCATTTCGGCCATTTCCTGGATTCCCGACGCATTGGGCAACGGGAGATCCTGTTCGAGGATCATTTTCATCCGCGGCAGGAAAATCCATTGCAGCCACTGTTCGAAATCCAGCGTATCGACCGAGAAAGGCTCAACGCTGGAAAGCGCCTCAGTGGAGGGCGAGACGTCGTCCCACCATCCCTGCACTCGCAGTTCGCGCTCGATCAACAGCAGTTGCTCGGCGATCTTCGGAAAGCGTGCGTCCATCACAGCGTGACCTTGGCCTTCTGACGGGCCAGCGCAGCGCCCGCGGAATCACCCTGCTTCTCACGCGCCTGGGCGATCAGCCCCCACAGGCTGGCCTGCAGGTCCGGTCGGCCATTGGCCATGGTCAGGCCCCGGCGGGCGAACTGCTCAGCCTGTGCTGCATCACCTTGGGCCATGCGCACCTGGGCCAGGCGATAAAGCACCTGCGGCTCACGCGGCGCCACCCGTTGGGCACGCTCAAGGCTCGACGACGCGCCATTGAGGTCACCGCCCGCCTGTTGCTGCTGGGCCGTGGTCAACAGCGCCAGCACTGGACCGTCCAGTTGCTCATCGGCCGACAAGCCACCGCCGGTACTGGCTGACGGAATTCCGCTCGGAGTCGCCGGCATGCTGTAGCTGCCCTGGTTGACCGGCGCCGACTGCACGGGCGCCGTATCGATTGGACCTGGCGTGATCGGGCCCGGCGTGATCGGCGAAGTGCTGATAGGCGCTGAAGCCACCGCACCACCGCCTGGGATCATCACCACCACCCCAGTATCACCTTGCGGTATCGCCTGGGCCTGCGCCTGTACCGGACGCTTGACCGTCGTCTGCCGGAAACCGCCATTGGCCTGCACACGTTCGCTGTTCGAAACGGCGCTGCCGGAATCCACCACCGGAATGGACCCGCGTTGTACGGTGGAGCAACCGCTGAGCAAAGCCACGGCGGTAACCGCTGGAATCAACCACTTGTTCACTTGAAACCCTCTTTGCTTAGTTCATCCAGCCCTTGACCCAATCCATCACCGTTTCGCCCGAAGCAGGGCTTTCGCCACCGCAAGCGGGGCCGGGAGGCGGTTCGCTGCCGCGAATATACGGCATCTGTACGGCACCAGGACAACCCGCATCAGAACCCTGACCCGTGCGTGAATCAACCCAGGCCTGAACAATGTTGTCTGGTTGCGGCATGTCCAGCGGCAACGGGTCGGCCTTGCGCATGAAACTGGTCCAGACCTGCAACGCGCCGGTGGCGCCGGTGAACGGCGTCTTGCCGTTGTCATCGCGCCCCAACCACACCACGGCCAGCAAGTCCTGGCTGAAGCCGGCGAACCAGCTGTCTCGCGAATCGTTACTGGTACCGGTCTTGCCGGCCAGGGTCAGGGTCTTGGGCAACACGTTATAAACCGAACTGCCGGTACCTTCACGCATGACCCGCTGCATGGCGCTCTGGACCAGATAAATGGAAGCCGGGTCGAAACGCTGCTCGATCTGGAACGGATAACGCTTGAGTGGCTCGCCTTCGGCGGTGAGCACACTGCGAATGCCGCGCATCGGTGTATTGAACCCGCCGTTGGCGAGGGTCTGGTACATGGTTGCCACTTCGATCGGGGTCAAGCCTCCGGCCCCCAGCAACATCGACGGGAATGCAGGAAACTCGCGACTCACACCCAGTCGTGCAAGCGTCTTGAGCACGTTCGGCACGCCCACCGCCAAGCCCAGGCGAGCGGTCGACAGGTTGTAGGAATGCGCCAGGCCTTGATAAAGGAATACCGTGCCATGGGAGCGGCGATCGTAGTTCTGCGGTTTCCAGACCTGGCCGTCCGCGCCCTTCACCGAGAAGGAGTCGTCCGACAGCCAACTGGTGAGGGTGTACTGGCTTGGCTTTTCCAGGGCCGTCAGATAAACAGCCGGTTTGATCAGCGAGCCGATCGGTCGAACCGCATCCAGCGCGCGGTTGAATCCGGCAAAACTGGCCTGGCGGCTGCCGATCATGGCCTGGACTTCGCCGGTTTCCGGATTGGTCACGACCATCGCCGCTTCAACCTCATCGGAGCCCTTGCGCCCGGACAGACGTTTGAACGTGTCATTGACCGACGCTTCGGCTTTCATCTGCAGGATCGGATCAAAGCTGGTGAAAATCCGCAGGCCTTCTTCGGTCAAATCCTCGTCGCGATAGTCCTGGCGCAGCTGACGCTTGACCAGATCGAGGAAGCCGGGGAACGAGCTGTCGGCGAGTTTCCCGCGGGTAGTCACACCCAGTGGCAATTTCTTCGCGGCGGCGACCTGCTCTGCAGTGGCGACACCCTGCTCCTGAAGGACATCCAGCACCAGGTTGCGGCGCTCCAGGGCGCGTTCGGGGTTACGACGCGGATTGTAGTAGGAAGGGCCCTTGACCATGCCCACCAGCAAGGCCACCTGATGCAGTTTCAGCTCGGACAGAGGCTGGCCGAAGAAGAACTGGCTGGCCAGTCCAAAACCGTGCACCGCACGCTGGCCGTCCTGGCCGACGAACACTTCATTGAGGTAAGCCTCAAGAATTTCGCGCTTGTCGTAATGCAACTCCAGCAACATCGCCATCATGGCTTCGGTGAGTTTGCGGGTCAGGCTGCGTTCGCTGGTCAGGTAGAAGTTCTTGACCAATTGTTGCGTCAGCGTACTGCCGCCCTGGGTCATTTTGCCGCCGGACGTGTTGACCCAGACGGCACGGGCAATCGACTTGGGTGACACACCCCAGTGGGTATAGAAGTCCCGGTCTTCCACGGCGACCAGGGTTTCCAGCAGATACGGCGGAACCTGATCGATTTTTATCAGGATGCGGTCTTCGAGATTCTTCGGGTAAATCCCGCCGATCAGCAGCGGCTCCAGGCGCACCACCGAAAGCTTCGAGCCATTGGTGGCCGACAGTTCCGCCACGTAATCGCCGGAGAAACGCACGCGCACGGGCTGGGCTTTCTCCATACCTTCATAGAACTGGAAGCCTCGGGTATTCAAGTCGACGGTGTTACCGTTGACCGCCGCAGCGCCAGGACCATTGCTCACGCTCTCGCGCCGGTAGCCCAGGGCGTCGAGCTCGGTGAGGAAGTCTTCCTTGCTCAGCTTCTGCCCGGTGAACAGCTCGAGCGGGCGCGCGTAGACCTTGGCCGGAATGGTCCAGCGCTTGCCGGAGAACTTCTCCTGGACAATTGCATCAAGGTAAACCGCAAATCCGGCGAGCACCACGAGGCCGACCAGACTGAGTTTAAGGGCCCAGCCCAGCCACGGGCGCAGGCCCCTGGAAGGTGGTTTTTTTGGAGTGCGGGGGGATCGAGTACGAGTCATGGCGGCGGATTATACGCACTTTATTCATACTCAACAGGAGGCCTCCGAGGTTTGCGTCGAGCGGACTTGCGGCCATAATGGCGACCGTGAATTTTCCCAGACTCTGAAGGATCGCCTGTGAGCCAGTCCCTGATCGCTGCCCTGCAAAACCCGGCCCTCTACCCGCATCCCGTAGACGGGTTCCAGGTCATCGAGACCCACATTTCCTGGGTCCTGCTTACCGGCCCTTTTGCTTACAAAGTGAAAAAACCGGTGAATTTCGGCTTCCTTGACTTCACCAGCCTGGACGCTCGCGAGCACTTCTGCGGCGAAGAGCTGCGCCTTAACCAGCGTTTGACCAATGATTTGTATCTTGAAGTGTTGCCCATTACCGGCAGCGCCGAAGCGCCGCAATGGGGTGGCGACGGGCAGGTGATCGAGTTCGCGCTGAAAATGCGTCAATTCCCGCAAAGTAATCTGCTCAGCACCTTGCAAGCCAATGGTGAATTGACCACCGCGCACATCGACGAGATGGCCGCGCAGATCGCGCAATTCCACCTCGCGGCGCCTAAAGTCCCGGCCGAACATGAAGCCGGTACACCGGACGCCGTGATGGCACCGGTGAGCCAGAACTTTGAGCAAATCCGCCCGTTCCTCAGCGACAAGACCGACCTCCTGCAACTGGACGCGCTGCAAGCCTGGGCCGAAAGCAGCTTCGAACGCCTCAAACCGTTGATGGCCCAGCGCAAGGCCGACGGCTTCACTCGCGAGTGCCACGGTGATATCCACCTGGGCAACGCCACGCTGATCGACGGCAAGGTCGTGATCTTCGACTGCATTGAATTTAATGAGCCGTTCCGCTTCACCGACGTCTATGCCGACACCGGCTTCCTGGCTATGGACCTGGAAGATCGTGGACTGAAGAGCCTGGCGCGCCGTTTCATCAGCCAGTACCTGGAACTGACCGGTGACTACCAGGGCCTGGAGCTGCTGAACTTCTACAAGGCCTACCGCGCCCTGGTTCGGGCCAAGGTCACCCTGTTCAGCATGCCGGCCGCCGCCGACCCCGTGCAACGTGCGACCGCCCTGCGCCAATACCGCAACTACGCCAACCTGGCGGAAAGCTACAGCACCATCCCGTCTCGCTTCATGGCTATCACCCATGGAGTTTCCGCGGTAGGTAAAAGTCGAGTAGCCATGCGCCTGGTAGAAGCACTGGGCGCCATCCGCCTGCGCTCCGACGTAGAGCGCAAACGCCTGTTCGGTGAGCAGACCGTTGCAAATGAGCCACAGGCCGGCATTTACAGCGCTGAAGCCAGTGCCGCGACCTACGCCCGTCTGCATGAAATTGCCGGGATCATCCTGCGTGCCGGCTTCCCGGTCGTGGTCGACGCCACTTACCTCAAGCACGAGCAACGCGACGGTGCAGCCCAAATCGCCGAAGCTACCGGTGCGCCCTTCCTCATCCTGGACTGCAACGCGCCGCAAGCTGTCATCGAGACCTGGCTGGCCCTGCGCCAGGCGGATAACACTGACCCATCCGACGCAACCCTGGCCGTTATCGAAGCCCAGCAGGCCAACCGAGAGCCGCTGACGCCAGCGGAGATTCTGTGCAGCAAACGCGTCCAGACCAATGAAAGCGGCACACTGGATACCGTGGTAGCGCAGATTCGCCAGCGCTTGCCAGGCTTGTAAGGGGCATTTCGTCCGTGAGGTCTTCGCCGAACTCACGGGCGCCCGATAGTGGCACTATACTGGCGTCATAAATCCAACAGGTGATGTGACATGAGCCAGCCCAAACTCCTCGACACTCCGCTCTATGCCTTGCTGCACAAGGACGACATCACAGGCTTCAACAGCGAACGCCCAGTCGAGGGCGTCATAGACATGGTCGGAGGCGACTTTCGCGGCCTGGACCTGCGCGAACTGAATGCCGATGGCGTGGATTTCACCGACGCCTACTTCCGCTCCGCCGACTTGCGCGGCATCGACTTTCGCAAATCCTCCATGGAAGGTGCGAGCCTGGCTCACGCCCAGATCTCGGGCGCTTACTTTCCGCCCGAACTGAGTGCAGATGAAATCCTGATGTCGATGAATTTCGGTACGCGCCTGCGCTATCGCACCCGCTGAAATCGCGCATGAACGCCCGTCCGGCGCCCCCCGCTCTGCGCTGGACTGCTTACGCCTGCCCGCGCAAAAGGCCAACTGCCCGGTCCTGCATCAGGACCGCTTAGAAGCTTTTGCCCTGAAACCGACCAAACAATCACGCTTTTCCTGCTGATGGCTACACTCCTGAGAAGCTTGCCCACGCTCCCATTCGGCCGTCGCAAGGAGGCTTGATGAATGATGAACTGCAACACCTGAAGAATCTTGGCAAGACGTCAGCGCAGTGGTTGCATGCCGTGGGCATTCACAGCGCCTCGGACTTGCGTCGCCTCGGGGCGGTGGATGCCTATCGCGCCGTGCGCACGCGCGGGTTTCGAGCGTCCAAGGTGTTGTTGTATGCGATCGAAGGTGCGCTGATGGACGTGCACTGGAACGATATTCCTGCGGAGCGAAAGGAAGCACTGAACAAGCAACTGGAGGCCATCTCTTCACGGCACAAGAACTGAATTGCCCGCTGCCCGGCCTGGAAGCCTCTGACTACGTGGCTTTCAGGGCAATTACAAATTAACGATCAATCAGCTGTTGACATGGTAATGAGAATCGCTATGATTATCACAACTGGTCGCGAGACTGGTCGATATTTGAACAGCCCTTGGTTCGGACTCTCAGATATCTCCTCATCAGGCTAATCACGGTTATTTGACCCGGCTCTTGCCGGGTCTTTTTTTGCCCGCTGAAACATGCCCGGCCTTTCATTTTTTGCGGGTTTTCCCGAGCTGCTTGCGCATCTGCTTACAATAATCCGGCGCCTTCACCTTCGGCGTATACCAGACATAATCCGCCATCCCCACCGTGACCTCACTGCCCTGCTGAGCCAGCATCAACACCGTCGCTCCCTCCTGCGCCCCCAGATCCATCAGATGGATTGGCACGCCGACATCCTTGCGCGCATGAAAAGCGCCAGCGAACAGCAAGGCAGGCTCCGGCGCTGCGAGCAGGCGTTCGGCCATGCGTCGGTCCCGTTGTTGCTGGACCGCCAGCATCGCGGGCAGTTGCGACTTGGGCAGCAGGCCGCAATGGGAGTCGCGGACTTGCTTGAGCAGTTCATCCTTTACGGCCTCTGCGCTGGACCGAGAACCGCTTGGCATCGCCGGGTGGGTATACGCCGCACGGACTTCCAGCGGGTCCAGATTTGCGGCAAGCAAGGGATACGGCTGGGTCAGGGCAAACTGAATGATGGGCCCGTACAGCGCCCAGTCCCAACCTTCCTGCCAGGCCAATGCATCGCGCAAATCCGCCGGGGGCTTGGAGGCCTGGCGAACCTGATCGACATGCGGTTGTTGGTCCGGGGTGAGCATTTCGAGCAGCAGGCTGCCTTGGGTTCGTTGCTCACCCAAGGCTTGCAGCAACCACAACTGCAAGGCGTGGTGATCACGATTGTCGTGTTGCTCGCCCACGATCAGCCGCGATGGCCTGGCCAGCGCCGCCAGCAGTTGCTCTGCCGTCAACACCTGGCCAGTGCGCAGGTCACGAATCTCCCCGGCCACAGGAGGCGGCGGAGGTGGAGCAGGTGGCGGCGCGGAAACATGCGTACAGGCCCCCAGCAGGAGCACCACCAGAATCAAGACTGCGCGCATGTTTACGCTCCTATGACAGATTCAACGAGCAATGATCAGCGGATGTCCACGCTCCGGATGAGGCTGCACCAGCACTTCGAGCCCGAACACTGCCTTCAGCGGCTCCGGGCGCAATACCTGCTCGGGCGTATCCAGCGCCACCTGCCGGCCGCCTTCGAGCAGCAACAGGCGATCACAATAGCGCGCGGCCAGGTTCAGGTCATGCAGGATCACCAGCACTGCCGCGCCCCGGTTGGCAAATTCGCGCACGGCTTGCAACGTGGTGTGCTGGTGCAGCGGATCGAGCATTGAGGTCGGCTCATCGAGTAACAACGTCTGTCCTGCCTGCCCCGGCCACAACTGCGCCAGCACCCTGGCCAGATGCACCCGCTGGCGTTCGCCACCCGACAGTGCCAGGTAGCTGCGGCCGCTCAAGTGACCGGCGTCAGCGGCCTGCAAGGCGGCAGTGACGATTTCGTCATCGCGCACTCGACCGGTTTGATAAGGCAAACGGCCCATACCGACAACTTCCTCGACACGGAAGGCGAAGTCCAGCGTCGAGACTTGCGGCAATACGGCCAGTCGCTGGGCTCGCTGGACACCCGTGCACTGGCTCAACTCCAGCTCATCGAGCCAGACGCTGCCGTGATCAGCCTTCAATTCACCGCACAACGCCCCCAGCAAAGTACTTTTGCCGGCACCGTTGGGGCCCAGCACGCCGAGCACCTCTCCAGGCTTGAGCTCAAGCGTGATGTCCGTCAGCACCGCCTTGGTGCCCCTGCGGATTTGCAGATTCTGCGTACGCAGCATCACACGCGCCTCCGGACCAGTAGAAATAGAAAGAACGGGGCGCCGATGAACGCGGTGACTATTCCGATCGGCAGCTCGGCCGGCGCCAGGGCCAGGCGGGCGACCAGATCGGCAAACAACAGCAGGCTGGCACCGGCCAGTATCGAAGCCGGTAACAGCACCCGATGGTCGGGACCGGCCAGCAGTCGCACCAGGTGCGGCACGACCAACCCGACAAAGCCGATCATGCCGGCCGCCGCCACCGCCGCGCCGACCCCCAGCGCGGTGCAAAACACCAGCTCGCGCTTGAGCCTTTCGACGTCGATGCCCAGGTGGCCGGCTTCGGACTCGCCCAACAATAACGCGTTCAGCGCCCTCGCCCGGCGTGGCAACCATAGCGCCACGCCGACACTGACCAGTAACAAGGGCCAGAGTCGCGAGTAACTGGCGCCATTGAGGCTGCCCAGGTTCCAGAAAGTCAGAGTGCGCAGGGTGGCGTCATCGGCCATATAAGTGAAGAGCCCGACGGCCGAACCCGCCAACGCTGTCAGGGCGATACCGGCCAACAACATGGTCGCGACATTTGTCTGACCGTTGCGCCGGCCCAGTCGATACACCAGCGCGGTCACCCCCAGCCCACCGAGGAAGGCACACAGCGATAACAGATACGGCCCGAAGGACTCTGGTAGCCCGCCAAATGCCGAGCCGCCGACAATCGCGATGGCCGCCCCCAAGGCAGCGCCACTGGAGACCCCCACCAGCCCTGGATCGGCCAGCGGGTTGCGAAACAAACCCTGCATCGCCACGCCAGACAGCGCCAACACCCCGCCTACCGCCAGGCCCAGCAGGGTTCGGGGCAGGCGAATCTGGCCGAGGATCAATTCAGCCTGCTCCAGGCCCTCAGGCGCAATGGGCACGCCCACCATGCGCAAGCCGGCGCGCAAGGTATCGACCAAGGGCAGGCTGACCGGCCCGAGTGCCAACGACAACCAGATAGCCAGCAGGCACAACAGGCTCAAGCCGATGAACAGGGTTCGGGGTTTGACCAGTACGGTCATTGCGCGGACATACCCGGGTAGAAGCCGTCAGCGAGCGACCTCAACGCATCGGGCAAGCGCGGCCCCAGCCCGCCTACCAGCAAGGTCGGATCCAGCTGGATGACCCGCCCGTTCTTGGCGGCAAGGGTCGAGGAAAGAATCGGGTTTTCCCTGAACAACGCCGCGCGGGCCTCTTCACCTGTCAGTACGCGATCGGCGAACACCAGCACCTGCGGATTGAGGCTGGCCAACGCTTCGACGGAAAACGGCTTGTAGCCGGTATGAGTTGCCAGGTTGTGCCCGCCGGCCTTCTTCAGCATCCAGTCTGCGGCCGTGCCCTGGCCGGCGATCAACGGTTTGCCACCGGCATGACCGACCAGCAACAGCACTCCGGGAGCCTTTTGCCTGAGCTGCGCCTGGGTCACCCGAAGCTGTTGCTCGTCAAGTTGCGAGCGATAGGACTGGAACGCCCGGGACGCCTGCTCCTCAGCACCCAGCAATTTGCCCAGGTGCTGCAAATTACCCTGCAATGCCGCCAGGTCAGGCTGGGCCGAGAACAATTCGACCTGCACCCCCGCAGTGCGCACCTGCGACAACACCGGTGGTGGCCCCATCTCCTCGGTCCCCACAAGAATCTGTGGGCGCAGGCTCAGAATGCCCTCCGCCGACAGCTGGCGCTGATAGCCAATGCTCGGTAACGCCTTGAGCGCTGGCGGGTGCTGGCTGGTGGTGTCGACCCCGACCAGCTTCGACTCTCCCCCCAGCACGCTGACCCATTCCGATACCGCACCACCTGCGCTGACCCACCGCTGGGGCAACTCGGCCGCCGTCGCATGATGACTGGCGAGAAGTCCGATACAGAGCGCAGCAACGCGGGTACTCAGGCGCATGAATAGCTTCCTTTAAGGTTTTTCCCGGACAGGGAGGCGGCAGGCCAAGTATCCTCGACATCCGGCCTCCAGCGGGCGAAGCCGGCATTTGATAATTGTTTGCATTTGCACGTCAAGCTCGGACACATCTGCCAGAGGTTTCGGCACTCGAGGATAGCCATGAAGTTTTTTTGCGCAGGCACCGAACTGCCCGATGACAGCAGCCGCGGCTTCGAGATCGAAGGCCGCAAACTCTTTGCCGTGCGTCGCAGCGGCCAGGTCTACGTCTACCTCAATCGCTGCCCGCACCGCGGCGTCGGCCTGGAATGGCAGCCCGACCAGTTTCTCGACCCCAGCAACAGCCTTATCCAGTGCGCTACCCACGGTGCCCTGTTTCTGATCGAGGACGGCGAATGCGTGTCCGGCCCGTGCGCCGGGCAGTCCCTGACACCGGTCCCCTGCCGAGAAGACGCTCAGGGAATATGGGTCAACCTTTAGCCGTTGAGCAGCACGGCCAGGCGCCGATCGACGCGCATCCCCTCATGACTCAAACACACGCCGTAGGCCAGTACTTCCACCCCGCAGGCCACCGCTTCACGCAGCGCCTCGGCGTAGACTGGATCAATTTCGTGGGCCACACGCACCGCCTCGATGCCGGTCAGGTTCACGCAATACAGCTGCACCGCGCGAATCCCGTCCCGCGCCAGGTGCGCCAATTCCCGAAGATGTTTGGCCCCGCGCTGGGTGACTGCATCAGGAAAGGCCGCTACCGATGAGCCATCGAAACCCAGCGTGACACTTTTGACTTCGACATAAGCTGGCCCGCCAGGGTAATCCAGGCGGAAATCGATGCGACTGCTTTCCTGACCGTAAGCCACTTCACGCTTGAGCTCAGTGAAACCGTTCAGCTCGGTGATGACCCCACCGCGCAACGCTTCCTCGATCAAGCCGTTGGCGCGCCCGGTGTTCACGCAGAACAAGCGCCCCTGGGGCGTTTCGCCAATCTCCCAGGTACCAGGCAACTTGCGTTTCGGATCGTTGGAGCGACTGAACCAGACCTGCCCGCCCTCGACCTGGCAGTTGAGCATCGAGCCGGTATTGGGACAGTGAATGGTCAGCAACTCGCCATTAACGGTCTCGATATCGGCGAGAAAACGCTTATAGCGACGGATCAGCCGGCCTTCTTCGAGTGGAGGATCAAAGCGCATCAGCCTTGCCAGCTCCGCAGACCGCGGGCAATTCTCTCGACGGCTTCCTGCAGGCGCAGCAAGTTTTGCGTGTAGGCAAAGCGCACGTGATGGCCAGCCTGGTAACGCCCAAAATCGAGCCCCGGCGTAATTGCCACATGCTCGGTTTCGAGGAAATGCCGACAGAACGCGAAGGCATCACCGCCGAATTTGCTGATATCGGCATACAAGTAGAAGGCGCCCTCCGGTTCTACGGCAATGCCGAAACCCAATTCCCGCAAAGCGGGCAGGAGGAAATCTCGGCGGCGGCCGAATTCGGCACGGCGTTCTTCGAGAATGCTGAGGGTGGCCGGTTCGAAGCACGCCAGGGCAGCGTGCTGAGCCATGCTTGGGGCGCTGATGTAGAGATTTTGCGCAAGTTTTTCCAGCTCGCCGACGGCGGCTTCGGGCGCTACCAGCCAACCGAGACGCCAGCCGGTCATTCCGAAATACTTTGAAAAACTATTCAGGACAAAGGCACTGTCATCCACTTCCAGCACACTGGCCGCGTCGGTGCCATAGGTCAGGCCATGATAGATCTCGTCCACCACCAGATGGCCGTGCCGCGCCTTGATCGCATTGGACAGGCCCGCCAGCTCGTCGCGGGTCAGAATGGTTCCGGTCGGATTGGCGGGCGATGCCACCAACGCGCCGACGCTGTCCTGGTCCCAATGCCGCGCCACCAGGTCGGGGGTCAATTGGTAACGCACCTCGGGGCCAACTGGCACTAACTGCGCGGCACCTTCCACCAGCCGCAGGAAATGCCGGTTGCACGGGTACCCCGGGTCCGCCAGCAACCAGTGTTTGCCCGGATCCACCAGCAAGGCGCTGGCCAGCAACAGTGCCCCGGAGCCGCCTGGCGTGATCAAAATTCGCCGAGGGTCGATATTCAGCCCGTAACGTTGCTGATAGAACCCCGAAATAGCCTCGCGCAGCTCGGGGATCCCCCGCGCGGCGGTGTAACGGGTCTTGCCGGCGGTCAAGGCGGCCTGGCCTGCCTGGATGATCGGCTCGGCCGTGGTGAAGTCCGGCTCACCGATTTCCAGGTGGATCACGTCGTGGCCTGCAGCCTGTAACTCATTGGCGCGGGCCAGCAGGGCCATGACGTGGAACGGTTCGATCGCGCGACTGCGGGCACTGTAGGACTGAGCCATCGGCCTTCCTTCAACGGGAGAAAAAACTGATTCTACCCAAGCGCAGGAACGAGCGAGAACCTAAAGCGGTCAGAGCGTTATAACGCTGGTCTCAAACGACTCAAGCGTGTGCTCCAGGTTTGACTAAAATCAATATTTGATCAGGTCTCCAGCACCACCAGACAAGGCTTTGCAATCATTTGCAAGCCCATTGGGCCACTACCTCGACATCCGGGAGTAGCGCGGTCCGATTTGATCTGGTAAGTTCGCCCGCTTGCAGCCGCAGGGCCGGCAGGTGTCGGTGATGGAGCAATCCTGCGCAATGGATTACAAGAGTAGAGGCGGTCCATTTCATGCCCACCCAAGCAAAGCAGCAAAACCAGTCGATCAGCGGCTTCGAACCCTACCAGGCAGTAAAGGGCGAGGAGTACATGGGCAAGCCCATGCGCGCTCACTTCACCAAGATCCTGAACAAGTGGAAACAGGACTTGATGCAGGAAGTCGACCGTACGGTTGATCACATGAAAGACGAAGCGGCCAACTTCCCTGACCCGGCAGACCGTGCCAGCCAGGAAGAAGAGTTCAGCCTCGAATTGCGCGCCCGTGATCGCGAGCGCAAGCTGATCAAGAAGATCGACAAGACGCTGCAATTGATCGAAGACGAAGAATATGGCTGGTGCGAGTCCTGCGGCGTCGAGATTGGCGTCAAGCGACTGGAAGCCCGCCCTACCGCCGACATGTGCGTTGACTGCAAGACCCTGGCGGAAATCAAGGAAAAACAAGTCGGCAAGTAATTGCGACCTGGATAAAGAACGGAGCGTGCGAACGCTCCGTTTTTGTTTCTGATATTTGTGTTACCTGATGCGCCTATAGAATCGCCATCACTGTAGGAGCGAGCTTGCTCGCGATGAACCTGAGAACGCCGCGAGGTATCAGGCTCGCAGCGTTATCGTTGACGACCTTCGCGAGCGAGCGCCTACAGGTTGTTTGGCGCCAGCCAGGAAAAAGTAACGTTACCCCATGACTGCCATCGCCTCTCCCACCTACACCGGACGCTTCGCCCCCACGCCCAGTGGTCACCTGCACTTCGGTTCGCTGGTCGCCGCGCTGGCGTCCTACCTCGACGCGCGCTCGGTGGGCGGGCGCTGGCTGATGCGCATGGAAGACCTGGACCCGCCCCGGGAAGAGCCCGGCGCCCAGGCGGCAATTCTCAAGGCACTGGAGAGCTACGGTTTTGAATGGGATGGCGCGGTGGTGCGCCAGAGCGACCGCCACGATGCCTATGCCGAGATTATCAGTCGCCTGTTCAACCACGGCCTGGCTTACGCCTGCACCTGTTCGCGCAAACAACTCGAGCCCTATCACGGCATATACCCGGGGCTGTGCCGCAATGCTGGCCATGGAACCGAGGATGCAGCGATTCGCTTGCGCGCCCCCGAACTGGAATACCACTTCGTCGACCGCGTACAAGGCGAATATCGGCAGCACCTGGGCCGTGAGGTCGGCGATTTTGTGATCCGCCGCCGCGACGGCCTGTATGCCTACCAATTGGCTGTGGTCCTCGATGACGCCTGGCAGGGCATCACCGATATCGTGCGCGGAGCCGACCTCCTCGACTCCACGCCGCGTCAGCTCTACCTGCAGGAATTGCTCGGCCTGTCGCAACCGCGCTACCTGCATATTCCGCTGATCACCCAGCCCGATGGCCACAAGCTCGGCAAATCCTATCGCTCCCCGCCACTGACAGAAGATCAGGCAACCCCCTTGCTCCTGCGGGCGCTGCGCGCACTGGGGCAAACGCCCGGTAGCGAACTCGCGTACGCCACCCCGCGAGAGGTACTGGATTGGGGCATCGCCCACTGGGATGCGCTGAAGATCCCGCGCACACTGCACCTGCCCGAGGCACAACTGCAGTGATGAGGCTTGCAGTCGCGCCGCCATCCGTTACCATCGCCGCACGTTTTCGGGCACGCGCATAAAAAAGAGAGGCCGGGATGTACATCTATCGCTTGGTCCTGCTTCTTGTAGTGGGGATCTACCTGTTCTCCCCGGCCATCATGGACTGGTGGATCGACGCCACTGGCGCCTGGTATCGCCCTTATCTGCTCTGGCTGATTCTGATCGTCGTGACCTTCATCCTGCAGAGCCAAAAAGATGCCGATGAGCTTTAGCCTGACCCAGATGATCCTGATCAGCGCCGCCTACCTGGCGGTGCTGTTCGGCGTAGCCTGGATCAGCGAACGGGGCATGATCCCCCGGGCGATCATTCGCCACCCGTTGACCTACACCCTGTCGCTGGGGGTCTACGCCAGCGCCTGGGCGTTTTACGGCACGGTGGGCCTGGCCTATCAGTACGGCTACGGGTTTCTTTCCAGCTACCTCGGGGTGTCCGGGGCGTTCCTGCTGGCGCCGGTGCTGCTCTATCCGATCCTGAAAATCACTCGTACCTATCAACTGTCGTCGCTGGCTGACCTGTTCGCGTTTCGCTTTCGCAGCACCTGGGCCGGCGCGCTCACCACCATCTTCATGCTGATCGGCGTACTGCCGTTGCTGGCATTGCAGATCCAGGCGGTGGCCGACTCCATCGGCATCCTCACCCGCGAGCCGGTGCAGCATCGCGTAGCCTTGAGCTTCTGCGCGCTGATTACTCTGTTTACGATCTTCTTCGGCTCGCGCCACATTGCCACCCGAGAAAAACATGAAGGGCTGGTGTTCGCCATCGCCTTCGAGTCGGTGATCAAGCTGATCGCGATTGGCGGCGTTGGCCTGTATGCGCTGTATGGCGTGTTCGACGGCCCGCAGCAACTCGAACTGTGGTTGCTGCAAAACCAGACCGCCCTCGCCGCCCTGCACACGCCGCTGCAGGAAGGTCCGTGGCGCACGCTGCTGCTGGTGTTCTTTGCCTCGGCGATCGTGATGCCGCACATGTATCACATGACCTTTACCGAAAATCTCAACCCGCGCTCGCTGGTCAGTGCCAGCTGGGGCCTGCCGCTGTTCCTGCTGCTGATGAGCCTGGCGGTTCCGCTGATTCTCTGGGCCGGACTGAAACTCGGCGCCACCACTAACCCTGAATACTTCACGCTGGGCATCGGCATTGCTGCCAACAGCAAGGCACTGGCGCTATTGGCCTATATCGGCGGCCTGTCTGCGGCCAGCGGCCTGATCATCGTCACGACCCTGGCCTTGTCCGGAATGGCCCTGAACCACCTGGTGCTGCCGCTCTACCAGCCGCCGGCCGAGGGCAATATCTACCGCTGGCTGAAATGGACGCGCCGGGCGTTGATTGTCGCGATCATCATGGCCGGCTACGGCTTCTACCTCTTATTGGGCGCGGAACAGGACCTGGCCAATCTCGGCATCGTCGCTTTTGTCGCCACCCTGCAATTCCTGCCGGGGGTGCTGTCAGTCCTGTATTGGCCAACCGCCAACCGCCGCGGCTTCATCGCCGGCCTGCTCGCGGGCATCCTGGTGTGGCTGGTGACCATGCTGTTACCGCTGGTCGGCAATCTCCAGGGCTTCTACATTCCGCTGCTGAACATGATCTATGTGCTGGATGACACCAGCTGGCACATGGCGGCCATCGCGTCGCTGGCGGCCAACGTGCTGATGTTCACCCTGATTTCATTGTTCACCAATGCCAGCCCGGAAGAAGCCAGCGCCGCCGAAGCCTGTGCCGTGGATAACGTGCGCCGGCCGCAGCGGCGCGAACTGCACGCCGCCTCGCCCCAGGAGTTCGCCACGCAACTGGCCAAGCCGCTGGGTGCCAAGGCTGCGCAAAAGGAAGTCGAGCAGGCCCTGCGCGATCTGTACCTGCCATTCGACGAGCGCCGCCCCTATGCGCTGCGTCGACTGCGAGACCGCATCGAGGCGAATCTTTCCGGCCTGATGGGACCAAGCGTCGCCCAGGACATGGTCGAGACGTTCCTGCCCTATAAGGCGGGCGGCGAAAACTACGTCACCGAAGACATCCATTTCATCGAAAGCCGCCTCGAGGACTACCACTCGCGCCTCACCGGCCTTGCTGCGGAACTCGATGCCCTGCGCCGCTACCACCGCCAGACCCTGCAGGAATTGCCCATGGGCGTCTGCTCCCTGGCCAAGGACCAGGAAATCCTCATGTGGAACAAAGCCATGGAGGAGTTGACCGGGATTGCCGCGCAGCGCGTCGTCGGATCGCGGCTGAGCACCATCGCCGATCCCTGGAAAGAACTGCTGCAAGGCTTCATCAACCTTCCGGACGAGCACCTGCACAAGCAGCACCTGGCCCTGGATGGCCAGACCCGCTGGCTGAACCTGCACAAGGCGGCCATCGACGAGCCGCTGGCACCGGGCAACAGCGGCCTGGTGTTGCTGGTGGAAGACTTGACCGAAACCCAGATGCTCGAAGACAAACTGGTGCATTCCGAGCGCCTGGCCAGCATTGGTCGCCTGGCAGCCGGCGTCGCCCATGAGATCGGTAACCCGATCACCGGCATCGCCTGCCTGGCGCAGAACCTGCGCGAGGAGCGCGAGAACGATGGCGAGCTGAAGGAAATCAGCGGGCAGATTCTCGAACAGACCAAGCGTGTATCGCGCATCGTCCAGTCACTGATGAGCTTCGCCCACGCCGGCAGCCATCAGCATAGCGACGAGCGCGTCTGTCTGGCCGAAGTGGCCCAGGATGCAATCGGCCTGCTGGCCCTGAACCGGCGCAATTTCGAGGTGCAGTTCTATAACCTGTGCGACCCCGATCACTGGGTCGAAGGTGATCCCCAGCGCCTTGCTCAAGTGTTGATCAACCTGCTCTCCAACGCCCGCGACGCCTCACCTGCCGGCAGTGCCGTGCGGGTCAAAAGCGAAGCCGGCGAACACACGGTCGACCTGATCGTCGAGGACGAAGGCAGCGGCATTCCGAAGAACATCATGGACCGATTGTTCGAACCCTTCTTCACCACCAAGGACCCTGGCGAAGGCACCGGTCTGGGCCTTGCACTGGTCTATTCCATCGTTGAAGAGCATTATGGACAAATCACCATCGACAGCCCGGCTGATGTTCAAAGCCAGCGCGGCACCCGTATCCGGGTGACCTTGCCGCGTCATGTCGAAGCGACGTCCGCTGTGAACTGAGACCGTCGAGAGTATCGAATCAATGCCGCACATTTTGATCGTCGAAGACGAAACAATTATCCGCTCCGCCTTGCGCCGCCTGCTGGAACGTAACCAGTATCAGGTCAGCGAAGCCGGTTCTGTGCAGGAAGCACAAGAACGATTCACTATCCCCACATTCGACCTGATCGTCAGTGATCTGCGTTTACCGGGCGCACCGGGCACCGAGCTGATCAAGCTCGGCCAGGGCACTCCCGTGCTGATCATGACGAGTTACGCAAGCCTGCGCTCGGCAGTCGACTCGATGAAGATGGGCGCGGTGGACTACATCGCCAAGCCTTTCGATCACGACGAAATGCTCCAGGCTGTCGCGCGTATCCTGCGCGACCGCCAATCGCCGCAGAGCAGTGGCGCTGAGCCGGTGACCGGCAAGGCGACGCCTGGCGCGGCGAAAAACGGAGCCGACAACAGCAATGGCGAGATCGGCATCATCGGTTCGTGCCCGCCCATGCAGGATCTCTACAGCAAAATCCGCAAAGTGGCGCCAACCGACTCCAATGTCCTGATCCAGGGTGAGTCCGGTACCGGTAAAGAACTGGTGGCGCGGGCCCTGCACAACCTGTCCCGACGTGCCAAGGCACCGATGATTTCGGTGAACTGCGCTGCGATTCCGGAAAGCTTGATCGAGTCCGAGCTGTTTGGTCACGAGAAAGGCGCATTCACCGGCGCCAGTGCCGGTCGTGCCGGTCTGGTCGAAGCCGCCGATGGCGGCACCCTGTTCCTCGATGAAATCGGCGAACTGCCGCTGGAAGCCCAGGCGCGCCTGTTACGAGTGTTGCAGGAAGGCGAAATCCGCCGGGTCGGTTCCGTTCAGTCGCAAAAGGTCGATGTACGCCTGATCGCCGCGACCCACCGGGACCTCAAGAGCCTGGCTAAAATTGGCCAGTTCCGTGAGGACCTGTACTACCGCCTGCACGTTATCGCCTTGAAACTGCCGGCGCTGCGCGAACGGGGTGCCGATGTCAACGAGATCGCCACCGCCTTCCTGGCTCGCCAGAGTGCGCGGGTCAATCGCACCGATCTCAAGTTCGCCCCGGATGCCGAACAGGCCATTCGACACTACTCCTGGCCCGGTAACGTTCGTGAACTGGAAAACGCGGTGGAGCGCGCAGTGATTCTGTGCGAGAGCCCGGAAATTTCCGCCGAGCTGCTGGGCATTGACATCGAGTTGAACGACCTCGACGACGATGAATTCATCGGCCTGGCGCCGCAGCAGGGCAATAGCGCGGGTAACACCAGCCATGAGCCGACCGAGGACCTGTCACTGGAAGACTACTTCCAGCACTTCGTGCTCGAGCACCAGGACCACATGACCGAGACCGAACTGGCTCGCAAACTCGGCGTTAGCCGTAAATGCCTGTGGGAACGCCGGCAACGCCTGGGCATTCCGCGGCGCAAGACCGGGGTAGCCAGCGAGAGCTGAATGACAGCTGTCGAGTGTGCGGGTAACAGGCGGATAGGTGAAAAAACTGTTACCTGAGGTTTACCGCGTAACAGAAGCCGGGGCTTACGGTAACGAAGCCCCGGTTTTTTTGGGCCCTCGAAAAGCCCGATAGCCAGCCTAACCCCTTGTTTTGCTGGGCTTCACAAAAGTTGGCACGCACCCTGCTATATGTCTGGTACAAGAACAATAACAAGCAATGCACAAGACAATAAAAATAAGACGAATCGACTCACGCACAATAAAAACAAGACGGCGAGAGGCGCAGCTAACTGATTCTTTTGGAGAGGCGTTGTATTTGGGGCTTGCCCCACGACCAGGCCGAGAACAACAAAAACTGTCCTAAGACAGAGCCTGAACTGGTTGGATCGATAGATCACTGCAGCACAGCGACCAAAGCAATCCGTTTGCTCTTGGCTCCCGATTGGGAGGGTCATGAAGGAAAAACTTCATGGCGAGGGCACTTAATAAAAACAAAAAGCCCGAAACCAATAATAAAAATAGAGCATGCAACTACTTCTTGGGGAGCTTCGGCTCCCCTTGTGGTTTCTGCGATTTGCCTGACCTGTAGGAGCGAGCTTGCTCGCGATGAACCTTCAGGCACAGATGGGGCCCTTGGCTCACCGCGTTACCGATCACATTTTTCGCGAGCAAGATCGCTCCTACAGGTCATATCGCCTGCGTCCTACACCATCCCTCGACTAAATGCTAGAATCCCGGCCCATCATGCGGTCATTCTTCGTTATGGCCGAACATTCCTTCAAACAGTGCATCCCATGCTGAAGAAGCTGTTCCAGTCATTCCGTTCTCCCAAGCGTCATACGCAACACATTCGCAGTACGCCTGAAGTGCTCAACAGCGGCCAACACTCGCTGCAAAAGGGTCAGTTCAGCCGTTACGCGGTGAATATCGTCGAGCGCCTGCAAAACGCCGGCTACCAGGCCTACCTGGTAGGGGGTTGTGTGCGGGACATGATGCTCGGCATCACGCCCAAGGATTTCGACGTCGCCACCAGCGCCACGCCAGAACAGGTCCGCGCCGAGTTCCGCAATGCGCGGATCATTGGCCGCCGTTTCAAGCTGGTGCATATCCACTTTGGCCGCGAAATCATTGAAGTCGCGACCTTCCGTGCCAATCACCCGCAAAACGACGAGGAAGAAGACAGCAATCAATCCTCCCGCAACGAGTCCGGGCGAATCCTGCGCGACAACGTCTACGGCACCCTGGAAGAAGACGCGCAACGTCGCGACTTCACCATCAATGCCCTGTATTACGACCCGGTCAGTGAGCGCATCCTCGATTACGCCAACGGCGTCCACGACATTCGCAATCACCTGATTCGCTTGATTGGCGACCCCAAGCAACGCTATCAGGAAGATCCGGTGCGGATGCTCAGAGCCGTGCGTTTCGCCGCCAAACTCAATTTCGGCATCGAAAAGCACAGCGCCGCGCCGATTCGCGAGCTGGCGCCGATGCTGCGGGAAATCCCGTCGGCACGCTTGTTCGAGGAAGTCCTCAAGCTGTTCCTCTCCGGGCACGCCGCAGACACCTTCGAGATGCTGGTGGACCTGCAGCTGTTCGATCCGTTGTTCCCGGCCAGTGCCGAGGCGCTGGAATACAACCCGACCTACACCCACACGCTGATCAGCGAGGCGTTGGTCAATACTGATCTGCGCATCAAGCAGAACAAGCCGGTGACGCCGGCGTTCCTGTTTGCCGCGCTGCTGTGGCCGGCCCTCCCCGCCCGCGTACTGCGCCTGCAAGAGCGCGGCATGCCACCGATTCCGGCGATGCAGGAAGCTGCCCACGAGCTGATCGCCGAGCAGTGCCAGCGGATCGCTATTCCGAAGCGTTTCACCATGCCGATCCGCGAGATCTGGGACATGCAGGAACGCCTGCCACGCCGCAGCGGCAAACGTGCCGACCTGTTGCTCGACAACCCGCGGTTCCGCGCCGGCTACGACTTCCTGCTGTTGCGCGAAAGCGCGGGTGAGCAGACCGATGGCCTGGGTGAATGGTGGACGGACTACCAGGATGCCAACGACAGCGAGCGTCGCGACATGATCCGCGACCTCAGCGGCAAGGATGAAGGCACAGGCGCCCCACGCAAACGTCGTCGCAGCGGTGGCGCCAAGCGCAAACGCGCGGCCGATGCCCCGAGCGCTACCGGCGAGTAATTGATGGAACGCATCTACATCGGCATGGGCAGCAACCTGGCCGACCCCGCCGAACAACTGCGCAGCGCCGTCGAGGCGCTGGCGCAGTTGCCGCACAGCACGCTGGCCGGGGTTTCCGCGTTCTATCAAAGCGATTCGCTGTTACCCGGGCAACCGCGTTATACCAATGCGGTCGCAGCCCTCGACTGCACTCTCGAGCCGCTGCAACTGCTCGATGCCCTGCAAGCCATCGAGAACGGACAAGGCCGCAAGCGCCTGGAACGCTGGGGCCCGCGCACGCTGGATCTCGACATCCTGCTGTTTGGCGACCGCCTGATCGACCAACCTCGCCTCAAAGTGCCGCACTACCAGATGCAGGAACGGGCCTTCGTTCTCTATCCGCTGGCCGAACTGGCACCGGCGGATTTGCGTCTGGCCGATGGTCGCTGCCTCAAGGACTTGCTTCTCGCCTGCCCGTTCGTCGGCCTGGAACGTCTCCCCCCAAATTGATAAAGATCTCTGCGGGAGCGGGCTGGCCCGCGATGGCGGACCGTCAGTCAACATTGATGTTGAATTCGAAGTCGCTATCGCGGGCAAGCCCGCTCTCACAATGGTTTATGTCGCTTCACTGATCTGCAGCATAAAAACTTGCTGAATCGCATCAGTTATCCCGGTAACACCCCTGCCGTAACAACCCGGTAACACATGCAATTGACTTCCCGGGTTCTCCTCACGACTATAGGCGTCCCGCCGCCGTCAACACGGCGTTACAGGGCGCAATTCAGGCCATAAAAGCACGACAACAGACCGTGCGCCTGTATTCAACGAAGAATCACGCGCGTTACTCGCAGTAGTTTCCACAGCGCCTGAATGAGGAACCTTTTGATGCCAGCCATTACCCTGACCACCCTGCAAGGTCTCAAGCAAAAAGGTGAAAAAATCACCATGCTGACCTGCTATGACGCGACATTCGCCCACGCCTGCAATGAGGCCGGGGTTGAAGTGCTGCTGGTGGGCGATTCCCTCGGCATGGTCCTGCAAGGGCACGACAGCACCCTGCCGGTCAGCACCGCAGAAATGGCTTACCACGTGGCCTGCGTCAAACGCGGCAATTCGGACGCATTGATCCTCGCCGACCTGCCGTTCATGGCCTACGCCACCACTGAACAAGCCATGACCAACAGCGCCCTGTTGATGCAGGCCGGTGCGCATATGGTCAAAGTCGAAGGCGCATTGTGGCTCGCGGATTCGATTCGCCTGCTGGCTGAACGCGGTATTCCGGTGTGCGCGCACATGGGGTTGACGCCGCAGTCGGTGAACATGCTCGGCGGTTACAAGGTCCAGGGCCGGAGCGAAAATCAGGCGCGGCAGATGCGTGCCGACGCCATCTCCCTGGAACAGGCCGGCGCGGCCATGCTGCTGCTGGAATGCGTGCCGAGCGAGCTGGCCGAGGAAATCACCCACGCCGTGAAAATCCCGGTGATCGGCATCGGCGCAGGTCACGCGACCGACGGCCAGGTATTGGTGCTGCACGACATGCTGGGCCTGTCCATCACCGGGCGCGTGCCCAAGTTCGTGAAGAACTTCATGACCGGACAACCCAGCATCCAGGCGGCCTTGAGCGCCTACGTAGCTGAAGTCAAAGCGGCGACTTTCCCAGGCATCGAACACGGATTCTCTGCATGAACACCGTAAAAACCGTACGCGAACTCCGGGCCGCCGTGGCGCGGGCCCGCAGTGAAGGCAAACGTATCGGCTTTGTGCCCACCATGGGCAACCTGCACAGCGGCCATGTCGCACTGGTTACCAAGGCCACCCAGCGGGTGGATTTTGTGGTCGCGAGCATTTTCGTCAATCCGCTGCAATTCGGCGCCGGCGAAGACCTCGACAAATACCCGCGCACCCTCGCCGCCGACCAGGAGAAACTGCTCCAGGCCGGCTGCCACCTGCTGTTCGCGCCTAGCGTCGAGGAAATGTACCCCGATGGCATGGCCGGGCAGACGCGGGTCAGTGTGCCGCAACTGTCCGAAGGCTTGTGTGGCGCCAGCCGCCCTGGGCATTTCGAAGGCGTGGCAACGGTCGTCAGCAAGCTGTTCAACATGGTTCAGCCGGACCTGGCGATCTTCGGCCAGAAAGACTTTCAGCAACTGGCGGTGATCAAGTCACTGGTTCATGACCTGAATATGCCGATCCAGATCATCGGCGAGCCGACCGTGCGTGCGGCCGACGGTCTGGCACTGTCGTCGCGTAACGGGTTCCTCAATGAAGAACAGCGGGCCGTCGCGCCGGTTGTGTATCGCACGCTGAGCGAGATCGCCGAGGCGATCAAGCAAGGGGATCGCGACTATCCGGGGCTGATCCACGCCAAGTTGCAGCAACTGCAAGCGGCCGGGCTGCGCCCTGATTACCTGGAAATTCGCCAGGGGCAAAACTTGCGTCCCGCGACTTCCGAGGATCGGGATGTGGTGATTCTGGTCGCAGCGTTCCTGGGCACAACCCGGTTGATCGACAACCTGCACCTGAACCTGGACGCGCCCGCCTGAGCACCGCGCCTCCCCTGGGAGCGGGTTTGCTCGCTCCCACAGGGGATCTGCCTCAGCTTTCACTACCCAATTTCGACCCGGGATAACAAAAAAATGCACGCCATCATGCTCAAGGCCAAGCTGCATCGCGCCGAAGTCACGCACGCTGTTCTCGATTACGAAGGCTCTTGCGCGATCGACGGCGAATGGCTGGACCTGTCCGGCATCCGTGAGTACGAACAGATCCAGATCTACAACGTCGACAACGGCGAGCGCTTCACCACCTACGCGATCCGCGGGGAAGAAGGCTCGCGCATGATTTCGGTCAATGGTGCCGCAGCGCACAAGGCCAAGGTTGGCGATCGCGTGATCATCTGCGCCTACGCCCATTACAGCGAAGCCGAGTTGCTCAACTTCAAGCCGCGCATGCTTTACATGGCACCTGGTAACGAACTGAGCCACACCAGCAACGCCATCCCGGTTCAGGTCGCCTGATCGAACCAGAAACACCTTTTCCTTCCGTTTGTCGGCTCGTCCCCAGTCTTCATGTATAAAAAAGTACCGGGGACGGGTCAGACAAAGTCAAGACAGATCGCAGCGCGAGGGTTACTGTATTCGCCCTGCGCCACGAAAACGTGACGACGCAGTTGACCGGACGCCCACCCGCAGCAATCCGGTATTTTTAGTGTTCAAAAGCCGTTCAAGTAAAAAGGAAACCCGCAGCGATGGCGTACTACCGCACTCCTCACGACGTGACCGCTCTGCCCGCCTGGCAAGCGTTGAATGATCACCGCCAAGCCATGCAGGATTTCAGCATGCGCGAAGCGTTTAATGCCGATCCGCAGCGCTTCACGCAATTCACCCTCAGCAGCTGCGGCCTGTTTCTCGACTATTCGAAGAATCTGATCAACGCCGAGACCCGCAACCTGCTGGTGGGCCTGGCCAATGAGGTCGACCTCAAGGGCGCGATCAAGTCGCTGTTCGAAGGCGAAATCGTCAACTCGTCCGAAGGGCGCCCTGCGCTGCACACCGCCCTGCGTCGCCCCGTGGGCGACAAGTTGTCGGTCAACGGCGTCAATGTGATGCCGGAAGTACACAAGGTGTTGAACCAGATCACCGATCTCGTGGGCCGCATCCACGACGGTCTGTGGCGCGGTTACACCGAGAAGCCAATCACTGACGTGGTGAACATCGGCATCGGTGGCTCGTTCCTCGGCCCGGAGCTAGTGTCCGAAGCACTGTTGTCCTACGCCCAGAAAGGCGTGCGCTGCCATTACCTGGCGAACATCGACGGCAGCGAGTTTCACGAACTGACCATGAAGCTGCGGGCCGAGACCACGCTGTTCATCGTCTCGTCCAAATCCTTCAATACCCTCGAGACCCTGAAGAACGCCCAGGCTGCACGCGCCTGGTACCTCGCCCAAGGTGGTTCGGAAGCCGAGCTGTATCGCCACTTCATCGCGGTCTCGAGCAACAACGCCGCTGCCGTGGCCTTTGGCATTCGCGAAGAAAACATCTTCCCGATGTGGGACTGGGTTGGCGGGCGTTACTCGCTGTGGTCGGCCATCGGCCTGCCGATTGCCCTCGCCATTGGCATGTCGAACTTCAAGGAACTGCTGTCTGGTGCCTACACCATGGATCAGCATTTCCAGAGCGCACCTTTCGAACAGAACATGCCGGTGCTGCTGGCATTGCTCGGCGTCTGGTACGGCAACTTCTGGGGCGCGCAGAGCCACGCGATCCTGCCGTACGACCACTACCTGCGTAACATCACCAAGCACTTGCAGCAGCTGGACATGGAATCCAATGGCAAGAGCGTCCGCCAGGATGGCACGCCGGTTAACACTGACACCGGGCCGGTCATCTGGGGCGGCGTTGGTTGCAACGGCCAGCACGCCTATCACCAGCTGCTGCACCAGGGCACTCAACTGATCCCGGCGGACTTCATCGTGCCGATCGTCAGCTTCAACCCGGTATCCGACCATCACCAGTGGCTGTACGCCAACTGCCTGTCCCAGAGCCAGGCACTGATGCTCGGCAAGACACTCGCCGAAGCCGAAGCCGAGCTGCGTGACAAAGGCGTGAGCGAAGAAGACGTACACAAGATCGCGCCGCACAAGGTGATCCCGGGCAATCGTCCGAGCAACACCCTCGTGGTAGAGCGCATCAGCCCGCGTCGTCTCGGCGCGCTGGTGGCGATGTACGAGCATAAAGTCTTCGTGCAGAGCGTGATCTGGGGCATCAATGCCTTTGACCAATGGGGTGTGGAGCTGGGCAAGGAGCTGGGCAAAGGCGTCTACAACCGCCTGGTTGGCAGCGAAGAAACGCCGGCTGACGATGCCTCTACCCAGGGTTTGATCAACTACTTCCGCGGTCGTCACCGCGGTTAACCTGACGCCGTTCCTGCGGGGGTACTAACCTTGTAGGAGCTGCCGAAGGCTGCGATCTTTTGATTGTGCTTCTGACGATCAAAAGATCGCAGCCTTCGGCAGCTCCTACGAGGGTCGCGCTGCTCCCCTCTTGTCGTGCAAACAAGAATAAGGAACCGTCATGTTCGATATCAGCACGTTCCCCAAAGCCGATGCCGTCCGCCGGGCTGCGAATCTCAGTCAAGACGACTATCAGCGCCTGTACCGCCAATCCATCGAACACCCCAGCACCTTCTGGGCAGAACAAGCGACACGCTTCCTCGACTGGAGCGCGCCATGGGAGACCGTGCAGCGCTACAACCTGAAAACCGGCGAAGCCAGCTGGTTTGCCGGGGGCCGGTTGAACGTCAGCTACAACTGCATTGATCGTCATCTGGCACAACGCGGCGATCAGGTCGCCATCATCTGGGAAGGCGACGACCCGGTCGACTCCCTCCAGATCACCTACCGCAAGCTCCACCACCACGTCTGCCGCCTGGCCAATGTGCTCAAGAGCCGTGGTGTGAAGAAAGGCGATCGGGTGTGCATCTACATGCCAATGATTCCGGAAGCCGCCTACGCCATGCTCGCCTGCACGCGAATCGGCGCGGTGCACTCGGTGGTATTTGGCGGATTCTCTCCCGACTCCGTACGCGATCGCATCCTCGACGCTGATTGCCGCACGGTGATCACCGCCGATGAAGGGGTGCGCGGCGGCAAGGTCGTGCCGCTGAAAGCGAAAGTCGACAAGGCGCTGCAAAGTTGTCCTGACGTCAGCACGGTCATCGTCGTCGAGCGCACCCAGGGCGATGTTGAATGGGTTGAAGGGCGCGACCTGTGGTACCACCAGGCCGTGCGCGAGGTCAGCGACGATTGCCCGCCCGAGCCGATGGACGCCGAAGACCCGCTGTTCATCCTCTATACCTCCGGCAGCACCGGCAAACCCAAAGGCGTCCTGCACACCACCGGGGGCTATCTGCTGCAAGCGGCGATGACGTTCAAGTACGTGCTCGATTATCGCGACGAAGAAGTCTTCTGGTGCACCGCTGATGTCGGCTGGGTCACCGGCCACAGTTATATCGTCTACGGGCCGCTGGCCAATGGCGCGACCACGCTGATTTTCGAAGGTGTGCCGAGTTATCCCAGCAGTTCGCGCTTCTGGCAGGTGATCGATAAACACCAGGTCAATATCTTCTACACCGCACCCACCGCCCTGCGCTCGCTGATGCGTGAAGGCCCCGAACCTTTGAAGGAAACCTCCCGCGCGAGCCTCAGATTACTCGGCAGCGTCGGTGAGCCGATCAACCCTGAGGCGTGGGACTGGTATTTCAATACCGTGGGCGAACAGCGCTGCCCGATCGTTGATACCTGGTGGCAGACCGAGACCGGCGGCATCATGCTCAGCCCCCTGGTCAGCGCCCAGCGGATCAAGCCCGGCTGCGCCACTCAACCGATGTTTGGCGTGCAACCGGTATTGCTCGATGACACCGGCAAGGAAATCAAAGGCGCCGGCAGCGGGGTGCTGGCGATCAAGTCCAGCTGGCCGGCGCAGATCCGCAGCGTTTACGGCGATCCGCAGCGCATGGTCGACACCTATTTCAAGCCCTACCCCGGCTACTATTTCACCGGCGATGGCGCGCGGCGGGACGAGGATGGCGATTACTGGATCACCGGGCGCATCGACGACGTGATCAACGTGTCGGGCCATCGTATTGGCACCGCAGAAGTCGAGAGCGCCCTGGTGCTCCACGACAGCATTGCCGAAGCGGCGGTGGTCGGTTACCCGCACGACCTCAAGGGCCAGGGCATCTACGCCTTCGTCACGCCGATGAATGGCACCGAAGCCAATGATCAACTGAAGAAGGAACTGCTGGAGCATGTCAGCAAGGAAATCGGCAGCTTCGCCAAACCGGACCTGATCCAGTGGGCTCCGGCCTTGCCGAAAACCCGTTCAGGCAAGATCATGCGGCGTATCCTGCGCAAGATCGCCTGCAATGAGCTCGACAGCCTGGGCGACACTTCGACCCTGGCCGACCCGAGCGTGGTTGAGGATCTGGTGGATAAACGCCTGAACCAATAACGTATTGCCTGTTACCGCGTGTGGTGGGATCCGCCCTGTAGGAGCGAGCTTGCTCCTACAGTACGCGCGCGCACACCCATTTTTTGCCTCAGAGTCACCATGGAATTCATCCGCACCCGCATCGAAACGCAGATCATGAGCCTCACGGGCCTGTCACTTGGCACGCTCGACCTGGAGAACCCCAAGGGCGATCCTGGCTTGTTTGGCCCCGACTCGGTGAGCTGGCAGGTGCATGGCGACTTCAGCAGCATGTTGATCGGCGGTATCAGTGCACTCATGTTGCAAGCCCTGCATCCCCTGGCGCTGGCCGGAGTATGGGACCACTCAAATTTTCGCGAAGACATGCTGGGTCGATTGCGCCGCACGGGCCAATTCATCTCTGGCACTACTTTCGGCTCGCGAAAGGATGCCGACTGGCTGATCGAGAAGGTTCGCACCATCCATTTGCAGGTCACAGGCACGGCACTCGATGGACGGCCTTACGCCGCCAGCGATCCGTCTTTGCTGACATGGGTGCATGTGGCGGAAGTCAGCAACTTTCTTGCGGCGCATTTGCGTTACCGCAACCCACAGTTGTCGCTGGCCGATCAGGACCGTTACTACGCCGAGATCGCGCTGATCGCCGAACGCCTGGGTGCCCGGGATGTGCCCCGCTCCCGGCTGGAAATATCCCACTACCTGGAGAGTATTCGCCCGCAACTATTGTGCGATGAGCGCAGTCGCGAAGTGTTGCAGTTGCTGCTCAACGCCCCAGCTCCGAGCCGCCTGGCCAAGCCCTTTGGCGGCCTGATGATGCAGGCCGGAATTGACCTGCTGCCCGATTGGGCCAGTAACATGCTAGGCGTCAGTCAAAGCCCGCTGCAACGCAAGCTGATCCGCGCCAGCATCAATCGAAGTGCGCCGATGCTACGCTGGGCCGTGCGTAATGGTTCGGTGCAGCGGGCAAAGCGGCGGATGGGATTGCTCAGCTAAAAGCATCGCGAGCAGGCTCGCTCCCACAGGGAAAAATAGTCAAAAATCCAACGTGGGAGTGAGCCTGCTCGCAATGGCAGCACCTCGGTTAACAGCCAAGCTGTTAAACTCCCGCGCCAAATTCCCTCTGCAAGGCGCACAGCATGTCTTCCTTGAATCAGGCGCTGCGCGCCGCCCTCGATCATCGCCAGGACCTGCTCGCCGAGCTGCATCAACAAGGCACCGATTGCTACCGCCTGTTCCACGGTAGCCAGGAAGGCGCCGGCGGCCTGACCATCGACCGCTATGGCCCGCAACTGCTGGTGCAAAGCTTCCACCAGGCGCTGGAACGCGAAGCCCTGATTGGCCTGCACGCGACCATCAACCAGCACCTGGGCCTGGAGACTCTGCTGGTCTACAACGACCGCTCCCGGGGCAATTCGCGCATTGATCGCGAAGACACCGTCTACCGGGCCGACGAAGCAGCGCTGCAGGACCTGATCGGCCACGAGTGGGGCCTCAACTATCGAGTTCGCGGCCGTCATGCCGGACAGGATCCGCTGCTGTTCCTCGACCTGCGTAACACCCGCGGCTGGGTCAAGGCGCACAGCCAAGGCAAAAGCGTACTCAACCTGTTCGCCTACACCTGTGGCGTCGGCCTCAGCGCCGCAGCCGGCGGCGCGCGGGAGGTGTGCAACCTGGACTTCGCGGAGGGTAACCTGGCGGTCGGGCGCGAGAATGGTCTGCTTAACCCGCAACTGCCGACCATGGAATTCATCCAGTCCGATTATTTCCCGGCGATCCGCCAACTCGCGGGCCTGCCCATCAGCCAGCGTCGCGGCCACAAGCTTCCCGCTTACCTGCGCCTGGAGCAGCGTCAATATGACCTGGTGCTGCTCGACCCACCCGCCTGGGCCAAGAGCGCTTTCGGCACCGTCGACCTGCTGCGCGACTACCAGAGCCTGCTCAAGCCGGCGCTGCTGAGCACGGCTGATAACGGTGTGCTGATCTGCTGCAACAACCTGGCGAAAGTCAGCATGGAGGACTGGCGCGAACAGGTTTTGCGCTGCGCGCAGAAGGCCGGCCGACCGGTTCGCGAATGGACCGTAATGACCCCCGGCGTGGACTTTCCGTCGATGGATCAGCAGCCGCCGCTGAAGACCTTGATCCTGCAACTCTGAAACTCTTCGACTTTTTCATATCAAACCTGCAAAGCGCGACCACTTCGGAACCAGAATCGCGTGCCATACTCCAAGGCACTCCGATTCAGACAGATGAAGCCGCACATGCCCAAAGGATTGATCCGCGCCATTGGCGCCTTGTTGACTGCTCTGGCTCTCTACAGCCTGCTGGGGTTTCTGATTTTGCCGGGCATCGCGTTGCGGGTCGCCAATCAACAATTGGCCAATTACGCAACGGTGCCTGCGCACATCCAGCGCATCGAACTCAATCCGTTCAGCCTGGAATTAACGCTGTGGGGACTGATCGTTGGCGAACCGGGCAAGGAGCAGGTCGGTTTCGAACGGCTCTACGCCAACCTGCAGATCGACAGCCTGTGGACCAAGGCGCTGCACCTGTCCGACATTGAGCTGAACAAACCCAAGAGCGAAATCCTGTTCGACAAGGAAGGCAAACTCAATCTGCTCGGTCTCTTCAAAATCCCCGCCAGCGAACCGGTCCCGCCGGATCCGGATGCAAAGCCGTTTCCGCTGCGAATTGAACGGATCAAACTGGCTGATGGCGTGGTGCATTTCAAAGATGCCCGGCCCAGCGAACCTATCGAGTTTCTCTACGACAAACTCGACTTCGAACTGAAGAACCTCAGCACCCTGCCCGAAGACAGTGCCGACATGACGCTGGTGGCCGCCGGTCCCAACGGCGGGCAGATCGACTGGACAGGCAACTTCAGCCTCATCCCGATCGCCTCCGAAGGCAAACTGAAGATTACCGACGGCAGGATGAAGGCGTTCTGGCCTTATGTGCGCGATTCGGCGCCCTTGGTGCTCGAAGACGGCGTCTACAGCCTGAGCACCGACTACAAGCTCAACCTGTCCAAGCAAACCGAGCTGCTGCTGAGTAACCTCGCGCTCAGTGTCTCCCCCTTCGCCATCAAGGCCCCGGACGGGCGGCAATTGGCAAAGCTGGAACGACTGGACGTCACTGAAACCACCATCGATCTGGCCAAACAACAGGTTGTCGTCGGCAAGATCCGCAGCAACAAACTGGAAACATGGGCCGCGCTGGAGTCCGATGGGCAACTCGACTGGCAAAAACTGTTCGCCAGCCAACCGTCCAAAGCGGCCGCCAAAGCCAAGGCCGAACCCGCCAGCACCCCGGCGGCCGCGGACTCGCCGAAACCCGAGCCGGCAGCGCCGGGCAAACCCTGGCAAGTGCTGCTCAAGGACGTGCAACTGCGCAATTACCAGGTGCATCTGGCGGACCGCAAGGCACAGCCCGCCGTAGAGCTGGACCTGAGCCCGCTGAACGTCGACCTGCAGAATTTCGACAGCCTCAATGGCTCGCCTTTCAACCTCAAGCTCGACACCGGCGTCGGCAAGCAAGGCAAGCTCACCGCAGACGGCGTGGTCAACCTGGCCCCGGTCACTGCCAATTTGAAGGTGCAGACCAAGGACATCGACCTGCGGGTCGCCCAGTCTTACATCAACCCGTTCATTCGCCTGGAACTGCGCAGCGGCATGCTGGGCAGTGATCTGGCGGTCGACCTGAAAAGCACCGAGCCGCTCGCCTTCAGCGTCACCGGCCGCGCCCAGGTCGATCAGCTGCATACCCTCGACACCCTCAAGACCCGCGACTTCCTCAAGTGGCAACAGGTGGTGGTCGAAGGCCTGAACTACCAGCATGGCGACAGCCTGTCGATCGACAAGGTCAACCTGTTCCAGCCGTACGTGCGTTTCATGATCAATGATGACCGCACCACCAACGTCGATGACCTGCTGATCCCGCAACCGGCCGATGCCAGCACCAAGGGTGCAGCCGCCAAACCGGCCAGCAAGGACAAGCCGCTGGGCATCCATGTGGGCGGCATCGCCATCAATGATGGTTCGGCCAACTTTGCCGACTTCAGCCTGACCCCGAATTTCGCCACGGCCGTCCAGCAGCTCAACGGCGCCATCGGCACCATCGACAGCCGCCAGGCGAAACCCGCCAGCGTTGACGTCAAGGGCAAGGTCGATCGCTACGCGCCGGTGACCATCAAGGGTGCAGTCAACCCATTCGACCCGATGGCCAGTCTCGACATCGCCACCAGTTTCAAGCGGGTGGAGCTGACCACGCTGACGCCCTACTCCGGCAAATTCGCCGGGTATCGCATTCGCAAGGGCCGGCTCAACCTCGACCTGCACTACATGATCACCAAAGGCCAGCTGAAGGCCGAAAACAAGGTGGTGGTCGAGCAACTGCAACTGGGCGAAAAAGTCGACAGCCCCGACGCCGTCAGTCTGCCCCTGAAACTGGCGATCGCCCTGCTCAAGGATGTCGACGGCAAGATTTCCATCGAGCTGCCGGTGACCGGCGATTTGAACAATCCGCAGTTCAGCGTAATGCCGATTGTCTGGCAAACCCTGCGCAACCTGATCGTGAAAGCCGCTGCCGCGCCATTCAAGCTGATCGGCGGCCTGGTCAGCGGTGGCGGCTCCCAGGACCTGGGCACCGTCTCCTTTGCCCCAGGTTCCAGTGAGCTGAGCAAGGACGCCGAGGCCGCTTTGGTCAAGCTCTCGCAAGCCCTCAAGGAACGCCCGGCGCTACGCCTGGAAATTGAAGGCACTGCGGCCGCCCGCAGCGACGGCCCACTGATCGCCGAGCAACGGCTTGAGCGGGAATACCAGTACAACTACTACAAGATGCTCCAGCGTCGCGGCGACAAAGTACCGGCCAACGCCGCATTGCTGCAGGTACCGGACAGCGAGAAAGGTCCGTTGCTGGAAGGCATCTACCGCACTCGCCTGAAGACCCAGCCGCCTGCCGAATGGAAAGACCTGGGCAAGGAAGAGCGCACTGCGAAGATGCGCGAGGCCGTGATCAGGTTCTGGAGTTCCAACGACGTGCTGTTGCGTCAGCTGGGTCAGGATCGCGCCAGCAGCATCAAGGATTACCTGGTCGACAAGGGTCAACTGGCCGACGACCGTGTGTACTTCATCGACGCCACGCTCGGCGAACCGCAGAGCGACGGCCGAGTCATTACGCCCCTGCACCTGGATGCCGAATGATGATCCGAATACACGCACTTGGCCTGGCTCTGCTGATATTCGCCGGGCAGGCCTGGGCAGCCGACACCCTGCGCTGCGGCAGCCAACTGATCAGCGTCGGCGACCGCACTGCAGAGGTTCTGCAAAAATGCGGCGAGCCGGTCGCCCGGGATTCGCTGGGCTACAAGCGCAGCGTGAACCGGCGCGAGGAGTACCAGGTAGAGGAATGGACCTACGGGCCAAACGGCGGGATGTATCAGTTCTTGCGATTTGAAGGTAATCGCCTGGTACAGATCACCAGCAAACGCGGCCTGTAGAGGGCTCAGGGCGTAGGAAGTTGTGTAGGAGCTGTCGAGTGAAACGAGGCTGCGATCTTTTCCTCCAGACAGAACAGAAATCCTTTCCTGCCGACACAATAAAACAGGCCCCGACACGAATGCCGGGGGCCTGTAATGGTCACATCCTTATGACCTTTCGCATGAACTCCAAAGCAGCAACAGACGTATAGCTCAGCCCGCCTGTCGCGCCTTCTCCCGGTCCAGGCGAGAAGCTTTGCCTTACTCGGCTTTCAGGCCGTCAGCGGAGACCGCTTTGACGCCTTTGATTTTCTTGGCGATAGCTACGGCCATATCTTTCTGAGCGTCAGTCACAGCAACGGTGGACGACAGGGATACTACGCCTTTGTTGGTCTCGACTTTGATGTCGGTACCAGGAATGCCTTTTTCGGTAACCAGGTCAGCTTTGACTTTGGTGGTGATCCAGGTATCGGAAGTAGCTTCTTTGGCTTCGGTCATTTCACCAGCCGCCAGCACCATAGGTGCCTGGGTAGCCTGGGTAGTTTGTGCAAATGCGGAACCGGCCATGGTCAGGGTCAGCGCGGTAGCAGCAGCGGCAGTGATAGCGAACTTCTTCATACGAGTAACTCCTGTTTTTCTGGAAAGTCTGCTGCGTGTCTTGTCAGCAGGGTTACTGGGTATATTGCGAACGCTGTGCCAACTTTGAAACGAACAAAAAATCGTTATATATCAATGGCTTAGTATTTTGGTCAATTTTCGAAATCATGCAATTTGCATGAGTTGGAATTTATCGACATGCAAGTTGCGGGTTTTGACGTGGGCCTAAGGCCATGAATTGTGGGAGTTTTTCCACCTGAACAGGTTTACCGGCGAAAATCCAAAAAAAATGCCCCCGTCTTTCGACGGAGGCCGTGGCAGATACCAGCCATAACTGTCGATCAGGAAGGCTTGCAGCCTGCCGGCGCGTACTCTGCCGTAACGCTAGTGGCGCACGACCAACCCTTCGCTGCGTCGCGTGTCAGCGTCACGGTCGCCCCGGAAATGGCCGCTGGTGGGCTTTTAACTGTGCAGAGGATGCCCGACGTCGTGCCGGTGACGGCGGTAACCGTGCAGTTCTGCGAAGCTGCCGCATTCGGCGCAAAAACGGTTACATCAGGGGCCGCAGTTCCCGAGTTGACCGCATCTTCATACGCAACCTTCAAAGCAGAGATTTCAGCAGTAGCCGCCGTCATCTTTGCTCGGGCTTGATATTTCGAATAAGCCGGTATGGCAAACGTTGCCAGAATCCCGATGATCGCGACAACGATCAACAGTTCGATAAGGGTGAAACCTTTTTGGCTGTTCATAGGCAAGTTCCATGCACGAGTTAGTGGGTTTTTATCAGCTTGTAGGCGCCGTAGCACCTGCCGTGCAGCCAGCCGGAGCATAGTCAGCGGCAACCGTCGTCGCGCATGCCCAACCTTTGGCTGCATCACGAGTCAGGAACACTTTCGCCGCAGCGATAGGAGCTGGCGCACCTACCAGCTCACAGACGATGCCTGTTGCACTCACAGTGAATTTGCAGTTTTTCGAATCACCAGCCGGCACCACTAACGCCGCGGTTGGAGTCGTGGACCCGGAATTGACCACATCCTCAAAATTGACCTTGAGGGCAGAAACCTCCGCAGCACCTGCCGTCACTTTCGCCCGGGCCTGATACTTCGAGTAAGCCGGAATCGCAAACGTCGCCAGAATCCCGATGATTGCCACCACGATCAACAGCTCGATCAGGGTAAAACCTTTTTGGTTATTCATAGAAAACTCCATGCATGAGTCGGAATCTCATGATCTGGATTATCTCCAGCACAGCCCATGCCAATTGCCGATCCCCCGCCGGCTTGGGCGCCGGCTTCTGTCAGGCCCTTCCGAAGCCCTGGAAAACCGCACTAACTGACATTTTTTGTCACTTCTACAGCCATGGTTTGGCTCCGTCCCTTGACTAGGCTATAAGTCATGAACTGTCTGCGTCCGGTATCCCAATGAATGACATCGCTCTTAGCGGCCTGGCCAAACAATTGGTCCTGGCCGAGCTGCTGACTGAAAAAAGCGCGCAACAGGCGTATCAGCAAGCCCAAAGAAACCGCACCTCGCTGGTCAACCACCTGGTGCAGAACAAGCTGGTAAAGAGTCGGCTGGTCGCCGAAATCGCTTCCGAGCATTTCGGCATGGCCCTGTTCGACCTCAATGCCCTCGACAAGGAAGCCGTGCCCAAAGGGCTGGTCAGCGAGAAACTGGTTCGCCAGCACCACGTGCTGCCTCTGTGGCGGCGCGGCAACAAGCTGTTCATTGGCGTGTCCGACCCCAGCAATCACCAGGTCATCAATGACATCCAGTTCAGTACCGGGCTGACCACCGAAGCCATCCTGGTCGAGGACGACAAGCTCAGCGACGCCATCGACAAGCTCTTCGACACCCAGTCCACCGGGCTGGAAGATATGGCCGACGTCGACCTCGACGGCCTGGATATCGAATCTGCCGATGACAGCCAGGACTCCGTCGGCGGGCAGGATGCCGATGACGCGCCCGTGGTGCGCTTCGTTCACAAGATGCTGCTCGACGCGATCAAGAGCGGTTCTTCCGACCTGCACTTCGAGCCCTACGAAAAGAGCTACCGCGTGCGCATGCGCACCGACGGCATGCTGCGCGAAGTCGCCAAGCCGCCGATTCAACTGTCAGGACGTATCGCCGCACGCCTGAAGGTCATGGCCAGTCTCGACATCTCCGAGCGCCGCAAACCCCAGGACGGGCGGATCAAGATGCGCCTGTCCAAGAGCAAGTCCATCGACTTCCGGGTCAACACCCTGCCGACCCTGTGGGGCGAAAAGGTGGTGATCCGGATCCTCGATCCCTCCAGCGCCCAGATGGGCATCGACGCTCTGGGTTACGAGCCGGTACAAAAAGACCTATACATGGCCGCGCTGAAGCAGCCACAGGGCATGATCCTGGTCACCGGGCCTACGGGCTCGGGCAAGACCGTGTCGCTCTACACCGGGCTGAACATCCTCAACACGGTGGACATCAATATCTCCACCGCCGAGGACCCGGTGGAGATCAACATGGAAGGTATCAACCAGGTGAACGTCAATCCCCGGCAAGGCCTGGACTTCGCCCAGGCCTTGCGTTCGTTCCTGCGCCAGGACCCGGACGTGATCATGGTCGGCGAGATTCGCGACCTGGAAACCGCAGAAATTGCCATCAAGGCGGCCCAGACCGGACACCTGGTGTTGTCGACCCTGCACACCAACAGCGCGGCAGAAACCCTTACCCGCCTGCAGAACATGGGCGTACAGGGTTTCAATATTGCGACCTCGGTCAGCCTGATCATCGCCCAACGCCTGGCACGCAAACTGTGCAGCCATTGCAAGAAACCCATTGATATTCCGCGGGAGGCCTTGATCAAGGAAGGGTTTCCCGAGGCGCGCATCGGCTCCTTCACCATCTATGAGCCGGTTGGCTGCGATCTGTGCAATGGCGGCTACAAGGGCCGGGTGGGGATTTACGAAGTGGTCAAAAACACCCCGGCGCTGCAACACCTGATCATGGCCGAAGGCAACTCGCTGCAAATCGATATCCAGATGCGCAAGGACGGTTTTGATGACCTGCGTACTTCCGGGCTGCACAAGGCCATGCAGGGTATTACCAGCCTTGAAGAAATCAACCGGGTCACCAAGGACTGAACATGGCGGTCAAAGCAGCGAAAGTCAGCGTCTATGCCTGGGAAGGCACGGACAGGAAAGGCACGAAGATGACCGGCGAACTGAACGGTCAGAGCCCGGCGCTGGTCAAGGCGCAGTTGCGCAAGCAAGGCATCAACCCGGGCAAGGTACGCAAGAAGTCGGTGTCGATTCTCAACCTGGGTAAACGCATCAAGGCTCAGGACATCGCCCTGTTCACCCGGCAGATGGCGACGATGATGAAAGCCGGCGTACCGCTGCTGCAATCGTTCGACATCATCGGCGAGGGCTTCGAGAACCCGGCCATGCGCAAGCTGGTGGACGAGGTCAAACAGGAGGTCGCGGCGGGTAACAGCTTTGCCGCGTCCCTGCGCAAAAAGCCGCAATATTTTGACGAGCTCTACTGCAACCTGGTGGACGCGGGCGAACAGGCCGGCGCCCTGGACACCCTGCTGGAACGGGTGGCGACCTACAAGGAAAAAAGCGAGAGCCTCAAGGCCAAGATCAAGAAGGCCATGACCTATCCGCTGGCCGTGGTGTTCGTCGCGATCATCGTCACCGGAATTCTGCTGGTCAAGGTCGTGCCGCAGTTCGAATCGGTGTTCAAGGGCTTTGGCGCCGAGTTGCCGGCGTTCACCGTGATGGTCATCGGTCTCTCCGAATTCCTCCAGCAATGGTGGTGGCTGTTGCTCGGCGTCCTGATTGCGGGGTTCTTCGGGGTGCGCCGCGCCTTCAAGACTTCCGAGGCATTCCGTGATCGCACCGACGTCTGGCTGTTGAAGCTGCCCCTGGTCGGCACCCTGCTGTATAAATCGGCCGTGGCCCGATACGCCCGCACCCTCTCCACCACCTTCGCCGCCGGTGTGCCGCTGGTGGAGGCCCTGGAATCGGTGGCCGGCGCCACCGGCAACATCGTGTTCAAGCGTGCGGTGCTGCGGATCAAGCAGGACGTATCGACCGGGATGCAGCTGAACTTCGCCATGCGTACTTCCGGGGTTTTCCCCAACATGGCCATCCAGATGGCAGCCATCGGCGAAGAGTCGGGCGCCCTCGACGACATGCTCGACAAAGTCGCGAGCTTCTACGAGGACGAGGTCGACAACATGGTCGATAACCTCACCAGCTTGATGGAGCCGTTTATCATGGTGGTGCTGGGGGTTGTCGTCGGCGGCCTGGTGGTTGCGATGTACCTGCCTATCTTCCAACTCGGCGCAGCGATCTGACATGCCCTTGAATGAAATTCTGCAGCACTCCCCACTGGGCTTCGTCGCTCTGGCCCTGGTGCTTGGCTTGCTGGTGGGCAGCTTCCTGAATGTGCTGGTCTGGCGGCTGCCCAAAATGCTCGAGCGTGAATGGCGCCTGCAAGCACAAGACATGCTCGGCCATCCCGCTCCTGCGCCACTGCCGACTTACAACCTGATGCTGCCTCACTCCCAGTGCCCGCACTGTGGCCATTCGATCCGGGCGTGGGAGAACATCCCGGTCTTCAGTTACGTGTTTTTGCGCGGCCGCTGCTCCGGCTGCGCTGCGCCGATCAGCAAGCGCTACCCGTTGACCGAGCTGGCCTGTGGCCTGCTGTCAGGGTTCATCGCCTGGCATTTTGGCTTCGGTTGGCCGGCCTGCCTGGTGCTCTTCCTGACCTGGGGCCTGCTGGCCATGAGCCTGATCGACGCGGAGCATCAATTGCTCCCGGATGTCCTGGTATTGCCGCTGATGTGGCTGGGTTTGATCGCCAACAGTTTTACCCTGTTCGTGCCGCTCCACGAAGCGCTGTGGGGCGCGATCGCCGGTTACATGGTGCTGTGGTCGGTGTTCTGGGTGTTCAAGCTGGTGACCGGCAAGGACGGCATGGGCCACGGTGATTTCAAGCTGCTGGCGATGCTCGGCGCCTGGGGCGGCTGGCAAATCCTGCCCCTGACGCTCCTCCTGTCTTCCCTGGTCGGCGCCATCATTGGCGTGGCCATGCTGCGTATGCGTAACGCAAAAACCTCGACGCCGATGCCCTTTGGGCCCTATCTGGCAATTGCCGGCTGGATTGCCTTGCTCTGGGGTGGTCAAATAACCGACTTCTATTGGCAGTTTGTCGGTTTGAAATGAGTACCCCTGTGGAAAAACCCTGGATTCTTGGCCTGACCGGCGGCATCGGCAGCGGCAAAAGCGCGGCCGCCCAGCACTTCATTGACCTGGGCGTGCACGTGATCGATGCCGACCATGCCGCGCGCTGGGTGGTTGAACCCGGTCGCCCGGCGCTGGCGCAGATCGCCGGGCACTTCGGTGCCGGCGTGCTGCAAGCCGACGGCCAACTCGACCGCGCGGCGTTGCGTAAACTGATCTTCGAAGTTCCCGAAGAACGTCGCTGGCTCGAGGCGCTGCTGCATCCGCTGATCGCCAGGGAAATCAGCGATCACCTGGCCAAGGCACAATCGCGCTATGCGATTCTGGTTTCGCCATTGCTGATCGAGTCCGGCCAGTACGCCATGACCCAGCGGGTGCTGGTGATCGATGCGCCCGAGCAGCTGCAGATAGAACGCACCTTGCAGCGCGACCAGACCAGCGAACAGCAAGTCCAGGCGATCCTCAAGGCACAGTCCAGTCGCCAGGACCGCTTGAGCCATGCCGACGATGTGGTGGTCAACGACCGCGACCTCGCCTGGCTGCACAGCGAGGTCGAGCGCCTGCATCACTTTTACCTAACATTGCGTGGAGGCCAGTCATGAGCCAAACCCCAACCGTCAACTGCCCCACCTGCGGCGCCCCGGTCGAATGGAGTGCTGACAGCACCTTCCGGCCGTTCTGTTCGGACCGCTGCAAACTGATCGACCTGGGCGCCTGGGCGTCGGAAGAACACAAGATTCCGGTGAGCCCGGATGCCGAAGATGACCTGTTCAGCGAGGACTTTGAACCTCGTCATTGATGGGCGGCCTGCACGACGTCGGCCGCCAGGCGAGGTTCAGGCCTTGGGGTCGTCGTCTTTCCATGGCGCGGACAGGTAGCGCGTGCGATTGAAGGTTTCAAGCCACTCGGGGCTGAACACCACCAGTGCGCTGACGATCATGCCGTTGATAAACGCCTCGGGGAAAATGATCAGCCACAGGTAACCGATGAAATCCTCCAGCCAGTAAGGCATCACGAAGCGCTCGTCGAACCACAGCAACCACAGCGCCAGCAGCAGGCACAGCAGGGCCGAAAGCGCTGCGGCGAAAAACCCGGATACGAAGATGTAGACGAAGGGATTACGCGGTTGTGCGCGCTCGACCAGGATGGCGCAGCACTCGGTAATCAACACCGGCAGCATGATCAGCAACGCACCGTTCACCCCCATCGCCGCCAGGTCCTGGCGCCCGAGCATGACCAACCCCGCTTGCGCAACAAACCCGCCGACTATTGCCAGTGGCCAGTCGAGCAATAGGGTCACCGCAGTCATGCCGAGAAAGTGATAGGACACGCCCGTATCAAAATCCCGCCTGACCAGCCAGAGCATGAACAGGGCGAACACGGTACCAAACAACAGGTGCTGGCGGCGGCGATCGCTGAACAGTTCGACCCAGGGCGAGCGCGCAATGGCCCAGAGCAGAATCGGAACGTAGATCACCCATCCGATGGTCAGGGTTTCGGCTGACAGTAGCTCGGCGCCGATCATGGCTGTGCTTGCTCCTTTTCCGTACCGGGAGGATTTTCAGTCTACACCGTGCTGGTTGCACCGCACCGATCGAAGTGGACACGATCGATTGTTACGCATTGCGCAACGCTGAATCGGCCCAGCCCCCCTTTATCCAATGGAGGCAAAGACTAAAATTCAACCAACAGAATCAACCAGGAGAATCCAGATGAAAACCCTCACTGCCCTGCTTTTGGCCTTCGTCGCCACCTCGGCCATGGCCGCCAACAACGAACCCGCTGCCACTCCCTACGACCCGGCACACCCGCTGGACATCGCCAAGGTAGTCTCCGTCAGCGACACCCCGACCGGCTGCGATGTCGTACCGGCCACCATGGTCTACATCGATCATCAGGGCCAGACTCAGCGAGTCACCTATCAAGTCATGGGCAATTGCGACCTGTAATCAACGCATCACAGCAAGGTCCATGTGTAGCTGAGGATCAGGCGATTCTCGTCAATGTCACTGCGGTAGTTTGAGCGCGCCATTACATTGCGCACACGAACCCCAACGCCTTTGAGGCTACCACTTTGCACGACATAGCCAAGGTCAAGATCACGCTCGCGGTCCTTGCCCTCGAACCCTTGCCCGGTGTCGACGTTATTACCGGAAATGTAACGCACGGTACTCGTCAAACCCGGCACGCCTAAAGCGGCGAAGTCGTAGTCGTAACGCGCTTGCCACGAGCGCTCGTCAGTGTAGGCAAACTCATAGGTTGGCACCTCGTTGCCCAACGGCGATATGTTGGCAAACACCCGTGGAAAGGCGCTGTCACCGAACATCCCCTGGTAACCGACATAGAACGTATGGCCACCACGCTTGGCCGACAACAGCGAAAAGAACGCCTGGTTGTCGATATTACCCAGCAGTTTTTTGCCATCTTCGCGTGAATCGTAATAACCAATGTTGGCGCCCAGAATCCAGTCACCCGTCGGCTGACTGTGTTTGAGGCCCAGAAAACGCTGGTTGTAGATATCTTCCAACTGCCCGTACCAGGCGCTGACGGAACTGCGTTTATCGTTGAAGGCGTAATCGCCACCGGCAAAATTGAAACCGTCGCTGCTGACCTGACGCTGCGGCACGTGACCCAGCATGGCCTGCATTTTTTCGTCGCCCGCTTCGTTGCGCAGACTGGTGGAGTTCAAGTGACCGCCCTGCAATGTCAGGCCGTTGATCTCACTCGAACTGATGCTCGCACCCTGATAGCTCGGCGGCAGGAGGCGGATATCACTGAACGCCAGCACCGGCACATTAGGTTGCAACTCCCCCACCTTGATTTCGGTTTTCGAGTAGCGGACCTTCAAGGCTGCTTCGAGTCGGCTGTAATCGTTGGCCGCGCGCCCATCATCTTTCACCGGCAGCAAACCGGTATTGACCCGGTCGGGACTGCTGTCGAGCTTGAGGCCGAGCAGGCCGATCACGTCCACGCCAAATCCCACGGTCCCCTGGGTGTAGCCCGATTTGACGTTGAGCATGAAGCCCTGCGCCCACTCTTCAGCCTTCGACTGCCGGTTTGCGCCGACGATGTCGGAGAAGTCCCGGCTGAAGTAGTAATTGCGCGCTTGCAAGGTGGCCGTGGTGCCTTCGATAAAGCCAGCCTCTGCCGCCAGCGCACCGACGGAGAAACTCGAGACGAGCGCCATGGACAACACCGAACCGGTTGTTGGAACAATCTGTTTCATCGTCTTTTCTCTTGTTTTTATTGATCGACAGTCGGGAGTGCTTCAGCCGTTGCGTTTTCGCGGCGGGCGTTTAACAGAAGGTGGGTGGCCATGCCGAAAATCAGGCCCCAGAATGCCGCAGACAGTCCGAACAGCGACATGCCCGAAGCCGTAGCAAGAAAGGTGACCAACGCCGCCTCGCGATCACCCGGCACGGCCATTGCGCCGGCCAAAGCCCCGGCAATCGCAGCGAACAACGCCAGGCCTGCGAGCGCCGCAATCAGCTCCTTGGGAAACGCCGAGAACAACGAAACCAGGGTGGCACCGAAGATCCCCAGCACCAGGTAACACAGGCCGCCGACCACTCCGGCCACGTAGCGCTTGTGCGGATCTTCATGGGCATCGCGACCGGTGCAGATGGCCGCCGTAATCGCCGCCAGGTTCAGCCCATGGCAACCGAACGGTGCCAACAACGCCGTGCCCAACGCGCTGCTGGCGATGATCGGCCCGGCAGGCGTGGAGTACCCACTGGCGCGCAAGACCGCCATGCCGGGCACAAATTGGCCGGTCAGTGCCACCATCACCAGGGGCAAGGCGATGTTCAGGGTCGCGCTCAAGGTAAACTCGGGCGTGATCCAGACCGGTGTCGCCAAGCCAATGACCAGTGCTTCGCTGCGCAGATCGCCAGCGACAAAGGCTATCGAGCAGCCCACCAGCAGCACCATCAACACCGCATACCGCGGCAGCAGACGCTTGCAGACCAGATAAGTAACGAACATCGCCAATACCAGCAGCGGCTTGCCCTGCAACGAGACGAACAACCCGGTGCCGAAGCTGAACAAAATCCCCGCCAGCATCGCTGCGGCAATCGCCGCCGGCAGTTTGCTGATGATCCGGTCAAACGCCCCCGACACCCCGACCAGAAATATAATCAGGCTGCTGACCAGATACGCGCCCACCGCCTCCGGCATGGAAATACCCGGCAGCAGCGCCACCAGCAACGCCGAACCCGGCGCCGACCACGCAATGATCACCGGCACGCGGTAACGCAGGCTCAAGCCAATCCCCAGCACCGCACTGCCGATGGAAATTGCCCAGACCCACGACGACAGCACTTCTCGCGAAAGCTGTGCGCTGTCGGCGGCCTGGAAAATAATCACCAGTGGGCCCGCGTAGGAAATAACCGTGGCGATAAAACCGGCGACGGCGGCCGACAGGGAGAAGTCCCGTAGCAATGATTTCATGACGCTTCGCCGACGGCCCCGGCAGGCTCAACGGCGCGCATGGACTGGGCGTGCCTGGCGCTGCGCTGACTGCTGATGGCAAACACGGTCATGGCAATCGCCGCCACCGCACCGGGCAAGGCAAACGCCATGAAGTTGAGCTGCAGTGGCAGGTTGATGCCAAGCAAGGCACCCCCCAGCAGTGGGCCCACGATCGCGCCATTGCGCCCGATACCCGAGGCCCAGCCCAGACCGGTGGAGCGAATCGTCATCGAATAGAATTGCGCCGCGCAGGCGTACAACAGAATCTGCGAGCCGATGGTGGTGGCGCCGGCGATGGCGATCAGCAGGTACAACAACGGCATCGGGCTGTTGAAGCCAAGCAAGGTGATTGACACGGCCGCCATGGCAAAGAACACCGCCAACACCCGTGGCAGGTTCAGTTTGTCACCCAGCACACCGCCTCCGACCGCGCCGAAAATCGCCCCGAAGTTGAGCACCAGCAGGAAAGACAGGCTCGAACCCAGACTGTAACCGGCGTTGGCCATCAGCTTCGGCAGCCACGAACTCAAGGCGTACACCATCAGCAGGCAACAGAAGAATGCCAGCCACAGCATCAGCGTGCGCAGTGCCCGGCCCTCGCGAAACAATTGCAACACCGGAGTGCCGGTGCCCTTCACTTCGCTCATGTCGAGTTGATCGTCGATGTGCGCGACGTAGGCCGGATCGACCCGCTGAAGAATGTTGCGTGCTTCTTGATTGCGTCCCTGGCGCAGCATGAAACCCACCGATTCAGGCAGGAAGTACATGATCAGCGGCAACAGCAGTAACGGCAGTACCGCGACGTAGAACACTGACTGCCAACCGAAGCTGGGGATCAACACAATACCCAGCCCCGCCGAGAGCATGCCGCCCACGGAGTAACCGCTGAACATGATCGCCACCAGCGTGCTGCGGATTTTCTTCGGCGCGTACTCGTTCATCAGCGCCACGACGTTGGGCATGACCCCGCCGATGCCGAGGCCGGCGATGAAGCGGCACACACCGAACTCGGTGGGATTACGGGCAAACCCATTGAGTACGGTAAACCCGCTGAATAGCATCACGCAGATCGTGATGGCTTTCTTGCGGCCGATGCGGTCCGACAGCGGTCCGAAAAACAGCGCGCCGAACATCATTCCAAACAAAGCGTAACTGCCCAGCGCTCCAGCCTGCAGGGGCGTCAACCCCCACTCTTTCATCAGCATCGGCAGCACCACGCCGTATATCACCAAATCGTAACCGTCGAAGATGATGATCAGGGCACACCAGAACAGCACCATCCAGTGGAAGCGATTGAAGCGTGCGTTGTCGATAACCTCATGTACGTCAATTTTGCGCATGGCGTTTTTTCTCTTGTTGTTGTTATTTCAGAGCGTCGCAAAAGCGGCTAACGTCCCGTAAAGCCGAGGGTAAAGCTGGCGGACGCGTGGAAATATCCGCTGCGCGCAGATCACTATCCGTTTTGTGCAGGGCCCTGGAGCGGGCGCGAAAAGAGGCTGTCTTGCCGATGGCCGTTGCCCCCGTACAACAAATTGTCTTCTTTGCCAGCGCATTTGAACGCTAAGCTTGGGCTTATGGATGACTCTGATTACTTACGCCTGCTGACCATTGCGGCCGAGCAAGCCAACGCGTTCCTGTCCAATGCCCGCAAATGGGAGCGCGAGCGTTGGGTGTGCCAGCGCCTGCTGCAAGGGCTGAACATTCCCTACCGAGTGGACGAGTTTGCGCCTGCCGGGGAGCCGCCTGATGTGCTGTTTCGGGACGCCAGTTTCGAGGTGTTCTTTGTGCTGGACGAAGGTCGGCGCCTCAACGATGAGTGGCGCGATGAATTGCAGCGTCGGCGCAGTGCGTTTTCCCTGAGCTCGCTGGTGCGTCGGGAGGCGAAGCCCAAGCGCATTCCCGCCAACGAGTTCCTGCTCAGGCTCGCACCGACCTTGCGCAAGAAAGCGCACAACTACAAAGAGCGGGGCATGGACCTTGGGGAGCTCGATATCATCGCCTTCGCCAGCCTCAAGCGCGAAGTGCTGGACCTCAACAGCCATTTTCCACCCCCCACCGAATACTTGCGCCAGGGCTGGCGCTCGTTATCACTGGTGGGGCCGACCTTCGCCAGGGTGCTGTTCGCCCATCCGGATGCTCCCGACTTCCTGCGCAGCAACCTGGGGCGCAGCATCGTCTTCGATGTCGGCATCAGCCTGTGAGTCGCCTGCCCCCATCGGCTATGCTGCGTGCAACCTTTATTGAATCAGCTGTAGCTTTCATACATTCACCAACGTCTATCTGACGAGGGCTTTATGACCAGCCGCCTGAACCCCGACGACCAAAAGCATGTCGAAGAGTACCTGCACTTGTCCCAGCACCGAGTCGAGCGCCGGCCATTCCGGCCGTGGATGCTCCTGGTGATGGTATTGGCAGTGACCATTGGTTTGGGCCTGTTGAGCCGATTTATCAGTTACCTGGCGCTATGAGCAGCGTTGCGCTCGCGAGGGTGACTGCACCGATTTCTTTTAGCCTTGCGAGATATCCCCATGACTCATCGTATTGTCATCGTTGGCGGCGGCGCCGGCGGTCTGGAGTTGGCTACCCGTCTGGGTAAGACTCTGGGCAAGCGCGGCACGGCCAGTGTGATGCTGGTCGACGCGAACCTGACCCACATCTGGAAACCTTTGCTGCATGAAGTGGCAGCCGGCTCCCTGAACTCCTCCGAAGACGAACTCAACTATGTTGCCCAGGCGAAATGGAACCATTTCGAGTTTCAGCTGGGGCGCATGAGCGGGCTCGACCGCGCCCAGCAGAAAATCCAGCTGGCCGCCACTTACGACGAAGCCGGCATCGAACTGGTGCCCGCACGGGAACTGGGTTACGACTCGCTGGTGATCGCGGTCGGCAGCACCACCAACGATTTCGGCACCCAGGGTGCGGCGCAACATTGCCTGTTTCTCGACACCCGCAAACAGGCGGAGCGCTTTCACCAGCAACTGCTCAATCACTACCTGCGAGCCCATGCCGGGCAGACTGACAAAGTCGAGCAGATCAGCGTGGCCATCGTCGGCGCCGGGGCCACCGGGGTCGAGCTGGCAGCAGAGTTGCACAACGCCGCGCATGAACTGGCGGCTTACGGCCTGGACCGGATCAAACCGGAAAACATGCACATCACCCTGATCGAAGCCGGGCCACGCGTCTTGCCAGCCCTGCCGGAGCGCATTGGCGGGCCTGTGCATAAAACCCTGGAGAAGCTTGGGGTCAACGTCATGACCAATGCTGCGGTGAGCGAAGTGACGGCCGACAGCCTGATTACTGCCGACGGCAAAGTCATCAACGCCAGCCTGAAAGTCTGGGCCGCCGGGATTCGCGCGCCGGGGTTCCTCAAGGACATCGACGGCCTGGAAACCAACCGCATCAATCAGCTGCAAGTACTGCCTACGCTGCAGACCACCCGCGACGAAAATATCTTCGCCTTCGGTGACTGCGCCGCCTGCCCGCAACCGGGCACTGATCGCAACGTTCCGCCACGGGCCCAGGCAGCGCACCAGCAGGCATCCTTGCTGGCAAAATCCCTGAAATTGCGCATCGAAGGCAAGGCCTTGCCGGCGTACAAGTACACCGACTATGGCTCACTGATTTCGCTGTCGCGGTTTTCGGCTGTGGGTAACCTGATGGGCAACCTGACCGGTAGCGTGATGCTGGAAGGCTGGCTGGCGCGGATGTTCTATGTGTCGCTGTATCGCATGCACCAGATGGCGCTGTACGGCGCGTTTCGTACTGCGATGCTGATGCTGGGCAGCAAGATCGGCCGCGGCACCGAGCCACGCCTGAAACTGCATTAAGTATTCGGTCCCGTCAGGGCCTGATCGGGAGCAAGCCCGCTCCCACTGGTTATTGTGTCGCCCCTGGAATCCGGGTTCGACACTCAACTTGTGGGAGCGTGGCTTGCCCGCGATACAGGTGCCTCGGTAAAACCTGCGAAAACTTCCGTGTCCCATTGTATCCCCCTCCCCGATTCAGCCCCTTCGCATACAAACTCCCCCTTGCACGACACAGTAGCGATACACCCAACCCGCTAAATGGCCACACCCGGGCAAGGCATCCTGCCTGCTCCGGTGATCAGACCCCTTAACGAGCGGTTGTGTCGTGCAACCCAGGAGAATTGAAATGTCCCGTACTGCTAACACCTTTGGCTTGCTCGGCGCGGTTCTGGCCGGTGGCATGGCGTTGTCTGGCTCCGTGTTTGCCTCCCAGCCCCTGGCCCAGGGCTATTTGCTGGCCTCGGCTGACCAGGTGGTGAAAACCCCGGAAGGCAAATGTGGCGAAGGCAAATGCGGTGATGAGTCCATGGCCCAGACTGATACCGATGGGGACGGCAAAGTGTCCCGTGCGGAATTCCTGAAAGTGGCTCCCAAGGCTGATTTCGACAAGATCGACACCAACCATGACGGCCAGATCGACGAGCAGGAAGCCTTTGATAACGTAAAGGCCAACTACGAAGCCAATGGCAAGAAAATGCCCAAGGGATTGTTCGAACATCTCAAGGACAACAGCTGAGTCCTGAAGCATCGAACCTGCGCCCCGCTTCTCCCCAGCGCAAAAGCGGGGCCTTTTTTGCAGGCGCTTTTTGACCGGCAATTATCAGCAGACAAAAAAAATCCCCGTATCTTTCGATACGAGGATTTTTAATATGGTCGGGGTAAGGGGATTCGAACTCCTGACATCCTGCTCCCAAAGCAGGCGCGCTACCGGACTGCGCTATACCCCGGTAAAAAAAAGGCGACCTTTCAAGGATCGCCTTCTTCGATCAGGGCTTTTGGCCTCTGATCTTAAGATTCGATCCCAGCGTTAACTGGTTTCAAAAATGGTGGGTCGTGTGGGATTCGAACCTACGACCAATTGGTTAAAAGCCAACTGCTCTACCAACTGAGCTAACGACCCAAAAATGGTCGGGGTAAGGGGATTCGAACTCCTGACATCCTGCTCCCAAAGCAGGCGCGCTACCGGACTGCGCTATACCCCGGTTTGAAATTGGCTCCGTGACCAGGACTCGAACCTGGGACCCAATGATTAACAGTCATTTGCTCTACCGACTGAGCTATCACGGAACTACATATTTCAATGACAACATTTGAAGCTTTTACTGCGTCTCTTCGACCCGTCTGCATCGCTGCGTTCGTGTGTCTGAGGCGCGCTATTCTACAATCTTAAGCACCTCTGTCAACCCCCTAATTTGCATTCAAGTTAATGATTTGCAACTTATTTCAGATTCCTGCTTGGGGAGCGGAAACCCTGGCGGGTGACTTACTGCGGGGCGCACTTTACAAGCCTTTTCCTTTGAGTTCAACAGCCTAACGAAAAAAAGGCCTCGCAAAGCGAGGCCTCCCAGGTTTTGTTGCCACCGTGGCTCAGACAAACACGATTTCGTCGTTCTCCACGACACCCTTGGCAGTGTCCCCAGCCATGAACCGACCCGACAGGATCAACTGTGCCAGCGGGTTCTCGATCCAGCGCTGGATGGCGCGTTTAAGCGGCCGCGCACCATATACCGGGTCGTAACCGACAGCGATCAGCTTGTCCATCGCCTCCGGGCTGAGTTCGAGCTTCAGCTCACGTTCGGTCAGGCGGCTGCGCAGACGACTCAACTGGATCTCGGTAATACCGGCGATCTGATCGCGAGCCAATGGCTCGAAAATCACCACTTCGTCGACCCGGTTGATGAACTCCGGCCGGAAGTGCGTGGAGATCGCATCCATCACCGCCGCGCGCTGCGCCTCACGATCGCCCACCAGTTCCTGGATCTGCACCGACCCAAGGTTCGAGGTCATCACGATCACCGTGTTCTTGAAGTCCACCGTGCGCCCATGACTGTCGGTCAGGCGGCCGTCTTCCAGCACTTGCAGCAGGATGTTGAATACATCCGGGTGGGCCTTCTCGACCTCATCCAGGAGGATCACCGAATAAGGCTTGCGACGCACCGCCTCGGTCAGGTAACCGCCCTCTTCATAGCCTACGTACCCTGGTGGCGCACCAATCAGCCGGGCCACGGAATGTTTCTCCATGAATTCGGACATGTCGATCCGCACCATCGCCTCTTCCGTATCGAAGAGAAACTCGGCCAGCGCCTTGCACAGCTCGGTTTTACCCACGCCGGTCGGGCCGAGGAACATGAACGAGCCGCTCGGACGGTTCGGATCGGACAAGCCGGCCCGCGAACGCCGCACTGCGTTGGATACGGCAATCACCGCTTCGTCCTGGCCGATGACACGCTGGTGCAACAGGCTTTCCATCTTCATCAGCTTGTCGCGCTCGCCTTCGAGCATCTTCGACACGGGGATGCCGGTCCACTTGGACACCACTTCGGCAATCTCCTCCTCAGTGACCTTGCTGCGCAGCAACTGATTTTCGGTTTTGCCGTGCTGGTCGACCATTTGCAGGCTGCGCTCCAGGTCCGGGATCACCCCATACTGCAACTCGGCCATGCGGTTCAGGTCGCCTTTGCGGCGGGCTGCTTCCAGTTCCTGGCGGGACTGCTCGATTTTCTGCTGGATCTGCGCCGAGCCCTGGACTTCGGCTTTCTCGGCGTTCCAGATCTCCTCGAGGTCCGAATACTCACGCTCGAGACGGGCGATTTCTTCCTGGAGTTTTTCCAGGCGTTTCTTTGCCGCGTCGTCGCTCTCTTTCTTCAGCGCCTGGGATTCCACCTTCAGCTGAATCAGACGGCGCTCCAGACGGTCGAGCACTTCCGGCTTGGAGTCGATCTCCATGCGGATGCGGCTGGCGGCCTCGTCAATCAAGTCGATGGCCTTGTCCGGCAACTGACGGTCGGTAATGTAACGGTGACTGAGCTTGGCTGCCGCGATGATCGCGCCATCGGTGATCGCCACCCTGTGGTGAACTTCGTAACGTTCCTTGAGGCCGCGCAGGATCGCGATGGTGTCTTCTTCGCTCGGCTCATCCACCAGTACTTTCTGGAAGCGTCGCTCGAGGGCCGCGTCCTTCTCTATATATTGACGGTACTCATTGAGCGTAGTGGCGCCCACGCAGTGCAGTTCACCGCGTGCCAGAGCCGGCTTGAGCATGTTGCCAGCATCCATCGAGCCTTCGCCCTTGCCGGCGCCGACCATGGTGTGCAGTTCGTCGATGAACAGAATGATCTGCCCTTCCTGCTTCGACAACTCGTTCAGCAGCGACTTGAGGCGCTCTTCGAACTCACCCCGATACTTCGCACCCGCGATCAGCGCACCCATGTCAAGGGACAGCAGGCGCTTGCCCTTGAGGCCGTCCGGCACTTCACCATTGATGATGCGCTGGGCCAGACCCTCGGCGATCGCGGTTTTACCCACACCCGGCTCGCCGATCAGTACCGGGTTGTTTTTTGTACGACGCTGCAGCACCTGGATCGTCCGGCGAATCTCGTCGTCACGGCCGATGACCGGATCGAGCTTGCCGTCTTCGGCACGCTTGGTCAGGTCGACGGTGTATTTATCCAGCGCCTGGCGCGACTCTTCGTGGTTGGCGTCATTGACGGCATCGCCCCCACGCAGGTTGCTGATGGCATTTTCCAGGGCCTTTTTGCTCACGCCCTGCCCCAGCAACAATTTGCCGAGCTTGTTGTTTTCGTCCATCGCCGCAAGCAGTACCAGCTCGCTGGAGATGAACTGGTCGCCCTTCTGCTGGGCCAGGCGATCGGCCTGGTTAAGCAGGCGCGCCAGGTCCTGCGACATATTGACGTCGCCGGTCGGGTTCTGGATTTTCGGCAGCTGGTCGAGCTCTTTGGTCAGCTCTTTTCGCAGGCTGTTGACGTCAAAGCCCACCTGCATCAGCAGGGGCTTGATCGACCCACCCTGCTGTTCGAGCATGGCCTGCATGAGATGCGCAGGTTCAATGCCCGAATGATCAAGGCCGACGGCCAGGGATTGGGCGTCGGACAGGGCTAACTGTAATTTGCTGGTTAAACGGTCTATACGCATAAGTCACCTTCCTTTTGAGCAGGCCGGACCTATAAACATCCTGAATGAAGAAACCTGCCAGATACCCCATTAGATGTGGTCGATTCTGGGAGATTCAAGCGTCTTGAGGTTGACGCAGGTCAGGGAAGTCTAGCGGTTAAGCCAAATAAGGGAGGCAAATCTTCCAGTGCGCGGGTTGCGACGGTAGGAAAAGAAACGCGGATCGGTCACGGTACAGAAACCGCCACCGTAAACAGCCGTGACACCGCGAACGGCCAGGCGCAAACGTGCGAGCTGATAGATGTCGGCCATGAATTTGCCGGCACTGACGCTTGGCGTGAAGGCAACGGCTGCTTCAGGCAACTGCGCCACGAAGGTTTCGCGTACCTCCGGCCCCACTTCGAAGGCCTGTGGGCCTATCGCCGGGCCAAGCCAGACCAGCACTTGTGCTGCCGGCAGCGCCAGGGTATCAAGCGTGGCTTCCAGCACACCCGCCGCCAACCCGCGCCAACCGGCGTGAGCCGCCGCCACCCGAGTGCCAGCACGGTCACAGAACAGCACCGGCAGGCAATCGGCCGTCATCGCCGCGCAGGCAATGCCGGGGGTTGCCGTCCAGCTGGCATCGGCCGTAGCGACCGTGCCCGGGTCAGCGTGAGACACGGCAATGCCATGCACCTGCTGCAACCAGGCTGGCTGAATAGCGAAATGTTCAGTGAGACGTCGGCGATTCTCGGCAACAGCCAAGGGGCTGTCGTCGACATGATCGCCCAGGTTGAGGCTGTCGAACGGCGCCAGACTGACGCCGCCCCTTCGGGTGGTAACACAGGCTTTCACCCCGGCAGGCGCAGGCCAGTCGGGAATCAGCCAGTCACTCATCCGATGAACGCCTCGCGGTCTTGCTTGAGCAGGGTCAGCAACCAGACGAAATCGTCCGGCAGTGGCGATTCCCAGCTCATGCGCTCACCGGTCGTCGGATGATCCAGCTCCAGGAACCGCGCGTGCAGAGCCTGGCGCGGAAACGCCTTCAGCGACTCGACCATGGTCACACTGGCTGCCGGCGGGATACGGAAGCGTCCGCCGTAGGCAGGGTCTCCAACCAACGGGTAGTTGATGTGGGCCATGTGCACACGAATCTGGTGAGTACGCCCGGTTTCCAGCTTGACCCGCACATGCGTGTGGGAGCGGAAACGCTCGAGCACACGGTAATGGCTGACGGCTTGCTTGCCCCCTTCCATCACGGCCATGCGCTGGCGTTGCTGGCCGTGACGACCGATCGGCGCGTTGATCTTGCCGCCGGCAGTGACCACACCAATCACGATGCACTCGTAGATCCGGCTGACGCTGCGGCTTTGCAGCTGGGTGACCAGCTGGGTCTGCGCCTGAATGGTCTTGGCCACCACCATCAGACCGGTGGTGTCCTTGTCCAGGCGATGCACGATACCGGCGCGGGGCACATTGATGATGTCCGGCACGTGGTGCAGCAAGGCGTTGAGCAAAGTGCCGTCAGCGTGACCGGCAGCCGGATGCACCACCAGGCCCGCAGGCTTGTTGATCACCAGGATGTCGTCATCTTCATAGACGATGTCCAGCTCGATGTCCTGAGCGATCCATTCGCCCTGAGCTTCCTGCTCGGCAGTCAGTTCAAGAATGGCGCCACCGTGAACGATGTCTCGCGGGCGGATAACCGCCCCATCCACAGTCAGGCGGCCGTCTTTGATCCAGGCGGAAAGGCGCGAGCGCGAGTGCTCAGCGAATAATTGTGCGGCGACTTGATCGAGGCGTTGGCCGCCCAATTCGGACGGCACCTCTGCGCTAAGTTCAATTTTATCGGACATGCTCAGACTAGGCGTCGGCACAGCTTTTGGTTTCGGCTGCGCGCTTGTGGTTAAATACGGCGTCTTTTGCCCCGAGGCTATGCAACGGGGCGCTCATCATAACAGGACGGCCCCGCCCAAGACAGCGGCCGTCATAGGGACGCAAGCCGCCATGCAAGTGAAACACCTGCTGCTGATCGCCATCCTCGCATTGACCGCTGCTTGCTCATCGAAGGAAGTCGTTGACGAAAACCTGAGCGAGGCCGAGCTGTACCAGCAGGCTCAGCACGATCTGGACAACAATAGCTACACCGCCGCCACAGCCAAGCTGAAGGCGCTGGAGTCGCGTTATCCGTTCGGTCGCTACGCCGATCAGGCTCAACTCGAGCTCATCTACGCCAACTACAAGAACACCGAGCCTGAGGCTGCGAAATCCGCCGCCGAGCGCTTCATTCGCCTGCACCCGCAGCATCCGAATGTCGATTACGCCTATTACCTCAAGGGTCTGACGTCTTTCGACCAGGACGTCGGCCTGCTGTCGCGTTTCCTGCCGCTGGACATGACCAAGCGTGACCCGGGCGCTGCCCGCGACTCCTACAACGAGTTCGCCCAGCTGACCAGCCGCTTCCCGAACAGCCGTTATTCGCCTGACGCCAAGCAGCGCATGATCTACTTGCGCAACCTGCTGGCCGCCTACGAAATCCACGTGGCCGACTACTACCTGACCCGTCAGGCTTACGTAGCCGCTGCCAACCGTGGCCGCTATGTAGTGGAAAACTTCCAGGAAACCCCTTCGGTCGGCGACGGCCTGGCGGTAATGGTCGAATCCTACCAGCGCCTGCATCTGGACGAGCTGGCCAACACCAGCCTGGAAACCCTGAAGCTCAACTACCCGAACCACCCAAGCCTGGAAGACGGTCAGTTCAAGCCTTCGGTGGACGAAGCGGACAACCGCTCGTGGCTGAGCAAGGCGACTTTGGGCCTGATCGAATCCCGTCCGCCTCTGCCACCGGGTGAAACCCGCGCCAACCAGGACGTACAGAAGCAGTTCCAGGATGCCAAGGATGCAATCCCGAGCGATCTCAAGCCCAGAGATGAAAACGGCGACGTGATCGAGGAAGAAGAACAGGAGTCGGAAGGCAACAATGACGACCGTTCCTGGTTCAGCTACATGACCTTCGGCGTGTTCGACTGATATCTGCAGACGCTGCAGGGGCGAGCAAGCTCAAGCTCGCTCCTGCAGTGGAGAAGCGTCTCGCAGCGTTATATCGCTGTGCGCTGATCAGCTCCTTGGCTAAACTGCTCCATCACTCGTCATAAAGCAGCTCAACATGCTTCGTTTATTGTTCTGGATCGCCCTGATTGCCGCCGCTATCTGGTTGTGGCGCAAGTTCAAGGGCCAGGCGGCAGCGCCTCGCTCGCCTGCCGAGCGGGAAGCGGCCCCCATGGTTCGTTGCGCCCATTGCGGCGTGCACCTGCCCCGGGAGCGAGCCTTGAGCCTTCAACAGCAATGGTATTGCAGCCAGGCTCACCTCGAGCAAGGCCCGGGCTCCAGTGACCGCTGAGACCACCCGTCCCGGCCACAAACAAGCCCAGCGACTGCTGCGTCTCTATCATCTCTACCGCCTGAGCGTCGGCATCACTCTGGTGCTGCTGATTTCCAGCAACATGGACAGCCAGCTGCTTTCGCTCGCCAATGGCGAGCTGCTGCGCAGTGGCAGCTGGCTGTACCTGGTATTGAACATTCTGCTGGTAGTGTTCCTGGAGAACACCCGGCGCCCTGGCCAGCTTCTCACCCTGGCACTGGTCGACGTGTTGCTGTTGTGCGCGCTGTTCTATGCCGCCGGTGGCGTGCACAGTGCGATCGGCAACCTGTTGATTGTCTCGGTGGCCATCAGCAATACCCTGTTGCGACGACGCATCGGCCTGCTGATCGCCGCCATCGGCGCGCTCGGCATCGTAGGGTCGGGCTTCCTGCTGAGTTTCAGCCAACCCACCAGCCCCAACGATTACTTGCAGGTCGGCACGCTGGGGGCGCTTTGCTTTGCGGCAGCATTGCTGGTTCAAGGCCTGATCCGGCGCCTGGAGGTCAGCGAGACCCTGGCCGAACAGCGCGCCAGCGAAGTGGTGGGGCTTGAAGCTCTGAACTCGCTGATTCTGCAGCGCATGCGTACCGGTATTCTGGTGGTCGACGATTTACGACGCATTCAACTGGCCAACCACAGCGCGCTGAAACTTCTGGACCATGGCGCGCTTGAAGGGCGCTCGCTCGACCAGGACTTTCCAGAACTGGTCGAACGCCTGCAACTATGGTTGAACAACCCGACATTGCGTCCCCAGAGCCTGAGAATCGACAGCAATGGCCTGGAGCTGCAGCCCAGTTTCATTGCCCTTGAGCGAAGTCCAAGGCAGCAGACCCTTATATTCCTTGAAGACCTGGCGCAGATCGCCCAACAGGCCCAGCGACTCAAACTTGTCGCGCTGGGGCGTCTTACCGCGAGCATCTCCCATGAAATTCGCAATCCACTGGGCGCCATCAGTCACGCCGCCCAGCTATTACAGGAATCGGAGGAACTGAACAGCGCCGATCGGCGTCTGACGCAGATCATTCAAGATCACTCCCAGCGGATGAACCGGGTCATCGAAAACGTCCTGCAATTGTCCCGGCGCCAACAAACAGTGCCCCAGCGGCTCGATCTGAAGCCTTGGCTTGAGCAGTTTGTCGCTGAAGCCCGCGAGGCCGTGACAGAAACCCGGCAGCTTCATCTGAGCATCGCACCGGGAGACTTCAGGACCTTAATGGATCCCAATCAACTGACCCAGATTCTCGACAATTTGTTGCGCAATGCCTGGCGCCACAGCGCCCAGATAAATGCCCAGGCGCAGGTCTGGCTGGAGTTGTTCCTGGACCCGCACAGTCAGCTGCCGACCCTGGAGGTCCGCGACAACGGCCCTGGGGTCCCGGCGCCAGCCCAGGCTCATCTGTTCGAACCTTTCTTCACAACGAGCCCCCAAGGCACAGGCCTGGGGCTTTATCTGTCCCGTGAGCTGTGCGAAAGCAACCAGGCCCGCCTAGACTTCAAACCACGCCAAGGCGGCGGCTGCTTTCGCATCACCTTTGCTCACGGACGGAAACAAAGTTGAACATGAGCCCACTGCAAAAAATTCTGATCGTCGACGATGAACCGGATATCCGCGAACTCCTGGAAATCACCCTGGGCAGGATGAAGCTCGATACCTTCAGTGCCCGCGACCTTGGCGAAGCCCAGGCCTTGCTGGCGCGGGAAAGCTTCGACCTGTGCCTGACCGACATGCGCCTGCCGGACGGCACGGGGCTGGAGCTGGTGCAATACATCCAGCAACGTTATCCACAGCTGCCAGTGGCCATGATCACGGCGTATGGCAGCCTGGAAACGGCCATCAACGCGCTCAAGGCCGGTGCTTTCGACTTCCTGACCAAGCCGGTCGACCTGACCCGTCTGCGTGAGCTGGTCACCACCGCGCTGCGCCTGTCACCCGTGGGTGGCACCGCGATTTCAATCGAGCGCCGGTTGCTGGGTGAGTCCCTGCCCATGCGCAACCTGCGCAAACACATCGACAAACTGGCACGCAGCCAGGCCCCGGTGTACATCAGCGGTGAATCCGGCAGTGGCAAGGAACTGGTCGCTCGACTGATCCACGAACAAGGTCCGCGCGCCAACCAGCCATTCGTTCCGGTGAACTGCGGGGCGATTCCGTCCGAGTTGATGGAAAGCGAGTTTTTCGGGCATCGTAAAGGCAGTTTCAGTGGCGCCATCGACGACAAACCCGGACTGTTCCAGGCCGCCAATGGCGGCACCCTGTTTCTCGACGAAGTGGCTGACTTGCCGTTGGCCATGCAGGTCAAGCTGCTGCGGGCGATTCAGGAGAAAGCCGTGCGCAGTGTCGGCGGACAACAGGAAACTGTGGTGGATGTGCGAATTCTCTGCGCCACCCACAAGGACCTCGACGCCGAAGTTGCCGCTGAACGCTTTCGCCAGGACCTGTATTACCGCCTCAACGTGATCGAATTGCGGGTGCCAGCGCTGCGCGAACGTCGTGACGACATCGAATCCCTGGCGAGCCATATGCTCAAGCGACTGGCCAGCAACAGCGGCGAGCCAGCGGTGAAACTCCACCCCCACGCGCTGGAAGCCTTGAAGAACTATCGCTTTCCGGGCAACGTCAGGGAACTGGAGAATGTTCTTGAGCGCGCTTATACCTTATGCGAAAACCAGCAGATTGAGTCCAGCGACCTTCGGCTCATGGAGGGCAATTGCACAGCGGATGGAGACTTACCGGACCTGACGCAGATCGATAACCTGGAAGATTACCTGGAAAACGTGGAACGCAAACTCATCCTCCAGGCGCTGGAGGAAACCCGCTGGAACCGCACGGCAGCGGCTCAGCGGCTGAATCTGTCATTCCGCTCGATGCGCTACAGGCTCAAGAAATTGGGGCTGGATTAAAGCAGGAAGATCGCACTCCCCGTAGGAGCTGCCGCAGGCTGCGATCTTTTGATCGTCTGTCAGATCCGCCCGGTTGGCGCATAGGGCGCCGGATCAATGATCGGCTCACGCCCCAGCATCACATCCGCAAACAACTGACACGACGCCGGCGCCAGTACCAGGCCATTGCGATAATGTCCGCAATTGAGCCACAGCCCCTCGAACCCGGGCACCCGACCAATGTACGGGATACCCTCCGGTGAACCCGGACGCAATCCAGCCCAATGCCCGACGACTTCAGCGTCCGCCAATGCCGGAATCAACTCCACCGCTGAAGCTTTCAGGCTCTGCAGCGCGGTCTCGGTCGGCGTCTTGTCGAAGCCCTCGTGCTCCAGGGTACTGCCGATCAGAATATGCCCATCGCGGCGGGGAATCGCGTATCGCCCCTTGGCCAGCACCATGCTCGGCAAAAAATCGGCAGCGCATTTGTACAAAATCATCTGGCCTTTCACCGGCTCCACCGGCAGCTCAAGCCCGAGGGTCTTGAGCAGATCCCCGCTCCACGCCCCCGCAGTCAGTACCACCTGGTCAGCCGCAATCGCGCCCGCCGAGGTCCGCACGCCCACCACCTGCTCACCTTCACGAATGAACTCGCGCACCTCGCACTGCTCATGAACAGTCACATTCGGTAACGCCAGCAATGCCGCCTTGAGGGACTTCACCAGCCGCGGATTGCGCACGTTGGCGACGTCGGCCATGTAGATCGCCCGGGAAAACCCCGGCCCGAGCACAGGCACGGCATCATGGGCCGCCGAGAGGTCCACGGCACGTAGCGGCCGGTGTTCGCGTAGCGCCCAGGCCAGCGCTTCGGCTTCATCGTCCAGGTCCAGCCAATACAGGCCGGTGGTGTGCACTTCGGGGTCCACACCAGTGGCCGCGAACAGGCGCGCGCCAAGTTGTGGATAAAAATCCTGTGACCAGTGCGCCAGGGCGGTGACCGCCGGGCTATAACGCCACGGGTACAGCGGCGAAACGATACCGCCACCGGCCCAGGACGATTCCTGGCCGACATTTGATCGATCCAGCAGTACAACGCTTTGTACTTCAGAGGCGAGATTGAATGCCGTCAGCAGGCCAATCACTCCGCCGCCGACGATCACCACTTGCTGTTGCCTGGTCATGTTCTGATCCAACCATTAGATAGACAGGGGCACAAAACGCACCCGAAAAAACTCAGCGACCCCAGCAGTCCTTGGTGGTCAGCCCGGCTGCGGCATTTTCCATGCCTCTGGCGCCGGTGTTGGTAATCGTGAAATCCCCGCACTTGTCAGTGGCCATCGCCGAACCGACTTTACGCTTCGCGGTCAGCTTGTAGGTCTGATCGGCCAGGGTGGGCACTATGGTGTAGTAGTCGTTACCCGCGCTCAAGGTCGCGCCGGTGTACACACTGGTTTTCGAGTTGGAGTAAAACCGCTCGAGTATCTGCGCCTGCTCGGAGAGCAATCCTGCCACTTCAGCCCGGCGGCCCTTTTTCACATATTCGGTCAGGCTCGGATAGCCAATGGTGATGACGATACCGATGATCGCAATCACGATCATGATCTCGATCAGGGTAAAACCGCGGTTCGATCTACGCATGCCTGCACTCTCGCTTACTGAATTTGTCGCCACATGATGCGTCGGCTGCCACCGCCGGCCTTTTCAACCAACGAGGTTGGCGTTCCGCTGGAGTCGTTGACGATCTTGCGGGCGCCGCCGTTGACGATGGCGTTGAGCACCGGTATCCCGCCCGTGAACACCACGCCGCTGGAAATCGCGTCCGTGCCATCCACCAGCCCGTCACCGTTGGTGTCGAGCACAGCATAATTGAGCATCTTACCGTTGAACGCATCCAGTTCGACCAGTTTGCCGGTACCAAAACTGGCACAGGGGTCGGTGGTGTCGACGCTGGCGGTGGTGAAGACAATCCGCCCCAACACCAGGGCCGCCTGGTTGATCACCCGCTCACCGGTCAGCGCGCTGTTGTAGACCAGTGGCAGGTACCAGCCCTTCTCTGCCGGGTAGGTCACTTCGTTCTGGCTGGTGGTGATGAATTGTCCTGCGCTGCCCGAGAACACACTCTGCACCGATTGCTGCTGCAGATTGGCCGGGGTGAACTGCCCGGAACCACCGTCGGCGTCCCACACGGCATAAAAAGCCTGCAGATCCTTGTTGGTCTTGTCTGCGGTCTCATTGAACTTGCCCGTTCCGAAAAATACCACTTTGCCGCCCAGGGCGTTGTCGGCCAGCAAGGGTTGCGCAGTGATAGGCTGCAACGTGCCGGCGGCGGTGGTAGCGGTAAATAAAGGCTTGCCGGCAAACGCCACGTTCCACGCATCGCTGCTGGTACTGCTCAGGTCAAACTTCCACAGCCGCCCCTTGAGGTCACCGCCATAAGCGGCCTGTACCACATTCTGCGAGTTGACCTTGAGCTTCACTGAGGACAGCCCGTTGTCGTTTCCGGTGCTGTCGGCCACGATTTTCCTGATCAGCGAGCCGTTGCTGAGGTCGATGACGTACAACGCCGCCACCCCTGAGTTGCTCCCGTAACCGTTCGAGATAAACGCCGCCCAGCGGCCATCGTCCAGACGCGCCACTTCGGGACGAGCGTAGGCATAACCCAGGTCATTAAAAGCATTCGCAGGGGTCGGCGTGGCCGGTGCACTGATCTCCCAGGCCGCCTTGGTCACGTTGCCCGCCGTAGCGTCGAACAGCTGCAGCCCGTAAAACGTCCTGCCGCCCGCCCCGGTTCCGCCCACGGCCATGGTTTTCCAGCCCGAGCCGATTTTGGCGTCGAACACGCCGACCTGGCCATCCACTAAAAACTTGTGGCTGGTGCCGTTGATGTAGGTGGGATCGGCGATGTAACGCAGCGACGGCAGGACGCTGGAGGGCATGTAGGCGTAACGCCGGCTGCCATTGCTGGTGTTACTCGTGGGGCTGGCGTTGATGACGCTGACAAAACCGTCGTTGCCGTTGACCACCAGACTGGCAGTCATATTGGCAGCCTTGTTGGCCAGGTAGGTGCTGTAGCTGCTATCACCGGCCAGGTCGGAAGCCGTTTTCTCCGTGGGCGAGGCCAGTACCAGCGGCGAGTTGATGATGTCGCCGAGCAAAGCGCTACGTACCTTCAACCCGGCCTTGTTGATGCCTTTGCTCCACTCCACCAGATCGGTGCCCTTGATGTTGGTGGGCAGCCCCTGGTTCAGGACCGCCTGCTGCGACGTCGAGAAGTTGTTGAACGCCAGGGTCACCGGCACATTGTCCTGGGTATTCCAGGACTGGTAGGTCGGTGCAGTCGCGCCGGGAACTATGGCCTTGTCCGTGCTCCACAGCAACGAGCCAGTATCCACCGCACCCGTGGCAGTGAAGCCAAAGGATTTGATAGTGCCGCGCCAGTCCTTGGGGTCGTAGCTGGTCTGGTAGTACGAAGAACCGATCCCGACCACAGCGCTGCTGGTGGTGCCGCTGCCACCCGAACCGGCCTTGGAGGTGATTTCGCTCAATGCCGATGACAGCGCGGTGGTCAGGTCGGTGCTATCGGTGGCGAGGTAGTACTTGCCCTGGCCATACTTCGCCGCGGCTTCGAGCATTTGATTGGCGATGGTGAAGCCTACGGTATAGGTGTTCATGTTCTGCCTGGGGAAATCTGGGGAATCCCAGGCTTTCTTCGCCAGATCGACCCCGGTCGAACGCATGCTGATATCAAAAGCAAACTTGGCGATGTCATCCAGAAACAGCGAATCACCCTCGTCGTCACCACCCAGGGGGTTATCGCCATCGTTGCTGATGCCGTCCCAGTTGGGCAGTCTTGGGCCGTCCTTGGCCGTGGCCTGGGGGTCGTCGGTGGGAAAGGTTCGGTCGAAGGTTGGCAAACCATCGGTGATCACCACACCGTAGTTTTTCTGGCAGCGGTACTGGATCGGGCTGGTATAGGTTCTGGAGCCGTTGTAGTAAGAACCCAGGCCGCGCATGTAGCGGGTGACTTCGTAGTAGGTTTCCGCCAACGGCGTGTTGGCGACAGCCCTCAAGTCGTCGATGGAATCGGTCAGCGCGTTGAATTTGGCTTCCGTGGTCAGATCGTCGATGGGGACGGCGATGTAGCCGCCGTTACCCCGGTTGTTGCTGGTTACGGCGTTGAACGTCGCGAGGCCGATGCGTAGCGTGCGGTTGGCGGTAACCAGCGAAGTCGATACGCTGCGCGCCACGCTGATCCGTGATTCGATGGGAATGGGCGAGCTGGACGTGGAAAAATCCGTTCTCTGGCCGTTGGCCAGGCCTACAACATAGGCGATGTAATTCGCCGAGTAGCGGGTATCGCCGTTGCCGGCGGGGTCTGGCAATTTAATACACAGGGGCGTAGCGCTGTTGTTGTAAAACGAGTAGTAGCCGTTCGAACAGCCTGACGTGGATAGGCTCGACAGGAATATCGAATCCCCGGTGATCGCTGTTGAGCTCCGGCACTGCCCCTGGGACATGTTGCACTCCCGGGCTGGTGTGCGATTGATGTTCGGATCGAAGGCGGCGGCATAGATGATGTTGTTCATGCTCCCCGAGTTGTCGATCAGCAACATCACGTTCGGCGCCACCGCGGCCGCACTCAGCAGGGGCGAGTCGGACGGTGTGAAGGCATAGGCCGGCGCCGCCAGATACAGACTCACCAGCATGCCGCAGAGCATCTGCCACCAACCGGCGCGCCGCTCAGTACTTCGCATAAATACTCTCCACTACACTGCGCACGTTGTTGCCCACGATGGCCACTGCCGTGACCCGGTACAGCGTCGCAGAGGTGTTGCTCGGCACATTGACCGCATTCAGCGTGGTGCCGATGTTCTGTACTCCGTAGAAGCCACTGCCGGCGGCGATCCAGGTCACTCCCGACGTCGAATTGAACCCGGCGCCAGTCATCGAGGTGGACTCTGCGGGCGGCGCACACTGGATGGTCCCACTGCACACGGCCAAGGTATAGGTGGACAGTTGCACCGCATTTTCGCCCATGCGTAACGCCGCTTCGGCGAGCTGGAACGACTGATTGCGCAACGACACGCTGGTGGCCATTTTTTCCTGCAGGGTGGCGCTCTGCATCGAGGAAAGACCAATCAGCGTCAGCAGTAGCAGAAATACCAGGCTGACCAACAGCGCCATACCGCGCTGGGAGCGAGGAACCGCATCAGGAATACTCATCGGCCCCTCTCTCATTGCAGGCGATTGCGCAAGGCGGCAACCACGTTGAAGGTTTGATCGCGGACCCTTTTTTCGGGGTCGGTAAGGGTCAATGTCAGGCGCACGCTGCGAATACGCGCCGGGTCAGAGGGGTTACTGCTGTAGCTGGAAGCGGCCACTTCGCTGGCAGAGCTGGCGAGGCCGAAGCTGACGTCGAAGGTACTGACATTGTCCACCAGTACGAATTGGGTCGGCGTACCACCATGCACGCCCATCGTCAGCTGTCCGTTTTTCAGGCTGTAGACAAGTCGCCGGATCGGAAACGCCAACTGCCCCGCTACCGGGGCCTTCGCCTGACTGTAGGCCGTGGCGCTGTTTCGACAATCGGAAATCACTGTCCAGGTGGGCGTTCCACCATTTACGCCGACATCGCCAGTCACCAGCGTGAGCCTGAGGTTGGTGCTGTCCCAGCTGATGGGCGTGATCTGGCTGGCACTGAAGTCGCTCGCAGAACTGGAATCAGTGATGATCCCGAGGCAACCGAACATGCCGACCATGCGAATTTCCTGAATCATTTTGCCCAGCACGAACCGGGCGTCTTCCTGCATGTTGGACGCGTTGTTCTGACTGACGTAAGTGTTCTTGGCGGCGATAAAAATCTGCGCCACGCCCAGGACGACCACCAGGCTCAACGCGAGGGCGATCAATAGCTCGATCAGGCCAAAACCTTTTTGAGCGCGATTCATGGCGTCGATACCGGGTCGACGGTGGCGCGACTGGTCAATACAAAACTGCGGCGAGTATTGGTATTGGCGGCGCGGGAGTCATCCCAGGTGATCGTGATGGTGTACACCCGTTGGCTCAGGGCAATGGTACCCGTGGCAGTGGCACCCAGGGCGCTGGCGATGTTGCTGGTGAAGTCGAAAAGGTCCTGATCCCGGGCCACGCTCAGGTTGCCCGAGGTCGGGGGCGTGATCGTATAGTCGGCGCCGGAGTTGGCGCGAATGCGGTCCATCATGTCGTAGGCAATGAAGCTCGCCTGGCTGGTCATCCGCGAACTGTCGGTGTACTTCAGGGCATTGAGCTGAATCGCCGCTGCGCCCAATAGCCCCACGGTCAGAATCAACACTGCAACCAGCACCTCGATCAGCGTCATGCCCTCCTGGGCACGCTTGCTCCCTTGCCTCATCCGCAGTTTCCACCCAATAAAATACGTCCGTTCAAACACACATTCAGCGTTCGGCTCTGTGCCCCCAGCACATAAGTGATCGCCACTGCAGTAGCAGGTGCCGCCAGCCCGCCCAGGTTATTAAAATTGATTGCGGTCACTCCTGAGGTTAGCGCCAGACTCGCCCCGCTGCTCATTGCAGGAACAACCCGCAATACATTGGCTGGCGAGCTCGAAATGTCGGAAACCGTCAATTCGCCGGTCCAGGCTCCGCCCTTGGGAAGAACCTGAGTGGTAATGCCTCGGTCAATCGCCTCCAGCCTCGCGTAACTCAGGGCCCGTCGCAGATCCCCGACCTCGGTGTCGGCCTTGGTACGTTGCACTGAACTGGTAAATGCCGGCACGGCCATGGTGATCAGGATCAGAAAAATGGCCAGTGCAACCAGCAACTCGATCAGAGTGAAACCTTTTGTACCACGATCCATCAGTGCCCTCCGTTGCCGTCGGCTATACCTGCTGCTACACGCTAGAACATTCAGCCGCAAGATGTTCGGTTGTTTTGCCTTCACTCGCGCAGGAATGCGCATGATCACACTCCAGGGAAGCAATGACATGCATCAGCGAGGCTTCAACCTGGTCGAACTGCTTATGGGACTGACGATTGCCGGGATTGTTCTGGCGTTGGTCACCCCGGTGTACGCGACGCTCACCGAGTCAATTTATCGCGAAGAGGCTGCAAAGTCGCTGGTCGGTGGCTTGCGCAGCGCGCGAAGCGAAGCAATCACCCGCAGCCAGACGATCATGATCCACGGTATTAACGGCGATTGGAGCCAGGGATGGCGAATCATTGTCGATGCCAGCAGCCAGGGCTATGAAGACAGCAGCAATCCACTGCTGGTCGAACGTCAGGGCAGTGCTGGTACAAAGGTGGTCGGCAACAAGAATGTCAAAAGCGCGATACGGTTCAGCCATCTCGGCGAGCCGCTGCAAGGCGGCTTTCAAGCGGGGACGTTGCATGTGTGCGCGTCACACGAGCCGGTCAGCCAGTATCAGGTGGTACTGGCGTCAACCGGTCGAGTCAGCCTGCACAGCAACAAGCTGCAACAGGCCCTCTGCGTCGGCGCAGAAGATTCAGAGCAGGGAGCGGACGCGTAATTCCTTGGGCATGGAGAACGTCACATTCTCCTCACGACCTGCCAATTCGTCGGCACCGGTAGCGCCCCACGCCTCCAACTGCTGGATCACACCGCGCACCAGCACTTCCGGTGCCGAAGCGCCTGCGGTGATGCCGATCCGCTGGACGCCGTCGAACCAGCTTTTTTGCAGGTCCTCGGCACCGTCGATCAGATAGGCCGGAGTGGCCATGCGTTCAGCCAGTTCACGCAAGCGATTGGAGTTGGAGCTGTTCGGGCTACCCACGACCAACACCACGTCGCACTCATCGGCCAGTTGCTTGACCGCATCCTGGCGGTTTTGCGTCGCGTAGCAGATATCGTCCTTGCGCGGACCACCGATCGCCGGGAAACGCGCTCGCAGGGCATCGATGACCCGGCTGGTATCGTCCATGGACAAGGTGGTCTGGGTCACGAATGCAAGCTTCCCGGGATCACGCACCTGCAATTTCGCGACGTCTTCTTCGTCTTCGACCAGGTAGATCGCGCCACCATTGCTGCCGTCATACTGGCCCATGGTGCCTTCGACTTCCGGGTGACCGGCGTGGCCAATCAGAATGCACTCACGACCGTCGCGGCTATAACGCGCCACTTCGATGTGAACCTTGGTCACCAGCGGACAAGTGGCATCGAACACTTTCAAGCCACGGCCGGCGGCTTCGGTACGCACAGCCTGGGATACGCCGTGGGCACTGAAGATCACGATGACGTCGTCGGGCACCTGTTCGAGTTCCTCGACGAAAATGGCTCCGCGGGCGCGCAGGTCTTCGACCACGAATTTGTTGTGGACAACTTCGTGGCGCACGTAGATCGGTGGCCCGAAGACTTCCAGGGCGCGATTGACGATTTCAATCGCACGGTCCACACCGGCGCAGAAGCCACGGGGGTTGGCGAGTTTGATTTGCATGCTGTGCCTCGTGTCTTGCCCTGTAGGAGCGAGCTTGCTCGCGAAAAACGAGCAGGCACCGCGTACATCCAGGATGTAAGCGTTATCGTTGACGACCATCGCGAGCAAGCTCGCTCCTACAGAAAGCCGATTTGTTAGTTACAGCGATACGACGCTGATGATCTCGACGTCAAAGGTCAAGGTCTTGCCCGACAGCGGGTGATTGAAGTCGATGGTCACCTGCTCGTCATCGAACTCTTTTACCACGCCTGGCAGTTCGGTATTGGCCGCATCGTTGAAGATCACCAGCAAACCTGGCGACAGGTCCATGTCCTGGAACTGCGAGCGCGGGATGACCTGCACATTCTGTGGGTTTGGCTGGCCAAACGCGTTTTCCGGTGCAATCGTCAGCGTGCGCTTGTCACCGGCCTTGAAGCCGAACAGCGCCGCTTCAAAACCCGGCAACAAATTGCCATCGCCCACCTTGAAGGTCGCCGGGGCTTTGTCGAAGGTGCTGTCGACGGTGTCGCCGTTCTCCAGGCGCAGGGCGAAGTGCAAGGTGACTTCGGTGTTCTGGCGGATGCGTTGCTCAGCCAATACGTGCTCAGTCATGAACGGCTTCTCCGGTCTTTTTACTTTTGAACATATCCAGCGCCAGCATCACGGCACCGACTGTGATGGCACTGTCGGCGAAGTTGAATGCCGGGAAGTACCAGCGGTTCTGCCAGTGCACCAGGATGAAATCGATCACATGGCCATAAGCAATGCGGTCATACAAATTGCCCAGCGCGCCACCCAGCACCAGTGCCAGGGCGACTGCCAGCCAGGTCTCGTTGCGTCCCAGACGCTTGAGCCACACCACCAGCACTGCACTGACCACGATAGCGATCAGGGCAAACAACCAGCGCTGCCAGCCGGAGCTATCAGCCAGGAAGCTGAACGCCGCGCCAGTGTTATAGGCCAGGGTCCAGCTGAAGTAATCAGGGATCACCACGATTTGCTGGTACATGCTCAGGGAGCCTTCGAAGTAGAACTTGCTGGCCTGGTCAATCACCAGGACCAGCAAGCTCAACCACAGCCAGCCCAGCCGTCCGAAACGGCCAATGGCATTAGGCATAGTGACGAACCTCGCCAGCGCCGCTGATGTTATCAACGCATCGGCCGCAGATTTCCGGATGCTCCGGGTTCACGCCGACGTCTTCGCGGCAGTGCCAGCAACGGGCGCACTTGGCGAAGGCGGACTTGACGATCTTCAGTTTCAGGCCACTGACTTCGGTGACTACCGCGTCCGCCGGGGCCTGGACAAAAGGCGCCACGCTGGCGGTCGAGGTGATCAGGACGAAGCGCAGTTCGTTGCTCAGTCGGGCCAGGTCCGCGCTCAGCGCGTCTTCGGCAAACAGGGTCACTTCGGCCTGCAGGTTGCCACCGACGGCCTTGGCCGCACGCTGGATTTCCATTTCCTTGTTGACCGCCACCTTCACCGCCATGATCCGCTCCCAGTAGGCGCGACCCAGTTCGACGTCGTCCGGCAGCTCGGTCAGGCCTTCGTACCAGGTGTTGAGCATCACCGATTCGTTGCGTTCGCCCGGCAGGTATTCCCACAGTTCGTCGGCAGTGAACGCGAGGATCGGCGCGATCCAACGCACCAGCGCTTCGCAGATGTGGTACAGCGCGGTTTGCGCCGAACGGCGGGCCTTGCTGTTGGCGCCAGTGGTGTACTGGCGGTCCTTGATGATGTCGAGGTAGAAACCGCCCAGCTCCTGCACGCAGAAGTTGTGGATCTTGGAGTAGACGTTCCAGAAACGGTATTCGCCGTAATGCTCTTGCAGCTCGCGTTGCAGCAGCAAGGTACGGTCCACGGCCCAACGGTCCAACGCCAGCATGTCTTCGGCCGGGAGGATATCGGTGGCCGGGTTGAAACCGGTCAGGTTGGAAAGCAGGAAGCGCGCGGTGTTACGGATGCGCCGGTAGGCATCCGCACTGCGTTGCAGGATCTGCTCGGAAACCGCCATCTCACCCGAGTAATCAGTGGAAGCGACCCACAGACGCATGATGTCGGCGCCCAGGGTGTCGTTGACCTTTTGCGGCGCGATCACGTTGCCCAGGGATTTGGACATCTTGCGACCGGACTCGTCGACGGTGAAACCATGGGTCAGCAGCTCGCGGTACGGCGCGTGATTATCGATGGCGCAACCGGTCAGCAGCGACGAGTGGAACCAGCCACGGTGTTGGTCCGAGCCTTCCAGGTACAGGTCGGCACGCGGGCCGCTCTCGTGGCCCATCGGGTGCGAACCGCGCAGGACGTGCCAGTGCGTGGTCCCCGAATCGAACCAGACGTCGAGGGTGTCGCTGATCTTGTCGTACTGCGGCGCTTCGTCACCGAGCAACTCGGCAGCGTCCATCTTGAACCAGGCTTCGATACCTTCGACTTCAACGCGCTTGGCGACTTCTTCCATCAGCTCGGCAGTCCGTGGGTGCAGCTCGCCGCTTTCCTTGTTCAGGAAGAACGGGATCGGCACGCCCCAGTTGCGCTGGCGGGAGATGCACCAGTCCGGACGGTTGGCGATCATCGAGTGCAGGCGCGCCTGGCCCCAGGCCGGAACGAACTTTGTTTCCTCGATGGCCTTGATCGCCCGCTTGCGCAAGGTGTCGCCGGTCACTGGCTCTTTGTCCATGCCGATGAACCACTGCGCGGTAGCGCGGTAGATCAGCGGGGTCTTGTGCCGCCAGCAGTGCATGTAGCTGTGTTCGATGATAGTGGTGTGCAGCAGCGCACCCACTTCGGTCAGCTTGTCGACGATTGCCGGGTTGGCCTTCCAGATGAACTGGCCGCCGAAGAATTCCAGCGCCGGAACGTAGACGCCGTTGCTCTGAACCGGGTTGAGGATGTCGTCGTTGACCATGCCGTATTTCTTGCAGGTCACGAAGTCGTCCACGCCGTAGGCCGGGGCGGAGTGAACTACGCCGGTGCCAGCGCCCAGTTCCACGTACTCGGCCAGGTAAACAGGCGACAGGCGATCGTAGAACGGGTGACGGAAGTTGATCAGTTCCAGTTCTTTACCGGTGGTGGTCGCAATGACCGAACCTTCAAGGCTGTAGCGGGCCAGGCACGACTCGACCAGCTCTTCAGCCAGTAGCAGCAGCTTGTCGCCGACGTCGACCAGGGCGTAGTTGAATTCCGGGTGAACGTTAAGCGCCTGGTTGGCCGGGATGGTCCACGGGGTGGTGGTCCAGATCACGATCGAAGCCGGCTTGCTCAACGATGGCAGACCGAAAGCGGCAGCCAGCCTGGCTTCATCGGCAATCGGGAACGCCACATCGATGGTCGACGACTTTTTGTTCTCGTACTCGACTTCCGCTTCGGCCAGGGCCGAACCACAGTCGAAGCACCAGTTCACAGGCTTCAAGCCCTTGAACACGAAGCCGCCCTTGACGATTTCAGCGAGGGCGCGGATTTCACCGGCCTCGTTCTTGAAATCCATAGTCTTGTACGGGTTGGCGAAGTCGCCCAGCACGCCCAGACGGATGAATTCGGACTTCTGGCCTTCGATCTGCTCGGTGGCGTAGGCACGGCACAGTTCGCGGGTCTTGTCCGCGCCCAGGTTCTTGCCGTGGGTCACTTCGACTTTGTGCTCGATCGGCAGGCCATGACAGTCCCAGCCCGGAACGTATGGCGCGTCGAAGCCCGACAGGGTCTTCGAGCGGATGATCATGTCCTTGAGAATCTTGTTCAGCGCATGACCGATGTGAATCGTGCCGTTGGCGTACGGAGGACCGTCGTGAAGCACGAACTTCGGACGATCCTTGCCAATCTCGCGCAACTTACCGTACAGGCCAATGCTGTCCCAGCGCTGCAGAATTTGCGGTTCGCGCTGAGGCAGGCCGGCCTTCATTGGGAAGGCGGTGTCCGGAAGGTTTAGCGTGGCTTTATAGTCGGTCATTTAAGGCTCTTCATTAGCGATTGGCGCTAGGTGCGACAGGGCACGGGCGGCGGCAACATCCGCATTGATTGCCGTCTTAAGCGCCTCCAGAGAGGCGAAACGCTGCTCTTCACGCAGCTTGTGGTGGAAGACCACCGTCAAACGCCGGTCATACAGATCGCCGGCAAAATCTAAAAGATGAACCTCGAGATGGGCTTTGCCATCCCCCTGGACCGTGGGGCGCACACCGATATTGGCGACGCCGGGCCAGGTCTTGCCGTCGATATCGACATTGACCAGGTACACCCCGGTCAATGGAACACGACGACGCTTGAGCTGAATGTTGGCCGTGGGGGTACCCAGTTGGCGCGCCAGCTTCTGGCCGTGCAAGACCCGCCCGGCGATACGGAACGGCCGGCCGAGCAGCCGTTCAGCCAGGGCGAAATCGGCGGCGGCCAGCGCATTGCGAACCTGGGTGCTGCTGACGCGAATACCTTCAAGCTCCACCGTTTGAGCCGCCTCTACGGTAAAACCGTGAACCAGCCCGGCTTGCTGAAGGAATTCGAAATCGCCAACGCGATCACAGCCAAACCGGAAGTCATCGCCGACCTCCAGGTGCTGTACGCCAAGCCCGTCCACCAGGATGGTATCGACAAACTCGCTGGCGCTGAGCTTGCTCAGCCGCTGGTTAAAGGCCAGACACAGGACCCGGTCGACGCCTTCGTCGGCCAACAGCTGCAGTTTGTCCCGCAGCCGGGCCAGACGGGCCGGGGCCGTATCCGGGGCGAAAAACTCCCTGGGCTGCGGCTCGAAAATCACCACGCAGCTGGGCACGCCCAACTCGAGCGCACGCTCACGCAGCCTCGCCAGGATTGCCTGGTGGCCACGGTGAACACCGTCAAAGTTGCCAATAGTGGCGACACAGCCCCGATGCTGGGGGCGCAGGTTGTGGAGGCCTCGAACCAGCTGCATAACGCGCTTCTTGCTCATAAAGTGGTCGATTATAACCACACCCGGCGGCCGACGACAGGCAACACCGTAACCAAAGTCATCAAGCCGACCAAAACACCGGCTCGCCCCTGCTCTTGCGTCCTCAGCTGAGCGCCTTGCGGTTGAAGTCGCGCAAACGGAAGCCCAGCACAAACAACATGCCGAAATAAGCGATGACACCGGCGGCGACCAATGCCCCCAGGCGCAGGAAGCGTTCCAGCATATGCCCCTGATCCCAGACCGGCATGAAATGCATGCCCGCCAGCAACACGGCGGACATGACCAGCACGGCCACTACCAGCTTCAGGGCGAACTTCCCCCAACCAGGTTGCGGCTGATACATCTGCTGCTTGCGCAGCTGGTAAAACAGCAGACCGGCGTTGATGCAGGCGCCGGCGCTGATGGCCAGGGCCAGTCCGGCATGCGCCAACGGACCGATCAGCACCAGGTTGAACAACTGCGTGATGATCAGGGTAAAAATCGCGATTTTCACCGGGGTACGGATGTTTTGTTGCGCATAAAAGCCCGGCGCCAGCACCTTGATCACAATAATGCCCATTAGACCGACGGAATAGGCGATCAGGGCACGCTGGGTCATGGACGCATCAAACGCCGTGAACTGGCCATATTGGAACAACGACACGGTCAACGGCTCGGCGAGGATACCCAGCGCCAGGGAGCACGGCAGCACCAGCACAAAGCACAGGCGCAGGCCCCAATCGAGAATCCGCGAATACTCCTGGCGGTCCTTGCTGGCGTAAGTCTTGGCCAGGGTTGGCAGCAAAATGGTACCCAGCGCCACGCCCAGCACACCGGATGGCAACTCCATCAAGCGGTCGGCGTAATACATCCAGGACACCGAACCGGCCACCAGGAACGAGGCGAAGATGGTGTTGATGATCAGCGAGATCTGGCTCACCGACACCCCCAGGATTGCCGGCAACATTTGCTTCATCACCCGCCACACGCCGGTATCGCGCAGGCTCAGGCGCGGGAGCACGAGCATGCCGATCTTTTTCAGGTGCGGCAGTTGATACAGCAACTGCGCCAGGCCACCGACCAGCACTGCCCAGCCGAGCGCCATGACCGGCGGATCGAAGTACGGCGTGAGGAACACCGCAAAGATGATCATGCTGACATTGAGCAGCGTCGGTACGAAAGCCGGCACCGAGAAACGGTTGTAGGTATTGAGAATCGCGCCGGCCAGCGACGACAAAGAGATGAGCAGAATATAGGGGAACGTCACCCGCAAAAGGCTGGTGGTGAGCTCGAATTTTTCCGGGGTGTCGGTGAAACCGGGGGCCGTCGCCCAGATAACCCAGGGCGCGGCGAGCATACCCAAGGCCGTAACCAGCGCCAGCACCAGGGTCAGCAGGCCCGAAACGTAGGCAATGAACGTGCGGGTGGCCTCCTCCCCCTTCTGGCTTTTGTATTCGGCAAGAATCGGCACGAAAGCCTGGGAAAACGCGCCCTCGGCGAAGATCCGGCGCAGCAGATTGGGCAGTTTGAACGCGATAAAGAAGGCATCAGTCGCCATCCCGGCGCCGAATGTGCGTGCGATAAGCGTGTCACGAACGAATCCCAGAACCCGGGAAACCATTGTGATAGAGCTGACGGCGGCCAACGATTTGAGCAGATTCATTGAAAGAGTTTGTGCCTGTCGATAAACAGCAGGCGAACAAAGCGCCTACTTATGCGATACTCCGCGCCGCAGCAGCACAGAGCCAAAGCTCGCGAGTTTACAGGTCAAGCGCCGGAAATAAATATCCCGCCTCTTTATACCTACCACTTAGCGGAACGTTTCAACCGCCCTTGACAAGACATCAACTCATCGGCATGATTCGCGGCCTATTTTGTTTGCTATTTCCTAAAAAGTCTTTCGAGGAGCTCGACGGTGGCCAACACACCTTCCGCCAAAAAACGTGCAAAACAGGCTGAGAAGCGTCGCAGCCACAACGCCAGCCTGCGTTCCATGGTTCGTACCTACATCAAGAATGTAGTTAAAGCCATCGACGCAAAAGACGCTGAAAAAGCTCAAGCTGCTTACGTTCTGGCCGTGCCAGTTATCGACCGTATGGCCGATAAAGGCATCATCCACAAGAACAAGGCTGCTCGTCATAAGAGCCGTCTGAACGGTCACGTCAAGGCTCTGAACCTTGCTGTTGCCGCTTAAGCGATAAGCTTGTTGAAAAACCGACCCCAGGGTCGGTTTTTTATTGCCTGCGATTTGATGGGAGCGCAAAAAAACTGCAGAAGCGAGCTTGCTCGCGAAGGTCGTCAACTATTAAGTGCGCCGCCTGAATGTTCGCGGCGCGCTCTGGTTTTTCGCGAGCAAGCTCGCCCCTACTGGGCCCACGGCAGGATCGGGATAGCCGTCACCGCATTCTGCGGACTGCCTTCGATCAAGCGATCGCTATAGACCAGATACACCAGGGTATTGCGCTTCTTGTCGAGAAAGCGCACCACCTGCATGGTCTTGAATACCAGCGAGGTGCGCTCCTTGAACACCTCATCGCCATCCTTCAACTCCCCCTTGAAGCTGATCGGCCCGACCTGACGACAGGCGATAGACGCTTCCGCGCGATCCTCCGCCAATCCCAGCCCACCCTTCACTCCGCCAGTCTTGGCGCGCGACAGGTAGCAAGTCACGCCCTCAACCTTTGGATCATCAAACGCCTCGACGACGATGCGGTCGTTCGGGCCGACGATCTTGAACACCGTCGACACCTGGCCAATCTCTTCGGCCGAGGCCAGCAGTGGCATTGCCAACAGCAGGCCCAACAATCCTTTTGCCACACGCATTCGAATATTCCCTCAGACCAGAATCAGGTTATCGCGGTGAACCAGTTCCGGCTCCGCCATGTAACCCAATAGACCGACAATCGCTTCAGACGATTGACCAATGATTTTTTGTGCCTCCAACGCGCTGTAGTTGGCCAGGCCGCGGGCGATCTCACGACCATCCGGCGCTACGCACACCACCATTTCGCCGCGCCGGAAACTGCCCTGCACCCGCTTGACACCCACCGGCAGTAAACTCTTGTTGCCCTGGGACAAAGCGGTCACCGCACCCGCGTCCAGCACCAGGGTGCCACGGGTTTGCAGATGCCCGGCCAGCCACTGCTTGCGCGCCGCCAGCATGCCACGCTCAGGTGACAACAACGTGCCAATACGCTCGCCCGCCTTCAGACGATCCAGCACGCGCTCGATACGCCCGCCAACAATAATGGTGTGAGCACCAGAGCGCGCAGCCAGCCGTGCGGCACGCAACTTGGTTTGCATGCCGCCACGACCCAGGGCACCACCCGTGCCGCCAGCAACCGCATCCAGCGCCGGATCATCGGCCCGCGCTTCGTAGATAAGGTTGGCATCGGGGTTGTTGCGCGGATCAGCGTCGAACATACCGTCGCGATCAGTCAGGATCACCAGCAGATCAGCCTCGACCAGATTGGCCACCAGCGCCGCCAGGGTGTCGTTGTCGCCGAAACGGATTTCATCAGTGACCACGGTGTCGTTTTCATTGATCACCGGGATGACTTTCAGCTCGACCAATGCACGCAGGGTGCTGCGGGCGTTCAGATAGCGCTTGCGGTCGGACAGGTCGTCGTGGGTCAGGAGGATCTGCGCGGTGTGCCTGCCATGCTCGGCGAAGCTCGACTCCCACGCCTGCACCAGGCCCATCTGGCCGATGGCAGCCGCCGCCTGGAGCTCGTGCATGGCACTGGGTCGCACGTTCCAGCCCAAGCGACTCATCCCCGCCGCCACCGCCCCGGAGGACACCAGCACCAGCTCAACGCCAGCCTCATGCAAAGCCACCATCTGCTCGACCCAGACACCCATTGCCGCGCGATCCAGGCCCTTGCCGTCCGCCGTCAGCAAAGCGCTGCCGATCTTCACGACCCAACGCTGCGCACCTGTCACCTTGCTCCGCATCATCTTCAACCTTAGCTTGAGGACAGCGCGACCTGGCACTGCCCGTGACGTTATTCGTGGTTATTCGTGACCAACAATCGATTTCCAGATACTAAAACGCCGCTCGATTGAGCGGCGTTCAAGTTTATAGCAACAGATCAGTCACGCACGTAAATGATTTCCGGACCGTCTTCATCATCCACGTCTTCTTCGTCCCAATCATCGTCACCGATGTCATGGACCGACTTCACGCCGCTGCGACGCAGGGCACGCTGGTCATCCAGAGCCTGCAGCTGGGCACGGGCTTCGTCTTCGATGCGCTGATCGAGCTCGGCCAGCTCTTCCTTGTAGGCTGGATCATTGGCCAGACGATCTGCACGATCTTCCATGTAACGCATGATGTCATGGCAAAGGCGCTCGGTGCCCAGCTTGGAAATGGCGGAAATCACGTAAACCGGACCCGTCCACTCCAGGCGATCAACGATCTCCTTGACGCGCTCATCATGCTCTTCTTCAAGAATCTGGTCGCACTTGTTCAACACCAGCCAGCGATCACGCTCAGCCAGGGACGGGCTGAATTTGGTCAGCTCGCTGACGATCACTTCAGCAGCATCCGGAGCACTGGTGTCATCCAGCGGCGCCATGTCCACGAGATGCAGCAGCAGACGGGTACGCGACAAGTGCTTGAGGAAGCGAATCCCCAGGCCAGCACCGTCGGAAGCACCTTCGATCAGGCCCGGAATGTCCGCAACCACAAAACTTTTCCAGCGATCGACACTGACCACACCCAGGTTCGGTACCAGCGTGGTGAACGGGTAGTCGGCGACTTTCGGCTTGGCGGCCGAAACCGACCGGATGAAAGTACTCTTGCCAGCATTCGGCAGACCCAGCAGGCCCACGTCAGCCAACACCTTCATCTCCAGCTTCAGGTCACGTGCCTCACCCGGCTTGCCCGGAGTGGTCTGGCGCGGAGCACGGTTGGTACTGGATTTGAAACGGGTATTACCCAGACCGTGCCAGCCACCATGAGCCACCAGCAGTTTCTGGCCAGCCTTGGTCAGGTCGCCAATGACTTCCTGGGTCGCCGAATCGATAACCGTCGTGCCTACCGGAACGCGCAGGACCAGCTCTTCACCTTTCTTGCCGGTGCAGTCGGTGCTGCCACCGTTGGAGCCACGCTCAGCATCGAAGTGGCGAGTGTAGCGGTAGTCCACCAGGGTGTTGAGGTTTTCGTCGGCGACCATGTAGACAGAGCCGCCATCACCACCGTCACCGCCATTGGGACCACCATTCTCAATGAATTTTTCGCGACGGAAGCTCATGCAACCGTTGCCGCCGTCACCGGCCTTTACTCGAATCGATACTTCATCAACAAACTTCATAACAAAACGCCTCTCGTCATGCGGACGAGCCGAAAAAATCCAGACATAAGACTCTTGCAAAAATGAGCGCAGCGACCTCAATCAACGACCGCAAATCCAGCGCTGGAGCTCATTACAAACAGCTTTGCAAGAGACTCACCCCACAAACGAAAAAGCCCCGTCGCGAGACAGGGCTTTTCCAGCGATCGCGCAATTAAGCTGCGACAACGCTCACGTAACGGCGGTTGAAAGCGCCCTTTACTTCAAACTTGATCACGCCTTCGATTTTCGCGAAGAGGGTGTGATCCTTACCCATGCCAACGCCATAACCGGCGTGGAATTGGGTGCCGCGCTGACGCACGATGATGTTGCCCGGAATGATCTTCTGGCCGCCATACATCTTCACGCCAAGGCGTTTGGCTTCTGAGTCGCGACCGTTACGGGTACTACCACCAGCTTTTTTGTGTGCCATGAGTCAATTCTCCTAGTGAGGAATTAGGCTGAAATTAAGCCTGAATACCGGTGATTTTGATCTCGGTGTACCACTGGCGGTGGCCCATACGCTTCATGTGGTGCTTACGACGACGGAACTTGATGATACGGACTTTATCGTGACGACCTTGGGAGATCACTTCAGCCACAACGGTAGCGCCAGCAACAACTGGAGCGCCGATATTCACGTCGTCGCCATTGGCAACCAACAGAACGCGATCAAAAGTAACGGATTCGCCGGTAGCGATTTCCAGTTTTTCGATCTTCAGGTATTCACCTGGAGCAACTTTGTACTGCTTGCCACCAGTAACGATTACTGCATAAGACATGGTATTTCTCCGATAATCCTGCTCACCCAGCTCTTTATAAGAAGAGGTATTGGCTGGCATGGCTGCATTGGGCTGGAAGGCCCGATTGCAATTGCGTAAGGCAGGTGCTGCCCAGGAAGTTCAGGGTGCGCGATTGTACGCAAGCTGCCGGGCTGATGCAAGAGGCCGTCCATCGTGCCTTGACACCCGCCGACGTGGGTCCTAGCATGCCGCGCAACCCTTCTGGAGCAACTGTCGCTGATGCAACCCCAAGCTTTCTACCGCGCGGTGGCGGACGATTTTAGCGCCGTCGACGGCATCATCAAGAAGCAGCTGACTTCCCGAGTGCCGCTGGTATCGAAAATCGGCGATTACATTACCTCGGCTGGCGGCAAACGCCTGCGGCCTTTATTAGTGTTGCTGTGTGGCAAGGCCCTTGGCCGCGAAGGCGATGACATGCGTCTGCTGGCCGCGACCATCGAGTTCCTGCACACCGCCACACTGCTGCATGACGACGTGGTCGACATGTCCGGCATGCGCCGTGGCCGCTCGACCGCCAACGCCATGTGGGGCAACGCCCCGAGCGTACTGGTGGGCGACTTCCTGTATTCGCGCTCCTTCGAAATGATGGTCGAACTGGGCTCCATGCCGGTGATGAAAATCCTTTCGCAAGCGACCCGCATCATCGCCGAAGGCGAAGTGTTGCAGCTGTCGAAGGTCCGCGACGCCAGCACCACCGAAGAAACCTACATGGAAGTCATCCGCGGCAAGACCGCCATGCTCTTCGAGGCCTCGACCCACAGCGCTGCGGCCCTGGCAGGTGCGACACCGGAGCAGAGCGAAGCCCTGCGCACTTTCGGTGATCACCTGGGGGTTGCCTTCCAGCTGGTCGACGACCTGCTCGACTACAAGGGCGATGCCGAGACCCTGGGCAAGAACGTCGGCGACGACCTCGCTGAAGGCAAGCCGACCCTGCCGCTGATCTACACCATGCGCGAAGGTACGCCGGAACAGGCGGCCCTGGTGCGCAAGGCGATCCAGAAAGGCGGTATCGAAGACCTGGAAAGCATCCGCGAAGCAGTGGAGGCCTCGGGCTCGCTGGAATACACAGCGCAACTGGCACGGGACTACGTAGCCCGCGCGATCAAATGCCTCGAGGCGCTGCCAGCCAGCGAATACCGCGATGCATTGGTTGAATTGAGCGAGTTTGCAGTAGCCCGCACGCATTAAAGGCAAACGCAAAATCAAAAGATCGCAGCCTTCGGCAGCTCCTACAGGTGTACACAAAAACCTGTAGGAGCTGCCGAAGGCTGCGATCTTTTGCCGTGACACCCTCTTCGAACAAAACCCTATATAATGTGCGACTTTTAGCGATCCTCAATCCAAGGAGCCCTAGTGAGCACGTTGCCACCCTGCCCGAAATGCAATTCCGAATACACCTACGAAGACGGCGCACAGCTGATCTGCCCTGAGTGTGCCCACGAGTGGCCGACTGGCGGCGAAACCGAAGTGGCGGCCGATGACACCGTGAAGAAAGATTCGGTCGGCAACGTACTGCAGGACGGCGATACCATCACCGTAATCAAGGACCTCAAGGTCAAGGGCACTTCGCTGGTGGTTAAGGTCGGCACCAAGGTCAAGAACATACGCCTGTGCGATGGCGACCACGATATCGATTGCAAAATTGACGGCATTGGCCCGATGAAACTCAAATCCGAGTTCGTCAGAAAAGTCTGATCCTGCTGTAGCCCATCCTGCGCTCTGCGCCGGATGGCGCCCCTCCCCCCGCGATGGCCAGGCGCCAGCCATATTGACCTTACGCAATCTTTACCCGGAAAAAAGCGCAAACCGCCAATAGGCCCTTGCTATTTGATGAATAAGAATTATTCTCATTGAACCCCAAATCAATGGAAATGAGACTGATGACTTATTTGATCGATGCCTGGCTTGACCGTCCACACCCTTACCTCAGGATCCTGCATCGGGAAACCGGAGAAGTCTGTGCGGTGCTTGAAGAAGAAGCCCTGAACGAACTGCAGGACCAAGGGGATCTGGACGTCAACGGCCTGAGCTCCAGCGAACCGGTCGTACTCAAGGAGCTGGTGCGCAACCTGTTTCTGTTCTGCTACGCCCGGGCATTGCGCCCTGCGAATGAACTGCAGCACAAGATCGAAATATGACCTGTACGATAAAAACTGTGGGAGCCAGCCTGCTGGCGATGGTGTCAACTCGGTCTTGAACAAAACCCGGTCGCCCCATCGCCAGCAGCCTGGCTCCCACATTAGCCTGTCACAGGGACAGGCATAGGCTTACAGAACGTCGAGCAGCTCGACGTCGAACACCAGAACGCTGTGCGGCGCAATGCTGCCAACGCCTTGAGCGCCGTAGGCCAATTCGCTCGGCACGTACAGACGCCATTTGCTACCAGCGTTCATCAGTTGCAGGGCTTCGGTCCAGCCAGCGATCACGCCGCCAACCGGAAATTCTGCAGGCTGGCCGCGCTCGTAGGAGCTGTCGAACACAGTGCCGTCGATCAAGGTGCCGTGGTAGTGAGTACGCACCTGGTCTTCACGGGTTGGCTTGGCGCCTTCGCCTTGGGTCAACACTTCGTATTGCAGGCCCGAAGCCAGGGTGGTGATGCCGTCACGCTTGGCGTTTTCAGCCAGGAAAGCCAGGCCTTCGCCTGCTGCAGCTTCAGCCTTGGCAGCGGCTTCGGCTTGCATGATTTCGCGAATGACCTTGAAGCTGGCGGACATTTCTTCCTGGCCTACACGGCTTTCCTTGCCAGAAAAAGCGTCGGTCAGACCTGCCAGGATCGCGTCCAGGCTAATGCCTGGTGGCGGGTTGTCGCGCAGCTGGTCGCCCAGCTGACGGCCGATACCGTAGCTGACGCGGGTTTCGTCGGTGGACAGATTTACTTCGGACATGACACTGCTCCGCTGTGCGGACGGCCCCGGAACATGCCGTGCGTACACAGCGCGTCCCGGAGCGCCCGGAACCAAAAGGGCCAGCAGACTAGCACAGTTGCCAATCGGTTGATCAGAGCACTCAGCCCTGCCAGGCAGAACGGAAGGCGATCGGCACCTTCAGGCTCTCCTCGGCACTGGCGCCCAGGCCGCACATTTCGTCATGTACCGAGGTGTGCACCAGGTTGAATGGCAAGGTGGGGAAAGCATGCAGCACTTCACGGGCATGCTCCACCGAGCGCAGATGAAGCACTTTGCCGTGGGCATCACTCAAGGGATAGGCTGCGCCGTGCATGCGCGCCTCCAACAGGTAGATGCCGCCTTCAAGGGAAATCAGGTTCAGCTCATCGACCTTGTGGGCGATGGCAAAGGCATTGAGCTCTTGCAGGTTCATTGATGCACCTCGAACGGTGGCGGGCCAGGACCTTTACAGGGATAGGCTTCGTCGCTTCAAAGCACAAGCCAAAAACCACACCGCTCGTCCGGTTCACTGCCGGAAACTGCAGGAGCGAGCTCGCTCCGGGCGGCGTTCCGACGGAGAACTCAAGGCCCGCGCTCACTCAGAACTCCCGCGTTATCGTTGAAGTCCATCGCGAGCAAGCTCGCTCCCACAGTGGCCGTGATCAGTGCTTGGTGAGCTTGTCGAGGTAACCCATGGCGAAGGCTGACACCACGAAAGTCATGTGAATGATCACGTACCACTTCAGGTGCTCGGGATCGACGTTCTTGGCGTCCATGAAGATCCGCAGCAGGTGGATCGAGGAAATCGCCACGATCGACGCTGCCACTTTCATCTTCAGCGAAGACGAGTCCATGGTGCCCAGCCAGTTGAGCTTCTCTTTGTGGTCGTCGATGTCCAGTTGGGAAACGAAGTTCTCGTACCCGGAAATCATCACCATCACCAGCAGGCCACCCACCAGCGCCATGTCGATCAGCGACAGCAGCACCAGGATCACATCCGATTCGGCCATCGAGAACACGCTGGGAATGACGTGGAAGACCTCCTGAAAGAACTTCAGCCCCAAAGCCAGCAATCCCAACGACAAGCCGAAATAGATTGGCGCCAGCAGCCAGCGCGAGGCGTACATTGCATTTTCGATAAAGCGTTCCATTAAATCTCACACCTGGGCTGAAATGGTCGCGAGTATAACAGTCCGCTGTTACACCCAGAAATCGGCGGAAAATCCACAACCTGCGCATATGTGACAAGTTTTTTCTGCTAGTGTCGAAACAATTGACAGCTCAGCGACATCGGACAGGAAGACGGGAAAATGGATGTGCGATTGCCTTTAACGGGCGCCGGAATGTGCCTGGCTTTACTGATGAGCGCCTGCTCGCCCAGCGATGAAAAAGCCCAGGTCAGCCTCGAAGAAAAAACGGCCCGGTTCGAAAAGTCCCTGGACGCCATCGAAGACCCCAAACTCAAGGATGCCGTCGCTCAATTGGGTGGCTCGCTGCTATTGCTCGAACGTGCGCAACTCAAGCTCGACAGCAAGCCGCTGGAAACCGAATACAGCGACGATGCACTCGCCGTGCTCAAGCACTACCCAACCCCCCAGGCGCTGGTCGACACCTACATCAACGGCCTGTTCGTCCTGCACAAGGATTCCAGCTCCGACTACCTGACCGACCTGCAGCCGGTGTTCCCCTTCAACTTCAACATTCCGGATAGCTTCGTGTTCCCCCATGGCGTGGAATGGCTGTCGGTGACACTGAGCAACAAACGCGTCATCGGGTTCCAGCCGGAGTGGTCGGAGACCGATCCCGGCATCCAGTTGAGCCCCTCGAGCTCCAACCTGACCAATCCTGATGACCTGACCATCACCTATCCCTTCATCGATGGTCTTGACGTCGACAACAAGCACCAGCCTCAGCCCGTCAGCCTGCAGGGCAAAGTGGAAGTGATCGCGCCCCGTCGGCTGTACAGCTTCGATCTGACTAAAAAGGACGTCGGCCAGACTCGCAGTAACGACAACCTCAGCGTCAAATTGCTGAAGCTTGAAAAGAATTACGCCGAGATCGAGTTCAGCAATAGCGCCCCTATGGCTCCCGAGGTAGCTGACACGCCCCTGAATCCATTGATCGTCCAGGCCAGGGACAGCACCGGGCAGTTTCTCTCGCGTTCGGGCTCGATTAACGAGACGGCTGAGCAAATTGCATTTTATCAAAGGCAATTGTCGTTATTGCAGCAGCAGAAAGCCTGGAGCGAGGCGTTGGAGAAACAACTCGAATCGCAGCAGCAGGCCTTTGAGAAGCAGCAAACCAGGCATTACTCGAAAGTCTATTTCAACGGGCCGATCGATACCCTGGAAGTCAGCGTACTGGATTTCTCCACCGCCACAGTGACCCGCAAGGACCTCGATTTGCCGGTACGCCGGTTCGATCCTCGCACCACGGAAAAAACCATCCAGTCCCTTGAGCTGCCAGTGGTGGTGTACGACGACCAGGCTGCGAACTGGCTCAAAGGCGCGACCCTCAGTGAAGACCAACTGAAAAAAGGCGTGAGCATTCGTCAGTCGGTCGATGACCCGAGCGCCGCGCAGATCGAGTTCGATCACAGGAGAAGTTTCAACGACGAACTGCTGGGCAGCTCCTTCAACCCCGGTGACAGCCCGGTCAGCTTTTTCACCGAAGACGCCAGTGGCAAACGTGACGAGCCGATCGAATTGCCACCCGAAGCGTTCCAGGTCGATCCTCTGCGCGGCACCATCACCTATGACCTGAACCTGTTCCCGGAGACGCCTGCCTATGCCGTAGGCTCGATCCCGCTGTTCCTGGCCAGCATCGAGAAGAAAACCCTGGACGCTGGTCAACTGCCCAAGGGCCTGGAGCTCAAAGGCAATGCCCTGCTGGTCGACCTGAAGGAATTCCCGGAGCAGGACTGGCGTTTCTACGCCCGGGACGACAGTGGTAATTACCTGAAGGAAATACTTGCGGTGAGTCACGATGCGAGCCCGGAGGGCCCGGCTTTGACGGGCGTGCACTACTTCTATGGCCGGCCTGCCCGCCTGGAAACCTATCAGCGGATCGACCTCACCACCGTGCAATATGGGTTTGAGGTCAAGCTCGACAAGGCTGATACCGCCAGCCTTGATCAATCGCCCACTCAGTGATCCGGGCGGAACTCGAAACCGGCCAGGTTGCGCGTACGTCCGCCATTGATTTCCCGCAGTTGGGCTTGCAAGTGCAGGCACCAGATTTGCGGGTCGTCGGCCAGTTGATAACCATGCAAGGTCAGGCTTTCAACGATAGTGTCGAGGATTGATTCAGCCACAAATGGGCCATGAAAAGGTCCCTGTGCCTTGATGGCAGAAGGTTGTTCGCCCGCCATTCCGGCAGCAAACAGCAAGGTCCACATGCCCTTGTCTCCCGCCAGAGGTCGCACGGCGCATTCGATACGGGTTACAAGGCCCAGGCATTGTCGGGTGAGGCAGAGGTTGCGCGACATGGCGGCGACCCTCGGTAGATCCGGTATTCAGCCTCCATCAGAAGACTGTTTCGATCCAGTGATACTGTCGATATCCTTGACCTGAGAATAGAAGAAAAGTCTGGAAAGCATGCCAGGTAGAACCACAAGGCGCCGAGTGGTCATTGTGTGAATATTGGCGCCAGAGTGATGGCACTTCGCACAGATTAATCGGATGCACATGCGGGAGCGAGCCTGCTCGCGATGGCGGCGTGTCATGCAGAACATAAGCTGGTTGACACTCCGTCATCGCGAACAGGCTCGCTCCCACAGTAAGTGGTGAAACCTCAGGGGCCTGTCAGGCCGGCTTGGCCTCCACCAAGGCTTCCTGCGCCGCTTCCTTCTCCGCCTCCCTCATGTCCTCTTCGCTGATCATTTCCGCAATCACCCGCAGGCGCTCCACTACCCGGGCGTTGACGCTGCCCTCCGGGAACTCGCCATTCTCGTCCGGTGCACCGGCGGGTTCGCCGACCAGCAGGCTCAGGGCCTCATCGGCCTGGCGCACTGCGTACACATGGAACTGACCGGCGCGCACCGCCGCCAGGACCTTCTCATCGAGCATCAGCGTGGCCACGTTGGCCTGCGGAATGATTGCACCTTGTTCACCCGTCAGGCCGCGGGCCTCGCAGAGTCGGAAGAAGCCCTCGATCTTCTCGTTGACCCCGCCCACCGCCTGCACTTCACCGAACTGGTTGATCGAGCCGGTGATCGCAAAGCACTGCTTGAGCGGTGTTTTCGACAACGCCGAAATCAGCGTGCAAGCTTCGCCCAGCGACGCGCTGTCCCCGTCCACGTAACCGTAGGATTGCTCCAGCGCGATGCTCGCGGAAATCGCCAGCGGAAACTCCTGGGCGTAGCGGCTACCGAGGTAACCGGTAAGGATCATTACGCCCTTGGAGTGAATCGGCTGGCCCAGATTGACCTCACGCTCGATGTCGACGATGCCGCTGCCACCCGGGTAAACCGTGGCAGAAATACGCGCTGGCACACCGAAGGCCGAATCGCCGACTTCCAGCACCGTCAGGCCGTTGCACTTGCCCACGGCCGCACCATCGGTATCGATCAGGATAATTCCGGCCAGCATGTCATCGAGGATTCTCGCCGAGACGCGCCCGGTACGGGTGGCCTTGGCCTTGAGGGCTCGTTCGATATGCCCGGCGTCGGTCATTTCATCCGCCGCCAGGTGACGAATGAAATCCGCCTCGCTGACCAACTGGAACAGGTCGCCAATCCGCGCCGACAAGCGCCCCTGGTGTTCAGCCAGACGCGCGCTGTAGGTCGCCAGGCGCGCCACCGCATCGGCAGTCAAGGGCGCCATGCCCTCTTCCGAGGTGCGGGTTTTCAGCAATTGGGCAAACTGTTCCAGGCTTTCGTCGACCATCGGAATGTCTTCGTCGAAATCCACCAGCACGCGGAACATCTCCTGGAAGTCTGGATCGAGGTCCTGCAGCGTGTAGTACAGCTGCCGAGCCCCGATGATGACGACCTTGACCTGCAACGGGATGTTTTGCGGGGTCAGCGTCACGGTGGCCAGGCGGCCCAGCTCACCCAGTGGCGATTCCATCTTCAGCTTGCGCGACTGCAGGGCACGCTTGAGCGCATCCCATACGAATGGCTCGCTGAGCATTTTCTCCGCTTCCAGGATGAGAAAACCGCCGTTGGCGCGGTGCAGTGCACCCGGGCGCAGCTGCCGATACGTGGTGTAGAGCGCGCCCTGGTCAGTGCTGTACTCGATGCGCCCGAACAGGTTTTCATAAGTCGGGTGCGGCTCGAACACCACCGGTGCGCCGCCGCTGGCCGAATGACCGACCACCAGGCTCGGGGCGTATTGTTCTTCCAGCATCTTGCGGGCGACAGCGTCGATCTTGCTGTCGTCGACCAATTGCTCGACAACCGTTTTCAGCAGGTAGACCTGCATCGCCTGCAGGTAACCGCAGACCGCCGCGTTCTCGGCATACTTCTCCGACAACGGTGACAGCAATGGCTGCAAGGCCAGGGTGATGGTTTCTTCATTGAGGTGGCGCAGTTGATTGCTCGACTCACGCTTCCATTGCGGCAGGCTGGCGAGCTCTTCGTTGAGCCGTTCCTCGAGGCCGGAAATGTCATCGTGAAAACGCTCGCGATCGGCTTCGGGCAGTTGGGCGAACTCTGCTTCGTCCAGGGCCTTTCCATCCCCCATCGGGGTGAACGCAATGTTGCTGGCGTCGCGGTACAGCGCGACGTCCTTCTCCAGCGCCAGGCGCTCAATGATATCCAGCGCCTTGTCGTAGCGCTGGTTGAATGCACGATCGATGGCACTTTTCTTTTGCTGGTAGGACGGGTGTTCAAACACCGCAGGGAACGTCGCCACCAGATTGTCGATCAAGGTGTTGATATCGCCGATAAACGCGCCGGCGGTGCCTGAAGGCAGTTCCAGGGCCCGGGGTTCGCGCGGTTCGTCGAAATTGTTGACATAGACCCAGTCTGCCGGGGTCTGCAGGCGTTTGCCTTCGGCTTTCAGGTAGCGTTTGACGAACGAGAACCGGCCAGTGCCGGGCTCACCCATGACAAATACGTTGTAGCCGGGGCGCGGCATGGCCACGCCGAACTGCAATGCTTCGACCGCACGTTCCTGGCCAAGCACTCCGCGAAAGGGCTCCAGATCATTGGTGGTAGAGAAGCTGAACTGTTCAGCGGAAAACGGACGGGTCAGCGCTTCGGGCGCTAGACGCAAGCTGGCAGCAACAGGATCAGGCATCGGGCTTCCTTACATCAGGCGGGGCAGATAGCGGCATTCTGGCGCTGCCTCCACCCCACTTGCAAGGCGCGCCTTCAGTCAAAGCATAGCCAAACCGCCATCGCCAGCCTGGCCGGGGCTAAATCGATGTTTTGACGAATATTTAGCAAAAAGTAACGGAACCCTTGGAACGTGCCTAAACTCCAAACTGCGCGGCTGGAACAATAACCGGCCCACTGGCGCCAGATCGGGCCAGACCCTGTCCATTGGTATGCACATAAAGAGAACAAAGCTATGAAACGGATTCTTCTCGGTACTCTCTTCACCGCTGTATCCATCAACGCCATGGCTCAGGCGCCAGGCGGTCCGGATTGCGGTTGGGGCAACATGCTGTTCGAAGGTCAGCGTGGCACCCCGGCTCACTTCCTGGCATCCACCACCAACGGCACTTCCGGTAACGCAACGTTCGGTATGACATCGGGTACCAACGGTTGCTCGACTAACGCGTCGCTGACCTATGGCGGCAAATCCTGGCTGGCCATGAATGGCATGATGAATGAGTTGTCCGAAGACATGGCTAAAGGCAACGGCGAAGCGCTGACGACCTATGCCGTGGTACTGGGCGTGGCGCCGGAAGATCGTGAGCATTTTGCAGCAGTTACCCACGAGCACTTCCAGCAGATCTTCAGCAAGGCAGATGTGACCGCTGAAGACGTGCATACCAACACCCTGTCCGTTATCAAGAACGATGCTCGCCTGGCCAAATACGCCACTCAAGCATAAGCTCGACCCACCCGCTCCTCTCGGGGGGCGGGTTTTATTTTTTGGACCTGCGCCCCCTTGGGTCTTTGTTTCTTTCCATTAAGTTGCCCACTATGCTCAAACGCCTTGCCTGGTTGGCGCTCTGTGCCTGCGCCCCGCTGTCCGCCGCGCCAAACATCGACTCTGAACGTTTGCAGCAACTGGCTAACGACCCTTTCTGGATCTCCCTGGGCCACTACGAAACTGCCAAGCTCGGTGGCTGGCGCAGCTATGTCAGTGACCGCAAGTTTTTCCTCGCGCCGGACGGCAACGAACATCCGGACCGCGAACTGGCCGCCACTGTGCAGGCCTTGTACGCCCCGGCAAGCAAAGGCGAACAACACGCACAATGCGTCTACCCGGCACGCACCCGCTGGCTGAAGGCGCAACTGAACCTGACGGACTTGCCGGCCCCGCAATGTGCCGAATTCAAGCAATGGTTCAAGGACGTTTCCCCCGACAGTGCGGTGATGATTTTTCCCGCGGCCTACCTGAACAGCCCGTCGTCGATGTTTGGTCACACCCTGCTGCGCATTGACCAGGCTGGCGTGCAGAGCGACAAGACTTCACTGCTCAGTTATGCGATCAACTTCGGCGCCTACATCGAAGGTTCCGACAACAGCATCCTTTACGCCTGGAAAGGCCTTATGGGGGGCTACCCGGGGCTGTTTGCGCTGGTGCCTTACCAGGAAAAGCTCTCGGAATACCGCAGCCTGGAAAACCGCGACCTGTGGGAATACCGGCTGAACCTTACCCAGGCAGAAACGGCGCGCATGGTCGAGCACGTCTGGGAACTGAAACAGATCCAGTTCGACTATTTTTTCTTCGACGAAAACTGCTCCTATCGCTTGCTTGAACTGCTGCAAGTGGCGCGACCGAGCCTGCGCCTGACCGAACAATTCCCCCTTACGGCCATCCCTACCGACACCGTCAAGGCCGTGAAAGAGGCCGGCCTGGTCGAGTCCATCCAGTATCGTCCGTCCCGGGAGCGTGAGCTGCTGAGCCGTGCCGAGCCGCTGACTGATGAAGAGCAGCAATGGGTACTGAAGGTCAGCGCCGATCAGAAGCAGCTTCAGAGCGCAGATTTCAAGGCACTGCCGCGCGATCGCCAGGCGCTGGTCATCGACGCCGCGTATCGCCTGGAACGTTACCGCGCCAACGGCCAGGAACGCGACCCTGAGCGCTCCCAGCGCAGTTTCGAACTGCTGCGGGCGATCAATCAGAACCCAGCGCCGGCGCTTGATATTGCGCAACCGGGTCTGCCCGAGGACGGTCATGAATCGCGCACCTGGCAGGCCGGCATCGGCACTCGGGGCGATGAAGCCTTCGCCGAGTACGGCTTGCGCATGGCCTACCACGACCTCAACGACAACGCCGAAAGCTTCCCTCTGGGCGCGCAGATCGAAATTCTGCAGATGAAATTGCGCCAGTACGAAGGCAACCGCTGGCAGTTCCAGCAGTTGGACCTGGCGACGATTCGCTCGCTGACCCCGCGCAACGAGCTGCTGCAACCATTGTCCTGGCAAGTCACCGGCGGCCTGGAACGCGTTCCGGGCAAGCACGATGACGAGAACCTGGTCAGTCACGTCAACGGTGGCGGCGGCGGGACCTGGCAATTGAGCGAAGACATGCTCGGGTTTGTCATGGGCACCGTGCGGGTGGAGCACAACAATGACTTCGCCGAATTCATCGCCCCCGCCGCCGGATTTAATACCGGGGTGCTGTGGAAAAACCCCCTGGGTAATTTCAGCCTGGAAACCAAAGGTGATTTTTTCACCAATGGCGAGGTGCGGCGCAGTGTGAGCTTGAATCAGCAGTGGGAGCTGTCGCGAAACCTGGGCCTGCGCCTGAGTGCGCAGCGCGAGTTCAGCCACATGGCATCGCCTGAGAATGAAGTGATGCTTGAGATGAAGTGGTATCACTACTAGATCAAAAGATCGTCCGAAGGCTCGAGCAGCGTTCGGACGATCTTTTGATCTTCCTTTCACATCCCGACAACGAATCGACTTCTAGACTGACTGCATAGGCCGTCGAACGGTCAGGAGTCTGAGATGTGGCGTTGCGCAGGTATGCTGGGATTGCTGCTGTTGTGCGCGGGTTGCCAGTCGACCCACGAAGACCTGATCGCCAAGGGCTATCCGCCTGCCTTCGCCGACGGCTTCGATGACGGTTGCGTCAGTGGTCGTCAGGCGGCCGGGGCGATGACCGGTGAATTTCGCAAAAACGTCCCGCGTTATCTCAAGGACCCGCACTATGCCGAAGGCTGGAGCGATGGCTTTCGCCAGTGCCAGGCGATGCTGGAAAATCAGGATCGCGCAGACTATCGCAGCCACCATTGGGATGACCGCGATAAGGCCTGGCAACAGCAGAAGGACCAGGATGCGGCGCGCGCCTATCGCTCGCAATGAGTCGCTCACGGGCATCCGTCGAAACTAAATGACTGCGACCATGGCCCAAACCCTATAACGGGAGAAAACCATGAGTCGCGCCTTCGTCAATGAAGATAACGCCGCTGCGCAAGCCGATCAGCCTGTCGAACGGCAGGTCAGCGCGCAGCCCAACTACGTCACACCCACCGGACTGACCCAGTTGCAGGCCAAGGTTGCCGAACTGCAGCAGCAGCTCGGCGCTGAGTCGGCCAAGGGAGAACAGGCGAACAAACAGCGCCAGGCGGACCTGCAACGGGATTTACGCTATTTCAACCAGCGCGTGCTCAGCGCGCAGGTGATAACACCCGCGAGCTCGACGCAAAAGGTGCAGATTGGCAGTCGGGTGACGTTTGCCGACGAGCACAACGCTGAACAGACCGTCCAGCTGGTGGGCGAGGATCAGGCGGACGCATCGGCGGGCCTGATCAACTGGGGCTCGCCGCTGGGCCGGGCGCTGCTTGGGGCGCAACTCGGGGATGAGGTGCTGTGGCAACGCCCGGTCGGCGATCAACTGATCGAGATCATCCGCATCGAACCGGCTTAGACCACACCTTGGGCGAGCATGGCATCGGCGACTTTGACGAAGCCGGCGATGTTTGCCCCTTTGACGTAGTTGATCCGGCCATTCTCTTCGCCGTAGTGCACGCAAGCGTGGTGAATCGACTGCATGATGGCGTGCAGTTTGCTGTCCACCTCGCCGCCGGTCCACAGCAGGCGCATGGCGTTCTGCGACATTTCCAGGCCACTTACCGCGACGCCGCCTGCGTTGGAGGCCTTGCCTGGCGCAAACAGAATCCCTGCCTCGATGAACAGGTCCACGGCTTCCAGCGTGGTCGGCATGTTGGCGCCTTCGGCCACGCAGATGCAGCCGTTGCGCAGCAATGCGCGGGCGGCCTCGGCATCGAGTTCATTCTGCGTTGCGCTTGGCAGCGCGATGTCGCAGGTCAGATCCCATGGGCTCTGACCGGCGCGGAACTCGAGGCCGAAGCGCGCAGCCAACTCACTGATTCGCCCGCGCTGGACGTTTTTCAGTTCCAGTACCGCCAACCATTGCTCTTCAGTCAAACCGGCTTCGCAGTACAGCGTGCCCTCGGAGTCCGACAACGAAATGACCTGGCCGCCCAGATCCATGACCTTGCGGGCCGCGTACTGCGCGACGTTGCCAGAACCCGAGATCGCCACGCGCTTGCCTTCGACGGTTGCGCCTTGGCGCTTGAGCATTTCCTCGGCGAAATAGACACAACCGAAACCGGTGGCTTCGGGCCTAATCAGGCTGCCGCCGTAGCTCGGGCCCTTCCCTGTGAGCACGCTGGTGAACTGGTTGCTCAGGCGCTTGTATTGACCGAACAAAAAGCCAATCTCTCGGGCACCGACGCCAATATCGCCCGCCGGCACGTCAACGTCTGCACCGATGTGCCGGTACAGCTCGCTCATGAAGGACTGGCAGAAGCGCATGACTTCAGCATCGCTTTTGCCTTTGGGGTCGAAGTCCGAGCCGCCCTTGCCGCCCCCCATGGGCAACGAGGTCAGGGAGTTCTTGAACGTCTGTTCGAACGCGAGGAATTTCAGCACTCCCAGGTTCACTGACGGATGGAAGCGCAGACCGCCCTTGTACGGACCGATGGCACTGTTCATCTGGATGCGGAAGCCCCGATTGACCTGCACCTTGCCGTGATCGTCGACCCATGACACACGAAACACCACCGCCCGCTCCGGCTCACAGATACGCTCCAGGATGCCGGAAGTGAGGTAGTGCGGGTTGGCTTCCAGGAACGGCCAGAGGCTGCGCAAGACTTCTTCCACAGCCTGGTGAAACTCGGGCTGGTCGGGGTCACGTTTTTTCAGGCGGGCAAGGAAGGATTCAACGGATTCGATCATGGAAAGTCTCGGCAAATTTATTGTCGTTGGAGAGATTGAGCCGGACTTTAACAAACGAATCGCGCACAGGAACAGCGCAACATGTCGCCTTTATGAAATTAAATGGTGCGCAGGATATAAATAAGTCTGTTTTTCGGCCGTTTTTGCACCTGAATAGGGAGATCGACTCGACGCAATGCACCAACAGTTACACCGCCATCGCTAGCAGGCTAGCTCCCACGGGGATGGGTGGTGAATCGAGATTTATTGCCTGCACAACACTTTGTGGGAGCTGGCCTGCCGGCGATGAATTCCACTCGGTATCCCAGAAAAACAGAGCAAAAAAAACGGAGCCTGAAGGCTCCGTTCTTTCATGCAACCAACCCCGAATCAGGCCAGTTTCTTGTGCCGTACACGATGCGGCTGGGCAGCGGCTTCGCCAAGACGCTTTTTGCGATCGGCTTCGTACTCGGTGTAGTTACCTTCGAAGAACACTGCTTGCGAGTCATCTTCGTACGCCAGGATGTGCGTCGCGACGCGGTCCAGGAACCACCGATCGTGAGAGATCACAATGGCGGCGCCCGGGAAGTCCAGCAGGGCTTCTTCGAGGGAACGCAGGGTTTCAACGTCGAGGTCGTTGGACGGTTCGTCGAGCAGCAGGACGTTGCCACCCTCCTTCAGGGTCAGGGCCAGGTGCAGGCGACCGCGCTCACCACCGGACAGGTCCTTGACGAACTTCTGCTGATCGCCACCCTTGAAGTTGAAGCGACCCACGTAGGTACGCGACGGGATCTCGTAGTTGCCGATGCGGATCTGGTCGGAACCGTCGGAGATTTGCTGGAATACCGTCTTGCTGCCATCCAGGTCCTCACGGCTCTGGTCAACGCAAGCCAGCTGCACGGTTTCGCCGACTTCGATAGTGCCCGAATCCGGAGTCTCCTTGCCCATCAACATGCGGAACAGCGTGGATTTACCCGCGCCGTTACCGCCGATCACACCCACGATGGCGCCTTTGGGCATGGAGAACGACAGGTTGTCGATCAGCACGCGATCGCCGTAACCCTTGGAGACGTTCTTGAACTCGATGACCTTGTCACCCAGGCGCGGACCGGCCGGGATGTAGATCTCGTTGGTTTCGCTGCGCTTCTGGAATTCCTGCGACTGCATTTCTTCGAAGCGTTGCAGACGAGCCTTGGACTTGGACTGGCGGGCCTTGGCGCCTTTGCGCACCCACTCCAGCTCTTCCTTCATGGCTTTTTCATGGGCCGACTGCTGCTTGGATTCTGCAGCCAGACGATTGGACTTGGCTTCAAGCCAGCCCGAATAGTTGCCCTCGTACGGGATACCGGCGCCGCGGTCGAGTTCGAGAATCCAGCCGGCAACGTTGTCCAGGAAGTACCGGTCGTGCGTGATCGCTACCACGGTGCCCGGGAAGTCATGGAGGAAGTGCTCCAGCCAGGCGACGGAATCGGCGTCCAGGTGGTTGGTCGGTTCGTCCAGCAGCAACATGTCCGGGGCCGACAACAGCAGGCGGCACAGGGCCACACGACGTTTTTCACCACCGGAGAGGAATTCGACCTTGGCGTCCCAGGCGGGCAAACGCAGTGCATCGGCCGCCACTTCCAGCTGACGATCCAGGTTGTGACCATCGCTGGCCTGCAGAATCGCCTCGAGCTTGGCCTGTTCGGCAGCCAGCTTGTCGAAGTCGGCATCTTCCTCGGCGTAAGCGGCGTAGACCTCGTCCAGGCGAGCCTGGGCGTTCTTGATCACGCTGACTGCTTCCTCGACCACTTCACGCACGGTCTTGGTCGGATCCAGGATCGGTTCCTGCGGCAGGTAGCCGATGTTCAGTTCAGGCATCGGACGGGCTTCGCCCTCGAATTCGGTGTCGACGCCCGCCATGATTTTCAGCAGCGTGGACTTACCCGAACCGTTGAGGCCGAGCACGCCGATCTTGGCGCCAGGGAAGAAGGACAGCGAAATGTTTTTCAGGATTTCCCGCTTCGGCGGAACAACTTTTCCCAGCCGATGCATGGTGAAGACGTATTGAGCCATGGAGAACCTTGGGTCAGTGACAGATGAATGATTGGAGCGCGGGCGAGGCCCGGCCAGACCGTGCGCGCTGACCGCTTGATAGGGACCAATGCGTGCGCGCTGAAGAAAGTCTGATTCTAGGAGCTGGAACGCTCCCACGTAACCGGCAAAGCTACCTTAATGATGGATGGCAGTCCAGCCGAGCGGGACTGGCACTTTGCCACAACTCAAGGCATGCTAGCCGCCCTTCGGGCGTCCGGCTTATAGTGCGCGTCGCGCCAGCCCAGCCCTTGCGCAGGATTACACAGCTTGTCTAACGTGCCTCCACCGTCTTCTGTGAACGATGCCCGTTCTGCGGCCGGCTCTCCCCTGCGCGGGACGTTAAAAGGTGGGCTGGCCACACTCGTATTACTGCTGCTGGCCCTTCTCTTCTGGCAACTGCTCGACCAGCTGCGCGAAACCCAGAAGAACCAGCGCCAGTACACCATCGACTTCACCGCCGACCTGGCCTCTCAAATCAGCCTGAATATGGCGCTGAACGCGCAGATCGCCCTGAACCTGCTGCCGATCGTCGAGCAGCCACAGACTCACGAAGAACAACAGGCGCTGCTGCGCAAAATCCAGCAGTCGCTGCCTGATGTACGCAGCCTGGCACTGCTCAGTCCGTCTGGAAAAGTGCTCAGCGACAGCGCCGTGGACAGTAACGATGCCGACTACCTGAGCCAGCTGGTTCAGCGCAGCCGCGCCCAGGCGCACTATTTCAGCAATGCCGACGACGGCTCGATGGTCCATTTGCTGCTGCACCAGGCCAGCGGCAGCACTCGCGGTTATTGGGCGCTGCGCCTGTCTCCGGCCTTCTTCGCATCGCTGGCCAAGCAGAATGAAGCCGGCATCCGCCCGCTGTGGCTGGTGGAAAACCGCATCAATCGGCAAATTGTCAGCCGCGATAACGCCGTACCGGTGTCTGAGCCCAGCGAACTGACGGCAGAGGACCTGGCCAACAGCGTATTGACAGTGCCTCTGAGCAGCAGCGACTGGCAACTGCGCGGGCTGTTCGACCGTCAACGCGTGATCGAGCATTTATTGCCGGCATTCATCGGCAAATGCCTGCTCGGGTTGGCCTTTTCCCTGCTGCCCTTCATCGCGCTGCTGAACATGCGCCGCCGCCAGCGCCAGTTGCATGAGGGTCGTCGACGCTATCAGGACATCTTCGAAGGCACCGGGGTTGCCCTGTGCGTACTGGATCTGTCCGGGCTCAAGAGTGCGTTCGACAAGGCCCGCATCCTTGACACCGAACAGTTGCAAAGCTGGCTGGCCGTGCCAACGCAACGTGAACAGTTGCTGCGCGAAATGCGCATCACCGAAGTCAACGAGGTAGCCCTGCTCCTACTGGACGTCAATGCCCCGGAGGAGGCCTGGAAGCGCCTGATCGACGGCAATCCACTGACCAGTTCGGCCATCGGCCTGCCGATACTCGAAGCCGTGTTGCAGGGGCACAAACAGCTCGAACTGGAGATCCGCCTGCAGGACGCCAGCGGCCGTGATCAGCACTTGTGGCTGGTGCTGCGCCTGCCCGAGGACCAGAGTGACTACAAGGCAGTGATCCTGAGCATCACGGACGTCACCAGCCGCAAGCTTATCGAGCTGTCGCTGCTGGAGCGTGAAGGATTCTGGTCCGATGTGGTACGCACGGTTCCGGATCACCTGTATGTGCAAGACGTCATCAGCCAGCGAATGATCTTCAGCAACCACCATCTGGGCCAGACCCTCGGCTACAACCGTACCGAGCTGCACCAGATGGGCGATTACTTCTGGGAAGTCCTGCTGCACGCTGATGATGCCGACTTGTATCATCGATCGCGCCAGACCCAGCGCCACGGCGGTTACAGCCAGCTGATGCAATGCCAGTTGCGCTTTCGCCACCGGGACGGCAAGTGGCGCCGGTTCGAAGTGCGCGAACAAGCCCTGGCGCGGGACAAACACGACCAGGTCACTCGCATCATCGGCGTGGCCAAGGACATCACCGAGCAGATCGAAGCCAGCGAATCCCTGCGCGACAGCGAGCAGCGTTATCGCATGCTCGCCGAAAGCATCAGCGACGTGATTTTTTCCACCGACAGCGCAATGGCACTCAATTACGTCAGCCCCTCGGTGCATGCCGTGCTGGGCTATGACGTCGAATGGATCTTCCAGAACGGCTGGCAATCGACCATTGCCAACCCGCAGCAACTGACCGGTATCTACAGCCTGATGGACCGGATCAGCAAGGCGCTGAACAAACCCGACAGGCTGGCGCTGTTGCGCGACCAGGTGCAGACACAACTGTTCCTGTTCGACTGCCTGCGCGCCGACGGTCGCAAGGTCCCCATCGAGCTGCGCCTGGTGCTGGTCTGGGACGACCAGGGAGCCTTCGAAGGCGTGCTGGGGGTCGGTCGCGACATCAGTCAGCAACGCCGCGCCGAGAAAGATCTGCGCATGGCAGCGACGGTGTTCGAGCACTCGACCTCGGCAATCCTGATCACCGACCCAGCCGGTTACATCGTGCAGGCCAACGAAGCCTTCAGCCGCGTCAGCGGTTACGCGGTCGAACAAGTGCTCGACCAGTTGCCGAACATGCTGACCGTGGACGAGCAACAGGACGCGCACCTGCGCTACGTGCTCAAACAGCTTAACGAGCACAGCACCTGGGAAGGCGAAGTGTGGCTCAAGCGGCGTAACGGCGAGCATTACCCGGCCTGGGTCGGCATCACCGCCGTGCTGGATGACGAAGGCGACCTGGCCAGCTATGTGTGCTTCTTCAGCGACATCAGCGAGCGCAAGGCCAGCGAACAGCGAATCCATCGCCTCGCCTACTACGACGCCCTGACTCACCTGCCCAACCGCACGCTGTTCCAGGATCGCCTGCACACCGCTCTGCAATCGGCGGAACGGCAGAAAGGCTGGGTGGTGCTGATGTTCCTCGACCTCGACCGGTTCAAGCCGATCAACGACTCCCTGGGCCACGCGGCCGGCGATCGCATGCTCAAGGAAATGGCCACGCGCCTGCTCGGCTGCGTCGACGATGATGACACTGTGGCCCGCATGGGCGGCGACGAGTTCACCTTGCTCCTGCAACCGCGGGCCAACCGCGAGATGGCGTTGAACCGGGCGATTCATGTGGCCGAACAGATTCTTGGCAGTTTGGTGAAACCCTTCGTGCTTGAAGGCCGGGAGTTTTTCGTCACCGCCAGTATCGGCATCGCCCTGAGCCCGCAAGACGGCAACGAGCTCAGCCAACTGATGAAAAACGCCGACACCGCGATGTACCACGCCAAGGAGCGCGGCAAGAACAACTTCCAGTTCTATCAGGCGGACATGAACGCCAGCGCCCTGGAGCGCCTGGAGCTCGAGAGCGATTTGCGCCATGCCCTGGAGCAGGACGAATTTGTGCTGTACTACCAGCCGCAGTTCAGCGGCGACGGCAAACGCCTGACGGGCGCCGAAGCCTTGCTGCGCTGGCGCCACCCTCGACGCGGGCTGGTACCGCCGGGGGATTTCATTCCGGTGCTCGAGGAGCTTGGCCTGGTGGTTGATGTCGGCGACTGGGTCATCAGCGAAGCCTGCCGCCAGCTCAAGTCCTGGCACCTGGCCAAGGTTCGCGTGCCAAAAGTGTCGGTGAATATCTCGGCGCGGCAGTTCTCCGACGGCCAACTGGGCACGCGCATCGCCAACATCCTCAAGGAAATCGGCCTGCCCCCGGCGTGCCTGGAGCTGGAACTGACCGAAAGTATTCTGATGCGCGAAGTCAGCGAGGCGATGCAAATCCTCGACGGCTTGAAGAATCTCGGCCTGAGCATTGCGGTCGACGACTTCGGCACTGGCTATTCATCGCTTAACTACCTCAAGCAATTCCCGATCGACGTGCTGAAAATTGACCGCACGTTTGTCGATGGCCTGCCCTCCGGCGAACAGGACGCCCAGATTGCCCGGGCAATCATCGCCATGGCCCACAGCCTCAACCTGGCGGTGATCGCCGAAGGCGTGGAAACCCAGGAGCAGCTGGATTTCCTGCGTGAGCATGGGTGCGATGAAGTTCAGGGGTATTTGTTCGGGAGGCCGATGCCGGCCAGCGGGTTTGAGGCGCAGTTCGGGCGTGAGGCGTTGTTCGAGTTCGACTGAGATTTTTGCAGGGAAGCCATCGCCAGCAGGCGGGCTCCCACAAGAATTGATGGTCGGTCAGGGAGTTTGCAGGCTATCGCGATTACTGTGGGAGCCAGCCTGCTGGCGATGGGGGCCGCACGATCACCGCTGATCCCGTCATGAAGCCCACTTGTCTGCGACATGATGTCCTTTCATATGCCATCTAAAACTCGTTAGGTTAGAATGCCCCCCTTTTCTGCCCCGATCCTTGAGGACCGCCATGTTCAGCCGTGATTTGACTATTGCCAAGTACGACGCCGATCTCTTTGCCGCCATGGAGCAAGAAGCTCAGCGCCAGGAAGAGCACATTGAGCTGATCGCTTCGGAAAACTACACCAGCCCTGCGGTGATGGAAGCTCAAGGCTCGGTACTGACCAACAAGTACGCCGAAGGCTATCCGGGCAAGCGCTACTACGGTGGCTGCGAGTTCGTCGACGTGGTCGAGCAGCTTGCTATCGATCGCGCCAAGGAACTGTTCGGCGCTGATTACGCCAACGTTCAGCCACACGCCGGTTCGCAAGCCAACAGCGCCGTTTACCTGGCTCTGCTGCAAGCGGGCGACACCATCCTGGGCATGAGCCTGGCACACGGTGGTCACCTGACCCACGGCGCCAGCGTTTCTTCCTCCGGCAAGCTGTACAACGCCGTTCAGTACGGCATCGACGCCAATGGCCTGATCGACTACGACGAAGTCGAGCGCCTGGCCGTTGAACACAAGCCGAAAATGATCGTGGCCGGTTTTTCCGCCTACTCGCAGATCCTCGACTTCCCGCGTTTCCGCGAAATCGCCGACAAGGTTGGCGCCTACCTGTTCGTTGACATGGCTCACGTGGCCGGTCTGGTCGCCGCTGGCGTCTACCCGAACCCGGTGCCATTCGCCGACGTCGTGACCACCACCACGCACAAGACCCTGCGTGGTCCACGTGGCGGCCTGATCCTGGCTCGCGCCAACGCCGACATCGAGAAAAAGCTCAACTCCGCGGTTTTCCCGGGCGCCCAGGGTGGCCCGCTGGAGCACGTGATCGCCGCTAAAGCGATTTGCTTCAAGGAAGCGCTGCAGCCTGAGTTCAAGACCTACCAGCAACAAGTGGTGAAGAACGCCAAGGCCATGGCCGGCGTGTTCATCGAGCGCGGTTTTGACGTGGTATCGGGCGGTACTGAAAACCACCTGTTCCTGCTGTCGCTGATCAAGCAGGAAATCTCCGGTAAAGATGCCGACGCCGCTTTGGGCAAGGCTTTCATCACCGTGAACAAGAACTCCGTGCCTAACGATCCACGCTCCCCGTTCGTCACTTCCGGCCTGCGCTTCGGCACTCCGGCCGTGACCACTCGCGGCTTCAAGGAAGCTGAGTGCAAGGAACTGGCCGGCTGGATCTGCGACATCCTGGCAGACCTGAACAACGAAGCGGTGATCGACGCCGTCCGTGAGAAGGTCAAGGCCATCTGCAAGAAGCTGCCGGTGTACGGCGCTTAATTGCGACGTTAAACCCGCAGGATAAAAAACCGGCCAAGTGATTGGCCGGTTTTTTTTCGCCCTAAGAAAAGATCAAAGGATCGCAGCCTTCGGCAGCTCCTACGCGCGGTTTACGCCGCTGGTAAGACCGGTCATGCCAATTTTGCTATTTCCACTTGTATTCACGAAAAAACCCTGCGTAGACTGCGCCTGCACTGGACATACCGGTAAGACCACAATAATTAAGTCCTGAATCTGAGCGCCCAAGCGCCGGCAGCCAGGACACCGACCAGGATTCCTCCCATGCTCAGATGGTGCTCGCGTTCAATCTTCCTCCAAGTGGTTCTCGGACTGGTGCTCGGCATCGTCTGCGGGCTGACCCTCCCTGAATACTCTGCACAGCTCAAACCGCTGGGCGATGGTTTTATCAAACTGATCAAGATGCTCATCGGCCTGATCGTGTTCTGCGTGGTGGTCAGTGGCATCAGCGGTGCCGGCGACCTGAAGAAGGTCGGACGCATTGGCCTGAAATCGGTGATCTACTTCGAAATCCTGACCACCATCGCCTTGGTCATCGGCCTGGTATTCGCCTTCAGCACCGGCATTGGCAGCGGCGCCAACATTCACCTGGATCAGCTTTCCGCCGCCGACATGGGTGACATCGCCCAGCGCGGCGAGCATATGCATACCACCACACAGTTCCTGATGGACCTGATTCCCACGTCGGTGGTGGGTGCCTTTGCCGACAACAACATCCTGCAAGTGCTGCTGTTCTCGGTACTCTTTGGCAGCGCACTCAACCTGGTGGGTGAAGCGGCGTCGGGCATCTCCCGACTGATCAACGAGCTGAGCCATGTGATCTTTCGCATCATGGGTATGATCGTGCGCCTGGCGCCGATCGGCGTGTTCGGCGCCATCGCGTTCACCACCAGCAAATACGGCCTGGACTCCCTGCAGCATCTGGGCAGCCTGGTGGGTTTGTTCTACCTGACCTGCGTGGCCTTCGTCTCGCTGATCCTGGGCCTGGTGATGCGCGTGTCCGGCCTGCGGATGTGGCCGCTGCTCAAGTACCTGCGTGAAGAACTGCTGATCGTCATGGGCACCGCCTCCTCCGACGCCGTACTGCCGCAGATCATGCGCAAGCTCGAGCACCTGGGCATCGGCAGCTCGACCGTAGGGCTGGTGATCCCTACGGGTTACTCGTTCAACCTCGACGGTTTCTCGATCTACCTGACCCTCGCCATCGTCTTCATCGCCAATGCGACCGGCACACCACTGGCCATGACCGACCTGCTGACGATTCTGCTGGTCTCGCTGATTACCTCCAAAGGTGCCCACGGGATTCCCGGCTCGGCGCTGGTGATCCTGGCGGCAACACTCACGGCGATCCCGGCGATTCCGGTGGTGGGTCTGGTGCTCGTCCTCGCGGTCGACTGGTTCATGGGGATCGGCCGAGCGCTGACCAACCTGATCGGCAATTGCGTGGCGACAGTGGCCATTGCCCGCTGGGAAAAAGACATCGATATCCAGCGCGCAAACAAGGTGCTTTCCGGCCAGGTGGGTTATACCTTCCAACCGAGAAAACCAGTCGGTCCCGCGCACCAGCAGGAATTTTGAATCACTGCCGTGCCTGCCCAGGGGCGGGCACGGTCATCAAACGTTTTGAATGCTCATGGAGCGAACAGTGATTACCTCGTCGACCGTTGTGAACTCAGTCGTGGAAAAACTTCGGGCCGCTCTGGCCCGCGGCCAGTGGCGCTCCGGCGAAATGCTCCCGGGGCAACGGGAACTGGCAGAACAATTGGGCATCAGCCGCCCGAGTTTGCGTGAGGCAGTCATCGTCCTGGAAACGCTAGGTCTGGTGCGGTCCATGCCGGGCAAGGGTGTTGTGGTCCTGGAGGCCAATCTCAGCGACAGCCAGTCCCATGACAGTGCGGTGGCGGGGGCGAGCCTGGAAGACGTGCTGCAACTGCGCTACACCCTTGAGCCGTTCATTGTCGGGCTGGTCGCGCAGTCCATCAGCAGCAAGGAAGTCGGGCAGTTGCGTCTCACGCTGATGGACATGCGAGAAGCCCTGGAAGCCAACGACAGCGAAGCCGGGGTGAATGCCTACATCGCATTCCATGAAGAGCTGTTCACCCTGACGTCTAATCCGATTTTCCAGAGTGTGGTGCAGCAAACCAGCAACGCCCTCAAGCAAAGCGCCGAGGTGCTGCGCAATTCCCCGGAACACCTGGCTGAACGTCTCGAAGAGAACGAAGCCGTGGTGCGGGCGATCCGCAGCAAGAATAGCGCCCAGGCCAGTGCCGAGATGCGTCGTCACATTCTTCGCGAAGGTCAGCGCATGGGCATCGAATTGAATATTCCAGACGACAACCTTCGCAGTTGAACACGCCTGGAACGGGAGACCGGCCATGAACAGCTTCGCTTCACCTCAGAATCTCGGCGCCCTGCCCTGCGCCCTGCCGCTCAATGATCTTTATGCGCGGGTGTTCGATGCCATTCTCGACCAGCGCATCAATGCGGGCAGTCGGTTTACTGAAGACAGCCTGGCGCAAATGTTCAGCGCCCGTCGCAGCGACATTCGTGGTGTGCTGAGCTGCCTTTCCCATCAGCAGATCATTATTCTGCGGCCCAATCATCGGCCTCGGGTCGCTTTGCTCGATCGCGAACAGATCCGCCAGACTTTGCATGCACGGCGGTTGACGGAAACCACGCTGGTGCAACTCGCCTGTCGGAACAGTGGCCGCCAGAACTTCAAACGGTTGCACGCGCTGCTCGAACAGGAGCACAGCTGTACCGAACAGGCTCCAGCTATTCGGCTGTCAGGAGAGTTTCACTTACTGTTGGCAGAGATGGCGGGGAATGCACCTTTGGCGCATTTTCTGGGCAGTCTGGTGCCCTTGACCTCACTGGCGATTGCACAGGCCGATGCACACCCAGCGAATTGCTGCGATTGGCAGGCACATCAGGGAATCCTGGACGCGGTGGAGCGCGGGAATGAATCGATGGCGACGACACTGCTGAACCGACACCTGGATCAATTGGAGAAGCTTTTGATGAACATGCCCTCCATGACCGACCGCAATCGCGCTGCCGGTTAGGCCGCCTTCGCGAGCAAGCCCGCGCCTGCAGGGGATGCGTGCATGACCTAAAGCTTGTGGCAGACACAGGTCAGAATGTGGGAGCGGGCTTGTTCTCGAACAGGCCCGCAAATACGCTCAAGATCACTGTATTTACTCCGCCGCCACCCGCGCAAATCCTTCCCGAATCTTCTCTTCCGGCAGATCATCCGCAATAAAGACGATCACGCTTTCGCGCGGCTCACCAGGCGCCCACTCGGTGTCCCAGTCGAAGCCATACAACTTCAGCACCCCTTGAAACACCATCCGCCGCGGTTCGCCAGCGATGCTCAAAACGCCTTTGTAGCGCAGCAATTGCTTGCCATGCGCTTCCAGCAGTTCATTCATGAACTCGCTGAGCTTGTCGATATCCAGCGGCTTCTCGGTCCGCAGGACCAGGCTGGAAATGCGGTCGATGGAGGGGGCCTTGCTCACCGGGCGCAGGCTCAAGCCACTGCCGAGGTCGGCATTGAGATTGAAGCCCCGGACGTCGAGCAGTTCAGCCAGGTCGATCTTGCCGTGGTCGACCAGGCGAATGGGTGCACGACGATTGATGCGGGTCAGGCGTTCGCTCAACGCGGTGAAAGCTGCCTCGTCCACGAGGTCTCGCTTGCTCACCAGCAGACGGTCGGCAAACCCGATTTGCGCCTGGGCGATAGTCTGGGCCAGGTGCGTATCGGCGTGGGCGGCATCCACCAGGGTGATAATGCCGTCGAGAATGTAGCGCTCGCGCAGCTCTTCATCGATGAAGAAAGTTTGCGCCACAGGTGCCGGATCGGCGAGCCCGGTGCATTCGATCACCAGGCGGTCGAAGGCGATCTCGCCACTGTCCAGGCGTTCAAGCAGCAGGAACAGGGCTTTGGTCAGATCGGTGTGAATAGTGCAGCAGACGCAGCCGTTGGACAGCGTCATCACCTGCACCGGCTCCTCGCCCAGCAGCTGGGTGTCGATGCCGGCATCGCTGAATTCGTTCTCGATTACGGCGATTTTCAGGCCGTGCTCGGTTTTGAGCAGGTGGCGCAAGAGCGTGGTCTTCCCGGCGCCGAGGAAGCCGCTGAGGATGGTGACTGGGATAGGGGCTGACAAAATAAGGTCTCCCGGACGCGAAAAAAACTGTAGGAGCAAGGCTTGCCCGCGATGGCGTCCGAAAGATCGCCATCGCGGGCAGGCCTTGCTCCCACAGTGTGTGTGTGTTGCCTAGACCCTGTGCATCAACAGCACTTCGGCCCACCCTTGCCGCCGTAACGCGCTTCCTGACGTTCCCTGAAGAACATCTCGTAGCTCATCACCGGCTTGTCCGGGTGATTGGTTTGCATATGCTCGACGTAGTTGTCGTAGTCGGGCATGCCGACCATCAGGCGCGCGGCCTGACCGAGGTATTTACCGAGGCGACTCAGGTCATTGAACATGTTTGCAATCCTCGATTACGCATCCGGCAGGGCCTGGAATGGCGCTTCTTTATCCGTACGTTCCTTTTTACCCCAGGCGGCGATACCGACCTTGATGGCATAGAACAGGATGCTGAATACCACGAACAGGAACAATGCCGTCAGCGTTGCGTTGGTGTAGGCGTTGTAGATCACGTGCTGCATCTGGTTGATGTCCTTGGCTGGTGCGAGGATCTGGCCGTTGGCCAACGCATCGCTGTATTTTTTCGCCAGGGACAGGAAACCGATCGCCGGGTTGGCATCGAACAGCTTGATGAAACCTGCGGTCACGGTGCAGATCAGCAGCCAGACCGCTGGCAGCATGGTTACCCAGATGTAGCGCTGACGTTTCATTTTAATCAACACGACCGTCGCCAGCATCAGCGCGATACCCGCCAGCATCTGGTTGGAGATACCGAACAGCGGCCACAGGGTGTTGATGCCGCCCAGTGGATCGATCACGCCCTGGTACAGCAGATAACCCCACATCGCCACACAGCCGGCGGTGGCAATCAGGTTGGCGGTCCAGGACTCGGTGCGTTTCAGCGCCGGTACGAATGAGCCGAGCAGGTCCTGCAGCATGAAGCGTCCGGCACGGGTACCGGCATCCACGGCCGTCAGGATGAACAGCGCCTCGAAGAGGATCGCGAAGTGGTACCAGAACGCCATGGTGTTCTCACCTGGCAGCACACTGTGCAGAATTTGCGCGATACCCACTGCGAGGGTCGGCGCACCACCGGCACGTGCCAGGATGGTGGTTTCTCCAATGTCCTTGGCTACCGCTTGCAAGGCTTCCGGCGTGATCGCAAAACCCCAGCTGCTGACGGTTTGCGCGACGGTGACCACATCCGAACCGACGATGGCCGCCGGGCTGTTCATGGCGAAGTACACACCCGGCTCGATCACCGAGGCGGCAACCATCGCCATGATTGCCACGAAGGATTCCATCAGCATGCCGCCGTAACCGATGTAGCGGGCATGGCTTTCATTAGCCAACAGCTTCGGCGTGGTACCGGAAGAGATCAGCGCGTGGAAACCCGAGACCGCGCCACAGGCAATGGTGATGAACAGGAACGGGAACAGACCGCCCTTCCACACCGGGCCGGTGCCATCGATGAACTGGGTCAATGCCGGCATTTTCAGATCCGGCATGGTGATCAGGATACCGATCGCCAGGGCAATGATGGTGCCGATTTTCAGGAAGGTCGACAGGTAGTCACGGGGTGCCAGGATTAGCCACACCGGCAGCACCGCAGCGACAAAACCGTAACCAATCAGCATCCAGGTGATCTGGATCCCGGTGAAGGTAAAGGCCTTGGCCCACACCGGATCGGCAGCAATCTGCCCGCCGAGCCAGATCGACCCCAGCAGCAACAGCACGCCGATGATGGAAATTTCACCGATGCGACCGGGGCGGATGTAGCGCATGTAGATGCCCATGAACATCGCAATCGGGATGGTCGCCATCACCGTGAAGATGCCCCAAGGGCTCTCGGCCAGGGCCTTGACCACGATCAGCGCCAGCACCGCGAGGATGATGATCATGATCAGGAAGCAGCCGAACAGTGCGATCGTTCCCGGTATGCGGCCCATCTCTTCACGGACCATATCCCCCAGGGAGCGGCCGTTACGACGGGTGGACAGGAACAGGATCATGAAGTCCTGCACCGCACCGGCCAGCACCACCCCGGCGATCAGCCACAGGGTACCGGGCAAATAGCCCATCTGCGCCGCCAGGACTGGACCGACCAAAGGCCCCGCGCCGGCGATGGCCGCGAAGTGGTGACCAAACAGGATGTGTTTGTTGGTAGGGACGTAGTCCAGACCGTCATTGTTGAGTACGGCGGGGGTGGCCCGTCGCGGGTCAAGCTGCATCACATTGTTAGCGATGAACAGGCTGTAGTAACGGTACGCAACCAGATAGATGGCCACTGCCGCGACCACAATCCACAAGGCGTTGATCGCCTCGCCTCGACGCAATGCCACTACGCCCAGGGCGCACGCTCCTACGATCGCCAGCAGCAGCCAGGGTATGTGGCGTAGCAGGCTATTATTATTTTTCATTTTATGATTCCAGCCAGGGTGGACAAGAAAGACAGCCACCCCGAGTTTAGCTGGCCTGACGGCAAAGGCCATACCCCGACATTGGTCTAGAGCCATGTCCCTGCTGGCGGCCGCGCACCCTGCGGGTCTATAGTCAGCAAACATTTCGAGGAACACGCCATGAGCCAGCAACCCGCCGAACGCCGCCGCTTCACACGTATTGCGTTCGATGCCAGAACCGAGCTGGGCCAAGGGCAGTCCATCTGGCCGGTAAAGCTGATCGATCTTTCACTCAAGGGGCTGCTGATCGAGCGTCCGGAGCCATGGCTGGGTGATGCGCAACAGGATTTTTTCGTCGAAATTCACCTGACCGATGAGGTCGAGATCAAGATGGATGTGCAGCTCACCCATCAGGAGCGCGGCCAACTGGGGTTTGTCTGCCGTCACATCAGCCTGGAATCCATCGAGCGCCTGCGGCGGTTGATCGAGTTCAACCTGGGAGACCCGCAGGAGCTGGAGCGGGAGCTGGGCGCACTGATCGAAGTCTGACGCTCTCACCGGGAAGACCCAACGGCCAAAAATCACTCGAACAACGCATCCAACGCCTGCTCCAGCCGTGTCACTGCAATAATCTGCAAGCCTGCCGGTGCTTCCTTGGGCGCATTCCCCTTGGGCACGATGGCGCGTTTGAAGCCATGCTTGGCCGCTTCCTTCAAGCGTTCCTGACCGCTGGGCACCGGACGTACTTCACCGGACAACCCGACTTCACCGAACACCAGCAGGTCATGGGGCAAGGGTCGATTGCGCAAGCTGGACATCACCGCCGCCATCAGCGCCAGGTCCGACGCGGTTTCCAGCACTTTCACGCCGCCTACCACGTTGAGGAACACATCCTGGTCGTGGGTTGGAATGCCACCATGGCGGTGCAGCACGGCGAGCAACATTGCGAGCCTGTTCTGATCCAGGCCCAGGGTCACACGGCGCGGGTTAGCCAGATGGCTGTCGTCTACCAGCGCCTGAACTTCCACCAGCATCGGCCGAGTGCCTTCCCACGTCGCCATGACCACGCTGCCTGGCACTTCTTCCTGGGCACGGGTGAGAAAAATTGCCGAAGGGTTGGAGACTTCCTTGAGCCCTTTGTCCGTCATGCCGAACACGCCCAGTTCATTGACCGCGCCAAAGCGGTTCTTCACTGCACGCAACAGCCGCAGGCGGCCATCGGACTCGCCCTCGAAATACAGCACGGTGTCGACCATGTGCTCAAGCACCCGCGGACCCGCCAGAGCGCCTTCCTTGGTGACGTGGCCGACCAGGAAGATAGCCGTCCCGCTCTGCTTGGCATAACGCACCAGCAACGCCGCGCTCTCCCGCACCTGGGACACACCCCCCGGGGCCGACTGCAGCTGCTCGGTGAAAATCGTCTGGATCGAGTCGATTACCATGACCTTGGGCTTTTCCACCCGCGCCGTGGCGATGATGGTTTCGATGCAGGTCTCGGTCATCACGCGTAGCTGGTCCTGGGGCAATCCCAGGCGCCGGGCACGCATGGCCACTTGCTGCTGCGATTCCTCACCGGTGACATACAGCGCCGGCATGCTCTTGGCCAGATTGCACAGGGTCTGCAGGAGGATGGTCGACTTGCCGATCCCCGGGTCACCGCCGATCAGCACCACCGAACCGTCGACCAGACCACCGCCCAGGACTCGATCGAGTTCACTGGAGGCCGTGGAGAACCGCGGGATTTCTTCAACGCTGACTTCGGCCAGCGTCTTGATTTGCGCTTGCTGGCCAGTCCAGCCGGTGCGACCGCTGGGAGGTGCCGCCCCACCGCTCTCGACCATGGTTTCAGTCAGGGTGTTCCAAGCGCCGCACTCGCCGCACTGTCCGGCCCACTTGGGGAAAGTTGAGCCGCACTCGGTGCAGCCGTACATGCGTTTGGCCTTGGCCATCTTGACTCCCGGCAAAAACCGGGATGATAGCGCAGCTGGAACGGATAAGCGCGCAGCAATACGGAACAGTGGAGAGCCTTAGTTGCCTTTGGATAAGTTACCCAACTGCCATCCAACTGCAACCCATTAACTTGTACCCGACCTCCTGGTTACTATCTGTCGCCTCCAAATTAATACTCGAAACATCAGCACCACCGTCAACGAAGCAAATGGCAATTCATTAACCAAACATGCACTTTCAGAAGTAGCGCACTGAAAAAGTAGTTCGCCAAAACACGCTGAGCGCCCAACAATCATGAGGTTTTTTGTAAACTTTTCGCCGGCGGCCGGGTCGACTGCTGGCAAGCTTTAAAGCAGCCGTTTCGAGCAAGAACCGTATTGCTGAATTACACTGCGGCTACCAACCAATCCGTACAAGGAATCAACCAATGGGCGTGATCAGTGAGTTCAAGGCCTTCGCGGTCAAGGGAAATGTGGTCGACATGGCGGTCGGCATCATCATCGGTGCGGCCTTTGGCAAGATCGTTTCGTCGTTCGTTGGCGACGTGATCATGCCGCCGCTCGGCCTGTTGATCGGGGGTGTTGATTTCAGTGACCTGGCCGTCACCCTGAAGGCTGGAGAGGGGACCACCCCCGCCGTGATGCTGGCCTACGGCAAGTTCATTCAGAGCGTGATCGACTTCATCATCGTCGCCTTCGCGATCTTCATGGGTGTGAAAGCCATCAACCGCCTCAAGCGCGAAGAAGCCGTTGCCCCGACCGTGCCGCCTGTTCCGACCAAGGAAGAAGTGTTGCTGGGGGAAATTCGTGACCTCCTGAAGGTGCAGAACGAGCGGCCGCGGAACCTGGAATAACCAGAAAAACGGCGCCTTTTCGGCGCCGTTTTCTCACCAGTAGGTTTCCACCGCTACTTGCCCCGGGCGGCGGCTGAGACTCAGGTGCATGTCCCTGCGCTTCAGCAATTGACGCGTGTCATCGATCATTTGCGGGTTGCCGCACAGCATCACCCTCGAATATTCCGGCGTGAGAGTCAGCCCCGCCGCGCCCTCCAGGTCGCCGTTTTCCATCAGTGTGGTGATTCGTCCATTCAGGGCACCCGCGTGAGACTCGCGCGTGACAATGGGGATGAATTGCAGTTTGTGCGCATATTCGGCCAGGTAGTCTCGCTGTGCCAGCCCGGCGATCAGCTCCTGATAGGCCAGCTCTGCAGCTTCTCGCACGCTGTAGACCAGGATGATGCGTTCGAACCGCTCCCACACTTCAAAGTCCTGGAGGATCGACAGGAACGGCGCGACGCCGGTACCGGTCGCCAGTAACCAAAGGTCACGGCCGTCGACAAAACGATCGAGTGTGAGGTAACCGAATGCCTGGCGATCTATCAGCAGCGAGTCTCCTTTGACCAGGCGGCTCAGCTCGCTGGTGAATTCGCCATTGGGCACCACGATGGAAAAGAATTCGAGAAACTCGTCATGGGGCGAGGAGACCATCGAATACGCACGCCACACCGTGCTGCCGTCGGCTTTGGTAACGCCCAGGCGAGCAAACTGGCCCGCGCGAAAGCGGAACCCGGGATCCCTTGTAGTGCGCAAGGTGAACAGGTTCGGCGTCAGGGGCTGAACGTCGAGCAAGGTCTGGCGGGTAAATTTTTCTGCACTGGCAGTCATGGGTCGCTCCATTAAACAGAGGCTTGCAGTTTCCCGCAAAAACGCAGAATTAAACACCGACGATTGGTAATGGCTTTAAACGGAGCACCAACAGAATGTTTAACCAGTTCGTTAGTCACGCCTCGTATTAAACGCAGCATCTAAACCTCCCCTGCACAATCCAAATTGTTTAGAACCAACCGTTTTGAATTAATGCCTGATTGCGCCGATATAATTCCCGCAGGCCATGGTCATGGGACACTGATTGCAGGGAGCACTGCGGGTTCTCTCGCGCCTTGAGCTGTTCGTTGAAAAATGCCGCGAGTAATCCTTAAGAAAAAAAAGTACCATTTACGGTCCTTCCTGAGTGATGACATGCCCTCCCGCATGACGCAGTGCACTCGGCCGGATTAGCCCGCAACAGGCCCTTGGCGGCGGGAACCCCGTTGATTAACAAGAGCCACACTCCATGCCTTTGCTCGAAACACCCTTCGCCCAGCTCGACCTGATCCGCCAGCCCGAACAGTCGAATGAACCGCTGCAGGCATTTGATGCCGCCGACGAGTACCTGCTCAATCACCTGGCGCAGCTGCAACCGGCCGCTCAGACGCGGGTTCTGGTGCTTAATGACAGCTTTGGGGCACTGGCTGCGAGCCTGGCCAGTAACGTTCAGGTCACCAGCAGCGGCGACTCGTTCCTGGCGTTCCAGGGCCTGGAAAAAAATCTGGTCCGCAATGGCCATGCCTTCGATGCGGTGCCGACAGTACCCGCCCATCAGTCTTTTGCCGGCCCGTTCGATCAGGTGTTGATCCGGGTCCCGAAAACCCTGGCCCTGCTGGAAGAGCAACTGATCCGCCTGCAAGGGCAACTGGCGCCCGGCGCCCAGGTGGTGGCCGCCGCCATGATCAAGCATCTGCCCCGCGCTGCGGGTGATCTGCTCGAACGTTACATTGGCCCGGTACAGGCCTCGCTGGCGGTCAAAAAGGCCCGGTTGCTGATCGCCACTGCCGAACCCAAGCCTGCGGCGGTGTCGCCCTACCCGACCCGTTATCAGCTGGATGCACCGGCCATCGAGTTGCTCAACCACGCCAACGTGTTCTGCCGCGAAGGCCTGGACATCGGCACCCGGGCTTTTCTGGCGCACTTGCCCAACAATCTCGGCACGGCGCGGGTCGCGGACCTTGGCTGTGGCAATGGCGTGCTGGCAATCGCCAGCGCGCTGCAGAATCCTGAGGCGCACTACACGCTGGTCGACGAGTCGTTCATGGCGGTGCAATCGGCGAGCGAAAACTGGCGCGCAGCGCTAGGTGACCGGGAAGTCCAGGTGCGCGCCGGTGATGGCCTGGCCGAACAGGCCGCGCAGTCGCTGGATGTGGTGCTGTGCAACCCACCGTTCCACCAGCAGCAAGTCGTCGGCGACTTCCTCGCCTGGCGCATGTTCCAACAGGCCCGTGAAGCGCTGGTGGTCGGTGGTGCGCTGTACATCGTGGGCAACCGTCACCTGGGCTATCACAGCAAACTGGCGCGGCTATTCCGCGGCGTCGAACAGGTGGCGGCGACGCCGAAGTTCGTGATTCTCAAAGCGCGAAAATAATCCAGACGAAAAAAACCTCCCTTCCAGGAGGTTTTTTTATCCGCCCATCTCAATGCGTGCTCAGGCCTGCTGCGTTCATGAACATGCGCATCAGGCTGGCGACGATGAACAATGCGCCGACGCTGCCGACCCAGATCATTGCCAGCCAGCCAAGGCGTTGCCACAGTGGTTTCTTCTCTGCGGCCTCGATTTCCTGCAACGAGCGTTTACTGGCCATGAACTTCTACCCTCCTATTCAAGGTTGATGGCGCCTGTGTCGACGCCATCGCGAGCAAGCTTTGCTCCCACAGGCTGTGCATCAAGCTCTGCAGTAGTCTTTGCAACTGCTGCTAGTGATAGCCATCCTCGTGGGTGACCTTGCCGCGGAACACGTAATAGCTCCAGAAGGTGTACCCCAGGATGAACGGGATAATGAACAGCGTACCCACCAGCATGAAGCCCTGGCTCTGCGGCGGTGCGGCAGCGTCCCAGATCGAGATCGACGGTGGCACGATGTTCGGCCACAGGCTGATCCCAAGACCGCTGTAGCCCAGGAAAATCAGGACCAGCGTCAGCAGGAAGGGCATGTAGTTGGCATTGCGCGCCACGGCACGAATCAGTCCGTACATCGTCACCAGTACCAGGATCGGCACCGGCAGGAACCAGAACAGGTTTGGCAACGTGAACCAGCGCGAGGCAATTTCCGGATGCGCCAGCGGCGTCCAGATACTGACGATACCGATCACCGCCAGCAGCACGAAAGCCAAGGGGCGCGCAAGGTTATGCATCTGCTCCTGCAACTTGCCTTCGGTCTTCATGATCAGCCAGGTGCAACCGAGCAACGCATAAGCCACGACCAGTGCGGCGCCACAGAAAAGGGTGAACGGAGTCAGCCAGTCCAGCGAGCCACCGGCGAATTGCCGGTTAACCACCGGTAACCCGTCAATGAACGCGCCGAGTGCCACCCCCTGGAAGAATGTGGCCGCCACCGAACCGCCGATGAACGCCTTGTCCCACAGGTGGCGCTTGTCATCCTTGGCCTTGAAGCGAAACTCGAACGCCACGCCGCGGAAGATCAGGCCGATCAACATGAACATCAGCGGCAGGTACAGCGCCGACAACACCACTGAGTACGCCAGCGGAAAGGCGCCGAACAAGGCGGCCCCGCCCAGGACCAGCCATGTTTCGTTGCCGTCCCAGACCGGTGCAACGGTGTTCATCATGACATCGCGGTCGGTCTTGCCCGGGATAAAGGGGAAGAGAATGCCGATTCCCAGGTCAAACCCGTCCATGACCACGTACATCATGATGCCGAAGATGATGATCACGGCCCAGATCAGCGGAAGATCAATACCCATGACTCAAATCTCCTTGGTCAGGCTGTGGTCGTTGTCGGCACTGTCGTCAGCTGCCGACAGCGGACGTGCCGGGGTGCGCTGCTTGCCAGGACCACCGTCATTGGTTTCCTTGCCTTCGTCGATCTTCGGCCCTTTGCGCACCAGGCGCATCATGTAGCCAAGGCCGGCACCGAACAGGGCGAAATACACCACGACGAACATGATCAGGGTAATGCTCATCTGCATGAAACTGTGGTTTGAGGAAGCATCCGCCGTGCGCATCAATCCGTAGACCACCCAAGGCTGGCGGCCGATTTCCGTGGTGAACCATCCTGCAAGGATCGCGACCAGACCCGAAGGCCCCATCCACAGTGCCAAATAGAGGAACGGACGCGAGGTGTACAGCCTGTCGCGCTTGCGCAGCCACAGGCTCCACAAACCGGTGAAGATCATCAGGAAACCCAGGCCAACCATGATCCGGAACGACCAGAACACGATGGTTGAATTGGGCCGGTCTTCAGGCGGAAAATCCTTGAGCGCCGGGACCTGTTTGTCCAGCGAATGGGTGAGGATCAGGCTGCCCAGATACGGAATCTCGACCGCATATTTGGTTTTTTCAGCTTTCATGTCCGGCCAGCCGAACAGGATCAGCGGGGTCGGCTCATCGCCATGGTTTTCCCAGTGACCTTCAATTGCCGCAATTTTCGCCGGCTGGTGCTTGAGCGTATTCAGGCCATGGAAATCGCCGATCACGGCCTGGATGGGCGCAACGATCAACGCCATCCACATGGCCATCGACAGCATGGTGCGAATGGCCGGGTTGTCCTTGCCCCGCAGCAAGTGCCAGGCAGCCGAGGAACCTACGAAAAACGCCGTCGCGACGAACGCTGCCGTTGCCATGTGCATCAGGCGGTACGGGAAAGACGGGTTGAAGATGACCGCAAACCAGTCAGTGGGAATCACCTGGCCGTTGATGATTTCAAAGCCCTGGGGGGTCTGCATCCAGCTGTTGGATGCGAGGATCCAGAATGTTGAGATCAGCGTGCCGATGGCCACCATCACCGTTGAAAAGAAGTGCAGGTTGCGTCCGACCTTGTTCCAGCCGAACAGCATGACCCCGAGGAAGCCGGCTTCCAGAAAGAACGCGGTGAGCACTTCGTACGTCAGCAACGGGCCCGTCACGGCACCGGCGAAGTCCGAGAAACGACTCCAGTTGGTGCCGAACTGATAAGCCATGACCAGCCCGGAGACCACGCCCATACCGAAGTTGACGGCAAAGATCTTCGACCAGAAGTGGTACAGATCGCGGTAAGTGTCGTTTTTGGTTTTCAGCCACAAGCCTTCAAGCACCGCCAGGTAACTCGCCAGGCCGATGGTGATGGCCGGGAACAGGATGTGGAATGAAATGGTGAACGCGAACTGAATTCGGGCGAGATCAAGCGCCTCCAAACCGAACATAAGTCTTCCTCTGTCAGGTAATTCCGGCTGAAGGCCTGCGGCCTGCACCCACTGCCCCCACGGATATGGAGTGTGGCGAATTCAAATTCGTTCTTTTTTTACCTGCATCACACGTAGGGAGTCTGGCCAATTGGCCGCCGGATCATCTCCACGAAAGGTTTTGATCTGGATCAAGCATGATTGAAAGAGTAGTCCCATTTTTGCAGGTAACCGGTGTGGTCTTTTGCCGCGTGACAGGTTGCCTCACGGGCATGGCAATCTGCCGTAACACATTCGTGTGTGGGAGTGAGCCTGCTCGCGATAGCGGTTAGCCAGGGCACTTTGTCTTCTACTGACACACAGTCATCGCGAGCAGGCTCGCCCCCACATGAATGGGACTGCCTGAGGGATTGGTGTCTAGCTAACTAATTTTTCCGGGCCTGCAACTTCTGGTTACAGGTTGGTGGTAGTCTCGACGTTATCCCCGTTCAAGATCCGCCGCCATATGCCCAGCCAACCGCCCTTGCTGCTACGTCACCATCGCCCGTTCATCGCGTTCTGGCTGGCCCGGATCTTCACCGCCAGCGGCTTCCAGATGCTGACCGTGGCCATCGGCTGGAATCTCTACCAGCTCACCGGCAACGTACTTGACCTCGGCCTCGTGGGCCTGGTGGAGTTTGCCCCGCGAGTGCTGTTTATGTTGCACACCGGGCACGTCGCCGATCGCTACGACCGACGCAAGGTGGCCGCAATCTGTCAGTCGTTGCAGGCGATGATCGCCCTGGCGCTGGCGATCAGCAGTGCGACCGGGCATGTCACCCGGGAAATGATCTTCATCCTGGCGTTCCTGCTGGGCGCCGCCCGCTCCTTCGAGATGCCCACGACCCAGGCGCTGCTGCCAAGCATCGTGCCCAGCGCGCTGTTTCCCCGCGCGGTGGCCGCCGCCCAGTCGGCACAGCAATCGGCAACCATCGTCGCTCCCGCGCTGGGGGGCTTGCTGTATGCGTTCGGCAGCGTCTGGGTCTATGGCCCCACGGTCGTCCTGTACATCATTGCCTGCGCCCTGATGCTCAACCTGCCGGCCCGGCAGACTCCACTGAACAAGGGCAAGGCGACCCTCGACTCGTTGTTGGCGGGTATTCGTTTCATTCGCAGTCGACCGGACATCCTCGGGGCGATTTCCCTGGATCTGTTTGCCGTGCTGCTTGGAGGTGCGACCGCCCTGCTACCGGTATTTGCCAAGGACATCCTGCTGACCGGGCCCTGGGGCCTGGGCCTGTTGCGCTCTGCGCCGGCGGTCGGCGCGCTGCTGATGTCGCTGTGGCTCGCACGGTTTTCCGTGGATCGCCAGGTTGGCCGGGTGATGTTTACGGCGGTGGGCGTGTTTGGCGTCGCCACCATAGCCTTCGGCCTGTCGACGTCATTCTGGTTTTCCCTGGCTGTACTGGTGGTGCTCGGCGCAGCGGACATGATCAGCATGGTCATCCGCGCGTCCTTCGTACAGCTTGAAACCCCTGACGAAATGCGGGGCCGGGTGAGCGCCGTGAACGGATTGTTCATCGGCGCTTCGAATCAGTTGGGCGAGTTCGAATCCGGCCTCACCGCTCACTGGTTCGGCACCGTTCCCGCCGTGGTCATGGGCGGAATCGGCACGCTGGTGGTGACCGGGGTCTGGATCAAACTGTTCCCGACCCTGGCCAACCGCGACCGCATGCATGTACCGGCGCAAGAGGCCAGGGTTTAGAGCAGCTTGTCGAGGGTGATGGGAAAGTCCCGCACCCTTTTGCCCGTGGCATGGTAAATCGCGTTGGCCACCGCTGCCGCGACACCCACAATGCCGATTTCCCCCACGCCCTTGGAACCCAGGGCATTGACGATCTCGTCGTGCTCTTCAACGAACAGTACTTCGATGTCACCGATGTCGGCATTCACCGGAATGTGGTATTCGGCGAGGCTGTGGTTCATGTGCCGACCCAGTGCATGATCAGTCTGGGTTTCCTCGTGCAGCGCCATGCCGATCCCCCAGACCACGCCGCCGAGGATCTGGCTGCGGGCCATTTTCGGGTTCACCACCCGGCCGGCGGCGATGGCACTGACCACGCGATTGACCTTCACGGTACCCAGGTCTTCATCGACCAGTACTTCGACGAACACCGCCGAATGCGTGGCCGTGGCGTACGCTTCGCGCTTCTTGTCCGGCTCGGCATCCACCTGGACCTCCAGAGTCGCTTCGCCGCTGCTGCGCACCAGCTCGGCCAGGGACGTGTGCGAGTCCCCATAACGCAACTGCCCGGCTTCGAACACGGCCTGTTCCGAAGTGACGGCAGCGAATGCCGGATGGGTCTGCCGGGCAACCGCCAGCAGTTTTTCCTGCAGTGCAGCGCACGCCTGCTGGACCGCTGTGCCGACCGAGGACACGGTAAAGGAGCCGCCCTGCAGTGGCGCGGTGGGCAATGACGAGTCACCGAGTACAAAGGTGACGTCCTGCACCGCCACACCTGAGGCCTGGGCGGCGATTTGGGTCATGACGGTGTAGGTCCCGGTGCCGATGTCAGTGGTTGCGCTGCTGACAGTCAGCTTGCCGTTCTGGTCGATACTGGCCTTGGCGCTGGCTTTCTGTTGCATGGCTTCCCAGACACCCCCAGCCATGCCCCAGCCGACCAGTTGCCGATCGTGACGCATGCTGCGCGGTTCGGGGTTGCGCTGGTTCCAGCCGAAGCGTTCGGCACCCTGCTCGTAGCAGGCCCGTAGCTCCTTGCTCGAGTACGGCTTATCTTCGTTCTGGTTGCGCTCTGCATAGTTGATCAACCGCAGCTGTACCGGGTCGATCGCCAGCGCGCAGGCCAGCTCGTCCATGGCGCACTCCAGGCCGATCAAGCCGAGTGCCGCGCCTGGGGCGCGCATGTCCAGCGGCGTGAAGACATCCAGTGGCACCAGCTGGTAAGTCAGCTGCACGTTGTCGCAGTGATAAAGCATGCCGCTCCACTCCACTACGTGCTCGGTGAAGTCTTCAAAGCGCGAGGTCTGGCCGATCGCCGTGTGCCCGACTGCCAGCAAACGGCCGTTAGCCGCAGCACCCAGTTGCAGGCGCTGCAAGGTGCGAGGCCGGTAGCCAAAGGTGAACATCTGCTGGCGTGTCAGGGTCACGCGTACCGAACGCTTGAGTTTGAGCGCGGCCATCACAGCCAGTGGCAATTGGTATTGCGGACGCAAGCCGGAACCGAAGGCACCACCGACAAAGGCGGCGAAAATCCGCACCTGCTCTTTGTCCAGGCCAAAGACTTTTTGTACATAGGACTGACAGTTCTGCGGCCCCTGGGTCTTGTCGTGAATGTGCAGGGTGCCATCGGCCTGATAGAGCACGGTACTGGCGTGCGGCTCCATCGGGTTGTGATGCTCTATCGGCGTGCTGTAGTGCAGGTCGAGACTCAGAGCCGCACCGGCGAACTCCGCCTGGAAATTCCCGCGGGGCTTGGGCAACTCGGCGGGCGCAGGATGAGCTTCACCCTGCATCGACAGCAGATCGGTTTGATGGCCCGCGCTTTCATATTCGATCCGCACCAGCGAACCGGCATGTCGCGCCAGCTCCAGATTGTCGGCTATCACCAGCGCGAGCGGCTGGCCGCTGTAAAGGATTTGATCGTTGTAGAGCGGACGAAACGGTGAACCTTCAGCAGAGTCCGCGTCCTCATAATCTTTGTCATAGCTGGCTATTTGCGGGCGGTTCGTATGATCGATCACGGCAACGACGCCGGGCAATGCCAGGGCTGCCGAGGCATCAATCGTCAGCACGCGCCCGCAAGCGACAGGGCTCGAGACCACGCTGCCATGCAGCAGGCCCTGCTCGGGAAACTCCCCGGCATACCGCGCCTGGCCGGTGACCTTGAGGTGGCCATCGACACGATCCAGCGGCTGGCCCATCGGTTGAGTGAAAGTATTCATCAGGCTTGCCCTCCCAGCGCGGCGTCGCTCAGCGCACGGACAATCGCCCGACGCGCCAGTTTGACTTTGAAAGCGTTGTGCTCAAGCGGCTCGGCGTTTCGCAGCAGCGTATCGGCGGCAGCGGTGAAGGTTTCGCGGCTGACGGTCTTGCCCACCAGGGCGTTTTCCACTGACTTGTCGCGCCACGGCTTGTGCGCCACGCCGCCCAGCACCAGGCGTGCCTGACGAATGACCGGCCCGTCCAGCTCCAGCGCAGCGGCCACCGAAACCAGGGCGAAAGCATAGGAGGCGCGATCGCGAATCTTGAGGTAATGGCTGCAGTCGGCGAATCCGGTGGCAGGCAGTTCAATGCTCGTGATCAATTCATCGTCGGCCAGTTGATTGTCGCGCTCGGGCGCATCACCTGGCAGGCGGTGGAAGTCGGCAAATTCGATCGTGCGCGGCCCGCCACGACCCTGCACATGCACCACGGCTTCCAGTGCCGCCAATGCCACGCACATATCCGACGGGTGAGTAGCGACGCACTGGGCACTGGCACCGAAGATCGCATGGATACGGTTCAACCCGTCCCGCGCCGGACAGCCGCTGCCGGGGTCGCGCTTGTTGCATGGCACGCTGGCGTCGTAGAAGTAATAACAGCGCGTGCGCTGCAGCAGGTTGCCACCCGTGCTGGCCATGTTGCGCAACTGCGGCGATGCGCCGGCCAGTATCGCCTGGGACAACAGCGGGTAACGTTGTTCGATCAACGGGTGCCAGGCCAGGTCGGCATTGCTGACCAGCGCGCCAATCATCAGCCCGCCTCCAGCAGTTTCGCGCACTTCGCGCAGTGGCAGGCCGGTGATGTCGATCAGGTGCTCGGGACGAGTGACGTTTTCCTTCATCAGGTCCAGCAGGTTGGTGCCGCCGGCAATGAAGCGGGATGCGGGACCGGCCAGATGCACCGCGTCCTGCACCGATTCAGGCTTGCTGTACTGAAAGGGATTCATTGGCCACCCCCTTGCCCGGCGTTGGCGCGGCAGGCAGGAAGCGCCTCTTCGATGGCATCGCGAATATTACTGTAGGCACCGCAGCGGCACAGGTTGCCGCTCATCAACTCCTTGATGTCTGCCTGGCTGTTGGCCCGTCCTTCGTTGGCCAGCCCGACGGCAGAGCAGATCTGCCCTGGCGTGCAATACCCGCACTGGAAGGCATCGTGCTTGATGAACGCCTGTTGCATCGGATGCAACTGTTCACCCTCGGCAAGGCCTTCGATAGTGGTCAACTCGGCACCGTCGCACATCACCGCCAACGTCAGGCAGGCATTCACCCGCTTGCCGTTGAGCAACACGGTGCAGGCACCGCATTGGCCGTGGTCACAGCCTTTCTTCGTGCCGATCAGGTCCAGCTGTTCCCGCAGCAGATCCAGCAAGGTGGTCCAGGGCAGGACCTCAAGCTGACGCGCCCGGCCATTGAGCGTCAAACCCAGTGGATGGCGGGCATATGACGCTGGCGTGGCGTCGTCATTGGTTGCGCTCATGTACACCTCACGATTGGTCGTCTAGTCGCGGCGTTTTGGCAAACCGCCGTCATAAGGGGTACGACTTCGCGTGGCGAACAGCGTTCAAGGGGATTGATCCGCGGTGTCAGACCAGCAATTGTGCCGCCACCGCCGTGCGTATGGCCTTGCCACAGAGCTGTTCCACCAGGGCCAGGGCAAATGCCAGCGCCGCGCTCGACCCCTGGGCGGTGATGCAGTTACCGTCGACCACCACCGGCTGATCGACAAAATTGCAGCCCGACAATTGATGGCTGGCTGAGGGCAGGCAAGTCATACGGCGCTGACGCAACACCCCCGCGTTTTGCAGCGCCAGCGCCGGAGACTCGGCAATCGCGGCGAACAGGCGACCGGCGGCCGCCTGATCCTTGATCAGTTGTTGCAGGGGTTGATGGGCTGCCAGATGCTGCGCGCCCACCGCACCGCCGGGCAGTGCGATGAGGTCGAAGGGTTGCGCGAGCAAATCCACCAGCATGGCATCGGCGGTCAAGCGGGTACCACGGGCACAGGTCAACATGCGCCGGCCTTCGATACTGGCCACTACCACTTCCACCTTGGCGCGGCGCAGTACATCGACCAACGTCACTGCTTGCAGATCATCGATGCCCTCGGCGAGGGTAATCAGGGCTCTAAAGGTCATGGGCGACATCCACTGAATGATCTTTAGAGCGTAGTCAGCTTTCGCGCCTGTTGTCTGGGCGGGCGGTTACTTGATGTAAAGCTGCGTCGCCAGCGTATTGCCCGGCGCGTTGATTGAGGTATTGCTGAAGGTGAACGTTCCCTCCTGCTTGCCCGCCAGATCGAAGACGTAGAGGTAGCCGACGGTTTTCCTGCCGACGGTGCATTCTGTCAGGTTGCCGTTATCAAAGGCACAGACCGGCGTACGGGTACCGTTGAGATCGAACCCGTCCAGACCGACCCGCGCCGCGCGTCCGTAGCCGACTTCCAGCACATACACCTTGATGCCCGGCCCGCTGTGATTACAGCGGGTCTGTTCCTGGCCAGGCGTGATGTCTTCAAAGCCACAGGCCGGCGACTCGACCTTGACCACTTTGACCTGGCTCAGCGCCGGTGCCGATGCAGCCCACACCGCCTGCCCCCCCGCCAAAGAGGCGATGACCATCGCAAATACCCCAACCAGACGCCTGTTCATGCATGTCCCATGTTGCCCCGAATGCCAGCACGCAGTATGGCGCACTTGGCCTGAACGCAAAACATCGACGACGATCGCAGCCATAAGCAGCCACAGCCCCACGCTGCTGGTATGATGCGCGGCTTTTTCCGACCCACAGAAAATTAACGGCCCCTTTCACGGTCTGTGCTTTGCTGTTGAGGTCGATACATTCACGGCGCCCGGCGCGCCACGGGGAGCAGACATGCTGGAAAGGCTGTTTCAACTCAAGGCACACAACACCAACGTGCGGACCGAGATTCTTGCGGGCATCACGACCTTCCTGGCCATGGCCTACATCCTGTTCGTCAACCCGAGCATTCTCGGCGAGACCGGCATGGACAAGGGCGCGGTGTTCGTCGCGACCTGCCTGGCAGCAGCCATCGGCTCCACCGTGATGGGCCTGATCGCCAACTACCCGATCGCACTGGCACCAGGCATGGGCCTGAATGCCTTCTTCACCTACACCGTCGTGCTGCACATGGGCCACACCTGGCAAGTGGCGTTGGGCGCGGTATTCATCTCGGCAGTGCTGTTCTTCCTGCTGTCGATCTTTCGCATCCGCGAATGGATCATCAACAGCATCCCGTTGCCACTGCGTTCGGCTATTGCAGCCGGCATCGGCCTGTTCCTGGCGTTGATTGCCCTGCATAACGCCGGCATCGTGGTCAGCAACCCGGCGACCATGGTCGGCCTTGGCGACCTGAAGCAGCCGGCACCGATTCTCGCGACCCTGGGCTTTGCCCTGATCGTCGCCCTCGAAGCCCTGAAAATCCGTGGTGCGGTGCTGATCGGTATCCTGGTGGTCACCATCGCCTCCATTGCCCTGGGGTTCACGCCCTTTGGTGGCGTGATGTCGATGCCGCCATCCCTGGCGCCAACCTTCCTGCAACTGGATATCAAAGGCGCGCTGGACATCGGTCTGGTCAGCGTTATTTTCGCCTTCCTGTTCGTCGATCTGTTCGACAACTCCGGCACCCTGATCGGCGTCGCCAAGCGCGCCGGCCTGATGGGCAAGGACGGCCACATGCCGAAGATGGGCCGTGCGCTCATCGCCGACAGCACCGCGGCCATGGCCGGTTCGCTGCTGGGCACCTCGACGACCACCAGCTACATCGAATCCGCAGCCGGTGTGAGTGCTGGTGGCCGTACTGGCCTGACGGCCGTGGTGGTGGCGATCCTGTTCCTGCTGGCGCTGTTCTTCTCGCCACTGGCCGCCAGCGTTCCGGCGTTCGCAACCGCTCCGGCACTGCTGTTCGTCGCAGTCCTGATGACTTCCGGCCTGGCCGAAATAGACTGGGACGACATCACCGTAGCGGCACCGGTCGTGGTGACTACCCTGGCCATGCCGTTCACTTATTCCATCGCCAACGGCATCGCCTTCGGTTTCATCTCCTGGACCGCGATCAAGTTGCTGTCCGGCCGCGCCCGTGAGCTCAATCCGGCGCTGGTGATTCTGTCGATTCTGTTCGTGATCAAGTTGGGTTGGTTCAACGCATGACTTTTGATTCCCAGGCCTACGCCGCTCAGCTCGAAGACAAGGTCACACGCCTGCGTGAGCTGCTGGCCCCGTTCGATGCACCCGAACCGACGGTGTTCGACTCGCCGCTGCAAAACTTCCGGCTGCGTGCCGAATTTCGCTTGTGGCGCGAAGGTGGCGAACGTCATTACGCCATGTTCTCCCCGGAAGACAAACGCACGCCGATCCTGATCGAAGCCTTTCCAATCGCCAGCCTGCGGATCAATCAACTGATGCCGCAACTCAAGGCCGCCTGGCAAGCCAGCGCGCCCTTGAGTAACAAGTTGTTCCAGGTGGAGTTTTTGACCACCCTGGCCGGCGACGCAATGGTCACCCTGTGTTACCACCGTCCGCTGGACGAGCACTGGCACGTTGCTGCGTCGAAGTTGGCAGCCGACCTGAATGTCAGTGTGATTGGCCGCTCAAAGGGTAAGCGCGAAGTTATCGGTCGCGACTACGTGGTGGAGAAGCTCGAAGTGGGCGGTCGCACCTTCAGCTACCGCCAGCCCGAAGGCGCATTCACCCAGCCCAACGGCACCGTGAACCAGAAGATGCTCAACTGGGCGTATGAATCCCTGGGCGATCGCCCGGACGATTTGCTCGAGCTGTATTGCGGCAACGGCAACTTCACCCTGCCGCTCGCAACCCGCGTGCGCAAGGCACTGGCGACCGAAATCAGCAAGTCTTCAGTCAATGCAGCCCTGAGCAATCTCAGCGAAAATGCGGTGGATAACGTCACCCTGGTGCGCCTGTCTGCCGAAGAGCTGACCGAAGCCTTGAACGAAGTGCGGCCATTCCGTCGCCTGCAAGGCATTGACCTCAAGAGTTACGAATTTGGCAGCGTCTTCGTCGACCCGCCGCGCGCCGGCATGGACCCGGACACCTGCGAACTGACCCGGCGTTTCGACAACATTCTGTACATTTCCTGCAACCCGGAAACCCTGGCAGCCAACATCGCCCAGTTGCATGACACGCACCGCATCACCCGTTGCGCAATGTTCGACCAGTTCCCATGGACCCATCACATGGAATCCGGCGTCATGCTGACCCGGCGCTGAGTTCAACAGCCAACATCAAAACAAGCCGTCATTGTGACGGCTTTTTTGTGCCAGTCCTTTTACCTCCCTGCATGATCGGTACAGAATCAGCTTCACTTGATCCACGGTGTAATCAACCATGCAGCGACTCTTCGACGATCTTCAGTTGGGCAGCATTGAGCTGTTTTGCCTGGCTGCCGAGGCTGGCAGTTTTACCGCGGCGGCGCTGGTGGCGGGGGTCACGCCGGCGGCGGTGAGTCGCTCGGTGTCCCGCATGGAAGAGCGCCTTGGGGTGCGGCTGTTCGCGCGTACCACCCGCAGCGTCAAGCTCACCGACAGCGGCCGGCGTTATTACGAAGAATGTCGCCAGGCGCTGGCACAGTTGGTGGAGGCGCAGCGCGAGGTCATGGGCCAGCAGCAGCAACCTTCAGGCACCTTGCGCATCAGCATTCCCACCACGTATGGCCATCACCGCATCCTGCCGTTACTGCCAGCCTTCAGGGCGCGCTTTCCCGATGTGAAGGTGCAAGTGCACATCAGTAACCGCAATATCGATTTCGTTGGCGAAGGTTATGACATGGCGATTCGCGTGCGGGCCATCCCGGACTCCGGCCTGATCGCCCGACCACTTGAAGATGCCGCCCTGGTGATGATTGCCAGCCCCGACTACCTCAAGCAGGCGGGCGTGCCGCAGACCCTGGACGACCTGTCACGGCACGAATGCATTCAGTACGAATTACCCAGCAGCGGCCGGCGCATTGCCTGGTTGTTCAATGACGGTGGCACGCCTGTCGAGCTTCTGGCCCAAGGCAATCTCAGTTGCTCCGACGACGTGCTGGGCGGCGTGACCCTGGCAAAGCACGGCGCGGGGTTGTTTCAGACTTATCGCTTTATCGTTGAAAAGGAGTTGGCCGACGGTTCGCTGGTGGAAGTGCTCAAACCCTACGGTGGACGTTCAAGGCCGTTTACCCTGCTCTATCCCCAGAGTCGCCATGTACCACTGCGGCTGCGGGCGTTCATCGATTTCCTGGTGGAGCAGCTGCCGCGATGAAAAATCGTCCGATCACCGCACACAAATGCTGACGGGCGCACCTCGTCAATTGACCAAATTAACCAACTAGTACATTTTATCTCCACAGGCTGAGACCATCGGCCAACGCCAACAATAATAAGTGGAGATACCCATGGACCCTATTGTCCTGGTGCTTAACGGCCCAAACCTGAATCTGCTCGGCACCCGCGAACCGGCCAACTATGGCCATGAAACCCTGGCGGACATTTCCGCGCTGTGCGGTCGCGCCGCAGAAGAATTCGGACTGCGCGTGGAATTCCGCCAGACCAATCATGAAGGTGAATTGCTGGACTGGATTCACGCCGCCCGCGGGCGCTGCGCAGGCATCGTGATCAATCCGGCAGCCTGGACCCATACCTCGGTCGCGATCCGTGATGCCCTGGTAGCCAGTGAATTGCCAGTGATCGAGGTTCATCTGTCCAACGTTCATGCCCGTGAACCCTTTCGTCACCACTCGTTCGTCTCTGCGGTGGCCATGGCGGTGATGGCCGGTTTCGGCAGCCATGGTTATCGCCTGGCACTGGACCACTTTCGCCAGCAGTTGAAAGGGTGAGCACCATGGACCCGCATAACGTGGTACTGGCCGGCCTGATCGGCGCTGGCATCCAGGCGTCGCGCACCCCGGCGCTGCACGAACACGAGGGCGATGCCCAAGGCTTGCGCTACCTCTATCGCCTGATCGATCTCGACCAGTTGCAACTCGACAGCGGCGCCCTGCCCGACTTGCTGCTGGCCGCCGAGCGCATGAACTTCACGGGGCTAAACATCACCTTCCCCTGCAAGCAAACCATCATTCCCCTGCTTGACGAACTGTCGCCGGAAGCCCGGGGAATTGGCGCGGTAAATACAGTGGTGCTGAAGGAAGGTAAACGCATCGGCCATAACACCGACTGCCTGGGATTTGCCGAAGGTTTTCGCCGCGGCTTGCCGGGCGTTGGCGTGGCACGCGTGGTGCAGATGGGTGCTGGCGGAGCCGGTGCGGCGGTGGCCCACGCGCTGCTGAGCGAAGGCACACAGCTGCTGAGCATTTTTGATGTGGAGATCCGTCGCGCCCAAGCCCTGGCAGATAATCTCAACCAGCATTTCGGTGCTGGCCGCGCGGTTGCCGGGCAAGATTTACCTGGCGCACTGGCCGTGGCCGACGGCCTGGTGAACACCACGCCCATGGGCATGAAAAAACTGCCGGGCACGCCGGTGCCGGTGGAATTGCTGCGCCGGGAATTGTGGGTGGCGGAGATCGTGTACTTCCCGCTGGAGACTGAACTGCTGCGCCAGGCCCGCGCCCTGGGATGCCGGACCCTGGACGGCGGCAACATGGCGGTGTTTCAGGCGGTGAAGGCGTTTGAGCTGTTCAGTGGCGTGGCGCCCGATGCGCAGCGGATGCTGGCGCATTTCCAGGGGATGGTCGGGTAAACACAGAAAAATCAGATCGCAGCGTTCGGCAGGGGCTGCGATCCTGGGTTCATGCCTTGAGGTAGCGCAGGACCGACTCGCAGATCATTTCCCGATGGCGCTGCTTGATGCCTTCATCCGGCAGGTCGATCTGGAAAATCTCGCCAAAGGTATGGCGGTTCGACACTCGGTAGAAGCAGAACGAACTCATCAGCAGATGCACGTCCAGCGGGTCGAGACCCGCACGGAACACCCCCTCCTCGGCACCACGACGCAGAATGACGCCCAGTGAATCGAGCACCGTGGTGTTCATGGTCTTGATCGCATCGGAGCGCTTCACGTATTCGGCGTTGTGAATGTTCTCGATGCACACGATGCGCACGAAATCGACGTTGCGGTCATGGTGGTCGAACGTGAACTCCACCAGGCGTCGGATCGCTTCCACCGGGGGCAGTTCGGTCAGGTGCAGGCGGTTTTCAGTGGTGCGGATGTCGCCGTACAACTTTTCCAGCACCTCGACGTAGAGCTGTTCCTTACTGCCGAAGTAGTAGTAGATCATGCGCTTGGAGGTGTGGATGCGCTCGGCGATCGCATCGACCCGCGCACCGGAAAGCCCCTGCTGCACGAACTCGACAATGGCCTCTTGAAGAATGTTCTCGCGGGTCTTTTCCGGGTTGTTCTTGCGGCTCTTGCGCGGCTCGGCAAGGGATTTGTCAGGCGCTGCGGAGAGTTCTGAAATTATTGTCATCGCGGGCTCACGGCCATCACTGCACAGGCGGCGATTATGGGCCGCGCCGCACGGCGAAGGAAGCCGCGCGGCATGGGTTTGCACAGGAGCTTACCAATTTCCTACAACTTTGCCTGACGCACGGCCCCGCTTCGAGACTTGGCCATGGCCGCCAAGCGCACGGCGACGTTGGCCGCGCCGTATCCGGCATAGCCGTTTTTGCGCTGGATGATTTCGAAGAAAAATCGCCCTTCAAACGGCTCGGTGTAAACATGAAACAGCTCGCCACCCTGGGCATCACGGTCGTACAGCACGTTGAAGTACGCCAGTTCGCTGAGGAATTCGTCGTCGAAATCGAAGCGCGCAGCCAGGTCGTCGTAATAGTTGAGCGGAATATCCAGCAGCGGCACTCCGGCCTCTTTTGCACGACTGACCTCAGCAAAAATATCATCGCAGTCAAACGCGATGTGATGCACACCGGAACCGCGATAACTCGACAACGCGTGGGAGATCGCGGTGTTGCGGTTCTCGGAGATATTGAGCGGCAGACGGATCGAGCTGTCGCGGCTGCGCAATGCCCGGCTTTTCACCAGGCCATAAGGATCGGGCAGCACCACTTCGTCGTCCGCTTCAAAATCCAGCAGGCTCTTGTAGAACAGCACCCAGCTGTCGAGGCTGTCAGCCGGCAGCGCCATGGCCATATGGTCGATTCGCTTGAGCCCGCCGCTCGCCTGGGCGACCGGTTGCAGGTTGAAGTCGGTGCCATAGACGTCGGCATGCTGGTCGACCAGATAGATCAGGCTGCCATCCGGCGCGCGCACTGCGGCCAGTTCAAGCTCGTTGGGGCCTACCAGCCCACGATAGGGCTGGCCCTTGTAGGCGACCGCGCGAGCCAGGGCACTGCCGCTGTCTTTCACCCGCACGGCGGTGGCGCACAGCGAAGGACCGTGGGCTTCAAAAAAACTGTGGGCGAAGGAGTAAGGCTCGGAGTTGAGGATCAGGTTGATGTCGCCTTGACGCAACAGGCTCACGCTCTTGGAGCGATGCTGCCCGGCCTTGACGAAGCCCAGCCGCTCCAGCCAATGGGAAAGCTTGGCGCCAAGGCTTTCGTCAACGGCGAATTCGAGAAATTCGATGCCGTTGTACTCGCTGGCCTTGGGCGTTTCGAACAGAATTTCAGGGCTGGCCACCGGCTTGGCCTCCTGCGCGAGGCGCTCGCGGGTTTTCTCCTCAAGATACAGCAGCGAGCGCAGGCCATCGGCGGCGTTGGCCCGAGGTGGCGCGGCGCGGAAGCCGTCGTTGAAAATCTCCAGCGAGAGTGGCCCGGTGTAACCGCTCTTGATGATCGGTGCGAGGAAGCCGGGAAGATCGAATTCACCCTGGCCTGGGAAGCAACGGAAGTGCCGGCTCCATTCCAGCACATCCATGGCCAGGATCGGCGCGTCGGCCATCTGCACAAAGAAGATCTTGTCGCCGGGAATCTCGGCGATCGCCGCGGGGTCACCCTTGAGTGACAAGGTGTGGAAGCTGTCGAGCAGCACGCCGAGACTCGGATGATCGGCCTGACGCACAATGTTCCAGACCTGCTGCCAGGTGTTGACGTGCCGTCCCCAGGCGAGCGCTTCGTAGCCGATGCGCAGGCCTCGGGCACCTGCGCGCTCGGCCAGCAGGCGTAAGTCGTCGACCAGAATCTGTTCATCCCCCAGGGAGTCGGCCGAGGCGTTGCTGCACACCAGCACCAGGTCGGTACCCAGCTCCTGCATCAGGTCGAATTTGCGCTCGGCCCGCTCCAGGTTGCGCGGCAGGCGGTCGCGGCGGCATCCTTCGAAGTCGCGAAAAGGCTGGAACAGTGTGATGGCGATGCCGAGATCGGCACACATCTGTTTAATTTCCCGCGGACTGCCGTCGTAGTAGAGAAGGTCGTTCTCGAAAATCTCCACCCCGTCAAAGCCGGCGGCGGCAATGGCTTCGAGTTTTTCCGGCAGGGTACCGCTCAAGGAAACGGTGGCAATGGAACGCTGCATCTTTCGACTCCCGGTGGTGGAGATCTTATTGGGGGTATTGCATGCTCCCAGCGTAGGAGCTGTCGATTGACACGAGGCTGCGATGTTTTGATCTTGCGATCAAAACAAAGTCAAAACATCGCAGCCTCGTTTCACTCGGCAGCTCCTACAGGGGGACCGCATTTTCTGTTGGGGGAATTATTAGGCTGGCAGTCTCGCACAGCAATTCAAAGTGTACTATCCGGTTAGTTTTATGTGCGATTATCGAACAAAATGCCGCTTGGCGAATTGACGATTTTTCGTCCACTGCCCACCATCAACTCCACATTGGGTGCGGTCACAGGTCGGCCCGATGAACATAGATTCAAAACACCACATAAAAATAATCGGTGGCTTAAATGACTCCTTCTCAAAGCTCTTCCGTGGAGCGTTCCTCCATGATTCCTGCCACCGGTGGCATTGGCGACAAAGTTCGAGGCGCCATGGCAGTCGGCAAGACCCGTTGGGGCATGCTGGCACTGGTGTTTTTCGCTACAACGCTGAACTATATCGACCGCGCCGCGCTGGGCGTCATGCAGCCGATCCTGGCCAAGGAGATGAGCTGGACGGCGATGGATTACGCCAACATCAACTTCTGGTTCCAGGTCGGCTACGCCATCGGCTTTGTCCTGCAGGGCCGGTTGATTGATCGGGTCGGCGTAAAGCGGGTGTTTTTCTGCGCCGTCCTGTTGTGGAGCCTGGCGACCGGCGCGCATGGCCTGGCGACTTCGGCGGTCGGTTTCATGGTCTGCCGGTTCATCCTCGGGCTAACCGAAGCGGCCAACTATCCGGCCTGCGTCAAGACCACCCGGCTGTGGTTCCCCGCCGGCGAACGCGCCGTGGCCACCGGGATCTTCAATGCCGGGACCAACGTCGGCGCGATGTTCACCCCAATGCTGCTGCCGCTGATTCTGCACGTATGGGGCTGGCAGGCCGCATTCCTGTGCATGTCGGCACTGGGCGGGATCTGGCTGTTGTTCTGGGGTTTGAAGTACTTCAACCCGGAAGATCACCCAAGCGTCAGACAATCGGAACTGGACTACATCCAGCAGGAGGTCGAGCCGGAACAAACCCGCGTGCCTTTCTCGAAAATCCTGCGCATGCGCGGCACGTGGGCCTTCGCCCTCGCTTACTCGATGACCGCGCCGGTGTTCTGGTTCTACCTGTACTGGCTGCCGCCGTTCCTTAACCAGCAATACAACCTGGGGATCAACGTGACCCAGATGGGCATCCCGCTGATCATCATCTATGTGACGGCTGACTTCGGCAGCGTCGGCGGCGGGATCCTGTCTTCGTTCCTGATTGGCCGCGGGATCAATCCGATCAAGGCGCGACTGATGTCCATGTTCCTGTTTGCCTGCTGCATCGTCGGCGTGGTCATGGCGGCAGGTTCCAGCAGTTTGTGGGTTGCCGTAGCCGCGATCTCGCTGGCCATCGGCGCGCACCAGGCCTGGACGGCGAATATCTGGAGCCTGGTGATGGACTACACGCCCAAGCACATGATGAGTACCGTGTTCGGTTTCGGCGGCATGTGCGCCGCGATTGGCGGGATGTTCATGACCCAGCTGGTCGGCCATATCCTGACCATCACCAATAACAACTACACCGTACTGTTCACCATGATTCCGGCGATGTACTTCATCGCGCTGATCTGGATGTACTTCATGGCGCCGCGCAAGATCCCTTCCGTTATCGACTGAAATCTCCTGCGGCAGGCCTGATTCCAGGCCTGCCCACGCTCTCTAGCGGCGACTCTGCTGCCACACCGCTGCCAACCCGCTGCAACAGATCACCGCAATCCCGATGATCGTGGTCAGGGTCGGCGTGTGGGAGAACAGCAGCCAGCCCAGCAACCCGGCGAAGACGATCTGGCAATAACCGAAAGGCGCCAGCAACGCCGGGGCCGCGTAGCGGAATGCCTGGGTCAGGAACAAGTGCGCAGTCATCCCGCAAGCCCCCAGCGCCACCATGAGCAACCCATGACCCAGGGTCGGTACCTGCCAGAAAAACGGTACCAGCGCGCTCATCACCAGTGTGTTGCACAAACCGGCGAAGAAGTTGCTGGTGGTCGGGCTGTCGATCTCGCTGAGCTTGCGGGTCAACAACTGGTAAAAACAGAAAAACAGCGCCGAGCACAAGGGCAGCAGCACCGCCGGCGTGAACAGCTCACCACCCGGGTGAACGATGATCAACACGCCGATGAATCCGCAAATCACCGCGATCCACTGGCCGCGGGTCACGTGCTCGCGCAGCAGTGGCACCGACAGAGCCGTGACCAGCACCGGGGCCAGAAAGTTGACTGCCGTAGCTTCCGCCAGGGGGATGTACTGCAGGCCGGTGGTAAAAAACAGACTGGTGCCGAGCAGGCACAAGGCCCTGACCAGCTGCAGCAGCGGGCGTTTGGTACGCAGCACGCGCAAGCCCGACTGCGGCAGGAAGATCCCCGCCATCAGCAAGGTGTGCACCACATAACGGGCCCACACCACCATGACGATTGGATAGAACCCCGACAGGTATTTTGACAACGCGTCGTGACTGGAAAACAGGAAGGTCGCGACAACGATCAGCAAGATGCCCTTGAAGGGTTGGTTGACGCCGGAGAGCGGAGTGCTGATACGTGACGTCAAGGCGATGCTCTCTGAAAGGAATAACAAGCCAACGGATCAATATTTTAGAACGTTGTTCCATTTTTTCAAACCAACAAGCCGAGAAAGCGTGCGAACAGCGTACAGATTTTCCATCACGGCCATTGCGCTCGCCTGGAACAATCAACCGTTGAAAAACTCCGACGCCTGGCTGGCCGCCGACAGCTCTTCGGTGAACTGCAACAGCAGCGGCGCCAGATCGTGTAACCGCGCACCCGGCAACCGAGCGCTGGGGCCGGCAATACTCAGCACGCCTATCACCCGTGCATCCAGCGGATGGCGCACCACTGCGGCAATGGCCGAGGTCCCCACCGCCGAACTCTCCTCTACCCAGGCATAACCCTGTTCGCGTCCCTGGCGCAGATGCTCCAGCAGTTCAATGTTCGAACGCGGCGCATTCGGCCCGGGTGCTGGCAATGTGTCGCCGGCCTGGCGTTCAACCAGCGCCAAGGCTTCGGCATCGGACAGGCTCGCCAGCCACGCATGCCCCGAGGCGGTATAGAACAGCGGGGCATCGCGCCCCATGTCGGGGTCATAACGCAAGCCGGAACGCGCGCCCTGGGATTTGGCGATCCAAGTCAGTCGCTCCCCCGAGATCACCCCCAGGCGAACCAGTTCGCCCGTTTCCTCGGCCAGCCGATCGAGTACCGGCTGGACGATATCCCCGCCGCTGCGAGACAGGTAGCGAAAGCCCATGGCGACCAGCCTGGTCGATAAGTGATAGCGCAGATTATCCGGATTCTGCCGCACATAACCCAGGCGGATCAGCTCGGTCAGCAAACGGTGGGTGGCACTCTTGGGAATCCCCAGCTGTTCGGACAATACCTGCATCGGTACGCCCCTGGGTTCACCGGTAAGGGTTTCCAGCACGCTGAAAACGCGTTCAATCTGACTGCCGGCCATGAGAGGGTCCACGAGAAAGGTTTTATCGATTCTAAAAGACAATGCTGGAAATGCGAAATCTGGAACCGGTCTGCCCCGCAGCTGTCAGACGACCGGACTGGCGTGGCTCCTGCACACCAGCAACACTCATCACCACGCATCTTCACCAGATTAAGGAAAGAGGGCTCACCCATGCTATGGAAAAAAGGCCGACGCAGCGACAACGTGGTCGACGCCCGTGGAGATGACGTGGGCGGTGGTGGCGGCGGGATGCGCTTCGGTGGCGGCAAAGGGTTGAGCCTGACGGCGATCATTCTGATTGTCGGCATAGGCTGGATCACCGGCCAGGACCCACTGCAGATTCTCGGGCAATTGACCGGGCAGATGAGCGAACAGTCGGCACCGGCCACCACCCAGAGCCGCAAGGCGCCACCGGCCAATGACGAAGGCGCAGAATTCGTGCGCTCGATTCTCGGAGATACCGAAGACACCTGGGGCCAGATTTTTCAGCAGGCCGGCCGGCAGTACAAGGACCCGACCCTGGTGATGTTCAGCGGCAGGGTCAACTCCGCCTGCGGGATGGCCACCTCGGCCACCGGGCCGTTCTACTGCCCGGCGGATCAGAAGGTCTACCTGGACACCAGCTTCTTCCAGGAAATGTCGCAGCGCTTTTCCGCAGCCGGTGACTTCGCGCAGGCCTATGTGATCGCTCACGAAGTTGGCCACCATGTGCAAACCCTGCTCGGCGTCTCGGCAAAAATCCAGGCTGCTCGCCAGCAAGGGCGGCAAATGGAAGGCGATGGCGGTTTGCTGGTACGCCAGGAACTTCAGGCTGATTGCCTGGCCGGCGTGTGGGCCAATAATGCCCAGCAACGGCTGAACTGGCTCGAACCCGGCGACATCGAAGAAGCCTTGAATGCGGCCAACGCCATTGGCGACGATCGCCTGCAACAGCGCGGCCAGGGGCGCGTGGTTCCGGACTCGTTCACCCATGGCACTTCGGCGCAACGGGTACGCTGGTTCAAAACCGGGTTCGCCCAGGGCCAGATCAGCCAGTGCGACACCTTCGCCGCGAAAAACCTGTAGATGAACAAGTGGTGGCTGGTCCTGTTGATCACCTGCACCAGTTCCCAGGCTGCCGACCACGGTGTGCGGGACATCAGCCCCGGTCGCCTGTTGTTGAAGGAAGGCGAAATGGCCGTCGGTATCGGCCCGGCACCGGCGACCATCGAACGGGTGCTGATCATTATCCATGGCCGGCTACGCAACGCCGAAACCTACCGCAAAACCGCCGAACACGCGGCCGAGCAAGCGGGACAGGCGTCGACCACGCTGGTGATCGCCCCGCAATTTCTCAATGAAACCGACGTCGCGCTGCATCCATTGGCCGACACGGTTTTGCGTTGGCAAGGCAATGAATGGATGGCCGGTGGATTGTCCACGGCGCCTTTTGCCCTCAGTTCGTACGGGGCAATGGACCAGATCATTGGCCGGTTCGCTGACCGGCAACAGTTCCCGGCGCTCAAGGAAGTGGTGATCGCCGGACACTCTGGCGGCGCTCAGGTGGTCCAGCGTTATGCGCTGCTGGGTCATGATCAACCGGAACTCGACGCCGCCGGAGTTCGGGTGCGTTATGTGATTGCCAACCCGTCCTCCTACGCCTATTTCGATGAACGTCGGCCGGTGGCGTTCAGCCATGCCGGCTGTGCGGATTACAATCGCTGGAAATACGGGCTGGCGGATCTGCCTGCGTATGCCGAGGGCCAGACGCCCGCGGCGCTGGAGGCCAGTTACGTCAAACGCGATGTCGTTTACTTGCTGGGCCAGCAGGATATCGATCCGAATCATCCTGCCCTGGACAAAAGCTGCGAAGCGAAAGCCCAGGGTGCGAATCGTTTGGCGCGCGGGCGCAATTATTTTGAGTATTTGAAGCGCGACCATCCCCAGGGTTTGAATCAGCAACTGATCGAAGTGCCCGGGGTCGGGCATGATGGGGATGGGATGTTTACCTCACCTGAGGGGCGCAGGGCGCTCTTTGGTCAGTAGCACTTGCAGTGCGGCGAATGCAGCCATCGCGGGCAAGCCTGCTCCCAAGATTTGGCGTATCCACCTTTCAATAGCGGCACCGCTTACTCTGTGGGAGCAAGGCTTGCCCGCGATGGGGCCCTCAAGCCGAAAGCATTTCGCGCAACGCCACACAATCCACCGCATGCCAATCGGTCAACTCCGGCCACGGATTATCCGGCAAGTTCACCAGCACCGTGCGCGCTCCGGCCGCTCTCCCACAATCCAGGTCAAACCGGTAATCGCCAACCATCACCATATCGCTTGTCGGGACCTTCCACGCATCGGCTAATTTGAGCAGGCCTCCTGGATGAGGCTTCGGCGGCGCTTCGTCGCGCCCCAGCACATCCTCGACCGCAAAGCAGTCGGCCAGGCCGATCGCCTCCAGCGTGACGTGCGCCAGCTCGCGGGCATTGCGCGTCAGGATACCCAGGCGATAGCCGCGTCCGGCCAACTCGCGCACCAGTTCCACGGCACCCGGTGCGGGTTTCGAACCCAGGGCCAGGTCACGCTCGTGCTCCAGCAACCACGCATGCTTGGCGGCGGCTTCCTGCGCCGGCAGGGCCGCGAGATGAGTCAGGATGTCGTCTTCGGCGGGGATGGCCAATGCCACGCGGATAGCCGCGAAGTCATGCACGGCCACCGTCAGGGTGCCGTCCATGTCGAACACCCAGTGCCGCACCGCCGCCAGGCTCATGCCCAGTCCTTGCGGTGACGGATCAGGCCTTCTTGGGTCACCGAGGCCACCAGTTGCCCGGCGCGATTGAACACGCTGCCCCGGGAGAAACCGCGGGAATTGCCCGCCCAAGGGCTGTCCATCGCGTACAGCAGCCAGTCATCGGCACGCAGGTCGGCGTGGAACCACAGCGCGTGATCAAGGCTGGCCACCTGCATGTCCTGATGCCACACCGACTTGCCATGGGGCTGCATCGAGGTGGTCAACAGGCCGAAATCCGAAGCATAGGCCATCAGATATTTATGCAGCGCCGGGGTATCGGCCAAGGCGCCGTCGGCGCGAAACCAGACGTACTTGACGGGATCTGAGGGTTGCGGGTTGTAGGGGTCTTCCTCGGTCACCGGACGGAATTCGATGGGCTTGGGGCACAGCAGCTTTTCGCGCATGTGTTGCGGAATCAGGTGGGCACGCTGCTGGGTGAGTTCGAGCTCCGACGGCAGGTTTTCCGGGCCGACCACCACCGGCATCTGTGCCTGGTGCTCGAAGCCCTTTTCGTCGTACTGGAACGAAGCGCTGCAGGTGAAGATCGGGTTGCCCTTCTGGATTGCCGTCACCCGGCGGGTGCTGAAACTGCCGCCATCACGCACTCGATCGACCTGATACACCACCGGCAGCGCAGAGTCCCCCGGACGCAGGAAGTAACCGTGCATCGAGTGCACATGGCGCGCCTCTTCCACTGTCTGACTGGCTGCCGAAAGGGACTGCCCGATGACCTGGCCGCCGAACAACTGGCGAAAACCCAAATCCTGGCTGCGGCCGCGAAACAGGTTTTCTTCGATCGGTTCCAGGGTCAACAGGTCGACCAGATCATCCAACACTTGGCTCATTCAGACTCTCCTAACACAACACAATGCCGCGCAGTCTTGGCTGCGACGAACAATTCAATTTCTGGCCAGCGCCATCATGGGAGCCATTGTAAACGTCCGCGCCGGCTTAGCCATGCAGGGTTTGCAGCCATTGTTCACGGCTGATGCGATACAACACATGGTGCTCCAGTGGATGTCCGGCGGCGAGCTTGGGATGATCGAAGTCATCGGCTGAATCATGGTGCATTCCGATGGCTTGCATGACTTTCTCCGACGGCAGATTGGCTTGCGCGGTAAACGCCACCACCTCGTTCAGCCCGAGGCGGTCAAAGCCGCAGCGCAGAGCGGTCCAGGCCGCTTCGCTGGCGTAACCCAGTCCCCAATGCTCACGCGCCAGGCGCCAGCCGATTTCGACCGCCGGGGTAAAAGGCGCATCAAAACCCACCACGCCCAGGCCGGTAAAGCCGATAAACGCACCGGTGTCCTTGCGCTCCAGCGCCCACAGGCCGAATCCGTGCTCGGCAAAGTGGCCACGAATGCGCCCGATCAGCGACGCGCTTTCCAGGCGGCTCAACGGCGCCGGAAAATAGCGCATCACCTGCGGATCGGCGCACATGGCCGCAAATTCAGGCAAATCCGCATCGCTCCATTGTCGCAACAACAGTCGCGCGCTCTCGAGTTCCAGTATCGGCTCCATCGTGCTCCCCTTTCCATGTCGCAAGTCTAGATCGCTGGTAGGATCCCTGATTCTTTCCTGCGTTCCTTCCAGATAAAACCGCCATGCCGCTGCCGTTGATCTACCACGAAGACTACAGTCCCGACTTCCCGGCGGACCACCGCTTCCCCATGGACAAGTTCCGCTTGCTGCGTGACCACCTGGTGGACAGCGGCCTGACCCGGGACGCCGACCTGCTGCGCCCGCCACTGTGCCCGTCGCAGATTCTCGCCCTGGCACATGACCCCGGATACATCGCGCGCTACATGGAAGGCGAGTTGTCCCGCGAAGACCAGCGCCGCCTTGGCCTGCCCTGGAGCGAAGCCCTGGCCCGGCGCACCGTGCGGGCAGTCGGCGGCTCGCTGCTGGCAGCGGAGCAAGCGCTGGAACACGGGCTCGCCTGCCACCTGGCCGGTGGCACCCACCATGCGCATTACGATTATCCAGCCGGATTCTGCATTTTTAACGATCTGGCGGTTATCAGCCGCTATTTGCTGGAAAGTGGCCGGGTGAATCGGGTGCTAATCTTCGATTGCGACGTACACCAGGGCGACGGGACTGCACGCATCCTGCACAACACCCCGGACGCGGTCACTGTTTCCTTGCACTGCGAAAAGAATTTTCCTGCACGCAAAGCCGAAAGTGACTGGGACATTCCATTACCGATGGGCATGGGCGATGCCGCTTACCTGAAGGTCGTGGACGATGCGCTCAATTATCTGCTGCCGCTCTACCAGCCGGACCTGGTGCTGTATGACGCCGGGGTCGACGTGCACAAGGACGACGCCCTCGGCTACCTGAAGCTGACGGACGAAGGCGTCGCCGCCCGCGATGAAAGCGTGATGCGCCACTGCCTTGGCCGGGACATTCCCGTGGTCGGAGTCATTGGTGGGGGCTACAGCAAAGACCGCAAGGCCCTGGCGCGGCGCCACGGGATTCTGCATCACAGCGCTCAGCGGGTCTGGCAGTCATCAGGTTGTCACTGAGGTATGGCTGGTTACCCACAATGCCTGTGGAACTGCCTGTGGATAACCTGAGAGAAAGGCGCTGCAAGCCATACTGGCTATGGCGTGCGAAGCACTGGTTGTTTTTTGACCACTCTCGAACACACAACTAATCGTCCGTGCAAGCGGGCTTGGTCGGGGCCCACAAGAGAGTGTGTCGGGCTGGTAGAATGCCCGCCCTATTCCGTCACTGCGCAGCGTTGAAGATGACCCAACCCTCGACCACCCTCCCCCCGCAAGTCGCCATCATCGGCGGCGGCCCCGCCGGCTTGATGGCCGCCGAAGTGTTGAGCCGGGCCGGTTGCAAGGTCGACCTGTACGACGGCATGCCGTCGGTGGGGCGCAAATTCCTGCTGGCCGGGGTCGGGGGCATGAACATCACCCATTCCGAAGCCTATCCGGCCTTTCTCTCGCGCTATGCCGAACGCGCCCCGCAAATCGCACCACTGCTGCGGGCATTTGGCGCCGACGCGCTGTGCCAATGGATACATGACCTGGGCATTGAGACCTTTGTCGGCAGCTCCGGCCGAGTATTTCCCACAGACATGAAAGCCGCCCCGCTGCTGCGCGCCTGGCTCAAACGTCTGCGCGAAGCCGGCGTAGTTATCCACACCCGCCACCGCTGGCTCGGCTGGGATTCGCAGGGTGGATCGCGCATCGACAGCCCCGAGGGCGAAATAACCATTACGCCAGACGCTACGCTGCTCGCCATGGGCGGTGGCAGCTGGGCGCGACTCGGCTCGGATGGCGCCTGGATGCTGCCCCTGGAACAGTGCGGGGTGCAGCTGGCACCGTTGCAACCGAGCAATTGCGGCTTCGAGGTGCAGGCCTGGAGCGATTTGATGGTCAGTAAATTCGCCGGCGCGCCGCTGAAAAACATCGCCATTGGCCTGGATGACGACGTGCCGCGCCTGGGCGAATGCGTGATCACGGCCACCGGAATTGAAGGCAGCCTGATCTACGCCCTGTCAGCGCCGATTCGCCAGGCCATCAATCGCGATGGCGCGGCCACTGTGCATATCGATCTGCTGCCGGGACGGCCTGTGGATAAAATCCAGGCAGCACTGGATAAACCCCGTGGCTCGCGCTCCATGTCCAAGCACTTGCACAATCAATTGGGGATCGATGGGGTGAAAGCGGCGTTGCTGCGAGAGCGGGTTGCAGCGGCGGATTTTGCCGATACCGTGCGGCTGGCCCGGGCAATCAAGGCGCTGCCCGTGACCCTGGTGAAAACGCGTCCGCTGGACGAGGCGATCAGCAGCGCCGGTGGCGTGCGATTCGAAGCGATGGATGAGCGACTGATGCTCAAGCAACTCCCCGGAGTGTTTTGCGCCGGTGAGATGCTGGACTGGGAGGCGCCGACTGGCGGCTACCTGCTGACCGCGTGCTTCGCCAGTGGTCGGGCCGCGGGGCTGGGGATGCTGGAGTGGTTGCAGCGCAAAGATTGAAGACCGAGGCGGTCCATCGCGAGCCTGCTCGCGATGGCGGCCTGGCTACCACCGCACCCGTTAAGGTTTCTTCTTGCGCGGCCCGGTATTAAACACCGGCACCTTGCGCACAGGCTTGATCGAAGGCTCTGGCGTCGATGCTTCTGCGCTCTCGACCCACTTGCCCAGATTGCGTTTGCCGCCGCCGGAAGTCTTGGGTTTCTTCGGCTTTTTCGGCTTCTTGACCACCTGGCCGCTGGCATCGGTGTCCGGCACGCGATGCTCCGGCTCGAAATCATGCTCCATCTGCCGGGGCAGCGTCTGACGCGTCAACGTCTCGATGGCCGACAGCAAATTCACTTCATCGGCGCAGACCAGGGAAATAGCCTGCCCGGTCGCACCCGCACGGCCGGTACGACCGATGCGGTGAATATAGTCTTCAGCAACGATGGGCAGGTCGAAGTTGACCACCAGCGGCAGGTCTTCGATGTCCAGGCCACGAGCCGCGACGTCAGTGGCCACCAGGATCTGCACTTCGCTGGCCTTGAAGCGGTCCAGCGCACGCTGGCGGGTCGCTTGCGGCTTGTCGCCGTGGATACCGTCGGCGTTGACGCCCAGGCCCTGGAGTTTCTCCACCAGCGCGTCCACACCGTTACGGGTCTTGGCGAACACCAGCACCTGTTTCCACTTGCCCTTGCGCAGCAGATGAATGAACAGCTCCGGCTTGCGCTTCTTGTCGACCGTCACCACCCACTGCTTGACCGTGTTGGCCGCTACGTTGCGCGGGCTGACTTCGATGAGCAGCGGGTCGTTGAGCATTTGCCCGGCCAGTGTGCGAATTGCATCCGAGAAGGTCGCGGAGAACAGCAGGGTCTGGCGCTTCTTCGGCAACGCTTTGTAGATGTTGCCCAGTTCCTCGGAAAAGCCGAGGTCGAGCATGCGATCGGCTTCGTCCAGCACCAGGGTTTGCAGCTGGTTGAACTTGAGCGCGTTCTGGCGGAACAGGTCCAGCAAACGGCCCGGTGTTGCGACCAACAGGTCCACGCCTTTGCGCAGCTTCATCATCTGCGGGTTGATACTGACGCCGCCGTACACGGCATACGTACTCAACGGCAGGTTTTCGGCGTACTGACGCACGGCCTCGTGAACCTGCTCCGCCAGCTCGCGAGTCGGCACCAGGATCAGCGCGCGTACCGAGTTGGCCGTGACTTTCGGCCCTTCCATGGCCAGCAGTTGCAGGAGCGGCAGGGCGAAACCGGCCGTTTTGCCAGTGCCGGTCTGGGCCGCAGCCATCAGGTCGCGACCGGCCAGCACCGCCGGAATGGCTTGCGCCTGAACCGGCGTAGGAGTCTGGTAGCCGAGCGTCTCTAAAGAGCGCAGCAAGGGTTCGATCAGGCCAAGGGAGGCGAAAGTCATGGGATTACCGTAGGAAAATTCAGCGCGGTTGTGCAAAACGAGTGTGCAATACCGCGCAGTTTACCCTAATTCACTCGGGATTCTGTCGGCACCGCTGCAGTGGGTTTGACTGGCGGGCGGCGCCACTGCGGCAAGCCGATCAATACCACCGCACTGATGATCACCGCCATCGCCAGCGCCTCCTCTATTCCGATGGTCTCGCCGACAAACACGATGCCCAGCAACACCGCGACGGCCGGGTTGACGTAGGCATAACTGGTCGCGGCAGCGGGACGGACGTTTTTCAACAGGTACATGTAGGCGTTAAAAGCGATGATCGAGCCGAAGAACGTCAGGTAGGCCAGCGCGGCCCAGCCCTCGATCGGTGGCAGGCTGTCCAGGTGTTCACCGCTGAGTGCACTGGCGATTAACAACGCCACGCCGCCGACCAGCATTTCCACGGCGCTGGCCATCGCGCCCTGGGGCAGCGGCAGATGCTTGCTCCACACCGAGCCGAAGGCCCAGGCCGCTGCCGCGAAGATCAGCAGGGCGGCGCCCAGCGGGCTCGATTGCAGGTTGGAACCCAGATTCAACATGGCGATGCCGATCAACCCGAGCACGATTCCGGCCCATTCGAGACGCGTGTTACGCGCGCCCCAGAAATAGCCGCAGAGCAAGGTAAACAACGGCACCGTCGCCACTGCCAGGGCCGCCACGCCCGAAGCGACCCCGGTGTGCTCGGCCACACTGACCGCGCCATTACCGCAGGTCAGCAGCAAAATCCCGATGATTCCCGCCGCCTTCCACTGTGCCCACGTCGGCGCTGGCGCCCCGCGCCAGCGTAGAAAGGCGTACATCAAGGAGCCCGCGATGACGAAGCGGATCCCGGCGAGCAGAAGCGGTGGCCAGTATTCCACCCCGATGCGAATCACCAGGTAGGTCGAGCCCCAAATCACGTACAACGCAAAAAAAGCGGCGATCAACGGTAAGGGAAAGCGACGTGGAGCAGACATTGGGAGGCTCGCGGGCAGGACAGGAGAACAGGCATTCTAGGAAAGCGAGCAGGTAAAAATAAGTTACAAAAGCGATTTTTAGCGCCGGTACACTTTCTGTTCCTAGAACCCGCGATGACGCTTGAGATGCTCATTGATCTTCGCCGCCGGTACTTTCTGCAAGCTCACCAGCAAATCATGGGACAACTCTCGCAACCCATGCTTTTGCCGCAACTCCTGCGCCAGATGCGCCGTCAGGTTGGCGGCCATCTCGGCGTCGGCCATGGCCCGGTGAGCCTGGCCGGTGTGGGGCAGTTGGGCGAAGGTGGTCAGCGTGCCCAGCTTATGATTCGGCGCAGCGGGCATCAGGCGGCGGGCCAGCAACAGCGAGCAGGCGAAGTTCTGCAGGCGGGTGCGCTTGATGCGCCCCAGCTCGAAATCCCAGAACTTCTGGTCGAACGCGGCGTTGTGCGCCAGCAACGGCGTGATGCCAACGAACTCGTTGACCTCGTTCATCACTTTTTCCGCCGAGGGCGCAGTGCGCAACATGGCGTTGCTGATGCCGGTCAGTTGTTCGATGAAGGGCGGCACTCGTACGCCGGCATTCATCAGGCTCTGGTAACGCTCGACGATGCGCCCCTGTTCAAGGATCACCACGGCAATTTCCGTGGCCCGGCAGCTGCTGCTCGGGGAGATCCCGGTGGTTTCAAAGTCGATGACTGCTATGCGTTCCAAACCTGTTTCAACTCCGTAAAAATCAATTCTTGAGCAGCAACGCGCCTTCGATCGGCACGTAGCGGCTGGCGGCGCGGATCAGCGAGTTGGCGGTCAGTCCCGGTACGCCGTAAGCCACCGCTTTTACCCCATGTTTGCTGATGATGCGCTCCAGCAGCATGTCGAAATCACCGTCCCCGGACGCCAGCACCACCTCGTCGACATGATCGGCAGCGTCCATGATGTCCAGCGTGATCCCCACGTCCCAGTCGCCCTTGGCAGAGCCATCGCTGCGCTGGATATAAGGCTTTAGTTTCACGGTGAAGCCCAGGTTGCGCAGGATCTGCTGGAACTGCTGCTGCTTGCTGTCGCCACGATCGATGGCGTAGGCATAGGCTTCGACGATCTCGCCCTGCTTGCTGATATCAGCCCACAACGCGGCGTAGTTGAAATGGCAACCATAGGCCTGACGCACGGTGTAGTAGAGGTTCTGGACATCGGCGAACACTGCGATTTTTTTCACCGGGCATCCTCGTTCGCGCACAAGGGCGCGGGCTGGATCGGGCAGCTGGCCCGAAAAGTGGCCCAGTATGCCAGCCCGCAGGCGTATTCCGCGAATAATCGGCCATGTGGCGAAGGTGCAGGGTCGCGCTCGGGCTGGTTTGGGGGGCGGCTGCGCAGTCAAGCGCGAGCCGGCCCCTCACCGCAGGGTCAGACGAAGGAGTCGTCGTCGCCGAAGAACGACGAGCTGTCGTCACTGTAGTCGGCGTCGCTGAAGCCGCCCTGGTCGTTGTTGTCAGCCACCCGCTGTTCATCGCCCCAGCCATTGCCGCTGTCGCCCTGATCGTTGACCTGGGCCGGTTCTTCCTTGATCACTTCAACCACTTCAGGCTGCTGGTTGTGATGAAACAGGCTGCTGATACCCTGCGCCAGCATGACACCGCCCGCCACTCCCGCCGCCGTTTTCAGGGCGCCGCCGAGAAAACTGTTGCCGGCAGGCTGCTGCGCGCCATAGTTCTGCTGGGGCGGGGCCGCACCGAAGTTCTGCTGTGGCGGTTGCGCGTTGAACGACGGCCGGGCGGGCTCGCGCCAGCCGCCACCGCTGGAGGCAGGTGCCGATTGCGCCGGCTGCGCATCACGGGAACCGCCGCCAAAGATGCTCGACAAAAAGCCACCGCTGGCCGGAGCCGGAGGCTGCGCTTTGGCCGACTGCAGTTCAGCCTGCAATTGCTGCACTTGCCGGGTCAACTCCTTGTTCTGCAGGTCAAGGCTTTTGATCGCAGCCTCCTGCACCAGAATCGACTGGGCCATGTAATAACCCGCCGCAGGCTGGCGAACCAGGTGCTCGTTGATCCGCGCCTCGGCCTGGGCATCACGCGGGGCAGATTGCGCCTGGGCCTCTTGCAGCCGGGAAAACAGGCCATCGATCAGGGTTTGTTCTTCGTTGTTCATGGCGACCTCGTAGATTGCCGGGAATTTCATCGTCCTCATCCGCCGTGGATGGGGTGCCTGACGGTAATGGAGGCTGATGCAGGATGTTTCAATGACCTTTACCGAACGTTTACGTTTGCGCCGCAAAGCGCATCATCGGTTAAAGTGTGCCACTGCTTTCAACCTGCGATACCGACTGATGAATGCCTTCGATGTACTGCGTGACTCCCTGTACTTCTTCAAACGCAATCTGGGCCAGATCGTGCAGCTGTGCCTGCCCCTGGTAATTTTCGAGGCGCTGCTGCAGCAAGTGGTCGACCACTCCACCGAGCCGGACAGTTTCCCGGGCATCAGCGTGATTGTCGGCCTGTTGATCTACCCGCTCTACACTGCGGCCCTGATCCTGTTTCTGGACGCGCGCAGCCGGGGCGAATCACCCCGCACCCGCGACCTGCTGGCCATGTCGGCAACCTTGTGGCCGCGCTTTGCGTTGCTCACCGCACTAAACACCCTGTTGATCCTGCTCGGCCTGTCGCTGTATTTCCTGCCGGGCATCTGGCTGATGGTGACCCTGGCGTTCGGCGAGTACCTGCTGGTGCTGCGCGGCCTGGCGCCGCTGGCCGCGATGAAGGAAAGCCTGCGCCTGACCCGCGGCAATTTCCTGCGCATCCTGGTGTGCATCCTGTGTGTGATGGGCCCGTTGTGGATCCTCAAGGGCGCGACCCTGGCGGTTTATCCCGAGCCGCAGAACCCGGTGCTCTCACTGCTGATCGACAGTGCCCACAGCTTCCTGCAACTGTTCACCAGCGTGGTGCTGTTCCGCCTGTTCATGTTGATCAGCGATGCCCCCGACAAAATCGATGGGCCGCTTTGACGGTCGCGGCCCTTGGGGTTACCTGCTGCGCTCGGTTATGCTCGGGCTCAACTTATGTAACGCGATAAAAGCCGAGCCATGACCCGTCTACTGCGCTACACCCTGCTGGGCCTGCTACTGTTGATTGGCCTGGCCGCCCTGATTGCCAACCTGACCTGGCGCCCCGATGCCAAGGAAGTGTTGCCGGTCAGCTGCAACGCCCAGGCCCCCACGCTGGTGCCCGGTCAGGCGCTGAAGGTGATGACGTGGAACGTGCAATACCTGGCAGGTAAACGCTACGTGTTCTGGAACGACCTGGCCCAAGGCGAGGACGAAGGCCCGACGCCGGAAGACATGGCCTTCAGCCTGGACGAGGTGGCCCGGGTGATCCGCGACGAGCTCCCGGATGTGGTGCTTCTGCAAGAGCTGGACGATGGCGCCAAAGCCAGCGACTACCAGAACCAGCTCAAACTGTTGCAGGAACGACTTGCCGATTTGTACCCCTGCAGCGCCCACGCCTTCGACTGGAAAGCCGAATTTGTTCCCGACCCGCATATTTACGGCAGCGTTGGCCGCCAACTCGCGACCCTGAGCCGTTATCAGATCGAGCACGCCGAACGCCTGCAACTGCCCATCGCGCCAGCCAATTTCATCAGCCGCCAGTTCGAGCCGAAAAACGCCCTGCTGGTCACTTATCTACCGCTGAGCGACGGTGGTCAGATCGCCCTGCTCAACACGCACCTGGACCGCGCCAACCAGCCTGACGAAACCCTGCAGAATCAAGTCAGCGCCGTGGGCAAGGTGCTAGACCGCTACGAAGGCCGAGGCACGCCGTGGCTGTTGGGCGGTGATTTCAACCTGCTGCCGCTGGGTCAATTCCAGCGCCTGCCCAACGAGCAACGTACCCCCTACTCAGCCGACAGCGCCCTGCACGTGCTGTGGGACAAGTACCCGATGATCCCGACCAACAATGAAGCCAGTGGGGCCGACCGGGCGCTCTGGCTGACCCACTACCCGAATGATCCGGGCCTGAACGGGCCGGACCGCACGGTTGATTACCTGTTCTACAGCCCACGAATCAAACGGGTCGAAGCGATGGTGAGGCAGGACGACACGTTGCGCATCTCCGATCACTTGCCGGTGATTGCGCGGTTTCTGTTGCCCGCTTCGCCGTAATCCAACCTGGATACAGAATGGCATTAAGCCATCGCGGGCAAGCCATGCCCCACAGGGGGGTGCCGGCCAAAAATTGTCTGACCACCACAGACTCTGTGGGAGCAAGGCTTGCCCGCGATAGCTCTCGCAGGACCTGCCTGGAGTATCAGAGCACACCGTACTCCCGGGCAGTCCGATCCACTGCCTTGAGGGTTTTGCCCACCAGTTCATCCACCTCTTCGCGACTGGCAATCAACGCCGGCGCCATGATCATCCGGCCCAGGGTCGAACGGATAATGACCCCTTCCTCAAAGCCAAGGGTGCGGCAACGCCAGGCAATATCGTTCTCGTTGGCAAAACGCTTGCGGCTGGTTCTGTCCTCGGCCAGTTGCAATGCCGCCACCATGCCCACGCCCTGGATATCCCCCACCAGCGGATGATTGCCGAATACTTCACGCAAGCACTGTTGCAGGTAGGGGCCGATGTCATCCTTGACCCGCGTCACCACGCCTTCATCGCGCAGCGCCTTGAGATTGGCGATCGCCACCGCCGCCGCTACCGGGTGCCCGGAATAGGTCAGGCCGTGGGCAAACACTCCGCCCTCCTCCACCAGCACCCGGGCCATTTTCCTCGACAGGATCAAAGCGCCCATGGGGATGTAACCCGAGGTCAAACCCTTGGCGATCGACAGCGTGTCCGGTTCGGAACCGAAGTGCTCATGGGCGAACCATTCACCGGTGCGGCCAAAGCCGCCGATCACTTCGTCGGCACACAAGAGCACGTCGTACTTGCGGCAAATCCGCTGGATCTCTGGCCAGTAGCTTTCTGGCGGAAAGATCATGCCGCCCGCGCCCTGGAACGGCTCGGCAATAAAACCCGCCACCTTGTCGGCGCCGAGCTCGAGAATTTTCGCTTCCAGTTGCTGCGCCGCCCGCAGGCCGAATTCAGCGGGGGTCAAGTTGCCTTCGTGGGCGAAGAAGTACGGTTCATCGATGTGCTCGATGTCCGGGAGCATGCCGCCCATCTCGTGCATGAACTTCATGCCGCCCAGCGCCGTCGCCGCCAGGGTCGAACCGTGGTAGCCGTTCCAGCGACCGATCATGATCTTCTTCTCGGGTTTGCCAAGCACCTGCCAATAACGGCGAACGGTGCGGATCAGCACCTCGTTGGCTTCGGAGCCGGAGTTGGTATAGATCGCATGGCTGTACTGCCCGGGCAGCAGGCTGAACAGCAGCTCGGAGAGTTCGATCACCTGAGGGTGGGTGGTGTGGAAAAACATGTTGTAGTAAGGCAACTGTTCAAGCTGACGGGATGCGGCAGCCGCCAGATCTTTGCGTCCATACCCAAGGTTGGTACACCACAACCCGGACATGCCATCAAGGTAACGCCGACCGTCGTTGTCCCACAGATGCAGGCGTTCGCCACGGACCATCACCCGCGGGCCCTCTTCGTTGAGCGCCTTCTGATCAACGAATGCGTGGATGTGGTGCGCAGCGTCGGCGGCCTGGTAGTCGCGGGTTTCACGTGGTGTGGTCATCGCCAGTTCTCCGTTTTCTTATGAGCGGCTGTCTGGAGCAGGTTCAGATGCTCCATGGGCTTTTCCAGCGCTTTGGATGGTGGCCCAGGCCGGTGTCGAGCCAAAATAGTAAAAATGTCTTCGCAGACCATGAAAAAACTGGGCAACCCATCTCCCCGGTGACGCCCTATGTGGTTATTGTTCGGGCACAACAACACCGTCGTCAGAACGGAAGCCGTCGGCGCAAAATTGCCTGGATGTCGTACCCATCCAATCCGAGGTTTGCCGTGGCTGCGTACAATCTGCGTCAACTGAAATACTTCATCACCACCGTCGAATGCGGCAGCGTCGCCGAGGCTTCACGCAAGCTGTATATCGCCCAGCCCGCGATTTCCACCGCGATCAAAGGCCTGGAAGACAGCTTCGGCGTGCAGTTGCTGATTCGCCATCACGCCCAGGGCGTGTCATTGACGCCCAGCGGTGGACGCTTCTATCGCAAGGCCCAGGAACTGCTGCGCATGGCCAAGGAGTTCGAACAGAACGCCCTGGCCGACAACGACGTGGTGGCCGGGCAAATCGATATCGGCTGCTTTGAAACAGTTGCACCGCTGTACCTGCCGCAGTTGATCGCCGGCTTCTCGGCACTGTACCCCGGAGTGAAAATCCGCATTCGCGACGGCGAGCAGCAAGAGCTGGTGCAGGGTCTGACCTCGGGCGCTTTCGACCTGGCGATCCTGTACGAACACGACCTGGATGCGACCATCGAAACCGAACCGCTGATGCCGGCGCAACGGCCTTACGCATTGCTGCCCGAGGATCATCGATTCGCCCGGCTCAAGCAGGTGTCGCTGCGGGACCTGTGCCTGGAGCCGATGATTCTGCTGGACGTGCAGCCCAGTCGAACTTACTTCGTCAGCCTGTTCGAAGAGCTCGACCTGGCACCGCACATCGCTTTCAGCTCACCGTCGATCGAGATGGTCCGGGGCATGGTCGGGCAAGGATTCGGCTTCTCGATCCTGGTAACCCGGCCGCACTCGGAATGCACTTATGACGGCAAGAAGGTGGTGTGCGTGGACATCGCCGAGGCAGTCACCGGCTCCGGGCTGGTGGCTGCGTGGTTAAAGCGTGGCCAGTTGACCAAGCCGGCGCAGTTGTTTGCCGATTACTGTCGGGAGCAGCTGACGGCCAGGGCGGCCGCTTGACCGTCAAAAGATCGCAGGCTCCTGCATTTGAATGCGAGCCAACGTAGGCGCTGGCATAGCCTGCGATCTGTTGATCTTCAGCTTTTGCGCGGTTTTATGCGCGCCGTCGCCTCCGCCACCAATGGATCATCCGGCCAGTAATGCTTGGGGTATCGTCCTTTCAAGTCCTTCTTCACCTCGGCGTAGGTACTGCGCCAGAAGTTCGCCAGGTCCTGGGTCACCTGCACCGGCCGACGCGCCGGGGATAGCAGGTGCAGTTTCACCACCTGCCTGCCGCCGGCGATGCGCGGGGTGTCCGACAGGCCGAACAGTTCCTGCAAGCGTACCGCCAGGATCGGTGGCTGCTCGCTGTAATCCAGGCGGATCGAAGAGCCCGACGGCACGCTCAGGTGATGCGGCGCCTGCTCGTCCAGGCGTTGCGGCAGCGGCCAGGGCAACAGGTTGTGGACGATGCTCGACAGGTCCAGGTTGCTGAAATGGCTCAGCCGCGAAACCTTGCCCAGATACGGCATCAGCCAGTGTTCAAGGCTTTTTAGCAACGCGGCGTCGCTGACGTCCGGCCATTCGCTCTGGCCCTTCCCCGCCAGATCCAGCTGGCGCAACAGCGCCACTCGGGCTTGCCACTGGCGCAGCTCCGGGGTCCACGGCAATAGCTCCAGGCCCTTGCGCCGCACCAGATTGACCAGCGCCTGACTCCGGGCGCTTTCATCCAGGCCGGTCAACGGCTCGCGGCTGAGGATCAGTTCCCCAACCTTGCGTTGGCGCTCGGCGCGCAACACGCCCTCGCGCTCATCCCAGTCAAGCTGGTCGACTACGCGCACTTGCTCGCACAGCACGGAGTCGAACAGCGCCGGATCAAAATCCGTCGCCAGGTAAATCCGTTCCTCTCGCTGGCCCTGGCGACTGCCCAGGTCGGCAATCACCAGCCACGCTTGCTTCATCAGGCTGTCCGCTTCGGCGAACAGCGCCGCCCGGCCGTTGGCCAGGCGATACTCGGCGCCACCGGCACGGCGTTGCTGCGCCACGCGGTCGGGATAGGCCAGCGCTAACAGCGCGCCCAGCCAGCGTGGATGTTCGGGATCACTGACCGCCTGCGTCGCCTTGCCCCGCAGGTAGCCGCGATACTGCCGTGCCAGTTGCCGCGCACGCTGGACGCCGCCCTGGGCGCCACGCGCGGGGCGTTCCGCGCCGGACAACAGGACCAACCGGCTATGCAGATCGGCACCGGCGCCGCGCAGGATATCGCGCTCCCCCAGCAGAGCCGCGACGTCGCAGGCCATGTCTGCCAACCCCAGGTCCTGGCCGCGCAACAGTAAATGACCAATACGTGGATGCGCCGGCAGCTCGGCCATGGCCTGGCCGTGGCGGGTCAGCGTCTCGCCATCCAGAGCGCCCAGGCGTTGCAGCAGATCCTGCGCCTGCGCATAAGCGGCGGCCGGCGGGATGTCGAGCCAGACCAGTTGCCCGGGCGTTACACCCCAGCGACCGAGTTGCAAGGCCAGGCTGGCAAGGTCAGCCGAGAGGATTTCCGCACTGGCATAGGCCGCCAGCTGTTCGTGCTGATCCTGGGACCACAGGCGATAACACACCCCCGGCTCCAGGCGCCCGGCCCGGCCCGCACGCTGGGTGGCACTGGCACGGGAAATTCGCTGGGTGTCGAGGCGGGTCATGCCACTGCCGGGGTCGAAGCGCGGCACCCGCGCCAGCCCGGCATCGATCACCACACGCACACCGTCGATGGTCAGGCTGGTCTCGGCGATGTTGGTGGCCAGCACTACTTTGCGCTTGCCCGCAGGAGCCGGCTCAATAGCCGCGCGCTGGGCGCCAAGGTCCAGCTCGCCGTGCAGCGGGCAGAGCAGAACCTGGGAACTGTCGCCCAGCGCATCGGCCAGCTGTTGATGCACCCGCCGAATTTCCGCCTGCCCGGGCAGGAACACCAGAACGCTGCCGGCTTCATCGTTCAAGGCTTCAAGTATTGTCTGCACCAGTCTCGGTTCGATGAATTCACCCGCCTGGAAAGGCCTGCCCCAGCGCATCTCCACCGGGTACATGCGCCCCTCGCTGCGCAGTATCGGCGCATCATCGAGCAACCCGGCCAGGCGCTCGCCTTCGAGGGTGGCCGACATCAGCAGGATTTTCAGCGGCTGGTCTTCCCGGAACAGTTCCCGGCCGTTGAGGCTCAGGGCCAGGGCCAGGTCGGCATCCAGGCTGCGCTCGTGGAATTCGTCGAAGATCAACAGGCCCACGCCTTCCAGGGCCGGGTCATCCTGCAGGCGTCGAGTGAGGATACCTTCGGTGACCACTTCGATACGGGTGTTGGGCCCCACCCGGCTGTCCAGGCGAATCCGATAGCCCACGGTTTCCCCGACCTTCTCGCCCAACTCACTGGCCAGGCGCTCCGCCGCCGCTCGCGCGGCCAGACGTCGTGGTTCGAGCATGAGGATGGTCTGCCCGGCCAGCCAGGGCTCGTCGAGCAAGGCCAGCGGTACCCGAGTGGTCTTGCCCGCGCCGGGCGGTGCTTCGAGCACCGCTTCATGACGTGCGGCCAAGGCTTCACGCAGGGCGGGTAAAACTTCATCGATCGGTAAAGAAATCATGCTGGCTCCCAAACAGAGGCGCGAGTATAACGGCGAACTGCCTGGCGTTTCTCACGGTCCTAATTCATACCGACGACGCTTCGTTTTCCAGATGACTCAAGGAGATTCAAATGCGTGCTCCCTTTCGCCTGATTGGTGGTGTTCTAGTTGCGACCCTGCTGACTCAAGTGACCGCCTGCGGATCGATCTTCTACCCTGATCGCCGCGGTCAGATCGATGGCAAGATCGATCCGGCCATTGCCGTGCTCGATGCCGTGGGCCTGCTGTTCTACATCGTCCCGGGCCTGATCGCCTTCGCCGTGGACTTCGCCACTGGCGCGATCTACTTCGAACCCGGGAAGACCGCCCAAGTGGCTCCGGAAAAACTCCAGGAAGCGATTGGCGCCGACGGCAAGGTCGACAACCGCAAATTGCAGACCATTCTGGAAACCGAACTGGGCCGCAGCTTCCCGCTGGATGATCCACGCCTGATCCAGCACAAGGGCAGCACCCAGCAGTTGGCCATGTTCGGCCTGCAACCCGCTGCATAAACCTGTTGCAAGGAACCGCCGCACCTATGATCTCAAGCTCCGAACACGCCCGCCTGCTGCGGCTGGCGACCCGTGCCTCGGTGGCGGTGGCCTGTACGCTGATCGTCGCCAAAGCCATTGCCTGGTGGTTGAGCGGCTCGGTCAGCATGCTCGCCGGGCTGACCGATTCGGCGCTGGACGGCGTCACTTCGATGCTCAACCTGCTGGCGGTGCATTACGCCCTGCGCCCGGCCGATGACGATCACCGCTACGGCCATGGCAAGGCCGAGTCGCTGGCCGGTATGGCCCAGGCGTTGTTCATTGGCGGGAGTGCGGTGCTGATCGCCCTGCAGGCGTTTGACAGGCTGCAGCATCCGGAACCGATAGGCGCAGCCTGGATCAGCATCGGGGTGATCCTGTTCTCCCTGGCACTGACCCTGGCGCTGCTGATGCTGCAGCATCGTGTGGTCAAGGCCACCGGCTCCAATGCAGTGCGCGCCGACTCGCTGCACTATCGCTCGGACATGCTGCTCAATGGCAGCATCCTGGTGGCACTGGTGCTGGCGGCGTTCGGCTGGCATCAGCTAGATGCGTGGTTCGGGCTGGGCATCGCCGCCTACATCCTGTGGAGCGCAATCCACATCGCCCGGGAGAGTTTTACCGTGCTGATGGATGAAGAGCTGCCACCGGATGTCAGCCAGCACATGCTTGAACTGGCCTGCAGTGTACCGGGCGTGCTGGGTGCGCATGACTTGCGCACCCGGGTCTCGGGCAACCAGTGGTTTGTGCAGTTACACCTGGAGCTGCCAGGCGACCTGACCCTGGCAGTGGCCCACGGCATCAGCGACCAGGCCGCCGATGCCATCCACGCCGCCTACCCACGGGCCGAGGTGTTGGTGCACGCCGACCCGCAAGAAGTGGTGCAAGCGGCCCGCGCTCAGAATTTGACCTGATAACCGCGACTGCCAAGGCAGTTGCCCTGGGCCTGCCGGTAGATCTGCACCACCGAGGGGTCCGGCTGATAAGTGTCGGCACGTGGATCGAAACCACTCTGCTCGACTGCATAGCGGTAGCAGTCGTAGCCGTCCTGATTGACCTGCTCCGGCGACTGTCCATTGGCCGGGTAAGCTTCAACGTCGTAGCCGTTGCTGGCCGACTGTGGCAGCGGTTGTCCCGGTGGCTCGACCACCACGTAATCCCGGGTGCTTTCCTGATAGGCATAGTACGAACCGGCCGCCAGGAACAGCAGCGAACCGCCGATCCACACCTCGCGTGCGTAATCGGGCAGGTAGCCCACCCGGATCCCGCGCGGCGGTTGCACCACCACATAACGTGGCCCCTGTGGACGGTACCAGTAGCCGCCCGAGTAGAAGTAATCGCGGCCACCGTAGGGCACACGATAATCACGGTCCGGGAAGCGGTCGATCACATGCCCTGGACGATATTGCGGCCCAGGTCCCCAGCCATTACCGTGCCCAGGCGGGCGACCGGGCCAGCGATTGTCATTACGATGGTCATCGGGACGCGCCCCCGGCCCGCCGACTTGCCACTGCGGGTTAGCATCGTTGCGCCGTGGCACATCCTGATAATAGCCCCGCTGAGGTTGCTGGGTCTGGTGCACGCTGTCGGGGCGACCCTGGATCGGCAGGTCATTGGCGGGTAACTGGGGTGGAGGCGGCGGTGGTCGCACCGGGCTGTTGTAATCCGGTGGCGGGCGACTTTGCCCGTTGCGATTGGGTCCGTTCTGCTCGAACTGTCGACTGTTGTCACCGCGAATGATGTCGTTGCCCTGCCCACGGGGCTGATTACTCTGCTGGGGCGCATTCTGCGGGCGTTGCGAATGATCGTTGCCACCGCGCCCCGGATTATTGCCCTGGCGAGCATCACCTTGCGGGCCACCACCAGGCCCCCGATTTTGCGGCTCGTCAGCCAGCGCCTGGGTCGTGACGCTGATGCACAGCAAACCAACACCGGCCAAACGCCAGATGCGCGACTTCATGCTTTTCCTCACAGGAGCTCAGGGCTTGTACATAAGACTGGGAAAGCACAGGCCGGTTCTGCAACAGGTTATCAGTCGCGCAGTATTTTTCGCAGGCATTAAAAAAGGGAGACCCGTCGGCCTCCCCTTGAGAACTTCGTCCGTGCTCGACGCTTATGACGTCGGCTCACCTCACGCCGTCTTCTGGACAGTGTGCAGCTCGGAGGCCGGCACATCCCCGGTGGGGGTGGCGGCCGCAGCTGACCTGATTGGGCGAGCTGCAGTGGACTGTTTGTCCGAGCAGTGATTCTGGTAATAAGAATAGGCTTGAGGCTGCGGCAGAGGATTGCGAAGATTGCTGAATTAAACATCACTTGCGCAATTTTTAACCCTGGATAGATAATCTGCCGCAATAGTTATGATAAAGGCCTGAATGATGAGCAAACTCGACCGATACGACTTGAGCATTTTGGCGGAATTGCAGCGTGATGCGCGCATCTCCAATCAGGAGCTGGCCGAACGCATAGGCCTGTCGCCTTCCCCTTGCTCACGTCGGGTCAAGCAATTGGAGGACGACGGCTACATCACCCGCCAGGTGGCCCTGCTGGATCGCAAGATGCTCGGACTGAGCCTGACCGCGTACGTGCTGATCGGTATGGACCGGCACACGCCGGAACGCTTCGAGAACTTCGAGGCGGCGATCCGCACTTTGCCCCAGGTGCTCGAATGCAGCCTGGTGACGGGGATGGACGCCGACTATCAGCTCAAGGTAGTGGTGCCGGATATGGATCACTACCAGAAGCTGCTGCTGGGGCACTTGACCCGGATTGACGGGGTGACGAGTGTGCGCTCGAGTTTTGTATTGAACCAGGTTTTGAACAGTACCGAGTTGCCGCTTACACATCTGCGCAGCTGAAGACGCCATCGCGGGCAAGCCACGCTCCCACAGGTTTTGTGTTGAACTCACGATTGTGAGCGAGCACAAACCCTGTGGGAGCTGGCTTGTCAGCGATAGGGTCGGCGAAGGCGACCAATGACTGCGGCACACCGACGCAGGTCAATGCTGCGCGAACCTTGCGTGGCGTATACTCGCCCCCCGCAATTTTAGCCGCGCCCACGCCGGAGAGTTTCGATGGATCCTGCCGTATTCGAAGAGTGGATGATGACCGGACTGGTCACCATCCTGATCATATTCATGGGTTTCATCGTCTGGGATCTGGCGAAGAAATCCAAGGCCGGTCGCTTCGGTTCAATGATTCTGTTCTTCGTGCTGGGCCTGGGCGTGGCCGCGTTCATCATCAAGAGCGTGGTGATCGGCCTGATCGAGTCCGGCGCCTTATAAACGCGCCGGCACTTCCTTCCACTGGCCTTGATCGAGCCCTTCGATCGACCAGTCGCCAATTCTGACGCGCACCAGACGCAAGGTCGGCAAACCCACCGCAGCCGTCATGCGCCGCACCTGGCGGTTGCGGCCCTCGCGAATCACCAGTTCCAGCCAACTGGTGGGCACACTCTTGCGAAAACGCACGGGAGGATTGCGCGGCCAAAGCTGCGGTTCTTCCAGCTGCCGCGCCTCGGCGGGCAAGGTCATGCCGTCATTGAGCTCGACGCCGTCGCGCAAGCGCTGCAGCTGCACAGCGTTCGGCTCGCCTTCCACTTGCACCCAGTAGGTCTTGGCCAGCTTGTGTTTCGGGTCGGCGATGCGCGCCTGCAGCTGTCCGTCATTGGTCAGCAACAGCAAGCCTTCGCTGTCGCGATCCAGACGTCCTGCCGGGTAGATGCCGGGTATCTCGATGTAATCCTTGAGCGTCGCCCGCCCTTCGCCGTCGCTGAATTGAGTCAGCACATCGAATGGCTTGTTGAACAGGATCAGCCGGGGTTCGGCAGGCGGCGCTTTGGCGACCCGGCGCGGGGCCGAGGCGGATGGCGCAAGGTTCGCACCGGGGCGGCGGGAAGCAGGACGTGGGGGACGGGACATGGCGAAGAGAACATCTAACGGTCAGGGCTGCTAATGCTAGTGCCCTGACCGCCAAATGACCATGAGAACAATCAGCGGAACGGCGGTTCGTCGAAGCTGCGCAATTTGCGCGAGTGCAGCGAGTTGAGTTCCGTGCGCAACAGGTCCACCGCTTCGATGCCAATCTTCAAGTGCTGGCTGACCGCACGCTCGTAGAACGCGTTCGCCGAGCCCGGCAGCTTGATTTCACTGTGCAGCGGCTTGTCCGAAACGCACAGCAACGTGCCGTACGGCACCCGCAAGCGATAGCCCTGGGCGGCAATGGTGCCGCTTTCCATGTCCACCGCCACGGCGCGGGACAGGTTGATCAGCGGACGCTCCTGGGCCCAGCGCAGTTCCCAGTTACGGTCGTCATAGGTCAGTACGGTACCGGTGCGCAGGCGCTTCTTCAGCTCGTCGCCCTTCTCGCCAGTGATGTTCGCCGCCGCCTGCTGCAAGGCCATCTGCACTTCTGCCAGGGCCGGAATCGGGATATTGGGTGGCACCACCCGGTCGAGAATGCCGTCGCGCCGCATGTAGGCGTGAGCCAGCACGTAGTCGCCGATGGTCTGGGACTGACGCAGGCCGCCACAGTGGCCGATCATCAGCCAGCAATGCGGGCGCAGTACCGCCAGGTGATCGGTGATGTTCTTGGCGTTGGAGGGGCCGACGCCGATATTCACCAGGGTCACGCCATGACCATCGCTGGCGATCAGGTGATAGGCCGGCATCTGGTAGCGATGCCACACCACGCCTGCGGCAATGGCCGATGCCTCGCCGTGGTCCATGCTCTTTTCAATGATCACGTTGCCCGGCAGTACCATGCGCACGAAACGCGGGTCGCTGCGCAACTGCTCAAGGCCATGCACGATGAACTGGTCGACGTAGCGGTGGTAGTTGGTCAGCAGGATCCACGGCTGCACATGGCGCCAGTCGCTGCCGGTGTAGTGCACCAGGCGACGCAGGGAGAAATCCACCCGTGCGGCGTCGAACAGGGCCAGTGGCAGCGGGTCAGTGTTTTCCCAGTCGTACAGGCCGTCGGCAATGCCATCGGTGGCGGCGGACAGGTCGGTACTGGGGAAGACGCGTGCCAGGACAGCAGCCGTTACCCCGGAACCCGCCAGCTCGTCGCCTTGCTCGACCACGTACGGATAGGGAATGTTCTGCTGGCTGATCCCGACTTCCACGGTCACGGTGAAGTCATGCATCAGCGGCACCAGCTGTTCGAGCAGGTATTTGCGAAACGCCGCAGGGTGAGTGACGGTGACACTGTAAGTGCCCGGCAGTTGAACCTTGGCGTAGGCGCGGGTGGTCTGCGGCACTTCGCCCTGGCAGTGATAGGTCAGACGCAGTTCGGGATAACGAAACATCGCACGCTGTTCGGCGTCCGGTTCTATACGATCCTTGAGGTAACGCTTGAGCGCCTGATTCAGCGCAGTGGTTGCACGTTCGTGCAAGAGCGCAAGCCGATCCACGGCTTGCTCGGCGGTTTGAACGACAATAAAAGCTTCGGTCACGATCAGCATCCTGTGTTCTGACTTGCAGAGCTTCATCTTGCCTGCATCGTCGTCGGACGGGAACAGTGAAAAAAAGATCGTCCGAAGGCCCGGGCCGCGTTCGGACGATCTTTTGCCCTTCAAATCATCTGCGGGGTTGATCGGGCGACGATCGCTTCTACCTCCAGGCCGCGTGGCAGCGCACCATACACGCGGCCGTTCGAGCCGAGTCGGCTGGCGATGAACGCATCACTGACGGCAGCATTACCCGCCTCCAGCAACAACCTGGCCTGCAAACCCAGGGCGATGTCCTCGGTGAGCTGGCGGGCTCGGTACTGGATATCGCCCGTGTCCCTGAATGCTGCCTGCAGCTGGTGGATATGCGCCGCCAGGCGCTTGTCGCCATGGCCATCGCCCAGTTCACTGAACAGCACATCGAGCACGCCGGGCTCTTTCGACAACGCCCGCAGCACGTCCAGGCACTGCACGTTGCCGGAGCCTTCCCACGTTGAGTTCACCGGCGCCTCGCGGTACAGGCGCGGCAGGATGCTGTCCTCGACATACCCCGCACCGCCCATGCATTCGGCGGCTTCGTTGATCATGGCCGGTGCACGTTTGCAGATCCAGTACTTGCCCACGGCGGTCACCAGCCGGGCGAATTTTGCTTCATGATCGTCAGCCAAATGATCCAGGGCGCGGCCCATGCGCAGGCTCAAGGCCAGGGCGGCTTCGCTTTCCAGGGCCAGGTCCGCCAGCACATTCTGCATCAGCGGTTGCTCACTCAGCAGCCTGCCCCCGACGCTGCGGTGCGCGCAGTGATGGCTCGCCTGGGTCAAGGCCTGGCGCATCAGCGAACTGGAACCGACCATGCAATCAAAGCGAGTCATGGCCACCATCTCGATGATGGTCGGCACCCCGCGCCCTTCCTCGCCGACCATCCACGCCAGCGCGCCGCGAAACTCTACTTCGCTGGAGGCATTGGAGCAGTTGCCGAGCTTGTTTTTGAGGCGCTGGATGTAGAACTGGTTGCGAGTGTCGTCCGGGCGATGGCGCGGCAACAGGAAGCAGGTCAAGCCTTTGTCGGTCTGGGCCAGCGTCAGGAAGGCATCGCACATCGGCGCCGAGCAGAACCACTTGTGACCCACCAGTTCGTACGCCTGGCCCGGTCCACTGGCGCCAACCGGATAAGCCTTGGTGGTATTGGCCCGAACATCGGTGCCGCCCTGTTTCTCGGTCATGGCCATGCCGATGGTGACGCCCGCCTTGTGCGCCATGCCGATGTTGCGCGGATCGTATTCGGTGGCGAGGATTTTCGGCAGCCAAATGTCAGCCAGATTTGGCTGCAGGCGCAGGGCCGGCACGCTGGCAAACGTCATGGTCAGCGGGCAACCGCTACCGGCTTCGGCCTGGCTATGCAGATAGGTCATGGCGGCGCGGGCAACGTGCGCTCCCGGCTGCGGCTGCGCCCAGGGCAACGACGTCAGGCCATGCTCGACCGCCGTGCGCATCAACTCATGATAGGCCGGGTGAAATTCCACCAGGTCGATGCGATGGCCGTATCGGTCGTGGCTGGAAAATACCGGCTTGTTCTCGTTGGCCAGGAACCCGGCTGCCATCAGCGGCCCACCGGCCAGCGCACCGTAGGCATCAATGCGCGATTCGGCCCAGCCGGCGCCAAAATGCCGCGACCATTGCTGCAGCGGCAAATCGACGCGGTACAGGTTGGCGCCATCCAGCGACGGTGGCTGGTTAGTGACTTCGTGGGTTTCGGCGAACTGATGCAGGTTCATGACGGGGCTCCTTTGGTCGGCCAAGGGGTTTTCAGTTAAGCACTGCCCCCTGAGCGTTCAAAGTGTCATACCTGCCTAATTGGCGGCGCTTTCGCCCTGCTCAAAACCCAGCACCCGGCGTTGCAGTGCCGCCTGCAAATCCTCGAACTTCACCGGCTTGCTCAAGTAGTCGGTGAAACTGGCGCCGGTGCAGTGCTCGCGATCAATGCTCAAGGCAATCATGAAGACCGCAAGCTCGGCGCAGCCCGCCAGCGTACGGATCTGGCTACTGACAGGCATGCCATTGAATGGCGGCAATTGGCAGTCGAGCAATACCGCATCAAACGCCTCCCGCTGCAGGTAATCGAGTGCCGCCGACCCGCTGTCGGCCGTGCGCACCTGGTACCCGAGCTTGAGCAGCATGCCGCGGATAACCAGTTGGTTGACGGTGTTCCCGTCCACCAGCAGCACCTTGCAATCTCGCGGCTGGCGCAGGCGCGAGTAATGCTGTGAAGTGCGGGGCGGGGATTGCGTTATTGACAGTTCAAATTCGACGTCCAGCTGGAAACGACTGCCGCGACCTGGCTCGGAGCGGTGCGTCAGTCGCCCCCCAAGCAACTCGACCAGCTGCCGACAAATGGCCAGACCCACGCCCAGCCCGCCATACTCGCGGGTCATTGAGCCATCGAGCTGGAAGAAGCGCTGATACATGGTCGCCTCCCCCAGGTCGGTAAAACCGATACCGGTATCGATCACCGCAAAACACAGCGCCATTCTTCCAGGTTGCGCAGGTTTGCCTGTGACGCGCAGCGCCAGCCCACCGACCCGGGTGAACTTGATCGCATTGTCCAGCAGGCATTCCAGGCATTGCATCAGCTTGGCGCTGTCACCGTGCAGGCGGTCTGGAAGGCCGGGTGTCACGTCGACCTTGAAGTCCAGCGACTTGCTCAGGGCATTGCTCTCGAACTGCACGCGCAAGGCTTCGATCACGCTGCGCAGACTGAACGTCGCCGCGCTGGCCGTAAGCCTGCCGGCCTGCAACTCGGTCAACGTGAGGATGCCGTTGACCATGCGCATCATGTCCCGGGCAGATCCTGCCGCCGTTTGCTGGTACTGCTCCAGCTCCGGATCCATCGCGACGGTTTGCATCAGCTCCAGCGAACCGATGACCCCGTTCATGGGCGTGCGCAACTCGTGGGTCAGGGTGGCGAGGAATTCGTCCTTGAGCCGGTTGCTGTGCGCCAGTTGCTGGTTCAGCACTTCGAGCTTCTGCCCGGCATCAAACAGGGTCTGCGCCTGCTGCTCGCGCATGGCATTGATGCGGTCGGCCAGCGCCAGGGACAGAAGTGCCACTTCGATGGCCGAACCGATCTGGCTGGAATACATGGTCAGGAATACGTTTGGCAGGTAACCCAGGACCATCAGTGTGTTGATGATGCCGCCGAGCAAAAAGGCCGACCAGGCAATGATGAAATACCGCGCCACGCGCAAACCGCGCAGCCAGGCGAAGATCCCTGCGGCAAAAATCACCACGGTAAAAATCAGCGCCAGGGCCGTGGCCAGGCGCAAGGCCAGGGCGTAGCTGGTCATGAGGGACAAACCGATGACCACTGCGCCAAACACAACCAGCGCCAGCAGCAAGCGATCGAGCCAGCGACTGTAGGTGGCCGTCTGCAGGAAGCTGCGGGCGAACTGACTGCCAAACAACCCGGCACAGCCGATGAAGAACGGTGTGGCGGCGTTGGCCCACCAGGGATTGTCCGGCCAGAAATATTGCACGGCCGCACCGTTCACCGACAGTTGGTACAGGCCGAACGAGGCAATATAGAAGATGTAATAGAGGTAGCTGGTGTCCCGCACGCTCAGGTAGATGAACAGGTTATAGACCAGCATCCCCAGCAACACACCGTAGATCAGGCCCAGCACATACAGGCGTAGCGGTTGCTCTTCGAGAAACGCGGTACTGGACCACAAGGTCACCGGCGCCTGGATCGACCCCTCGCTTTGCAGGCGCAGGTACAGGGTTTGCGCCTGGTCGGGGGTGAAATCGAGATCGAACAGGTAATTGTTCTGGCGAATTTCGCGGGTGGAGAAAGGCAAGGCATCGCCGGTCTGGCGCACCAGTCGGTATTCGCCCGCAGCGTCGGGTAAATACAGATCCAGATGATCGAGGGGCGGATAGGCCAGTTCCAGCAGCCAGGTTCTTTGCGTCGCTGGATTCTTCGGACGATAGTGCAGGTCGATTTTCAGCCAGAACGCTGAACGCGAATAGCCGGCGTTGAGGGTGGCATTATCGTGGGGTTTGAACCGTCCTGCGGCATCCTCGGCACGGACGTCGGCAATGGTCGCTTGCCCGCCCGCGTCTTCGAACACTTGCAGGGTTCGGCCCAATGGCAGGCTTTGAGTGTTCTCGTCGAATTCGACTGCGCTCGCCAAAAGGGGAAAGCAGAGCAGCAACATCAGCAAATAGCGCATCTAAGCCCCAGCGTGGCCGGTCCGGTTATCTCAGGAAGCCCCTCATTCCCTTTGAGTAGACGTAAAACCGGTATTACCTGTTATTGATTTGGATCCACTCTAGCATAGCCGTTAGTGGCCAATGAACACCATTGAAAAATATACTCGAAAGGCTCTAGTACGGGCTTTGCAGCGCTATCTATTGAGCTAGAGCGGTTGCCCCCCTCATGCCGACTGTGGGAGCGACCCTGCTGCTACAGAGTCCACTGTCATGAGTCGAGTGACTGGTGGTAAGCTCGCGCACCATGAATATCTACAGCTCCCGCCCCGTTGTCCTCTGTCTCTCCGGCCACGACCCCAGTGGTGGCGCCGGCTTGCAGGCAGATATCGAAGCCCTGCTCGCCCAGGGTTGTCATGCGGCTCCGGCCGTCACCGCGCTGACTGTGCAAGACACGGTCAACGTCACTGATTTCCGCGTACTCGACCGAGCATGGGTGCTGGCCCAGGCCAACGCCGTGCTCAACGATTCCGAAGTCGCCGCCGTCAAGCTGGGCATGCTCGGTTCGCTGGAAATGGTCGACACCGTGGTCGAGCTGCTGCAGGCGCATCCGCACTTGCCGATGGTTTGCGACCCGGTATTGCGCGCGGGCGGCGGCGGACGCCTGGGCAAGGACGAAGTCGGCTACGCGATGCGCGAACGCCTGCTCCCACTGGCGATCATTGCCACCCCCAACCTGCCCGAAGCGCGCATCCTCGCCGAGCTCCCCGAAGGCACGGCAGACCAATGCGCGGAAAAACTGCTGCCCTACGTCAAGCATCTGCTGATCACCGGCGGTCACGGCGACGAGCAGGAAATTCACAACCGCCTGTACACCCGCGACGGTCGCCGCGAAACCTTCACCTGCCAGCGTTTGCCCGGCAGTTATCACGGTTCCGGCTGCACCCTGGCCAGCGCCCTGGCCGGTCGTCTGGCGCAGGGTGAAAACCTCGTCAGTGCCGTGCAGACCGCGCTTAACTACACATGGCGCACCTTGCGTGATGCGGAGCAGCTGGGTAAAGGTCAATTTGTGCCACGCCGCCTGCCGCTGGATTTCTGTTCGTAACTTCCCATTAGTCATGCGGTGAGGCTTGTCCGATGAAACTACGTGGCCTTTACGCCATCACCGACAGCCAGTTGCTGGCCGGTAAATTCCTCTCGTACGTGGAGGCGGCGCTGGAAGGTGGCGTCACCCTGCTGCAGTACCGCGACAAGAGTACGGACGAAGCCCGGCGCCTGCGCGAGGCCGAAACCCTGCGGGATCTGTGCGACCGGTACAAGACCCGGCTGATCATCAATGACGATGCCGAGCTGGCTGCGCGCCTGAACGTTGGCGTACACCTCGGCCAGACCGACGGCCCGTTGACCCCGGCCCGCGCATTACTGGGCCGCCAGGCAATCATCGGTTCGACCTGCCACGCGCAGATCAACCTTGCCGAGCAGGCCGCCAAAGAAGGCGCCAGTTACGTTGCCTTCGGTCGCTTCTTCAATTCCACCACCAAACCCGGCGCGCCGACCTGCAGCCTCGAACTGCTGGATCGGGCTCGCAGCACATTGCATTTGCCGATCTGCGCAATCGGTGGCATCACCCTGGAAAACGCGGAGCCGCTGGTGGCCCACGGGGTCGATCTGCTGGCGGTGGTCCACGGCCTGTTTGGCGCCGAAAGCACGGCTGAAGTCACACGCCGCGCCCGCGCGTTCAACGAACTGCTTTCCATTTAAGTCGCTTAAAATCTGATTTGAGAGTCCGATCATGTCCCGTTCCGAAACGCTATTTGCCAATGCCCAGAAACACATCCCCGGCGGTGTGAACTCGCCAGTGCGCGCGTTCAAGAGCGTTGGCGGTACGCCGCTGTTTTTCAAACACGCTGAAGGGGCCTACGTCACCGACGAAGACAATAAGCGCTACGTTGATTACGTCGGCTCGTGGGGCCCGATGATCCTCGGCCACAGCCACCCGGACGTTCTGGACGCCGTGCGCAAGCAGCTTGAGCACGGCCTGTCCTACGGCGCACCGACCGAGATGGAAACCCAGATGGCGGATCTGGTGTGCTCGCTCGTGCCTTCAATGGAAATGGTGCGCATGGTCAGCTCCGGCACCGAAGCGACCATGAGTGCCATTCGCCTGGCCCGCGGGTTTACCGGGCGCGACAGCATCATCAAGTTCGAAGGCTGCTATCACGGTCACTCCGACAGCCTGCTGGTCAAGGCCGGTTCCGGCGCCCTGACCCAAGGCGTGCCGAGTTCGGCAGGTGTACCGGCGGCATTCGCCAGACACACGCTGACTTTGCCCTTCAACGACATCGACGCGGTCGAAACCATGCTGGCTGAAGTGGGCCAGGAAGTCGCGTGCATCATCGTCGAGCCGGTGGCCGGCAACATGAACTGCGTTCCTCCGGCACCGGGCTTTCTCGAAGGCCTGCGGACCCTGTGCGACAAGCACGGCGTGGTGCTGATTTTCGACGAAGTGATGACCGGTTTCCGTGTGGCACTGGGCGGTGCACAAGCGCATTACGGCGTGACCCCGGACCTGACCACCTTCGGCAAGATCATTGGTGGTGGCATGCCGGTTGGCTGCTTCGGCGGCAAGCGTGAAATCATGTCGCACATTGCACCACTGGGGCCTGTTTACCAGGCTGGTACGCTGTCGGGTAACCCGCTGGCAATGGCGGCGGGCCTGACCACCTTGCGCCTGATCAGCCGTCCTGGCTTCCATGCCGAGTTGACCGACTACACCAGTCGCCTGCTCGATGGCCTGCAACAACGCGCCGATGCAGCCGGTATCCCGTTCGTGACCACCCAGGCCGGCGGCATGTTCGGCCTGTACTTCAGTGGTGCCGATGACATCGTGACCTTCGACGACGTGATGGCCAGCGATGCCAAGCTGTTCGGGCGTTTCTTCCACCTGATGCTCGAAGGCGGCGTGTACCTGGCGCCAAGCGCATTCGAAGCCGGTTTCACCTCGATCGCCCATGGCGAAGCCGAGTTGAAACTGACGCTGGATGCCGCTGAACGTGCATTCGCTGCCTTGAAGTAATGCCGTGCCGCTGACGCTGGCGATTGCCAGCGTCAGTAATCCCTGCATCCGCGCCCCCTTTCCTGCTCATCTGCCAGGTTTTTCCCGCAAAGTGGGTTATATATTTCCCTCGCAGCAGAAAAACGAGTAAAGACTTTGTAAGGATGGCCCTGCTTATTTCATAATGCGCGCTTATTGGATCCCCTCGATGGGTCCGCGCGCCCTTCAGAGGTAAGTCGATTCCCATGAACCGCACCGGCCGCGCCCTTGCACTGGGCTGCCTGTTGCTCCTTCAGCCCTTGCTTGTACAAGCAGGCGGCAACTCGTTGTTAATCCCAGCGATGGGTCGCTGCACCCTCAATACTCAGCCGCAGGACTTGGCCCAGGCGCTTGCTGCCTGCCAGAAAGCCTCGGATGAAGGGGATGCACAGGCGCAATACGAGTTGGGTGAGTTCTACTACGACGGCAAAAATGCGCCGCGCGACCTCAATCAAGCCCTGAGCTACTTCGAAAAAGCCTCACTGCAAGGCCACGCCCAGGCGCAATTCAAGCTCGGCACCATGTTCTTCCACGGCGAAGGCGTGCCGGCCAACAATGTCCAGGCATATATCGTGCTGAAGATGGCGGCGGTCAATGGCGCGGAGGATGCGCTGGACACTGCCGACGAGGTGGCCGAGAAGATGCCGCGTGAAGAACTTGAGGTGGCCACTCAGGTGCTCGGGCAGATTTTCCGCAAGTATTTGATGGAATTGCAAAGCGCGGATGGGCGTACGCCGTTTTCGCCACTTCCCTAGTTTTTGCTTCGATCTGACGACCCCATCGCTGGCAAGCCAGCTCCCACAGGGGCGCTGTCGTTCACAAATAATGTGAACACCGCAGATCTACTGTGGCAGCTGGCTTGCCAGCGATAGGGTCGACGCGGTCTCGAAGGCTTACTTGTCAGGCATCGGCATCGGAAACGGCATCACATTGCCGACCGCGCCACGGGCTTCGCTGATTTTTGGCGTACCCAGGCGCTCGACTTCATCGATGCGCACAATCGAATGCATCGGCACAAAACTGCGTACCACACCCTCGAACTGAGCCTTGAGCTTCTCTTCGCTCGGATCGACGACCACTTGCGTGCGCTCGCCAAAGACGAATTCTTCCACTTCCAGGAAACCCCACAGATCACTTTGATAGATCTGTTTGGCATACATTTCGTACACCTGGCCCTGGTTGAGGAAAATCACCTTGTAGATTGGAGCTTCACGTTTGGTCATGGTGGGCGAGCAACACATCGGGGGATAAAAATGAGGGCGCGAACTATAGCATAGCCGCCGGACGCACAGCGGTAGGAACATGGGGCCATGTTCCCTATAATGCGCGGTTCTTTGAATCACGTGATGACTCTGTCCATGGCCAAGAAACTTTACATCGAAACCCACGGTTGCCAGATGAACGAGTACGACAGCTCGCGCATGGTCGACTTGCTGGGTGAACACCAGGCCCTGGAAGTCACCGCTCGCGCTGAAGATGCCGACGTGATCCTGCTCAATACCTGCTCGATCCGCGAACGTGCCCAGGACCGGGTGTACTCCCAGCTCGGCCGCTGGCGCGAATTGAAACTGGCCAACCCGGACATGGTGATCGCCGTGGGCGGTTGCGTGGCGAGCCAGGAAGGGGCGGCCATCCGCGACCGCGCGCCCTATGTCGACGTGGTATTCGGACCACAGACCCTGCACCGCCTGCCGGAAATGATCGACGCCGCGCGTGCCACCAAGTTGCCGCAAGTCGACGTCTCGTTTCCGGAAATCGAAAAATTCGACCACCTGCCCGAGCCGCGCATCGACGGCCCAAGCGCCTACGTGTCGGTCATGGAAGGGTGCAGCAAGTACTGCACTTTCTGCGTGGTGCCTTACACCCGCGGCGAAGAAGTCAGCCGCCCGTTCGACGACGTGATCGCCGAGATCATCCACCTGGCCGAAAATGGCGTGCGTGAGGTGACCCTGCTGGGCCAGAACGTCAACGGCTATCGTGGCGCCACTCACGACGGACGCCTGGCCGACCTGGCCGAGCTGATCCGCGTAGTTGCGGCTGTCGATGGCATCGACCGCATCCGCTACACCACTTCACACCCGCTGGAGTTCTCCGACAGCCTGATCCAGGCCCACGCCGAAGTACCGGAACTGGTCAAACACCTGCATTTGCCGGTGCAGTCGGGTTCCGATCGGATTCTCTCGGCGATGAAGCGCAACCACACGGCGCTGGAGTACAAATCCAAGCTGCGCAAACTGCGTGCAGCCGTTCCGGGAATTTGCATCAGTTCGGACTTTATTGTCGGTTTCCCGGGCGAAACCGAAAAAGATTTCGAGCAGACCATGAAACTGATCGAGGACGTCGGTTTCGACTTTTCCTACTCGTTCGTCTATAGCCAGCGCCCGGGCACCCCGGCAGCCGACCTGGCGGACGAGACGCCGGAAGCGTTGAAAAAAGAGCGCCTGAATGCTTTGCAACATCGCCTGAACCAGCAAGGTTTCGAAATCAGCCGACAAATGGTCGGTTCGATCCAGCGGATCCTGGTCACCGATTATTCGAAAAAGGACCCTGGCGAACTGCAAGGCCGCACCGAGAATAATCGTATCGTCAACTTCCGTTGCGACAATCCAACCCTGATTGGCCAGTTTGCCGACGTGCACATCGATGCCGCCCAGCCGCACTCGCTGCGGGGCTCGCTGATCCAGTAGCAAATACCCGGGGCAATGACGACTTTGTGGGAGCTGGCTTGCCAGCGATAGCGGCGTAACTGGCAACATCTTCGCTGGACTTGATGGCCTCACCGCTGGCAAGCCAGCTCCCACAGTGGACCGAGTTGATCATAAGAATGAGCTCATCCATTTAAGAGCTTTCGCACCCAGCCCACTGGCGTTATCCTTGATTTCATCCTAATTGCCCCAGGGCGGCTAAATACGACCTTGAACGCACCCATCGAACCACATCGCTTTATCCTCGAGCCCTTTGAGGCTCGCCGCTTCGCCAATCTGTGCGGGCAATTCGACGAGCACCTGCGCTTGATCGAACAGCGCCTGACAATCGAGATCCGCAACCGCGGGAACCAGTTCGAGCTGATCGGCGACCCTAAACACACCAGCTCAGCGGAAAACCTGCTGCGCCGCCTGTACCGGGAAACCAAGGGTACCGAGCTGTCGCCGGACATGGTCCACCTGTTCCTGCAGGAATCGGCCGTCGCAGAGCTGGACAACGTGTCCCCATCCGAACCGTCCGTCGCCCTGCGCACCAAGAAAGGCATGATTCGCCCTCGCGGCTTGAATCAATTGCGCTACGTGAAGGAAATCCTCGGCAACGACATCAACTTCGGCATCGGCCCCGCCGGTACCGGCAAGACCTATCTGGCCGTTGCCTGCGCAGTAGATGCGCTGGAACGGGAGCAGATCCGCCGCATCCTGCTGGTTCGTCCGGCGGTTGAAGCGGGCGAAAAGCTCGGCTTCCTGCCCGGCGACCTGTCGCAGAAGATCGACCCCTACCTGCGCCCGCTGTACGACGCGCTGTACGAAATGCTCGGCTTCGAATACGTGGCCAAGCTGATCGAACGCCAGGTAATCGAAGTCGCACCGCTGGCCTACATGCGTGGCCGCACGCTCAATAACAGCTTCATCATCCTCGACGAAAGCCAGAACACCACCGTCGAGCAGATGAAGATGTTCCTGACCCGGATCGGCTTTGGCTCCACGGCAGTCATCACCGGTGACATCACCCAGGTCGACCTGCCAAAGGGCACCAAGTCCGGGCTGCACCACGTGATCGAGGTGCTCAAGGACGTGCCAGGCATCAGTTTTACCCATTTCATGCCCAAGGACGTCGTGCGCCATCCGCTGGTGCAACGCATCGTCGAAGCCTACGAGCGCTTTGAAAACCGTGTGGCCGACGAAGCACCGAAGGACAGCCGCCGCGATGCTTGAGCTTGATCTGCAACTGGCTACCCAGGCGCCTGTTCCCAGCGAAGCCGAGTTCCGCCAATGGTGCGAGCTCGCCCTGCGCCAACGCACCGCCGATTCCGAAATGACCATTCGCCTGGTTGACCAGGATGAAGCGCGCGAGCTGAACCACACCTGGCGGCAGAAAGACTATGCCACCAACGTGCTGTCGTTTCCGGCTGACGTGCCTGACGAGTTCCTCGATATACCGCTGCTGGGCGATCTGGTGATCTGCGTGGCGGTGGTCGAGCGCGAGGCCGCTGAACAAGGCAAGGAACTAAAGGCCCACTGGGCGCATCTGGTGATTCATGGCTGCTTGCATCTGTTGGGTTACGACCATATAGATGACGACGAAGCCGAAGAAATGGAAGCGCTGGAACGAACGTTGCTTGCCGAGCTGGGTCATCCGGACCCGTACGCAGACGACGAAACACAAACATCCCCTATCGTTACAACAAAGGATTCAGAGTAATCGCTATGAGCGAAGATCGATCGAGCAACGGGCAGAAGTCATGGCTGGGTAAGCTCACCCAGGCTTTTGCCCACGAGCCGAAAAACCGCCAGGAGCTCATGGAGCTGCTGCGTGATGCCCATCAGAACAAGTTGCTGGACAGCGAAGCGCTGGCCATTGTCGAAGGCGCCATCCAGGTCGCTGACCTGCAGGTACGGGACATCATGGTCCCGCGCTCGCAGATGATCAGCATCAAGGCGACCCAGACACCTCGCGAGTTCCTGCCTGCCGTGGTCGACTCGGCCCACTCCCGCTACCCGGTGATCGGCGAAAGCCACGATGACGTGATGGGCGTGTTGCTGGCCAAGGACCTGCTGCCGTTGATCCTCAAGGAGAACGGCGACAGCTTCAACATCAAGGATCTGCTGCGCCCGGCCACTTTCGTACCGGAGTCCAAGCGCCTTAATGTGCTGCTGCGCGAATTCCGCGCCAACCACAATCACATGGCCATCGTGATCGACGAATACGGCGGTGTCGCTGGCCTGGTGACCATCGAAGACGTGCTGGAACAGATCGTTGGCGACATCGAAGACGAGCACGACGTCGAAGAAGACAGCTACATCAAGCCACTGCCCAGCGGTGACTTCCTGATCAAGGCCCTGACGCCGATCGAGAACTTCAACGAGTTCTTCGACAGCGAGTTCTCCGATGACGAGTTCGACACCGTCGGCGGCCTGGTGATGAGCGCGTTCGGGCACTTGCCAAAACGCAACGAAATCACTGAAATCGGCCCTTACCGCTTCCGCATCCTGAACGCCGACAGCCGTCGAATTCACTTGCTGCGCCTGACACCCATTGCTCGCTAAGGATTGAAATGCGCCGTCTGACCGCCCCCGGCTGGCCCGGTAACCTGCTGGCCGTGGCGGCCGGTGCACTCACCACCCTGGCCCTGGCGCCGTTCGATATCTGGCCGCTGGCATTGCTGGCGGTCGGTTTTTTCTACGCCGGCTTACGCCAACTGACTCCACGCCAGGCCTTGGGCCGTGGCTGGTGTTTCGGTTTCGGCCTGTTTGGTGCCGGTACCAGCTGGATCTATTACAGCATCCACCACTTCGGTGGCGCCTCGGTGCTGCTCGCCGGTTTCCTCATGCTGATCTTCACGGCGGCGATTGCCTGGTTCTTCGCCCTGCCCGCGTGGATCTGGGCGCGCTGGCTGCGCCGTAATGAGGCGCCGTTGGCTGACGCACTGGCATTCGCCGCGTTGTGGGTCGCCCAGGAAGCCTTCCGGGGCTGGTTCCTTACCGGTTTCCCGTGGCTCTACTCCGGTTACAGCCAGCTCGACGGGCCTCTGGCCGGGCTCGCGCCTGTGGGCGGGATGTGGCTGATCTCCTTTGCCCTCGCCCTCACCGCGGCGCTTATCTGTAACGGCCTGCGCCTGGTCCGCACTGGGCGCAAAGGTTTCATGGCGATGGGCGTATTACTGCTGGCCGGCCCATGGGTGGCAGGCATCGCGCTGAAGGAACACGCCTGGACCAGCCCCTCAGGCGCGCCACTGAGTGTTGCCGCGATCCAGGGCAACGTCGAACAGAGCATGAAGTGGGACCCGGCGCAGTTGAACGCTCAGCTTGCCCTGTATCGCGACATGAGCCTCAGTTCCAAACGGGTCGACCTGCTGATCTGGCCGGAAACCGCAGTACCGGTGCTCAAGGAATCCGCCGAAGGCTACCTGAACATGATGGGCAAGTTCGCGGCCGAGCGTGATTCTGCGCTGATCACCGGCGTGCCGATCCGTCAGGAAGTTCACCACCAGAAACGCTTTTACAACGGCATTACCGTGGTCGGTGAAGGCGACGGGACCTACCTCAAGCAGAAACTCGTCCCGTTCGGCGAGTACGTGCCGCTGCAGGACATCCTGCGCGGGTTGATCGCGTTCTTCGACCTGCCGATGTCCGACTTCGCCCGCGGCCCGGCCGATCAGCCACTGCTGCAAGCCAAGGGTTATCAGATTGCGCCATTCATTTGCTACGAAGTGGTGTATCCAGACTTCGCCGCCGACCTGTCGGCGCGCAGCGACCTGTTGCTGACGATCAGCAACGACACCTGGTTTGGTACGTCCATCGGCCCGCTGCAACACTTGCAGATGGCGCAGATGCGCGCACTGGAGGCCGGTCGCTGGATGATTCGCGCGACCAACAATGGCGTCACCGGGCTAATTAACCCGTTCGGCCAGATCACCGCACAGATTCCGCAGTTCGAGCGCGGCATTTTGTATGGGGAAGTGGTGCCGATGCATAACCTGACGCCCTACCTGCAATGGCGTTCGTGGCCGTTGATCGTGGTGTGTGTGTTGTTGTTTGGCTGGGCGCTGGTGGCGAACAGGATGGCCAAGACCGTTTAATTTAATTGTGATGCCTTAAAAGATCGCAGCCTCGTTTCACTCGACAGCTCCTACCGGGTGACACGCCGCTGCGATCTTTTGATCTTCAACGGTAAAACAACGAATACCCCACCTGTCCTACCGCCTCGTTCATCAACTGCCCGCTCTGCCAGATCGACTTGAACTCGGGCATCCAGCCACCCAGCGGTCGCGCGTTATCCCCACCGAGAAACCCCACCGGCGCAGGCACCACCTCGAATCCGGCTTTCTGGAAACTCCAGACAGCCCGCGGCATGTGGGCCGCCTGGGTTACCACTACCACGCGCTTGATCCCCTGGGGCAGCAACATGCTGGCGCTCATCTGCGCGTTCTCCCAGGTCGTGCGGCTGAGTCCTTCCTGCCAGCGTACGGTCACCCCGAAATCGTCCAGCATCGAATCCGCCATCAACCTGGCTTCGGAAGGTGGCGTACCGTAATGCAAGCCGCCACTGGTGAGCACCGGCAACCCCGACGCCTTGGCCAGGCGCGCGGCATAACGTTGCCGCTCCAGCCCGATACCTGTCGGCTGATCGGCGCCCCATGCCGGGTCACCATGTTCGCGCCCTGAACCCAGCACCACGATGGCATCGGCACGCTGGCCGAGTGTCGCCCACTCTTCACGTGTCAACGGCGGCACGCGCTCCAGGGCATTGGCACTCCATTGCACGACAATCGGCAGGCTCATCAGCCAGAAGCCCCCCAGGCCCAACGCAAAGCACAGGCCGGCCAGTCGTGGCCGGGTGCGGCGCAGCCACCAGCCAAGGGCCAGCAAAAGCAACAGGATGCCGGGCGGCAAGAGAAGTTGTTTCACGAAATAACGAAAAGGCATCGAGCATCTCCAGAGATGCCCGAAGCCTAAGAGGGTTGATGCAATGCGACAACTAAATCGAAAGGACTAAACTGTTTCATTGCCTGAAATGCGGCCGGAGCCTTATTTATTTGAATTGCAGCGACCGGACCTTTACCGCGTCCCTGCCAGGTACCTTGTCCTTGAGCCAGATGATTTTGGCCGAGCGCGGTGCGTCAAGCTGCTTCACTGCTTCTGACAGGCATCCGTGTGTTTCACGTTCACTGCGGTCCAGATACGCTTTTACCAAGGCAAATTCTGCGGGGCTCAGGCCACGCAGTTCCAACTCGAGGGGGCGCTCATCGCGCAGCCGGTCAGCGGTTTTAGCAGCGTCCAGGGCGATCCCCAGACGATCGATCAGTCGTTCATAAAGCTGCGGTTTCGTGACTTTTTGCTGTGACTCAACCATCCCTCACCTCATTGAAGATAAGTCTTGCTCCCCATTTAGAGCTTAGCTTCCATCACCAAACCGGCTAAGCGCCGCGACCAACGGCCCTCGCCGGGCAAATCGGGCGGCGCCTGCGTGCAATCAGGGTTTCCCTCGGCAGAGCGCGGTCATGTATGCTACGGCGCTTCCTGTAACTCCACTTCCAGCTCGCCTGGACAGCGAAACGTCGAATTGGCGCGTTCACCGTCCAGCATTGCAACGAAGAGGATTAGGCCACCCCTATTCAGTTCAAAAGTAGCCATGCACGAACAATATCAGCCCCGTGAAATTGAAGCCGCCGCCCAGTCATTCTGGGACGAGCAAAAGTCCTTTGAAGTCAGTGAACAGCCAGGCAAGGAGACTTTCTACTGCCTGTCGATGTTCCCTTACCCTAGCGGCAAGCTACACATGGGGCACGTGCGCAACTACACCATCGGCGACGTGATCTCCCGCTACCAGCGCATGCAAGGCAAGAACGTCCTGCAACCCATGGGATGGGACGCCTTCGGCATGCCGGCGGAAAACGCCGCGATGAAGAACAACGTGGCTCCCGCCAAGTGGACCTACGAAAACATCGCCTACATGAAGAACCAGTTGCGCAGCCTGGGCCTGGCGGTGGACTGGTCGCGTGAAGTGACCACCTGCAAGCCCGATTACTACCGCTGGGAACAATGGCTGTTCACCCGCCTGTTCGAAAAAGGCGTGATCTACAAGAAAAGCGGCACCGTGAACTGGGACCCGGTCGACCAGACCGTCCTGGCCAACGAACAGGTGATCGACGGTCGCGGCTGGCGTTCCGGCGCGCTGATCGAAAAGCGCGAAATTCCGATGTATTACTTCAAGATCACCGCCTACGCGGATGAACTGCTCGAGAGCCTCGACGAGCTGACTGGCTGGCCTGAACAGGTCAAGACCATGCAGCGCAACTGGATCGGCAAATCCCGCGGCATGGAAGTGCAGTTCCCCTACAACGTCGACTCCATCGGCGAAACCGGCGCGTTGAAAGTCTTCACCACCCGTCCGGACACCCTGATGGGCGCCACCTACGTGGCCGTGGCCGCCGAACACCCGTTGGCGACCCTGGCGGCACAGAACAACCCTGAGCTGCAGGCGTTCATCGCCGAATGCAAAGGCGGCAGCGTGGCTGAAGCCGACGTCGCCACCCAGGAGAAAAAAGGCCTGCCGACCTCGTTGTTCGTCGAGCACCCGCTGACCGGTGAGAAACTTCCGGTATGGGTCGCCAACTACGTGCTGATGCACTACGGCGACGGTGCGGTCATGGCTGTTCCGGCCCACGACGAACGTGATTTCGAGTTCGCAACCAAGTACAACCTGCCTATCAAGTCCGTGGTGCGCACCAGTTCCGGCGACACCAACCCGGCGCCATGGCAGGACGCCTACGGCGAGCACGGCACGCTGATCAACTCCGGCGAGTTCGACGGCCTGGACTTCCCGGGCGCGTTTGACGCCATCGAAGTCGCGCTGATCAAGAAAAACCTTGGCGCCTCGCGCACCCAGTTCCGCCTGCGCGACTGGGGCATCAGCCGTCAGCGCTACTGGGGCTGCCCGATCCCGATCATCCACTGCCAGTCTTGTGGTGACGTGCCGGTTCCGGAAGATCAACTGCCTGTCGTATTGCCCGAAGACGTGGTCCCGGATGGTGCAGGTTCACCTCTGGCGCGCATGCCCGAGTTCTACGAGTGCAACTGCCCGAAATGCGGCCAGCCGGCCAAGCGTGAAACCGACACCATGGACACCTTCGTCGAGTCCTCGTGGTACTACGCCCGTTACGCCTCACCGCACTATGAAGGCGGCCTGGTGGAGAAATCCGCCGCTGACCACTGGTTGCCGGTGGATCAGTACATCGGCGGCATCGAGCACGCCATCCTTCACCTGCTGTACGCGCGCTTCTTCCACAAGTTGATGCGTGATGAAGGCCTGGTGAGCTCCAACGAACCGTTCAAGAACCTGCTGACCCAGGGCATGGTGATCGCCGAGACTTACTATCGTCGCGAAGCCAATGGTGCCTACACCTGGTTCAACCCGGCGGACGTCGAACTCGAGCGCGACAGCAAGGCCAAGGTGGTCAGCGCCAAGCTGATCGCCGATGGCCTGCCGGTGGAAATCGGTGGCACCGAGAAGATGGCCAAGTCGAAGAACAACGGCGTCGACCCACAGTCGATGATCGACCAGTTCGGCGCAGACACCTGCCGTCTGTTCATGATGTTCGCTTCGCCACCCGACATGAGCGCGGAATGGTCCGACTCTGGCGTGGAAGGCTCGCATCGCTTCCTCAAGCGCGTCTGGCGCCTGGCTCAAGGCCATGTCATTCAAGGCTTGCCGGGGAAACTGGACGTCGCCGGCCTGAACGACGAGCAGAAGGCCATTCGCCGCTCGATCCACCTGGCTATCAAGCAGGCCAGCCACGACGTCGGCCAGAACCACAAATTCAACACCGCCATCGCCCAGGTGATGACGCTGATGAACGTGTTGGAAAAAGCACCGCAAGTGACCGAACAGGATCGCGCGCTGGTGCAGGAAGGCCTGGAGGCCGTGACCCTGCTGCTGGCTCCGATCACTCCGCACATCTGCCACGAGCTGTGGAATCAGCTCGGCCACCCGGATGCGGTGATCGACGCCGGCTGGCCGGTGCTGGACGAAACCGCGCTGGTGCAGGACAGCCTGACGCTGGTTATCCAGGTCAACGGCAAATTGCGTGGGCAGATCGAAATGCCGGCCAGCGCGACTCGCGAAGAAGTCGAAGCCGCTGCCCGCACCAACGAGAACGTGCTGCGCTTCGTTGACGGCCTGACTATTCGTAAAGTGATCGTAGTGCCCGGGAAACTGGTCAATATCGTCGCCAGCTAATTGGACCAGGCGCCAGGTGAGCCTGGCGCCGAGTAAAACCTTTCGGGCCGCACAGTCGGCCCACCTGGTTTCAAGGGGAACAACAAGATGATCAAACGCAATTTGCTGGTGATGGGCCTTGCGGTCCTGTTGAGCGCCTGCGGTTTCCAGCTGCGTGGTACTGGTACGACCGAGCTGGCGATCAAGGAACTCGACTTGAGCGCACGTAATGCCTACGGCCCTACCGTGACCCAGATGCGCCAGGTGCTCGAAAGCAGCGGCGTCAAGGTTATCGCCGGCGCGCCGTACAAGCTGATCCTGACCAACGAGCAGGAGAGCCAGCGCATTCTCAGCTATGCAGGTGCCGGCCGTACTGGCGAGTACCAGCTGACGACCGTGCTTGAGTACGATATCCGTGGCCAGCGTGATCGCGAGCTGCTGAGCGACAAAATCGAAGTGCAGAAGGTGTTCATCCACGACGGCAACAACCTGGTGGGCTCCGAACTGGAAGCCGATGATGCACGCAAGGAAATCCGTCGCGACCTGGTCCAGCGCATGATGTTGCGTCTGCAACAACTCACCCCGGCACAGCTGGATCAGATGCAGCAGACTGCTGACGCCAAGGCCCAGGCTGAGGCCGCCGCCATGGAAGCGGCGCAGAAAGCCGAGGCGGAGACGCCACGTCAGTCGCCCGTTGAACTGCCGCAGCAGTAAGACCTGCGGGGCGCCCAGGCGCCCCGCTCGCCCTTTGCCATGAAACTCGCCCCCGCCCAACTCGCCAAACACCTGCAAGGCAACCTCGCGCCGGTCTACATCATCAGCGGCGACGACCCGCTGCTGTGCCAGGAAGCCGCCGACGCCATCCGCGCTGCGGCTCGCCAACAAGGGTTTGACGAGCGCCAGGTATTCGCCGCCGACGCCAGTTTCGACTGGGGCACCTTGCTGCAAGCGGGTGCCAGCATGTCGTTATTCGCTGAAAAACGCTTGCTGGAACTGCGCCTGCCGTCGGGCAAACCCGGCGACAAGGGTGCTGCCGCTTTCATCGAATATTGCTCGCGACCTGCCGAAGACACGGTATTGCTGATCAGCCTGCCCAAGCTGGACGGCAGCGCGCAGAAAACCAAGTGGGGCAAGGCGTTGGTCGAAGGCCAGCACACCCAGTTCGTGCAGATCTGGCCGGTGGATGCCAACCAGCTGCCCAGCTGGATCCGCCAGCGTCTGTCGCAGGCCGGGCTCTCCGCCAGCCAGGACGCGGTCGAACTGATTGCCGCACGGGTCGAAGGCAACCTGCTGGCTGCCGCCCAGGAAATCGAAAAGCTCAAGCTGATGGCTGAAGGTGGGCAGATCACGGTGGAAACCGTGCAAGCGGCGGTGGCCGACAGCGCGCGTTTCGACGTTTTTGGCCTGACCGATGCGATTCTCAACGGCGAAGCGGCCCACGCACTGCGAATGCTTGAAGGCCTGCGCGGTGAAGGCGTCGAGCCACCGGTCATTCTCTGGGCTCTGGCGCGGGAGCTGCGTTTGCTGGCCAACCTGTCGCTGCAATACAGCCAGGGCGTACCGCTGGACAAGGCATTCAGCTCGGCCCGACCACCGGTCTGGGACAAGCGCAAACCGCTGATGAGCAAGGCCCTGCAACGCTACTCGGCGCAACGCTGGGCGCAGTTGTTGCTGGAAGCGCAGCGTATTGATGCGCAGATCAAAGGTCAGGCAGCGGGTTCGCCATGGATGAGCCTGAGCCGCCTGTCGTTGTTAATGGCTGGCCAGCGATTGATGTTGCCGGCTGAATAAGATCAACAGGTCGCAGCCTTCGGCAGCGCCTACAGTGGCTGCTTACTTTCTGGCGCCCTGAAAGGCAACCAACCGCTCAACATGTTAAGGTCTGCACCTGACTCGTTTTTCCCTGGACCTGTGCATGCCCCTTAGTCTTTCCCGTCGTTGGCCCCTGCGCCAACTGCTAGCTGCCTCCAGCCTCGTTATGCTTGTCGCTTGCGCGGAAAAACCCACCGCCGCCGACGCTCAACCGCTCCAGACCCTCCCAGTCGCAACAGCCCCTGCGGTCATACCGCCGGTGGTCCCGACCGGTGAAAATCTTGATCTCCAGCCCACGCAGACGTTTGCCGACTGGCAGGCAGGTTTCCGCAAGGAAGCACTCGCCGCCGGGATCCGTGCCGATCTGTTCGATCGCGCGTTCGCCAATGTCAGCCTGGACCCCAGCGTCATTCGCGCCGACCGCAGCCAGCCGGAGTTTTCCCGCCCGGTGTGGGAATACCTTGATGGCGCGCTTTCGCCCCTGCGGGTGCGCAAGGGCCAGGCGCTGGTCAACCAGTACGCCGACATCCTGCAAAGCATCGAGCAGCGCTATGGAGTTGACCGGCAGGTACTGGTGTCGGTCTGGGGCATGGAGAGCAACTTTGGGCAGTTCCAGGGCAGTAAATCGGTCATCAACTCCCTGGCAACCCTGGCCTACGAAGGCCGCCGTCCGGGCTTCGCCCAGGCGCAGTTGATCGCCGCGCTGCAAATCCTGCAACAGGGTGATATCGAACCCGAGAAAATGCTCGGCTCCTGGGCCGGGGCCATGGGCCAGACCCAGTTCATCCCGACGACCTACAACACCCACGCCGTGGACTTCGATGGCGACGGGCGCCGTGACATCTGGGGCAGTTCCGCCGACGCGTTGGCCTCCACCGCGCACTACCTGCAAAGCTCGGGATGGCAGAAAGGCCAGCCCTGGGGCTTTGAAGTGCAGCTGCCGAACGGTTTTAACTACGTCCTGGCAGACGGTACGCTGCGCAAGAGTGTCGCCGAATGGCGGCAGCTGGGCGTAACACTGCCCGGTGGTGCCCAGGTTCCAGCAGGGTCAGAGCAGCTGTCTGCCGCCCTGCTGCTGCCGGCAGGCTACCGGGGCCCGGCCTTTCTGGTGCTGGATAACTTCCGCGCGATTCTCAAGTACAACAACTCGTCGTCCTACGCCCTGGCCGTCAGCCTGCTGTCGGAACGGTTCAGCGGTGGCGGCCTGATCAGTGGTACCTGGCCCAAAGATGACATGCCGCTCAGTCGTACCGAGCGCATTGAATTGCAAAGCCTGCTGAGCGCACAGAACTACGACGCCGGTACCGCCGACGGGATCATAGGCGCCAACACGCGCAAGGCGATACGCAGTGCCCAACAGTCGTTTGGCTGGCCGGCGGATGGGTATCCGACGCACAAGTTGCTGGAAGGCCTGCGTAACCGCTAAAAGCATCGCGGGCAAGCCGCTCCCACAGGATCCAGGGCGTACGCAACATCGCATTCAACCTGGAACTTGTGGGAGCGGGCTTGCCCGCGATGACTGACTATCAGTCCGTGATGATCTAAGACTTGATTACGACATCCTGCTCCAACACCAACGCCTTGCCCCCCGCATCGAGCTTCACCAACGCCCCCATCGGCAGCGTCAGGTTCGGATCACAATGCCCGCTGCGCCAACCGGCCAGTACCGGGATGCGTAAAGGCTCGAAAGTCTGCTTGAGCAGCCGCTCAAGCGCAGCCGTCTCCACCCCCGCCACATCGCCTACCAATACCCCGCGCAGCTGGCCCAGCGTGCCCGCCAGGCGCAGGTGGGTCAGCAGGCGGTCAATACGGTACAGCGGCTCGTTGATGTCCTCGATAAACAGGATGACGCCCTCGGCATCGAGCGCATAGGGCGTGCCCATGACGGCCGCGATCATCGACAGGTTACCGCCGAGCAAGCGCCCGTGGGCAATACCTGGCTCGATCGTGATCAAGGGGTAGGCCACCGGGTGAGTCAGTACACTCCCCGCCTTCACCTGCCCTCTGAGCATGTTGAAAAACGAGGACTCGGTCGGCCGCTTCCGGTCACCCAGCAGGTCGGCATTGAGCAGCGGCCCGTGAAAGGTCACAAACCCCGCATATCGACTGATCGCCAGATGCAGCGCGGTGATGTCGCTATAGCCAATGAATGGCTTGGCATTGTTGCGCAACAGGTCGAAATCAATGCGATCGAGCAAGCGCGGGGTGCCGTAACCGCCACGCAAGCAAATGATCGCATCGACTTGCGGATCGGCAAACGCGGCGTGCAAATCTGCCAGCCGCCTTTCGTCGCTGCCGGCAAGGTAACCCTCCTTCTCGTAGACCCCGGGAAAAATCCGCAGCGCATACCCGCGAGCACGCATCCAGGCGGTGGCTTTGTCGGTGTCCAGAGGCGCAGGGCCGGCGGGAGCGATGACGCCGATCAGGCCCTCGGCAGGCAGCGCCGGCACAGGAACGTGCGGGCTGAGAACGTGGGTTGGTTTAACGGTCATCCATGAATCTCCCGGTGTGAAGGCGTCTTGCACCACAGTAGTCAGGAACGGGCACAAACAGAAGAGGGACAGCGCCCTCCAACTGCAGGACAAAATCGCGGTGTGCCTCAGGCCAGGCAAAAAACAGCCCGCAAGCCGGACAGGCCTTGCGGGCTGTTTTACCAGCAGTTGATCAGGACGACATCAGCTCGGCCTTGACCAGCTTGGCCTGCTCGTCAGCGTGATACGAAGAGCGAACCAGCGGGCCGGATGCGACGTTCTTGAAGCCCATCTTGTAACCTTCCTCGGCGAACCAGGCGAAGGTGTCCGGGTGCACGAAGCGCTGGACTGGCAAGTGGCTGCGCGAAGGTTGCAGGTACTGGCCCAGGGTCAGCATGTCGATGTCATGTTCGCGCATGCGCTTCATCACTTCGATGACTTCTTCATCGGTTTCACCCAGCCCCAGCATCAGGCCGGACTTGGTCGGAATGTGCGGCATCATCTGCTTGAAGCGTTGCAGCAGGGTCAGCGACCACTGGTAGTCCGAGCCCGGACGCGCAGCCTTGTAAAGGCGAGGCACGGTTTCCAGGTTGTGGTTGAACACATCAGGCGGCTCGGCCGCAGTGATTTCCAGGGCCACGTCCATGCGTCCACGGTAATCCGGGACCAGGGTTTCGAGCTGCACATTTGGCGACAGCTTGCGAATTTCGCGGATGCAGTCGGCGAAGTGCTGGGCACCGCCGTCACGCAGGTCATCGCGGTCAACGGAGGTGATCACCACGTACTTGAGTTTCAGATCAGCGATGGCGATGGCCAGGCTTTGCGGCTCATTGACGTCCAGTGGCTTCGGACGACCGTGGCCCACGTCGCAGAACGGGCAACGACGGGTGCAGATGTCACCCATGATCATGAAGGTCGCCGTGCCGCCGGAGAAGCACTCGCCCAGGTTCGGGCAGGATGCCTCTTCGCACACGCTGTGCAGCTTGTGTTTACGCAGCAGCGCCTTGATGCGGTCGACTTCCGGGGAAACCGGGATGCGCACACGGATCCAGTCCGGCTTTTTTGGCAGTTCGGTGGTCGGAATGATCTTTACCGGGATGCGTGCAACCTTCTCGGCGCCGCGCAGCTTGACGCCGGCTTCAACCTTGGCACGCGGGGCCGGACGCTCGGTAACATCCAGCGTCGGGATCATGGTTTGCACTGCATCAGTAGTCATATCAGTCGATTCCGCCCGTTAGGGTCGTCTGCTCAGCATAGTCGAGGTGTTTGACGAGCTGCGCGCGCAGCCGGGCACTTACCTCGGCAAATTCAATCGATCCTGCGTGATCGCTCAGCTGGGTCATCGCCAGCCCGGCGTAGCCGCAGGGATTAATCCGTCGAAACGGTTCCAGGTTCATGTCCACGTTCAGGGCCAGGCCATGAAAGGAACAGCCATGGCGAATGCGCAAACCCAGGGAGGCAATTTTTGCCCCGTTTACATACACACCCGGTGCATCCGGCTTGGCGGCAGCGGTAACGCCGTAGCTCGCCAGCAGCTCGATCAGGCAATGCTCCATGCGGGTGACCAGGTCACGCACACCAAAACCGAGTTTGCGTACATCGAGCAACAGGTAGGCGACCAACTGGCCGGGGCCGTGATAAGTCACCTGGCCACCACGGTCGACCTGCACCACCGGGATATCACCCGGCAACAGCAGATGTTCAGCCTTGCCGGCCTGGCCCTGGGTGAACACCGGTGGGTGCTCGACCAGCCAGATCTCGTCCGCGGCATTGCTGCCACGTTCGTTGGTAAAGCGTTGCATGGCATGCCAGACCGGCTCGTAAGCCATCTGGCCAAGCTCGCGAAAGCCCAGCGTGCCAGACATCACAGCACCATGTGCACAAAACCGGTAGCGCGCAATTCGCTGTTGATGTCGTACAGCTGCTCTTGACCGGTAGCGATGATGTGCAACTGGATGGTCGTGTACTTGCCGTTGGTGCTCTGGCGTTCGGCGAACGTCTTGAGGTCAACAGTGGCGTGCTTCTCAAGGATCGCGATGATCCTGTCCTTGAAACCTACGCCGGTATCGCCGATCACCTTGATAGGATAATCCGCGCAGGGGAATTCGATCTTTGGCGCCTTTACTTCGGTATCGGTCATGGCGTAACGGCCTCGTGAGCGTAAGCCGTGGTAACGAACATGGCCCCGCACCGGATTGGAAGGGGGCCATGCAGGTCCACACTAAATCAGTTGAACAAGCCGTAGAAGAATAGACGGATGCTATCCCACATGCGACGGAAGATACCACCCTCGTCGACCGCGTCCAGTGCGATCAGGTCTGCGCTGTGCACAACCTTGTCGTCCAGTTTCACTTCGGCTTTACCGATCACGTCGCCTTTGGCGATTGGCGCAATCAGTTGCGGGTTCATGGTCATGCTGGCGGCGAGCTTCTTCAGCTGACCTTTTGGCAGGGTCATGGTCAGGTCTTGAGCCAGGCCGGCCTTGACCTGGTTGGTGGTGCCTTTCCAGACTGGAGCCTGGGCCAGCTCGGCGCCTTTCTGATAGAAGGTCTGGGTTTCGAAGAAGCGGAAACCGTAAGTCAGCAGCTTCTGGGTCTCAGAGGCGCGAGCCACTTCGCTGTTGGTGCCGAAGACCACGGCGATCAGGCGCATGCCGTCACGTACAGCCGAAGACACCATGCAGTAGCCGGCTTCGTCGGTGTGACCGGTTTTCAGGCCGTCCACGGTCTTGTCGCGCCACAGCAGCAGGTTGCGGTTAGGTTGCTTGATGCCGTTCCAGAAGAACTCTTTCTGCGAGTAGATCGCATAGTGGGCAGGGTCTTCGTGGATGATTGCGCGAGCCAGCACGGCCATGTCGTGAGCCGACGAGTAGTGCTCCGGGTTCGGCAGGCCAGTCGGATTCATGAAGTGGCTGTTGGTCATGCCAAGGTCGGCCACGGTTTTGTTCATCATGTCGGCGAAGGCATCTTCGCTGCCGGCGATGTGCTCGGAGAGCGCAACACTGGCGTCGTTACCCGACTGGATGATGATGCCGTGCAGCAGGTCACTGACCGTTACCTGGGAGCCGACCTTGATGAACATCCGCGAACCGCCGGTGCGCCAGGCGTTTTCGCTGACGGTCACCGGATCGTTTTCGCCGATCTGGCCACGACGAATTTCCAGGGTCGCGATGTACGCGGTCATCAGCTTGGTCAGGCTGGCCGGAGGCAGACGCTGGTCACCGTTGTTCTCGACCAGCACGTTGCCGCTGCTGGCGTCCATGAGTACATAGGATTTAGCCGCCAGTTGAGGTGGCGACGGCATCATCTCGACCGCGAAAGCGGCAGGCGAGATGAGCAGCGGGACTAGCAGGCAAAGGCGTTTGGCAAAGGTGGTGATGTTCATCCGTCTCTCGAAATCGCTAATGGGAACTGCCCAAAGGCAAAACTAATCAGACAGCACTCTAACGAGCTGTCGCGTGTTCAGTTGTTCACTCATAACCCTTGCCGGGCTTTTGTTCTTCATCGAGCCAACAACCAGGCTCACCCCCAAATCGCAAGCGAGCCTTCAATCAAGTACTACGTATTACTCGGCGGTGACCAGGCTCGGCGAACCGAGATTGGCCAGTCGCACGCTGTTCTGCACCTGCTGGATTTCACCCGGCGAGCCCATTGGCCCCAGGCGCACCCGGTGCAGGGTTTGCTGATTGCGCACTATCGAACTGATGAACACCGGAGCGCTCACCATTCCGCTCAGCTTCGATCTCAGGAGCTCTGCAGCGTCCGGGTTGGCGAACGCGCCCACCTGCAGATACTGGCCAGAGGCTGGTGCAGAAGCGTTTTTTTTTGCATCGATCTGCACTGGCACTACGGCCGCCGCGTGCTGCTGTGGCGGCGGAGTCCATTGCTCCACCGTACCGGCCGAAGCCGTGATGACCGGTGCCTTGTTCTGGGCGATCTGCGGTTCATTGAGCATCAACGGCGCCGGACGCCCCTTGGCGGCCCACCATTGTTGCGGGTCGATACCCTCGACCTTGACGCGCGCGGTCCCGGTTTCGGCGTAGCCGAGCTTCTTGGCGGCGGCATAGGACAGGTCGATGATCCGGTCGGAGTAGAACGGCCCACGATCGTTGACTCGCAGCACCACTGATTTGTTGTTGTCCAGGTTGGTCACCCGAACGTAACTTGGCAGTGGCAAGGTCTTGTGGGCAGCACTCATGCCGTACAAGTCATAGACTTCGCCGTTGGCGGTGTTCTGGCCATGGAACTTGGTGCCATACCAGGACGCCGTGCCCGATGCCACGTAGCTCTTCGATTCCTGAATCGGGAAGTAGGTCTTGCCCAGTACGGTGTAGGGGTTGGCTTTGTAAGGACCGGTATGCAGGGTTGGCGTGGCATCCGGAATGCGCGATACGTCGACATCCCACCACGGCGCGCCGTCTTTGTGAGCGCGGTTGATGTCCAGGCCCGGCATGGTGCGCACGGCCGTGGTCGCAGGTTTTTGCGTAGGAGAGCGGCTGGTCGAACAACTGGCGACCAGCACCGCCAAGGCACCGAATGCCATCAGCTTCAGGGGTTTATTCATAGGCAATGCCCGCATTACTTGACGCCCCGTGCTTGGACCAGCTGTTCAGACAGTTGATGTACGGCCATGGCATACATCACGCTGCGGTTATAACGCGTGATCGCGTAAAAATTCTTCAGGCCCATCCAGTATTCAGGACCTTGGTCACCTTCCAGGCGGAAAGCTGTGACCGGCATATCATCGCGCAGCGCATCATGACTCGACCACCCCAACGCTCGCAACTCCCCGACGGTTTTAGTCGGCTCGATGCCCGTGGTCAAACCCTCGTCCACCTGGTCGCCACGCGCATCGGCGCGACTGACCACGGGTTCTCCGGCCACCCAGCCGTGACGCTTGAAATAACTGGCGACACTGCCGATTGCATCGTCCGGGTTGGTCCAGATATTAATGTGGCCATCACCGTCGAAATCCACTGCATAGGCGCGAAAACTGCTGGGCATGAACTGCGGCAGGCCCATGGCCCCGGCGTATGAACCCTTGAGGGTCAATGGATCGACCTGTTCTTCCCGGGCCAGCAGCAGAAACTCGCGCAATTCCTTGCGGAAAAATTCGGCACGGGGAGGATAGTCGAAACCGAGGGTGGACAAGGCGTCGATCACCCGGAAATTACCGGTATTACGGCCGAAAAAGGTCTCAACGCCGATAATCGACACAATCACCTGGGCCGGCACCCCGTATTCCTGTTCGGCACGCGCCAATACGGCTTCGTGCTGGCGCCAGAAGTCCACACCGCGGGCAATGCGCGCGTCGGTGATGAACATCGGGCGATACTCATTCCACTGCTTGACCCGCTCGGCAGGTTTCGAGATCGCGTCCAGAATCGACTGCTTGCGCTCGGCTTCGCGGAACACGCCCATCAGCTGCTCACCGGCGAAACCGTAGTCGCGGGTCATTTCACCGACGAATTCGGCCACCTGCGCAGTGCCTTCGTAATCGCCGGCCAGCGCTTGCTGCGCTGTGCCAAGGATGCCTACCAGGCCGACCCACGGCGCGTATCGAGTCGCCCAGCCACGCATTTCTTGCATTGACATCTTCACCTTATTCAAACTTGCGCGATCCACTTACGATGGGTATGGATCGACATCAAAACCCCAAACGCTGACAGCAGTGTCACCAGCGAAGTTCCTCCGTAGCTAATGAACGGCAACGGCACCCCCACAACCGGCAACAGGCCACTGACCATACCGATGTTGACGAAAACGTAAACAAAAAACGTCATGGTCAGGGCACCGGCGAGCAATTTTCCGAACAATGTCTGGGCCTGGGCGGTAATGACCAGGCCACGGCCGATCAGCAACAGGTAGATCAGCAGCAGCGCACAGATGCCCACCAGGCCAAACTCTTCGCCCAACACCGCAATAATGAAGTCGGTGTGGCTTTCCGGCAGGAAGTCCAGGTGCGACTGGGTACCCAACAGCCAGCCCTTGCCGAACACCCCGCCGGAACCAATGGCGGCTTTGGATTGAATGATGTTCCAGCCGGTGCCCAGTGGATCGCTCTCAGGGTCGAGGAAGGTCAGCACGCGCTGTTTCTGGTAATCGTGCATCACGAAGTACCACATGGCGACGGATACCGGCACCGCGGCCGCAAGCACGCTGAGGATCCAGCGCCAGCGCAGGCCACCCATGAACAATACAAAGGCGCCCCCCGCCAGAATCAGCAGCGAAGTGCCGAGGTCGGGCTGGCGCACGATCAGGATGAACGGCAAACCGATCAGGAACAGGCTTACCCCCACGTGCTTGAGCTGCGGCGGCAAGGTGCGCTTGGACAGGTACCAGGCGATGGTCGCCGGCATCAGGATCTTCATGAACTCCGAAGGCTGGAAGCGGATGACCCCCGGAATGTTGATCCAGCGCGTGGCACCCATGGCGTTGTGGCCCATGATGTCAACCACCACCAGCAACAGCACGCCCAGCACGTAACCCACCGGCACCCAACGGGCCATGAAGCGCGGCTCGAACTGGGCGATGACGACCATCGACACCAGGCCGATGCCGAACGAGGTGGCCTGCTTGGCCAGCAGATCCCAGCTCTTGCCGCTGGCCGAATACAGCACGAACAGGCTGCCGGCCGCGAGGGTCAACAGCAGGATCAGCAACGGACCGTCGATATGCATGCGTTGCAGCAGCGTCGCACGGCGACGCATCACATCTTCACTGGAGAGGATGCGATCGAAATTACTCTTCACGGGCCGTAGCCTCCGCACTGGTAGGGCTGGCGTACTCGGCTTTCAGCCGACCGTCCTGGCCAAGGAGCCAGGCATCCATGATCTGACGGACCACTGGTGCCGCTACGCCGGAACCGGACTCGCCGTTCTCGACCATTACCGACACGACGATTTTCGGGTTCTCGGCCGGCGCGAAGCCGACGAACAGGGCGTGGTCGCGGTGACGTTCCTGAACCTTGGAGCGGTCGTACTTCTCGCCCTGCTTGATCGCGACCACCTGGGCCGTACCACTTTTGCCGGCGATGCGGTATTGCGCACCGATGGCTGCCTTGCGCGCGGTGCCCCGGGCACCGTGCATCACCTGCTGCATGCCGTGGTTGACCTTGGCCCAGTCCGACGGATCGCGCAGGATGATATCCGGCATCGGGTTTTCGTCCTTGGGTCTCTCGCCTTCGACCGTCTTGGCCAGGTGCGGACGATTCCAGACGCCCTTGTTCGCCACCAGTGCCGTGGCCTGCGCCAGTTGCAGCGGTGTCGACTGCATGTACCCCTGGCCGATTCCCAGGATCAATGTCTCGCCAGGGAACCACGCCTGACGTCGGGTGGCGCGCTTCCACTCCCGGGACGGCATCAGCCCCGGCGATTCTTCGAACATGTCCAGCGAGACCTTCTGGCCGATGCCGAACTTGCCCATATAGGCCGACAGCCGATCAATTCCCAGCTTATGGGCCAGATCGTAGAAATAGGTGTCGTTGGAGCGCATGATTGCCGTGTCCAGATCGACGAAGCCGTCACCGGAACGGTTCCAGTTGCGGTACTTGTGGTCGTAGTTCGGCAGCTGGTAGTAACCCGGATCGAACACACGGCTCGATGCGGTCACGACCCCTGAATCCAGGCCGGCAATGGCCACGGCAGGCTTGATGGTCGAGCCCGGCGGGTACAGGCCGCGCAACACGCGGTTGAACAGCGGCCGGTCAATGGAATCGCGCAACTCGGCATAGGCCTTGAAGCTGATGCCGGTGACGAACAGGTTAGGGTCGAAACTCGGCTGGCTGACCATCGCCAGCACTTCGCCGGTGGCCGGGTCCAATGCCACCACGGCGCCACGCCGCCCGCCAAGTGCCGCTTCGGCAGCTTCCTGCAATTTGATGTCCAGGCTCAGGACAATGTCCTTGCCGGGAATCGGATCGGTACGCTTGAGCACCCGCAGTACACGGCCTCGCGCGTTGGTTTCGACCTCTTCGTAACCCACCTGGCCGTGCAGTTCGGGTTCGTAGAATCGTTCGATACCGGTCTTGCCGATGTGATGGGTGCCGCTGTAATTGACCGGATCGAGGGATTTCAACTCTTTCTCGTTGATTCGCCCCATGTATCCCACCGAGTGCGCGAAGTGCGCGCCCTGCGGGTAGTGGCGCACCAGTTGCGCGACCACTTCCACCCCGGCCAGGCGGAACTGGTTGACCGCGATCCGGGCGATCTGTTCTTCCGAGAGTTCAAACAGGATCGGCACCGGCTCGAACGGCCGACGCCCCTGTTTCATGCGCTTTTCAAATATCACCCGATCGTCCGGCGTCAGCTCCAGGACTTCGACGATCACATCGAGCACCTGCTGCCAGTCGCCGGAACGCTCGCGGGTCATGCTCAGACTGAAACTGGGTCGGTTGTCGGCGACAACGACCCCATTGCGGTCGAAGATCAACCCGCGAGTCGGAGGGATCGGCTGCACATGCACCCGGTTGTTTTCCGACAGGGTCGAGTGATACTCGTACTGAATCACCTGCAGGAAATACAGCCGCGCAATCAGCACACAAATCAGCGTCACCACCGCAATTGCCCCGAACACGACGCGGCCACGCACCAGACGGGCGTCTTTTTCGTGGTCCTTGATGCGGATCGGCTGGGGCATGAGGGTAAAGCTACTTGTGGTAAGGGTGGCCGGACAGCACTGTCCAGGCACGGTACAGCTGTTCGCCGATCAGGATCCGCACCAGGGGGTGCGGCAGGGTCAACGGCGAGAGCGACCAGCGCTGATCTGCCCGGGCACAGACTTCCGGCGCCAGCCCTTCGGGGCCACCGACCATGAAGTTCACCGTGCGCGAGTCCAGCCGCCAGCGATCGAGTTCGACCGCCAACTGCTCTGTACTCCAGGGCTTGCCGTGGACTTCGAGAGTGACAATCCGCTCGTTCGGGCCGACTTTAGCCAGCATGGCTTCGCCTTCCTGTCGGATGAAGCGTGCCACGTCGGCGTTCTTGCCACGGGTATTGAGCGGTATTTCCACCAGTTCCAGCGCCAGCTCGGATGGAAGACGCTTGGCATATTCATGCCAGCCTTCTTCCACCCATTTGGGCATGCGTGAACCGACGGCGATCAGTCGCAGTCGCACAGCGGTCCCTTATTATTGCTGGTCTTTGTTGAGCTTGGTGAAGTGCTCATGGGTGTTCTCTGGGCTGTGGTGTGCAGCGCTGGCCGAACGGCTTTGCTCGGCACCGGCCCACAGGCGTTCCAGGTCATAGAACTGACGTGCCGAGGCAGTCATCATGTGTACGATGACGTCGTCCATGTCCAGCAATACCCAGTCGCTGTCGCCCTTGCCTTCTTCACCCAACGGCTTGACGCCCAGGGCTTTGACGGCTTCGCGGACCTTGTCCAGCATCGCGCCGATCTGGCGGTTCGAAGTACCGGTGGCGATGATCATGAAATCGGTGATGCTCTGCTTTTCACGAACGTCGATGACCTGGATGTCCTGGCCCTTCACGTCTTCCAGGGCTGCAACGGCAACCTTGACCAGCTCTTCACCGCGCAACTCCGGCCCGGTTGGCGCCTCTACTGGCAGAGGGGCGCTCTTGAATGTGCCTTTGCGCTTTACTTTAGCTACGTCTTTGTCAGTCATATAAAACTCGTTTTGCTCGTATGTTCGGGCGCTTCGCTACACGTGATCACGTGCCTTGAAGCTCGCCGTTTTTCAGTTCGACGCACGGTAGAGTCCGTGCGCATCGATGTAGGCCAGGACCGCGTCGGGCACCAGGAAACGTACCGACTTACCGCTGGCCAGCAGTTGACGGATCTGGGTGGCGGATACCGCGAGCGGCGTCTGCCAGACGAATGCAATCTGTCCGCTCGGCCCTTTCAGGGCCAGCGGGTCGCTCACCGAGCGCGCTGCCAGCAGGTTGCGCAAGGCATCCGGCGGTTCGCTGTCGGCATCCGGGCGTTGCAGCACCAGGATGTGGCAATGCTGGAGTAACTCTTCCCAGCGATGCCAAGTGGGCAGGCCGCAAAATGCGTCCCAGCCCAAAAGTAGAAAAACCTGGTCCTCAGCGGCCAGTTCGGCACGCATCAGCTCCAGGGTGTCGATAGTGTAGGACGGTTTGTCCCGCTGCAATTCGCGAGCGTCCACCACCAACGGTGCCACACCGGCCACCGCGCATTCGACCATTGCCAACCGGTCCTTCGCCGACACCTGCGGCGTACCGCGATGAGGCGGTCGGGCGCTGGGCGTCAGGCGCAATTCGTCCAGTGCCAGGGACTCGGCGACTTCCAGCCCACCGCGCAAGTGGCCGATGTGCACCGGATCGAACGTGCCGCCCAGTACGCCTATGCGTCTCGGGGCAGGCTCGTCGGGAGTGGCCGGCGCTGTCAGGTCGAGGTCGCCCAAGTCAGACCGACGCCTGGCCGCGCAACTGGCCATCGCCGACCACGATATATTTCTCGCAGGTCAGGCCTTCCAGACCCACAGGTCCGCGGGCGTGCAGCTTATCAGTAGAAATGCCGATCTCGGCACCTAATCCATATTCAAACCCGTCGGCGAAGCAGGTCGGGGTGTTGATCATCACCGATGCCGAATCGACTTCGGCGACGAAACGTCGCGTGTCGGCGAGGCTTTCGCTGACAATCGAGTCGGTGTGATGGGAACCGTGCTGGTTGATATGCTCGATGGCCTGGTCCAGCCCATCGACTACGCGGATCGACAGGATCGGCGCCAGGTATTCGGTGTTCCAGTCGTCTTCGGTTGCCACGGCCGCATCGATGATCGCCCGGGTCCGGGCGCAGCCGCGCAGTTCAACGCCTTTCTCGCGGAACTGGGCGGCCATCGACGGCAGGAAATCCCTGGCAACGGTTTCATCCACCAGCAGGGTTTCCATCGCACCACAGATGCCATACCGGTAGGTCTTGGCGTTGAAGGCGATGCGCTGTGCTTTCGCCAGGTCGGCGTGAGCGCTGACGTAAACGTGGCAAATACCGTCAAGATGCTTGATCACGGGCACCCGCGCATCGCGGCTGACCCGCTCGATCAGGCCACGGCCACCACGGGGCACGATGACATCGACGTACTCGGGCATGGTAATCAGGGCGCCGACTGCTGCACGGTCGGTGGTTTCGACCACTTGCACCACGGCGGCAGGCAACTCGGCCTCGGCCAGGCCGCGCTGGATGCACGCAGCGATGGCGCGATTGGAGTGAATCGCCTCGGAGCCGCCACGCAAAATGGTCGCATTACCCGACTTGAGGCAAAGGCTGGCGGCGTCGATGGTCACATTGGGACGCGACTCGTAGATGATCCCGATCACCCCCAGGGGCACACGCATCTTGCCGACCTGAATACCGGAAGGCCGAAAGCTCATGTCGCGAATGGCGCCCACAGGGTCGGGCAAGGCGGCGACCTGCCGCAGGCCGACGATCATCCCGTCGATACGCTCCGGCGTCAGGGCCAGGCGCTCCAGCAGCGCAGGCTCCAGACCATTGGCACGACCGGCCGCCAGATCCAGCTCATTGGCAGCGGCAAGCTCGACGCGTGCCGCGTCCAGCGCATTGGCAGCAGCCTGCAGGGCGCGGTTTTTCTGCGCGGTGCTGGCACGGCCAATGACGCGAGAAGCTTCGCGGGCAGCGCGACCCAGGCGGGTCATGTAGTCAAGAACGGACTCGGTCATGGTCTGGAGTGGTCTTTGCTTGGTCTTGTTAAAGAGTAAAGCGGCAGATTATAGCTGTCGCGACCCGTGACTAACAGCGGTGACGGGCGGATGGTCGAAATGGACTTCAATTTGCCGACGTTCAGCCGTAATTAAGGTGCACATTGTTATCATCACGGCTCAATCAGCCCTGACAAACGCTGTTCATCATGACTAACCTGACTGCCCCATCCGCCGCCGACCTCAAGCCCCACGGGCTTGCGGACGCCTTCTTCGACCGCGACGCACAGACGCTGGCGCGGGATCTGCTGGGCAAAGTTATCCGGCACCGGGTCGGTAATTTGTGGCTCAGCGCCAGGATCATCGAGACCGAAGCCTATTATTTCGAAGAAAAAGGCAGCCACGCCTCCCTCGGCTATACAGAAAAGCGTAAGGCTTTGTTTCTGGATGGCGGCCACATCTATATGTATTACGCCCGCGGCGGTGACTCCCTGAATTTCAGCGCTCTGGGGCCGGGCAATGCCGTGTTGATCAAGTCGGCCTATCCCTGGGTCGACGAACTGAGCGGACCGGCCAGCCTGGCGCAAATGCTGTTGAACAACCCCGATGGCCAGGGACGCCCTCGCCCGTCGCAAAAGCTCTGCGCCGGGCAGACCTTGCTGTGCAAGGCGCTGGGCCTGAAAGTGCCCATGTGGGACGCCAAGCGCTTTGACCACGAGATGTTGCTGGTGGAAGACGTGGGAGCGGCACCGGCCCATGTGATCCAGACCACTCGACTGGGAATTCCCCAAGGACGGGATGAACACCTGATGTACCGCTTCGTCGATGCGGCTTATGCGCCCTATTGCACGCGGAACCCGCTGCGACGCGGTCAGGTCGAAGGGCGGGATTATATTTTGCTGAATTGAATAATCGAGCCCCTGTAGGCGCGAGCTTGCTCGCGATGCTTTCCCGAGCGCCGCGTCGATCCAGACAGCACTCGCTATCGTTAGCGACCATCGCGAGCACGCTCGCTCCTACAGGGTTCGTTGGTGTATTGAAGCCTGCGTTCGCCCACTGCGGACGCTTATAAAAATTCGATGGAGTAGTTTTTATGGGCCCATGGCTCGATAGCGTGACCGGATGGCTCGCGGCAAACCCGCAGTGGCTGGCCGCGGCTGTATTCGTCGTGGCCTTCGTCGAGTGCCTGGCGATTGCAGGGTTGATCGTCCCCGGCACGGTGCTGTTGTTTGCCGTCGCGGTGCTGGCGGGCAGCGGCGCCCTGTCGCTGAGCGAGACGTTGCTGCTGGGATTCGTCGCCGGCGTGATGGGTGACTGTGTTTCCTACTTCATCGGGCGACATTTTCACCAGAACATCCGCCGCCTGCCCGGCTTGCGCCATCATCCGGAATGGATTGCCGGCGCAGAGTCGTACTTCCAGCGTTATGGCATTGCCAGTTTGCTGGTCGGCCGCTTCATCGGCCCGCTACGTCCCATGCTGCCCATGGTCGCAGGAATGTTCGACATGCCCTTCCCGCGCTTTGCCGCCGTAAGCCTGTTGGCTGCGGCTGGCTGGAGCGTCGCCTACCTGCTGCCTGGCTGGGCCACCGGCGCGGCGATTCGCCTGCCTTTGCCGGAAGGTTTCTGGCCGGAAGCCGGCATCGTGGCGGGCAGCATTGCGGTGATGGTCGGCTTGAGCATCACCAGCAGCATGCGTCGCCATCGCAAGGCGACGGTGTTGATTGCCAGCATGAGCCTGCTGATTCTGGCCGGGTTGTTCATCGGCTATCCGCACCTGACCGCACTCGACCAGGGGGTGATGACGCTGGTGCAGGAACATCGCAGCCCGACACTCGATGAAGTCGCCGTGACGCTGACGATTATCGGCGAATTCCGCAACATGCTGTTGTTCAGCGCACTGCTTGTGACCTTGCTGCTGGTGATGCGTCAGTGGCGCCAGGCAATATTCGCCTGCGCAACCTTGTTGATCACGGCACTGGCCAATACCGGGACCAAACAGTTCTTCGCCCGGGTACGTCCGGAAGTTCTCAGCGACCCACTGACCAGCTACAGCATGCCCAGCGGCCATGCCTCCGGGGCGTTTGCGCTGTTCCTGACCCTGGCGGTGCTGGCCGGTCGCGGGCAACCCCCACGCATGCGCCTGACCTGGCTGCTGGTGGGATGCCTGCCGGCGCTGGCGATTGCGTTATCACGGGTCTACCTGGGTGCGCACTGGCCGACCGACATTACGGCAGGGGCCATGCTGGCGGCCTGCGTCTGTGCGGCAAGCCTGTGGACAATACAGCGCGGTGAAGAATTGAAGGCCATGCCACCCAGGGTCTGGTGGCTGGTATTGCCCGCAATGGTGGCGCTGTTCGGCTTCTTCGCCCTGCGCCACTTGCCGCATGCCATGCTGCGCTACGCCTACTGAGGCGCAGCGCGCATTGGCGTGTTGATCAGGCGAACAACTCGCCTTGCAGTTCATCGAGCAGTGCCTGGATGGCATCCAGGCGCTGCTGCGGATCATCGAGTTGCAGCAAATCGATCTTGTCCACTTCGGCGAAAGGCAACAGATACGCCAGCTGATTGGCCAACGACTGCTGCCCGGTCGCTTCGGTACCCATGTTCAAGGCCTCGACCATCGGGTGCTCGGCCAATGCCTTGAGCAAGGCCACCAGGTCCGCGTCTTCGTCCTGCAGCGGTTGCTCCGGCTCGTCTTCCAGCCACTCGACCTCGGCCACCGTCAACTGATCGCGCTGGACCTCGGTGCGCAGCACATTGAAGCGCCTGCCGCCCTGGACGCGGATGCCCAGCAAACCATTGGCCTGCTGCTTGAAGTCGGTGATCAGCGCTTCACAGCCCACCAGCGCATAACCCTGCGGAGCAAGGCCGACCTCTTCGCCATCAAGGATGCACACCACGCCGAACCCGCCGCCCTGCTTCATGCAACGGCCGATCATGTCCAGATAGCGCGCCTCAAAAATCTGCAAGTCGAGGATGCAGCCAGGAAACAGCACTGTGTTCAGTGGAAAAAGCGGCAAGCTCATAGACATTTTCCTTACACCACCATCGACACCGCCAACGGCAGGAACACCGCCGTGGCCACGCCCATCAGACTCATTGCCAGCGCCGCAAAGGCGCCGCACTCTTCACTTTCCTGCAGGGCTACCGAAGTGCCCACCGCATGGGCCGTCATGCCCAACGCCATGCCCCGCGCCTCGGGGCTGTGCACGCCCAGCCTATTCAACAGGCCAGGCCCGAAAATCGCCCCGATCACGCCGGTTATCAGCACGAATACCGCCGCCAGCGCGGCCACCCCACCAATCTGCTCCGCGACCAGCATCGCAATCGGCGAGGTCACGGACTTGGGCGCCATGGTCATCAGGATCATGTGCTCTGCGCCGAACGACCAGCCCAGCAACACTCCAAGACCGGTGGCGACCACGCCGCCTATCACCAGCGTAGTAAATATCGGCCAGAACAACTGCCGAATGCGTCGCAGGTTCAGGTAAAGCGGCACGGCCAGCGCCACAGTCGCCGGCCCCAGGAGGATGCTGAGGATCTCGGTGCTCTTGCGATACTCGGCATAAGTGATGCCGCAACCTGCCAACACTGCGATCACCAACAGCATGGAGACCAGCACCGGTTGTAAAAAGACCCAGCGGGTTTTCTCGAATGCCGCCAGCACCAGCTGGTAGGCGCCCAGCGTAATGCCGATGCCGAACAATGGATGGTGGATCACGGACGTCCACGCGCCCTGCCAGTCAAAGATCATTGGCTGTCCTCAGGCGGCGCATGACGCTTGACCAAACGCTGCATCAGCACACCGGCGAACGCCATCGACAGCAGCAGCGACAGCACCAGCGCGCCAACAATGGCCCAGAAGTCTGCGGCAATATCCTTGGCGTACACCATCACGCCCACGGCTGGCGGCACCAGCAACAGCGGCAGGTAACGCAGCAGACTGCCCGCTGCCAGGTTCAGTGGCTCGCCCACTTGCCCGCGACTGATCAGATACGCCAGCAACAGCAGCAGCCCGACGATGGGCCCCGGCAACACTGGCAGAAACAGGTGATTGATCGCTGTCCCCAGCAATTGGAACAGCACCAGCCATGTCAAACCTCGTAGCAACATCCTGGCCTCCCGCCAATCCCGTCACCCGCAATGGCGGGCCGAGCATTATAAGCATGCCCACGCTATGGACCGGCATTCGCCAAAAGCATGGTCAGTTGACCGCAGTAAACGGCCATGGTGATCTAAAGTGGTAATTCGGGAGGCCTGAGCCCCCCCACCTCAAAACTATAAAACCGATGAACCCAAGGAGAGTCTCAATGCCCTATGTTCCAGTTGCAGAGCTCAAAGATTATGTCGGCAAGGAACTTGGAAGTTCCGAATGGCTCACCATCGACCAGGAGCGCATCAACCTGTTCGCCGAAGCCACCGGGGATTACCAGTTCATCCACGTCGACCCGGTCAAAGCCGCGCAAACGCCATTCGGGAGCACCATCGCCCACGGCTTCCTGTCGCTGTCGCTGATCCCGAAGCTGATGGAAGACATCCTCATACTGCCTGAAGGCCTGAAGATGGTGGTCAATTATGGCCTCGACAGCGTGCGGTTCATTCAGCCGGTCAAGGTCAATTCCAGGGTCCGCCTCAAGGTCGACCTGGCCGAAGTCACCGAGAAAAAGCCCGGCCAATGGCTCCTCAAGGCCACCGCCACGCTGGAAATCGAAGGCTCAGAGAAACCGGCCTACATTGCCGAACCCCTGTCGCTCTGCTTCGTGTAAATGATCCTGGATGCGAAGCAGCTCATGCTGTTTCGCGCCTTCTGGTGCTTTCCTGGCTATATAAGGTCATGGAGCTGCGGCATACTCGGTCGCCTAATTGCCCGGATCCCGCTATGCGCTCGATTGCCCTCCTCGCGTTGACCCTGTTGCTGACCGCTTGCGGAGACGGCGAATCGCTGCTGCCCCCTGACGCGCGCCTGCCGGACGGCGGACGCTATCGCGGCGAACTGGTAGACGGATTGCTGCAAGGCCAGGGCCGCGTCGATTATCCGAACGGCAGCTGGTACGCAGGCCAGTTCGACAAAGGCCAATGGCATGGCCAGGGCGAGTGGCACGGCAGCAATGGCGAAGTGTATCGCGGACAATTCAACCAGGGCCTGTTCGACGACCAGGGGACGCTGACCACCAATGGCAGCAGCTACACCGGCGGTTTCAAGGCCGGTCGACGGGACGGCGAAGGCACCCTCAAAGAAAACGGCATGACCTATCGCGGCGAGTTCAAGGCCGATCAATATTCAGGACTGGGTCGCCTCGAGCTCGAGGACGGCAGTTCGTATCAGGGCCAGTTCGCCCATGGCAAACCTAATGGTGAAGGCCAGCGCGGCGACGCCAGTGGCAACCAGTTCACCGGTAATTTCGTCGACGGTCAGCTGGAAGGTAACGGGACCTTCAACAGTGCCGATGGCGATATCTATGTCGGCAGCTTCAAGAACAACCAGCTGCACGGCAAGGGTCGCTACGAGAATGCCGATGGCGATGTCTGGCTCGGGCAGTTCAAGGAAGGGTCGCTCAATGGCAAAGGCGAACTGATTGGCGCCGATGGCAGCCATTACGTGGGTCAGTTCAGCGATTGGCGCTTCAGCGGCGCGGGGCGATTGAACCTTGCGGACGGCAGTTTCTATATTGGCCAGTTCGACAATGACAGCTACTCGGGTCGCGGCACGCTGGTGTTGACTGACGGCACCGTGCAAAGCGGTACCTGGATCGCTGGCCAGCGGGTTCGCGATGCCGAAGGCAAGCTGCTGCCTGACAGCCTTGAGCTTGGCCTGCTGGCCCAGGGGCGGTTACTGGACGACGCGCTGGCAAGCGTGCCCGCCTCGACGCCAGCCGTCGAGCTCTACACCCTGACCCTCGGGGGTGATGGCAAGCAGAGCGTGTTCCTGCGCGAGTCCGATTATGTCAGCAACATGCTCAGCAGCCGTTTCGGTGCGTTTGGCCAGATCCGCCTGGTCAATCATCGCGACCATCTGGTGGATCGACCGATGGCCACCCGGGAAAACCTGCGTCGCGCCGCGGCGACCCTGGCCGAGCGCAGCGGGCCGGAAGACCTTATTTTCATTTACCTGACCAGCCACGGCACCAGCGAGCATGAATTGGTCCTGGACCAGCCGCGCATGGAGTTGTCAGACCTGCCGGCAGACGAGCTTGCCGCAGTGCTGGCCCCGCTGAAAAATCGCGACAAGGTCATCGTGATTTCCGCGTGCTACTCCGGTGGTTTCATCCCGACCCTCAAGGATGAACGCACCCTGATCATGACCGCCTCACGGGCTGATCGCGTGTCGTTCGGCTGCTCCGAGGAAGCCAACTTCACCTATTTCGGCGATGCCCTGTTCGCCCAGGCGCTGAACCAGACCGATGACCTGGAACAAGCCTTCAAGCTGGCCAGGGCGACCGTGGCCGAGCGCGAGCTGGCTGACAACTTTGAAGCATCCGAACCGCAGATCTGGGCGCCCAAAACCGTCCTGTCGCACTGGCAATTATTGCGCAAGCAGCAGGCACGCAAAGCGCTGCAAAGTGTGTCTGTCGACAGCAAGGATGCAAAGAGCAACTAAGCTGAACAGTATCAAGGGAGAAACACTATGTACTTGACGCCTCAGCACGTATTGCTTGCCGGAGCTACCGGTTTGACCGGTGAACACTTGCTTGACCGCCTGCTTAATGAACCCACGATTACCCGGGTATTGGCGCCCTCACGCCGGCCATTGGCCGAGCATCCCCACCTGGAAAACCCTGTCGGCGACCCGGCGGTATTTCTACCCCAACTCAACGGCCGCGTGGACATTGCCTACTGCTGCCTCGGCACCACCATCAAGCAGGCCGGCTCGGAACAGGCGTTCCGCGCCGTGGACCTGGACATGGTGGTGGCATTCGCCAAATGCGCCCGGGAAATGGGCGCTCGGCACCTGATCGTGGTCAGCGCGCTGGGGGCGGATCCAAAGTCGTCGGTGTTCTATAACCGGGTCAAAGGCGAGATGGAACAAGCCTTGCGCGCGCAGGACTGGCCGCAATTGACTATCTGCCGCCCTTCTCTACTGCTGGGTGATCGGGTTGAGCCACGCCTGGCTGAAAAAGTCGCCGGGCCGTTATCCCGGCTGATTCCGGGCAAGTACCACGGGATTGAAGCCTGCCAACTGGCGCGGGCGATGTGGCGCCTGGCACTGGAGGAGCAGGACGGGGTTCGGGTGGTAGAGTCGGATGAATTACGTAAGTTAGGTAAATAAGATCAAAAGATCGTCCGATCGGACGATCTTTTGACTTTCACAATCCCCCGGTCGCCTGAAACCCCACGCCAATCACCGTCAACAACGACAACGGCAACAACAGCGTATCCAGCAACGCACTCGCCGGCAGGTCCGCGCCGGGGTAACCAGGCGCCTCGGCACCGAAGCGATCCATGGCGCAGCACCCGCCGTTCAGGGCATACAAATCCAGCCGAGTCCCTGCATAAACCACGGGGGCCCCAGGCTTGGCAGCATCCAGCGTGCGTGCAGTAGCGCAGCCGGCCAATTGCAGCGCGAGGACGATCACCAGCAGCTTATTCATCGCTGGTCAGGTGGTGTTCGCCCCAACGCGGCAGCATGTCCTGGGGAATGTTCAGCAGGTTGAGAATCCGCGCCACGACAAAATCGATCAGGTCATCAATCGTCTGCGGCTGATGATAGAAGCCCGGCGATGCCGGCAGAATGGTCACGCCCATGTTCGACAGCTTGAGCATGTGCTCCAGATGAATGCTCGAATAAGGCGCTTCACGGGGCACCAGGATCAGCTGGCGACGCTCTTTCAAGGTCACGTCCGCAGCCCGTTCGATCAGGTTGTTGCAGGCCCCGGTGGCGATGGCCGACAAAGTCCCGGTGGAACAGGGCACCACCACCATCGCCGCCGGAGCCCCGGAGCCCGAAGCGACCGGCGACATCCAGTCTTCCTTGCCATAGACGCGAATCTGCCCGGCGGCAGCGCCGGTGTATTCGGTCAGGAACGCCTGCATCATCTGGGTTTTCGGCGGCAGCGAAACATCAGTCTCGGTGGCCATCACCAATTGCGCCGCCTTCGAGATCAGAAAGTGCACCTCGCGGTCTTCGCGCACCAGGCAGTCCAGCAGGCGCAAGCCGTATTGGGCGCCCGAAGCGCCGGTCATCGCCAGCGTGATGCGTTCCGGCCCGTTGTTCATTGCAGCGCCTCGGCGAGTTTGCCGTGCAGGCCGCCAAAGCCGCCGTTGCTCATGATCACCACGTGAGTGCCGGGCCGGGCCTGGCTCTTCACGCGTTCGATGATGCCTTCGAGGGAATCACTGACAATCGACGGTACCGTGCACAGCGCGGCGGTGGCGCCCAGGTCCCAGCCGAGATTGGCCGGGGCATACCAGATCACCTGGTCGGCATCGACCACGCTTTCCGGAAGGCCATCACGGTGTGCGCCAAGTTTCATGGAGTTGGAACGCGGTTCGATGATCGCAATCAGCGGTGCGTCACCGATGCGCTTGCGCAGGCCGTCGAGCGTCGTGGCGATAGCTGTCGGGTGGTGAGCGAAGTCGTCATAGATGGTGATGCCGCGAACTTCCGCCACTTTCTCCATTCGCCGCTTCACGCTTTTGAAGGCGCTCAGGGCTGCGATGCCCATGGACGGCACCACGCCGACATGTCGCGCCGCCGCCAAGGTTGCCAAGGCATTGGCAACGTTGTGCTGACCGGTCATGTCCCACTCCACCACGCCCTGGACCTTGCCTTCGAACATCACTTCGAATTTCGAGCCGTCTTCGCTGAGCAGCCTGGCCTGCCACTGGCCGCCGGCACCGGTGGTCTGCACAGGTGTCCAGCAACCCATGTCGATCACCCGGTGCAGGGCAGGCTCGGTGGTCGGATGGATCACCAGGCCTTCACTCGGGATGGTTCGGACCAAATGGTGAAACTGCCGTTCGATAGCCGGCAGATCCGGGAAGATGTCCGCATGATCGAACTCAAGGTTATTCAGGATCGCGGTGCGCGGACGGTAATGAACGAATTTGGAGCGCTTGTCGAAAAAGGCACTGTCGTATTCGTCTGCTTCGATGACGAAGAACGGCGTATCACCCAGACGCGCCGACACCGAGAAATTCTGCGGCACGCCGCCGATCAGGAAGCCCGGGCTCATGCCCGCGTGTTCCAGCACCCAGGCGAGCATGCTGCTGGTAGTGGTTTTGCCATGGGTCCCGGCGACAGCCAGCACCCAGCGGCCTTGCAGCACATGGTCCGCCAGCCACTGCGGGCCGGAGACATACGGCAGGCCTTTGTTCAGGACGTATTCGACTGCCGGGTTACCGCGGGACATGGCGTTGCCAATCACCACCAGGTCCGGAGCCGGGTCCAGTTGCGCGGGATCGTAACCCTGGGTCAACTCAATGCCCTGAGCCTCAAGCTGAGTGCTCATTGGCGGGTAGACGTTGGCATCGGAGCCCGTGACGCGATGGCCCAGCTCTTTGGCCAGGACCGCCATCGAACCCATGAAAGTGCCGCAGATACCAAGAATATGAATGTGCATAGTCGACCTCGTAAAACATGGCCGCAGGTTAGCCTAGGGAGGCAAAATTCGCACCCTGTGTTTCAAGATCACCGCCTGCCCTGCAGGAGCGAGCTTGCTCGCGAAAAACGTCAACGATGACGCGTGTTTTCTGAATGCCCCCATTGTTCTCAGGTTTTTCGCGAGCAAGCTCGCTCCTACAGGGATCGGCTTAGGCCGTGCTTGCGAAGTTTGCGATACAGGGTATTTCGGCTGACACCCAGCTGCTCGGCCGTGTGAGTCATGTGCCAGCGCGTTTGCTCCAGCGCATTGAGCAAGGCCAACCGCTCGGCATCCTCCAGCGGATGCTCCGATGGTGCGGGGGCCATATCCGTTTGCGGCAGCGCCTGGCGAATCATTGCCGGCAAGTCCGCAAGACCGATCCGCCCGCCGTCGCACAACGCCGCCAAGGTGCGCAGCACATTGCGCAGTTGGCGCACATTACCCGGCCAGGCAAACCCGAGCAGCGCCTGGCGCGCAGGCTCTTCAATCAGCACAGCGTCCGAGCCGGCCTCCTCGGCCAGCAGGAAATCGAGCAGCTGCGATTTATCGGTGCGTTCGCGCAGCGCCGGCAAGGCCACTTCGAGTCCATTGAGCCGGTAATACAAGTCTTCGCGGAAACTGCCGTCCTGCACCCGCCCCAGCAAGTTACGGTGAGTTGCACTGATGATGCGTACATCCACCGCCTCCGGTTCACCGCCGATCGGCACCACCTGGCGGTCTTCCAGCACCCTGAGCAGACGGGTTTGCAATGCCAGGGGCATGTCACCGATCTCATCCAGGAACAGGGTGCCGCCATCCGCCTGCTGTAGTTTGCCTCGCATGCCTTCCTTGCGCGCCCCGGTGAAACTGCCGCCGCGATAGCCGAACAACTCACTTTCGATCAGGCTTTCGGGGATGGCCGCACAATTGAGCGCGACGAATGCTTTTTCGCAGCGCTGGCTGGCATTGTGCACGGCTTTGGCAAAGGCCTCCTTGCCCGAGCCTGTCTCGCCGTTGATCAGCAGCGGCACGTCACGCTCGAAGACTCGCAAGGCCTTGCGAAAATCCTCCTGCAGCGACGTATCACCCAGGCAAATGCCGGCAGGACGCGATTGCTGCGGCGTTACCGGGCTCTTTATTATGGGTGCCGCAATACTGCGCGATTGCCCGCGCAACAAGGCGAATAGGTTGCGCCCGTCACGGGTGCGAAGTGGCCAACTGGCGCTGGCATTGATACTTGCACGACCAAGCAGCTCGTCCAGTGAACAATCGAAAAATGCCTCGACGGGCTTGCCCAGCAGCCCGCCGCGAATGTGCCCCAACAGATTCAGGGCGCTCTGGTTGACCGCGCTGATCCGCCCTTCCCCGTCAAATGCCAGCAAGCCTTCGCTGAACAGTCCGACGGATTCGGCCTGCAGGTGAAAGCGCAGCAGCCATTGATTGTCGAAATAGCGCAGGAAGTAACAGCTCTCGATCATCTTCGCCGATAGGTTCACCAGGGCCATGGTGTGGAATTGGCTCTGGCGCGATACATCGTGGCGCGCCGAGGACACGTCGAGCACCGCCAGCAGCTCGCCATGCGGATCGAACACGGGGCTCGCCGAACAGGTCAGGCCGGTGTGACGCCCGCGAAAATGTTCATCCTGGTGGATGGTCAGCGACTGACGCTCCACCAGGCATGTGCCTATGCCATTAGTGCCTTCGCAGGCTTCGCTCCAGTCCGCGCCCAGCCAGAGGCCGGCACGCTCGAAGATCTTGCGTTCGGCAGGCGCCGTGACACAGTTGAGAATCACCCCCCGGGCATCGGTCAGCAGCACGGCATGACCGGCGCCGGACAATTGCTGGTGCAGGCTGGTCATTTCAGTACCGGCGATATGCAGCACTTGCTGCAAGCGCTCGCGACTTTCCAGCACGCGGCCGTGCTCCAGCACCGTGGGCGCCATCGTCAGCGAAGGGTCAAGGTGATAGTCCTCAAGACAACGCAGCCACGAACGGGCGATGGACGGATCACTGCCAGGGCCATGCAAGTGTGATTTGCCCTGGGTGACGGTCATGACCTGCTGGGCATGACGGCTCAAATGGTTGTCTTGCATCTCTTATTATTCTCCCGAGAGGTCCTACGCGGTCCATCACGCCCACTGAGCATCCTCCAGGCTCCAGCGCATTGCAATGCTGGCAAGACCGCCCAGTCACAGGGTGTGGCAAATCCGGCACAAACTGTCACCCACGCTGTACCGATACCGTCACAGCGCCCGCCCACCCGTCCGAGAAAAACCGCGCAACCCCTTGATTCCCCGGCCCTGCAAGGCAGTGGCCCAACCTTTGCTCTACGCTTATAGCAAGCGCACATGCGCCACTCCCTCAATAAGCATAAAAGCCAAGGAGAACCATCATGCGTTACGCTCACCCCGGTACTGAAGGCGCTATCGTTTCGTTCAAAAGCAAATACGGTAACTACATCGGCGGCGAGTTCGTCGCGCCTGTCAAAGGTCAGTACTTCACCAATACCTCGCCAGTCAATGGCCAACCCATCGCCGAATTCCCGCGTTCCACCGCCGAAGATATCGACAAGGCGCTGGACGCTGCACACGCCGCCGCTGACGCCTGGGGCAGCACTTCTGCCCAGGCCCGTTCGCTGGTACTGCTGAAAATTGCCGATCGTATCGAGCAGAACCTGGAAGTCCTGGCGATCACCGAGTCGTGGGACAACGGCAAGGCCGTGCGCGAAACCCTGAATGCCGACATCCCGCTGGCGGCCGACCATTTCCGCTACTTCGCCGGTTGCCTGCGCGCCCAGGAAGGCAGCGCTGCCGAGATCGACGGTAACACCGTGGCTTATCACATCCATGAGCCCCTGGGCGTGGTCGGGCAAATCATCCCGTGGAACTTCCCGATCCTGATGGCCGCCTGGAAACTCGCCCCGGCGCTTGCCGCCGGTAACTGCGTAGTGCTCAAGCCAGCCGAGCAAACGCCACTGGGCATCACCGTGCTGATGGAACTGATCGGCGATCTGCTGCCGCCCGGTGTGTTGAACGTCGTGCAAGGCTTCGGCAAAGAAGCCGGCGAAGCCCTGGCCACCAGCAAACGCATCGCCAAGATCGCCTTCACCGGCTCGACTCCGGTCGGCTCGCACATCATGAAATGCGCCGCCGAAAATATCATCCCGTCCACCGTGGAGCTGGGCGGCAAGTCGCCGAACATCTTCTTCGCCGACATCATGGACGCTGAAGAAACCTTCATTGAAAAGGCCGCTGAGGGCCTGGTGCTGGCGTTCTTCAACCAGGGCGAAGTCTGCACCTGCCCGTCCCGCGCACTGGTGCAGGAGTCGATCTACGACGACTTCATGAAAGTGGTGATGAAAAAAGTCCTGCAGATCAAGCGAGGCGACCCGCTGGACACCGACACCATGGTCGGCGCACAGGCGTCCGAGCAGCAGTTCGACAAGATTCTGTCGTACCTGGAAATTGCCAAGGGCGAAGGCGCGGAGCTGCTGACCGGCGGCAAGGTGGAAAAACTCGAGGGCAACCTGGCGACCGGCTATTACATCCAGCCGACCCTGCTCAAGGGCACCAACAAAATGCGCGTGTTCCAGGAAGAAATCTTTGGCCCGGTGGTGAGCATCACCACCTTCAAGGACGAAGCCGAAGCCCTGGCCATCGCCAACGACACCGAGTTCGGCCTGGGTGCGGGACTTTGGACCCGCGACATCAATCGCGCCTACCGCATGGGCCGCGCCATCAAGGCCGGTCGCGTATGGACCAACTGCTACCACCTGTACCCGGCGCACGCCGCGTTTGGCGGTTACAAAAAATCCGGCGTCGGTCGTGAAACCCACAAAATGATGCTCGACCACTACCAGCAGACCAAAAACCTGTTGGTGAGCTACGACATCAATCCGCTGGGCTTCTTCTAAAACTCGCAGCACTTGCTCCCCCTGTGGGAGCGAGCCTGCTCGCGATAGCGGTTCACCCTTTCAACGCATCAGTTGAATGATCCACCGCCATCGCGAGCAGGCTCACACCCCACAAGGCCCACCCAAAACAATAACAATGGTGAACCCTATGCCTAGCGAATCCCCTTCGGGCGTCCCGGCGACCGGCTCTTCCGTGGACTTTGAAAAAGTCGACTCGCAATACTTCCAGCAACGGGAACTGAAAAAAGGCGCCGCCGGCTGGGTCCTGCTGGTCGGCCTCGGCGTGGCCTACGTCATTTCCGGCGATTACGCCGGGTGGAACTTCGGCCTCGCCCAAGGTGGCTGGGGTGGCATGTTCCTCGCCACATTGCTGATGGCCACCATGTACCTGTGCATGTGCTTTTCACTGGCCGAACTGTCTTCCATGATTCCTACCGCTGGTGGCGGTTACGGTTTTGCCCGCAGCGCATTCGGCCCCTGGGGCGGATTCCTGACCGGGACAGCGATTCTGATCGAGTACGCCATCGCACCCGCAGCGATCGCGGTGTTTATCGGCGCCTATTGCGAGTCATTGTTCGGCATTGGCGGCTGGATGATCTACCTGGCGTTCTACATTATCTTCATCGCGATCCACATCTTCGGTGTCGGTGAGGCCCTGAAACTGATGTTTATCATCACCGCCGTTGCCGCGCTGGCCCTGGGCGTATTTCTGGTAGCGATGGTGCCGCACTTCAACGTCGCCAACCTGCTGGACATTCCCGTAACGGACGCCAAGGGCGCCAGCAGCTTCTTGCCCTTTGGCTATGTCGGCGTGTGGGCGGCGATTCCCTACGCGATCTGGTTCTTCCTCGCGGTCGAAGGTGTGCCGCTCGCGGCAGAAGAAACCAAAAACCCGAAACGCGACCTGCCCCGCGGCCTGATCGGCGCGATGCTGGTGCTGGTGAGCTTTGCCCTGCTGATCCTGGTCATCGGGCCCGGTGGTGCAGGTGCCAACGCGCTGCTGACCTCGGGCAACCCGCTGGTCGAAGCCTTGAGCAAGGCGTATGGCGGTTCGACCTGGATGGGCGGCTTCGTCAACCTGGTGGGCCTTGCAGGCCTGATCGCCAGCTTTTTCTCGATCATCTATGCCTATTCGCGGCAGATTTTCGCCCTGTCCCGCGCCGGCTACCTGCCGCGCAAACTGTCTGAAACCAATAAAAGCAAAGCACCGGTGCTGGCGCTGATCATTCCAGGGATTATCGGTTTTGGCCTGTCGCTGACCGGCCAGGGTGACCTGCTCATCCTCGTGGCAGTGTTCGGCGCGACCATTTCCTACGTCCTGATGATGGCCGCCCACATCACCCTGCGCATTCGCCGCCCCAAAATGGATCGGCCATACCGTACGCCGGGCGGTATCTTCACCTCCGGCGTGGCCCTGGTACTGGCCTGCATCGCAGTAGTGGCGGGCTTCCTGGTGGATCCGCGGGTGGTCATCGGGGCCGCGATCATCTATGGAGTGTTAATTGCTTACTTTGCGTTCTACAGTCGGCATCACTTGGTAGCAGGCACGCCCGAAGAAGAGTTCGCGGCGATTCAGGCCGCTGAAAAAGCCTTGCACTGACCGCCGCAAACCACGGCGCAGGCCCGGCCTGCGCCGTCACGGAGAATCTGTATGGCTAGTTTTGCTCACACCGTCGGCGCCCAGGTCTATCGGTTCGAAAGCCTCAAGGACGTCATGGCCAAGGCCAGCCCGGCGCGCTCCGGGGACTTCCTGGCCGGCGTTGCCGCGCTCAACGACGGCGAGCGGGTGGCCGCGCAAATGGCGCTGGCCGACATCCCGCTGACCCACTTCCTGCAGGAAGTACTGATCCCCTACGAAGCCGATGAAGTCACCCGGCTGATCATCGACACCCACGACAAACAGGCCTTCGCGGTGGTCAGCCACTTAACCGTCGGCGGTTTCCGCGACTGGCTGCTCAGCGACCATGCCGACGAACAGAGCCTGCGCGCCCTTGCACCTGGCCTGATCCCGGAAATGGTCGCCGCCGTGTCGAAGATCATGCGCGTCCAGGACCTGGTGCTGGTCGCGCAGAAAATCCGCGTGGTCACCCGGTTCCGCGGCACGATGGGCTTGCGCGGCCGGCTGTCCACGCGCTTGCAGCCCAATCACCCCACCGACGAACCCGCCGGCATTGCCGCGAGCATTCTCGATGGCCTGCTGTATGGCAACGGCGATGCCATGATCGGGATCAACCCGGCCACCGACAGCATCGCCTCCATCTGCGCGATGCTGGAAATGCTCGATGCCATCATCCAGCGCTATGACATCCCGACCCAGGCTTGTGTGCTGACCCATGTCACCACCTCCATCGAAGCGGTCAATCGCGGCGTTCCCCTGGACCTGGTGTTCCAGTCCATCGCCGGCACCGAAGCGGCCAATGCCAGTTTCGGCATCAACCTCAATGTCCTGCAGGAAGGCTACGACGCCGGGCTAAGCCTGAATCGCGGCACTCTGGGGCAGAACCTGATGTATTTCGAGACCGGCCAGGGCAGTGCGTTGTCCGCCAACGCCCACCACGGGGTCGATCAACAGACCTGTGAAACCCGGGCCTACGCCGTTGCGCGACATTTCAAACCGTTTCTGGTGAACACGGTGGTCGGGTTCATCGGGCCCGAATACCTGTACAACGGCAAGCAAATCATCCGCGCCGGCCTCGAGGATCACTTCTGCGGCAAGCTGCTGGGCGTGCCCATGGGCTGCGACATCTGCTACACCAACCACGCCGAAGCCGACCAGGACGACATGGACACCCTGCTGACCTTGCTGGGCGTGGCCGGGATCAATTTCATCATGGGCATCCCCGGCTCCGACGACATCATGCTCAACTACCAGACCACCTCGTTCCATGACGCGCTCTATGCCCGGCAGACCCTGGGCCTGAAACCCGCGCCGGAATTCGAACAGTGGCTGGCCAGGATGGGCATCTTTACCCAGGCGGACGGCAAGGTCCTCTTCGGCAACAACCTGCCCCCGGCCTTCCGCCAGGCCTTGGCGCAATTGGGATGAGTGTTGATATGGACAAACCACCTGTTGATCCGCAAAACCCCTGGCTGGAACTGCGCCGCCTGACGCCGGCGCGGATCGCCCTCGGACGAACCGGCACCAGCATGCCCACCAGTGCCCAGTTGGACTTCCAACTGGCCCACGCCCAGGCGCGGGACGCCGTGCATCTGCCGTTTGATCACGCCGCTATCAGCGCACAACTCGATCAACGCGCACGTCAAAGCCTGCTGCTGCGCAGTGCCGCCACTGATCGCCACAGCTATCTGCAACGCCCCGATCTGGGCCGGAAATTGAGCGACGAGTCGGCCCAGAGCCTGCGCGAACACGCCCAAGCCAACCCCGGCGGAGTTGACCTGGTCATCGTGGTGGCCGACGGCCTGTCGGCGCTGGCCGTGCATCGGCACACCCTGCCATTGCTGGAGCGCATGGAAGAACAGATCCAGGCCGAAGGCTGGTCAGTGTCGCCGGTGATCCTGGTGGAACAGGGTCGAGTCGCGGTGGGTGACGAAATCGGCGAGCTGCTGGGCGCAAAGATGGTGGTCATCCTGATTGGTGAACGCCCCGGCCTCAGTTCGCCGGACAGCCTTGGGGTGTACTTTACCTACAACCCCAAGGTCGGACTGACCGATGCCTACCGCAACTGTATTTCCAACGTTCGTCTCGAGGGCTTGAGCTACGGCATGGCGGCACATCGCTTGCTGTACCTGATGCGCGAGGCCTGTCGGCGGCAGTTGTCCGGGGTCAATCTGAAGGATGAAGCCCAGGTGCAAACGCTCGAAGCGCACCCGGGCGTTGAAATGAAAGGCAACTTCCTGCTCGGTCCACCAGAAGCCTGAACCGTTTCCGCATTGCGTTTGGCCTGCGGTTTCAGGCAGGATCGACGCACGGCTGCCGAGTGAGAACCGTTCGCCGTCAGAGCACGTGAAGACAGCCAATTGAAGACGAGACCTATCGATGCGGATTATCCAAGCGACCCTCGAACACCTGGACATGCTGACCCCGTTATTCGTCAAATACCGCGAGTTCTATGGCTCCCTGCCTTATCCGGACTCATCCCGGGCGTTCCTCGAAAAACGCCTGCGTCGCAAGGAGTCGGTGATTTACCTGGCGGTGTCCGATGACGACAGCACCAAGCTGATGGGCTTTTGCCAGCTGTACCCAAGTTTTTCTTCGCTGTCGCTCAAACGCGTGTGGATCCTTAACGACATCTACGTCGCCGAAGATGCCCGGCGCCAACTGGTGGCCGACAATCTGATCCGCACTGCGAAGAAGATGGCCAAGGACACCAACGCCGTGCGCATGCGCGTTTCCACCAGCAGTGATAACGAAGTCGCGCAGAAAACCTACGAGTCCATTGGCTTCAAGGAAGACACCGAGTTCAAGAACTACGTGCTGCCGATCAGCGACGAACTCTGAGCGGTACACCCGGAGCTCGCGACTGAGGGTGCAAGCTCACCCTCTACTGTGGGGGTCAGCTCATACTGTGGGAGCAAAGCTTGCTCGCGATAGCGGTGGCGCATATACCGCAGGTGCTGCATGACACACCCGATCGCGAGCAGCCCACACAAAAGCCTCCCGAATACACCGCCGGTCTCCCCGACATCCCCCGCTACAAACTCAACGGGCTTTTCAGTTGTCAGCTCGTATAATGCCGACCTTTTCGGCTAGTAAGAAAAACTACATCCCCCTGTAGGCCTTTTCGCGCAGTCATTCGCACAGGCTTGCTGAGTCGGGCCGTCACCACAGGTGCTTTCCATGGATTTCAACCCGCTCGACCTTATCCTGCATCTCGACGTCTACCTCGATTTGCTGGTCAACAACTACGGGCCATGGATCTACGCCATTCTGTTCCTGGTGATCTTCTGCGAGACCGGCCTGGTGGTCATGCCGTTCCTGCCGGGCGACTCCCTGTTGTTCATCGCCGGTGCCGTAGCCGCCGGTGGCGGCATGGACCCGGTACTGCTGGGAGGCCTGTTGATGCTGGCGGCCATCCTCGGCGACAGCACCAACTACGTGATCGGACGAACGGCGGGCGAGCGCTTGTTCAGCAACCCGAACTCGAAAATCTTTCGTCGCGACTACCTGCAGCAGACCCACGACTTCTACGACAAGCACGGTGGCAAAACGGTGACCCTGGCGCGCTTCCTGCCGATCATCCGCACCTTCGCTCCGTTCGTCGCCGGCGTTGCCCGGATGCCTTACCCGCGTTTCTTCTTTTTCAGCGTACTGGGCACCATCCTCTGGGTCGGCGGGCTGGTGACGCTGGGCTACTTCTTCGGCAACGTACCGTTCATCAAGACCAACCTGTCGTTGCTGGTGGTCGGCATCATCCTGCTGTCGCTGATTCCGATGATCATCGGCATCGTGCGCAGCCGCATGGGCGGCTCCAGCTCCAAAACCGCCCAACACTGACCGGTCATGTGGTCCCTGAGCGCCTGGCGGCGCCAGCGCATCCTGGCCAAGCACCCGATTGCCGACGACCTGTGGCAACGGGTGCGCCAGCATTTGAGCTTCCTCGACGGCATCAGCGCCGAGGAAGACCAGTGGCTGCGTGAAGCCAGCGTGCTGTTCCTCGACGATAAACACCTGAGCGCCCTGCCCGGCGTCGAACTGCACCAGGAACAGCGCCTGCTGCTGGCCGTCCAGGCGCAATTGCCGTTGCTGCACCTGGGTGACCTGAACTGGTATCAGGGTTTTCACGAGATCGTTCTCTACCCGGATGACTTCCTCAGCCCTCAGCGCCATCGCGACGCGAGCGGCGTCGAGCACGAATGGGATGGCGAACACAGCGGTGAAGCCTGGCAGCAAGGCCCGATCATCCTCGCCTGGCCGGGCGTGATGGCCAGCGGCGGCTGGGAAGGCTACAACCTGGTCATCCACGAACTCGCGCACAAACTCGACATGCTCAACGGCGACGCCAACGGCCTGCCGCCGCTGCATGCCGACATGCGGGTCAGCGACTGGGCCCGGGTCATGCAGCAGGCGTACGACGACCTCGACCAGCAACTGGACCACGATCCCGACGCCCAGACCGCCATTGACCCGTACGCCGCAGAGAATCCTGCGGAGTTTTTTGCCGTCACCAGCGAATACTTCTTCAGCGCCCCGGATTTGCTGCACGAGGCGTATCCTCAGGTCTACGAGCAGCTGAAGCTGTTTTACCGGCAGGACCCGCTCGCCCGGCTGCGGCAACTTCAGGCCGAAGACCCGGTCTATCAGGCACACGACTAAGGTCTCTACGACCCTTGGTACGTGGCATCGACGGCGGAATATGCCTATAATCGCCGCCACTTTTTGGTCAATCCGGCCAAGTGTTTTTGGTCAACTAACGGGGGCACCGCCCAATGAGCTACAGCAAGATTCCGGCTGGCAAAGACCTGCCGAACGACATCTACGTCGCGATCGAGATTCCGGCCAACCACGCGCCGATCAAGTACGAAATCGACAAAGACAGCGATTGCCTGTTCGTTGACCGTTTCATGGCCACCCCGATGTTCTACCCGGCCAACTACGGTTTCATCCCGAACACCCTGGCTGACGACGGTGATCCCCTCGACGTGCTGGTCGTGACCCCTTACCCGGTTGCCCCAGGCTCGGTGATCCGCGCGCGTCCGGTCGGCATCCTGCACATGACCGACGACGGCGGCGGCGATGCCAAAGTCATCGCAGTCCCGCACGACAAGCTGTCCCAGCTGTACGTCGACGTGAAGGAATACACCGATCTGCCAGCCCTGCTGCTGGAACAGATCAAGCACTTCTTCGAGAACTACAAAGACCTCGAAAAAGGCAAATGGGTGAAGATCGAAGGTTGGGGCGACGCAGAAGCAGCCCGCACCGAGATCATGAAGTCGGTTGCGGCCTATAAAGGCTAAAGAAGCCGCTTCAAGCCTCAAGCTTGCAGCTTCAAGAAAAACCCCGGAGATCCGGGGTTTTTTGTGGGCGCTGAAAAAGCGCCTTAAACGATGTGTTTAACAACAAGCCGAATTGGTTTTTCTTTGTTTAATTTTCCTACAAAGCGTCTTACATCCCGTGGCAAAAATCACGCGATATTTGAACGGCTCGTTGATTCAAAGCCTTGGCCCGCCGCATTAAACTCGCGTTTATGAAAAAGAACAAAACCTGCGGCAAGCGATTCAAGGCAGCCCTCAAGGAAGCGAAGATCACGACGACGGCATTCGCCGACTTCCTGCAGATCTCCAATGCGCAAAACGTGCATAACTGGTACACCCGAGGCGTGCCCGAGTACCGTATGGAAGAAGTCGCCAGGATTCTGTCCATCAACAGCGCCTGGCTGAAAATCGGCGAAGGGCCCAAGGACGCCGCGGAAGCGCGCCTGATCGAAAACACCGGCAACATCCTCGACGCCCATGCCATCCGCGGCACCTACCAGGTGATCGAGCCGACGGATGTCGAAGTGCCCTTCTACAAGGAAATGCTAATTACACCCGGCTCCAGCAAAACTCACGTCGGCAAAGACCCGGAAAACTTCATCCGCCTGCCGCGCTGCGACCTCGACTCCCTGGAAATCAAATATTCCGACGCCATTTGCGCACGAATGATGGGCAACAGCATGGCCGAGAAAATCGAAGACGGCTCCCTGCTCGCAATCGATCGCGGTCTCACTCAAATCATCGACGGCGAGATCTACGCCGTCGAACACGATGGCATGCTCCTGATCAAATACCTGCACCGCGTACCCGGCAACGCCATTCGCATGCGCAGTCACAACAACGCCCAATACCCCGACGAAGTCTTTCGCCCGGCGCAAATCGAAGAAGAAAACATCCGCGTGCTCGGCTGGGTCTTCTGGTGGTCCACCCTCAACAAACGCCGGCCGATCGTGCCGTTCCTGTAAACCTGACGAACTGACCTGTAGCAGCTGCGCAGTTAGCTGCTACTCACCGAAACGCTCGACCGGCCACATCACACTGGGAATTCCCCACAAAAATCAGTATGCTGCGCCCCACATTTGCGCATCGACCCTTCCGAGGCCCAGATCGCACCGACCTGGCAGATGATTTTCTCCCCAGGTCCCACAGCCGGACGCAAGAGCCGGGTGTACGTTTTGAAGGCTGGCGCGGTTTACCAAAAATGAATCAAGCCAGTCCCCGAGAAGCCGGCCACAAGCCGGCTTTTTAATGCCTGAAATAAACCTGATTTGGGATAAACCTGAAAAGGTTTATTTGATCTGTTGGTAAAAAATCGGCAGATCAGCATGAAGACGATCCACACAGCACCTTATCAACACCTTCTCTCGCTTTTGGTCGAGGCACGCAAGACCTCGCAGCTGACTCAGCAAGAGCTGTCCGAAAAGCTGGGCCGACCTCAGTCCTACGTGTCGAAATATGAGCGTGGGGAGCGCAGGCTCGACGTGATTGAGTTTCTTGAGGTCTCTACGAATCTGGGTGCTGACCCAGGACCGGCTAGATGACTTGTAAGCGGGAGGCCAAATCAACTACCCGGTCGCACGCAGGATGACCTTTATCTCTGAGCGGTGGCGGGCCACTTGATGGGGCGAGGGTCAGCCTCATGATTTTTCTCAAGCACGAACGTGCCATCCTGACTGGGGATGTTCTGGTCGCTGGGGATGTGGGCTTGCTGTCCGAAGATGCCGGCCTTGGCGTCGAATGTCAGGTCATGCAACGCCACATTTCCATACCAGTCATCTGAGGGTAGCGAGATATAACTGATAGCGTAGTGTTGATCAGTGAAGGCGCCTTTCACTACATAAACGCCATAGTGTTCTTCGCCCGGAGAAATGATTTTGTACAACCCGTTTTCGTAGTAATAGAGCGTCGCCTCTCTGAATGGTTTGGCGTCGTACAGCTTCTGATAGTTGAGGTGGTGGATATGCGTGGGTTTACCGAACGCGACGTCGATTGTCGGTGCCGTGGGAGTTGCCAGGGCCGGGATACTGACGGTCAAGAACATCCATCCCATAAAATTCATTTTCATTATTTATTCTCCACAACTTTTTGGGGAGGCCTGAGTTTACGAGTTCAGGTGCGCCGGAGTTGTTTCTGGATTTAAACAAATCTTTAAATCATGTGACGATGTGATTGTTCGGTATGCGTTCAGCCATCCAGTGAGACTTTGAGAAACCGATGCAGGCATGAGGACATAGACGTCAGTTACTTGGTGTGGAGGCAGATCAGTCAATACATGGCGCAGGCCGCAGTGACAAGCCGGCAGACTGAACAACAATGACCCGCTGCACTACCAACCCTCAAACTGCGAACGCACCTTGAACAGTTCGTTGTCGTTGCGAATCCCGAGCTTTCGATAGGCAGAATGCTTTTGGGTGCTGATGGTCTTGACGCTGCGCGTGAATTTCTGGGCGATTTGCGTCACCGACAAGCCATCCAAGCAACAACGCAATACTTCCCGCTCTCGAACGGAAAGCTCGCTGGATGTGATCAACGTGTTCAACCCCAAAGGGTTCGCCAGATCTTCCTGGCTCTCCTTGGCGATTGACACCTGATTTTCCCGCAGTTCGTTTTCCATCATGGGATGCAGGTAATCACGCCCGCTGGCGACACGACGGATCGCTATCAGCAACTGCTCCTTTGCCGTTTCCTTGCCCAGAAACCCCTTTGCACCACAGCGCATCGCCATGGCCACCGTAGCCGGGGCATGCAATGCGGAAATCACCAGAAGGCTCACTTTGGGAAACTTGATCCGCAAGCCGCGAATCAGGTTCAGTCCGTCCACTTCGCCCGGACTCAGGGAATAGTCCATGAGGACCACATCCACCTCCTGTTGACTCAATGCGTCGATCAATTTCTGGCTCTGGGTAAAATACCCAAGCACAGTGATATCCCGCTCTTCCCTGACATTCTCGGAGATGCCTTGCAGAATAAGTGCATGGTCATCAAGCACCATCAGGCGAATGGGACGAAACAATGAAACCATGAAAAATTCCTTTGCCTCGGGACAAGCAAAATGGCCGCTCATTGCTTGAGCACAAGCCCATACGTTTCCCAAGGTTACTATGACTAAAACAAGCAGAGTCAATAATACAGAGAACCTGCACCCAAACAATATAGGAAAATTCCTAAATTTTCATAATTTCAGATTAATCCCATGGTCGGAAAAATGCGGTAATTACCTTTAAAAAAATCAACGCGCCACAAACTCAGAAAACTCCTCCCTGTAAAACATCATCAACCGCAAAACATGACTAAAGCACTTCCAACAGAATCTAAACATGCACCACTGTTATATCCAGATACTTTACAGCAATTGACGCCCAAACCGTGCCAACTTAGTTTGCTTTGACCTGTGGATTATTAACAGGCACCCATTTTTTTGGAGGCACACTATGAACCCAAGTAAAATATTGCGAAATTCGGGCATGCTGGCCGCGCTAAGCATCAGTTGCGCAGCACTGTCAGCTCATGCAGGAAATGAGTACTTTACCGCGTCGATCAGCAAAGAAGGAAAGGTAATCAGTCAGTCGTCGGAATGGATCGACAGCGTGAAATACGTTTCCCAACAGGATTGGTTTGCAGACTACGAAATTAACTTCAAGCCCGACACCTATAAACAGGCACCGGCTTTTTGCTCTGCATCCACGACCGCCAGCGAAGGCGAAGATGATCTGCTCTATGGGGTAGCGAAGCTGGGTGCGGCACCACGGCAGGATCGCGTCACCGTAATCACATCGCACATGGGCAAAGCAGGCCCTTCAGGCGATACCTCTCAAAGCTTCATGCTCATCTGCTTCAAATAAAACCCGAATGACAGGACGAATAACTGCCGTGCTGTCATTCGTGCAAGCCGACCTGCAGACCGCGCCTGCAAATGGAAGACCTTCATCACACTCAGGGAAAGAGCCCAAGGGAGAACAGAGGGCCGTTATCAACAACACTGGTTTGCCGGCCACGGCGAATCACCCAGTCTCGAAGCGTGACAAACAGTCAACTGTTGCTCGCAGGTGTTCGATAGCCGCGGCAATGCCCGTGGGGTCCCCTGCCTCTGCTGCCAGGTACTCGACCTTCCGCGCGGCAGCAGCCACATCGGTTACCCCGAGCATCATGGCGGCCCCGGAAATACGATGGGCCAGGCGGGCCACCTGAAGCCAGTCACCGGCGCCAAGGGCCTGGAACATATACCCAAGGTCCACCCTGGAGGTCGCAATAAATGCCTGTTGCAAATCAACTTCAACGCCTGGCGGCTCGTCTGCATCGACCGTCGCCAGCGGCGTGACATCACACCACAGGTCAATGATTTGCCCCAGCTGGTCGATTCTCAATGGCTTGGCCAGTACGCCATCCATACCAGCCTCGAAACAAACACTCATGTGCTCGGGGCCGACCAGCGCCGAGATCGCTATGATCGGTACACGCTCCCTGGTCTCGACCTCCCGCCGACGAACACGCGCGGCAAATGCGTAGCCATCAATGTCTGGCAAATTGCAGTCCAGCAGGATGATGTCGAACGTCGAACGGGCATGCAGGCTGAGCCCCAGTTCACCGGTTTCTGCCTGTGTAACGCAGTGCCCCAGTGCCTGCAACTGGCGCTTGATGACAAACTGGTTTTCCGGATGATCCTCTACCACCAGCACACTTAGCGCTCGTCGCTTCCCCGTTGACAACGGAGCGGTATGCCCCTCGTGTATCGGGTTGTTCAAAGGCGGGACCAAGGGCGCACTCAACAGCACCTCTACCTGGGTACCACGCCCGAACTGACTCTCCAGTCGAATGGAACCACCCATCAACTTCAGCAGGCTGGCACAGATCGTCAGCCCCAAACCGGAACCGCCAAACTTGCGCGTGACGGATTCATCCACTTGGGAAAACGCCTGGAACAGCCGCTGCTGTTGGCGCCTGGTGATACCCATCCCGGTGTCCGACACCACTAAACGCAGCCGACCGGTTCCGCGGATAAGCGGGTCGACCGTCACTTCAGCCTCGACGTTGACCAAGCCCGCCTCGGTAAACTTGATCGCATTAGACAACAGATTGATCAGCACCTGACGCACCCGCTGGGCGTCGATGACCAGCCACAGTGGCGATTCGAGCCGCACCGACATGCTCAACCGCAGGCGTTTTTCCTGGGCCCGCGACTCGACGATACTCAACGCGTCCTGAATCAGAGCCTGCAAATCCGTCGGCAGACAGCGCAACTCCAGCTTGTCGGCTTCGAGCTTGGAAAAGTCCAGCACATCGTCCAGCAAACCCAGCAGGGAATTGGCGCTGGTCACGGCGACCTTGGCCAGCAATGCGTCGTCAGGCGACAACTTGCTGCGCCCCAGTAACTCCACGGACGACAGGACGGCATTCATCGGCGTACGGATTTCATGGCTCATGACCGCAAGGAACATAGCCTTGTCGCGCTCGCTGCGCTCGGCACGGCGTCGCGCCCTGTACGCTCGCAACAGCAGGAAAACGAAGGCGAGCAACAAGATGACGGCGAGTGCCAGCTCCCACACGTAGTAATGCAGCATCGTCGACCACGAAGGCAGCTTGTAATTGGTGGTGCTTACCCATTGCGCCAGCATCAGGTCGGTCTCCTTCGCGGTCAGCGAGGCCAGCGACTTGTCGATGATGGAGATCAACAACTGATCTTCAATGCGCGTACCAATCCTGACCACCGCGAGCATATCCGGAAGAGAGCCCGCCACGTGCAGGGTATCGAAGTAGCGTTTCTGCAGGATCGGAATCAGTGCCGCTTCGATATCGACCGCCGCGTATGCGTGGCCTATGGCGACCTGTTCCAGCGCTTGAGCAGGGCTATCGACCACCACCAGGTCGATGTCGGGGTAACTCGCGCGCAAGCTTTGTTCGTAACTGCCCCCGCCCTTGACGGCAACCCGTTTACCGCTGAGTTGGCGCGGATCAAAGATAACCGGCGAACTCGCCTGGGTGACGATCAGGGTGGAGCCGACAAAGTACGGTTCGCTGTAGGCGATCCGTTGCCGCAGCTTCGCAGACGCCAGCCATTCGGAAACAGCCGGAAGCAGATCGACACGTCCCTCAAGCAGCGCCTCGGTAGCACTCGCCCAGCCTACCGGCGGGGCCAGGCGAAATTCCAGCCCGGACACTCTGGCGACCGCCTTCATGTACTCGGCGCTGAGCCCCTTGAAGACCCCGTCCCCGATGTATTCGATGGGGCGCCAATCGGGGTCGATGCCAATATTGAGCACCGGATGCGCCGCTATCCAGGCCAGCTCCTGCTCGGTAAACAAGTCGCTGGCCTGGCCCCAGGCTTCCCCTTGGAATCCGGCGATCGTCAACACCAGTGCACGCAGGAAACCATGCAACAATCCCTCGTCCGACGCCGGTTTACAATGAGCCCATGGCGCCTCGAGATTGCGCCACAAACCGGCCGCACCTGACCACTTCATCCATCATTCCCTGTCATAAAGACTCATACACCGCCACCAATAGGAATCGATGGGTGGAACTTATTGTAAGACTCTTTAATTCAGACACTTCATGAAATATGTTTGCGAAATTGTAATGAGTACGGGGTTGGAATAGCGCCGCCAGCGCAATGACAAACAGCGCAATCGCGCCCGAACAACCACCTGTTGATTGTCAGCCATGCAGCGAGTCAAGGTTGGGACAACGGCATACCTTTGGCCCCGGCATAAAACACGATCAACACCGCCGGCGAGTCGCCCGTCTGGCCACGATGCAAGGCCCCTACCATCTCCGGCAGCACCTGCCCCGCTACCAGCGTCTTTTTCTCACCGCTGTCCTTTTTTTCAACGGTGAGCTCTCCGGACAAAACATAGGCTGCATTCGGCATTGGATGTGTATGCCAAGGCAACGCCGAGTGTGCCGGGATGGTGATTTTGAGTACCGTAAGCTCGGGTGATCCGCTCGGGTATGCCACATAGGGGAGCCCATCCCAGGATGCACCACTACGAAGTAACGTCTGCGACTCAACGATGGATTGATTGTGTGCACCCACCAAACCCGCCAACAACGACAAGCTGACGCCACAGACAATCCGGACTGCCTTCAGTTTAAAAACATCAAACATGCATGCACTCACTCTCTACGGAAAAACTCATGATTATTCTTATGAAGTTCGGCCATCTGGCTGATGAAAAAACGAGAATTCTGGAACACAAAAACTTACAAGAGTTTGTCACCGCCCACGAGAAATGACTGACACGAGACATTAACCCTGCCCTCACTCTGCTGAACGATTACAAATGTTTCATAAAAGCATTGCCTTGCCCCTGTGTCTGCACCGATCAGTTCACCGATCACTACAACAAGAAGGGCATCTCCATAGGGTAGAATATTACTTGAGTGAATCTGGTGGGTCATCTGGCTTCGCCACTCGAGCCCCTGAACGATTTCAGGCGTTCCTTTTAGGGCATTGCCGGCCGCATAGTAAACTGACCCCTCGCAATATAATCCGGCCAGCCTTTTTGGCGAGCAAATCACCTCGCCATAAAAAGAACGTATAAATGGAAGAATCAGGGACTGCAGATTTATCATCATTATTATATTTCACTGTTTGATAAACTATTAAACCAGTCAATCTTCGACCCGCACAGGTTCACCCTCGCAGGACTTATCACTATATATTCGCCCCTCAGCAGCATGCATATAGGAATACTCCTAAATACAACGACACATACTCGATAGCCAGCCTTCCAAACAGCCGAAAAAACCAAGGTATTGAGTCCATTCACTTTGGGCATTTTCTCAAATACACGCCGCTTGCCCGGCCCCACTTTCAAGGCATGGATGGCGCGAGCCACACCTTTTTTTAAGGCTTTTCTTGCATCCTCCGGCAAAAAATCGCTGTAGGTTTTCGGCTCAATGTTTCTACCGCTGTTTTCAGGTCGTCAACCTTCACCGGTTATACCTGTGTGCAGCCATCCCGAATCCGAGAGCACACCCCGACCATGCCCCTGCGCGTAGTGATAGCCGATGACCACCCGATCACCCTGATGGGTATTCGCGGCGTACTGAAAAACCAATGTGCACTCAAGATAGTCGGCGAGGCGCACAGCGTGGAAACGCTGCTTGACCTGCTGCACCAGCAACCCTGCGAGCTGTTGGTCACTGACCTGAACATGCCTTGCGACGGCCAGATGGATGGGTTGCGACTGATCCAGCGAGTGCGCAGGTATTACCCCGACATGGCAATAGTCGTGGTCACCATGCTCGACAACCCGACATTGACCGCCCAATTGCTGAAACTGAACATTAGTGGCCTGGTGAGCAAGCGCGGCTTGCTCAATGACTTGCCAAAGGCCATCAACCACCGTGACGAGCAACCATTCATGTCGCCCTCGATCCAGCAATTGCTCAGCGTTGGCCACGACAGTTCGCGACGACTCAATCAACTGACAGCCCGGGAAGTGGAAGTGCTTCGCCTGATCGGTTCGGGGCTCAGCGTCAGCATGATTGCCCAGCACCTGTGTCGCAGCAAGCAGACCATCAGTACCCAGAAAATCAGTGCCATGCGCAAGCTTGGGGTGGACACGGCTGCCGGTCTGTTCACCCACATCAAGGCCTGCGGGCTGGCTTGAGCCGCACCCGTCACTCACTGATTCCGGTTATTCAATGCTCGCTTTAACTCCCGCTTTCCATTACCGCATGGGGCGCTGGCTGCTGCGCCTGTTATTGGCTATTTTCCTGCTTTCAGGACAGGGGGCCTGGTGCCCGGTTCAAGCCTGCGATGACCTGCCTGCCAGTGTTCCAGCTCCGCTCCATTCACCTTGGGCCCTGGTGTCGGACCAGGCCTGGGCCATCGCGCTGGTGATTCTGGTGATCTTCCTGTCGTCGCTGTACTGGAACTGGCGCCTGCAGATTCAGGTTCGCCAGCGCAAATCGGCGCAAGCCGAACTGCAGGACAAGCTGGCCTTTCAGTTTTCCCTGATCAACAGCCTGCCGACCCCCCTCTATGTCTGCGACCTGCAGGGCCGCCTCAACACCTGCAACCGCGCCTACGAACAATTGTTCGGCACGGCACTGGAAGATATTCAAGGCCGTTTACCCACCGAGCAGCACTGCCTGCCGGATGTTTTTTCCCAAGACCTGCAACACGAACACCGTCGCCTGCTAAGGGCCCATCAGCCACACTTTGTCGACACCAGCCTTGAGCTCAAAGGAGAACTGCGCCAACTCTATCAATGGCTGGTGCCCTTCTATAATGCCCGGGGCGAGTTGGAGGGCCTGCTCGGCGGCTGGCTGGACATATCCGAGCGCAAGCAGCTTGAACTCAAGCTGCGTGAGTCCAAGCAGATCGCCCAGAAAGCCAGCGCGGCGAAGAGCGAATTTCTTGCCACCATGAGCCATGAACTGCGTACCCCGCTGAATGCCCTGGTCGGTTTGCTGGAGCTGGAAGCCAGCGCCGAGGCGACCCCGTCCATGAATTTGCGCATCGCCCAGCAATCAGCGATGTCGATGATCGACCTGATTGGGAATATCCTTGATCTCGACAAGATCGAAAGCGGCCTGATGCAGCTCACTCCGGCGCCGACGGCGTTGGAGCCGCTGCTCAGGAGCAGCCTGCGCCTGTTCGCCGCCCAGGCCCATGAAAAACACCTGGAGTTAAGCCTCGACTATTGCGCGCCCCCGCAACGGCAACATCATCTGGATGCCCTGCGCCTGCAACAGATCGTGCACAACCTGATCAGCAACGCCCTGAAGTTCACCCATCGCGGGAGCATCCGAATCCGTGTCCAGGAAACCGATACCGGGCCTGACACCAGCCTGCTGAAGCTAACGGTCAGCGACAGTGGCATCGGCATTCCACAAGAACAGCAGGCCGAAATTTTCGAGCCCTATCGCCAGGCCCACGCCAGCATCGCGCACCTCTACGGTGGATCAGGACTGGGCCTGAGCATTTGCCATCAACTGGTCCAGCTCATGGGAGGCAGGATCTGGCTCGACAGCCACGCCGGACAGGGCTGCGCTGTCAGTCTCGAACTGCCACTGACCTGGCAGGCCGCAAGCCCACCGAGCGCCCGGCGCCGGGCGCCCACCCCGCAGGCGAGCCGCGCGCTGCACGTGCTGGTGGTCGACGATGTCTCGACCAACGGCCTGGTCATGGCCTTGCAGCTGGAGCGCCTGGGCCATCAGGCCGCACACGTGTGCAGCGGCGCCGATGCATTGCTGGCCTTGCAGCGCGAGGCGTACGACGTGCTGATCAGCGACTGCAACATGCCCGACATGGACGGGTACGCGCTCACCCGCACGGTGCGCACCGCAGAAAAAAACCACCAGGCCTGGCCCCTTACGATCATCGGCTACACCGCCAGCGCCCTGACCAACGAAGCGACGCGCTGCCTGGAAGCCGGCATGAACCAGTTGATGATCAAGCCGGTGACCCTGGAGCGTTTGCAGGAGGTGCTCAGCACCCATCGCTTAGCCTCTGCGCCGACCTCCTGCGAGGAGCGCGCCTGCAGCTTCAACCTCCAGCACCTGGAGACCCTCGCCGACAGCCCCGATCTGCGCCGGCGCGTGCTATTGGAACTGAGCAACAACCTGAGCGAGGAGATCGCGCAACTGTGCCGGCTCCCGGCGACAACCAAGGCCGTCGACGACCTCGTGCATCGCCTTAACGGTGTCGCCTGCCTGATCGATGCCGAGGACCTGGCCCGGGCCTGCCATGCCCTCAAACAGTTGGCCGAAGGTGATCCGTCAGGTATTGCCAACGGCCTGCCGGCACTGCGCGAGAGCCTGGCAACGCTGCACGACGACGTCCACCACGCACTTGAAACCGTGGCCTGATCGGCACGCTGGCGGACGGGATCGACGTCCGCCGCACTCTCGTACTCCTCCCATACTCGCCCCCATCCGCGCCGCCTAACCTGCGACGGCTTCCCACTGCGTGCCGCTCACACGCCCAGCCCCCAGTCTGGGCACTCAGGTGCGCCCCGGGAGGTAATGAACCCCAACTCCTATTTATCTGATCAAGGTTTTGTGATGATCCGTAACAAACACACCCGCCTGTTCCGCAAACTGCCCATGGTCGTAGCCATCGGCCTGGCGTCCCTGGCCGCCCAGCAAGTCAGTGCCCATGGCTATATCGAAAGCCCGAAATCCCGGGCTTTCATGTGTAGCCAGCCCGGGGGTTTGATGAACCAGGATTGCGGTGCTGCAGAGAAAGAGCCGTTCAGCATCGAATGGACGCCTGAAGTGGCCTCTCAGTTCTCAAGTTGCAAAGAAGCCTTTAGCCAATGTGGCCCGGGTGATGGCGCCATCGCCAGCGGCGGCCGGACAGACATTTATTCCGAGCTGGACATGCAAGCGGATTTTCGCTGGGAAAAGAACACCATCAAGCCCGGCATGAATACCTTCGAGTGGCGCTATGACGCCGTTCATCCCACAGCTTATTGGGAATTCTACATCACCAAAAAAGACTGGAACCCGAACGAACCATTGAGCCGGGACTCCTTTGAACTCGAGCCGCTGCTTCACGAGCAAGGCAACGGCGTAAAGGTGCCGTACAAGGGAAATTCCAAGCACCAGGTCAATATCCCGGCTGATCGCAGCGGTTACCACGTCGTACTGGCAACCTGGCGAACGGCCGACACCGATGCAACGTTCTACCAGGTGGTTGACGTGAATATTGACGCCGACGAAGTATCGTCCAAATGGACTGCCGTAAATAGGGCGGATGACAGGTGGTTGCTGCAAGTCGGTGATCAGGTCACCGCTCGGCCGTACGGGGCGCAGGGGTATGTCAAAGATAAAGAGATCAGCATCACAATTGCCTCCAATGAGCAGGGCAAGCCTGATACCTGGCCAAGTGTGCTAGCAGAAAAAGCCAACGCGGCCGATCTAGGTTTCAAGATGGGCGTACTCAACAGCGATGACGAGGTGGTTCCGTCCTCCGGCAGGACCAACGTCTACGTCGAGAAAGACAGTGAAATCCGCACCGTGTACCTCGAAAAGAAGATGTTCGACGTTCCTGCTCGCGAACTGAGTGTCACGGGCGTGCAGCCGAGCTACACCCTGAAAGACGGCAAAATGGAGCTGGACATCGACGTCCTTCTCGATACAGAGCGCACCGATTACCAAATCAGGTACTCGACGTGGAAAGTCGGAAAGCCCTGGTCCGTTGGCCAGGGCGGGGAAGCAGAAATGGGGCAAAAAAACCCGCACTTTACTTGGACACAAACTAAAATTACTCCCGGCGAATGGTACGTGAGAGTGGTTGCGACACCGGTGACCGGTCAGCTCCTGCAAAAAAACGTGCCTTTCACCGTCCATGCTGACGCCGACTTCGTCTTTCCAGAAGGCCTTGAACAATACAAAGCCGGTACCACCGTACTGCAACCAAAAGATGGCCACACCTACGAGTGCAAACAGGGCCAGGCGGCCGGCTACTGCGTGCAGTGGAAGGAACACGCCAACGCCTATGAGCCGGGCATCGGTGCCCACTGGCAAGAAGCCTGGATCCGCAAGTAAGCGATCCCGTCGTTGAACCAGGCGTGGCGCGCAAGTGCCACGCCTCCTGCCCTGTCCTGCCCCATCAATCTCGAAAACCTCCCTCCGATGCACTCAAGCGTATTGTGCTGAACGCCCCCCCGCTAAAGATCAACGTCCGACGCACTCTCGTACTCCTCCCATACCCGCCCCTGCACGCCCGCCGTAGCCTGTCGTTGCTTCCTGAGTTGGCCCGGTGGCAGGTATCGACAAAGGTTACTGGCGTGCCGGTCCCACCTCTCAGGAGGCATGAACCCCATGATTTTCATCTGATTTAAGGTCAATAGATGATCCGCAATAAACAATCGCGTCTGTTCCGCAAACTGCCATTGGTTGCCGCCATCGGCATGGCATCCCTGGCCTCCATGGCCATCCAGCAAGCCAGTGCGCACGGCTACATCGAAAGCCCGAAATCCCGTGCCTACATGTGCCGCACCGATGTGAACAAAGACTGCGGCAGCGTGACGTACGAACCACAGAGTGTTGAATACACCACTAACGGCCGCACAAACTATAAGGGCAACGCATGTGAAGGTGAGTTCACCAAATGCGGCCCTGCTGACGGCAACATCGCCAGCGGCGGCATGGTGGCCAATTTCGGCACGATCGACACCCAGAACGCTGTTCGCTGGGAAAAAACCGACATCCAACCCGGCGTGAATACCTTCACCTGGCATTACTCGGCCGCGCATCCAATCCGCTACCAGGAGTTCTACATCACCAAAAAAGACTGGAATCCCAACCAGCCGCTGACTCGCGAATCGTTCGAATCGACGCCTCTGCTGCGCGTCGATATGGGCGGGCAGATGACCGGTGAAAAGACCTCCCATGAGGTGAATATCCCAGCCGACCGCACCGGTTACCACGTGGTGCTGGGCACCTGGAAAGTCGACGACACCTCTGCCACTTTCTACCAGGTAGTCGACGTCAACATCGACGGTGAGGAAGTGGTGCCTTCGCCGTGGAATAACCTCGGCGTGGTGCAACCGCAAGCCCTGGAAGTCGGCGATAAAGTCATCGCGCGCCTGTTCGGTGCAAGCGGCGAAATGCAAGACAAGAACATCAGCCTGACCATCGCCTCGGACGAACAAGCCAAGGCCGATATCTGGCCGCACGCGCTGGCTGAGAAAGTCAATGCCGCCAATGTGGGCGTCGTTATGGGCGAGCTCAACACCGATGGCGAGATCGTGCCGAACTTCGGCAAGAACAGCGTTTTCGTGAAGAAAGGCAGCGACATCCTCAGCTTCCAGCTGGAAAAACAGCTGGTCAACCAGCCGATCGAATTGAACATCACCGGCATGCAACCGAGCTACACCCTGAAGGACGGCAAGGTCGACCTGCACTTCAACGCGATTGCCAAGGGCGGTGATTTCACCATCAAGGCCACGGTGTTCAACGCCAAGCAGGAAAGCGTCGCACACCAGCAAGCCGCGGCCGGCGATAACACTCCGCACTTCTCCATCAACCTGAAGGACATCGAGGCCGGCAAGTTCGACCTGGTGGTCGAAGCGGCACCGAAGAAAGGCGAGAGCAAACAGGAAACCGTTTCTTTCACCGTGCAGGCAGAAAGTGATGGCTCGTATGACTTCGTCTTCCCTGACGGCGTGAAAGACTACAAGGCTGGTACCACCGTGCTGCAACCCAAAGACGGCAACACCTATGAGTGCAAGCCTGGCCAGGTCGCAGGCTGGTGCGTGCAGTGGAGCCCTACCGCCACCGGTTTTGAACCCGGCGTCGGTTCCAACTGGCAAGACGCCTGGATCCGCAAATAAGCGATCCTGGAGTTGAACCAGGCGTGGCGCGCAAGCGCCACGCCTCCTGTCCCGTAAAGCCTTTCTCTGAAGTACGACCAATGCGCTCAACCGCTTATTCAACCCCTCGTGTGCTGCTCCACTGGATCTTCGCGCTGGTGATCATCTGGGCCACTGTCAGTGGTTTCGGCAACGCGATGCTCGACCTGCCCACCGCCCTGGGCGATGGCATCAATTTCATTAACGTATCGCTGACGGCGGTGCTGATCCCGCTGTTTGCGCTGCGGATCTATTTCGCCCTGGCCCAACCCATGGCGCATGCGCCGGAGGACGGTCACCCGGTGCTGGTCAAGGCCGGCCACCTGGGCCTGTACGTCATGACCGGGTTGGTGCTGGTCACCGGGGTGCTGATGATGGAACGCCCGATCAACGTGTTTGCCGTAGCGCTCATTCCCCAGCCTCTGACAGAACCGTTGCTGACCAGTTTTTTCAACACCGTGCACAAGGCCTGCTGCGTACTCCTGGCCCTGCTGGTGATGGGCCACGTCGCCGCCGTGGCGGTACATCACCGCAGCGGGCAACCGCTGCTTCGGCGCATGTCGCTGCGCCGGGCTTGAACCCGCGCGCTGCTGTTGGCCACCCAGGGAGCCGCCGTGAAAGACCTTGAAAGACGCTTGCACCACTGGCTGAAAACCGCTGCCGTGGATACCTGGCTGGGCGTCGCTGCCTGTTTGCTGTTATGTGCCTGGTTGAGCTGGCTGGGTCATGGCAGTTGGGTGTTCAGCAAAGCCACGCCGCCCGGCACAGCCGACCACCCGGCCAGCGCCCCGCCGGTCGCCGCGACGGCCTTGAACAACACAGCCATCGCCCGGCTGTTCGGCGCCGTGCCCGCCGTCGACACGCTGAACACCCCGCGTGTGCCGCTGGACCTGCTGGGCAGCCTGCTGGAAACCGATCCGCAACTGTCCAGGGCGCTGATCGGCAGTCCCCAGGGCAGCCGTTTCTACCAGATCGGCCAGCCCCTTCCGGGCGGTGGCAGCCTGCGGCAGATCGGGGCAACGCAGGTGGTGATCCTGCGCAATGGGGTGCAGCAGACGCTGACCCTGGCAACCGCCAAGCCCTCGCTACTGACCCCCGCAACGCCTGCCGGCACCACCATCGCCGCCGCGCCGGCCGGCCCCCTCATTCAACCGTCCTTGTGAAGCCAAAAATAATGAACCTAGCGTTACTGGCCGCGTCCCTGCTGACCCTCGGCACCGTGTTCTCCCCCGTGCAGGCCGCCGACAAGCCCCCTGCGGCGCAACAATGGACCCTGAACATGAAGGACGCCGAACTGCGCGACCTGGTCAACGAAGTCGGGCAGATCACCGGCAAGACCATGGTCCTGGACCCCCGCCTGAACGGCAAGGTCACGGTGCAATCGACGACCTCGATGGATCAGCAAGGCATCTACTCACTGTTCCTTTCCGCGTTGCGCAGCCAGGGTTTCGCGGCCCTGGACCAGGGCGATCGGGTATTGATCCTGCCGGTGGCCGAAGCCAAGACCAAAGCCACCTCCAGCCGTACCGGCAGCAGTGAGGAAATCGTCACCCAGGTGGTCGAGCTGCACCATGCCGCCGCCAACGAAGTGGCCGTAGCGCTGCGCCCGCTGGTGGCTACCGATGCCTACCTGGCGCCGTCGACCACCGCCAACGCCCTGGTGATCTCCGACAGCGCCAACAACGTCAAACGCCTGCGCGAAGTCATCGGCGAGCTCGATTCCCCCGGCAACAAGGCCTTCAGCACCCTGCAGCTGCGCCATGCCTGGGCCGCCGATGTGGCCAAGACCCTGACCGACAGCCTGAACCAGGGCGGTGGCGCCCAGCAAAGCGCCAAGGCCATCGGCGATAGCCGCAGCAACCAGTTGATCCTGGTCGGTTCGGCGCCGGTGCGCCAACAGATGCAGCGCCTGGCACAGGTGCTGGACGTACCGAAAAACGCCGGCGACAACACCCGCGTGCGCCGTCTTAACCACAGCGACGCCAAGGAACTGGAAACCCTGCTCGGCGGCATCGGCAAACGCCTGGAGTCGGCCAATGGAAGCGATGGTGGCGGCGGCAGTGGCAGGTCCAGTCAGAAGCAGAACGCGCCGATCCTGATCAGCGCCGATGAAAGCCAGAACGCATTGGTGCTGATGGCCTCCCCGGCCCAACTGGCGATGTTCGACAGCGTGATCGACGAACTCGACCAACCCCGGGCCCAGGTGCTGGTCGAGGCGGCCATCGTCGAAGTCAGCGGCGATATCAACGAAGCCCTGGGCGTGCAATGGGCCGGCAGCGGCGCACACTTTGGCGGCGCGGCCAACTTCAGCGGTACCGGTCTGGCCATCGGCACCCTGCTGGGCAGCCTGCAGGACGGCAAGACCCCGACCCTGCCGGACGGCGCGATCATCGGCCTGGGCAGCCGTCATTTCGGCGCCCTGATCAACGCCTTGTCCAGCGATTCCAACAACAACCTGCTGTCGACCCCCAGCCTGTTGACCCTGGATAACCAGGAAGCAGAGATCCTGGTGGGCCAGAACGTGCCGTTCCAGACCGGCTCCTACACCACCAACACCGATGGTGCGAGCAACCCGTTCACCACCGTGGAGCGCAAGGATGTCGGGATCACCCTCAAGGTCACCCCGCACATCAACGAAGGCAACTCCCTGCGTCTGAAGGTCGAGCAGGAAAGTTCGGAACTGGCCGCCGCACCCGCGGGCATCAGCACCAGCGACATCATCACCAACAAGCGCTCGGTCAAGACCACCATCCTGGCCAACGACGGGCAGATCATCGTGCTCGGCGGGTTGATCAAGGACAACGTCAAGGTGCAGGTCAGCAAGGTGCCCTTGCTCGGCAGCATTCCCTGGATCGGCAAGCTGTTCACCAGCACCAAGGAAGTCAACGAGAAGACCAACCTGATGGTGTTCCTGCGCCCGACCCTGCTGCGCAGCGAAGCCAGTGCCGAGGCCTTGAGCTCACGCAAATACCGCAGCCTGCGTGAGCTGCGCAGCCCCGACGGCAAGGCCCGCGCCGTGCTGCCGGACAGCCCGCACCAGTTGTTCGACGCCGCACCGATTGACGTCCCGGGCGCGGTCGATATCCGTACCCCGGCCAGGTTGCAGCGCCCATGACGGCGCCGGCGATGTCGCGCCTGAGTTTTGCCTACGCACGCCGCCACGGCGTGCTGCTGGAGCCCGGCGAGCAGGGTGCGCGCCTGTATTGCCGGGCCGACACACCACTGGCGATCATCGCCGAAGTGCGCCGTCATCATGGCGCCGCGCTACTCAGCCAGGTACTGGACGACGACGCCTTCGCCCTGCAGATGGCCGCGCACTACCGCGACGGCCAGGATGGCGCGCAGCTGGTGGCCGAGGGCCTGGGCGAACAGTTCATCGAGGAGTTCGACCTGGCCAGCCTGGCCGAGCAACTGCCCCGCACCACCGACCTGATGGAGCAGGAAGACGACGCGCCGATTATCCGCCTGATCAATGCGATCCTCAGCGAAGCGGTGAAGAACAAAGCCTCGGACGTGCACCTGGAAGCCTTCGAAGAACACCTGTCGGTGCGCCTGCGGGTCGACGGCCTGCTGCGCGAAGTGCTCAGGCCACGGCGTGAACTGGCCACCCTGCTGGTGTCGCGGATCAAGGTCATGGCCAAGCTCGACATCGCCGAAAAACGCGTCCCGCAAGACGGCCGCATCGCCCTGCGCATTGCCGGCCACGAAGTTGACGTACGTGTCTCGACCCTGCCCTCCAGCCACGGCGAGCGGGTGGTGATGCGCCTGCTCGACAAACAGGCCGGGCGCCTGGATTTGAGCCGCCTGGGGATGAACGCCGAGGTGCGCCAGCGCCTGGAAGGCGCCCTGCACAAACCCCACGGCATCCTGCTGGTCACCGGCCCCACCGGCTCCGGCAAGACCACTACGCTGTACGCCGGGCTGGCCAGCCTCAACAGCCCGCAGCGCAACATCCTGACCATCGAGGACCCGGTGGAGTATCACCTCACCGGCATCGGCCAGACCCAGGTCAATGCCAAGGCCGAAATGACCTTTGCCCGTGGCTTGCGGGCGATTCTGCGCCAGGACCCGGACGTGGTGATGGTCGGCGAGATCCGCGACCGCGAGACCGCCGAAATTGCCGTGCAGGCCTCCCTGACCGGGCACCTGGTGCTCTCGACCCTGCACACCAACAGCGCCGTCGGCGCCGTCACGCGCCTGGCGGACATGGGCGTCGAACGCTTCCTGCTCTGCACCTCGCTGCTGGGGGTGTTGGCCCAGCGCCTGGTGCGCCTGCTGTGCGCCGAATGCAAGCGCAGCGGCGTAGCCGATGCCGCGGCCTGCGAGCGCCTCGGCGTAAACCCGGCCAGCGCGCCGCTGCTGTATCAGCCACAGGGTTGCAGCGCCTGCCAACAGAGCGGCTATCGCGGGCGCCAGGGTATCTATGAACTGGTATTGCTCGACGACAGCCTGCGCCAGTTGATCCATGCCGGCGCCGGCGAGCACGAGCTGCTGGCCCAGGCCCGGCAGCACAGCCCGAGCCTGTTCGGCGATGGCTGCGCCCTGGTGCTGCAAGGCCTGACCAGCCTTGAAGAACTGCTGCGCGTGACCCAGGAGGACTGAGCATGGCCGCCTACGAATACCTGGCCATGTGCAGCGCCGGTCGCAAGTCCGGCGGGGTGATCGAGGCCGACAGCGAGCGCCAGGTGCGCCAACTGTTGCGTGAGCGCCAGCTGGTGCCGCTCAAAGTCACCGCCACCCAACGCCGGCGCGTGCGCGGCGAAGGCCCGGCGCGCTCCTCGGGTGGCGGCCTGAACAGCGCCGAGCTGGCGCTGTTGACCCGGCAACTGGCGACCCTGGTGCAGGCGGCGCTGCCGCTGGAAGAAACCCTGGCGGCGGTGGCGGCGCAGTGCGAAAAACAACGGATCAAAAGCATGCTGCTGGCGGTACGGGCGCGGGTGCTCGAAGGCTACAGCCTGGCCAGCGCCCTGGGCGGCTACCCCAAAGCCTTCCCACAGCTGTACCGCGCCACGGTCGCCGCCGGCGAGCGTTCCGGGCACCTGGGCCAAGTGCTGCTGAAACTGGCGGATTACACCGAGGCGCGCCAGGCCGCACGCCAGCAGATCCAGCTGGCGATGCTCTACCCGAGCATCCTGATGGTCGCCGCCTTCAGCATCGTCGGCTTCCTGCTCGGCTTTGTGGTCCCGGATGTGGTGCAAGTGTTTATCGACAGCGGACAAACGCTGCCGCTGCTGACCCGTGGCCTGATCGCCAGCAGCGCGCTGCTGCGCGATTTCGGCCTGCCGGTGCTGGGGTTGCTGGGCCTGCTGGTGCTGGCCACGCGGGTAGCCCTGCGCCAGCCGCGCCACCGTGAGCGCTGGCATGCCACGCTGCTGCAATTGCCGCTGATCGGACGCCTGCTGCGGGCCAGCGACTGCACGCGTTTTGTCAGCACCCTGGCGATTCTCGGGCGCAGTGGCGTGCCCCTGGTCGACGCTTTGGAAATCGCCTGCGAAGTGGTGGCCAACGAGCAAATTCGTACGGGTCTTAAAGACATCGCTCGCGGGGTCCGCGAAGGTGTGAGCCTGACGCGGGCGCTGGAACTCAACGGCAGTTTCCCGCCCATGATGCTGTACATGATCGCCAGCGGCGAACGCTCCGGCGAGCTGGACAACATGCTCGAACGCGCGGCCCGGCAGCAGGAAGAACAACTGGCCAACCGCATTGCCTTGCTGGTCGGCCTGTTCGAGCCGGCGATGCTGGTGTTCATGGGCGCCTCGGTACTGATCATCGTCCTGGCGATCCTGATGCCGATCCTCAGCCTCAACCAACTGATCACCTGAATCCGGAACACTTGAACGTGCAAAACATCCAGCGACAACGCGGTTTTACCCTGATCGAAATCATGGTGGTGGTGGTCATCCTCGGGGTGCTCGCCGCCCTGGTGGTGCCACAGATCATGAGCCGCCCCGACCAGGCCAAGGCCACGGCGGCCCAGAGCGACATCAAGGCCATCGCCATGGCCCTGGACATCTACAAACTCGACAATCACAACTACCCCACCGGCCAGCAGGGCCTGCAGGCACTGGTCAGCAAACCCGACGGCTACCCGCCGGCGCGCAGCTGGAACCCCGACGGTTACCTCAAGCGCCTGCCGATGGACCCCTGGGGCAATCCGTACCAGTACCTGATGCCGGGCAGCTACAACGATGGCTACGACCTGTTTTCCTTTGGCGCCGACGGCCAGAGCGGCGGCGAAGGCCTGAATGCCGACATAGGCAACTGGGAGCGCTAGGCGGTGGGCCCTTCACGCGCCAGGGGTTTCACCCTGCTGGAAGTGCTGCTGGTGATTCTGGTGATTGCCCTGTTCAGTGGCCTAATCGGCATGCTCAACCCCGACTCCGGGACGCAACAGGTGCGCCGTGAAGGCGAGCGCCTGCGCGGCCTGCTGCAACTGCTGCGCCAGCAAGCGGTGCTGACCAACAGCGAATATGGCGTGCGCTTCGAGCCCGACGGTTACGCCGTGCAGCGTCTGGAGGAACACGGGCGCTGGGCGCCGAATCAGGAGTTTGCGCGCCAGACCCTGGCGCCGAACCTCCGCCTGCGCCTGGAGACCACCGACCTGCTCGACCCGCCGTATCAAGGCCGCGACCTGCCACAGCTATTGGTGTTGTCCAGCGATGAAACCACGCCTTTCACCCTATGGCTGGAATACCGCGGCCAGCCGCTGCTAAGCCTGTCCAGCGACGGTATCCAGGAGCCGCTCCTTGAACCTGTCGAGTGAACGCGGCTTTACCCTGCTGGAAGTGATGGTGGCGCTGGCGATTTTCGCCACCGCCTCCATCGCCCTCTACAGCGCCGTGCAACACATAACGCGCAACAGTGCCGGGCTGTCGGAGCGCACCCAGGCCCTGTGGATCGCCGATAACCGCCTCAATGAACTGCGCGCCGGCATGCTCGCGCCCGGCAAGGAACGCCAGGAACAACGGGTGGCATTCGGCGGGCGCGAATGGTGGTTGCTGACCGATAGCGAACCGGCGCCCGACTCGCGCCTGCTCAAAGTCAGCGTGCGGGTTTCCCCCCAGGCCAGCCTGGATGACGCCCGGCAATACAGCCGCGCGCACCTGGTCGGTTTTATCGAGGCACAACCATGACGCAGCGCGGTTTTACCCTGCTCGAGGTGCTGGTGGCCATCGCCATTTTCAGCCTGCTGGGCCTGGCCACCTGGCAGTTGCTCGACCGAGTGCTGCACAGTGACCGGCGTATCGCCAGTCACGAACAGCACTTGCGGCATCTGCAACGGGCCATGAGCCTGCTCGAGCGTGACCTGCAACTGGCCAGCCGCCGCGCCTTGAGCGACGATACCAGCGCCAGCCAGGCCATGATCGGCCAACCCGGCGAACTGCGCCTGGTGCGTGGCGGCTGGCGCAACCCACTGGACCAGCCGCGCAGCGAGTTGCTGCAGGTACGCCACCTGTGGCGCGACGAGCAATGGCTGCGCGAGACCCTGCCGCTGCAGGGCGGTGCCCAGCCCCAGCGCCAGGTCTTGCTCGAGGGGGTAAGCCTGACCCGCCTGCGCTACATAGACGGGCATGGCCAGGCCCACACCGGCTGGCCGGCGGACGGGCAAACCCTGGGTCTGCCGGGAGCCCTGGAAATCGTCATCGATGCGCCCGGCTTCCCGGACATCCGCCGGGTGATCCTGATGCCCGGCGGTGTGCCGGTCGGCGACAGCCGCGCGGCCCCACCCCATGCGTAGTCCCGGGCGCCAGCGCGGCGTCGCCTTGCTCAGTGTGCTGCTGATCACCGCCCTGGTGACGGTGATCGTCAGCCATATGCTCGCCCGCCAGCGCCTGAGCCTGCACAGCAGCGCCAACCTGGTGCAGCACCAGCAACTCTGGCAACTGGCGCTCAGTGGTGAAAGCTGGGCTCGCCAGCAAATACTGGCGCAGGCACGCCGCGAAAACGGCTTGCAAGTGGTGCACCCCGGCCAGCCCTGGGCAGAGCCGGCGCCGATCATGGACATCGAAGGCGGGCGCATCCACATCGAACTCGAAGACCTCGGCGCCCGGCTAAATCTCAACAGCCTGCGCCGCCCCAATGACCTGCTCGCCAGCGCCCGCTACCAGCGCCTGCTGGCGCTGCTGGGGGTGCGTGCCCACGACCCGGCGTTACTCTCAAGCCGGCCCGGGCGCGACGGCAAACCCCTGCCTATCAGCGATATCAGCCAATTGCGCCAATTGCCGTCAGTGGACGCCCCGACCCTGGAAAAACTGCGGCCAGTGCTGACCAGCGGCCCGGCCAGTGCCTTGAACATCAACACCGCCAGCGCCCTGGTCCTGGCCAGCCTCGAAGGGCTGGACCTGGCCACCGCAAGCAACCTGGTGAAAACCCGACCCGAGGCCGGCTACCCCAGTGTCCAGGTCTTCCTCGACAACCCCCTGCTCGCCGGCCGCGACATCAAGGCCCGTGGACTGGCGGTGGGCAGCCAGCAGTTTCGCGCCACCATCGACGTCGAACTCGACGGACGACGCCTGCGCCTGGTCAGCGACCTGCACAGCATCGACGGCAAGACCCTGCGCGTCGAGCAACGCCACCTGCTCCCCAACCCCGCCAAAGCCGACCGGCCAAACGAGTAATGATCATGAGCCACTGGCTGTACCTTTCCCCCCCTGCAAGCGCCGACGCCGAGTGGTCCTTGACCTGGTGGCAGGCCAATACCCCGGCGCAGCACGGCAGCCTGGCACAGGCCGCCGCACAACTGCGCGGCCAGCCGCTGAACCTGCTGCTGCCGATGGAAATGGCCAGTTATCACCAGGTCAGCGTGCCCGCCCGCAGCGGTCGCTGGCTGCGCCAGGCGCTGCAGTCAGCCCTGGAAGAGCAGGTGGTCGACGACCTCGACGACTTGCATCTGGCCCACGGCCCAATGCGCGACAAAAAGCACTGCGCACTGTTTGCCATCGACCGCGAGCGCTTGCGCCAGTGCCTGGCAACGTTGGCCGAACAGGGCCTGCACCCGGTTCGCGTGCACATCGACGCCGACTGCCTGCCCGCCGACCAGCCCTGCGCACTGGCCTGGGACCATCGCTGGCTGATCGGCGGGGCGGCGCCGGCGCGCCTGGCGCTCGGCGACGCAGAACTGTCACAGCTCGCCCCACTACTGCCCGCGACGCTGCAATGGCTCGGCCCGCAGGCACCGACCGGCGTCCAGGGGCATTGGCAAGCGCAAGACGCCCCCTGGGCCGTGTTAAGTCAAGGCTCGGCGGGTGCCATCGACCTGTGCCAGGGCGCGTTCGCGCGCCCTGGCACACGCCGCTGGCCGTGGCGTGCCCTGGCCCTGGTGCTGGTGATCGGTGGCGCCGCACACCTGGCGCAGACTGTCGGCCATCGATTGCTGATCGAGCAACGCACGACAGCACTCAAGCAGGAAAACCTGGCCCTGTGGCAACAACGCTTTGCGGACGACGGCCCGGTCATCGACCTGCCACGCCAAGTGCAAGCCAAGCTACGCCAGCAAGGCCAAAGCCAGGTCGGGATGACCCACCAGCTGTCGCAACTGGCCGAACAATGGGGCGCCAGCGGCGGTGGACTGGCAGTGGTCCATCGCCTTAACTTTCAGCAGGGCGAAGGCTGGAGCCTGCAAGTCAGCGCCCCGGACTTCGCCGACCTGCAACAACTGCGTGAACGCCTGGTCAGCCAGGGTCTGAGCGTCAGCGCCGAGGCGTCTGTACGCGACAGCCAGGGCGTCAGCACGCGCCTCAAGATCAAGGAACAAGCCCTATGAGCGACGCCCCCGTGACCCCGACCGCAGCACCGTCAGCCGTTGCCGTTTTACGCCAGCGCTGGCAAGCCCTGGCCACCCGCGAGCAACAGGCCGTGCGCGGCCTGGCTGTGTTCATAGGCGTGATGGCCGCTTACCTGCTGCTCTGGCAACCGCCGCAACAGGCCCTGGCCCGCGCCGAGCAGGCGTTTAATCAACAGAGCCGTTTGCAACAGCAACTGCACAGCCTGCCCGCGCAACCGCGTGTCAGCAGCAAGGCCATCAGCGGCGAAGCGCTGCCGGGGCTGATTACCCGCACCAGCCGCCAGGCGCAGCTCAACCTCGAGCGCATGGACAACTCGCCCTCGGGGCACATCGACCTGAGCCTGGAAGGCCCTTTGGCTCCGTTTATCGGTTGGCTGGCGGAGCTCGAACAGCAACAGGTCAAGGTCCTGTCGCTGTCGCTGGAAGTCAGCCCGGATGCCCGGGCCAGGGCACAGCTGCAGTTGTCTGGCAGTTAGTCAGGGCGCTGGCTTGACCAGCTCCAGCATCAGCAACGCGGCGAGTTGCGCACGGCTGAACAACGACTCGACGTCCAGGCGTTCGCGCGCCGAATGCTCGCCATCGCCGCTGGCGCCGATGCCCACCAGCGCAGTTGAGACATAGAGTGCGACATAGGAAATATCACCGCCGCCACGCAACTCGGCGGGCAGCAACGTCACAGGGCCATGGCCCAGGCGCTGGCTGATCTGGCTGTAACGTTCTAAGAGTTGCAGGCTGCTGGCGGTGCTCGGCATTGGCGGCAGCACCTGCTCCAGATGCAGGGTCGAGGTGGTGCCGGGCAGGCTGTCTTTGACGATAGCGGCCATGCGCGCTTCGACCTGTTGTTTTTGCTCGGTGGTCAAGTAGCGCACATCGCCACTGGCGATGGCGGTTTGTGCCACCAGGGGCCCTTGCGCTCCGCCACCAGTGTGCCGGCGCGCTGCATCGCCGCTGGCAGCTCGATCCAGCGGGTGGTGAAACCGGCAGCCTGGAACTCGGGCTCCAGCCACTTGCCGACCTTGAGTACGCCTTCGATATTCAGGGTGCCACTGTGGGTGTTGACCAGACGTTCCAGCAGTGAGAGTTGTTCGGCTTTTTGCGAGGCGAGGTACTGACTGACCTGTTGATCCTTCGCCGCAGAGGCCTGCGCGCCCGCCAGCGGCGCCAATAGAAAAACAGACAAACCCAGCGAACCGAGTATTTTCTTAGATAAACACATAAGCCAGCACCGCCCATTAACAGAATCACCGAACAACAAGTACGCGCCTACAATTCCCTAAATCGGTATGGGGGCCACGCGGCGTTAAACATCTGAATCCCAGACAACCGTGACCGTACCCGAGTAGGTGCTGCCCGCATGATCACGCAACATCTCGTCGACGAAGCGATCGACGTCGAAGTGCAAGGTGGCGGCTTTAGTGTCCACGTAATGGCCTGGCTGAAATTTCACCTCCAGATCATGTCTGAGTTCCTGGCGAACGACCGGACGTCCCGTACCATCAACAATCCCGCCCGGCAAACTGACCCGGGCCGCTACGGGTATGAGGTGGTTGTTTTCATTTTTTATTCCGCACCATCGTCCATACATGTTGCTGCAAATCAATCGCATGCTAAAAGGTCCCGACGCCGAGATCTGGAAGGTCTGGTCACGAAACAGTTTTTTCGGTATGCGTGCCGGGTTTTGCAGCCAGGCTTGCCAGCCACCTTCGGGGAGCAACGCCACACGATTGCCACCCGGCGGAATATCGACTTTCAAGACATGTTCGACATCAAGGTTGAAATTCAACGTCAGGGCTCCGTCACTTGACTGCATGATATCGCCCATGTCGAAATCACCACCCGGGCCGATGCTGTAAGTTAAGGACCCTGTGTATTGCCCAGCTTTCATGGACAATGGTTTGGGGGTACGCAACTCGTATACATAGCTCAACGTGTCGTAACTCAGCACGGGTATCAAGTATTTGGCTTGTTTGGCACAAACCGCGCCGACAGGAAAACTCCAGATAAAACCCTCGCCAAAGCCCGCATCATCATAGCCTCCGCCAAGAGACCCGTAACACGGTGACGGCGGGTCCCAAGGGTGTCCCCCCCAGATTTCAGCATAGCCAGCGCTGCCGCCTGGATCACCACCGGTAAGTTCCCAAACCGGCCGATCAAACCTGTACCACCCCCCAAAACCTGAAATGCGTACTTCCACAGTTGCCCGATGCCCCGTGCCCGGATCAACTACATCAAGTCGGCGCCAATCGGACGGAATCTTGAATACAGCACCCTCACGCAGGCCATGGCCAGGTTTAATGGCAGCACGGGAATCGAACGTCACGGGCAACAGGAGACTGAACTGTATATCCCCCAAACACCCCGCAGGATAATCAGCACAGATACCACTCACCGGCGTGGTATTGACGAACTTGTTTTCCAGGGGCTTAGCAGAGTCTGGCCGATATATGGCCGTAATCTCTTGTGTAACTGCGCTGACCATCGGAACCCAAACACAGACGACAACCTGTATCAGGCACTTTAAAATACCCCTATCCAACCTTAAAATATCCAACTTACCCACCCGGCGCAGCCGCATTAAAAATCATATTAACATTGCCGTTATAAGCCCCCGGCTTGTACCCCCCAGCCGTCATCTGCGGAACAATTTCCAGCGGCACCCGACTGCCCACCTTGGCCTCCTGAGCCGAGACAACTTGATGGTACGCTTGCGCATCAAGCACCACCCCGTTGAACTTCACTTTCAACTGGATGTTGTCCGGCGCATTGCCATTGGATAAATACGGCGGGGCCACCAACTTCGCGCTCACCGCGCCGCCGTCATTAAGCACGTCAAACTCCTTGCGCAAACTGCCCAGGGTCGACGTGCGCACGTCCCACTGCAGTTCCTGCTCCTTGTGCATCCAGCCGGGGTCGGTGGGAGTCACGTAGAACTGCAGGGTCGGGATGCGCACCGAGACCTCGAACACGTGTTCCTCGCGAGCGGCCAGCGCCCAGGTGCTGGTCAACAGCAGCACGGTGGTGGTCAGTGTCTTGAACATGGCAAATACCTGTGGCTTCAGGGCGCCCTCGCCAGTGCGGGGCGCCGGGATCAACCCTTGACCTCGATGGTCTTTTTCTTCTCGCCTTCCACCAGCTTGAAGCGGTATTCGCGACCCGCCTGTTTGTCGAACTTGAACTCACGCCCGGCGAGGATGTGGTGCTTGGTCACCGGGTTGCATTCCCGTTCGTTCTTGCTCGAACAGTCCTTGAACTGATCGACGATCACCACGCTGTTGCCGTTATTGCGCAGGGTGTAGTGCTCCTTGCTGTTGTCGATCTTGGTATCAAAACGTGTGTGCTTGGGCCGTACGAAAAAGATCGTGCCGTAGCCGGCCAATATATTGACCCCGGCCGACAGCTCCTTTTTGTACTCTTCGCGCTCTTCACTCGACACCGCGAACTGGTCTTCCTGCTCCGGCACCACCGGAAGGAAGCGCACACGGAAATAACGCTCGTGCTCACGCTCGCCCATATACAGCAAGCGCGTGCCCTGCATGCCATTGGCCGGCACGATCAGGCGCGCCGGGCTGGCCATCAGGCCATCGCGGGCCACCACCTCGGCCTGGTTCTTGACCGGGACTTCCTGGGGCTTGCCATCGGCGTCGTAGACGATTTCCAGGATATTGACCTTGACGAACGCCGTGGCGTCGCCGCCATTGAACACCCGCTTGAGGTAGGTGCTTTTTTCGCCGTCGAGGTAGTCGTAGACCACCCCGACATTGATTTGGGGGCCGGCTTGCGCGAGTAATGGCAAACAGCAAAGACCGAAGAGCGTCATCAGGTGTTTCATCGGTTAAAACCTCGTTTGTTGCTTGAGACATAAGGTGTCGCCAGACCAGACTGTCGGGTCCTTGCCAACCGTGACCGTTGCCTGGGCAGTGCCTGCGTAGTGACCAAGCCCATGAGCACTGAGGAACGCCATTAACCGGCCTTCTCGGCTTTGTAAGTCGCATCCGCCAGGGTATCCGGCGAACAGCGCAAATCACCGATCATCAACACATCCTGCTCGGTCGGTTGTGCCGCCGGGTCGAGGCGGAACTGGCACAGCAACTGGTCGTTGTGACGCACTTCCAGGGTCGGCGCGCTGGCGCTCATTTCCATCGAGAAGAAGCCATCCACTTCGCTGACCCCACGGCTGGCGTGGTTGATCACGTGGTGGCCCTTGAGCGGTCGGCCTTGCGGGTCGAGCAGGCGACCGAGCACGGTCAGGGTCTTGCTGACGGTGATCTTGCGGTACTCGACGCCGCCCTTGTTCAGGTGATAACGGGTGCGCACCGGCTGGATATTGGCGGCCGGCACGTGGTTGCCCTCGAAGTCGAAGCTGACCGTGCTGTTACGGTAGGCAGTGATCGGCACGAAATTACGCCCGGTGTGCAGCCGGGTGCTGCCGCCGCTCAAGTCGTCGGCGCGCAGGGCGATGCCTTCGAGGTCGGACTCGACGTCGATGATCATGCCGGCGCCATCGCCCCGGGACTGGCTGGTCAGGGTCATCTGTTCGCCGCTGAAGGCAAAGGTGCTGTCCAGGTTCAGGCCACCGGTGAGGTTGCCGTTGTAAGACGAGCGTTGGGCGAAGGCATCGCCACTGACCGCCTCGGTGAGGAAGCTGGCGGTGCCGGAGACGCCGACGCCGTAGGTATCGTGGGTGGCGGTCGCGGAAACGCTTTGCAGCAGGTGATCCTGCAGGGTCTTGCGATAGGTGACCGAAGCATTGTTGTCGCGGCCGCCGTCACGGGCCGTGCGTGAGCCGATGCTGCCGCTGATCTGCTGGCCGGGGCCACCCAGGGACAGGTTGAGGCTCAGGTCAACCCCGCGGTTGCGCTGGTTGCCGCTGCTGGAACTGCCGGGGCGGTCGAACAGCGACAGCCGCCAGTTACCGTCGCTGCCGAACAAAAAAGTGCGTTGGTTCCAGCCCAGATCGAGGCCGACGCCTTCGGTGTAGCCGTCGCTGTGGGAGATCCGTGCATTGAGCGAGCTTTTCTGGCTGACGCGGTGGTTGACCGACAGCGACGAGTTGCTGGTCTGGCCGGTGAACACGTTGCGCTGGCGGATGCGCGTGCCGTCGGGCAGGGTCTCGTAGGTATTGCGGGTGTCCAGCCAACTGCGGGTATGGCTGGCGATGAGACTGCCGGAACCGTAGCTGTAGAGGCCTTGCAGATCGACCCCGGTGCCGTAGTCCTGGGTTTGATAGAGGTTGGCATAGAGGCTGACGCTGTCGGCCAGGCTCCAGTCGACCGAGGTGCCATATTGCAGGGTGTCGCGGACCTGGCGGCCGGACAGGCCGACCACCACCCGCGGGTGCAGCAGGTAGTTCAACGCGACACCGGCGGTCATGGCGTTGTTCTTGTCGTCTTCCCAGTTGCTCAGCAGCTTGGTCTCGCGCCCGGCGAACAGGTTGTAGCGCCAGCGTTCGTCAGGGTTGCGCCAGTTGTTGGGCTTGTACACCAGTTCCTGGCTGGTCGAGGTGATCTGCCCGTCTTCGATCAGGCGCACTTCGACTTCGTAGATACCGCCGGGCAGTGGCCGGGTATCGAGGGTCTGCAACCCGGCGGGCACCGGCTGGGTGTTGATCAACAGGCCGTCGCGGTAGATCTCCACCGAACCCAGGCGATTGGCGGTAACGTAGATCGGGTAGACGCTGGGTGTCGCGCTGTCGATGGCCAGGCTGTCGGAACTGCCGTACATCACGCCCAGGGCGGTGTCCGGGCTGTTGCCAAAGGTCCGCGGCTGGCGGCTCAAGCCTTCGGAGGCGGGGGTGAAATAGCCCAGGCGCAGGAAGTTGCCCTGCAGCTCACGCTGGCTGTAGAGCTCGTGCACCGAATGATAGAGCTGGTCATCGCCACCGCCCATGCGCGCCAGTTGCATGTTGAAGCTCTGGGTCCAGTTGCCCAGGCTGCTGCTGGCCTCCAGGCCGTAGCGCCCACCCAGGTCCTGCTGCTGACCGCCGTTGAGGTTCAACTGGTTGCGCACGATCAGGCCGGTACTGCCAGCGCGCGGCTGGTCGTAGAAACGCGGCGTCTGGCTGTCACGTTCGGCGCGCTCGGTGGCAATCGACACCAGCGAGTTTTCCAGGCTGTAGTGGACCGCGAGCATCTGCTCCGGGCAACTGCCGGCACAGGCCCCCAGCGGTACGCCCTGTTGCAGGTAGGCGGCCCAGGTGTCGCGTTCATAGGCCGGGACACGACTGTCCGCGACGTCGGTAAATTCCAGCAGGGTGATGCGATCGTCGCGCGACAGCACGATCATTGCCTCACCGAGAAATTGTTGATCGACTTCGACGCGAACCGCCAGCGGCACATCGAAAAAGTGTTCCTCGAATTCACTGGGCAGGCCCTTGGCCTGGGCCATTAAACTGCGAGGCGTGGTGCCGATGGCAGTGGGGGCCGCGAGCGCACTGGCACAGAAAAAAAATGCAAGCGCCGCCGCGATGGGCGTCATCGGGAACATGCAGGGAATTCTCTTGGCGAAAATAAAGTTAAAAACGGGCTGGTGGGTCCTGGTGACTCGCCAGCCGCGTAAGGCCGCCGTTAAACAACTGCTTGGTTAGCGGCGTCTCAAGGATTGACGGCAGCGGGCTCGAAGATCAGCGCCACGGTGCCGGTGTAGTTGCCTTCGGGATGACGAGCCGAGCCCGTGGTCTGCTCTGGCTTGATTTCAAACGCGACCTGGCGGCCCGCCTGGGCCTCTGCAGCGTTAACCACTTCATTGCTAGTGGTCTCTACTTTTTTACCGTGAACAAACACGTCCAACTTAATCTTGTTGGCGCCGCTGATCAGCTCCGGCTCAGAGACCAGCTTGGCATTGATGCCGGCCGTGGTACTCAGGACCTCGAGTCTTTTGCTCCAGTCAATCAGTTGCTTGCGCTGGGTATCCCAGCGGATTTCCTGTACGGAGCTCCAGTCTTCACTCGCTGGCGGACGGACATGGAAAGTCGGACCCGGCACATTGGCCTTGAGCTGAATGGTGATCGCTTCTTCCGTCGCGGCCATGGCCAGGGAAGAACTCATCAGCACAGCAACCGAGGAAAGGGAGAACGCAAGTTTTCTTAACATTTTTCACTACCTGTGATTGAGAGAATCGTTAGTCAAGTCAAAACGATCCAGCCAAGTGAAACGGACACGTCGGATCCACGGCAAACTTCAAAATGTTCAAGATGGTAATCACGACATATAAAAATTTCAGACCGCAGACATAACGAAAATGCCCTATTGACTGTTTGACGCCATCAAGATAATCAGAGCACACCATCGTGCCTCTAGGAAAACTCCTAGAAAACAGACCAATAAATAAAATGATCTTTTACTTACAATTAAGTCTGACAGACTCGTACTACACACCCACCAAATCCAGTACTTGTCTTATCCAGACTGCGTCTATTATCCGCTAGCACAGCGACAAAATAGAGCATTTATACAAATTAGAGCGTTTATACAAAACCAACAATCACGTCGACTATAGGACGAGGGTGATTTGCACCACCGTTGGGAATTCAGGTCTAACCGCGCAGCGCGCAGAGGTAACCGAGTCGGAACGAACACCCTGAGAGAACGACCGGGTAGCCCGGCCGGGGGAATGGCCTGCCGTGCCAATTGCGCGCCTGACTCAGAACAACTAATCAAGCTCAAGATTGCCATGAGCAACCTGGTAATAAGCCGTATAAGGCAACAAGACAACATCAAATACGGTCGAAGCCATGATATCGAGCAGTATAAAGGGCGTGTTATTGACATGTGGTGCATGCCCACTGGCTTCAGCGCGCGGAGGGCCATTCAACACACATAAATCATAAATAAGGCCACTGAATACGCGAGGCAAGGCGCCACAATGGGTCTGTGACCATTTGAGCGTAGAGACCACTACAGGGTCAGGAACAAAGACACTGTTGATAGTCCCGCACCCCGAGAGGCCAAACAGCAAACAGCATAGGGATAAAAATCTCACACGGACACCTGCACTATCATTGACAACATTTGATCAAGACTTAAAAAGTCATAACATTTTACGCATGCTTTGGCTGGTCACCTGATAGCCCGACTCATCGTAAAGGCGCCGCGCACCCGCATTATCAAAGTAAACCTCCAGCGCAATGGAGCGCACGTTCAGGGTCACAAAAAATGCTTCGATTTCCTGCATTGCCAATCTTGCATAGCCTTTGCGCCGACAGGATTCATGGATCATCAGGTCGAATATGAAACCTTCACGCCGTTCCTCTTCGACCACCCCAGCCCAGATGGCGCCTACACACTCACCCAGGGCACTGTCCTTGATATCGAACAGATAGTTGTCCGGAGTCAGCAACCCCTCGGGCAGCAACCGGGCAAAGGACGCCTCGGCCAGTGCCGGCGCCCGATCAGTTTCCCACTCGCCGGTGCGCTGCATCTGCGCGGCGAAATCGGCAACGCTGTAAGCCTTGAAGCGCTCGAATGAAGCGGCGGACATGGGTTCCAGGACGATCATCACATTGCTCCCAGGCAGAAACTCTTTCAGTAAAAAAACAGGAGTGGCTACAGCCAAACACGATACACAACTAAAACAGAAGAAACCAACACAGCAAGTGATTACATATTACTTTATATTTATTGCTTTACTCGCACTGAATATAACGACGACTACCGCAGAATATCACTTGCATCTATAAGATTATTCTTAACCCCGAAACTTACACAGTTTTTAAATGTAAATGATGCCCAACCGGCCTACTGCACTGATAAGCATGTAGACGGCCGTGATCGCAGTAATGAATGGGTACATCAGAAAGACAATGGGGGGGGGCAGTCAGGCCGCCTTCGCTGGCAAGCCAGCTTCCACAGGGGACCGTGCGCACGCGGAACGTGTTCACGCCATCGCGGGAAACACAACTCACCCAAAACCTGTAGAAGCCAGCTTGCTGGCGATGGACTCAGGTACGCCGCATTCAGCCAGCCCACACGCGTTATCGTTAACGACCATCGCCAGCAAGCTGGCTCCTGCAGGGGAACGCGTACAACAAGCCAACCCTTAGCCTGTCGGCAAGGTGTCAGCGACTCGCCGCACCCAGCGTATAGCGCCCGGTGTTTTGACGAACATCCGGTTTGATGGGGCCGTTCTGCTGGCTGAAGACAAAAGTTCCACGCTGGTTGGATTCACACACCAGGGTCCATGTGTAGTTCACCGGCTCACCCTGATAAGTTTCTCGCATGACCAACTGCCCCAGGTCGCGTGCATGTTTACGGTATTCATATTCGCCTGTGGACACGATCGGCGTCCCGAGCACCTCCAGTTGATAACTTCCATCGTTGAGCGTTAACCGAACTTGATTACCGGCGTTGGGATTACTCGGCGAATAAAGTGGATCGGCCACATTGATCATGGTCTGATTGACCAGTGAATCCGGCATGTCACAGCTGGCATTGACCTGAGACGCCAGACCGGCGAGCAATGATAGGGTTATGACGCGCGATAGCATCAGAGAATCTCCAAGCAAATAGGGAACGTTTTTAGAACGATGGTAGAAAAAATGTGGCGAACATCTGGATGGTATTTTAATTTCCATGCAGAGTTGCGCACCCGCAAAACCTGACGAGCATTAGCGTAAACATTCTTTATACCTATAGGATTTTGCTTACTTCTTGAGATGTGCACCCGGCCGCGTCGTCAAGGTAATACTTCCAGCAATGCTGCCGAAATTCCCTCACGGATAACTAAACCCTTTAACCAGCGTCAACTCCCCCACCGCCCGCATCGGCACCACAAACGTCTCCATCTTCTCGTTCGGCGTGCCTTCCTGCGTAATCACCGTCACCTGCGCCGTGGTCAGCGGCTGCACGGCATCTTCCTGGCCTTCGTCATCGCTGCGGTACCCGCCGCCGAAATAATTCACGTACACCAGGTATTGCCCCTTGATCGGTGCCGGCATGGCGAAGATTTCCGGGCCGTAGCCGGTGGTCACGTCGACGTCGAGCGCCGCGCCGTTCGGGACGGCGCGGTCGCCGTACCAGATGTGGGCGCCGTCCGGGGTGATGAGGTGCAGGTCCAGGTCGGTGTTGTCGCTGTCCCATGCCAGCAGTACCCGCAGCTTGGCCGGGGTGGCGCCGCCGCTGGTGTTGAGGAATTGGCTGCGGTGGCGCTGCTGGCCGTCGGGGCTGCGGACTTCGACGCTGTTGCTGCCGTTGGGGAAAGAGAACGGGCGATCGAAGCGGCCGGCGTCGTCGATCTTCAGGGGCATGCTGACGCCGTTGACGATCAGGCGGCCTGGCTCGGTGGATTTGGGGGTGGCCTTGATCTGGCCGCTGATGCGGGCGGTGTTGGCCTGCCCGGCTGGCGTGTTGACCGACGAAGCCGGGTAGTTGACGGTCTGGCGGAAACGCTCGCCCTCCCCCTCGGGCGCACCGGTGCGCCAGCCGCCGACGGGGGTGTCGAGTTTCACGGCGCTCTGGGCCGCCACCATTGTCGGCAACAGGCAAAGGAACAGGATGATCGGTGAATAACGGAGTTTCATGGCCTATTCCAGCAGCAGGTGACGGGCAAGCCCTTCGATGTAGGTTTCGTCCTGGCCGTTGGGATGTGCTTCAAAGGCCAGGTGCAAGTATTCATGGGTCAGGTCGAGACGATCCTGCAGCGACAGCACGCCGCGCACATAGAGCCGCTGGCGTTCGCGGTCGACATAGGGGCGGCCGAACGCCAGGCGGCAGACGGCGAAGGTGCTGACTTCGTTGTAGCCGACCTCGCTGTCCAAACGCCCACGCCAGCTGCGGCGCTGTTTTTGCAGCCAGTCCTGGGCGGCGGGCAGTGCTTCGCAGGACGCCACAGGGTTGTCCCAGCGGCTGAGGCTGGCGCGTGGATAGGCATGCAGCAGGATGGCGTCGTAGCGCTGACCGGCGTTGGCTTGTTCGACGGCGTGTTGCCAGGAGAGTTTGTCCGGGCCGGGCTGGTCGGAGTGATAGGTGACGGTGCTGCCGGCCAGGACCAGGTCGCTGGTCCACGCGGCAATGTTGCGCGATTGGGCGATGGCCGGGCGTGGGGCGACGCGTTGGCGGGTGCTGCTGTCGTCGATGCTCAGGCAGTCGCCGCTGCGGGTGGCGTTTTGCAGCAGGTAGGTACGGATCGCGATGGCCAGGGCTTTGGCCGCTTCAACCGGTTCGGATTTGGCTTCTCGCTGCAGGACACGGGCGACGTATTCTTCGCGGTCCAGGCGCGCAACGAGTTTGTCCTTGAGCAGAAACAGCTCACCGTCGCTGTGGATAGCCAGCTGATTGCCATTAGCGAACTCCACGCGATAGTCGCCCTGCAATGGCCCATCGGCAACCACCCGATCCCCCGCCAGAACCCGTTCAACCGGATAGCGTGAAAACAGACCAACCTCAATGCAACGTCCCGCATCCAACGGCCAACCCACCGGCAACACTGCCGCCAGGGCCTGGCCATGTTTGCGCAGAACCATCTGACTGGTGCCGCGCCCACCGGCCCAGATCGGCGTGCCATCCACCGTCCAACCGGCAAACCCGCCCTGACGCGACGCAGGGTCCTGATCCCCCAGCCAGCTCCAGGTTTTCACCCGCAGCCGGCCGCCGAGTTCACCGACGACATTGCCATCCGCCGCGTTCAACACCACATCGAGCAACACCTGCCGCGCCTGATCCTGCGCGGGCATTACGGCCAGCATCCGCAGCAAGTCAACGACCTGCACCCGGGTCGAAGGCTGCAACGACGGCAAGTTCAGCAACCACTGCGGTGCCTGCCGTGCCTGCCAATACGTGCGCCATTGAGCGCCCGCAATGCCCAACCGCGCAGGCTCAAAGTACAACCCGCAGGAATTTACCAGCGCCTGATCACGCCCGATCTTGCCGCCAGTCGTACAGCAATACACTTCTTCCTTCGACTGCCCGCGACATTCATAAGGTGGTTCATGGGCGCCGGTATCCACCAGCCATGCGTAGACAAACAGCTTCCACATACTGCCTAACGGCGTCTGCAGATCTGAAGGCAACGGCTCGCGGGAGATCAATTGCGTCCGGTTCAACGACAGCAATTCACCCTTGAAGCCCAGCCGCAGCGGGTCGTCCTGCGCTGTCGCCAGCGCAGGGAGCAAACACAGCAGTAGCCAGGCCAGACGCCGGGTCATGTCAGTGGACCATGACCTGGCCAAGCGCCGGTTTCTGTTCCTGGGCCTGGTGCTGTGGCGCGTAGATCTGGGTGAACCGCACTGGCGGCAGGTTGAACTGGCCTTTGTGCGAGAAGCGCACCAGGTGACGCACGCGCAATTCGCCGCTCAAGGCATCCACTGGAATGGCGTAAGCCATTTGCCCCGGTTCGAAACGCGCCTTCTCCAGCGAAGTCGGTTCGGTGCCGGCCTTGCCCATCAACTTGATGCCCCAGGTGGTGCGCTCGACATCGGCGCCCGGTGGCAGCGGCACTTCGATCATGCCGTAGCGCAGCGGTTTCGGCGCTTTGCTGGTGATGACCACTTCGTCCAGGTACAGGCTGTCGCTGGACAACGGCTTGCCGTTCACCGGCTCGAGCTTGAAGGTGAAGGCTTCGTCACCGGGCACCAGTCGTGACAAACGGCGGGTAACGGTCACGGCCAACGGCTCGGCTGGCGGCTGCCGTGTCTGGAAACTCAGCGCGGCTTTTAACGGCCGCTCCTGTGCCCCGGACAAGGCCAGCACTGTCGGCACTGGCGTAGCGCCCTGCCACGTCCAGTACAGCTCACCGGTAGCGCCATGCTGTTTCTTCCAGCCGTCTCCCGGTGCCAGCGCGATGGTGGGCGAGGCCTGTTCAATGCTGCGCGCCAGCCAGGTCAGCGCCAAGGCGCGTTCCAGGGTGGATTGTTGCGGCAGCAGGCGTTGCAGCAAGGCTTGCGCCCGGGCCTGTTCGAAGGGTTGCAGCGACAGATTTAATGCTTCGACAAAGGGGTGTGAACTGACCTCCAGGCGCTGCCGGGCGTCCGCCAGCTGACGATTGAACGCCTCCGGCAGGCTGACCCTCAACGGGTTGGCCAGGGACGCCGCCAGCACGCGGGCCACCGACAGGCCCAACGCCGAATCCGGATCGCCCATGACCAGGCTGTCTTGCGCGTCGTCGAGCATGTTCGCTGCCGGCCCCTCGCCTGCTTGTGTCAGGTCTTCCAGCAAGCCGCTGAGCAAGGTGTTTACCGGCAATTGCATCTGCTTGGCGAAAGCCAGAATCAGTGCCCGCTGCAGCAGTGGCGTGTTTTTCGCTTGCTTGGCGTATACCTCAAGCACCCGCTGCCAATGCTCCGGCGGCAGGGTCAGTTCCAGCGCTTTACTGGCGTACCAGTCGGCGTAATAGGCGTAAGCGGTGAGGAAGGCGTCCGGCTCCCCGTCCTGGCCCCACCAGGTGAAACTCGCCGTAGGACCGGCCATATGCACCAGGCGCAGGCGGCTGTTTTGCATGATCAGGCGCAAGCGATCGCGGACCTGAGGGTTCGACGACAGCGATGGATAGGCGATGCTCAATGGCAACAACTGGCTGGCGGTTTGCTCGACGCCACCATACGGGTCACTCAACAAATCATCGAGCGCCGAGCGGAACAACGCTTGCGGACTGTCATCCAGGCGCAGGCGAATATCCGTCGCGTCCGCCGGCAAGTTCAGCGCTGTATCACCGCTGGGCGCATCCACCACCTGGCTTTGAGTCACCTGCCAGCCTTCACCGGTCGCAGTCAGGCGCACGGCCAGGGCGTCGGCGGTCTTACCGTCCTGCACAAGTTCAGCCGTCCAGTCCCCACTCGCCAAAGCAAACGCTGGCAACGCGATGTAGTTGATGCCGTTGTTCAGGGTCACCGGCACGCGCTGGTCGGCGCCGCCGTAATGAATCACCAGCTCAGCCTTGACCGGTTTTTCGGCCTGGCTGAAGGCGAACACACCGAGATCGGGTTTGTCGCCGGTACGGAATCGGGTAGGGCCGCTCCACTTCAGGTACAGCGGTTTTTCCGAGCGCACGAATTGTTTCTTTTGCCCGACCTGCCCGTCATCAGCGATGGCCCGGGCAGTGATACGCCAGCGAGTCAGCGAGTCCGGCATCTTGAAGGTGAAACGGGTTTTGCCGCTGGCATCGGTCACCAATTCCGGCTGCCAGGCGGCAGTGTCGACGTCTTCACGACGCGGGCGCTCCAGTACTTTCACCCCGCGCTCGCTGCGGTTGGCTTTGCCCGGCGCGCCTGGGCTGCCGGGCAATGCCACGTCGTAGCTGATGAACGACAGGCTGGCGCTGGTACGCACGTTGTTGCGGCGCGGGTGGTAGAAGAACTGGTCGATGGTCGGCGCAACTTCCGGTTGCAGCGCGTAGATCATTTCATCGACGACGCTGACCGTCAGGTGCGCCGCAATTGGCTTGCCGGCGAACTGGGTGGTCAGGTCAACCGACACGGTATCGCCCGGCTGGTACGCCTCTTTATCGGTGGCAATCGCCACGTCGATTTGCGGCGTCACCACTTTGATGCCGGCGTTCTGGAAGCTGTACTGACCGCCCTTGGTGTAGAGCACGGAGAATGTCAGGTTCGGTGCAAAGTTATCCTTCACCGGGATGCGCGCGCGGTACTGGGTCTCGCTGAGTTTTTCCATCTTCAGCCAGTCACCGCCCCTGGACAGCAACGCGGTGGCCTCGACCTTGTCACGCTCCAGGGACAGCAGTGCATCGCTGACCGGTTCCGGGAAGGTGATCAAGGCGAGGGCTTCATCGCCGGTCGCGTACTCGGGTTTATCGAGGACAATTTCCACAGTGCCCGGCACGGCTTTGACCCCCTCGCCGGTGACCGAATGACCGGTGGCGCCGACGACGCGGCCATGTTCATCCTTCAGCGTCAGGTTGTAAGTGCCCGGACGGTCGAAAGCGATAGTGAAGCCTTGGTCTTTCGCGCCGAGTTTGCCCTCGCCGGTGCTCTGGTCTTCCAGACGCACCCAGCTGTAGCTGCTCGGGGTCACGGCTTTGCTTTGCTCGCCAGCACTTTCGTTGGCGTAGCCGAAGGCAACCTTGTCGCCGACTGCGCTGAAGCGCTGCGGTGCACGCAAGCTGAAACTTGCAGCACCACGATCGATGAGGATTTCCTTGGTGGTCCTGACCCGATACGCCGCGCCATCACTGGCGAACACCGTCAGCATGTAGCGGCTCGGTTTGTCGGCGGCCGGCAGGTCGAGGGGCGCGTTGCCCTTGGCATCGGTGGTCAGTTCGGTGCTGGTCAGCTCGATCGGGAATTGCCCGAGGTATTGCAGCTCGTTGTCGACCATCGACAGCTGCTGGGCGCGCAGGCTCAGGGTCAACTTGGCGTTGGCCACCGGTTTGCCGTCCGGGTACAACAGCACGAGGCTGCCCTTCACCGGCTCGCCCGTGCGGAAATCCTGCTTGGCCAGGTTCAGCGAAATTTCGAAGTGCGGCTTGATGTATTCGGCGACGCGGAAGGCACTGCTGTAGGCCTGATCCTTGTAGCTGAAACGCATTTCATAACCGCCCGCCACCGCGTTGTCCGGCAGCTGGAAACGGCCCTGGGTACCGGCTTTGGAGTCGAGCTTCAGAGCCAGCGATTGCAGCGCCGTGCCGGTGGCATCGAGCACGGTCACGTTGACGTCGGCAGCAGTCGGCGCCATCGATTCCCGCGCGTTCTTGAACTCGCGGCCGACGATTTTCAGCGACACCCAATCCCCTGGCCGGTACAGCGGCCGGTCGGTGAACGCGTAGAGTTTGGTGTCGTAGATTTCGCTGTCGTAATAGAAGTTTTCGGAGACGAAAACACCGCCCTCCTCGTCCTCGCCGATCACGAACGAACGCTCGGGGCTGACGTGTTTCAGCCGCAGCAAACCGTCCGTGTCGGTAGCGCCGCTGCTCATCACGCCGAGGCCATCGGTCCACAGCACATTAACCTTCGGCACCGAGCTGCCTTCGTGTTTGCGCGCCGCCCAGACCACCAATTCATCACCGGCAATTTTGCTCACCGCCACGGTGTTGGAGACGAACACCATGGTGGTTGCGCGGTACTTGCCGATCAGCGCCTCCACCAGATAAAGACCCGGCTTCAAATGACCCAGCGGGATGTAGACGTTGCCCGCAGCGACGCTGACAAAATCGCTGGAGGAACCGGCCAGGTTCACGCCTGGCGGCGGCTGGATCGGCTTGGCCTCCCACAGCGGATAGCGGAACTGGCTGACCACCGGCAAGCCCGGAATCAGGGCGAACTGCGGCTGGGCATCGTAGGGCGTGGGCGCAGCCATGGCGGCGCCCATCTTCAGCTCCGGTACTTGCTCGGTGACCTGTTTACGCGACTCGTAGGAAAACGCTCGCTGCATCACTCGACGGGACTTGCGGTACCAGTTGTCCCACAGGTACGCGAGGGTGTTCGACAGGCCTTCGCCCTTGAACTGGCCATCGCTGACCACCCGGTGCAGGTTCTTCTGGCGCTTGAGAAAGTCCAGCGGCTTGTCGATGCGATACACCCGGATATCCGCGCCGCCATAGGGCTCCATGCGAAACCGGCGGTAATCGCGCCCGGGGGCTTCGAGCCGAACCACTGCGGGTTCGTCGCTGGCAAAGCTGCTGTCGGCCAGCAGGAAAAAACTCTCGCCGGGCACCGGCGTGTAGCCACTTGGCTCGACGCTGTCTTCAGCATCAGCCGCCGAGAAAGGCAGCATCAGAACCAACAGCAAAGGCAGAAAACGCAGCATGCGGGCACCGATCATTGGGAGAGAAAATTCAGTCGATAGACGCCGATGAAGTTGGGATTGGCTGCGTCGGGTATCCATCGGGTGTCCTTCCATGTCATGAGTTGCTGCAGGCTCGCGGAGCGCATGCCGTTGTCAGTGGGGGTGGTGGTGCCAGTGTGATAGGCAATGTTGCGGCCCATCCAGATCATCAAGTGCTGGTCGTCACCCTGATCAAAAAACATCAGGTCGCCGGGCCGGGCCTGAGCCACGTCACGGCCAACCAGATGACTGTTGAACTGGATCAGCTTGATCGCGTTGACGTAGGGCCCGACCTTGCCGCCACCTTGCTGCCACTGCCGGGCCAGGCCACGTTGCGCCTCACTCAGTTGCAATTGCGGCGGCAGGTAGCGATTGGACATGCCATTGCTGCGCAGCCATTTGTCGTCATGCACCTTCAGGGCTTCGTTGGCGGCAAATCGAACCAGCCCGGCGCAGTCCTGCTGATACCAGCGCGGGCTTGGGCCCTGCACCAACTGTTCCTGGGCGATGCGTACGAACCAGGCGCGAAACACTTGGGATTGCTGTGGATCGAGCGAGGCCGCGTCGCTGGCGAACACGCGAGTGCCCAAGAGCATCGCCACCAGGCCAAGGCTGCGGACAAGCAAGGTCACAGGGCTTTCCACTGCAACGGCAGCCACTGCCAATGGCCGTTGGGCTCACTGCCTTCGGGCAAGGTCAGGGCGTATTTACCATAGCCGCCCAGCGTGCGCAGTTTGGGCATCAGGTAAGTCTGGGCGGCGTTGTAAAACACCGGTTCCATGTCCTGTGGCAGGCTGTCGAGGGTTTCGCGCTGCATCAGTTGCGCCATGGCATCGGGGCCGAAATACACCGGCATCAACAGGTCTTTCGGCACCAGGTCGGCCATCGGCGGAAAACGCTTGTCGAGGGTGTCGAGGGCTTTGTCGACGAGTTTGTCGTCGAGGGAGAACAGCAGCGTCGAGCCATGGCGCGCCAGACTCACGCGCATGAACGCCTTGCCGGTGATCGCCGCCGGTTGCTCGGCCTCGCTGGCAGCATAGGGGCCGAAACTGGAGCTGACCTGACGCTGCCACTGACGGGTGTCACCCTGCTGTTTCTCCACCACAGGGAAAGCATGCTCATCGACCTTGCCTTCATAGGCACCGACCATCGAGCCGAACAAAGTGCCCAGGTCGCCGTCGAGCCTGGCACTGTCATCATCGTCCAGGCTCGCCACCATCAACGGTGTGTACAGCCGCGAATCGGCGTACCAGCACAGGCCGGCAGCACCTGCCATGTGTCCGGTCAGCGCCTGGGCCACCTTGTCATCGGCGCCGAGCTTCACCAGTAAAGGTTGCTGTTGCTCGGCGGCCAGCGGCAAGGCCACGCAAGCGCTGGCGCCCATGGGCATGGCCTGCCAGATCGGCTTGAAATCGAAGTCTGGCTGATTGTCCAGTTCGTCCATGGCGAGGAAGCCGTGCCAGCCCTGGTCGTCCATGTCGAAACGAAGCCCGGCAAAGCTGGGGATGAATCGCTGGTAGCCCATGGCCAAAACACTGGAATTCACCGACAACCGCTGTTTCACCCCCGGGGCTCGGGGTGGCAGGCCAAAGGCCTCGGGAAACAGTTTTTCGCCATTGAGCAAGGCCGCGATGGCCTGGCTGGAAACACTCCCCGGCTCTGGCGCTGCGCCATCTTCGGGGTCGTGCAGGCGGATCGGATTGGACAGCACCACCAATTTGTCGCCATGAGAAGCGAACAGCAACGCCTTGGTAGCGTTATAGGTCAGCTGGTACAGCGCGACGTCGTCGGCGCCGACTTTCACCTCAGCGACCTTGCTCAACTGGGTATCATCCAGCGCCACTTTGGCCAGCGGCTCCAGCACTTTGGCCAGGCCTCCACGATCCATCACCAGCAGAAAATCCTTCAGGCGACCATCTGCCCCGCGCCACAGTGCAACGTCTGCCGGCTGATCGAACAGCTGCTCGATGAGGCTGTCCTGTAATTTCAGGTCATGCTCGTAGATGATCCGTCGCAGGCTGCCGATCAAGCCCAGGCGATCGGCATGGGTCTCGTAATAGAAGACGAAATCCTCAGTCAGGGTTTCCTTGAGGAACGGCACGGCCAGCAGGTCTTTGGGCAACTGACTCAGGGAATGGGTTTCGAGCAGGCCGTCCGGCCGGCTCATTCCCAGCTTGTCGCTGGCCAGCAGTGCCATGGGTGCCTTGGGTTTGTACATGAACCAACCCATGGCGCCGGCCACGCCAGCCACTACGCACAGGCCGATCAACAATGCCGGCCAGCGACGCGGGAGGTTGGCTGACGCAGGTACGGTGTTATCGCTCATATTCACGCTCATGTTCCCGAGGCTCAGCTGTTCATCCGTGGAGCGGGATGCTTAATAGTTGAAAGTCTTGACCAGCAGCAGGTCACCAATCGCGCGCAGGGGCACGATGAAGGTTTCGCGTTTTTCGTTGACAGTGTTCTCATTCAGCACCAGGTTGATTTGCGAGGTGATGACCTCGTTCTGGTTACTGGCCTCATCGAAGTTATAGCCGCCGCTACCGAAGTTGCCCCAATAGTTGACGTAAACCAGATAGGTGCCACGCATCGGCGCGGTCATGGTGAACATTTCCGGGCCGGGACCGTCCACCCCATCCGGGTCCAGGCCGCCCCCGTTGGATAACGCCGGATGCGACCAGAATGCATGCTGGCCATCGGGTGTGACGATGTGCAGGTCGAGCTCGGCTTTCGGATCGTCCCAGCCCAGCACCACGCGAATCTGCGCCGGGGTGCGCAGGCTGTTGGCTTCATAGAATTGAACGCGTTTGAGGGATTTGCCTTCGGCGCTGCGCACTTCGACACTGTTGGAGCCGGCACCGAACGCATAGGGCCGGGCGAAGCGACCCTGGTCGTCGGTATACAGATTCAGGGGATTGCCGTTGACCGCCAGGGTATGCGGCCCGCGCTGGGTGCCGATGGCCTTGAGCTGGCCCTGGATCATGGTGCGATTGCGCTGCACGCCCCGGTCGATGGGTGGCGTCGGATAGGCAACCTGAGAGTATTCGCTGCGATCGAGCAAGCCGTTGTAGCGCCAGCCACCGACCGGTTCTGACAATTGCGCCGTCGGCTCGGCCAAGGCGGCAGTCGCGCAGACCCACCCCAGCATCACCAGAAGAAATGAACGCATGTAACGCCTCCTGCCATGCACAACGAAACCTTGCGCCTGATCCTCGGCGCGTGACAGATCCAGATACTGCGTTTCGTCAAAAAAGACCCGCGAATATCGGGTCAAGGATGGCGCGAGGTTAGACAGTCGGGCGGTTTTTAACAATCAGGTCTGGCTGATTTGCAGTAGGCATCGCGCCCAAGGGGCGGACGGTGAGCCGAATAAACGCCATATTCGGCTCATCAGATGAGCCGAATAGACGTTCTAATCGGCTCACACATCTTAAAAGGACCGGACTATGGCCCCGAACTGGATCTGGCAACAGTCGGATTGGCCTGACTTCAAGTGGCAATCCGAACGCCTCGCACCTTTGCTGCGCGATTGCGTTCAGGCGCAAGGACAGTTGAGGCGGGATTAGCGCGGCGCAGAATCAGGCTGTGGCGAAGGTGTCCAAGGCGACTGCCCGGCGGTGGGCGTAACACTCGCTATCAAATCAATTTTCCAGACCCTTCAACACCATGACCTGTTGCAACACACTCCTGTGGGAGTGTGTCAATGCCCCTGAAACAGGTCATAAAACCCCCGTCCATTTGCCCATAACCCCCATGTCTGCTAGTGTCGCGCCGGTTTAACGTCAACCGGAAATAGCCGCCATGGCCCGCAAAAAAGCTGCACTGGATTTCGAACAATCCCTCGCTGACCTGCAAACACTGGTCGAGCGACTGGAGAACGGCGAGTTGTCGCTGGAGGATTCGCTGACGGCTTTCGAGCAGGGCATCGGGCTGACTCGCGATTGCCAGGCGGCGCTGGCTCAGGCCGAGCAAAAGGTTCAGGTGCTGCTTGAGCGCGATGGCGAACTCGCCGAGGAACCCTTCGACGCGGAACAACCGGAATGATTGCCGCCTATTCGGCCAATAGCCAGGCGCGTGTCAACGCGGCACTGGAGACCTTGTTTATCGCCCCAAGCCCCGAACTCGGGCGTTTGTACGAAGCCATGCGTTACAGCGTGATGAACGGCGGCAAACGCGTTCGCCCATTGCTGGCCTATGCCGCCTGCGAAGCACTGGGTGGCAAGGTCGAGCAGGCCAATGGTGCGGCCTGTGCGGTTGAGCTGATCCACGCCTACTCCCTGGTGCACGACGATTTGCCGGCCATGGACGACGACGATCTGCGTCGCGGCCAGCCAACTACGCACAAAAAATTCGATGAAGCGTGCGCCATTCTGGCCGGTGATGGCTTGCAGAGCCTGGCGTTCAGCGCCCTGCTCGATCCGCAGCTGAGCAGCGCCGATGCTGACATCCGCCTGCAGATGGTCAGCGCCCTGGCGTTGGCCGCAGGCCCGGCCGGCATGGTGGGCGGCCAGGCTATCGACCTCGGCTCGGTGGGCCTGAAGCTCGATCAGAAGGCGCTCGAATACATGCACCGGCACAAGACCGGCGCGTTGATCGAAGCCAGCGTCAAGCTTGGCGCCCTGGCCAGCGGCCGTGCCGAAAAGGACGAACTGAAGTCCCTGCAGACTTATGCACAGGCCATCGGCCTGGCATTCCAGGTGCAGGACGACATTCTCGACGTCGAAAGCGATACCGAAACCCTGGGCAAACGCCAAGGTGCGGACATCGCCCGCGACAAGCCGACCTATCCCGCCCTGCTCGGTCTCGATGAAGCCAAGACCTACGCCCTGGAATTGCGCGATCAGGCCCTGCACGCCCTGCGACCGTTTGACGCGGCCGCGGAGCCGTTACGCGACCTGGCCCGCTATATTGTCGAGCGCCGCAGCTGACGGCGTATCCGCCAAGTTAAAACCAACGCGTGGGCAGGGGGCGATGCATCAGGTAAACTGCCGCATCTTTTATACCTATAACGATTCGCCTGATGCCCACGACGTTTCATGAGATTCCCCGCAAGCGCCCGACCACGCCCCTGCTCGACCGTGCCAACACGCCGGACGGCCTGCGCCGGTTAGGCGAAGCCGAGCTGGAAACCCTGGCCGATGAGTTGCGCCTGGAATTGCTCTATACGGTCGGACAGACCGGTGGGCATTTCGGTGCCGGCCTGGGCGTCATCGAGCTGACCATCGCGTTGCATTACGTATTCGACACCCCGGATGACCGGCTGGTGTGGGACGTGGGTCATCAGGCTTATCCGCACAAGATCCTCACCGGCCGTCGCGAGCGCATGGCCACCTTGCGCCAGAAGGACGGCGTTGCTGCGTTCCCGCGTCGCTCCGAAAGCGAGTACGACACCTTTGGCGTCGGCCACTCCAGCACCTCGATCAGTGCCGCGCTGGGCATGGCCATTGCCGCCCGCCTGCAGAACAGTGATCGCAAGGCGATCGCGGTGATCGGCGACGGCGCACTGACCGCCGGCATGGCCTTCGAAGCGCTGAACCACGCACCGGAAGTGAACGCCGACATGCTGGTGATTCTTAACGACAACGACATGTCGATTTCGCGCAACGTCGGCGGCCTGTCGAATTACCTGGCGAAGATCCTGTCGAGCCGCACTTACGCGAGCATGCGTGAAGGCAGCAAGAAGGTCTTGTCGCGCCTGCCCGGTGCCTGGGAAATCGCTCGTCGTACTGAAGAATATGCCAAGGGCATGCTGGTCCCCGGAACGTTGTTCGAGGAATTGGGCTGGAACTACATCGGACCGATCGACGGCCACGACCTGCCGACCCTGATCGCGACCCTGCGCAACATGCGCGACCTCAAGGGCCCGCAGTTCCTGCACGTGGTCACCAAGAAAGGCAAAGGCTTCGCTCCGGCAGAAGTCGACCCGATCGGCTATCACGCGATCACCAAGCTGGAGCCGGTCGACGCACCGGCGGCGGCCCCGAAGAAAGCCGGCGGCCCCAAGTATTCGGGTGTATTCGGCGAGTGGCTGTGCGATATGGCCGCCGAAGACCCGCGACTGGTCGGCATCACTCCGGCCATGAAGGAAGGCTCGGACCTGGTGGCGTTCAGCGAACGGTTCCCGGAGCGCTATTTCGACGTGGCGATTGCCGAACAGCACGCCGTGACCTTGGCGGCAGGCATGGCTTGCGAAGGTTCAAAACCAGTGGTGGCGATCTACTCGACTTTCCTGCAACGTGGCTACGACCAGCTCGTGCATGATGTGGCGGTGCAGAACCTCGACGTACTGTTTGCTATCGACCGTGCCGGCCTGGTGGGCGAAGACGGTCCGACCCACGCGGGCAGCTTCGACCTGTCGTTCCTGCGCTGCATCCCCGGCATGCTGGTGATGACACCAAGCGACGAAAACGAACTGCGCAAGATGCTCACCACCGGCCACCTGTACAACGGTCCGGCAGCAGTGCGCTACCCACGCGGCACTGGCCCGAATGCTGCGATAGAAAAAACCCTGGAGCCGATCGACATCGGCAAGGGCATCGTTCGCCGCCAGGGCAGCAAGGTCGCCCTGCTGGTGTTTGGCGTGCAACTGGCCGAAGCGTTAAAGGTCGCCGAGACGCTGGATGCAACCGTGGTCGACATGCGTTTCGTCAAGCCACTGGATGAAGCCCTGGTCCGTGAAATTGCCGGCCGTCACGACTTGCTGGTGACCGTCGAGGAAAACGCGATCATGGGCGGCGCTGGCGGCGCGGTCAGCGAATTTCTGGCTCGGGAAAATATCCTCAAGTCCATGCTGCACCTGGGCTTGCCGGACCTTTACGTCGAGCACGCGAAGCCGGCGCAGATGCTGGCTGAGTGTGGACTGGATGAGGCCGGGATCGAAGCTTCGATTCGCGAGCGCCTGCAATTGTTCAATTTGTAACCATCCCGCGCAGGAGCTGCCGAAGGCTGCGATCTTTTGATCTTGCCCTTCGCCAGCTCCTGATCTGCCAAAACACAATCAAAAGATCGCAGCCTTCGGCAGCTTCTACAGGGCGTTGTGCCGCATCACCTCGGATCCTCCATGAAACTCTCCCCGCTCGCCCTGGCGCTGACCCTCCTGCCTGCCGGTCAACTGCTGGCCGACACCTTTGAACGCGACCAGGCCCTGAAGCTTCCCGACGTGCTGATCAGCGCCAACCGCCAGGTCGAAGCGCGCAACGACAGCAGCGCCGCCAACACTGTGTTCACCCGCGAAGATATCGACCGCCTGCAACCGGCCAGTGTCACCGACCTGCTGCGGCGCGTGCCGGGGGTACAGGTCGGACAAACCGGCGGGCGCGGCAGCCTGCCGGGGATCTACATTCGCGGCACCCGGTCGGCGCAGAGCCTGGTGCTGGTGGATGGCCAGCGCATCGGCAACTCGACTTCCGGCGACAGCAACCTGCAGCACATCAACATCGAGCAGGTTGAGCGAGTGGAGGTGTTGCGTGGCTCCCGGTCGGTGATTTACGGCAGCGATGCCATTGGCGGGGTGATCCAGATTTTCACCCGCCGCGGCGCCGAGCCGGGCCTGAAGGCACGCATTCACGCCGGCTTTGGCAGCAACCAGACCTGGGAACGCAGTCTTGGCTTGTCTGGCGGTGACGAGAAAACCCGTTTCGACCTGGGGGCCAGTCTTGATGAGACCGCCGGCATCGATCGCACCCACGAGTCGTACCCCAGCGATGGCGACCATGATGAGTACCGTAACAAGTCGGTGAGCATGAGCCTCAGCCATGCGCTGACCGATGACATCGAAGTCGGCGCCAACCTGTTGGATAACCGCGGCAAAAGCGCGTTTGACAACCCGTTTGGCCGCTTCGACCTGGACACGTTTGAATCATTTCAACAGCAACCCTACAGCGACTTTGCCGTCAGCAGCTTCAGCAGCTACGTCGATGCCCGGGTCAACGACCGCTGGAAAACCCGGGTCGAACTGGGGCACAGCGAGAACCGCGAGAAGACGCTCGACAAGCTCAGCGACGAGCGCAGCGTCTTCAACACCTACCGCGATTCGGTGAACTGGCAGAACGACCTGACGCTCAACGACCGCAACAGCCTGATCCTTGGGGGCGACTGGTATGAAGACCGGATCAACAGCAGCACGCCGTTCGATCAAGACAGTCGCTGGAACCGTGCTGCGTTCATTCAGCACCGCTACCAGGCGGAGAGTTTTTCCACGGAGCTGGGCTTGCGCCGGGACCAGAACCAGCAGTTTGGCGGCCAGAACAGTTGGAGTGGCACTTTTACCTTGCCGCTGAATCCGGACAATGACCTGTTGCTGAGCTACAGCGAAGGTTTCCGCGCACCGACCTTCAACGACCTGTATTACCCGGATTTCAGCAACCCGGATCTCAAGCCGGAAACCTCGAAGAGCTACGAACTGCAGTGGCGCAGCCAGTTAAGCGACACCAGTCGCCTGGAGGCGTCGCTGTATCGCACCGACCTGGAAGACGCGATCATTTTCGGCAGCAATTCACGCCCGCAGAACGTCGCATCGGCGCGCATCAACGGGTTCGAGGCTGCGTTGAAGCAGGAGCTGTTCGGCTGGCAAGGCAACCTGGGCGTAGCGATCATTGATCCGCAGGATCGCGACACCGGCCATACCCTGGCCCGCCGCGCTCGACGCACCCTGAGCCTGGACCTGGATCGACAGTTTGACCGGCTGGGCGTCGGCGCCAGCTGGCAGGCCGTGAGCAGCAGTTACGACGACGAGACTAACCAGCAGCCCTTAGGCGGTTATGCGCTGCTGGGATTGCGCAGCAGCTGGGAGTTGAATCGCGAGATCAGGCTAGAACTGAAGGTGGATAACCTGCTGGACAAGGGTTACAGCCGGGTGCTGTACAGCTATGACGGCAGTCAATACGGGTATCGCGAGGAAGGCCGAGCGTGGATGTTCGGGGTGAGCTGGACGCCGGAGCTCTGACCCAGAGCCCTGACCCAACGTTGCCTGGATTGGCCTCGTCGCGGGCAAGCCGAACCGTCGAACCGCCGCTCCCAGAGGTTTCAGGTAATGCACAAAACCTGTGGGAGCGTGGCTTGCCCGCGATGCAGGCGACTCGGTTTAGCGGTCCGGCGCAATTAACCGACACAATGCGGCCGTCGCCTCGACCATCTGCCCGCTAGGCCGCTCCAGCCCCTTATCCACCACGCGCAACAACCGCCCGTGCGCCACGGCCGCGACCTGGGGCCAGGCCCTCCATGACTCAAGCTGTGCCTGATCCCCGGCCAGAATGACCTCGGGATTGCGCTGCAGCACCGCCTCCACGCTCACCTGCGGCGCCGGCAGCTGCAGGTCGGCAAACACATTGCGCGCCCCACACACCTCAAGAGCATCACTGATGATCTGCCCGCCACCCACGGTATACAGCGGTCGATCCCAGACCTGATAAAACACCCGCAACGGTTCATCCCTTCGGTATCGCTGGCGCAGCTCAGCCAGGCGAGCCCGCAGACTTGCAGCCAGCGCCAGACCCCGCTCCGGTCGCCCGAGCTGGCGAGCTATCGCTTCGATCTGTGCCGCAAGTTGTTGCAGGTCATGCGGTTCGGCGACATAAGTGGGGATATTCAGGCGCTTGAGCTGTTCGCGCTGGGCCGGGCCGACGCTGCCGGGCCATAACAACAGCAAATCCGGCTTGAGACTGAGCAGGCGCTCCATGTCCAGCTGGCCGTAGCGGCCGACCGAAGCCAGATGATCAAGTGCAGCGGGGCGCTCGCCGGCATCCAGAACGCCCACGAGGAGATCTGCGCAATTCAACTCAACGACGATTTCAGTCAGGGATGGCGCCAGGCTGACAACCCGCTCCACCGCCGCAGCGTTGCCGCTCACGGCCAGCAGCAGCACCGCCAGCCAATTACGCCACATCAGCCAAGCTGACGCGGGATGCGGTAGAGGTAGAACAACACGGCGGTCGACAGCGCCAGCAGAAACAGCGGCACCGCTTCCAGCCCCACAAACACCGCCAGGGCGCCGATCCAGGCAGGCAAACCGGCGACCAGGAACGCCGTGCGTCGCTTGGCGGCCAGGGCGATCCAGGCGGCGGGCTCCTCAGGGGTATCGAGGGCTTTTTGCGTGGCGATCAGCGCGTGCTTGTAGGCACCGAAGAATTTCAGGCTGACAAACATCGAGGCCACGCCGGCAATGAACAAAGGCATCGCCAACACCGGCAGGATGGGCTCCATTTGGCCGAACACGCCGTTGATCACGAACAATGGCACCAGCGCCAGCGCCAGGTATTGCCACCAGTTGACGGACAGTCGCCGCCGCACCTGACCTCGGGTCACGCTCGATCCGCCTCGCCCTGATGCTCGTTGCCCATCATGTGGTCGAGCTTGCTGGCCTTGGTGGCCAGGTACAGTTTGTTGTGAGGGTTATGCCCGGTGTGCAGCGGCACGCGCTCGGCGACCACGATGCCCATGTCGGTCAAGGCTTTGACCTTGCGTGGGTTGTTGGTCATCAGGCGCAGGGATTTCACTCCCAGATGTTCCAGCATCGGCAGGCACATGGCGTAGTCACGCTGGTCAGCGGCGAAGCCCAGGCGCTCGTTGGCTTCGACGGTGTCGGCGCCCCCGTCCTGCAATTCATAGGCCCGGATCTTGTTCAACAGGCCAATGCCGCGACCTTCCTGGCGCAGGTACAGCAACACGCCACGGCCTTCACGGGCGATGGCCTGCAAGGCTGCCTCAAGCTGTGAACCACAGTCGCAGCGCTGACTGAACAAGGCATCGCCGGTCAGGCATTCGGAATGCAAGCGACCCAGTACCGGGGCACCGTCATCGAACTCACCCAGGCTCAGGACTACGTGCTCGCGCCCGTTCTCTTCGTCGAGAAAGCCGTGCATGGTGAATTGCGCAAAAGGCGTTGGCAGCTTGGAAGCGGCGACAAAAACGACAGGCACCGGTGTGCTCCTGATCTATAGGTACTGGAGATTCGCAGACGCGGCATTGTAACAGCAGGTTCCAGCGGACGCTTAGGCAGAATTATGGGGCATAACAATCAAAATGTTTGATCAACGGTCGTGCGATCAGCCCCGTAGGAGCTGGACGTTAGAAGGGGTAGGGTTGCTTCCAGCGTTCGAAGATCGGCTTCAACTGGCCGTTCTTCACCAGCACTTCCATGCGCTGATCAAACAACGCCATCAGCCCGCGCGCCCTGGGGTTGTCGGCAAAGCACAGGTACAACGGCAACTCGGCGACATGGGTACGGCGAAACTGCGCAGGATCCTTGGCCCGGCTGACCACGTAATCCACCTCGGTGAGGGCATCGATGTAGTAGTCGGCACGGTTGTGCAGCAGCATCGACAGGATGCCTGTGCGCCGGACCACTTCGTTGTAGCGGCTGATATTGGGCAGGTAGAGTTGATACTGGTAGCCACGCACCCAGGCCAGCCGGTAGTTGCCCAGGGTATCGAGGGTAGGCGCGGGATTACTGGCCAGCCCCAAGGCATAGATGTGATCGGTGTCGTAGCTCCACCTTGGATAAAGCAGGTCGCTGACTTCGTCACGATAGCCGCCGACACAGGCATCCACTTCACCGCGCTGGGCCAGGCCGATGGAGCGGGTATAGGGTTCGGTACGGATATCCAGCTTGACGCCCGCCGGCTCGAACACTTCGCGCAAGACGTCCCAGGCCAGGCCATGGCCATCGGCAGCGGTATAGTCTTCCCACTCTTCGCTGGCCAGATGAATCACCGAGGGTGGCGCCAGGTCACCCGCTTGCACCCACGAGCACAGCATCGCCAAAATCATTACCGCCAAACCACGCCGAGCCATTCCCTGTCCCCCTGGTCAGTCCCTCAAGCCAATAACCACACCAACCCCTGCATCGCCAGCCAGGCAAATACACCGGCCAGTACGTCATCAAGCATGATCCCGACGCCGCCATGCACGTGCCGGTCGATCCAGCGAATCGGCCACGGCTTGAGAATGTCGAAGAAGCGGAACACCAGGAAGCCCGCCAGTAACCAGTACCAGCCCTCCGGCACCAGCCACAGGGTGATCCACATTCCGACCATCTCGTCCCAGACGATACCTTCGTGGTCGTGCACGCGTAAATCATCGGCCACCTTGCCGCACAGCCAGAAGCCGAACAGCATGGTGATGCCCAGCATCAGCCAGTAACCCCAATCGGGCAGCATCTGCCATAAGGGGATGAAGGGTAGCGCAACTAATGACCCCCAGGTGCCCGGTGCCTTTGGCAAGGTGCCCGAGCCAAAGCCGAACGCCAGGAAATGCCATGGATTGCGCCAGACCGACGGCGGTACGAATTCCGCCGGAACCTGCTTGGGATGATCTGTCACGTTGTCTCCCGAAAATGTTGGTAGCCCCGGGTTTGCGGGGTGATATCTCGTCCGTCGGCATCCAGCAGGGTCACGCCCTGACCACTGACTACACGTCCGACCACATGGATCGGCCAGCCGTCGGCCAACAGGCCGGGCAACTCGACGGACGGTAGGGTAAAGGCCAGCACGTAATCGTCGCCACCGCTCAAGGCCGCCTCTTGCGCGCCCGCCTGGCCGAGGAAGGCCACCAGGGGCGCAGAGACCGGCAGCTTACTCTGCTCGACCTGAACGCCTACCTTCGAGGCGAGCGCCAGGTGCCCGCAGTCCGCCAGCAGGCCGTCGGAGATATCCAGCGCCGAGGTCGCCTTGCCCCGTAGCGCTCGACCCAGGGCCAGCTGAGGCTGCGGCGACCAGTAATGTGCCAGCAACGGATCGGCAATCGACGGTTCGGCCGTTCGCTGGCCGAGTACCAGCGGCAAGGCCCCGGCAGCGTTGCCCAGCTCACCGCCAACGCACACCAGGTCACCTGGCTGCGCGCCGCTTCGCACCAGGGCCTGACCGCTGGGCACTCGGCCAAACACGGTCATGGTCAGGCTCAGCGGTCCGCGGGTGGTATCCCCGCCCACCAGCGCCACGCCGCAGCCCTGGGCCATGAGGTTCAACCCACGGGCATAGCTTTGCAGCCAATCGGCAGTCACCGTCGGCAAGGTCAGGGCAAGGGTAAAGGCAACCGGCGTGGCGCCCATGGCGGCCAGATCACTCACAGCCACCGCCAGCGAACGCTGGCCGAGCAGAAAAGGGTCGCAAGGATCTGCGAAATGCACACCTGCAACCAGGGTGTCGGTGGAAATGGCCAGCTGCTCCCCGGGGGGAACAGCCAGCAAGGCACAATCGTCGCCGATTCCCAGAGCAACGCCTTCGCCGCCTTGCGCACAAGGCGCGGCGGCGAAGAAATTGCGGATCAGCTCAAACTCGCCCATAGCGATACCAAACGCCGGTTAGCGCTTGAACGCCTTCACTTCAGCTTCACGCAGACGCGGAGCCAGCTTGTCGAGTACGCCGTTGACGAACTTGTGGCCGTCGGTGGAACCGAAGACTTTCGCCAGCTCGATACCTTCGTTGATCACAACGCGGTACGGCACGTCGACGCGCTCGAGCAGCTCCCAGGTGGACAGGCGCAGCACGGCCAGTTCAACCGGGTCCAGCTCTTCGATGGTGATGTCCAGGCATGGCGCCAGTGCGGCATCGATGCGGTCTCTTTGTGCCGGAACGCCGTGCAGGATTTCACGGAAGTAGGCACCGTCGACATCACTGAAATCGTTATCGACCCGGAACTGCGCTTCGATCTCGTTCAGCGACTGTCTGGCCATGTGCCATTGGTACAGCGCCTGGGTTGCGAGCTGACGGGCTTCGCGACGCTTGACGCTTTTCGATGGCTTGCCGGCATCCGCAGGCTTTGGATCGCGCGGGTTGAAACGATCGCTTTCGTCGCTAATCACTTGGCCTCCAACTGCGCCAGCAGGCTGACCATTTCCAGGGCGGACAGGGCAGCTTCAGCACCTTTGTTACCGGCCTTGGTGCCGGAACGCTCGATGGCTTGTTCGATGGAATCAACGGTCAGGACGCCGAAAGCGACCGGTACGCCGAACTCCATGGACACCTGGGCCAGGCCTTTGGTGCATTCGCCAGCGACGTATTCGAAATGCGGGGTACCGCCACGAATGACTGCGCCCAGTGCGATGATTGCAGCGTACTCACCCTTCTGGGCGACTTTCTGTGCAACCAGCGGAATTTCGAAGGCGCCAGGAGCGCGGATGATGGTGATGTCGCTTTCGCTCACGCCATGGCGAACCAGGGCATCAACTGCACCGCTGACCAGGCTTTCAACGACAAAGCTGTTGAAACGGCCGACTACCAGAGCGTAGCGGCCTTTAGGGGCGATGAAGGTACCTTCGATGGTCTTCAGGGTCATTCGTTAGATCTCTTAAAGAGCCGGGACGCGTTTTCTACGCGTCCCTCAGTGATGTGTTAACCGCGAATCAAGGACTGGAAACAACCGGTCTTTATTCGGAGGGCACGTATTCTACAACTTCCAGATCGAAACCGGATATCGCATTAAATTTCATTGGCGCACTCATCAGGCGCATTTTGCGCACGCCAAGGTCCCGAAGGATCTGCGAACCGGCACCGACGATGCTGTAGGTGGTCGGTTTTTTCACAGGCGTCTGGTCCGCCGTCTCGCGGATGTGCGCCAGCAAAACGTCGCCATCGAGCGGATGACCGAGCAGCAGCACCACCCCGCTGCCGGCCTCGGCAACCGCCGCCATCGCAGCGCGCAGGCTCCAGCGGCCCGGTTGCTTGACCATCAGCAGGTCACGCAGCGGGTCCATGTTATGCACGCGAACCAGCGTCGGCTCGTCGGCGCACACGGTGCCCAGGGTCAGCGCCATGTGCACGTCGCCTTCCACGGAATCACGATAGGTCACCAGGTTGAATTGGCCCAGTTCGCTGTCCAGCGGCTGCTCGGCAATCCGCTGAACGGTACGTTCGTGGATCATCCGGTAGTGGATCAGGTCGGCGATGGTACCGATCTTGATGTTGTGTTCGGCAGCGAAGGCTTCCAGCTCGGCGCGACGGGACATGGTGCCGTCATCGTTCATCACTTCGCAGATCACCCCGCTCGGCTCGAAACCGGCCATGCGCGCCAGATCACACGCCGCCTCGGTGTGGCCAGCACGGGCCAGGGTGCCACCGGCCTGGGCCATCAGCGGGAAGATGTGGCCGGGGCTGACAATGTCTTCAGCCCTGGCGTCTTTCGCTGCAGCCGCCTGCACGGTGCGAGCACGGTCTGCGGCAGAGATGCCGGTGGTCACGCCGGTGGCCGCTTCGATGGACACGGTGAACTTGGTGCCAAAACCGGAACCGTTGCGCGGGGCCATCAAGGGCAGCTTCAACAGTTCGCAGCGTTCGCGGCTCATCGGCATGCAGATGAGGCCGCGAGCGTGCTTGGCCATGAAGTTGATGTGTTCTGGCTGGCAGCACTCGGCGGCCATGATCAGGTCGCCTTCGTTCTCGCGGTCTTCGTCATCCATGAGGATGACCATCTTGCCTTGGCGGATGTCTTCAACCAGTTCTTCGATGCTATTGAGCGCCACAAGGCACCCCCCTTCTTTCGAAATTAGAGCTCAGGATTTGAGGTAGCCGTTTTGGGCCAGGAAGCTTTCAGTAATGGTGCTGCCGGCGGCTGGCTCCGCGGCCTTGTCGCCCAGCAGCAAGCGCTCCAGGTAACGGGCCAGCAAGTCCACTTCCAGGTTCACCCGGCGACCTGGCTGATACGACGCCATGATGGTTTCGCTCAGGGTGTGGGGGATGATCGTCAACATGAACTCGGCGCCATCGACCGCGTTCACGGTCAGGCTGGTGCCGTCGACGGTGATCGAGCCTTTATGGGCGATGTACTTGGCCAGCTCCTTCGGGGCGCGGATGCGAAACTCCACGGCACGGGCGTTTTCGGTGCGTGCAACCACTTCGCCGACGCCGTCGACGTGACCGCTGACCAGATGACCGCCAAGGCGGGTGGTCGGGGTCAGGGCTTTTTCCAGATTGACCGGGCTGCCGCTTTTGAGGTCGTTCATGGCGGTGCAGTCGAGTGTTTCGCGACTGACGTCGGCGGCAAAACCATTGCCTGGCAATTCAACCGCGGTCAGGCACACGCCATTGACCGCGATGCTGTCACCCAGCTTGACGTCGCTCAGATCGAGCTTGCCGGTTTCTACGTGAACCCGCACATCTCCGCCTTTTGGGGTCAATGCACGAATACTGCCGATGGATTCGATGATGCCGGTAAACATGGAGTCCTCCTCGAGAACGGGCCAGCGCTGTGGCGATGGCCGGAAATTATACGCTCGCTGCTGGCACAGGAATGGCAGTGACCCGCCAGTCATCGCCAACCGCACGAATTTCGGTGATTTTGAGTGCTGGCGCGTCTTTCATCTGCGCCAGTGGCCAATCCAGCAGGGGGCGTGCCGAGGAACCAAGGAACTTGCCAGCGATGAAAATCTGGAACTCGTCCACCAGCCCTTGTTGCGCGAAAGCACCGGCCAGACGCGGCCCCGCTTCGACCAGCACTTCGTTGACCCCGCGGGCAGCCAGCTCGACCAGCAGCTTGCGCAGGTCGACCAAGCCATCCTCGCCCGCGACGATCAAGCACTCCGGGCCATTGGCATATTGCTCTTCGATCGCCATGCACGTAGCGACCAGCGCCGGGCCGGCCTTGAAGAATGGCGCGTCCAGCGGCACTCGCAGCCGCCCGTCGATCAACACGCGCAACGGCGGCCGGCTCATGGCCAGCGCGGTTTGCTCGGCATCCAGGCCCAGCTCATCGGCGCGCACGGTCAAGCGGGCATTATCGGCCAGCACCGTGTCGGCGCCAGTCAGCACCACGCTGGCCTGTGCACGCAGGCGTTGTACCGCCGAACGCGCTGCCGGGCCGGTAATCCATTGGCTTTCGCCGCTTTCCATCGCCGTGCGACCGTCGAGGCTCATCGCCAGCTTGACCCGCACGAACGGCAACCCGTGTTCCATGCGTTTGAGAAAGCCTTCGTTGAGCTTGCGCGCCTCGCCTTCGAGCACGCCGCTTTCAGTGGCAATACCGGCTTGAGACAGACGCTGCATGCCGCGACCGGCAACCGCCGGGTTCGGGTCCTGCATGGCCGCAACGACCCTGGCCAGGCCTGCATGCACCAGCGCATCGGCGCAGGGCGGCGTACGGCCGTGGTGGCTGCACGGTTCGAGCGTGACGTAGGCCGTGGCGCCTCGGGCCTTGTCGCCTGCGGCGCGCAAGGCGTGGACTTCGGCGTGAGGCTCGCCGGTGCGTTCGTGCCAGCCTTCGCCGACAATTTGCCCGTCGCGCACGATCACACAGCCGACCCGCGGGTTGGGGTGGGTGGTGTAGTGACCTTTGCGCGCCAGTTCAAGAGCGCGGGCCATGTAGTGGGCGTCGAGGACGGTTTGCTCTGCGGATGTGCTCATTCTTTCACCGGCTCACGGGCCAGGCGATCGATCTCTTCACGGAACTCATTAAGGTCCTGGAAGCGTCGATACACGGAGGCGAAACGAATGTAGGCGACTTCGTCGAGCTTTTGCAGCTCGGCCATCACCAGTTCACCGACCACGAGAGACTTGACCTCACGTTCGCCGGTGGCTCGCAATTTGTGTTTGATGTGCACCAGCGACGATTCGAGGCGTTCGACACTCACCGGACGCTTTTCGAGGGCACGCTGCATGCCGGCGCGGAGTTTTTCTTCGTCGAACGGCTGACGACTGCCGTCGGTTTTGATCAGGCGCGGCAACACCAGTTCAGCCGTCTCGAACGTCGTGAAACGTTCGCCGCAGGCCAGGCATTCACGCCGGCGGCGCACCTGTTCGCCCTCGGCGACCAGACGCGAGTCGATGACCTTGGTGTCGTTGGCACCGCAGAAGGGACAGTGCATGGTGGCAGGCAACAAAAAAAGGGAGGGCCATGGTAGCGCATCCCCGTCGCAAGACAAGCCATAGGGTTTGCGGTATACAGACTGGCTATATCGAACGATCCATGGATTTCACCCTGCTGGAGCCGCAAATGCCACTAAAACCGCTCGTTTTACTCAGCCTTCTCAGCCTGCTGGTGGCCTGCGGCACTGATGCGCCCAAGCCGCAACCGCCGACCCCGGGCCCCGCACCGCAACAGGCGCAGAAGAAAGCCCGGGAGTCGGCCCAGCTTGGTCCACTGCCCGCTTACCAGCGCGAACTGAGCGGCACGCTGCAAGGCGTGCCGGCCGGCGCCGAAGTCGAACTGGCTTTGCTGGTAATCGACGACAAGGACCGCCCGCAGCAGTTGCTCGCCAGTTCCAGCCTGATTGGTACCAATCAGGTCCTGCCGTTCCACCTGCGGTTCAATCCGGAATCCTTTCCGGCGGGCCAGCGGGTTGAACTGCGTGGCCGCGCCAGCCAGTCGGGGCAGCTGATACTGCATCTGCCGTCGCAGGTCATTACCCAACCGACGACCCAGGCCATGGGTCAGCTGCAATTCGTCAAAGCACCATGACTGCACCGCTCGACCTGCAGCAGTCGCTGGGGCAATTGCTGGGTGATGCGCAGCTGGTGCCTGTCGCGTTGCCCGGAACACAGCTAAAGCTCTGGCTGATCGACGGCGACAACATGGACCGCGCCTTCAGCCCGGAGGAAACCCGGCGGATCCTGCATGAGCCGCCGTACTGGAGTTTCTGCTGGGCCAGTGGCCTGGCGGTGGCACGCTACCTCGCCGAACACCCGCAGTGGGTCGCCGGCAAACGGGTGCTGGACTTCGGCGCCGGCTCCGGGGTGGCGGGCATTGCTGCGGTCAAGGCCGGCGCTCTGGAAGTGGTGGCCTGCGATCTCGACCCGCTGGCGATCGCAGCGTGCCGGGCGAATGCCGAGCTCAATGCTGTGCAACTTGCCTACTCGACAGATTTCTTCGCCGAAGCAGACCGGTTCGACCTGATCCTGGTGGCCGACGTCCTGTACGACCGGGCGAACCTGCCGTTACTCGATCAATTCCTGAGTCGCGGGCGCGAGGCGCTGGTGGCGGATTCGCGGGTGAGGGATTTTCGCCATCCGCTGTATAGGCGCATCGAGATGCTGGAGGCGATGACCTTGCCGGATCTGGCCGAACCGGAAGAGTTTCGGCATGTGAGTCTCTACCACGCGCGGCGCCCTGGCTGACGCCATCGCCAGCAGGCGGGCTCCCACAGTTGACCGCATTCCATGGTGGGAGCCAGCCTGCTGGCGAAGCGTCAGATCAGGCGATACGACTCTCCCGGTCACACCCCGCTTCCGGCCACCCCCCGCCAAGCCTTATAGTGGCCCCATTCACGCTTTTACGAGATCCCCCATGAGTCAGGAAACGCCGTACATCTTCGACGCCACCACCGCCGATTTCGACCAGTCGGTGATCGAGAACTCATTCCACAAACCCGTCCTGGTGGACTTCTGGGCCGAATGGTGCGCGCCTTGCAAAGTGCTGATGCCGATGCTGCAGACCATCGCCGAGAGCTATCAGGGCGAGCTGTTGCTGGCCAAGGTCAACTGCGATCTGGAGCAGGACATCGTCGCCCGCTTTGGCATTCGCAGCCTGCCGACCGTGGTGCTGTTCAAGGACGGCCAGCCGGTCGACGGCTTTGCCGGCGCGCAGCCGGAGTCAGCCGTACGCACCATGCTCGAGCCGCATGTGCAGATGCCACCGCCGGCCGCCGCCGATCCGTTCGAACAGGCTCAGGCGTTGTTCGACGACAGCCGCTTCGCCGATGCCGAAGCCGTGCTCAAGGTGCTGCTGGGTGAGGACAATACCAACGCCAAGGCGCTGATTCTCTACGCCCGCTGCCTGACTGAGCGCGGCGAGCTGGCTGATGCGCAATCGGTACTCGACTCGGTCAAGAGCGACGAACACAAGGCCGCCCTGGCCGGTGCCAAGGCGCAGATCCAGTTCCTCGGCCAGGCCAAGGACCTGCCGGATGCCGCAGACCTGAAGGCGCGCCTGGCGAAGAACCCTCTGGACGATGAGGCCGTCTATCAACTGGCCGTCCAGCAATTGGCCCGTCAGCAATACGATGCGGCGCTGGACGGATTGCTCAAGCTGTTCATCCGCAATCGCAGCTACAACGAAGGCCTGCCGCACAAGACCTTGTTGCAAGTCTTCGAGCTGCTGGGCAACGATCACCCGCTGGTGACCACGTACCGTCGCAAGTTGTTTGCTGCTCTTTATTAAAAGAGCAAAAGATCGCCGCCTTGTTTCACTCGATAGCGCCTACGGGGTGCACGTGACTCCTTGCAGGGGCGGTCGAGCGAAGGGAGGCGGCGATCTTCAATCGACCCAGCTGTAAATCGGCGTATCTGCGCCGCTGACCACCTTCACGTCCGCACAATGGCGCAAGCGCACCAGCAAGCGCTTGCCCGCTGCCGCGCTGCCAGTCAGCCCTTCCAGCTGCTCGAGCAAATCCGGCCCGCTCAACTGCCCGGCCTGGCGCAACAGATCCTTGGCGACCTGCCACAGCGCATCGTCCTGGGTGACCGGTTTCGCCACAGGCGTCGCGCTGGCGTCAGCCGGAGCGACCTGCAACTGCGCGCCAAGCCGCGCCCAATCCGCGTCGTCCATCTCCAATGTCAAATCCACCGGCCAGGCGCCGATGCTTCCGCGTATACGCAACATGAGTCTGCTCCCGCATTTTTCTTCTGCGCATGCTCCCACGGGACTTGTGCAACGCCAAGCAGGCAGTCAAACTCTGCGCACGTTATAAGATCACATAACATTTCGTTACCTTCCGCCTGGAGAGTCCCCATGCGTCGTCTGTTGCTCGCTTTGCCATTCGCCCTGTTGCCGCTGGCCGATGCTTACGCCGCTCAAGCCCATGAACATGATCACGACCATGAACATAACGAAGAGCATGTCAGCCTGGAGGCCCATGAGCATGGCGTCGGCCGCTTGAACGCGGCCCTGGACGGTCAGACGCTGGAGCTGGAACTGCAAAGCCCGGCAATGAACCTGGTGGGTTTCGAACACCAGGCCACCACCGATGCCGACAAAGCCAGGGTCGCCGCTGCCCGGGCCCAGCTGGAAAAGCCCCTGTCCCTGTTCAGCCTGCCGACCGCTGCCGGCTGCGTGGCAACCAGTCAAGCGCTGGAAAGCCCGCTGTTCGGTGACAAACCGGACGCCGATGATGATCACGAAGCGACGTCCAAGGGCGAGCATCACCACGATCACAGCGAAATTCACGCCCATTACCACTTCACCTGTTCGACACCGGCAGCGCTGAAGTCCCTGGACCTGGCGAATATCTTCAATGCCTTCCCGGCCACCCAGAAAATTCAGGTACAACTGATCGGCCCTGGTGGCCAGCAGGGCGTTGAAGTGACGGCCAAGGCGGCTGCCCTGAAATTCTGAATCCACCCTGAGTCCTGTAGGCGCTGACGAGTGCAACGAGGCTGCGATCTTTTGATCTTGCTTTGAAAAAGCAAAAGATCGCAGCCTCGTTGCACTCGGCAGCTCCTACGGGGGCGTTCACTTACGAAACCGGTGTTATGACTCAACCTCTCATCGAACTGTCCAACCTGGGCTTCAGCTGGCCCGGTCATCCGCCCTTGCTCGACATCCCGGCGTTTCGCCTGGAAGCCGGCGAGAGCCTGTTTCTCAAGGGGCCCAGTGGCAGCGGCAAGACCACTCTGCTGGGGCTGCTCGGCGGCGTGCAGAAGCCCGATCGCGGCAGCATCCGCCTGCTTGGCCAGGAGCTGACCGAGCTGTCCGCCGGTGCGCGCGACACGTTTCGCGTCGATCACACCGGCTACATTTTCCAGCAGTTCAACCTGCTGCCATTCCTCTCGGTGCGCGAGAACGTCGAGTTGCCCTGCCATTTCTCCAGGTTGCGCGCCGAACGGGCTGTCCAGCGTCACGGCAGCGTCGACCAGGCTGCCGTCACCCTGCTTGCCCACTTGGGCCTGAAAGATCAGAACCTGTTGAGCCGACGCGCCGACTCCCTTTCCATCGGTCAGCAACAGCGAGTAGCCGCCGCCCGAGCGCTGATCGGCCAGCCTGAACTGGTGATCGCCGACGAGCCGACTTCGGCGCTGGACTACGACGCCCGGGAAAACTTCATCCGCCTGCTGTTTGCCGAATGCCGCGAAGCTGGATCGAGCCTGTTGTTCGTCAGCCACGACCAGAGCCTGGCGCCGCTGTTCGACCGCCATCTGTCCCTGGCCGAACTCAACCGCGCCGCCACGTCCGAAGAGGTTTGAGATGTATCTGTTTCGTCTAGCCATGGCCAGCCTGGCTAATCGTCGCTTTACTGCGATCCTGACTGCATTCGCCATCGCCTTGTCGGTCTGCCTGCTGCTGGCCGTGGAACGCGTTCGTACCGAAGCCAAGGCCAGTTTCGCCAGCACCATCAGTGGCACCGACCTCATCGTCGGCGCACGCTCCGGTTCGGTGAATCTGCTGCTGTACTCTGTGTTTCGCATCGGCAATGCCACCAACAACATCCGCTGGGACAGCTTCGAGCACTTCGCCAACAACCCGAAAGTGAAGTGGGCCATCCCGATGTCCCTCGGCGACTCCCATCGCGGATACCGGGTGATGGGCACCACCGAGGCGTATTTCGAGCACTATCAATACGCACGCCAGCAGCACCTGGAACTGGTCGACGGTCGCCCATTCGCCACCGATCCGTTCGAAGTGGTGCTCGGCGCCGAGGTGGCCGATGCGCTGCACTACAAACTCGGCGACAAACTGGTCCTGGCCCACGGCGTCGCGGTGATCAGCCTGGTCAAGCACGACGACAAGCCATTCACCGTGGTCGGCATCCTCAAACGCACGGGTACGCCCGTGGACCGCACGCTGCACATCAGCCTGGGTGGCATGGAAGCGATTCACGTGGACTGGCACGACGGCGTACCGGCCCGGGGTAATGGGCGCATCAGTGCCGATCAGGCACGCAACATGGACCTGACGCCGCAAGCGATCACCGCCTTCATGCTGGGCCTGAACAGCAAGATTTCCACCTTCGCCCTGCAGCGTGAGATCAATGAATTTCGCGGCGAGCCGATGCTTGCCATCCTGCCCGGCGTCGCCCTGCAGGAATTGTGGAGCCTGATGAGCACGGCGGAAAAAGCCTTGTTCGTGGTGTCGCTGTTCGTGGTGCTGACCGGGTTGATCGGCATGCTCACGGCGATTCTCACCAGCCTCAACGAACGCCGGCGGGAAATGGCGATTCTGCGTTCGGTCGGCGCTCGTCCGTGGCATATAGCCTCGTTGCTGGTGCTGGAAGCGTTTGCCCTGGCGTTGTCCGGGGTGATTGCCGGCGTGGCCCTGTTGTACGTGTGTATCGCAGGCGCCCAGGGTTACGTGCAGGCCAACTACGGGTTGTATTTACCGTTGGCGTGGCCAAGTGAATATGAATGGACGCTGCTCGGTGGCATCCTGTGCGCTGCGTTACTGATGGGCAGCGTGCCGGCCTGGCGTGCGTATCGCCAATCCCTTGCCGATGGCCTGTCGATCCGTTTATGAGGAAGTCGAAGATGCCCCGCGTCCTGCTCGCGCTGTTGATGCTGTTCGCCCTGCCGCTGTGGGCAGCCGAGCCCAAGGATCTGACCTGGTCGGAGATGATCCCCCCGGACGCAGCACCGGAAGTGCCGAACATGACGCCGCTGCATGACCTGTCGCAGATGAGCAGTGCGCTGTCGGCCGAATCGGCACCAGCGGCGAAGCAGGACATGCCCAATGCCCCCGTGGTGCAGGGACTCGACGGCCAGAACATTCGCCTGCCGGGGTATATCGTGCCACTGGAAGTGAGTGAGGAAGGGCGCACCACGGAGTTTCTGCTGGTGCCGTATTTCGGCGCCTGCATCCACGTACCGCCACCGCCGTCGAACCAGATCGTGCACGTGAAAAGCGAGTTGGGCGTGAAACTGGACGAGCTGTATCAGCCTTACTGGATCGAGGGTGCGATGCAGGTGAAGGCGTCAACCAGCGAACTGGCGGATGCGGGGTATCAGATGGAGGCGGACAAGATTTATGCGTATGAGCTGCCGGAGTGAACCCCGGTAATTTTAGGCCTTTTGTAATGGCCCCATCGCTGGCAAGCCAGCTCCCACAGTGATCGAGTCGTTCACACTATTTGTATCACCGACGGAACCTGTGGGAGCTGCTTGCCAGCGATGGGGCCCGCAAAGGTTCCACGAAAAACCACCCCTTCGCTGTTTCATTGAGCTGAGTCAACAGAGCAGATTGTTAGCCGCCTTACCATTGGACATCGAAAACTTTTAACGTCCTTTGGAGCCCTCATGCACAAGTCCGCGCTCTGCGCTTCGCTGTTTGCCCTCGCGCTCGCAGCCCCGCTCGCCCATGCCCACGACGCTGGCGATATCATCGTTCGCGCTGGCGCTATCACCGTCAACCCGAAAGCCGACAGCTCCAGCGTCAAGGTCGACCAGGGCCCACTGGCCGGGGCCGACCTGGGTGGCAAGGCGACCATGAGCAGCGACACGCAGCTGGGCTTGAACTTCGCGTACATGATCGACAGCCACTGGGGTATCGAATTGCTCGCCGCCTCCCCGTTCGAGCACGACGTGAAGATCAAAGGCACCGCCCTGGGCGCGGCCAACGGCAAACTCGGTTCGCTCAAACACCTGCCGCCGACCCTGAGCGTGGTGTACTACCCGCTGGATCACAAGTCGCTATTCCAGCCGTATGTGGGTGCCGGCATCAACTACACCTGGATCTACGACGAACACGTGGGCAGTGAAGCCAGCGCCAACGGTTTCAGCAACTTCAAGGCGGAAAACTCCTGGGGCATGGCGTTCCAGGTGGGTGCCGACTACATGATCACCGACAACATCATGCTCAACGCGCAGGTGCGCTACATCGACATCGACACCACCGCGACTGTGGAAAACAACGCAGTGGCACCAGGCACCCGGGCCAAGGTCGACGTGGATGTGGATCCGTTCATCTACATGGTTGGCCTGGGTTACAAGTTCTAAACCGCTTGGGTTGGAACGCTTTCGCGAGCAAGGTCAACACCGTCCAGAAACGATAAAGGCGCCTTTGAGGCGCCTTTTTCATTGCGGCAGGACTCAGCGCCCCAACAACCGCGCCAACCCCACGCTCATCGGCGTCTGCTCAGGGTAGGTAAACCGCTCCAGCAGCCGTCGATTGTTCGCCCGTGAATGACGAATATCTCCGGAGCGCGCCGGTCCGTAGCTCACCGGCGGCAACTGACCCACGACCACTTCCAGCGCCTGCAGCATCTGCTTGAGTGTAGTCGCCTGGTTCCAGCCAACATTGATCGCGCCCACCTCGACCTGCGGCTTCTCGATGGCCTGCACCAGCAGGTCGACGAGGTCTTCAACGTAAACAAAATCCCGAGTCTGCTCGCCATCGCCAAACACGGTGATCGGCAGGCCTTTGTGCGCCCGCTCGCTGAAGATGCTGATCACCCCGGAGTACGGCGAGGACGGATCCTGGCGCGGGCCGTAGATGTTGAAGAAACGGAAGACCACCGGTTCCAGGCCATGCTGTCGCCGATAGAAGTCAAAATAATGCTCGCTGGCCAGTTTGTCCGAGGCATAGGGCGTCAACGGCGATTTGGGCGTTTCTTCGTCGATCGACTCGCCTTCACCGTTGTTGCCGTAGACCGCCGCGCTGGAGGCAAACAACACGCGTTTGACTCCGGCCAGGCGCATGGCTTCGCACACATTCAACGAAGCTACGAAATTACTCTGGTGGGTTCTGACCGGATCATCCACCGAGGCCTGGACCGAAGCGACCGCCGCCAGGTGTGCCACGGCGCTGCAGCCGACCATCGTGCGCGCCACCAGCGCTGCATCGGCGACATCACCGAGAATCAGTTCAACCTTGGGGTTGTCCAGCGGCAGGTTGCTGCGCTTGCCGGTGGACAGGTCGTCGAGAATGCGCACCGAATGGCCCTTGGCGAGCAAGGCATCGGTCAGGTGCGAGCCGATGAAACCGGCACCGCCGGTGATGAGAATTGGGCCGTCAGCCATGGCGATAGAACCTGTCCAGTAGGCTCGGGAGTGCCGCGCGCCAGGCACGCGGCTTGATCCCGAACGTGTGCAGAATTTTCTTACAGGCCAGCACTGCATGCTGCGGCTCGTCGGCAGCGTCAGGGCGCGCGGCGTGAGCCTGGGCGGTGGGTGCTTCGATGGCCAGCGGGTGCAGGTTGCGCGCTTCGGTCAGGATAGCCTGCCCCAGTGCCAGCGGCGTAGTGGCCTCATGTCCTGCGTAATGGTAGGTGCCCCACAGCGGCGCTGCACAATCAAGTTGCTTGAGCACCGAAATAATCACCCGGGCGGCATCGTCGACCGGCGTCGGATTGCCTCGGCGATCATCAGCCATCAGCAGTTCTTCAGGCTGCTCGGCACGAGCCAGGAAACGCCCCAGGGCGCCATCGGCGCTGTCATCGAGCAGCCAGCCGAAGCGCAGCAGCACATGCTGCGGGCAAGTGGCCCGCACGCTTTGCTCGATGCGCCACAGGGCCTGACCACGCAGGCCCAAGGGCACCGGCTCGTCTTTTTCGCTGTAGGCCGTCGCGCGGGAACCGTCGAACACCCGATAGCTCGACGGTTGCAGCAGGACGATATTGTGGTGCTGGCACAATTCGGCCAGGCGCTCGACTGCGCGCTCCTGCCCGGCCAGACGCTGTTCGCTCACTGCCTCGGCCTGGAACCAGTCGAAGTAGTACGCAAGGTTGATTAGCGCGTCCGGGCGGGTGTCGTCGAGCAATTGCGTCAGGCTCGCGGCATCCCAGCCGTCTTGCGGCGGGCGGGGGGCGAGGAAACCGATGTCTTCCTCCGCACCGAGGCGAATCAGCGCCTGCCCAAGGGCATTTCCGCCGCCCAGTAACATAAGGCGCATTCGCATAGAGTCAGCAGGCCCAGTCTGATTGGAACGATGGCTGTTAGACAGCACCCGGGGTGATGTCATTGATAATTGCCGGAATCGTTGCATTTTGCGGGTTTAGTACGCAACCGTCACCCGTAAAGTGTAAATTGCCGTATGAACTTGCCAATCCCTCCGGACGCTGCCCTGGCGGGCTTCCACCCTGCGGTCAGTGCCTGGTTCCGTAACACGTTCGCGACGGTGACTGCCGCCCAGGCCCGGGCGTGGCCGCTGATTCGCCAGCGCCGTTCGACCTTGATCGCGGCGCCCACCGGCTCGGGTAAGACCCTCACCGCTTTTCTGGCGGTGATCGATGACCTGGTGCATCGAGGGTTGGAGACCCCAGGCGGTTTGCCTGACGAAACCCTGGTGGTCTACGTTTCGCCGCTCAAGGCGCTGTCCAACGATATCCGGATCAACCTGCAAAACCCGCTGGCCGGTATCACCGAACAGCTGCAGCTCATGGGGCTGCCGGCCTTGCAGATCAACACTGCCGTACGCACCGGCGATACCGCGCAAAAAGACCGTGCGGCAATGCGCAGGACCCCGCCGCATATTCTGGTCACCACCCCGGAATCCCTTTATGTGCTGCTGGGTTCAGACTCGGGCCGGCAGATGCTGGGCTCCACGCGTACAGTGATCGTCGATGAAATTCACGCCATCGCCGCCAGCAAGCGCGGCAGCCACCTGGCCCTGAGCCTTGAGCGTCTGCAGGCCCTGTGTAGCGAGCCGCTGACGCGTATCGGCCTGTCGGCCACGCAGAAACCCATCGAGGCGGTGTCACGCTACCTGGCAGGGCGTGATCGCCCCTGTGAAATCATCGACATCGGCCATGCCCGTCCGCGGGACCTGGGCATCGAAGTGCCGCCAGTGCCGTTGTCGGCTGTGATGGCCAACGACGTCTGGCAACTGGTCTATGACCGCCTCGCGGCCCTCGCCCGCGAGCACCGCACCACCTTGATCTTCGTCAACACCCGACGCCTCGCCGAACGCCTCAGCCGCCACTTGAGCGAACGCCTGGGCAAGGATGCGGTAGCTGCGCACCATGGCAGCCTGGCCAAGGAGTTTCGCCTGGATGCCGAGCAACGTCTCAAGCGCGGCGAGCTGCAAGTGCTGATCGCCACCGCTTCTCTGGAATTGGGGATTGATATCGGCGACGTCGACCTGGTCTGCCAGATTGCCTCGCCGCGTTCGATCGCCGGTTTTCTGCAACGGGTTGGCCGCTCCGGGCACCAGGTCGGCGGCACACCCAAGGGTCGCCTGTTCGCCACCACCCGCGATGACCTGATCGAATGCACCGCCCTGCTCGACTGTGTACGCCGGGGTGAACTCGATACCCTGCACATTCCCAAGGCGCCGCTGGATGTGCTGGCGCAGCAGATCATCGCCGAGGTCAGTTGCCGGGAATGGCAGGAACAGGCACTGCTGGACCTGTTCCGCCAAGCGTCGCCCTACGCCGAACTCGACGAAAAGCATTACCAGGCATTGCTGCAAATGCTCGCCGAAGGCTACAACTCAAGCCAGGGCATGCGCAGTGCCTACCTGCACCGCGACGCTCTGACCCGCACATTACGCGGTCGCCGAGGCAGCAAACTGACTGCGGTCACCAGCGGCGGGACGATTCCCGACAATGCCGACTACAGCGTGTTGCTCGAACCCCAGGCGCTGAACATCGGCAGCGTCAACGAAGACTTCGCGGTCGAGAGCATCGCCGGCGACGTCTTCCAGCTGGGCAATACGTCCTATCGAATCCTGCGGGTCGAGGCCGGCAAGGTCCGGGTTGAAGATGCCCAGGGCCAGCCGCCGACCATCCCGTTCTGGCTCGGCGAGGCGCCAGGGCGCAGTGCCGAATTGTCATTCGCGGTGGCTCGCCTGCAAGCCCGACTCGACGACCTGCTGGGTGCCACACCCGGCAACCTGCAACCGGCCCTGGACTGTCTGACCGACACCCTTGGCCTGAACCTCGCCAGCGCCGAACAGGTGGTGGACTACCTGGCCCGTGCACGCCTGGCCCTGGGCGCACTGCCGTCCCAGGACACGCTGCTGATGGAGCGGTTCTTCGACGAGTCCGGCGGCACCCAGCTGATCATTCACACGCCCTTTGGCAGTCGGATCAATCGTGCCTGGGGCATGGCACTGCGCAAGCGGTTCTGCCGTACGTTCAACTTCGAGTTGCAGGCCGCCGCCAGCGAGGACGCCATCGTCCTTTCTCTATCCAGCAGCCACAGTTTCGAACTCGATGAAGTCTGGCGCTACCTGCACAGCAACAGCGCCGAGCACCTGCTGATTCAAGCCGTTCTCGAGGCGCCGCTGTTTGGTGTGCGCTGGCGCTGGAATGCCGGAGTCGCGCTGGCATTGCCGCGCTACACCGGCGGGCGCAAGGTCGCGCCACAGATCCAGCGCATGAAAAGCGAAGACCTGATCGCCAGCGTGTTTCCCGACCAGATTGCCTGCGTGGAAAATCTCGCCGGTGAACGTGAAGTGCCCGAACACCCGCTAGTGGAGCAGACCCTCGACGACTGCCTGCATGAGGCCATGGACAGCGAAGGCTGGCTCAACCTGTTGCGGCGCATGGAGCGTGGCGAGGTGCGCCTGATCAGCCGCGACCTGCCTGCGCCCTCGCCCTTGGCGGCGGAAATCCTTAGTGCGCGGCCCTACAGTTTTCTCGACGATGCGCCGCTGGAAGAACGCCGCACCCAGGCGGTGCTCAATCGACGCTGGACCGAGGCGCAATCCACCGACGATCTTGGCGCCCTCGACGCCGACGCGATTCAGGCCGTGCGTGAGCAAGCCTGGCCGGCGCCCACCCGCATCGATGAGATGCATGAGGCGCTGATGAGTCTTGCCTGTATCACTGAAGAGGAAGCCCAGGCCAACCCGCAGTGGTCAGAATGGTTGAATGCACTGGCCGAAGGCGGCCGGGCCAGCCGGATCGGCGATTCGCTGTGGTTCGCGCTGGAGCGCCTGACCTGTGTGCAGGCGATTTATCCACAGGCGTCCGTGCAGCCGCCGATGGTCGCATTGCCCGGGTTCGATGAAGCCTGGGACCGCGATGACGCCGTGCTGGAAGTGGTGCGGGCACGCCTGGGCGCGTTCGGCCCGCTGCCCTTGCCGGCGATTGCCGGCCCCCTCGGCCTGCCCGCCACTGAGGTCACCGGGGCGCTGGCGCACCTTGAGCGGGAAGGCTATGTTCTGCGCGGGCATTTTTCCAGCGGCGCCTGCGAGGAAGAATGGTGCGAACGCCATCTTCTGGCGCGAATCCATCGCTACACGGTCAAGCGTCTGCGCCGGGAAATCGAGCCGGTGGCTTTGCAGGATTTCATGCGGTTCCTGTTTGACTGGCAACACCTGTCCCCCGCCGCTCAAGGCCAGGGCAGCGCCGTGTTGTCCGCGATTGTAGGTCAGTTTGAAGGCTACCCCGCCGCCGCTTCCGCCTGGGACAGTGACCTGCTGCCGGCACGCATCAAGGGTTATTCGCCGAGTTGGCTGGATGATCTGTGTCGCAGTGGCAAGTGGGTGTGGACGCGCCTGACAACACGCGGCAAGGGCGCCAGCACGGCGTTGCGCAGCACGCCGATCCTGTTGTTGCCGCGCACCCGCGTCGGGTTGTGGAGCAGCCTCGCAGAGCAGACGCCAATAGAGCAACTGTCGCCCAAGGCGCGCAAGGTCCACGACGCCCTCAGCCAACACGGCGCGTTGTTTTTTGATGAGCTGATTCATGAGGCCCATCTTCTGCGCGCCGAGCTGGAAATCGCCCTGCAGGAATTGGTGGGCGCGGGCCTGGTGAACGCCGACAGCTTTGCCGGCCTGCGGGCGCTGATCGCTCCGGCCAGCAGACGCCAGGCTCGCAGCAGCCGGCGCGGGCGCGGGGCTTTTATTGGCGGCATGGATGATGCCGGGCGCTGGGCGTTGCTGAAGCGAGGGTTGGCCGCGCCGGTTGTGGATAACAAACGTCCGGCGCCGACACCCGTCGACACCCTGGAACACATTGCCATGACGCTGCTTCGACGCTACGGGGTGGTGTTCTGGCGCTTGCTGGAACGAGAGGCAGACTGGTTGCCAGGGTGGCGTGAGTTGCTGCGCACTTTTCATCGACTGGAGGCTCGCGGGGAGATTCGCGGTGGACGGTTCGTCAGCGGATTGGCCGGGGAACAGTTCGCCCTGCCCGAGGCCATACCCTTGTTGCGCGAGGTACGCCGACGGCCGCATGACGGGAGCCTGGTGGCGGTGTGCGGGGTTGACCCGCTGAACCTCGCCGGCACCCTGTTACCCGGCGCGAAGGTGCCGGCACTGGCGAGCAATCGGCTGGTGTATCGCGACGGGGTGCCGGCTGCTGCGGTGATTGCGGGCAAACAGCAGATCTGGCTGGAGCTGGATCCCCAGGCGGGTGCTGAGGTACGGAGCAGGTTGATCCAGCATTGAGGCTGGCTGCTGGCCCCTTCGCGGGCAAGCCCGCGAAGGGGCCAGCAGCCCTCATACAAATCACTGACTACGCGGCGGATCCGGCAGCAAAACAGCCCCATGCTCTGGAGCCTGCCCATCCTCCAGAACCTCATCGCCCTGCCGCTTGGGCAACAAAACCTGCTGTGGATAAGTCTGCGCGAAATGCACCCAAGGGCTGTTATCCACAAGCTTTTTCAAGCGTTGGTTGAACGCCCGGCTCACCGCATATTGCCCACCCGATACCGTGCGGAACTGTGCGGTCAGCACCACACCATTGAGGTCCATCTTGTCGACACCGAACACGTCCAGCGGCCCCTGCAGGTTGTACTTGAGGAACGCGTCTTCGCGGATTGATTCCCCGGCCTCGCGGATCAGCTCGATGGCCTTATCAACATCGGTGTCATAAGTGAACTGCACCGAGAAAAACGCATAGGCGAACTGCCGTGATTGATTGGTAACCGCCTTGATCTGGCCGAACGGCACCGAGTGCACGAAGCCTTTGCCATCGCGCAGGCGCAAGGTGCGGATGGTCAGGCCCTCGACCGTGCCGGCGTGGCCCGAGTCGAGCACCACCCAGTCGCCGATCGATAGCGTGTCTTCAATGATAATGAACAGGCCCGTGATCACGTCTTGAACCAGCTGCTGGGAGCCGAAACCGATCGCCAGACCGACCACCCCGGCACCGGCAAGCAGTGGCGCCACGTTGATCCCCAGGTTGGCCATGGTGGTAATCGCGCAGATCACTACCAGAATGATCTTCATCGCATTGCGCAGCAGCGGCAGGATGGTTTTCACCCGGGTGCTGGGCTGACGCGCCGATGAGCGCTTGTTGACGGGCGGCTTCAGGGCCTCCTGAATGGCCGTGTCGAGCACCACCCAGAACAGCCAGGTCACCAGGAAAATCAGGCCAATGCGGCTCAGCGAGTCACTGATTGCCCGCCCGATCGAGTTGCGTTCGGCAAATTCGAACAGCGAAACACCCCAGATCCGGCCCAGAATCTCGATAAAGGCCACCGCCATCACAATCCGCACCAGTGCGTGCAGCAGGCTGAGAAAACGCTCCTTGTAAGCGCTGCTGCGCTGCAGCGCCTCGGCTTTTCGCGACTTGAACAGGTGCTGGAATACCGTGCTGAGAAATACCGTGGCGATCAGCAGGATGGTGGTGAACAACGCACAACGCAGGGCTTTCTGATTATCCTCCCCCACCCCGATCAAATTGATCGCCGACACCATGACCATCAGCAGGATCGGCCAGTACCAGAGTCCGGAGAAAATTCGCAGGGACTCCTGCAGCGATGGTTGCTTGAGCCGTTGCGCCAGGGGTCGGTTGCGAATCAGGTGAGCCACCGGACGACGCAGGCGGATCACCAGCAAGCCAAAGATGATCGACGCAAACAGACCGGTGAACACCGCGATGCTGCTGGTGATATTGCCGCCCAGTTGCCGGGCGATCTGCGGGCTGGTCAGTGCGTCACTCAGCGCGGCGAGGAAGCCGATCAGGAATAGAGGCTTGGGACAGTAGTCGCGGATGATCTGCACCGCCGCACGCTTGTGCCCGGTGTTGAACATGACGATCACACACAGCAGCATCGAAGTGGAAAATATCCCGCTGCTGGTGGCGTAGGCAAAGCACAACGCCAATGCCCGGCCGACCGAAGCCGGCAGGAAATGGCTGATGGACAGCGTCAGCGGCAGACACATAATCGCGGGCAATGTGTAGGGCAATACGTAGCTGAGCAGGTCCTGACTGCGCTGGCGGGTACCCAGCCAGCGACCCTGGTTCAGCCGCTTGGCCAGCAGGCCACCGAGCACCGTGAGCAAGGCAAAGGCCCCCAGCCAGACCCCGGACAACAACAGGAAGTCACCCACGACGCTCATGGGCGAGCGCGCCGAAGGCTGGTTCACCAGCTTGTCGACCTCGTCCGCAGCCCGATCAGCTCGCAAACGCCAGGCGTCCACCAGGTCTTCGTTGAGGTCGAGTTTGTCCTGCACGTTGTCGATGCTGGAACTGATGGCACCGAGCAAACCGCCCTGCACCAGCGGCTCCGGCGTGGCCGGCTCTTCAGCAGCGGCTGGAAGGCCTGGCAATGCGGCGGCTTGTAACGCGTTGCTGGCAAAAATCAGCAACGCCCCCAGTAGTATCGCGGTCTTGAACTTGAGCAAAACGCGGAGCTCCTCGAAAACGCATCTGTGAGGAACTGATCGACAAATCCCGTGCAAGTTCGGTTTTGGCCGCGAGATAACGGCAGCAGTGCCCCATCAACAACTGGCAAAACCCTCTCCTCGCCGCTTATCCACGGGTGATACCGTCCGTAGCCCGCTCGAAACTTTCTCTATCGCCCCGCAGTCAGCAATGGAGCGGGGTAAACCGAGGACCACAAGACGGGAGGCGACATGGCGGGGATTCATATTGGTATTTCAGGCTGGCGCTACTTGCCCTGGAGGGGGGATTTCTACCCAAAGGGGTTGACCCAGAAACGCGAGTTGCAGTTCGCGTCGAGGGCGGTCAACAGCATCGAAATCAATGGATCGTTCTACGCGTTGCAACGTCCGCAGCGGTATGCCGAGTGGTACGCCCAAACCCCGGCGGATTTCGTCTTCAGCGTCAAAGCTCCACGGTTCATCACCCACGTCAAACGCTTGCGCGACGTGCACAAGCCCCTGGCCAATTTCTTCGCCTCCGGGGTGCTGGAACTCAAGGAAAAGCTGGGGCCGATCCTCTGGCAATTCCCGCCCAACTTCACATTTAATGCCGAGCTGTTCGAGAGCTTTCTTGAACAGCTACCCCACAACACCCAGCAGGCCGCTGCTCTCGCCCGCCAGCACGACTCCCATGTACCGGGGCATGCCAGTATCAAGGCCTACAGGAAACGGCCCCTGCGCCATGCCGTGGAAATCCGCAACGATAGCTTCGTCGACCCGGCGTTCGTGCGCTTGCTCAAGCGCTACAACGTGGCACTGGTAATCGCTGACACTGCGGGAAAGTGGCCCTATCGCGAAGACATCACCAGCAATTTTGTCTACTTGCGCCTGCACGGCGCCGAAGAGCTGTATGCCAGCGGCTACACCACCCAGGCGCTGAAACGCTGGGGCGACCGGATCGATGCCTGGAACCATGGCCAGCAACCCGCGGATCCACAGCTGATCGCTCCACGGCTCAAGCCCCAGCCGCGCAAGTCCCGTGAAGTGTTCTGCTATTTCGATAACGACATCAAGGTGCGCGCGCCGTTTGATGCGCGCCGGCTGCTGGAGCGCTTCCATCTTGAAGACAGTCTGGCCACTACCCCCGGCGAGCCCGCAGCCGAAGGAGTGCTGTCATGAGCATGTCTGAACAGCCCGAGGCACCAGAACAATTGCAAACCCTCGCGGCCGTGCGGCGTTTCACCGTGCTGACGGTGAACACTCACAAGGGTTTCACCGCGCTCAACCGGCGTTTCATCCTGCCCGAGTTACGCGAAGCGGTGCGCGCCGTGTCCGCCGACGTGGTGTTTTTACAGGAAGTACACGGCACCCACGAGCAACATCCCCAGCGCTACGACAACTGGCCGACGATGCCGCAGTACGAATTCCTCGCCGACAGCCTGTGGCCACAATTTGCCTATGGCCGTAACGCGGTCTACCCGGCGGGCGATCACGGTAATGCGCTGCTGTCGAAATTTCAGATCATCCGCCATGACAATCTCGACGTGTCCATCAGCGGCCATGAAAACCGCGGGATTTTGCACTGCGTGCTACGCCTGCCGGGCGAAGGTCCCGAGGTGCATGCGATCTGCGTCCACCTGGGCCTGCACGAGGCCCACCGCAACGAACAACTGCGCCTGCTGGCCCGGCGTCTGGAGGAGCTGCCCAAGGATGCGCCGGTGATAGTCGCCGGCGATTTCAATGACTGGCGCCAGCGCGCCGATGCGCTGCTCAAGCCGTGCGGTTTGCGCGAAGTGTTCGCCGAGCACCATGGCAAGCCCGCGCGCAGCTTTCCGGCTCGCCTGCCGGTCCTGCGCCTGGACCGCATTTATGTCCGCAACCTCAAGGCCAGCCGTCCGCAGGTATTGGCTGCACGGCCCTGGTCCCATCTTTCCGACCACGCACCGCTATCGGTGGAGATCGAGCTATGAGTATCCCGTCGATGGATAAAACCACTCTGGACAGCGTTTCCGTCCCCCCGGTGCGCGAGCCTGCAGCCGTTGATGTCGAGTACGGCTGGCAAGGCAATAATCGTGTGGAACTGCTGGAAAACGGTGAGGAGTATTTCCCCAGGGTGTTCGAGGCCATGCGCCAGGCCAAGACGGAAATCCTCCTGGAAACGTTCATCGTCTTCGAAGACAAGGTCGGTAACGAGTTGCAGGAAGTGCTGATCGACGCCGCCAGACGCGGGGTGCGCGTCACTGCCAGCCTCGATGGTTTTGGCTGCGGCGAACTCAGCACGGGCTATCTCACGGCGCTGAGCGAAGCCGGAGTGCACCTGCAGATATTCGACCCGGCCCCCAAGCGCCTGGGCGTGCGCACCAACTGGTTCCGCCGGTTGCACCGCAAGATCGTGGTGGTGGACGGTACGGTTGCATTTATCGGCGGCATCAACTTCTCCGGCGATCACCTGCTCGATTTCGGCCCTGAAGCCAAGCAGGACTATTCCGTGGAGATCCAGGGGCCGGCGGTGGCGGACATCCATCACTTTGCCCTGCTGCAAAGTGGTCGCCCTGGCCGCGCCAAGTATTGGTGGCAGCGTCGTCGGCAGCGGCGCTCGGAACTGGCGTTCACCGACCACGATGGCCAGGTGCGCCTGGTGTATCGCGATAACGGTGACCATCGCACCGATATCGAAGAGGTCTATCGGCAGGTACTGCGCAGTGCTCAGCGCCGGGTGGTGATCGCCAACGCCTATTTTTTCCCGGGCTATCGCCTGCTGCGCGAGATCCGCAATGCGGCCCGCCGGGGCGTGGAGGTCAAACTGATCCTGCAAGGCCAGCCGGACATGCTGGTCGCCAAGCTGGCTGCACGCATGACGTACGACTACCTGCTCAAATCCGGCGTGCAGATTCACGAGTACTGCCAGCGCCCGTTGCACGGCAAAGTGGCGCTGGTGGATGAGGACTGGAGCACCGTTGGCTCGAGCAACCTGGACCCGCTGAGCCTGTCGATGAATCTTGAAGCCAATGTGCTGATTCGCGATCGCACCTTCAATCGTCAACTGTTCGAGCGTCTTGAAGACCTGAGCAACAATCACTGCAAGGCCATGTCCGCAGAGAAATCTCCACGCGGGCGGGTTTGGCACATGACCGTGGGCTTTCTGGTGTTCCACTTTCTGCGCCACTTCCCTGCATGGGCCGGTTGGTTACCGGCCCATAAGCCGCGCCTGAAATTGTTTACCCATTCAACCGGGAGTGATCGCCATGAGCAGCGCTGAAACACAGTCGGCGCCGCACGCCGAGAGCCCGGGAAAATCCCGCTGGAGTCGCTGGAAACGACCACTGACGATGCTGTTTTTCCTGGCGCTGATCGTGCTGTTCACGATGCTCGCCCGCCGCATCGAATGGAATGAAGTGTTCGACACCCTGGCGGACTTCAAGGTACGCACCTTGATCATCGCTGCAGGGCTGACGCTGGTGAGCTTTCTGGTATACGCCTGTTTCGACCTGATTGGTCGCACCTACATACGCCAGGACCTGACCTGGAAACAGATCCTTCCGGTGGGCATCATCAGCTATGCCTTTAACCTCAATCTCAGCGCCTGGGTCGGCGGCATCGCCATGCGCTATCGCCTGTATTCGCGTCTGGGCGTGAGCAAGGCGAACATTGCCAAGATCCTCGGCCTCAGCCTGGCGACCAACTGGTTCGGCTATATGGTGATTGCCGGTGCGGTGTTCAGCAGTGGACTGGTGCGCATGCCGCCGGGCTGGAAGCTGAGCAGCACGGCCCTGCAGGGCGTCGGGGTGCTGCTGTTGCTGGTGAGTGCTGGGTATCTGGCGGCGTGTCAGTTTTCCAAACGTCGCGAGTGGTCGATTCGCGGAGTGGAAATCAATCTACCGTCGCTGCGCATGGCCGTCCTGCAACTGGCGTTGGGCGCGCTGAACTGGTCGCTGATGGCAGCCGTGATCTTCACCTTGCTCCCCAGCAAGCTGGATTATCCACTGGTGCTGGGTGTACTGCTGATCAGCGCCATCGCCGGGGTGATTACCCACATACCTGCCGGTCTTGGGGTGCTGGAGGCGGTGTTTGTCGCGCTGCTGCAGCATGAAGCTTCGCGCGGCAGCCTGGTGGCGGGGTTGCTGGCGTATCGGGCGATCTACTTTATTTTGCCGCTGCTGATTACGCTGGTGATGTACCTGGTGGTGGAAGCCAAGGCCAAATCGCTGCGCATTGCCAAGAAGCCAGGTTGATCTGGATGGCGTTATCACGGACGCCATCGCGTGCAAGGCTTGCCCGCGATGGCATCTAAGCCTCTCCACACCTCTCACTTCGACTGAATAATACTCAAACGCTCACCCACCACCATCTCGGTAATCCAGTCCACCAGGATCGAGGTGTACGCCTGCTGCGACACCGGCTCGCTCAAGGCATGGTCCGCACCATCGATGATCCGATGCGTCAACGAGTGAGTCTGCTGGCACGCCGCGCGGTAACTCATGATGGTCGCATGGGGGACAAAATCATCAGTCTCCGACTCCACCAGCAAGACATCCCCGGTGAACTGTGAACACGCGTGCAGCGCGCGATTACTGTCGGCGCGGATCAGCGTGCTGCGATAGTCGCGTAAATCAGTCTTGTCCAGCTCGCGCTTGGGCGTGTGCCACTGCTCATCGCGATACAGCGCCGGCACTCGCAAGGCCAACCAGCGCACTGGGCGCAATGACGTCAGGATCGACGCCAGGTAACCACCGTAACTGGTGCCGACCACCGCAATCGCCGAAGTATCCAGGGCCGGATGGGCCAGCAGCCGGTCGTAGGCGGCCAGCAAGTCGCGCAAATTGTCCTCACGGGTGACCCGGCTCAGAGGAATGCCAGTGCCGCCGGTGTGCCCCCGCAAATCAAAGGTCAGGCACACGCAACCCAACCCGGCAATGCCCATGGCCCTTTCCAGGTCGCGCTCCTGGCTACCGCCCCAGCCGTGCACAAACAGCACGCCTGGCACTTTCGACTTGGGGCTAAGGAAAGTCCCGCTCATCTGTTCATCGTCGATGTCGATCTGAATGGTTTCGCTTCTAGCCGTCATAGGATTTGACCGTTACGTACTTGAGAAGAAAGTCACTGTTTTCCGCGGGTCCGCGGTACACCTCGATAGCGTCCGCCGGCAACGGCTGATCAACGTAGGTTTCCACCGACGACACGCGTATCGCGCGCATCCCCGGATCGTTGACGAAGGACTGCAGGGCCGCCACCTCGGCGCTGCTGGCGCCGCCCATGCGCCAGGACTGCTCCAGCACCCCGCTGCGCACCTGCCCTTCGCTGTCCAGGCCTTGGGCGATATCGTAATTGCGCCGCGAAGCGTAGAAACCGGGGTAGGCCTCGTCGGCGGCGCTATCGAACACCTGGGCCTGGCGAATCGCCAGCCGCACATCTTCTGCCAACGGCAACTCGAGCAGGTCTTCGTAGTATCCCCGGACGACCAGCAGGTTTGAACCGCCGTAGACCTGCTCGCCGTGAGCATCCTCGGTCAGGTACTGATCACCGCAGTAGCTGAGCACCTGGTCGCCGATGAAGCTCTGGCCGACGCTGTGGGTGATGACATTTTGCAGATCCTGCTCCAGCACCACACCTTCGCTGAACAAGGACTGGGCATCGGGTCTGGCGAGAATGGCGTCAAATTGCTGGAGGGTTTTAACGACCTCCTGGCCACGACCGGCGCAGGCGTGCACCGGTTTTAACCGGATCGGGCCGCTTTGCAACAGATGCTCCGCTGCGGGACGGGCGTCTTCCAGGGAAAAGACACTCAGACCGTCCAGCACCACGTTACGCACCCGCTCGGAAAACAACGGTGACCAGCCTTCAGGCGCATAGGCATCGCGACTGAATAAACCATGGCTGATGGCCTTGGTGCAGATGAAATCGTGGTCGACATAGCCGCCCCACAAATCCTCCGGTCCCCTCACCCCCAGTTCCCGAGCGGCCGCCACGCCTACCAGCGTCTGGGTTGGCAATAGATACAGCTCGCGACCGCCGTGTACGCTCGCGTCGTAACTGCCACCGAACTTGAGCCCGAGAATCTGCGCCAGCCAACGAGCCAGCGCGCGGTTGGTCTCCACCTCATGCTGAGGTGCCTGGGCCCGCACGGAGTGCGCGACGACCAGTTTCTTGCGGTTTGTTGGGGTCATGTATCCCCCTTCAATCTGCGCTTGGTGGATGTCGCAGGTCAGGGCTTCTGATCAAGCCTGGTGCCACCTGCTGGATGCCGCCAGTGAATCTTGCGGTTAATCACTCCGACATTCCCCCTGTTCGAGCGTTCAACTCTGGCCAGCGCCGACGCCGAAGCGACTGCGGTAATCACTCGGCGCCAGGCCGGTAATTTTCCTGAACGTGGCCCGGAACGCACTCGGGTCTTGATACCCCACCGTCCAGGCAATGTGATCGATCGTGCCGTTGGTGAATTCAAGCATTTCCCGCGCCTTGCCGACGCGCAGATGCTGGCAGTACTCGGTCGGTTTGAGCCCGGTAGCGGCACGAAAACGACGCAGGAAAGTGCGTTCTTCCAGGCCCGCGCGTTGCGCCATTACGCTCAGGGATACCTCGGTCGCGCCTGTGCTTTGCAGCCAATGCTGAACCTTGAGGATCGCCGCGTCGCCATGACTGAGAATAGGTGAGAAGTTGCTGCCGCACTCGCTGGCACTGTCGCTGTGCTCGACCACCAGAAAGCGTGCGGTGCCGGTAGCGATGCTCGGCCCGAGCAGGCGGTCGACGAGCCGCAGGCCCAGCTCTGACCAGGCCATCAACCCGGCCGTGGTAATCAGGTCGCCATCATCGACAATCGGCGTGTCGGCCTTGAGCTTGATCGCAGGATAGCGCTCGGCGAAACCCTTGGCGGAGGTCCAGTGTGTGGTGGCGCTGCGGCCGTCGAGCAAACCGCTCTCGGCCAGCAGAATCGAACCCACGCAAACGCCACCCAGGGTCGCACCACTGGCGTGTTGCTCACGCAACCAGTGGAACAACGACGGCGGGGCCTGGCCCTCGGTAAAACCGGCAATCGACGGCGGGATCAAAATCGCCACCAGGGATTGTTCGGGTCCGGGATGGCTGTCGTATACCCGGGTCGGGGGCAGATCGCCGGCCACCTGCCAATGACTGACCCGCAACAGCGGCAGTTGTGCAGCCTGATGCTCGGCAGCAATGCGGTTGGCCACCCCGAATAGATCCGTCAAGCCATGTACCGCTGCCATCTGTGCGCCTGGATAGATCAGCACACCCAGCTCGGCGACGGTCCTTTGCAGACTCATTGTCAGTTTTCCCCCTTCTATTGTCGGTGCGGCCAATCCTCGGAATGCCTGCCACACCCGATACTCCATTGCACACCCAAACACTTCAAGAGGAAACAGTCATGGCCAAGCAAGCACTCATCGTAGTCGATATCCAAAACGACTACTTTCCCCAGGGCAAGTGGCCGCTGGTCGGCGCCGACGCTGCTGCCGACAACGCCGTAAGGCTGCTCAAGGCCTTTCGCGATGCCGGTGACTCGGTGGTGCATATTCGCCATGAGTTCACTTCCGACGAAGCGCCCTTCTTCACTCCAGGCTCCGACGGCGCGAAATTGCACCCCAAGGTTCTGAACCGCGCCGATGAACCGGTGGTGCTCAAGCACTTCGTCAACTCGTTCCGTGAAACCGAACTGCAGTCGATCCTCGACGAGCAAGGTATCAGGGAACTGGTCGTGGTCGGCAGCATGAGCCACATGTGCATCGACGGCATTACCCGCGCCGCTGCCGACTTCGGCTACACCGTCACCGTGATTCACGACGCTTGCGCCTCACGCGACCTGGAGTTCAATGGCGTGACAGTGCCAGCCGCCCAGGTTCACGCCGCGTTCATGTCGGCCTTGGGCTTTGCTTACGCCAGCGTGATCTCGACTGACGAATTCCTCGCAGCCAGCCGCTGACCGTGAAAAGGGCCAGGCCGAGTCCTCCGGCCGGCCCTTGCTTTGCCGGCTAAAACAGCCCGACGGGGGAGACTTACCGTTGAAATGCCGGATAATGGCGGCCAAATCGACTAGCCCGCTATTCTGGTAACCCCCATGGAAATCAAGGTCAACTTTCTCGACAACCTTCGACTTGAAGCCAAGTTCGATGACTTCACGGTGGTGGCCGATCAACCTATCCGCTACAAGGGCGATGGCTCGGCACCGGGCCCGTTCGACTACTTCCTGGCTTCATCGGCGCTGTGCGCGGCGTACTTCGTAAAGTTGTACTGCAGCACCCGCAATATCCCTACCGACAACATCCGGCTGTCACAGAACAACATTGTCGACCCGGAAAACCGTTACAACCAGATCTTCAAGATCCAGGTCGAACTGCCCGCCGACATTTCCGACAAAGACCGCCAGGGCATCCTGCGGTCCATCGACCGTTGCACCGTGAAAAAAGTGGTGCAGGCCGGCCCCGAGTTTGTGATCGAGGAAGTGGACAACCTCGACGCCGATGCCCAGGCGCTGCTGATGCCGGCTTCCAACGCCCAGGCAAGCACCTATATTGCCGGCAAGGACCTGCCGCTGGAGCAAACCATCGCCAACATGTCGGCCATTCTGGCGAACCTGGGCATGAAGATCGAAATCGCCTCGTGGCGCAATATCGTGCCCAATGTGTGGTCGCTGCATATCCGCGATGCGCACTCGCCAATGTGCTTTACCAACGGCAAGGGTGCGACCAAGGAAGGCGCGCTGGCGTCGGCGCTGGGCGAGTTTATCGAGCGACTCAACTGCAACTTCTTCTACAACGATCAGTTCTGGGGCGAAGACATCGCCAACGCCGCGTTTGTGCACTACCCGGACGAGCGCTGGTTCAAGCCTGGCCGCAAAGACGCGCTGCCGACTGAAATTCTCGACGAATACTGTCTGAAGATTTACAACCGCGACGGCGAGCTGCGCGGCTCCCATCTGATCGATACCAACTCGGGCAATGAAGAACGGGGCATCTGCTCGCTGCCTTACGTGCGGCGTTCGGACGGTGAAGTGGTGTACTTCCCTTCCAACCTGATTGAGAACCTGTTCCTGAGCAACGGCATGAGCGCCGGCAACACCCTGGCCGAAGCCCAGGTGCAATGCCTGTCGGAGATCTTCGAGCGCGCGGTCAAACGCGAAATCATCGAAGGCGAATTTGCCTTGCCTGATGTGCCGGCCGACGTGCTGGCGAAGTACCCGGGTATCCTGGCCGGCATTCAGGCCCTGGAAGAGCAAGGGTTCCCCGTTTTGGTCAAGGATGCATCCCTGGGAGGTGAATTCCCGGTGATGTGCGTGACCCTGATGAACCCGCGCACCGGCGGCGTATTCGCCTCGTTCGGCGCCCACCCAAGCCTGGAAGTGGCACTGGAACGCAGCCTGACCGAATTGCTCCAGGGTCGCAGCTTCGAAGGCCTCAACGACTTGCCCCAGCCGACTTTTGAAGGGCACGCGGTCACCGAGCCGAACAACTTCGTCGAACACTTCATCGACTCGAGCGGCGTGGTGTCGTGGCGCTTCTTCAGTTCCAAATCGGATTACGAATTCGTCGAGTGGGACTTCTCCGGCCAGGGCGAAAACTCGAATGCCGAAGAAGCCGAAACCTTGTTCGGCATTCTCGACGGCATGGGCAAGCAGGTGTACATGGCGGTTTACGAGCATATCGGCGCCAAGGCATGCCGCATCCTGGTGCCGGACTACTCGGAAATCTATCCGGCGGACGACCTGATCTGGGACAATACCAACAAAGCGCTGTTCTTCCGCGCCGACATCCTCAACCTGCATCGCCTGGACGACGAGGAACTGCAGGCACTGGTTGAGCGCCTGGTGGAAAGTGAGCTGGACGACTACACCGACATCACTTCGTTGATCGGCATCGAATTTGATGACAACACCGCTTGGGGTCAGTTGACGATCCTGGAGTTGAAGCTGCTGATTTATCTCGCCCTGCAGCAATATGAAGAGGCGAAAGAGGCCGTGGAAATGTTCCTGCAGTACAACGACAACACCGTTGAACGCGGCCTGTTCTATCAGGCAGTCAACGTCGTGCTGGAAATGAAGCTCGACGAAGACCTGGAACTGGAAGACTACGAGGCTAATTTCCGCCGGATGTTTGGCGACGAGCGAACGGATGCGGCGATTGGTTCGGTGGACGGCAGCGTGCGCTTCCATGGCTTGACGCCGACCAGCATGAAGCTGGAGGGGCTGGACCGGCACCTGCGGCTGATCGACAGTTACAAGAAACTGCACTCGGCGCGGGCCAATGTGACTGCTCTGTCACGTTAACCTTTTAACGGCGCCCACAAAAAAGCGAAGCCCTATGGCTTCGCTTTTTTTATTTTGCGGTTCTGAACAAGCTGCGGATCAGAACGGGATATCGTCATCAAAGCTGTCGAAATCCGGAGCCGGCTGCGCAGCGGCCTGCTGAGGGGCTGGACGCGACTGCTGCGGTGCAGACTGTTGCGGTGCCGATTGCGGGCGCGGAGCCTGCTGGCGTGGAGCCGGGGCGGACTGCTGGTAGTTGTTGCCCCCGCCTTGCTGGTCGCCCTGCTGTGGACGGCCGCCCAGCAACTGCATGGTGCCTTGCATGTCGACCACGATTTCAGTGGTGTAACGCTTGATACCGTCTTTTTCCCATTCGCGGGTCTGCAGCTTGCCTTCGATGTACACCTGCGAACCCTTACGCAGGTATTCGCCGGCGATCTCGGCAACCTTGCCGAACATCGATACACGGTGCCATTCGGTCTTCTCGACCTTCTGACCGGTTTGCTTGTCGGTCCACTGTTCGCTGGTCGCCAGACTCAGGTTAGTCACGGCGTTACCGTTAGGCAGGTAGCGAACTTCGGGATCCTGGCCGCAAGTGCCGACCAATATGACTTTGTTAACCCCACGGGCCATAACGTTCTCCTAGGCTTCGCACGCTGTCGGGGCCGGGTTGTTCACCAGGCGCTCGAGGGTGGTGCGATCCAATAGTTCGGTGTCCAATTTGATGTAAATGGCTGCTTCATCAGCAACCACGACTGCGTCTGTTACCCCTACGACGGCCATCAGGCGCTCGACCAGACCCGCTTCGCGGATCGCCTCGGGCGACAGCGGCAAGCGCAGGCTCGTCACGTAGGGTGGTTCGCGCATGGTAACAGCAAAGGCCAACCAGAGGGCAGCCAGCCCGGCGCATCCAAGGAACACAGCCGACAAACCGCCATGCTGGAACATCCACCCGCCCATGATCCCGCCCAACGCCGAACCGAGGAACTGACTGGTGGAATAAACCCCCATGGCCGTGCCCTTGCCGCCTGCCGGTGAAACCTTGCTGATCAGCGATGGCAACGAAGCTTCCAGCAGATTGAACGCGGTAAAGAACACCACCGTGCCGATTACCAGAGCCCGCAAGCTATCGCCGAACTGCCAGAAGAATAGCTCAGTGAGCATCAGCGTCAGCACCGCGCCCAATAAAACTCGTTTCATTTTGCGTTTCTTCTCGCCGTAGATAATGAACGGGATCATGGCGAAGAAGGAAATCAGCAGCGCAGTGAGGTAAACCCACCAGTGCTGCTCCTTGGGCAGGCCGGCTTTTTCGACCAGTGCCAGGGGCAAGGCGACGAAGCTGGACATCAACATGGCGTGCAACACAAAAATGCCCAGGTCCAGGCGCAACAGGTCCGGATGCTTGAGCGTTGGCAGCAGCGCCTGGCGGGCCACACCGGATTCTCGATGCTGCAGCGGACCGGTGGCACGGGGCACCATGAACATCACGATGACGATGCCAAGCAGCGCCATGGCGCCAGTGGCCAGGAACAACCCGGAGAGGCCGAAGGCGCGTGTCAGCAGAGGGCCCACGACCATTGCGACGGCGAATGACAAACCGATGGTCATGCCGATCATGGCCATGGCTTTCGTGCGGTGCTGCTCGCGGGTCAGGTCGGACAGCAGTGCCATCACCGCAGCGGAAATCGCGCCTGCACCCTGCAGGATCCGCCCGGCAATCACACCCCAGATCGAATCGGCATTGGCGGCCAATACGCTACCCAGGGCAAAGATGATCAGCCCCAGGTAGATCACCGGGCGACGGCCGATGCGATCGGAAATGAAGCCGAACGGAATCTGGAAGAGCGCCTGGGTCAGGCCGTAAGCGCCAATCGCCAGTCCGATGAGGGCCGGGGTGGCGCCAGCCAGGTCCATGCCATAGGTCGCCAACACGGGCAACACCATGAACATGCCAAGCATACGGAAGGCGAACACCAGGGCCAGACCGCTTGCTGCACGGGTCTCACTGCCACTCATGCGTTCGCTGTGGGGATCGTGCATGGAAAAACCTCATGTGAACCGGCGGCGATTCTACCAGTCCCATCGATTGACAGGGTATATCGCGACGCTTTGCCGCGCTCACCTGACAGACTCTTCATGTAAGAGAATAACCCGCTCGTTTGATAGTGTGCATCCATCCAGTATTTGGCCGTATACTCCTACGTTTTCGACGCCCGCCAAGCGAGGCCACTTTGGACAAGATCCTGATTCGTGGGGCCCGAACCCACAACCTGAAGAACATCGACCTGACCCTGCCACGGGACAAACTGATCGTCATCACCGGCCTGTCCGGATCCGGCAAGTCTTCCCTGGCTTTTGACACCTTGTACGCCGAGGGCCAGCGCCGCTACGTCGAATCGCTGTCGGCCTATGCGCGGCAGTTCCTGTCGATGATGGAAAAACCTGACGTCGACACCATTGAAGGCTTGTCGCCAGCGATTTCCATCGAGCAGAAGTCGACGTCGCACAACCCGCGCTCGACCGTCGGCACCATCACCGAAATCTACGATTACCTGCGCCTGCTGTACGCCCGCGTTGGTATCCCGCGCTGCCCGGACCACGATATCCCGCTGGAAGCGCAAACCGTCAGCCAGATGGTCGACCTGGTCCTCGCCCAACCGGAGGGCAGCAAGCTGATGCTGCTGGCCCCGGTCATTCGCGAGCGCAAAGGCGAACACCTTTCGGTCTTCGAAGAGCTGCGCGCCCAGGGCTTCGTGCGCGCCCGGGTGAACGGCCGGCTGTGCGAGCTGGATGAACTGCCGAAGCTGGACAAGCAGAAAAAGCATTCGATTGATGTCGTGGTCGACCGCTTCAAGGTTCGCGCCGATCTGCAACAGCGCCTGGCCGAGTCTTTCGAGACCGCCTTGAAACTGGCCGACGGCATTGCCCTGATAGCGCCGATGGACGACGAGCCTGGTGAAGAGATCATCTTCTCCGCGCGCTTTGCCTGCCCGATCTGCGGCCATGCGATCAGCGAGCTTGAGCCAAAGCTGTTTTCTTTCAACAACCCGGCTGGCGCTTGCCCCACCTGCGACGGCCTGGGGGTGAAACAGTTTTTCGATATCAAGCGACTGGTCAATGGCGAGCTGACACTCGCAGAGGGCGCCATACGCGGCTGGGATCGGCGCAACGTCTATTACTTCCAGATGCTCGGGTCGTTGGCCTCGCATTACAAATTCAGCCTTGAAGTGCCGTTCAACGAATTGCCCGCCGATCAGCAGAAATTCATTCTGCATGGCAGTGGCTCGCAGAACGTCGACTTCAAATACCTGAACGACCGTGGCGATATCGTCAAACGCTCGCACCCATTCGAAGGCATCGTGCCTAACCTGGAACGTCGCTATCGCGAAACCGAGTCGGCGTCGGTACGCGAAGAGCTGGCCAAGTTCCTGAGTACCCAGCCTTGCCCGGACTGCCGCGGCACCCGACTGCGTCGCGAAGCGCGGCACGTCTGGGTGGGCGAGAAGACGCTGCCGGCAGTGACCAACCTGCCGATTGGCGACGCCTGTGAATATTTCGGTGGGCTGAAGCTTACCGGTCGTCGCGGTGAAATTGCCGACAAAATCCTCAAGGAAATACGCGAGCGCCTGCAGTTCCTGGTTAACGTGGGTCTCGACTACCTCTCGCTGGACCGTAGTGCTGACACCTTGTCCGGCGGTGAAGCCCAGCGAATCCGCCTGGCCAGCCAGATTGGCGCCGGCCTGGTGGGCGTGCTGTACATCCTCGACGAGCCTTCAATCGGCCTGCATCAACGTGACAACGACCGTCTGCTGGGCACCCTCAAGCACCTGCGCGACATCGGTAACACGGTGATCGTGGTCGAGCATGATGAAGACGCGATCCGCCTGGCGGATTACGTAGTGGATATCGGCCCAGGCGCCGGTGTACACGGCGGACATATCGTTGCCGAGGGCACGCCCGCCGAGGTCATGGCCCACCCGGATTCATTGACCGGCAAGTATTTGTCCGGACGAGTGAAGATCGCGGTGCCCGCCAAGCGCACCCCACGCAACAAGAAGCTGTCGTTGTCTCTCAAGGGCGCTCGCGGCAACAACCTGCGCAATGTCGACCTGGAGATTCCGATCGGCCTGTTGACCTGCGTGACCGGCGTGTCCGGCTCGGGCAAGTCGACGCTGATCAACAACACCCTGTTTCCCCTGAGCGCCACTGCGCTGAACGGTGCAACCACACTCGAAGCTGCCGCACACGACAGCATCAAGGGGCTGGAGCATCTGGACAAGGTTGTCGACATCGATCAGAGCCCGATCGGTCGTACGCCGCGCTCCAACCCGGCGACCTACACCGGACTGTTCACGCCGATTCGCGAATTGTTTGCCGGCGTACCGGAGTCCCGATCCCGTGGTTACGGCCCGGGTCGCTTCTCCTTCAACGTAAAGGGCGGCCGCTGCGAAGCGTGCCAGGGTGATGGCCTGATCAAGGTAGAGATGCACTTCCTGCCGGACATCTACGTGCCGTGCGACGTCTGCAAGAGCAAGCGCTACAACCGCGAAACCCTGGAGATCAAGTACAAGGGCAAGAACATTCACGAAACCCTCGAGATGACCATCGAGGAAGCCCGGGTATTCTTCGATGCGGTTCCGGCTCTGGCGCGAAAGCTTCAGACCCTGATGGACGTGGGCTTGTCCTACATCAAGCTCGGACAGTCGGCGACTACCTTGTCCGGCGGTGAAGCCCAGCGGGTCAAACTGTCCCGCGAGCTGTCGAAACGTGACACGGGCAAGACCCTGTACATCCTCGATGAGCCGACCACCGGCTTGCACTTTGCGGATATCCAGCAACTGCTCGATGTGTTGCACCGTCTGCGCGACCACGGCAATACCGTGGTAGTGATCGAGCACAACCTGGATGTGATCAAGACGGCTGACTGGCTGGTGGATCTTGGCCCCGAGGGTGGCTCCAAGGGTGGGCAGATCATCGCAGTGGGCACACCCGAAGAAGTGTCCGAGATGAAGCAGTCTCACACCGGTTTTTATCTCAAGCCGTTGCTGGCTCGCGACCGGGACTGATCTGCGCCTATGAAAAAGCCCCTGTCACTTTGTCGGTGACAGGGGCTTTTTTGTATGGACGATCTTTAGATTTTGCAATCAGAACTGCGATTGCAGGTAATTCTCCAGACCGATCAACTTGATCAGACCCAACTGCTTCTCGAGCCAGTAGGTGTGATCTTCTTCGGTGTCATTCAACTGAATACGCAGGATCTCGCGGCTGACGTAGTCCTTGTGCAACTCGCAGAGCTCGATGCCCTTGCAGAGTGCGGCGCGGACTTTGTATTCCAGGCGCAGGTCGGCGGCGAGCATGTCAGGCACGGTGGTGCCCACATCCAGGTCGTCCGGACGCATGCGTGGCGTACCTTCGAGCATCAGGATGCGACGCATCAGGGCGTCAGCGTGCTGCGCCTCTTCTTCCATCTCGTGGTTGATGCGTTCGTAGAGCTCGGTGAACCCCCAGTCCTCATACATCCGCGAGTGAACAAAATACTGGTCACGCGCGGCGAGTTCGCCGGTCAGCAACGTGTTGAGGTAATCGATAACATCTGGGTGGCCTTGCATCGCCCTACATCTCCCTGCTTGAAAGTCTGTAGTTTGAACCAACATGCCCGGAACGTCACTCGCCAGACGCAATAAAAGCGAAGATATTCAGAGAAAACCGGCTTAAATAACGCAAAAACCGCCCAAATGAGGGCGGTTCTGCTTCTCGTTTAGACTTCGTTAATCTGTACGTTGAGTGCCTTTGCGATTGCTTCTCCATACGCCGGATCGGCCTTGAAGAAATGTTGCAGCTGACGATCAACCACGTCGCTGGAAACACCCGACATCGCCGCGCAAATGTTGCTGACCAGCAAATGCTTCTGCTCGTCGCTCATCAGGCGAAACAGCGCACCGGCGTGACTGTAGTAGTCGGTGTCTTCGCGATGATCAAAGCGGTCAGCGGCGCCGCTCAGCTGCAGGGCTGGCTCGGCGTATCGAGGCGCCTGCTTAGGAGCGTCCACGTAGCTGTTGGGCTCATAGTTGGGTGCCGCACCACCATTGCTGCCAAATGCCATAGAGCCGTCGCGCTGGTAAGTGTTCACAGGGCTGCGAGGTGCATTCACCGGCAGATGCTGGTGATTGGTACCTATGCGGTAGCGGTGGGCATCCGCATAAGCGAATACACGGCCCTGGAGCATGCGGTCCGGCGACAAGCCAACACCTGGGACCATGTTGCTTGGCCCGAATGCCGCTTGCTCGACTTCAGCGAAGTAGTTCAGCGGATTACGGTTGAGCTCAAGCTCACCCACTTCGATCAGAGGAAACTCTTTCTGCGACCAGGTCTTGGTCACGTCGAAAGGATTCTCGTAATGAGCAGCCGCTTGGGCTTCAGTCATGATCTGAATGCAAACGCGCCATTTCGGGAAGTCTGCGCGCTCGATCGCTTCGAACAGGTCGCGCTGGGCGTAATCTGGATCGGTACCGGCCAGGCGTGCAGCATCTGCTGGCGCGAGGTTCTTGATCCCTTGTCGGGTTTTGTAATGCCACTTCACCCAGTGACGCTCGCCCTTGGCATTGAGCAGGCTGTAGGTGTGGCTGCCGAAGCCGTGCATGTGACGGTAGCCGTCAGGGATGCCCCGGTCCGAGAACAGGATGGTGACCTGGTGCAGCGCCTCTGGCGAGTGCGACCAGAAGTCCCACATCATCTGCGCGCTTTTGAGATTGCTCTGGGGCAGACGTTTTTGCGTGTGGATGAAGTCAGGAAATTTCAGCGGATCACGGATGAAGAACACTGGCGTGTTGTTACCGACGATGTCCCAGTTACCTTCCTCGGTATAGAACTTCAGGGCGAAGCCCCGTGGATCACGCTCGGTATCGGCCGAACCACGCTCACCACCTACGGTGGAGAATCGCAGGAAGGTCGGGGTTTGCTTGCCGACCGCTTCGAACAGCTTGGCGCTGGTGTACTCGGTAATGTCACGCGTGACCGTGAACGTGCCATAGGCACCTGAACCCTTGGCGTGGACGCGGCGTTCCGGAATGTTTTCACGGTTGAAATGTGCGAGCTTCTCGATCAGATGAAAATCGTCGAGCAGCAGCGGGCCGCGAGGGCCTGCAGAGCGGGAATTCTGGTTATCAGCGACAGGAGCGCCACTGGCGGTGGTTAGCGTTTTGGTTTGGCTCATGCGGTGTTCATCCTCTGTCAGGTCTGGATCTTGCCGGCTAATCGGCTTGAGACGAGTATTACCATTGATCGCCTAATCTACAAATTCATTAATTTGCGACAATCAATAGAAAAATACTAACAACAGTCCCGACCGAATGATGACCGGAACCACCACAGGGAGCTTGTACGAGCGATGCATTTCTTGCAGACACAAAAAACCGGGCACTAGGCCCGGTTCTTCGTTTCAGACTGACGTCTTACTCAGCGGATACAGCTTCACCGCCAACTGGACGATCAACCAGCTCAACGTACGCCATAGGCGCGTTGTCACCAGTGCGGAAACCGCACTTGAGGATGCGCAGGTAGCCACCCTCACGGGTAGCGTAACGCTTGCCCAGGTCGTTGAAGAGCTTACCAACGATAGCTTTCGAACGAGTACGGTCGAAAGCCAGACGGCGGTTAGCCAGGCTGTCTGTCTTGGCCAAAGTGATCAGCGGCTCAGCAACGCGACGCAGTTCTTTGGCTTTTGGCAGTGTAGTTTTGATCAGCTCGTGCTCGAACAGCGACACCGCCATGTTTTGAAACATGGCCTTGCGGTGCGAGCTGGTGCGGCTCAGGTGACGACCACTTTTACGATGACGCATGGTTCATTCCTTACCAAACACAACGTTCGGTGATTACGACGATCAGGCAGTCGCCTTGTCGTCCTTCTTAAGACTTGCAGGCGGCCAGTTGTCGAGGCGCATGCCGAGGGACAGACCGCGGGAGGCCAGAACGTCCTTGATTTCAGTCAAGGATTTCTTGCCAAGGTTCGGAGTCTTCAACAGCTCTACTTCGGTACGCTGAATCAGGTCACCGATGTAGTAGATGTTTTCCGCCTTAAGGCAGTTAGCCGAACGTACAGTCAGTTCCAGATCGTCAACCGGGCGAAGCAGGATCGGATCGATCTCGTCTTCCTGCTCGACAACCACTGGCTCACTGTCACCTTTGAGATCGACGAACGCAGCCAACTGCTGTTGCAGGATGGTTGCAGCACGGCGGATAGCCTCTTCAGGATCCAGGGTACCGTTGGTTTCCAGATCAATAACCAGCTTGTCCAGGTTAGTACGCTGCTCGACACGGGCGTTTTCCACCACGTATGCGATACGGCGAACCGGGCTGAACGAAGAGTCAAGCTGCAAGCGACCGATGCTGCGGCTTTCGTCTTCATCGCTCTGACGCGAGTCTGCCGGTTCATAACCACGACCACGAGCTACGGTGAGCTTCATGTTCAGGGCGCCGTTAGACGCCAGGTTAGCGATTACGTGATCGGGGTTAACGATCTCGACATCATGATCCAGCTGAATATCGGCAGCGGTAACCACCCCCGAACCCTTCTTCGACAAGGTCAGCGTAACTTCGTCACGACCGTGCAGCTTGATAGCCAGACCTTTAAGGTTCAACAGGATTTCAATTACGTCTTCCTGTACGCCTTCGATGGCGCTGTACTCATGGAGTACACCGTCAATCTCGGCCTCGACTACTGCACAGCCGGGCATTGAGGACAACAGGATGCGTCGCAGCGCGTTGCCCAGGGTGTGGCCGAAACCACGCTCGAGAGGCTCGAGAGTGATCTTGGCGCGGGTTGGACTGACAACCTGCACATCAATATGGCGGGGTGTCAGGAACTCATTTACCGAAATCTGCATGGATGCACCTATTTTCTAGCCCTTACTTGGAGTAGAGCTCGACAATCAGGCTTTCGTTGATGTCGGCGGACAGATCACTGCGAGCTGGAACGTTCTTGAAAACGCCCGACTTCTTCTCAGTGTCTACTTCTACCCATTCTACGCGGCCACGTTGGGCACACAGATCGAGAGCTTGGACAATGCGAAGTTGGTTCTTTGCTTTCTCGCGAATCGCGACCACGTCACCAGCACGAACCTGGTACGACGGCACGTTTACGGTCTGACCGTTAACGCTTACGGATTTGTGCGATACCAGCTGACGGGATTCGGCACGAGTCGAACCAAAGCCCATACGGTATACAACGTTGTCCAGACGGCATTCGAGCAGTTGCAGCAGGTTTTCACCGGTTGCACCTTTCTTGCCAGCAGCTTCTTTGTAGTAGCCGCTGAATTGACGCTCGAGAACGCCGTAGATACGACGGACCTTCTGCTTTTCACGCAGTTGGGTGCCGTAATCGGACTGGCGACCGCGGCGTTGGCCGTGGATACCAGGTGCTGCTTCAATGTTGCACTTCGATTCGATCGCGCGCACGCCGCTCTTCAGGAAGAGATCGGTGCCTTCGCGACGAGCGAGTTTGCATTTTGGACCAATGTAACGAGCCATTCTTTACAATCTCCTGGATTACACGCGGCGCTTCTTCGGCGGACGGCACCCGTTGTGCGGGATTGGCGTCACGTCGGTGATGCTGGCGATCTTATAGCCACAGCCGTTCAAAGCACGGACAGCAGACTCACGACCTGGACCTGGACCCTTGACGTTAACGTCGAGGTTTTTCAGGCCGTATTCCAGCGCAGCTTGACCAGCACGTTCAGCAGCTACTTGAGCAGCAAACGGCGTGGACTTGCGGGAACCGCGGAAACCCGAACCACCGGAGGTAGCCCAAGAAAGCGCGTTACCTTGACGGTCGGTGATGGTCACGATTGTGTTGTTAAAAGAAGCATGGATGTGGGCGATGCCATCAACCACTGTCTTTTTAACTTTTTTACGAGGACGAGCAGCAGGTTTTGCCATGATAATTTTCCTGTCGATTCGCTGGGGCGATTACTTGCGGATCGGCTTACGCGGACCTTTACGGGTACGCGCGTTAGTCTTGGTACGCTGACCGCGCACTGGAAGACCACGACGATGACGCAGACCGCGATAGCAACCGAGGTCCATCAAACGCTTGATTTTCATGTTGATTTCGCGACGCAGGTCACCTTCAGTGGTGAACTTCGCCACTTCGCCACGCAGCAATTCAATCTGCTCGTCGCTCAGATCCTTGATCTTAGCGGCTGGGTTTACCCCAGCAACTGCGCAAATTTTCTGCGCAGTAGTGCGACCAACACCATAGATGTAGGTCAGCGAGATAACAGTATGCTTGTTATCTGGAATGTTAACGCCTGCAATACGGGCCATTCAGTGGGACTCCAATTGACAGCTACCTACGCCCCGGAAGCCAAGAAATAGGGCGCGAGATAATATCGCTGTAATAACAAATAATCAACCCGATAGCGCACTAGCTACCGGGCTTGAAGCACAATCACACTCAGCCTTGGCGCTGTTTGTGACGCGGTTCCGCGCTGCAAATTACTCGAACAACACCTTCGCGGCGAATAATCTTGCAGTTACGGCACAGCTTTTTCACCGATGCACGAACTTTCATCACCAACTCCTCGAACCTTATGGGTACTCAGCGCAACATTCCGCTGCCGTAACCCTTCAGGTTGGCTTTCTTCATCAGGGATTCGTACTGGTGCGAAACGAGGTGCGATTGTACTTGGGACATGAAGTCCATCACAACCACGACGACGATCAGCAACGAGGTCCCGCCAAGGTAGAACGGAACGTTTGCCGCAACCACCAGGAACTGGGGCAGCAGGCACACGGCCGTCATATATAGAGCACCGAACAGGGTCAAACGCGTCAGAACGCCATCAATGTAGCGCGCCGACTGCTCGCCTGGACGGATGCCCGGAATAAAGGCACCGGACTTCTTCAGGTTTTCCGCTACGTCTTTCGGATTGAACATCAACGCCGTATAGAAGAAGCAGAAGAAAATAATCCCTGCACTAAACAGCAGAATATTCAACGGCTGACCAGGAGCGATCGACTGCGAGATGTCCTGCAACCAGCCCATACCTTCAGACTGACCGAACCAGGTACCCAACGAAGCCGGGAACAGCAAAATGCTGCTCGCGAAAATAGCCGGAATAACACCGGCCATGTTCACCTTCAGCGGCAAGTGGCTAGTCTGCGCAGCAAAGACCTTGCGGCCCTGCTGACGCTTGGCGTAGTGAACAGCAATACGACGCTGGCCACGCTCAATGAACACCACAAAACCGATAATCGCTACTGCCAGCAAACCGATCGCAACCAGGGCGAAAATGTTGATATCACCCTGACGCGCAGACTCGAAAGACTGCCCGATCGCTCTCGGAAGACCGGCGACGATACCTGCGAAAATCAACATCGAGATACCGTTGCCAACACCACGCTCAGTAATCTGCTCACCCAGCCACATCATGAACATCGCACCAGCCACAAAAGTGGATACTGCGACGAAATGGAAGCCAAAGTCACCAGTGAACGATACGCCCTGCCCCGCCAGACCAATGGACATGCCAATTGCCTGAACGAGAGCGAGGACGACAGTGCCGTAGCGGGTGTACTGGGCAATCTTGCGACGCCCAGCTTCACCTTCCTTCTTCAACTGCTCCAGCTGCGGGCTGACGGCTGTCATCAGTTGCATGATGATCGATGCCGAAATGTACGGCATGATCCCCAGTGCAAAGATGCTCATCCGCTCCAGCGCGCCGCCGGAAAACATGTTGAACAAGCTAAGAATGGTCCCCTCATTCTGTCGAAACAGGTCCGCGAGTCGGTCCGGGTTGATACCTGGAACCGGGATGTGTGCGCCTATTCGGTAGACGATAATCGCCAGGAACAGAAAACGCAGACGAGCCCAGAGTTCAGACATACCGCCTTTGCCGAGCGCAGAGAGAGCACCTTGCTTAGCCATTTATTCCTCGAACTTGCCGCCAGCTGCTTCGATAGCCGCACGCGCACCTTTGGTGGCGCCGATTCCCTTTCCGATGGTAACAGCGCGAGTCACTTCGCCGGACAGCATGATTTTCACACGCTGAACGTTGACGTTGATCACGTTGGCATCTTTCAGGGACTGCACGGTGACGATGTCGCCTTCCACTTTAGCCAGCTCGGACAGACGCACTTCTGCGCGGTCCATGGCTTTCAGGGAAACGAAACCGAACTTCGGCAGGCGACGATGCAGCGGCTGTTGACCGCCTTCAAAGCCTGGAGCAATGGTGCCACCGGAGCGGGAGGACTGACCTTTGTGGCCACGGCCACCGGTCTTGCCCAAACCACTACCGATACCACGGCCCGGACGATGCTTTTCGCGACGGGAACCCGGCGCTGGACTCAGATCATTGAGTTTCATCGATTAACCCTCGACACGCAGCATGTAGTAAGCCTTGTTGATCATCCCGCGATTCTCGGGAGTATCAAGTACTTCTACAGTGTGACCGATGCGACGCAGACCCAGACCCTTAACGCACAGTTTGTGGTTAGGGATGCGGCCGGTCATGCTTTTGATCAGCGTTACTTTAACGGTAGCCATGATCAGAAGATCTCCTTGACGCTTTTGCCACGCTTGGCGGCAATGGATTCAGGAGACTGCATAGCTTTCAAACCTTTGAAAGTGGCGTGAACCACGTTTACCGGGTTAGTCGAGCCATAGCACTTGGCCAGAACGTTCTGAACGCCAGCAACCTCGAGGACAGCACGCATAGCGCCGCCAGCGATGATACCGGTACCTTCAGAAGCAGGCTGCATGTACACCTTCGAAGCACCGTGAGCGGACTTCATTGCGTACTGCAGAGTGGTGCCGTTCAGGTCAACTTGGATCATGTTGCGGCGAGCAGCTTCCATTGCCTTCTGGATCGCAGCAGGCACTTCACGCGACTTGCCACGGCCGAAGCCAACGCGCCCTTTACCATCACCCACCACGGTCAACGCGGTGAAAGTGAAGATACGGCCGCCTTTAACGGTTTTGGCTACGCGGTTAACTTGAACCAGCTTCTCGATGTAGCCTTCGTCGCGCTTTTGGTCGTTATTTGACATAACTTAGAACTCCAGCCCAGCTTCACGAGCAGCATCAGCCAGCGCTTTAACGCGGCCGTGGTACTTGAAGCCAGAGCGGTCGAAAGCCACTTGCGAGACGCCAGCGGCCTTAGCACGCGTAGCGACCAGCTGGCCAACCTTAGTGGCCGCGTCGATGTTGCCAGTGGCACCATCACGCAGTTCTTTATCCAAAGTCGAGGCGGATGCCAGAACTTTGGCGCCGTCGGCCGAAATGACCTGGGCGTAGATGTGCTGCGACGAGCGGAACACGCAGAGACGCACGACTTCGAGTTCGTGCATTTTCAGGCGTGCTTTGCGAGCGCGACGCAGTCGAGTAACTTTTTTGTCGGTCATTTGCTATGCCCTACTTCTTCTTGGCTTCTTTACGACGGACGACTTCGTCCGCGTAGCGCACACCTTTGCCTTTGTACGGCTCTGGTGGACGGAAGTCGCGGATCTCGGCGGCCACTTGACCTACCAGCTGCTTGTCGATGCCCTTGATCAGGATATCGGTCTGGCTAGGAGTCTCAGCGGTGATGCCTTCCGGCAGTTCATAATCCACTGGGTGCGAGAAGCCAAGAGCCAGATTCAGCACTGTGCCTTTTGCTTGCGCTTTGTAACCAACACCGACCAGCTGGAGCTTGCGCTCGAAGCCTTGGCTTACGCCTTGGACCATGTTGTTTACCAACGCACGAGTGGTACCAGCCATTGCGCGAGTTTGTTGATCGCCATTGCGAGCAGCGAAACGCAGCTCACCAGCTTCTTCAACGATCTCAACGGACGAATGGATGTTCAGTTCGAGAGTGCCCTTGGCACCCTTCACCGAAAGCTGTTGGCCTGCGAATTTGACTTCGACACCGGCTGGCAGCTTAACGGGGTTCTTAGCGACGCGTGACATGCTTATCCCCCCTTAGAACACAGTGCAAAGAACTTCGCCGCCGACACCGGCAGCGCGCGCAGCACGATCCGTCATCACACCTTTGTTGGTGGAGACGATAGACACACCGAGACCGCCACGAACTTTTGGCAGATCATCGACGGACTTGTACTGACGCAGGCCTGGACGGCTAACGCGCTTCACTTCTTCGATGACCGGACGGCCTTCGAAATATTTCAGCTCGATAGACAGCAGTGGTTTTGTTTCGCTGCTGATCTGATAACCCGCGATGTAACCTTCGTCCTTCAGGACTTTAGCTACAGCCACCTTCAACGTGGAAGAAGGCATGCTTACGACGGACTTTTCAGCCATCTGGGCATTACGGATTCGAGTTAGCATGTCCGCTAACGGGTCCTGCATACTCATGGGCTAGACGCTCCTAATACAAAAAAATTAGCCTTGCGGCTACATATGTCGCCGAGAATCTCCGGGCCTAAAACACACGGGCTCAGGCGAGCCGCGTATTTTAGACATACTCCGGAAATGAAACAAGCCCCAAAAGGGGCTTGTTCCAGATTCTAGGTCACCGGCGGTCAGTCTCTTGCGATTCTGGCCACCTGGACTTCGAAGGTACTTACCAGCTGGCTTTAACCAGACCAGGTACGTCACCACGCATTGCAGCTTCACGCAGTTTGTTACGGCCGAGGCCGAACTTGCGGTAAACACCGTGTGGACGACCGGTCAGGCGGCAGCGGTTACGCATGCGCGAGGCGCTTGCGTCACGTGGCTGCTTCTGCAGAGCTACTGTAGCTTCCCAACGCGCTTCTGGACTTGCGTTCAGATCAACGATGATAGCTTTCAGTGCTGCACGCTTTTTGGCGTACTTGGCAACCGTGAGCTGACGTTTCAGCTCGCGGTTTTTCATGCTCATCTTGGCCATTTTCCTACTCCAATCAGTTGCGGAACGGGAATTTGAAAGCACGCAACAGGGCGCGACCTTCATCATCGTTCTTGGCAGTGGTGGTCAGGGTAATGTCCAGACCGCGGAGAGCATCGATCTTGTCGTAGTCGATTTCCGGGAAGATGATCTGCTCTTTAACGCCCATGCTGTAGTTACCACGACCATCGAAGGACTTGGCATTCAGGCCGCGGAAGTCGCGGACCCGAGGCAGGGAGATCGACAGCAGACGATCCAGGAATTCGTACATACGCTCACGGCGCAGGGTCACTTTGACGCCGATCGGCCAACCTTCACGGACTTTAAAGCCAGCGATGGATTTCCGAGCGTAAGTCACAACGACTTTCTGACCGGTGATCTTTTCCAGGTCGGCAACAGCGTGCTCGATGACTTTTTTGTCACCGACCGCTTCGCCCAGACCCATGTTCAGGGTGATTTTTGTAACGCGTGGAACTTCCATCACGTTCGAAAGCTTAAGTTCTTCCTTAAGCTTCGGTGCGATTTCTTTCCAGTAAATCTCTTTTAGTCGTGCCATGGTCTCATCTACCTAGCAGTGTTCAAGCATCAACCGCTTTTTGGGTCGACTTGAAGACACGAATTTTCTTGCCGTCTTCTACTTTGAAACCAACGCGATCAGCCTTGTTGGTTTCGCCGTTGAAAATGGCGACGTTAGAAGCGTCCAGTGGAGCTTCTTTTTCGACGATACCGCCTTGCACGCCCGACATCGGGTTAGGCTTGGTATGACGCTTAACCAGGTTCAGACCACCAATAACCAGACGGTTGTTAGCGAGAACCTTAAGCACCTTACCGCGCTTACCTTTGTCTTTGCCGGCGATCACGATGATCTCGTCGTCACGACGAATCTTTTGCATGTCGGATCTCCTTACAGCACTTCTGGGGCGAGCGAGACGATCTTCATGAACTTCTCAGTACGAAGTTCACGGGTCACTGGCCCAAAGATACGGGTGCCGATCGGCTCTTGCTTGTTGTTCAGAAGAACAGCAGCGTTGCCATCAAAGCGGATAATGGAGCCATCAGCACGGCGTACGCCGTGACGAGTGCGGACTACAACAGCAGTCATCACTTGGCCTTTTTTCACCTTACCGCGAGGAATTGCTTCCTTCACGGTAACTTTGATGATGTCACCGATACCAGCGTAACGACGATGGGAGCCACCCAGCACCTTGATGCACATAACGCGGCGTGCGCCGCTGTTATCGGCCACATCGAGCATGGATTGAGTCTGAATCATATAATTTCTCCGACCCCTAGTCCTTAGACTTCCACAGCGCGTTCGAGAACATCAACCAGCGCCCAAGACTTGGTCTTGGCCAAAGGACGAGTTTCACGAATAGTGACTTTGTCGCCGATGTGGCACTGATTGGTTTCGTCGTGCGCGTGCAGCTTAGTCGAACGCTTAACGTATTTACCGTAGATCGGGTGCTTTACGCGACGCTCGATCAGAACGGTGATGGTCTTGTCCATTTTGTCGCTGACAACACGGCCAGTCAGCGTACGGACGGTTTTTTCGGCTTCAGCCATGATTACTTACCTGCCTGCTGTTTGAGCACAGTCTTCACGCGAGCGATGTCACGCTTAACTTGCCGGAGCAGGTGAGACTGCCCCAACTGGCCAGTTGCTTTCTGCATGCGCAGATTGAACTGGTCGCGCAGCAGGCCGAGCAGTTGCTCGTTAAGCTGCGGCGCGTCTTTTTCACGAAGTTCGTTCGCTTTCATCACATCACCGTCCGTTTAACAAAAGCGGTGGCGAGCGGCAGCTTTGCAGCAGCCAGGGCAAAAGCCTCACGCGCCAGCTCTTCAGAAACGCCCTCGATTTCATACAGGACTTTGCCTGGCTGAATCTGGGCAACCCAGTACTCCACAGAACCCTTACCTTTACCCATCCGAACTTCGAGGGGCTTTTTGGAGATCGGCTTGTCCGGGAATACACGGATCCAGATCTTGCCGCCACGTTTAACGTGACGGGTCAGTGCACGACGCGCTGACTCGATCTGACGAGCGGTGAGACGACCACGAGCTACAGACTTCAGCGCATATTCGCCGAAGCTGACTTTGCTACCGCGCAGAGCCAAGCCACGGTTGTGGCCAGTCATCTGCTTGCGGAACTTCGTACGCTTTGGTTGCAACATTTGGCGTACCCCTTACTTAGCAGCTTTTTTACGAGGCGCTGGTGCTTGTGGTTTCAGTTCTTCTTGGCGACCACCAATTACTTCGCCTTTGAAGATCCAAACCTTTACACCGATCACACCGTAAGTGGTGTGAGCTTCGTAGTTGGCATAGTCGATGTCGGCACGCAGGGTGTGCAGTGGCACACGACCTTCGCGATACCATTCAGTACGTGCGATTTCAGCACCGCCGAGACGACCGCTCACTTGGATTTTGATGCCTTTGGCACCAATGCGCATGGCGTTCTGTACAGCGCGCTTCATAGCGCGACGGAACATTACGCGACGCTCCAGCTGCTGAGCTACGCTCTGCGCAACCAACATACCGTCGAGTTCCGGCTTGCGGATTTCTTCGATATTGATGTGCACAGGCACACCCATTTGCTTGGTCAGGTCCTGACGCAGTTTCTCAACATCTTCACCTTTCTTCCCGATAACGATACCTGGACGAGCGGTGTGGATGGTGATACGTGCTGTTTGAGCCGGACGATGGATATCGATACGGCTTACGGACGCGCTTTTTAGTTTGTCTTGGAGATACTCACGCACCTTCAGATCAGCGAACAAATAGTCCGCATAAGTCCGACCGTCTGCGTACCAGACGGAGGTGTGCTCCTTGACGATTCCCAGGCGAATGCCAATGGGATGTACTTTCTGACCCATCTCTTCGACTCCGTTACTTGTCAGCAACCTTGACAGTGATATGGCAAGACCGCTTGACGATGCGATCAGCACGGCCTTTGGCACGTGGCATGATTCGCTTCAGCGAACGCCCTTCGTTGACGAAAACGGTGCTGACTTTAAGGTCATCAACGTCTGCGCCTTCGTTATGCTCGGCGTTGGCTACGGCCGACTCCAGCACTTTCTTCATGATCTCGGCGGCTTTCTTACTGCTGAAAGCCAACAGGTTGAGCGCTTCGCCCACCTTCTTCCCGCGGATCTGGTCGGCGACCAAGCGGGCTTTCTGGGCGGAGATTCGAGCGCCCGACAACTTAGCGGCTACTTCCATCGTTCCTTACCCCTTAACGCTTGGCTTTCTTGTCTGCCACGTGCCCACGATATGTGCGGGTACCGGCAAACTCGCCTAGTTTGTGGCCGACCATGTCTTCGTTCACGAGAACTGGAACATGTTGACGACCGTTATGCACTGCAATGGTCAAGCCGACCATTTGTGGCAGGATCATCGAACGACGCGACCAGGTTTTAACTGGTTTGCGATCGTTCTTTTCCGCCGCCACTTCGATCTTCTTCAGTAGGTGAAGATCAATAAAAGGACCTTTTTTCAGAGAACGTGGCACTGTCGTATCCCTCTATTTACTTGCGACGACGGACGATCATTTTGTCGGTACGCTTATTACCACGAGTCTTCGCGCCCTTAGTCGGGAAGCCCCATGGCGATACCGGATGACGACCACCAGAGGTACGACCTTCACCACCACCATGTGGGTGGTCAACCGGGTTCATGGCAACACCACGAACGGTTGGGCGAACGCCACGCCAGCGTTTGGCACCAGCTTTACCCAGCGAACGCAGGCTGTGCTCGGAGTTCGAGACTTCACCCAGGGTCGCGCGGCATTCAGCCAGCACTTTACGCATCTCACCAGAACGCAGACGCAGGGTCACGTAGACACCTTCACGAGCGATCAGCTGAGCCGAAGCACCAGCGGAACGAGCGATTTGCGCGCCTTTACCTGGCTTCAATTCGATGCCGTGTACGGTACTACCAACTGGAATGCTGCGCAGTTGCAACTGGTTGCCCGGCTTGATCGGAGCCAAAGCACCCGAAATCAGCTGGTCGCCAGCGTTCACGCCTTTAGGGGCGATGATGTAACGGCGTTCGCCGTCTGCGTACAACATAAGAGCAATGTGAGCAGTACGGTTTGGATCGTATTCGATACGCTCGACAGTGGCTGGAATGCCATCTTTGTCGTTGCGACGGAAATCGACCAGACGATAATGCTGCTTATGGCCACCACCGATGTGACGAGTGGTAATGCGACCATTGTTGTTACGACCACCAGACTTCGATTTCTTCTCGAGCAGCGGTGCGTGAGGAGCGCCTTTATGCAGCTCCTGGTTGACCACCTTGACCACATGACGGCGGCCAGGGGAAGTCGGTTTGCATTTAACGATTGCCATGATGCACCCCTTCCTTACTCAGCACTGCTGCTGAAATCGAGATCTTGGCCTGGCTGAAGGGAGATAACTGCCTTCTTCCAGTCATTACGCTTGCCCAGACCGCGAGCAGTGCGCTTGCTCTTACCCAGAACATTCAGGGTAGTAACACGCTCTACTTTCACGCTGAACAGGCTTTCGACGGCCTTCTTGATTTCCAGCTTGGTTGCGTCAGTTGCAACCTTGAAAACGAACTGGCCTTTTTTGTCAGCCAGAACCGTAGCCTTCTCGGAAACGTGCGGGCCAAGCAGAACTTTAAATACGCGTTCCTGGTTCATCCCAGCAGCTCCTCGAATTTCTTCACGGCCGACACGGTGATCAACACCTTGTCGTATGCGATCAGACTAACTGGATCGGAACCTTGCACGTCACGTACATCAACGTGTGGCAGGTTGCGAGCAGCCAGGTACAGGTTCTGATCAACTACTTCAGACACGATCAAGACGTCAGTCAGGCCCATGCCGGTCAGTTTGTTCAGCAGATCTTTGGTCTTCGGTGCATCAACAGCGAAGTCCTGAACCACAACCAGACGATCAGTACGCACCAGCTCAGCAAGGATGGAACGCATTGCTGCGCGATACATCTTCTTGTTCAGCTTCTGGGTGTGATCCTGAGGACGAGCTGCGAAAGTGGTACCGCCGCCACGCCAGATTGGGCTACGGATAGTACCGGCACGCGCGCGGCCAGTACCTTTCTGACGCCATGGGCGCTTACCGCCACCACGAACGTCGGAACGGGTCTTTTGCTGCTTGCTACCTTGACGGCCGCCGGCCATGTAGGCCACGACTGCTTGGTGAACCAGCGTCTCGTTGAATTCGCCGCCAAATGTCAGTTCGGAAACTTCGATCGCTTGAGCGTCATTTACATTTAATTGCATGTCAGCTTCCCCTTAACCGCGAGCCTTGGCTGCTGGACGTACAACCAAGTTGCCGCCAGTAGCGCCAGGAACAGCGCCCTTGACCAACAACAGATTGCGTTCAGCGTCCACGCGCACTACTTCGAGGGACTGCACGGTCACGCGCTCAGCGCCCATATGACCGGACATTTTTTTGCCCTTGAATACACGACCAGGAGTCTGGCACTGGCCGATAGAGCCTGGAACGCGGTGGGACACGGAGTTACCGTGGGTATTATCTTGCCCGCGGAAGTTCCAACGCTTGATCGTACCCTGGAAGCCTTTACCTTTGGACTGACCGGTTACATCAACCAGTTGACCAGCGGCGAAGATTTCAGCGTTGATCAGATCGCCGGCCTGGTACTCGCCTTCTTCAAGACGGAATTCCATTACGGTACGACCAGCGGCAACGTTCGCTTTAGCGAAGTGGCCAGCCTGAGCAGCTGTAACACGCGAAGCACGACGCTCGCCTACAGTGACTTGCACTGCACGATAGCCATCGGTTTCTTCAGTTTTGAACTGGGTGACGCGATTCGGCTCGATCTCAATGACCGTGACCGGAATGGAGACACCTTCTTCGGTGAAAATACGGGTCATACCGCATTTACGACCGACTACACCAATAGTCATGTTGTAAACCTCATGAGTGTACGGGGCTTTCACCCGCTATGGCCGCCCATTTCAGAGCGTTACACGACTAAGACCGAGTCTTAGCCGAGGCTGATCTGCACTTCCACACCGGCCGCAAGATCAAGCTTCATAAGAGCATCAACGGTTTTATCCGTTGGCTGGACGATGTCCAGTACGCGCTTATGAGTACGGATCTCGTACTGGTCACGCGCGTCTTTGTTGACGTGCGGGGAGACCAGAACGGTGAACCGCTCTTTACGGGTAGGCAGTGGAATTGGACCACGCACTTGAGCACCAGTACGTTTCGCGGTTTCCACGATTTCCTGGGTGGATTGGTCGATCAGGCGATGGTCAAAAGCCTTCAACCTGATACGGATTTGCTGATTTTGCATTGGATTTCAGACTCCGGCTGCTATTCCCAGCGAGCGCAATACGCCCGTTAAAAGGAGGCGCAATTCTATAGACGGGCTACCACAGTGTCAACCCAATAAAAAAGCCCCCGCTAGGCGGGGGCTTTTTCAAGTCATCACTTATTAAGCGATGATTTTGGCTACGACGCCAGCGCCGACGGTACGACCGCCTTCACGAATGGCGAAACGCAGACCATCTTCCATTGCGATGGTTTTGATCAGGGTGACAACCATTTTGATGTTGTCGCCTGGCATTACCATTTCAACGCCTTCCGGCAGTTCGCAGTTACCGGTCACGTCAGTGGTCCGGAAGTAGAACTGTGGACGGTAGCCTTTGAAGAACGGAGTGTGACGACCGCCTTCTTCTTTGCTCAACACGTACACTTCAGCTTCGAAGGTAGTGTGCGGCTTAACCGAACCTGGCTTGACCAGAACCTGGCCACGCTCAACGTCGTCACGCTTGGTGCCGCGCAGCAGCACGCCGCAGTTCTCGCCAGCACGACCTTCGTCGAGCAGCTTACGGAACATTTCAACACCGGTGCAGGTGGTGACGGTAGTGTCACGCAGACCAACGATTTCCAGTGGATCCTGAACCTTGACGATACCACGCTCGATACGGCCAGTTACAACAGTACCGCGACCGGAGATCGAGAATACGTCTTCGATTGGCATCAGGAACGGCTTGTCGATAACACGGACTGGATCTGGGATGTAGCTGTCCAGAGTCTCAACCAGTTTACGAACGGCAGTGGTGCCCATTTCGTTGTCGTCTTGGCCGTTCAGAGCCATCAGAGCGGAACCGATGATGATCGGGGTGTCGTCGCCTGGGAAGTCGTAAGTGCTCAGCAGATCGCGCACTTCCATCTCAACCAGTTCCAGCAGCTCAGCGTCGTCTACCATGTCAGCCTTGTTCAGGAAGACAACGATGTACGGAACGCCAACCTGACGGGACAGCAGGATGTGCTCACGGGTTTGTGGCATCGGACCATCAGCGGCCGAGCAAACCAGGATAGCGCCGTCCATCTGCGCAGCACCGGTGATCATGTTCTTCACATAGTCAGCGTGACCTGGGCAGTCAACGTGAGCGTAGTGACGGATCAGCGAGTTGTATTCAACGTGCGCGGTGTTGATGGTGATACCACGAGCCTTTTCTTCCGGAGCGCTGTCGATCTTGTCGAAAGCAACAACGGCCGAACCGAAAACTTCGGAGCAGACGCGAGTCAGAGCAGCGGTCAGCGTGGTTTTACCGTGGTCGACGTGACCGATGGTGCCAACGTTGACGTGCGGGAGGGTACGGTCAAATTTTTCTTTAGCCACGACAATTAACTCCTAGCCTAAAGGGGCTGAATCAGCCTTGTTTTTTGGTAACGGTTTCGACGATGTGCGACGGAGCCGTATTGTATTTTTTGAATTCCATAGAGTAGCTTGCGCGACCTTGGGACATGGAGCGAACGTCGGTTGCGTAACCGAACATCTCACCCAACGGAACCTCGGCACGAATAACTTTGCCGGAAACCGTATCTTCCATACCCAGGATCATGCCGCGACGACGGTTAAGGTCGCCCATCACGTCACCCATATAGTCTTCAGGTGTAACAACCTCTACCGCCATGATCGGCTCAAGCAGCTCACCACCGCCCTTCTGGGCCAGTTGCTTGGTCGCCATGGATGCAGCCACCTTAAACGCCATCTCGTTGGAGTCGACGTCGTGGTAGGAACCATCAAACACAGTAGCCTTCAGGCCGATCAGCGGATAGCCGGCAACAACGCCGTTCTTCATCTGCTCTTCGATGCCCTTCTGGATAGCCGGGATGTATTCCTTAGGAACCACACCACCCACTACTTCGTTCACGAATTGCAGACCTTCCTGACCTTCGTCAGCAGGAGCAAAACGGATCCAGCAGTGGCCGAACTGACCACGACCGCCGGACTGACGAACGAACTTGCCTTCGATTTCACAGTTCTTCGTGATGCGCTCACGATAGGAAACCTGAGGCTTACCGATGTTGGCTTCGACGTTGAACTCACGGCGCATCCGGTCAACCAGGATGTCCAGGTGCAACTCGCCCATGCCGGAGATGATCGTTTGACCAGTCTCTTCATCAGTCTTGACGCGGAAAGATGGATCTTCCTGAGCAAGCTTGCCCAGAGCGATACCCATTTTTTCCTGGTCATCCTTGGTCTTAGGCTCAACGGCAACCGAAATAACCGGCTCCGGGAAGTCCATGCGAACCAGGATGATTGGCTTGTCAGCGCTGCACAAGGTTTCACCAGTGGTGACGTCCTTCATGCCGATCAAGGCCGCGATGTCACCAGCGCGTACTTCCTTGATTTCTTCACGGGCGTTTGCGTGCATTTGCACCATACGACCCACGCGCTCTTTCTTGCCCTTGACCGAGTTGATCACGCCGTCGCCGGATGCCAACACGCCCGAGTAAACACGGACGAAAGTCAAGGTACCCACGAATGGGTCGGTAGCGATTTTGAAAGCCAAAGCCGAGAACGGCTCGCTGTCATCTGCGTGACGTTCCATCTGCTTTTCCTCGTCATCAGGGTCAGTACCCTTGATGGCAGGAATATCAGTTGGAGCAGGCAGGTAATCGATAACGGCGTCGAGAACCAGGGGAACGCCCTTGTTCTTGAAGGAAGAACCGCAAACAGCCAGGACGATTTCGCCAGCGATAGTACGCTGACGCAGAGCGGCCTTGATTTCCGCGTTGGTGAGCTCTTCACCTTCGAGGTACTTGTTCATCAGCTCTTCGCTGGCTTCGGCCGCAGCCTCAACCATGTTGCCGCGCCACTCGTCAGCCAGTTCCTGCAGTTCAGCAGGGATAGGCTTACGAACTGGAACCATGCCTTTGTCAGCGTCGTTCCAGTAAACAGCTTCCATAGCCAACAGATCGATCTGGCCCTGGAAGTTGTCTTCGGAACCGATGGCCAACTGGATTGGCACCGGGGTGTGACCCAGACGCTGCTTGATCTGACCGATCACGCGCAGGAAGTTGGCACCAGCACGGTCCATCTTGTTTACGTAAACAAGACGTGGAACGCCGTATTTGTTGGCTTGACGCCATACGGTTTCCGACTGAGGCTCAACACCCGAGGTGCCGCAGAACACAACGACCGCGCCGTCGAGAACACGCAGGGAACGTTCAACTTCAATGGTGAAGTCCACGTGACCCGGGGTGTCGATGACGTTGAAGCGGTATTGGTCCTTGTGCTGCTTCTCGGAACCCTGCCAGAAGGCGGTAATGGCAGCAGAAGTAATGGTAATACCACGCTCCTGCTCCTGAACCATCCAGTCTGTGGTCGCGGCGCCGTCATGCACCTCGCCCATTTTGTGACTTTTGCCAGTGTAAAAAAGGACGCGCTCGGTGGTGGTGGTTTTACCAGCATCCACGTGAGCAACGATACCAATGTTACGGTAGCGATTAATCGGTGTTGTACGAGCCATAAAGCCCTCGCAAAATTAGTGACGCTAAAATTAGAAGCGGTAGTGCGAGAAAGCTTTGTTAGCTTCAGCCATACGGTGCACGTCTTCACGCTTCTTAACTGCAGCACCTTTACCTTCGGCAGCGTCCAACAGTTCGCCAGCCAAACGCAGAGCCATAGACTTCTCGCCGCGCTTGCGGGCGAAGTCTACCAACCAGCGCATTGCCAGGGCGTTACGACGGGACGGACGAACTTCAACCGGAACCTGGTAAGTAGCACCGCCTACACGGCGCGACTTCACTTCGACCAGCGGAGCGATGGCGTCGAGAGCTTTCTCGAAGATTTCCAGGGGGTCGCTGTTCTTGCGTTCTTTAACCTTTTCCAGCGCGCCATAAACGATACGCTCGGCAACGGCTTTCTTGCCGCTTTCCATAACGTGGTTCATGAACTTGGCCAGGATTTGGCTTCCGTATTTTGGATCGTCAAGCACTTCGCGCTTGGCTGCTACGCGTCTTCTTGGCATGGATAAGCCCTCAAACGGTCTTCAGGTTCGCTCGGAATCGGTGCCCTTTCGGGACGCCTCCGACCTTACTCTTATCGACTCAGAAAAATAGAAAATCAGTTTTACAAAAAGCCGCTACTACTTAGGCTTCTTGGTACCGTACTTCGAACGACCCTGGTTACGACCTTTAACGCCGGAAGTATCCAGAGAGCCGCGTACGGTGTGGTAACGAACACCTGGCAAGTCTTTTACACGACCGCCGCGGATCAGTACCACGCTGTGCTCTTGCAGGTTGTGGCCTTCACCGCCGATGTACGAGGAAACCTCGAAACCGTTGGTCAGGCGCACACGGCATACTTTACGCAGTGCCGAGTTAGGTTTTTTCGGCGTGGTGGTATACACACGGGTGCATACGCCACGACGTTGCGGGCAGTTCTGCAGCGCAGGCACGTCGGATTTCTCGACGATACGCTTACGCGGCTGACGTACCAGCTGGTTGATAGTTGCCATCTACTAGCTCCACTGTTGTCTTGCGACGCTATTGTCTTGCAAGAAAAGCAAAATGGCAGGAACGAATTCCCGCCAAATTTAGGGGTACAAGAGTCTAAAGAGGATCTTGTCCCCAGTCAAGGCAAGGCCCCGACCTCCCCGCTCATCCAATCTCGACAATTTGTCTCGATTCGACGAACGGAGCGACCAGGGCCTCACGCTCATTTATCGCAGAACTCAGTTACCGCTAGAGTTCAGCGCTTCGGTCAGTGCAGCTTCCACTTCACTGGCGCTTACGCGCAACGGCTTGTCAGCTTCACGACGACGCTTGCGCTCGCTGTGGTAAGCCAGGCCGGTACCCGCCGGGATCAGACGACCCACGACCACGTTTTCTTTCAGGCCGCGCAGGTAATCGCGCTTGCCGGTTACCGCCGCTTCGGTCAGTACACGAGTGGTTTCCTGGAAGGAAGCCGCCGAGATGAACGATTCGGTGGACAACGACGCCTTGGTGATACCCAGCAACACACGAGTGAACTTGGAAACGAATTTCTCGTCGCCAGCCAGACGCTCGTTCTCTACCAGAACGTGAGTCAACTCCATCTGGTCGCCCTTGATGAAAGTCGAGTCGCCAGATTCAGCGATTTCAACTTTACGCAGCATCTGACGCAGGATGGTCTCGATGTGCTTATCGTTGATCTTCACGCCTTGCAGACGATAAACGTCCTGGATCTCGTTCACGATGTACTTGGCCAGCGCACTCACACCCAGCAGACGCAGGATGTCGTGTGGATCGCTCGGGCCGTCGGAGATAACTTCGCCGCGGTTTACCTGTTCGCCTTCGAAGACGTTCAGGTGACGCCACTTCGGAATCAGCTCTTCGTACGGATCGGTACCGTCGTTCGGGGTAATGACCAGACGGCGCTTGCCTTTGGTCTCTTTACCGAACGCGATGGTGCCGCTGACTTCAGCCAGGATCGAGGCTTCTTTCGGACGACGTGCTTCGAACAAGTCGGCAACACGTGGCAGACCACCGGTGATGTCACGGGTCTTCGAAGTCTCTTGCGGGATACGAGCGATAACGTCACCGATCGCAATCTTCGCACCATCCGCCACACCGACCAGGGCGTTGGCTGGCAGGAAGTACTGAGCGATAACGTCAGTGCCTGGCAGCAACAAGTCCTTGCCGTTGTCATCAACCATCTTCACAGCAGGACGGATATCTTTACCGGCAGCTGGACGGTCTTTGGCGTCGAGTACTTCAATGTTGGTCATACCGGTCAATTCGTCAGTCTGACGCTTGATCGTGATGCCTTCTTCCATGCCCACGTAGGTCACGGTACCTTTCATTTCGGTAACGATTGGGTGAGTGTGCGGATCCCACTTGGCCACGATTGCGCCAGCGTCGACCTTGTCACCTTCTTTAACCGAAATCACGGCACCGTACGGCAGCTTGTAGCGCTCGCGCTCACGACCGAAGTCATCAGCGATTGCCAGCTCACCGGAACGGGAAACAGCTACCAGGCAGCCATCCACTCGCTCAACGTGCTTCAGGTTGTGCAGACGGACAGTACCGCCATTCTTCACCTGAACGCTGTCAGCAGCGGAGGTCCGGCTTGCCGCACCACCGATGTGGAACGTACGCATGGTCAGCTGGGTACCCGGCTCACCGATGGACTGGGCAGCGATAACGCCGACCGCTTCACCGATGTTCACCTGGTGACCACGAGCCAGGTCACGGCCGTAGCACTTGGCGCAAATGCCATAGCGGGTTTCGCAGCTGATCGGCGAACGCACGATCACTTCGTCGATGCTGTTGAGCTCGATGAACTCGACCCACTTCTCGTCTACCAGGGTGCCGGCAGGAACGATAACTTCCTCGGTACCTGGCTTGAATACGTCACGGGCAATGACACGACCCAATACGCGTTCACCCAACGGCTCAACAACGTCACCGCCTTCAATGTGCGGAGTCATTACCAGGCCATGTTCGGTGCCGCAATCGATCTCGGTTACAACCAGATCCTGCGCCACGTCTACCAGACGACGAGTCAGGTAACCGGAGTTCGCAGTTTTCAACGCGGTATCCGCCAAACCTTTACGAGCACCGTGAGTGGAGATGAAGTACTGAAGTACGCTCAAACCTTCACGGAAGTTCGCAGTAATCGGCGTTTCGATGATGGAACCATCCGGCTTGGCCATCAGGCCACGCATACCGGCGAGCTGACGGATCTGCGCAGCAGAACCCCGTGCGCCCGAGTCGGCCATCATGTACATCGAGTTGAAAGATTCCTGGTCGACTTCGACGCCATGACGGTCGATGACTTTCTCTTTCGAGAGGTTGGCCATCATCGCCTTGGAAACTTCGTCGTTCGCCTTGGACCAAAGGTCGATCACTTTGTTGTACTTCTCGCCCTGGGTTACCAGGCCGGAGGCGTACTGACTTTCGATCTCTTTCACTTCATCAGTAGCAGCATTGATGATGCGGGCTTTTTCATCCGGGATAACAAAGTCGTTAACACCGATGGAAACGCCGGAAATGGTCGAATAGGCAAAACCGGTGTACATCAACTGGTCAGCGAAGATCACGGTCTCTTTCAAACCAACCACGCGGTAGCACTGGTTGATCAGCTTGGAGATCGCTTTTTTCTTCATCGGCTGGTTGACGACGTCGTACGACAGGCCAGGTGGAACAACCTGGAACAACAGCGCACGGCCGACAGTGGTGTCGACGATACGGGTGTTCTTGACGCTGCCACCGTCACGATCGTTGACGGTTTCGTTGATCCGCACTTTGACCTTGGCGTGCAGCGCGGCTTCGCCGGCACGGAACACACGGTCAACTTCCTGCAGATCCGCGAACACACGACCTTCGCCCTTGGCGTTGATCGCTTCACGGGTCATGTAGTACAGACCCAATACAACGTCCTGCGACGGAACGATGATTGGCTCACCGTTGGCTGGCGACAGAATGTTGTTGGTCGACATCATCAACGCACGCGCTTCCAACTGGGCTTCCAGCGTCAGCGGTACGTGCACGGCCATTTGGTCGCCGTCGAAGTCGGCGTTGTACGCAGCACAGACCAGAGGGTGCAGCTGGATAGCCTTACCTTCGATCAGTACCGGTTCAAACGCCTGGATGCCCAGACGGTGAAGGGTCGGTGCACGGTTGAGGAGAACCGGGTGTTCACGGATCACTTCAGCGAGAACGTCCCAAACCTCAGGCAGCTCGCGCTCGACCATCTTCTTGGCAGCTTTGATGGTGGTAGCGAGACCACGCATTTCCAGCTTGCCGAAAATGAACGGCTTGAACAGCTCGAGAGCCATTTTCTTCGGCAGACCGCACTGGTGCAGACGCAGGGTCGGACCTACGGTAATTACCGAACGACCCGAGTAGTCAACACGCTTACCGAGCAAGTTCTGACGGAAACGACCCTGCTTACCCTTGATCATGTCAGCCAGGGATTTCAGAGGACGCTTGTTGGAACCGGTGATAGCGCGGCCACGACGACCGTTGTCGAGCAGAGCATCGACAGCTTCCTGCAACATACGCTTTTCGTTGCGCACGATGATGTCCGGAGCGGACAGATCAAGCAGGCGCTTCAAGCGGTTGTTACGGTTGATCACTCGACGATACAGATCGTTGAGGTCGGAAGTCGCGAAGCGACCGCCATCCAGCGGGACCAGTGGACGCAGATCTGGCGGCAGAACCGGCAGAACGGTCAGCACCATCCATTCTGGAAGGTTGCCGGAACCCTGGAAGGCTTCCATCAACTTCAGACGCTTGGACAGTTTCTTGATCTTGGTTTCGGAGTTGGTTTGCGGAATTTCTTCACGCAGGCGGCCAATCTCGTGCTCCAGGTCGATAGCGTGCAGCAGTTCACGGACAGCTTCAGCACCCATGCGGGCATCGAAATCGTCGCCGAACTCTTCCAGCGCTTCGAAGTACTGCTCGTCGTTGAGCAGCTGACCTTTTTCAAGGGTGGTCATGCCTGGATCGATAACGACATAGCTCTCGAAGTAGAGAACGCGTTCGATATCACGCAGGGTCATGTCCATCAGCAAACCGATACGCGACGGCAGCGATTTCAGGAACCAGATGTGGGCAACTGGCGAAGCCAGCTCGATGTGCGCCATGCGCTCACGACGAACCTTGGCCAGCGCGACTTCAACGCCGCACTTCTCGCAGATCACACCACGGTGCTTCAAGCGCTTGTACTTACCGCACAGGCACTCGTAATCCTTTACCGGGCCAAAGATCTTGGCGCAGAACAGGCCGTCACGTTCAGGTTTGAACGTACGGTAGTTGATGGTTTCCGGCTTTTTAACTTCACCGAACGACCACGAACGGATCATCTCAGGCGATGCCAATCCAATACGGATGGCGTCGAACTCTTCGACTTGACCCTGGTTTTTCAGCAAATTCAGTAGGTCTTTCAAGGCCTTTCCTCCTGGCGGAGCAGAGAGCGGGCAATCCTGCCCCGCTCTCGATTCGCGTCACGTGTTATTCGGTTTCCAGATCGATATCGATGCCGAGGGAACGAATTTCCTTGATCAACACGTTGAAGGACTCGGGCATGCCCGGCTCCATACGGTGATCGCCATCCACGATGTTTTTGTACATCTTGGTACGGCCGTTCACATCGTCCGACTTCACTGTGAGCATTTCTTGCAGAGTGTAAGCAGCACCGTATGCTTCCAGTGCCCAGACCTCCATCTCCCCGAAACGCTGACCACCGAACTGTGCCTTACCACCCAGCGGCTGCTGGGTAACCAGGCTGTACGAACCGGTAGAACGAGCGTGCATCTTGTCGTCTACCAAGTGGTTCAGCTTCAGCATGTACATGTAGCCAACAGTAACCGGGCGCTCGAACTTGTTGCCGGTACGGCCGTCGGTCAGCTGCATCTGGCCGCTTTCTGGCAGGTCTGCCAGTTTCAGCATGGCCTTGATTTCACTTTCCTTGGCGCCGTCGAACACTGGAGTGGCCATTGGAACGCCGCCGCGCAGGTTCTTCGCCAGATCCAGGATTTCCTGGTCGGAGAAGCTGTCCAGGTCTTCGTTACGACCGCCGATCTGGTTGTAGATCTCGTCGAGGAAGGTGCGAAGTTCAGCAACTTTACGCTGCTCTTCGATCATCCGGTTGATCTTCTCGCCCAGACCTTTGGCCGCGAGGCCCAGGTGGGTTTCGAGGATCTGACCAACGTTCATACGCGAAGGTACGCCCAACGGGTTGAGGACGACGTCGACCGGGGTGCCATTGGCATCGTGCGGCATGTCTTCAACCGGCATGATCACGGAGACCACACCTTTGTTACCGTGACGACCGGCCATCTTGTCGCCCGGCTGGATGCGGCGACGGATTGCCAGGTAAACCTTGACGATTTTCAGCACGCCTGGAGCCAGGTCATCGCCCTGCTGCAGTTTGCGCTTCTTGTCTTCGAACTTGTCGTCCAGCAGACGGCGACGATCAACGATGTAGGCCTGAGCCTTCTCGAGCTGCTCGTTCAGAGCATCTTCAGCCATGCGCAGTTTGAACCACTGACCATGCTCAAGACCGTCGAGCACTTCGTCGGTGATGTCCTGACCTTTCTTCAGACCAGCGCCGCCTTCAGCCTTGTGGCCTACCAGGGCGGAGCGCAGACGTTCGAAAGTCGCGCCTTCAACGATACGGAACTCTTCGTTCAAATCCTTGCGGATCTCGTCGAGCTGAGTCTTCTCGATGGACAGTGCACGAGCATCACGCTCAACGCCGTCACGAGTGAAGACCTGTACGTCGATGACGGTACCCTTGGTGCCGGTAGGCACACGCAGGGAGGTGTCTTTAACGTCGCTGGCTTTTTCACCGAAGATGGCACGCAGCAGTTTTTCTTCCGGGGTCAGTTGGGTCTCGCCCTTCGGAGTGACCTTACCGACCAGGATGTCGCCTGCGCCTACTTCAGCACCTACGTAAACGATACCGGCTTCGTCCAGCTTGTTCAGTGCAGCTTCACCCACGTTCGGGATGTCTGCAGTGATTTCCTCAGGCCCAAGCTTGGTGTCACGCGCCACACAGGTCAGTTCCTGGATGTGGATCGTGGTGAAGCGGTCTTCCTGAACAACACGCTCGGACAGGCAGATGGAGTCTTCGAAGTTGAAGCCGTTCCATGCCATGAACGCGATGCGCATGTTCTGACCCAGAGCCAGTTCACCCATGTCGGTGGACGGGCCGTCAGCCATGATGTCGCTACGCTGAACCCGATCACCTTTACGCACCAGCGGACGCTGGTTGATGCAGGTGTTCTGGTTGGAGCGGGTGTATTTGGTCAGGTTGTAGATGTCGACACCAGCTTCGCCGGTTTCAACTTCATCATCAGCAACACGAACCACGATACGGCTGGCGTCGACGGAGTCGATCACACCGCCACGACGAGCCACGACGCAAACGCCGGAGTCACGGGCTACGTTACGCTCCATGCCGGTACCTACCAGCGGCTTGTCAGCGCGCAGGGTTGGTACAGCTTGACGCTGCATGTTCGAACCCATCAACGCACGGTTGGCGTCATCGTGCTCGAGGAACGGGATCAGCGACGCTGCAACCGAAACTACCTGCTTCGGCGATACGTCCATCAAGGTGACGTCTTCCGGCGCCTTGACGGTGAACTCGTTCAAGTGACGAACAGCTACCAGCTCGTCGATCAGGATTTTCTTGTCGTTCATCGTGGCCGAAGCCTGAGCGATCACGTGATCAGCTTCTTCGATGGCGGACAGGAAAACGATCTCGTCGGTGACCAGGGCGTCTTTCACCACACGGTACGGGCTCTCGAGGAAGCCATACTGGTTGGTGCGCGCATAGGCAGCCAGGGAGTTGATCAGACCGATGTTCGGACCTTCCGGCGTTTCAATCGGGCATACACGACCGTAGTGAGTCGGGTGTACGTCACGAACTTCAAAGCCGGCACGCTCACGAGTCAGGCCGCCAGGGCCGAGTGCAGACACACGACGCTTGTGGGTGATCTCGGACAGCGGATTGTTCTGGTCCATGAACTGGGACAGCTGGCTGGAACCGAAGAACTCTTTCACCGCCGCAGCCACAGGCTTGGCGTTGATCAGGTCTTGCGGCATCAGGCCTTCGCTTTCAGCCATCGACAGACGCTCTTTGACCGCACGCTCAACACGTACCAGGCCAACGCGGAACTGGTTCTCGGCCATTTCGCCTACGCAGCGAACACGACGGTTACCCAGGTGGTCGATGTCATCGACGATGCCTTTACCGTTACGGATGTCGACCAGAGTCTTCAGAACCGCGACGATATCTTCCTTGCACAACACGCCCGAACCTTCGATCTCGGTACGACCGATACGACGGTTGAACTTCATCCGGCCGACCGCAGACAGGTCATAGCGCTCAGGGCTGAAGAACAGGTTGTTGAACAGGGTCTCGGCAGCATCCTTGGTTGGCGGCTCGCCTGGACGCATCATGCGATAGATCTCGACCAGCGCTTCCAATTGGTTGCTGGTGGAGTCGATCTTCAGGGTGTCGGAGACGAACGGACCACAGTCGATATCGTTGGTGTACAGAGTTTCGATGCGAACAACCTGGGCCTTGGCAATTTTTGCCAGGATCTCGGTGTTCAGCTCGGTGTTGCACTCTGCCAGGATTTCGCCGGTTGCCGGATGCACGATGGCCTTGGCGGTAGTGCGACCCAGGACGTAGTCCAGAGGCACTTCCAGGGTCTTGAGACCGGCTTTTTCGATCTGGTTGATGTGGCGCGCAGTAATACGGCGACCCGCCTCAACGATGACCTTGCCCTTCTCGTCCTGAATATCAAGAACAGCGATTTCACCACGCAGACGCGAAGCAATCAGTTCCAGACTGAGGGTTTCGCCGCTCAGGTGGAAAACGTTGGTGGTGTAGAACGCGTCGAGCACTTCTTCAGTGGTATAGCCGAGCGCGCGCAGCAGTACCGATGCAGGCAGCTTGCGACGACGGTCGATACGCACGAATACGCAGTCTTTCGGGTCGAACTCGAAGTCCAGCCACGAACCGCGGTAAGGAATGATGCGCGCGGAGTACAGCAGTTTGCCGGAGCTATGCGTCTTGCCGCGGTCGTGGTCGAAGAACACGCCCGGGGAACGGTGCAGCTGGGAAACGATCACACGCTCGGTACCGTTGATTACGAAGGTACCGTTTTCAGTCATCAGGGGGATTTCACCCATGTAGACTTCTTGCTCTTTGATGTCCTTGATCGCTTTGTTCGACGATTCTTTGTCGAAAATGATCAGGCGCACTTTTACCCGCAAAGGTACGGCGTAAGTTACACCGCGCAATACGCATTCTTTGACATCAAATGCCGGTTCGCCCAGGCGATAACCGACGTACTCCAGCGCAGCATTGCCGGAGTAGCTGATGATCGGGAAAACGGATTTGAAGGCCGCATGCAGGCCCACGTCGCGGAACTGATCTTTAGTCGCTCCCGCCTGCAAGAATTCACGATACGAATCCAGCTGGATTGCCAGGAGATACGGCACATCCATGACGTCCGGCAACTTGCTAAAGTCCTTGCGGATACGTTTTTTCTCAGTATATGAGTAAGCCATCAGCGTTCCCCAGCTTGGTCACCTGCTTGTTTGGCCCCTCCCGACGGGAGCAGCCAGAAAATCGTGCAAACCCCATGGTTTGCGCCACCGCATCGGGTGGTTACAGCTCGTTACCAGCACCGACCCAGTCGGTTGCCAATAACGGAAAAAGGCCGGTGGCAAGAGCCACCAGCCATCAGCCTTTCGCTTAACGCTCGGGCTGGAGACGCAAGGTCGATGCTTACTTCAGCTCGACTTTAGCGCCTGCTTCTTCCAGAGTGGCTTTAGCTTTGTCAGCTGCATCTTTCGATACGGCTTCCAGAACTACGCCAGGAGCGCCGTCAACTACTGCCTTGGCTTCTTTCAGGCCCAGACCGGTCAGTTCACGTACTGCCTTGATCACGTTAACTTTCTTCTCGCCAGCTTCCAGCAGCATGACGTTGAATTCAGTTTGTTCTTCAACAACGGCAGCAACAGCAGCTGGACCAGCGGAAGCAGCGGCAGCGGAAACGCCGAACTTCTCTTCCATGGCCTTGATCAGCTCAACGATTTCCAGAACGGATTTTTCGCCGATTGCTTCGATGATTTGGTCGTTAGTCAGAGACATGACTATAAATTCCTGTATTGGGGTGACAGCCTACGCGGCCATCGAAATAAACAATAAACGCTGAAAGGAGTCGCTTAGCCTTAGGCTGCAGCTGCTTCTTTCTGGTCGCGAAGTGCCGCCAGAGTACGAGCCAATTTGCTGGTTGCGCCTTGAATCACGCTCATCAGCTGAGAAATTGCTTCGTCACGGGTCGGCAGGCTTGCCAGTACGTCGATCTGATTAGCTGCGAGGAACTTGCCCTCGAACGCAGCTGCCTTGATCTCGAACTTATCCTGACCTTTTGCGAATTCCTTGAAAATACGAGCAGCAGCGCCCGGATGATCTTTGGAGAATGCAATCAAGGTCGGGCCAGTGAACACGTCGTTGAGCACGTCATATGGAGTGCCAGCAACGGCGCGCTTGAGCAGGGTGTTACGTACAACACGTACGTAAACGCCAGCTTCACGAGCCTCTTTACGGAGTCCGGTCATAGCGCCAACTGTCACGCCGCGGGCATCAGCCACAACAGCAGACAGGGCAACTTGGGCAGCCTCGTTGACTTCAGCGACGATGGCCTTCTTGTCTTCGAGTTTAATTGCCACGGGTTTAACTCCTGCTTGTTACCGTTTCATCCAACCGAGGCCGGATGTCGTTTTGGTGTCTGATTCGGTAAGGAACCGGGAGCACCATCTGCGTAGGCTTGAGGTTTAAGACTTGCGTCGCCTACGGTCTTGGATAGCCCCCGCCAGGCAGGGACCCCAATCTTTCAATTGGCGCAATCACTTGCGCCAACCTGTGTCTTACGCGTCGAGCGAGCCTTGGTCGATGACCAGACCTGGGCCCATAGTGGTGCTCAGGGTAACGCGCTTGACGTAAATGCCTTTCGAGGAAGCTGGCTTGATACGCTTCAGATCAGCGATCAGGGCTTCAACGTTTTCCTTCAGCTTGACGGCGTCGAAGCCGACTTTGCCAACGGAAGTGTGGATGATGCCGTTTTTGTCGGTGCGATAACGAACCTGACCAGCCTTGGCGTTTTTAACCGCGGTAGCTACGTCTGGCGTCACGGTGCCGACTTTAGGGTTAGGCATCAGGCCACGTGGACCGAGGATCTGACCCAACTGACCAACAACGCGCATTGCATCCGGGGATGCGATAACAACGTCATAGTTCAGGTCGCCGCCTTTCATTTCGGCAGCCAGGTCGTCCATACCTACACGGTCAGCGCCGGCAGCCAGAGCGGCCTCAGCAGCTGGACCCTGGGTGAACACAGCTACGCGAACGGTCTTGCCAGTGCCGTGCGGCAGCACAGTAGCGCTACGAACGACCTGGTCGGATTTACGCGGGTCAACGCCCAGGTTCACAGCAACGTCGAACGACTCGCTGAACTTGACGGTCGACAGCTCAGCCAGCAGAGCAGCAGCGTCTACAAAGTTGTAGGACTTGCCTGCTTCGATTTTGCCGGCGATAGCCTTTTGACGCTTGGTCAACTTAGCCATTACACACCCTCCACGTTAAGGCCCATGCTACGAGCAGAACCGGCGATAGTGCGCACGGCCGCATCCATATCAGCTGCAGTCAGATCCGCGTTTTTGGTTTTCGCGATTTCTTCCAGCTGAGCACGAGTTACGGTGCCAACCTTAACGGTGTTCGGACGAGCGGAACCGCTAGTCAGACCAGCCGCCTTCTTCAGCAGAACCGAAGCAGGAGTGGATTTGGTTTCGAAAGTGAAGCTACGGTCGCTGTAGACAGTGATGATCACTGGAGTCGGCAGGCCTGGCTCAATACCCTGGGTACGGGCGTTGAAAGCTTTGCAGAATTCCATGATGTTCACGCCGTGCTGACCCAGTGCAGGACCAACAGGTGGGCTTGGGTTAGCCTGAGCGGCCTTCACTTGCAGCTTGATGTAAGCGGTAATCTTCTTGGCCATGAGGCACTCCAATTACGGGTTCAAACGCCTCGAAAGGCTCCCCGGTTACTTGCGCGTTTATCCCAGTGACGACAAAACCCCACAGCCTAAGGCTGCGGGGTTGGGATGCTTGCCCAGCTAGACCTTTTCGACCTGACTGAACTCTAGCTCTACCGGAGTAGAGCGACCGAAAATGAGCACTGCCACTTGGATCCGGCTCTTTTCGTAGTTAACTTCTTCGACCGTGCCAGTAAAATCAGCAAACGGCCCGTCGTTGACCCGTACCGACTCGCCCGGCTCGAACAACGTCTTCGGCTTCGGCTTGTCGCTACCATCAGCAACGCGACGCAGAATCGCTTCTGCCTCTTTATCAGTGATCGGTGCAGGCTTATCAGCAGTACCGCCGATGAAACCCATCACCCGAGGAGTATCCTTGACCAAGTGCCAAGTACCCTCGTTCATGTCCATCTGGACCAGCACATAACCTGGGAAGAACTTGCGCTCGCTTTTGCGTTTCTGGCCATTACGCATTTCAACCACTTCTTCAGTGGGAACCAGAATTTCGCCGAAGCCATCTTCCATGCCAGCCAGCTTTACGCGCTCTACCAACGAGCGCATGACATGCTTCTCGTAACCGGAGTAAGCATGCACAACGTACCAACGCTTAGCCACGGGACACCCTTAGCCGACAATCAAGGAAACAAGCCAGCCGAGCAGGGAATCAAGACCCCACAACAGCAACGCCATAACCAGAACAACAGCCACTACGATCAACGTGGTCTGCGTGGTTTCTTGGCGAGTTGGCCATACGACTTTACGAATCTCGGTGCGAGCTTCCTTTACCAGTACAAAGAAAGACTTGCCCTTAACTGTCTGCAGGCCTACAAAGGCAGCTACAGCAGCAATGGCGAGCAGTGCCAGTACGCGGTACAGGATCGGCGAAGCAGAGTAATACTGATTGCCAACAACGCCAACAACCACCAAAGCGACTACTACTAGCCACTTGAGCAGATCGAAGCGAGAGCCTTGAGCTTCAGCTTTAGGAGTCATCTATGAAGATCCTGTGAAAAGAAAGCCAAACCCACCAAGTGAATCTGGCAGGTCAGGAGGGAATCGAACCCCCAACCTACGGTTTTGGAGACCGTCGCTCTGCCAATTGAGCTACTGACCTAAAACAAAATCAGGCCGACCATTATGCCGGCCTGAAAAAGACATTACAACAACTTACTCGATGACTTTTGCCACGACACCCGCGCCGACGGTACGACCGCCCTCACGAATAGCGAAACGCAGACCATCTTCCATCGCGATGGTTTTGATCAGGGTAACGGTCATCTGAACGTTATCACCCGGCATAACCATCTCAACTCCTTCTGGCAGCTCGCAGTTACCAGTCACATCAGTCGTACGGAAGTAGAACTGTGGACGGTAGCCTTTGAAGAATGGCGTATGACGACCACCCTCTTCCTTGCTCAGAACATAAACTTCAGCTGTGAACTTGGTATGCGGCTTGACGGTGCCCGGCTTGACCAATACCTGGCCACGCTCAACATCATCACGCTTGGTACCACGCAGCAATACGCCGCAGTTCTCACCTGCACGACCTTCGTCGAGCAGCTTGCGAAACATCTCTACACCAGTGCACGTGGTCTTGACCGTGTCACGCAGACCAACGATCTCAACCTCTTCCTGGATGCGAACAATGCCACGCTCAACACGACCAGTCACAACAGTACCGCGACCGGAGATCGAGAACACATCCTCGATCGGCATCAGGAACGGCTTATCAATAGCGCGCTCAGGCTGCGGAATGTAGCTATCCAGAGTCTCGACCAGCTTCTTGACGGCAGTGGTGCCCATCTCGTTGTCGTCTTGACCATTCAACGCCATTAACGCCGAACCAATGATGATTGGAGTGTCATCACCTGGGAAATCGTAAGTGCTCAACAGGTCTCGCACTTCCATCTCAACCAACTCAAGCAGCTCCGCGTCATCTACCATGTCAGCCTTGTTCAGGAAGACAACGATGTACGGAACGCCTACCTGGCGCGACAGGAGAATGTGCTCACGGGTTTGCGGCATCGGACCATCAGCGGCCGAGCAAACCAGAATCGCACCATCCATCTGTGCAGCACCGGTAATCATGTTTTTTACGTAGTCGGCGTGACCAGGGCAGTCAACGTGTGCGTAGTGACGCACGGCCGAATCGTACTCAACGTGAGCGGTGTTGATGGTAATACCACGAGCTTTTTCTTCTGGGGCGCTATCGATCTTGTCGAAGTCAACCTTTGCCGAACCGAACACTTCGGAGCAGACGCGGGTCAAGGCTGCAGTCAGAGTAGTTTTGCCGTGATCGACGTGACCAATGGTGCCTACGTTGACGTGCGGCTTATTACGTTCGAACTTTTCCTTAGCCATCGAAATCACCCTCAGGAGAAGAATGTTACAAGTCAAACAAGCCATTAAAACAAAGGCAGATATTTTCATATCTGCCTTGTTATATGGAGCTCTTGAGCGGATTTGAACCGCTGACCTCACCCTTACCAAGGGTGTGCTCTACCAACTGAGCTACAAGAGCGTAACACTGTGCAAGATCCGCAAACGTGGAGCGGGTAGCGGGAATCGAACCCGCATCATCAGCTTGGAAGGCTGAGGTTCTACCACTAAACTATACCCGCGAGCTTGCAACTCTCGCTAAAAATGGTGGAGGGGGAAGGATTCGAACCTTCGAAGTCGTAGACGTCAGATTTACAGTCTGATCCCTTTGGCCGCTCGGGAACCCCTCCTAAGCGAGCCGGCATTCTATATCATGCCAGCCTTCTGTCAAGCATTTTCTCATTAAAAACCTGAGGTTAGCTGCGTTGACCTCGTTCCGCTGCGTTGACCTTTAAAGGTCTTCACTGCGAAGCGGGCGCCATTCTATGCAAACTAATCCGCCTGTGCAACCCCCTCGCACGGCATTATTTTATGTTTTAACTCATTGAATTCTCTGGAAAGGTTTTGCAACTGCACATCATCCAGCCAGCGTCGGCTTTCAGGTGCGATCCGCACCCAGTAACCAGGCGCATCCGGGAGGTCGCGCGGCAAAGCTTGAAACTTGATCTCCATGCCAGTCAACCTTCGCTCGACAGCCTGAGCTACGTCCTGCCGCGAATAACCCCCTACATACAGGCACCCGCTATCTGGCTGAACAGCCTTGGCCTTGTCCCGCGCGGCATCAGTGGATTCGCTCAGCAGGCGAATATCCTGCTGCGAACCACGATACAGGCTCAAAGGCGTGACATCCTTGGCCCGCAAGGGCGCTTCTTGTTGATGCCAGATGTAATAGAAAACATTGAGCACTAGCAGTAGCAGGAACAACCAACGCATAAATACCTCAACTCAAAGGGCACGCCATCGCCAGGCCCACGAACACCAGATCTGGAACCACGCGGGCTTCAGGGACGACGCCCGAGACAAGACTTGCGTCGCCACCCGTGAGAAAAACCACAAAGTCTTCACCCCAGTAACTGCGCGCCATCTCCAATTGCGTAAGCACGAATCCCCTGAGCATCAACGAGCATCCGCGCTCTACCGCTTCGACGGTGGTGCGACCAGGAGCAAGGCTTTCCAGCGCGCGCTCGGCTGCGATGTCGCCATACCGTATCTTGCGCGTGTGGGTGCGCAGCTGATGGCGCATCAAGGGCATCCCCGGACAGATGAAGCCACCGAGATGCGCGCCGTCGCTGTCTATGAAGTCAGCGGTAACAGCTGTACCGAAGTCGAGCACAAGACACGAGCCCGACGCCAGATGGAATCCACCCAGCATCGCCAGCCAGCGATCGAGCCCCAAGCGCTCGTATTCTTCATAGCCGTTACGAACACCGGACATTTCGCGAGAGGGCGCAGCGCAGGCAACTGACACGCCATAAGCGCTCTTGAGCAAGGCGGTCAATGCACCGGTTTCTTCGGTGGTCCTGACGCTTACCAGCCGGCAATAGGTCAATGACAGGCTCACGATGGCATTCAGGCTCTCGAGCAACGCCAGATCCGAGTCAACGACCCCCTCTCCCACCGTCATACCGCCGCCCGCACCCAGCACGCGCCATTTGATAAAACTGTTTCCGCAGTCGAGCTCAAGAATCATCACGCAACCTCAGGCTGAGCTCACCACCGCTAAAGACTTTTTCCACACCACCCACCTTCAAGCGCAAAGCACCTTGCTTATCGATACCCAGCACTTCGCCATCTATCTGGTTGACCCCGGCAATCAGCGATACGGCGCGCCCCTGCCACAGATGATTCTGCTCCCACTCCGACTGGATGGCAGCAAACCCATCGGTCTGATGACGGTGCAAATAACCCTGCAGCTTCACACCCAGGGCTGCGACCAGATGATTGCGATCGAACACCTTGCCAGTCTCGAGACGCATCGACGTCCATTGCTGATCAACCTCATCAGTCATCTGCATGTTTACATTGATTCCAACGCCTAGCACTACGTGGCATACGTCAGCGGGATCGCCCACCAGCTCCAGAAGTATGCCGGCGATTTTTTTCTGCCCGACCAATACGTCGTTTGGCCATTTAAGACCAGCAGTCGACACTCCGAGCTCGCGCAGGGCCTGCATCACTGCCAGGCCTACAACCAGACTGAGACCTTCCAGCTGCCGCATTCCACCGTCGATGCGCAACACCAGGCTGTAATAGACGTTTTCGGCAAAAGGGCTGACCCACTTGCGTCCGCGCCGCCCTCGCCCGGCCGTCTGCCGTTCGGCAACCACCAGAAATGGTGCGGCCTGGCCACGCTCGATCGCGCGCAAGGCCTCGGCATTTGTCGAGTCTATGGAGTCGAAGACCAGGGTGGGCCATTCGCAGGAAGGAGCCGCCTCGCGGATGCTGACAGGGTCGAGCAGCGTCAATGGCGCAGCCAGTTGATAACCGCGGCCGCGCACTTTGTGGATGGATAAGCCCAACTCAGCTTCCAGGAGCTGGAGCTGTTTCCAAACCGCACTACGACTGACACCCAGGGCGATGCCCAGGGCCTGGCCAGAATGGAACCGGCCATCCTTAAGAAGCTTCAACAACGTCAGCATGCAAGTCTCGCCTCACAATGAGGCCCGCATGATAGCCATGCACCGAGCGATTGCATAGAAACACGAGGGCCTGAAGTTTCTTGCGGACAAAAACAAAACCCCTACCTGCATACGCAGATAGGGGTTTCGGAATTTAATCTTGACGATGACCTACTCTCACATGGGGAAACCCCACACTACCATCGGCGATGCATCGTTTCACTGCTGAGTTC
>NZ_SCFH01000008.1:0-307441 GCF_022496665.1 Pseudomonas sp. TMW22090
CGGCTACTCATCGAGGGCCGAGCGTTGTTACAGCAACGCTCACAACGAGCCCGGATACATTAGCGCAAGCCAGCTTTACCGAAAACAGCCCATGAGGTTGCAGGAGATGGGCTGACCATACATTTTTGTGGGCAAACCAGGCAATTTGACACTTATGACCACCGGCACACCTGTGTTACATACTTATTGAGTAGTGACCACTGTACCCATGAGGTTTTTGCCAATGCGCTTGTGCCCGTCCCTGCCAAAGCTGTTGCCTGCTGCGATGCTCGGTTTGTTCATGTGTGGAGCGCAGGCGGCCGTGCCCGCCCCGGCGCCCGACAGTTTGCGACCATTGCTGGTGACGATGTATGAGCGGCTGAGCATTGCCGATCAGGTGGCGCTGAGCAAATGGGATACGCGCCAGCCGACGCAAGACAGTGCGCGGGAAGCGCAAGTCATTGCCAATGCCAGGAAACAGGCGCTGGAACGCAAACTCGACCCGGACGAGGTCGCGGAGTTGATTGCCGCGCAGATTGAGGCCAGCAAGCTGGTGCAGTACGGTTTGCTTGCGCAGTGGCAAGCGGCTGGCAAGGCACCCGATACGCCGAGGCCAGACCTTTCCACGCAGGTCCGGCCGCGCCTGGATCAGCTGCAAGTCCGACTGTTGACCGAGTACGCCACGTTCGCCCGCTATCGTACCGACCCCGACTGCCCCCTGTGGCTAGCCACCGCCCGGTCCGGCCTGATCAAGGACGCTCTGCATGGACAGGCATTGATCCGGGCGACGGGTGATCTGTGTATCACTGCCCAGTGATGGGCGATTGGCAGCCATTGCTGGCGTCGATAGTCACCATCAACTCAATGAAGTTCTCATAATAAATCTCCGGCGTAACATCAGCTCCATACCAACCAATAACACCCCGGAGCACACCATCATGAAACGCCAGGTCCTTCTCAGCATCGCCTTCTCGGTTTTTGCAGTTAACGCTTTCGCCGCCACTTCCGCCCAGCCCGTCGTCGCTGAAGGCGGGTCGGATCGCCTGATTGAAAGTCGTGTAGCCGAAGGTGGCTCCGATCGTCTGCTGGAACGCCGTGTGGCCGAAGGCGGCTCCGATCGTCTGCTGGAACGCCGTGTAGCCGAAGGCGGCTCCGATCGTCTGCTGGAACGCCGTGTGGCCGAAGGTGGCTCCGATCGTCTGCTGGAACGCCGTGTAGCCGAAGGTGGCTCCGATCGTCTGCTGGAGCGTCGTGTAGCCGAAGGTGGCTCCGATCGTCTGCTGGAGCGTCGTGTGGCCGAAGGTGGCTCCGATCGCCTGATCGAGAGTCGCAACGCATGAGTAAAGTGTTAACGGCAGCACCCGAAAATAACCCGGCCTCAGCAGCCGGGTTTTTTCTGTCTGGTCATTGGCCGTCCTGGAACGTCTGCAGGTAGGCCAGCACATCCGCGACTTTATCCGGATCGCTGAGCCCCCAGAAGATCATTCGGGTCCCGGGCACCACCTTTTTCGGTGCTTCCAGGTACGCGGTGAGCGTTTGCGTGGTCCAGGTGATACCGGCTGATTTCATCGCATCGGAATACTGGTAATCCGTGGTGCTGCCGGACATCCGGCCGAAAATCTGATTGAGCTGCGGGCCGAAAGACGCCCGGGCGGACTCTCCGACCTGATGGCAGCCGCCGCAGATACGGCCAAACAGCTTCTGCCCTGCCTCCACATCACCCGCACCATGGGCCTGCGCGGTGAACAATGCACCACTGAGCAACAAGGCAACCGTGATTCCAGCGGCGTTGTTCATTTTCACTCCTGATCAGACGAGCACTATGCAGGCTGCACAGGATACGGATTGCCCCATCTTTCTCAATCAGGTTTTCACCGCCACCCAGGTGAAACACATGGGCAACTGGGCGCTCTGCTGCTCATAGCGGTCGTACAGTTCTTCGCGATTGGAGTGTGGATACTCCTTGAAATGGCTGATCGCCAAACCTGCATCGAGGGCGCCGGTAAAGATGTCGCCCAGGGTATGGATGAACCAGTATGACGCTGCGGACTGCTGCTCGACCTTGCCGGCATAGACAATCGGTTGGGTTTGCACGAATGGTTCGCTGCGAAAGTAGGAGCTGTCCAGGCGGTACGGATCGCTCGCCTCGGGGTCGAACATCTCCAGAAACGGGTGGGTTTCGTAGATCACCAGCGCGCCACCGGTTTTGAGGATGCGGGCCACATGGCGGAAGAACTCGCCAATGTCCGGCATCCAGTTCAATACGCCAATAGTGACCAGTGCCACATCGAAACGATTGTGGAGATCGCTTGGGAGGTGATGGATGTCGGCTTCGATGAACTGTGCAGGATGGGGCGAGCGCGCCCCCAGTTCCCGCGCCTGATCGAGGAAAGCGGCGGATTGATCGATACCCACCACGCTACGGGCACCAAGGGCAAACAGCGAGAGGCTTTCCCTGCCGTTGTTGCAGCCCACTTGCACGAGGTCTTTTCCTGCGACGCCGACTTGCTCCAGCAGCATGTGCAAGGTGGTGTCAAGACAGCTGAAATCATTGTGTTCTACAGCACTGAGCAGCGCCGGCCATTCAGGATTGTCCCGATGATGGCGGGCGGAGTCGTTCCAGGCCTCGCGGTTGCTGGCGATGGCTGTTTCCTTGGTCGGCATTTCCATTGCAGGCTCCAGAGATCTGGTCTTGATTGACCGGTGAAGGAGTCTAGGTGAGAGGTGCAGGAAAACCCATTGGGAGATTGTTGGATTCTTGTAAGGGGCAAACTCGCTGACTTCAATAGCCTAAGCGCGAGCAGAGCTCGCCCCTGCGAGGGGAATCTCCTGGCGGTGAACGTGTGCCCCCTGCGCAAGGTCTATAGTTAACGACCTTGGGGAAATTACCGAAAAATCAGGTGATGCCATGCAAAACACCAAGCTGATGATGTCGCTCGCTGTATGCCTGCTCGGTGCCAACGGCGCCCAGGCCGATGACAGTCCGATGCAGACGCAGACCTACAACAGCGAGTTCATCTACTACGGCGCGGACCAGCCCTTCGCCCACCCCTCGCCTCCGTCCATCAGCACCGTGCCGCCGGGGTCATACATCTCGACTTCGCCTCAGGACTTCATCCCGATAGCCAGCCGGCAGGAGTTTACCGACTCGCGCCTGCCGACCATCGCGGACGCCAGCGTACGGGTGTTCATCCGCTCCTATGACGCGCAGCGCGGGGTGTACGTCAACGAAGAAGTCCTCGACCCCACGTGCCTGCTCGCCTGCCTGAGTCGCCAGGGCCCGGCGTTGTAGCCCGGCTACCACTGGCGCTTGTCCGGACGCGAGAGGCCGAGCTTTTCGATGCGGTAGCGCAGCATGTCGCGGCTCAAGCCCAGCAGGCGCGCTGACTTGGTGACGTTCCAGTCGGTCTTGTCGAGCATCTTGCGCACCATGTCACGCTCGACCTCCGGCAGGTTCATCGACTCCGTGCCGTTGTAGACCGGCCGCGGCTCGTGGTGTTGCGCCTCCTGGATAATGGGTGGATCGTCCACCAGGCTCAGGCACACGTTCAACTGATGGGCTGCGATGGTATCGCTCTGGGCCAGCAGCACGGTCTGTTCGAGCATGTTGCGCAGCTCGCGCACGTTGCCCGGCCAGCTGTAGCTGAGCAGCAGTTCTTCGGCCTGATCGCTGAAATGCAGGTTCGGCTTGCCATAGCGCTTGCCGTGGGCCGCCAGGAAATGCCGGGCCAGGAGCAGGATGTCTTCGCCGCGGGCATACAGCCGCGGCACCTTGATCGAGATGATCCGCAGGCGGAAGAACAAGTCGCGGCGGAACTTGCCTTGCTGCACCATCTGTTCCAGGTTGCAATTGGTGGCGCTGATCACCCGCAGGTCGACCTTGCGCTCCTTCACCGACCCGACCCGGCGGATGGTCCGGTCTTCCAGCAGTTTAAGCAGCTTGGCTTGCAGCAGCAGGTCCATCTCGCCCACTTCATCGAGGAACAGGGTGCCGCCATCGGCGGCTTCGACCAATCCGACCCGGCGGTCCTTGGCATCGGTGAAGGCGCCCTTCTCGTGGCCAAACAACTCCGACTCCACCAGGTTCGATGGAATCGAGGCGCAGTTGAACTCAATGAACGGACCTTTGCTGCGCGGCCCGTCGAAATGCAGCGCCCTGGCCACCAGTTCCTTGCCGGTGCCGGTCTCGCCCTCCACCAGGACCGGCGGCAAGTCGGTGTTGGCCATGCGCCGCTCGGCGTCGAGCAGTTGGGCGATGGTGCCCTTGAGGTATTGCATGGGTGCCGACTCGCCGATCAACGCCTGCACGCCGGACTTCTGTGCTTCACGCTCCTGATAAAACGACAGCGTGCGCTCCATTCGATCAGTGGCCAGGGCCTTGTCCAGCAGCAGCTTGAGCTCCGGCAGGGCCACCGGCTTGGTGACGTAGTGGAAGGCGCCCTCTTTCATCGCCACCACAGCGTCTTCGACATTGCCGTAGCCGGTCATCATGATCACTTTCAGATCCGGCGCGCTGACGCGCAGCTTCTGGATCAGGTCGTGACCGCTCATGCCCGGCAACGAGTTGTCGGTCAGTACCACATCAGGCGCAAACGTGCGCAATTGCTCCAGTGCATCTTCCGCCGAGTGGCAGACCGTGACCTCGAAGTCTTTGCGCTCCAGGTAGGTCTGAATATTCTCGGCAAGAAGTTCGTCATCCTCGACCAGCAGTATGCTGTGCTCCATATTCCCCTCCCGTTGCCACTTTGAAGTTGAGACATACGCGGGTTCCTTCCAGCTCCCGACTGGTCAGTTCGACCGAGCCTTCGAAACGCTCCATTATTCTTTTGACCAGGGCCAGGCCCACGCCCAAACCGCCTTGCTTGGTGGTGAAAAACGGCTTGAAGACCATCTGCTGCTGTTGCGCGGTCATGCCTTTGCCGGTATCGCTCAACGTCAGGCTCACCTGCCCCGGCTGCGACGAATCGAGGCCGATCGTCAGCACGCCGCCCTTGGGCATGGCCTCCAGGGCATTGGCAAACAGGCTATTGAGAATCTGCGTGAGCAGCACCCGCTGACTGACGACCGGTTCGATCAAGCGCGGAGTGAAGCGCACCTCGACGTTCGAGCGGCGGATCAGCGGTTCAAAGGCGTTCAGCGTGTCCTCGACGGCGAGCAACAGGTCCACGGCTTCGGAATCGTCATTGGCCGGGCGCAAGGACACCAGCAATTCGCGAACCCAGCGCGACATGCGATCGACCTGGCTGATGATGTCGCTTATGTTTTTCTGAGCGTTCTGGCTGGCAATGTCCTGGGCCAGTTCGGCGCTGGAGCGGATGTTCGCCAGGGGATTGCGCAAGCTATGCGCCACTGCGGATGACATCTCCCCCAGGGCTACAAAGGTCTCGTTGGCGATCAACAGTTTCTGCTGGGCCTGCAGCAGCCTGGCAGCGCGCCGCACGATCCAGAACAAGCCCAGGTAGATGGCCGCGCCGCCCAGTGCAGTGGCCAGCCAGATGGCCTTGAAGCCTCGCTGGATGCGCGCTACCAGGTCTACGGGCTCCTTGTAGATTTCCACCATGGCAATGACCTTGCTCCTGTCGGCGTTGAACATCGGGATGTAGTTCTCGACGAACAGATAAGCCGGCTCGCGCAGGAACCGCTGCTCGGGACGCTCATCATCGACCTCGTGATAGCTGGTGGATACCGCCTCCTTCATCGTGAATGATTCGTCCAGTTCTTCGTCACCGGTAATGCGCTCACCGATCAGGTCGGGGTTGGTCGACCACACCACCGTGCGATCCAGTGCAAAGACGTGGGCCAGCAGGATGTCCGGCAAGTGCTCCACGTGGTCGAGAAATTCAACCCGGGCCGCCGCGCGTGTCGCGGGGTCTACGTCCGGATAAGCGTTGTCATCACGCGGGTCAAGCATCTCGCCCATGGTCCGGCGCGGATTGATCGAGGCATGGCGGATTTCAGCGTCACCGATGGCCTGGATGAATTGCGCAGTCAGCATGGAGTCACGCTCGATGCTCTCCTCGACCACAAAACGCGTGGAGATATAACCCAGGCCCAGGGCCACGGCGGCGATGATGACGAAGCTGCCCACGGAAAACCAACGCAGCAGATTGAACTGACCAGGCCAGCCCTCCCGCATTGCGGCCAAAGGCGGCGCAGATGCTTTTAATTGTTGTGGTCTGTGCATGGGCCTATCCCGGGATACAGGGGCGCGTTCCCAATCAGTGTAGGTGGCAATCAACGCCTCCGACGGTCCAATGATGGTAAATCGCCGCTATTGTGTTTGTGCCGCCAGCGCCTGCTGGCGTTCGGTCTCTTGCGTCAGAAAATCAATCACCGCCTGGGCCGAGCTTTCATCCAGCCGCAGGTTGGGCATCGGGATCTTTTCGAAGCGTTCGAACAGCGCCGTCGCGATCGGGTCCCCCTCCGCCAGCATCCGGTCCGGCTCACGAATCCAGCGACTCAACCAGGCCGGGTCGCGCTGGCGGGTCACGCCGATCAGGTCCGGCCCGATGCTGCGCATGCCAATGCCCTGGCCATCCTGCGGGCCAAGGCTGTGACACGAAGCACAGCGGGTGCGAAACAGTTCTTCGCCGGTGCTCGGCGGGCGGATCTGCGGGGCGTCGGCATAACTTTGTTCAATGCTCGGCTGCTTCCAGTTCTGCAAGGTATTGGCCAGCTGATCGGCGAGGATCCACGGATTTTCAAAGGGCGAGGCCTTCATCCAGCGGCCGGTTTCCTGGTTGCCGACGATCAGGCTGAGGTTGTGGTCCTTGTTACGGCCGTTGTCGACCCCTTCGATGAACAGCCCGAGCTTGTGTCTAAGCTCGGTGACATCGTCGAATTCACCGGTCAGAAATTGCCAGCCCGGCCCGACCTTGAAGCGTTGCGCGTAGGCCTTGAGCACGGCAGGTGTGTCGCTTAGCGGATCGATGCTGATCGAATAGAAGAAGATGTCCTTGCCGACCCGATCCCCCAACAGCGTCTGCACCTGACGCAGGCGCGCAGTTTCCAGCGGGCAGGAGTCGCTGCACGAGGTGAAGATGAAGTTGATCACCACCACCTTGCCCTTGATCAGGTCGTCGAAGAAATGCACCTGTTGACCGTCCTGGTTGGTCAGCTGGGTGTTGGGGAAATAATCGCCGCCCCAGGGCGTCACCGAGCCATTCGCCGCGGACTCCGCCTCGTGTGCCAGCAGCAACCGGCCAGCCAGCACGCAGGTCACCAGCAGCAGCACCAGGTGCATGGACAGGGCACGGGAGCGCGGCGTGTGCAGTGGCCGGTCGACCGGTAGGCGGTTCATTTTTTCACCGTCACTTGCGGTCCGAAACCGTCGCCGGTGCGGAAGGTTGGCAGTGCGGCGGAGTTCACATAGCGCACCCCGTCCCAGCTTGGCAGTGGCGTTGGCATCAGCTGCAATTGCCCGGGTTTTTCCAGGTCCCAGCGCAGCAGCATGGAGTTGTCTTCGTGCTGGGTGTTGTGACAATGCTCCATGTAGGTGCCGCCGAACTCACGGAAGTTGATCGCAAACTCCACGCTGTCCAGGCCGTCGTTTTCCGAGCCGATCCGGTACACGTCCTTGCGCGCCCATTTTTCCCATTCCGGTGGCGCCTTGCCGCCGCGACTGAGAATGATCCCTTCCTCGAAGTGCACGTGCACCGGGTGGCTCCAGCCCTTGCCGCCGGCCTTGATGTTCCACACTTCCAGGGTGCCGAAACCGCTGACTCCAGCGTCGGTGGGTCCGGTTTTAAGCTGAATCGAGGTATTGAGGCGCCGCGGGTCCATGTGGTAGCCGAAACCGCCATCGGTCTTGACCGTCCAGGGCGCGGCATCGGTGCCATCCGAGCGGCCATAGGTGAAGGTGCGGTGACGGGCCTGGGCGAGCAGCAGCTTGTCGGCGGCGTTGTCACGATGGATCTTCAGCGGGATCATCACCATGCCTTCGGCCTTGCCCGGCTTGGCCGGCTCGTAGGCTGCCGGATCCATGGCCAGGTCCTGGCCGGTGTAGGCCTTGACGTTAAGCTGGAGGACTTTGCCAACCCCCGGGTCACCCTTGTCCCATTGCGGCCCCTTGCTCGATTGCTTGAGCACCGCGAGGTATTTTTCCGACAGCACATCGCCAAGGGGGATTGGCTCTTTCGGCCCCTTGCCGTCGTCGTGGGCCAGCAGGTTGACCACGAACAGCTTGTCCCCTGGCTTAATGCCGTTTTTCGCGAAGTTGACGATGATATCGAAGCGTTCGGCGATGCCCTGGGTCGGCAGGATCGCATTGTGGTTCTGTTTATCGCCGTCGGCATCCAGGTCCATGCTGCCGTCGAAGGGCACGCTGTGCTCCATGATGTTGCCGTCGTTGGCGATCATGTGGAACGGCACCCGGCTGTAGGATACCCCGGAGTTTTTCGGCCCCTGGAACTCGCCGCTGCTGCCCTTGATTTCGCGCACGATGGCCAGCTTGAAGTAACGCGACACCGAGCCATTGAGGATGCGCAAGCGATAGCTGCGGGCGCGTACATCAAGGGTGGGTTTCCACTGCCAGTTGACCAGGATCTGGTCGCCAAGAAAGCCGTCGGTGTTGAACGGGTTGAACCACAACTGGCCGGACTGATCCCAGGCCTTGTCGGCGATCACCAGGTTGACGTCGTAATCGCGATTGCCCCACGGCAAGGCGCTGCCGCTGGGCAAGCGCAGGTTGACGCCGTCGTTGACCGACTCGTTGCCGCGGTCCAGGGCACTGTAGTAGTTCATCATCGCCGCGTTGCCCTTGTAGACGTTCTGCGCGGTGAAATCGAGCATGTGGTCGTGAAACCAGTGGGTACTCATGGTTTCGCGCCAGTCGCCACGGATCTTGATCGTGCCGTGGTCGCAGGTCTTGCGGCTGGGGGTCAGGTCGTTGGTCCAGAGGGTCTCGCCCGGCGAGCAGGGGAACGCCGCGCGCGGATCCTGGGCATCGGTGTTGATGCTGTCATAGCCGGCCAACTGGATCGGCCAGCGATAGTCGTAATACTGGCCGGGGAAGAAGAACGCATTGGCATAGCCATCGCTTTCCGCTGGCGCGTGGCCGTTGTGTTCGTGGGTGCTGATGGTATGCAGGCCGAAGCCCATGTTGGCCGCCGGGTCGATGGGCAGGCCGTTGTAGTGCCGCATCAGGACGGGCTGGCCGTAGCGCACCATCAACAACTTGGGCGGCAGGGTGCCGTCGAAGGTCCAGACCGAATTGTGGTTTTGCACCGGCATGTTCGGGTGAAAGCGCGGGTCGACGCCCTTGGCGGTGCCGTCGGTAGCCGGGACGCCGGCCACGTTGTGGTAGAGCCCGCCGGGGCCGAACTCGCCCAGGGCATAACCATGCATCTGCCGGCTATCACGCAGCCCGCCATTGACCCGGGCACCGGTCTGCACGGTCTTGTAGGCCAGTTGCGGGTAGAACTCGTTCCAGCGCTGGTGGGACCAGCCCTTTCCAGGTGGGCGCCCTTCTGCCGACGAGCCGATATGCCGGTTGAGGAAATATTCGATCTGCGCCTGCCAGGGGTTGCGGTCCACCACGTTGGAGAACTGACTGGGGAAAGGTGTCAGCCCCGGCTGACGCAGGAAAGCATCTAGCGCGACGCCTGGAGGTGCACTGCGCGCCGCACTGGTGGGGTCCTGTTGCGGCGCCGGGCCGATCGCCACGGGCGGAAACGGCAGGGGTGCCGCCGGTGTGGTCGGGTCAAGCTTTTCCGGGCCGAATTCTTCGAACAGCACCAGTTGCTGGGTAAACGGCTGGGCGCCAAACAGTGGGCTGGGCTTGCCATTCGTGGGGTAATTGAAACTGGTCTGCACCGTCGGCGGCAGGATGTTTTCCTGACGCGGCGTGTCGCGGCTGCCTTTGACCCCATCGGGTAAATCGAAGGAATCCTCGTTGGCCTCCGGCATGGTGAGGATCGCATTCAAGGCGCCGACCTTGTCCTCGGGTTCGTCGTAATAAGCCGAAGGGTCCGAAGGTTCGGGCTGTCGCTCGTCGTCGATCGGGCTGGCACGCAAGGAAGATGCAGCCAGGGTCATCAGGAGGATGCCCACGGGCGTGAACCACTTGCAGGTTCGTTTGAAGGGGTGTGTCGATTGCCTGTTCATCACCAGCCGCCTCACAGTCAGAAGGGGTACTGGTGGAATTGCAAGGAGCTCGCCAGACTTGTAACAGATTAATACAAAATAATTAACGTCATTCAATACAATGGCTTAACAACATCAATGTGCCATGACTGATCGAAGTGACTGGGGAATGACACCCGCTAGCGGGGAAAGTTCATCCCCAGTTTCAGGGAATCAGCTTGAACCACAGGCGCACGCAAGTGCCCTCGCCTTCGCGACTTTCCAGCTGCACCGAGCCGCCAAAACGCTCCATTATCCGCTTGACCAACACCAGCCCGACGCCAAGTCCGCCCTGCTTGGTGGTGAAAAACGGGCGGAAGGCCATGGTGCGTTGTTCGGCGTTCATGCCCTTGCCATTGTCGCTTATCACCACGCTGACGCTACGGGCATCACCCGGCTCCAGCCGCACGGTCAGGGTGCCCCCCTTGTCCATGGCTTCCAGGGCATTGGACACGAGGCTGTTGAGGATCTGGTTCAGTTGCACCTGCTGGCTGCGCACCATTGGCGTCTGGGTGGGCTCGAACACCACATTGATCTCGCCCTTGGCGATCTGCTGCTCGAACGCCATGAGGCTGTCGTGCAACGCTGCTACCAGGTTCACCGGTTCCGCTTCTTCGCTCAGCGGGCGCAAGGATTGCAGCAACTCGCGCACCCACTTCGACATGCGGTCGACCTGGCCGATGATGTCGTTGATGTTCTTGTGCGCCGCGCCAGTGTCGAACTCCAGGGCCAGCTCGGCGCTGGAACGTATGGTCGCCAGGGGGTTGCGCAAGCTGTGGGCAACCGCAGAGGACATTTCGCCCAGGGCCACAAAGGTTTCATTGGTGATCAACTGCTTCTGCTGGGTCGCCAGCAAATTCGCCGCGCGCCGCACGATCCAGTACAGCCCCAGGTAAATCAGCCCGCCGCCCAGGGCCGTGGCCAGCCAGATCAACAACAGGCCACGCTGCATTCGATCAATCAGGTCCTTGGGCTCCTTGTAGATCTCGACCATCGCCGTGACCTTGTCGCCGTCGGCATCGAACAACGGAATGTAATTCTCTATGAAAATGTATTCCGGGGGAGTGACGAACTTCTGCTCCATGCGGCTCTTGTCCACTTCGTGATAACTGGCGGACACGGGGATTCTGGAATTGAAGGCCTGGTCCAGGTCATCATCGGTGTGGATGGTGGTGCCCATCAGGGACGGGTTGGTCGACCAGATCACCGTGCGGTCGGGGGCATAGATGTTGGCCAGAATCACGTCCGGCAGGTGCTCGATATGGTCAAGGAATTCGCCGCGGGCCTTGGCCCGGGCCAAGGGGTCGACGTCGGAAAAATTGCGGTCCTGGCGCGGGTCAAGCAGCTCGCCCATGGTCCGCACATGCGGGATGGACACGTGGCGCACTTCGGCAGAAGCGATTGCCTGGATGAACTGCGAGGTCAGCAAGGCGTCACGCTGTACGCTTTCGGTAATCACGAAGCGGGTCGACACTGCCCCCAGGGCGATCGCCACCGTGCCGATGACCGCCATGCTGATCAGCGAAAACCAGCGCAACAGGTTGAACGGCTGCTTGCGCGAGCCCAGGCGAACATCGCCCTGGTGGGACGCGAGTGTTTGAGTCGACCTGGCCATGGATAGTGTTCCGCACGAATTCCCCTATAGGGTTATAGCCCACCCGCCGATCTTTGCCCGATCCCGGGGGTGGCTGCCCCCCATTCCCCGCCGCCCCCATCTACCCCCAACTCTGGGGGCTGGGGCCCGATGGTGTTTCACTCAAGACGCCACCCTCTCGCACCTGCACGCCCGTGCGCCGGGCCTGTGCGGGGCATTTTCGCTTTCTGGTACGGAAGTTGCCGAAACCCCTCTCAACTGACCCATCCCCAAGGGACAGGTCTCCAATAGAGGGAATACTCATGCACCCTTTACTGTCCAAAACGGCGGCCGCCCTGGTCGTCAGTGCTCTGGCTCAAGGCGTCGCCCAGGCGGCGCTGTTTGCAGTCGATCCCGGACCCTATCTACCTGGCAACGGTGGCTTCGCCGCCTGGTATCAGGACACGCACGGTCGGACCCTCGACCTGTGCCTGTCCAAGGCGGTAAGTTCGCGGGTTCCAGGCGCACCCGGCGCGCCGACCTACATGTGCAACCTGCTGCCGACTCCCGGGGTTTTCGATGACGCGCAGCCAATCGTCTTCCCCACTAACTTCCCCGACGAAGCCTTCTGGTTTACTGCCGACGCGGCAATCGTCGACGCCGCACGCGGGATTGACCTGGCATTTGGCACCGCCATTGAAGCGGCCTTCGCCGCCGAAGAACCGGTGGAAGGCGACCAGGTCAGCTTTGCCCGGGTAAGGATTCGCGTCGACGTGCCCGTCGCCGGCACCTACGTGATCACCCACCCCTATGGTGTCGATGTGTTCAACATCGACACCCCCGGGCGGCGCGCGATCAACATGACCCGGGACATCGGCATCGGCACGCCGAAAACCTATGACGGCGCCCTCAAGGGCGATGTCGGGCCTTTCCTGCGCAGCGTCAACGGCCCCTACTCCGAGACCAACCCGCTGACCGGCAGCGCCGAACAGTTCGTCGGCGACCCCAACCTCACGGAAGCCGTGACCGGCAGCCCGTTCAACACCAACTTCGTGCGCATCGAAGGCCCTAACGGCCTGGACCTTCGCACTACGCTGTTTTCAATCTCGGGCAAATTATCCACCGTGGTTCGCCCCACGCCCATGATCGCCCAGCGGAGTACCTACTCACGCACCGCCGGTGAAAGCGCGCCAGTGGCCCAGCAGGACGTGTTCGTAATGGCGCCACCGCCACCGGCGAGCGTGACCCTCTCCAGCAGTACCCCGGTCCTGAACCTGAGTGAAGCCGACACCACCGGCAACTGGTACGCGCAGTCGTCGGCCAACCCGACCTTGCCGACCACCTTGCAAGTGACCGCCGACAACCACCTGGCCATTCCCAGCAGCACGCCGACCACCCTGCCCATGGCTCTGACCGACCTGGTGGTGATCCAGCGGGCCGAGTACAGCCTGAGTTCCGGGCAGCTGACCCTCGTGGCCTCCACCAGCGATGAAACCTCGCCGCCAGTGCTCACGGCAACGTCAGGCAGTGGTGCCGCCATCGGCGCCCTCAGCGGCGAAGGCGCGGTGAAAACCCTGGCCACCGGTATCTCGCCGATTCCACCGTCCCGGGTTCGTGTGACGTCATCCAATGGCGGCAGCGACACCGAAGAAGTGGTCATCGTGCAATGAACGCTCACATGCCCAGATCCTCATCAGGAGGCATCATGAACAATTGGCCACGCCTGGCGCTCAACGCCCTGGGACTGACTCTATCGCTGTCCGGCAGCGCGTTCGCGCAACTCGCCGCCGTCGACCCGGGCCCTTATACCTTTGCCACGGGGAAATTCCCCATGTGGTATCAGGACAACAATCAACTCTCGATGGAACTGTGCCAGTCCCGGGCCGCCAGCTCGCGGGTGCCGGCCTCGGTACCGCCGGCCTACATGTGCACCCTGCTGCCGGAACCGGGTATTTACGATGACACCCAACCCATGGTGTTCCCGGACAACTGGCCACCGGAAGCCTTCTGGTTTCTTGCCGAGACGGCCATCCCCGATAACGGCGCCGGCTATGGCGTAGATGCCTACGTGGCCGGGATCGAAGCGGCATTCGCTTCAGAGAATCCGATCGATGGCGACCAGCAAAGCTTTGCGCGGATTCGCATCCGGGTGAACATTCCCACGGCCGGTGTCTACACCATCACCCACCCGTATGGTGTGGAAACGGTCAACGTGACGGCACCTGGCCGTCGTGCGATCAACATCACCCGCGACATCGGCATCGGCGCACCGGGCAATTTCACCGGTGCGGTGAATGGCGCCATCGGCCCCTTCCTGCGCAGCATCAACGGCCCCTATACCGAGGTGAACCCGGACACTGGTGGCGTGGAAACCTTCGTCGGCGACCCGAACCTCACCGAGCAGGTCACCGGCAGCCCGAACAACACCAACTTCCTGCGGGTCACCGGGCCTGCGGGCACCATCCAGACCAACCTCTTCACAGTGGCCGGCAAGGTCCTTGACGCCCGTGCGCAAACCCCGGTCGAGGTGGACCGCGCGACTTACCGGCGCACCACCTCGGGTGGTAGCAGCAACGTGCGCGTCGAAGTGTTCGCCAAGGCCGGCAGCGGTTCGTCCCTGTGCTTCCGCGAAAGCGTGGCGCTGGTTCCCGGACCACCGCTTTCGCCCTGCCAGACCACCCTGTTTGGGGACAACACCGGGCTATTCTTCGGTCAGCGCCAGGCTATTGGGCCGGTGCCTCCGGTCATAGTGGTCACCGCTTCCAATCCGGCAGGCACTACCCGGCCGACAGCCGTATCGAGCAAGCTCACAGACGTGGTGAAAATCCAGACCGCACGCTACAACTGGTCTAACCACAGCCTGCTGATCGAGGCCACCTCCACCGATGAAGTGGCCATTCCGGACATGGTCGCGCAAGGCTACGGACGCCTGTCGAAATCCGGCACCCTGCAGAAAATCACCATAGCCGATCTGACCCAGCCCCCCGCTTCCGTGACGGTAAAATCCGCCGCCGGCGGCAGTGACACCGAGCCAGTAGTGGTAGTTGGCAGCGCGCCGAACACCGGCGAAAACCAGCCTCCACTGGCCGTCGCCGACAGCGGCAGCACCAGCTTCGGCGTACCCATCACCCTCAACCTGCTGACCAACGACAGTGACCCCGATGGCGACGTGCCGCTGAGCATCACCGCGTTGACCCAACCGGCTGCGGGACAGGGCACCGTGGCATTGAGCGGCACGACTGCAGTGGTCTACACCCCCCCGGCGGTGGTCAACGCTCCGCTGACCACCACCTTCACCTACAAGGCGCAAGACATCAAAGGCCTGGCCTCGACCGCTCCGGCGACCGTGACCATCACCGTGGCACCTAACCAGGCACCGGTGGCCGTCAACGATGCCATTGCAACCCTGGGCGTGGCGGTACCGATCAGCGTGCTGGCCAACGATACCGATCCGGAAGGCAACCTGCCCCTGGCAGTCGCCAGCTTCAGCCAACCACCGGCGGGTCGCGGCAGTGTCAGCAGCAACGGCACGGTACTGACCTACACCCCACCGGCCACCGTGACCACGGCTTTCACCACGACCTTCACCTACACCGTCCGGGACAGCTTCGGTGCTGTGTCAGCGGCCCCGGCGACGGTCACCGTGCAAGTCTCGCCACGGCCTGCTGCGGAGAACTTCACAGTGACCACGGCCACGGTGTCGGCACGCTCCAACAACCGCTTCACCTGGGACTTTGCCGGCACCAGCTCGGTGATCACCGGCAACACCATCACCGTCCGGGTCAGCACCCCGACGGGCCTGGTGACCCTGGGTACCACCACGGTGCCAGTGACCGGTCGCTGGCGGTTGACGGTCAGCAACAGCACCACGGTGATCCCGTCGGCGAACCCGACAGCCACCATCACCTCGTCCCAAGGCACCGTGCGTACGGTGTCGGTAACGGCGAACTGAGCCCTCGCCCCGTCAACTCCAGGAGTTGACGGGGCCAGCCTCTTCTCACAGGACAACGCCATGAAAACGTCGACCGCCGCCCTGCTCTGCCTGCTTCTGCTCTGCAGTGGCGCTGGCGCGCGCGCCGACGACGACCTGATGGACAACGACGACCTGGCCCCCGCCACCGACCTCGGCGAGCTGCCACCGCCGGTTGGCCAACAGGCACTGATCGACCAGAACGGCCAGGCCAACGTCGCGCTGCTGCAACAGAACGGCCAGTCGTTGCTCGGCAGCATCGTCCAGTCGGGCAGCAATCAGGAGGCGTTCATTCTTCAGCAAGGTAACGACCTGATGGCCCTGATCACCCAGCAAGGTTCGGGCAATAACGCCGGCATCACCCAGACCGGCAGCCACAACCGCGCGCAGATCTCCCAGAACGGCAACAACAACGACGCCACCATCGACCAGGCCGGCACGGGGCTTTCCAGCGCCGTTACCCAGTCGGGCAATGGCATGAGCGTTTCGGTCAAACAATATCGCTAAAGCACTGCACTACCCGGAGGTTTCATCATGTTCAAACTGACGCCCCTCACCGCCGCCATCCTGGTCATTGTCAGTGCCCAGGCCATGGCCGACGACAGTATCTCGACCCAGAAACAATTCGGTGATGCCAACATCGCCAATGTGAAGCAGACCCAGGCCCCGTTCAGCACCGCAACCGAGCAGCAGTTCGGCCAGGGTAACGACGCGATGGCGGTGCAGGACACTGCAAGCAGTAGCATCGACCAGAATCAGGTCGGTGATTACAACGCCGGCTATGCCGAGCAACTGTTCGAGGACGGCAGCACCATCGTGCAACGGCAGGTGGGTACGTTCAACAACACCCATGCCAGCCAGTCCATCGGCTTGACCGGCAACGAAGCGCTGCAACAGCAACAGGGTAGCGGCAACTTTTCGTTCATTTACCAGGACAGCCAGCAAGGCGCCTCGGGCCAGACCTTTCAAAACGGTGACAGCAACGTGGCTTACATCGAACAGATGGAAGTGGGCGATGCGAATGTCGCCACCGTGGTGCAGTACGGCACCGCCAACTATGGCACCGCAGAACAGGTCGGTCACTCGGGTGGCCAAATTGCGATCAACCAGAACGGCGGCGACAACTACGCCTACGGTGATCAGCGCAGCGGCGTTGGCGGCACAGTGACCATCAGCCAGTTCGGCGACATGAACGGCAGTGAAGTCTGGCAGTTCGGTCAAGCCGCCAGCCAGGTTATCGTCGATCAATACGGGCAGGCCAACGAAGCGATCGTCGACCAGAGTTTTGGGCAAAACAACTACGCCCAGGTCGTGCAAGTCGGCGACCTCAACGCACTCTACGCCGACCAGTTCGAATCTATCGGTTCGACCCTGGCGCTATACCAACAGGGTACCAACAACATCCACTTTACCTACCAGAGCGGCGACAGCCATGTGCTCAATGCCAGCTCGGTGGGTAACGAGAACAAGGTCTACGCCAGCAACTGGAAAGGCCCACAATCTGGTGGCCAGTTCGGCACCAACCAGCGCGCCACCGTCAACCAGACCGGCAACGCCAACATCGCCAACTTCACCCAGACCGGCGCCGGCCACATCATGACCACCAACCAGAGCGGCCTGGGCAACAAGACCACGGTCAGCCAGGCCGAGTCCTACAACGAGCTGTACTTCGACCAGAACGGCACCGACAACATTCTCATCGCCGACCAGCGCGGCACCACCAACCTGATCCAGGGTTCCTCCACCGGCACCGGCAACAGCAGCGAGTTCGACCAGTCGGGCAGCGGCAACCAGGCGTTCACCACGCAGATGTATGGCAGTGACAACCAGATCACCGTCAAACAGGCCGACAGCATGAACGTGGCATATGTGACCCAGGGCGGGACCGGGAACGTTGCCAATGTTGATCAGAGCGGCGTGTCGCAGATGGCGACGGTGCAGCAGTTTGGCGGGGCTAACCAGGCGACTGTGTTGCAGCAATAACTGATAGGGGGGTACCAAAACCGCGGCCTGAAGGTCGCGGTTTTTTTTTGCTTGCGCGGTTCTGGGCTGCCCCCCGAGATGTTGGACATCAATCAGGACTTTGGGGTGCAGACCATTCTTTAGGAGCTGACCGTAGGAGCTGCCGAGTGAAACGAGGCTGCTCCTACAGTTTGGTCGCTTAGGGATCGCGCGTGCATTGCAAATCCCCGTGGGAGCAAGGAAGGCCGGGATCATCCGCTTATGCTTCTTCGCCCTCAGGCAACACAGGGTTTGGGCGATGCGCTTGAGTATCGGAGGGTTAGGGTACTGGCAGAGCTGCTGGTCTCGAACCCTGTCTCGATGTAGGAGCTGACGAGTGAAACGAGGCTGCGATCTTTTGATCTGGTTTAGCCACCACCAGGATCAAAAGATCGCAACCTCGTTTCACTCGGCAGCTCCTACAGGCAGCTCCTACAGTTTGGTCGCGCAGGAGTCGCCTGTGCACTGCAAGTCCCTGTGGGATCAGGGAAGACTGGGACCGCCCGGTTATTCTTCCTCGCCTTCCGGCACTACGCGGTTCTGCGACAGGTAGCGTTCCATGGTTTCATTTTGTGGCGGTGCCGAGTTGTCGCCGGCGACCTGCCACATTTTGCGTTCAATGCCTTGGGACAACAGGTGGCCGACCGCCGATTCGATGGCCGACAACACGCACAACTGCGCCGGCTCGTTGGTGGTGTAGCCCACTTCGGCCTCGAGCAGTTTCTTGAACTCGATGAACTTGAACACCCCGGCGCTGCGGGCCACGGAGTAGATGGTCTTGCTGGTCATCACGTTGGCCAGGACCTGGCCGCTGCGCACGTCCACCGCCCGCAGGTTGACGGTGACCTGGTCGACCCGATACTCGCGGGAGATGTCGATGCCCAGGTAACGGGCCCCTTCCCCGCCGCTGCGCACATTGGTGTCATAGGCGATGATGCCGCCTTCGAGCATCATGTTCGCCGCCTGCAACGGCGGCAGTTCCGCCTGGATGTTCATCGGCGTGTTCGGTTTCTTTTGCGAAGCGCGAATGATCTTGCGTTCGGTCAGCAGGTTCTGCAGCCCTTCACGCTCCAGCACCACAAACCAGCCGCTGGCTTGCATGGCGTCCATCAGCATGCTCGCCGCGCCCTGGGTCACGCTGGTGGAAAATGAGCTGGCCGGGGTGGGTTTGTACTGCCCGGTCTGGTCGCGAAAACCGTAGACCACGGCCATCAAGCGGCCCTTGGGACGCGGCAGCTTGATCAAGTCGTAGTAGGTTGACGCCCTGGGCGTCAGGGTCGGGGTTTCGCTGTCCTGCTCGGCCGGCATCGGCTCGCGCAGGCTGCAACCCTGCAAGGCTGCCAACAGCATCCCTAGCACAATTATTTTTTTCATGTCCGTTACTCCCCATCAGTCCTTGGCTCAAGGAGCCAGGCCGTTCACCAGGATTTCCGAAATTTCGCCGGTCGCTCGGTCCGTCACTTCAATGGTCAGTGCGCCCGAGTCGTCGATGACATTGACGATAAAAGCGTCGGTGGACAGGCTCCCCGCGTTGCCGGTGGAGATGTTGTCCAGCAGCTGCCCCAGCAGGCGCGATTGCAACTGGCTGCTGAAGCGCTCGAGGGCCGAGGTGCCGGCGATCGCGGTGCGATCCTTGAGGTCCGGGTCGTCGTAGTCGTTCTGCGCCTGGGCGTTGTTGAGCAGCCAGGTGCCGTTCAACGGGTTGCCGCCGAACGAGGGGTTGACCGGCGTGTACACCAGCTCAGTGGCCTGGACCACACCGCAACTGGTAATCCCGAGCAGCCACATGCCTGCCCACGCGAGGCCGCTGCGCTGCGAAAACAATGTCGTCTTCATAATTCGTCCCTCTCAAGGTCCGTGGTGTCTTGCAACAAGGCTTCCAGCTTGCGCTGGACAATCTGTCCGCGAACCCAGTCGGCGGCGTCATAAGCCTCGTCCTTGAGCTCCACGGTGTTCGGCGGTAGAAAGCGCCGGTAAACCAGTCTCTGTTGGTATTCCACGGTCACCAGGCTGCCCCAGCGTGCCGAAGGTCGTTCGCGTACCACCAGGTTGAAATCCATCGGGCTGGTCGCTCGCAGGCGTTCACTGAACGAGTAGTAAAATTCGTGGCCGATGTGCGAGATCGTGTCATCGACGATGAAGCCCATCATTTCGTCCTCTTCCCCGGCCGAGGCGAACGGCAGCACCAGCACCAGGGCCATGGCGGCCAGCCATTGGCGGTTCATGGCCGCAACGCCCCGGGTGCGCTGGACTGACCTTTGGCCGGACCCGACGCGCCATCGAGGAAGGCTTTCTCGGCGACAAACTGCCAGTCCTTGTAACTGGCCATGCCGGTGAAGTCCGACCACTGGCTGGGGAAATCCACCTGCTTGAGCGGCTTGTCGGTAGACGGGCTGTTGAGGCCGGTGATGCGTCCATCAAAGCCCCGTTGCAGGCTCCACTCACCGCCACCGATGGGATCAGGATAGAGCTGGCGGATATGGTGCCTGGGCGTTGGAAAACGCTGGTCGTCCAGCAGGTCTTCGAGCTCCTTGGGGTACTGCGCCAGGCCAGGCGAACTGCGGTAATAGCTGCGCAGCGCCTGGGCATATTGGGTACCGACCCAGAGCAGCTGTTTCTCGCGGTCACGCCGCGATGCGGTGGACCAAAGCTCGCCTGCGCTGGCCAGGCCCATGCCCATGACCATGATCAGGAACAACACGCCCAGGTAGGTGAAACCGCCCTCTGCGGACGGCCTACCACTCGGAATAAAGGCTGCCATCACGCGCCCTCCCTGTGGCTCCACTCTTGATATCGGCAACACCGCCCGCCACACCCTCCGGCGGCGCGACCATGACCCAGGCATCCTTGCGCTCGGCGATCGGGTCCATCGGCGGGTTGCGCAGGTAACGCTGCTCAACCAGTTGCTCGATGGAGTCGGGATAACGCCCGGTGTCGCCGTAATAGTGGTCCAGCGCCTCACGCATCGCCGACAGGCTCTGGCGCAGGGTGGTCTCTTTCGATGTTTCCAGGCTGTTGAAATAACGGGGCAAGGCAATGGTCATCAGGGTTGCGATGATTGCCATGACCACCATCAGTTCCAGCAGGGTAAATCCCTTTTGCCGACGCATGATTTCACCACTCCCTATAGGCGACGCCGTTGAGCCCCTTGCCGCGAGCCTGGGAATAGACGTCAAAGACGTCCTCCCCCTCACGCGGGTTCTGGGCCGAACTCTCATAGGTGCGCAAACCCCAACCGCCTTCGTCGTCACGCTTGACCGACGCCAGCGGATCGTGGGGAATGCGCCGTAAAAAGTAGAACTTGGCACCCTTGGCACTGCGCACATCGCGCACACCGTCCACCAGCACTTGCAGGTTCGGTGGGTAGCCGCTGCTGTTCAGCGACTTCTCGATGTAGCCGGCATCGAATGCGCGCTTGTAGGCATCGATGGCATCGCGAATCTGGTACAGCGCGGTGCGCAGGTCCTGCTCTTTGCCCCGGCGCACCACGGTCTCGGTCAGCGGCGCGGCCATGCCGGCCAGCAGGCCGATCAGGGCCAGCGTCACCACGACTTCGATCAGGGTAAAACCGCGTTGCGAGGCGTTCATGATCAAGGCTTCTCGACGACGACACGGGTGGCGACCACCGGCGTGCCTATGGTTTCGGTGCGGATCGCGGTGTCCATCGAGCGGTCCGGGGCCTGGATGTGCATGCTGGTTTCGGTGCCGGTAGGGAACTCCATGTCCGAGGGGCTCTGGTATGGCAGGTTGCGCACGATGCGCGGGGTGATGGACAGCACCAGTTCCGATTTGCTGACGTCGTCGCGGTTGCTGCCGAACAGCCGGCCCAGGCCTGGAATATCGCCAAGGCCGGGGATTTTGTTGCCGTTGCTGCCATGGTCATTGCGCACCAGCCCGGCGAGGATCTGCGTTTCGCCGTCGTGCAGGCGCAAGGTGGTCTGGGCATTACGGGTGTCAACCTGAACCGGGATGGTGCCCTGGCGGGTCGGTTCCAGCGGGGTCGCGTTGCTGACCTCCAGGGCGATTTTGATCGCCACCTCGTTGTTCAGGTGCACGATGGGCTGGACTTCGAGCTTGAGACCGACATCCAGGTAGGTCACGCTTTCGGTGATCACCGGGCCCTGGGTCGAAGGGACCGAAGTGGCGCTGATGATCGGCACGCGCTGGCCAATGTGGATGCGTGCCTGCTCGCGGTTGCTGACCCGAATCACCGGGCTGGCCAGGGTATTGATGTCCTTGTCCTGGGCGTTGATCTTGGCTTGGGGCGAAGGCGAAATCGAGATCCGGCTGGAGTTGATACCCCTGAGCTGGTCGAGCACCGACACCGCCTGGCCGTCACTGGTGAGCACGCCAAAGGTATTGGGCCACTGCAGGCCGAGATCGAGGATGCGCTGGCGAGCGACCTCCATGACTTCCACTTCCAGCACCACTTCGGGGTTGGACTGGTCTTGCGATTGCAGGAGTTTTTCCGCCATGCGAATCGCGTCTTCGCTGTCGCGCATGGTCAGGGTGTTGAGGCGTTCGTCGACAAATACATCGCGGGTCTTGAGCATGGTCTTGATCATATTCAGCGCGGTGTTGGCATCGATGCTGGTCAGGTAGAAAGTGCGCATCACCAGCTCTTGATAGTCCTTGAGCTTCTGCGGCGAGTCGGGGTAGATCAGCAGGGTGTTTTCGTTCACCACTTTCTGGTGCAGCTGGTTCTGTTGCAGCAGCAGTGCCACGGCGTCTTCGATGCGCACGTCACGCACGAAGATGGTGGCTTTCATGTCCGGGCGCAGGTCCTTGTCGAAAATGAAATTCAGCCCGGCGACCTGGGACAGCACTTCGAAGATGGTCTTGAGGTTGGCATCGCGAAACTCCAGGGTCACCGGCCGATCGAGGCGAGTGCGCAGCTGCGGGTACTGCACGACGTTACGGCTCTGCACCAGGCGGATGCTGCTTTGCAGCTCCAGGGCGCCTTCGTTTTTCGGGTCCAGCTCGAGTATCTGCTTGACCTGGCGGTCGGCGGCGTAGATGTCGCCACGGCGCAGGTCGCCCCGGGCCAGCTCGAGTTTTTCATCCTGGCTGCGCATGTGTTCAAGCTGGCTCAGGGATTCCTGGGCGCGCCGGTTGTTCGGCTCGATGGTCAGTACCCGGCCATAGCCCATGCGGGCGGAGGCAAAATCACGCTGGGCGCGGTCCATGTCGGCCTGGGTCAGCAGCGCCGTCACCGCCCGGGCGCGGCTGCTGTTCAAGGCCAGGTGCAGCTCGGTATCACGAGGATTTTCGCGCAGGCCTTCCTCGATTCGGGCCAGGCCGGCTTCGTACTGTCCCGACTCAATGAGGTCGGACGCCTCCTGCTTGGCTACCTGCGCGGAACTGCACGCGGCCAATCCTGCACACAGGCAGACAAGGCTTATCAGCAAACGGGATCGGTTCATTGCGTGCTCCCCACAGACAGCGTCTGAGACAAATGCAAAGGCAGGTAAACGAAGCTCAGTTCCACATCGGAAATGCCCTCGATCCGCCACGTTTCGTCGATCACGTCCCCTTTGCGCACGACGTATATTTTTTCGCCGTTCTGCAGAAATACCTGCAGATCGGTACGGTCATCCAGCCTGCCCACGAACTGGAAAGGCATGGGCGGTGCGCTAGGGGCTTGCACCACCGGGGTGACGTTGACGGGTTGTTCGGTGACGACGGCGAGGGTCGGCGCCGCTTTCCAGCTGCGGGCGGCGAACAGATCGCCGGCCGGGCTCAGGTCCTTGATCTGCGCGGGTTTGCCAGCAGCGGGTGCAGCCGGCAAGGCGCCGCTAACCCTGGCTTTGGCCGGGCTGCCTACGACAGCGACGGTGTCATCGCCCTCCTCTGTCGACTGGAAGAACTCGCTCCCCCAGGTGAGCGCTGCGGCAACCCCGAGGAATGCCAGCCAGCCCACTACGCGTTGGCTTTTCATCACGACCTCGACAGGTAAAGGGTCATGCGGATCCGCCCGGTGAGGTCGGTGTCGGCGATCTTCTTGCGCTGGAACTCCACGTCCTCTACCACCACGGCCGGCAGCTGGCCGAGCAAGGCGTGCAGGAAGCGCCGCAGTTGCGGATAGCTGCCGCGCACCGGCAGGAGGATCTGATAACGCGCCAGGTGGGTCTTGGGATCGATGCCCAGGGAGTATTCACCGCGGGCCAGGGTGATACGTTCCTGGGCGGCCAGGGCGTAGATCTTGTCGATGGCAACCGTTGCCTGGGGCTGTGACGGCAACTTGCTGCGGAAGTCATCGAGCTGGCGCTGCGGCACCACTGGCGCAGCCACGCTGCCCTCTTCAACCTTGGCCAGGTATTCGCCGGCTTCCCGGGTCTGCTGGCTGAGCTGTTGCAGCGACTGCCAGTCCGGCAGCAAACCTGCCAGGCCATACACCAGCGCCAGCAGCACCAGGGCAATACCGGCAAGCCCGGGCACACCGAGGCCTTGCAGGTATTCGTGGACGATCAATCTAGGGATTTGCATCGCCGATCTCCCAGGTAGCCGACAGGTTGAATTGCACCGGATGCTCCGGCACGTTGGCGACGATTTCGTGGCTCAGCAGCGACACATCGGACAGCTCGTCGCTGGCTTCGAGGCGCCGGTGGAAGTCGAGCATCGCTTCCAGGTCCCGCGCTTCAGCGCTGATGCGCACCTGGCCCTTGCGAGCGTCGGGGGTCAGGGTCAGCAGGGCAATGTTGTCCCGGGGCATACTTTCCAGGGTGGCGAACAGGTGCTCCCAGGGGCGGCGCAACTGCTGCGAGACCTTGCGCATTTCGGCCAGGTTTTGCGCCTGTTCGCGGATTTGCGCCGGGGTCAGGCTGAGCTTGGTACCGGTGTCGCCGGTCAGTACCCGCTGAGCCGTTTGCAGGTGACCTTGCTGCTGGCTGGATTGGTCGCTGACGTGCTGGCCGAGCGCCAAGCAAGTCAGCGCCAGCACCACGCCGGCGGCCAGCAGGCTCCAGCCCAAGGGACCGGAACGGCGACGCGGCTGGAAGTCGAGCATCAGGGCGCGCATGTCAGGCCACCGCCCGGGACATGACGTACAGGCTGTCGCGTACGGCTGTCCGGTCCTCTTCAAGGGTGCGCAGGTGAACACCCGGCACCTCGGGGTGCGAATCGATGCGTGCCGGCGCATGCAGGTAAACATTCAGCGGGCGGTCGCTGGTGGAGGCTTGCAGCTGGCTTTCACGACCGATCAGCGCCGCCAGTGCGGCATCGCTGTCACTGCTGCCCACCGAACGCACCGAAGCCCAACGCCCTTCCCGCGCCACCAGCAACACGCTGCGCACCGGCTCGGCGACCACGAAGAGAAAATCGCCGGCGTCGAAGCTCGAATCGAAGTGATTGAAAGCGGCCATCAGGTAGGGCTGCACCGAGCGCAGCTTCAGGCCCCGGGCGCTGGCCAGCGTCCGCAGGCGCTCAAGCAGGTCCTGCGGCAGCGCGGCAGCGATGCGGTCGTAACCCGCAGGCTCGGCCGACAACACCAGGTTCCAGGGCTGCGTCGGCACACCGTAAAGGTCTTCGAAGCACAGTTGGGCGAAGCCACGCAGTTCCTCGGGGCTGTTGATCTGATCGCTCCACGGCACCAGGCAGAAGCGGCTGAAGTGCCCCGACACGACCACGCTCAACTGCGCACCGGCAGCGGCATGTTCGCCCAGCAGGCGGTCGAGGGTTTCCAGGGCGACGGCCCAGGCATGGAAGCCTTCGTCGATGAAACCGACGCTGCCCAGCCACAGGGTGTCGCTGCCCTGGCGCCGGCCCAGGCCAACGCCACTGGCGCCGAGTACGGCGACAAAACGATCACGAGACAAAAGTGACACGATTGATCTCCTCGAGCGTGGTCCGCCCTTCCTGCACCAGTTCCAGGGCCGACTCGCGCAGCAAGCGCAAGCCACGTTTGCAGGCATGGGCCTTGATTTTCGAAATCGGCTGGCGCTCGACGATCATCTGCCGCAGCTCGTCGTCCAGGTGCAGCAGCTCGGCGATCGCGGTACGCCCGCGATACCCGGTGCCCCGGCAGTGGCCGCAGCCCTTGCCGTGCACGAAGTGGAAATCGGTCACCTGTTGCGGGTCGAGCCCCGAGAGGTGCAACTCGTCATCAGTTGGGAAATGCGGCGCGCTGCAGCTGGCGCAGACCAGGCGGATCAGCCGTTGCGCCAGCACCGCGTTGAGCGCCGAAACCAGGCTGTAGGGGTCGATTTCCATCTGGGTGAAACGGCCAATCACGTCGAACACGTTGTTGGCGTGGATGGTGGTGAACACCAGGTGCCCGGTGAGTGCCGATTGCACGGCAATCTGCGCGGTGTCCGGATCACGGATTTCGCCGACCATGATCTTGTCCGGGTCGTGGCGCAGGATCGAGCGCAGCCCCCGGGCGAAGGTCAGGCCCTTCTTCTCGTTCACAGGAATCTGCAGCACACCCGGCAGTTGATATTCCACCGGGTCTTCGATGGTGATGATCTTGTCCACGCCGTGGTTGATCTCGGTGATCATGGCGTAGAGCGTGGTGGTCTTGCCGCTGCCAGTCGGGCCGGTCACCAGCACCATGCCGTAGGGTTCGGACGCCAGGCGGCGCAGTTGGCGCAGGGTTTCGTCTTCAAAGCCCAGGGCCTGCAACTGCACGCCACTGACCTTGTCGGCCAGGTCCTGTTTGTCCAGTACCCGCAGCACCGCGTCCTCGCCAAAGATGCTGGGCATGATGGACACACGGAAGTCGATCTGCCGCCCGCTGATACCGATCTTGAAACGGCCATCCTGGGGCACGCGTTTTTCGCCGATGTCCAGTTCGGCCATGACCTTGACCCGCGAGAGCACCTGCTCGGCGAACTCGGTGCCCTGGATCTTGCTGATATTGTTGAGCACGCCGTCGATGCGGTACTTGATCACCAGGCCGCTGCCGGTGGTGCCCAGGTGGATGTCGCTGGCGTGCATCTTCAGCGCGTCGTAGAGGGTCGAGTTGACCAGCTTGACCACGACACTGGCGTCCTCGCTGATGCTGGTCAGGGACAGGCTTTGCAGCTTGTCGATTTCCACCCCTGAGTCGGCCTGGGCATTGAGCGATTCAACCGCGTGAAAGCTTTCCTCGTGGCGGGCCAGGTAGGCCTTGAGATCGTCGGCGTGCACCAGGTACAACGGCGCGCCGTGCAGGCAGTCGTCGATCCAGGCCAGGCGCGCGCTGTCGAAGGGGTCGGCGAACACGCCAATGACCGTCTCTTCGTGACGCAGCAGGATAAATTCGCGCTTGAGGCATTGGGCCAGGGTGACCCGGTCGAATACCGGGGTGGCCTTGAACAGCGTGTCGGTGTCGAGCACCGGGTAATGCAGGGTAGTGCCCAGGCATTCGATGAAGGGCATGGGGGCCAGTTCACACAACACCCCAAGTGCTTCCAGCACCCGTTCGCCGGAAGTGGCCGCGCGGGAGCGGGCCTGGGCCAGTTGTTCACTGGAAAAACGCGACGGTACGGTGTCCAACAGCGCCGGTTCTACGGCTAGGGATAGACGGTCCATGGCATGCTCTCCAACGCCGGGGGCTTTGAGCCCTGTCGACGCGGCGAGCAGTTACGGGGGGTCCGGAACGACTTGTCGCGTCATTACTCCCCGGTGAGCAATTGTTCGTCGTCTGGTGCCATGGAGTTCGAGTTTCTTCGGCGATCCACCAGCACCCAGCTTCCGTCGTACAACTGCAGCGGGAAACTTTCGGTCCTGCTCTGGCGTCGTTCGACGAATCCTGTAGCAGTGTTCGTTCGGCGCTCCATCCCCAGAAGGTCACAAACGGCCCGGGCCAGCTCCGCCAAAGGAAACGGCTTGAACAGGATGTGACTGACTCCAAGTTGCCGGGCCCGCTCACAGACTTCAGCGGTTGGGTGCCCTGTAATCAGTACACAATGACAATTCCTGTTCTGGCGGACTTGTTCGAGAACGTCAAAACCTTCCATATCGGGCAAGCGGTAATCGAACACCATCACATCGGGGGCAAAATCAGCGGCTTCGCCGATGGCTTTGGCACCTTCGTGTGCTATCCGGACTTCCAGCCCTTGCGCCTGCAGGTAATCCTGGAGGTTATGTGCAAGGAGCTGTTCGTCTTCAACAACCAGTACTTTGTTTAACAAGGTGGACTCCTTGTAACCGCAGGTCCGAATCTCGAACCTGGCAGAGTGCCGCCTCAATCAGGCTAACGCACACTTCATGCCAGACTCGGCGCGGAAGTTTTCACCACTGCATGTAGTTGATATTCATGAAAAACCTTTTTCGCCCGAGCACACCACCGCCAAGTGCCCCCCAAAGCCGGGGCAAGTGCACGGATTCACCCTGAAGCTTTTCCCCACTATTGGGGAACAAACTTCAATCGTCGTCAATCCGTTCAATTCGATTGCTCGACCGCAACTGCGCAAGCACTTCGCCACGAATGGCAACCTGTTGCTGTCGAGCAAGGTAAGCCCTGACCATTTCCAGTCCCTGTTCTTCTGAGACATCGGCGGGCTCGCTACGGTTCTGTAAATAAATGAGGTGCCAGCCCACCGGAGTGCGTACCGGCTCGCTGAGGTCACCCGGGGCCATGGCAAAGGCTGTCGCTTCGAATTCAGGGAACATGCGGCCCTTGGGGAAATATCCCAGGTCCCCGCCGCTGCTGGCGGAAGCATCCTCTGAAGCACTTTTGGCAATACTGGCAAATTCGGCACCGTTAACGATTTGCAACCGCATGTCTACCAAGCGTAGACGCGCTGCTTCAATTGTCGCGGTATCTGCGCCTTCAGGGACCTTCACCAGGATATGCCGCGCCTGTACTTCCTCGGGCCGGCCCATTTCGCTGCGGTGTTCCTCGTAGAAGGCCCGCACCGCTTTTTCGTCGGGCGCGGCCACTTTGGTCAGTTCGGCAAACACCTGCTGCGCCGCCATGTCACGCCGGGTGTACTCGATGAAGCTGGCTTCGTCAAAACCGGCATCGTTCAGGCGCCGGGCGAACACCTCAGGGCCGCCGATGGCCTGGCGAGCCTGGTCGACCTGGCCCTGCACCTGTGCGTCGCTGATCACCACGCCGCGCCTGACGGCTTCTTGCCACAGCAATTCCTTGTCGATCAAGGCGTCCAGGGCCTTTTGCCGCAGTTGCTTGTAGGCCTTGGGATTGCGAATGCTGCTCAAAGCCCGGCCCTGGTCCTCGAGGAACTCGGCGAAATAGCGTTCCAGGCGAAATTCGGATATTTCCTCGCCATTGACCCGCGCCGCGATCGGGCCGGTGCTGGCGTAACTCACCGGCACCGACAGGGTCAGCAGGAGCAACCAGGTGTTGAGTTTCATGATGAGCCTCCGTTCAGGGCATCGCTGCTATCGGTCTATAGGGCGCTACCAGGTAGAAACGCTGGTCAGGCAGATCCACGGTCACCACATGGGCGCCGCTCAGGCCCAGGCGGCGGCCAGGGCCAAAGCTGATCAAGGGCGTCAGCCCGGTATCGAAGTCGTGCAGGCCTTCGAGAGCGTCGACCAGCTTCTCGCGGCTGGTGTCGCGCCCGGCCTGTTTCAGGCCCTCGCTGAGCAGCAGCATCGAGCTGTAGGCGCCCACTTGCAGCACCGCGTGCTGGCCGCCCAGGCCCTGGTTGGCGCGCACCTGCGTCAGGGCCAGGCGGCCAGCAACGGTCCAGTCACTGGGCACAAACGGATACGCCAGGAACACTCGCCGAGAAAAACCACTGGGCACCTGCAGCAGGTCCCCCGCCACCTGATTCGAGGTGGCAAACAGATACGGCACCTGCCCGGCCACTTGCAGGCGCTCGGCCAGGCGACTGAAACCGGCCCCGCTGCCCAGGTAAAACACCGAACGCGAGCCTAGCGGCACTTCTTCGCTGGCCGGGTCGTAGGCTTGCAGGCGTACTTTCTGCCAGGCGTGATCCTGCAGATACCGGCTCAGGTTCTGGGCCGCCAGGCGCTGGCCGGCTTCGTCCGGGTAGGTGATCAGCGTGGGCCCCTGCAGCACTTTGAGCTGTTCGGTGGCGTAGTCGGCCAAGGCGATCAGTTGCTCGCGCAAGCCCGGCAAGGGCTCGAAAATCTGCCGGCTGGCCTGGGCTGTTCCCAGCAGAGACAAGGGACCGATCAGCGGCACGCCGGCGCGTTCCAGACGAGTGGCCAGGTCTGCGTCCAGTGCCGGCACCAGGGGCGCGATCAGGGCGAATACCTGTTCCTGGTCAATCAGGCGGTCCAGCGCCTGCGCGGCACTGGCGCGGTCCGGCCCCGGGTCGAGAATGGTCAGGCGCAGCTGCCGGCCGTGGATACCACCGGCTTCGTTGATACGCGCCACGCTGCCCTTGAGCACCGCCGCCACCGTGGCCCCCTCCTCGCCCAACGGCCCGGAAGCTGGCAACAGCGTACCCAGGTGCACGGTGGCCGGGTCGAGGCCAGGGTCGCCGTCTTCGGCCACGCGCTTGAGATAGGCGGTGAGGTTGCGCTGATCGTTCATCGACAGGACAAACCTGGGCATCGCCGGGTCGAGTCGATTGTCGCCGGGATCGCGGCCTTCCTGAATGGCTTTGGCCAGGCTGGCGTCGGTATAGGCCGGGTAGTCGCGGCCGTTGACCTGTTGCTGGCCATAGGTGCTGCTGAGCCGCGGCCAACTCAAATCCGGCGGTCGCACCCCGCCTTCGGGTCGTCCCACGCCGTCGGCGCCATGGCAATTGGCGCAAGGCAGGCTGGTGGCGGGCAGTAGCATGCCCGCCGCACCGACCCGCGCCATGATGGGCTCGCCACTGGCCGACAGCCCCTCGCGATACAGCCGTTTACCGGCGCTTTCGCTGGGGGTCAGCGGCAGCGCCTGGGCGCCGAGGTGCAGACCGCACAGGAGCAGCAGGCCGAGGACGAGGGAGGTTTTCATGGCGCGCGCTCAACGGCCGACCAGGGGCATTGTCAGCAACTGCAAGCGCTGGGCAATGGCGGCGGCCGGGGCATCGGGACGAATCTTGCTCCAGCGCTTGTTGGCCACGTCACCGACGATCAGTTGCGTGGAGTGCTGTTCCGGGGTCGGCACGATCTGGCCGATGCGCCCCAGTACCAGGTCCATCTGGGCCTTGTCGCCCGTTAGAAAAAGCCAGTGGGGGTCTTCTACCCCTTGTTTCAAGGTGTAAGCCTTGAGTACCGCCGGGGTGTCCCGCAGCGGATCACTGGTAAGGGAGATAAAGGTGATGCCCTCGGCCTTGTCGCCCAGGACTTCGCGAACTTCCTTGAGTTTTTGGGTGATCAGCGGACAGGCATCATTGCAACTGGTGAAAATCACGTTGAGCAGCACCACCCGGTTTTGCAGCGCGTCGCTGTAGAACCGCAGGGTCTGGCCATTCTGGTCCTGCAACGGGGTGTCGGTGAACCAGGTTTTGGCGTCGCGCGTGCCGCTGGCCGGTTGCGCGGCGGGCGTGGCGGGCGTGGCAGGTGCGGGTTCCTGGTGGCCCTCATGGGCAAGCGCCAGCGAGCTGAAGAGGCCCAGGCACAGGCTCAAGGCGATACGGTCGAAAGTCCTCATGGGTGCTGCTCCATGGCAATGGCGGTGTGTTTGGCGTGGGCATTGCGTTCGCCGCTGAGTTTTTCCACTTCGCGGGTGAGCACGGCCGGGTCGGTGAAACCGTAGTAGCGGGTCCAGTGCCGGCTGTTGCCATCGCCCACCAGAATCAGCGGCGCATGGCTTTTCAAGTCGCCGTTGAACGTGCCCAGGCCCTTGAGGGTTTCAGCGACCGACTGGGTAGAGCCGGTGAGCCAGCTCCAGCCGGGGCCGTTCTGGAACGAGCGGGCGTATTCATTCAGCCGCTTGGCATCGTCGCGTTGCGGGTCGATGCTGATCGACACCAGCTGCACCTCGGTGCCGACCCGCGCGCCGAGTTGCTTCTGTACCTTGCCCATGATCGAGGACACCACCGGGCAGACCGTGGTGCAGCTGGTGTAGATGAAACTCATGACCACGATCTTGTTGCTCACCAGGTCTTGTTCCAGGCGCACTGCTTTGCCCGTCTGGTCCACCAGAGCAACGTCGGCGAACTTCACCTGGGCGCTTTCGGAGGTAGCACTTTTGGCGGGCATGTCATGGCCGGCATGTTCATCCGCCGAATGGGCCATGGCCTGGCTGATGCCGGCAGCAAGCAGGCACAGCGTCAGCATTGCGCAGGGTGCGAATCGATTCATGTTCATATCCTCTTCAGTGTGCAGCGCCCGGGACCACCCGGACGCTGGCAAAGGTCTTGTCGTCGAAACTCGCGCCAAGGGACGCCGCACGCACGTGCAGGTACCAGGCGCCGCTCTGGTCGAGGGTCACCGGTGCTTCGTACACGCCGTTGCCCACTTCCAGCGCCGCTACGGTCTGGGTCTTCGATGACGGCGCGCGGAAGTAGCGCACCCTCACGTCCTTGACCCCGCTGCGCTCGACTTTCTGCTTGCCCTGGACGATGCGAAAGCGCACGACGTAGGGAGCGCCCAGGTCGGCAGTGGATTTATCGAGCATGAATTCCACTTTGGGCACGCCCGCGTGCAGGGCAACCTTGTCGTTGGGTTCCACCTGCGCGGTGAAGCAGTGAATGATGTTCGGCTGGTTGAGCAGGAAGGCCACGTCGAAACGCCCGGCCACCGGCAGTTTGATGCGCGCGCTGTAAAGCCCGGGCTCGTCCTCGCGCAGGCTGCGATTGATCACCAGCGCAGCCCGCGCCACTTGCCCGCGATTGGGGTAGCCGGACATCGGCGCGTTCATGCCTTCGGCGTAGAAATAGGTGGTGTTGTCCACCGGGTTGACCACGAACACTGCGTTGTCATCGCGCGACACCGCCAGGCTCGACGCCAGTGGCAGGTCCCCCGCCAGGCGCGGAGCCTGGGGGCCGGCTTCGAAACCCTGGGTGATCGGCTTGCGACCCTCGCCCAGGGAAGCCAGGTTGATCATGGTGACCTTGGCCGAGGCCAGGCCGCGAATGTAGGCGTAGGCCTTGGTGAACACCACCTGGAACGGTTCGGCGGAAACGTCCAGGTCATGGATCAGCGAGTTGGTCGCGGCGTCGATCACCGAGGCCTGGTTCTCCAGGGTATTGAGTACGATGGCGAAGCGTCCATCGCTGCTGAACCCCATCGGGCCCAGGCCCTGCTTGAGCTGGATCACCCGGCGCACGGCCAGGCTGGCGCTGTCGATGACCGTGACAGTGCCGTCCTTGCCGTCGGCGACATACACCGCCTGGGACAACGGCGAGTAGGCCACGGACAACGGGTGCGAACCGGTCTTGAGCTGCTTGCTGAGGGTCAGGGTGGCGATATCGATGATGCTCACGGTGCCGTCATCGCGGTTGCTGACGAAAGCCTGGCGGCTGTCCTTGCTGAAGGCGATTTCGTGGTGCCCGGCGCCGGTGGCCAGGTGCTTGAGCGGCTTGAGGCTGCGTGCGTCGATCACCGTCACGCCGGACGCCTCGGGGCTCTTGGCGTTGTTGCCAACCCACAGCAGGCGTTCGTCGGGCTGCAGCGCCACGCGCACCGGGTTGCTGCCGGCGGCAACCGAGTCGATCACCTTAAATTGCTCGCTGTCGATCACGGCGACTTCGCCGGCCGTGGGCATCGAGACGAACACTCGTTTGTTGTCCTTCGGGGTGACCCAGTCCATCGGGGGTTGCTTGATGTCGATGCGCGCCATGGTGCTGGTGATGCCTCCCACCGAGACCGAGGGATCGACCACCATGACGCTGGCATCGCGGTTCATCACCAGCAGGAAGTAGCTGTTGAGGTCAAGCAAGGGCCGTGCGCCGATGCTCGATTTTAGGAACACCCCGACCCGGGACTTGCAGCTGCGTTCACGGCCCTGGGCCTGGTCCGCCGCCACGGTTTCCGGGTCGAGCCAGGCCCCCGGTGCCACGCCGGCCAGGGGTTGGCCGGAAGCGCTGTCGGTGATCCGGAATCGCACGTCGGCAAATTCACCTTCGCGCAGCACACCGTCTGCGGCCAAGGGGCGAACCTGCATTGCCACCGACACGCCGTCACGTTCGAGGATCTGCTGGCCGTCGTCAGCAGTGCTCGCCGCGACCGGATTCTGGCTGGCGGGCTGAGCCGCCTTGGCGGGCGAACTGGCGTTGGCAGACCAGGTATTTGGCAGTGCGATCTGGCTGAGCGTGTCTGGCGGCATGGTCTTCCACACCCCCAGCCAGATCAGCGCCACCCCGACAACCAACGCACCTGCGATGACCTTGATGTTCCTGTTCATTCCCCTCTCCCCTTACAGATCTGTGCCTGCCTGTGCACTGTCGCTCTTGCTTCTGCTCGGTGCTTTTGCCCTGTGGGCCCACCCTGGTGTTGAGGGTGTGGCCCATGACTCCATCGCGAGCAAGCTCGCTCCTACTGGGCTGGCGGCGCCGGTTCCGCTTCGTTGGTCACCCGCAGCAATCCCCACAAGCCGGAGGTATTGCCGTAGGCGCCGTAGTCGCGGTACAGGTAGTCACCCGGTATCGCATTGCTGCCCCCGGCACTTGGGTGCATGAAGCTGAAGTGCGCGGCCGGCAGGATGCTTTCCCGGGCGCCGATGTACATCGACATCGGGTTGTAGCCGAACCGCACCGAACCCACGCCCGGGGTGCCCATCGGGTAGCCACCGGTGTCGCTCTTCTCCGACTGGAACGGGTTGACAGACCACACGTGGCCGTCCAGCTGGAAGGTCGTGCCACGGCTGCCACCGGTCGGCAACAGGATGTGCGTACGGAACGGTTGCCCCGGTTTTGCATAGAGCACTGGTGTCTGTGGATCGCCGCCGATCAGCGCATTGCTATAGGCCATGTGCGCGTTAGGTACGTCACCGTAGCCGGCACCACCGGCGTGACCGAAGGGTGCATCCGGCGCCAGTCCGAAGCGGAACCACAGCGGCTCGGCCTTGTAGTTGATGGCCATGCTCGAGTTGTCCTGCGGATCGTTCGGCACCCCGAACCCTTCGGCCGCAATGCCTTCCACCGGCCGGCCGTTGGCCCAGCGCATGTTCAAGGCTTTCTGCCAGACCATCGCGAAGTCGCGGTATACCGCCTGCCCTGGCGCCGTGACCGTGGCGTTGGTCTTGCGGGCGTCTTCGACCCAGGTCGCGCCGATCGGCAGGATGGACATTGCCCCACCCAGGCCTTTCTGCCCTTGCTTGATCACGTCCGCCGGGGTGATGTTCAGGCCGCCGAACTCCACCGCCGTAGCGTTGATGTTGTCGACACTGCGGCCCAGTTGTGTCACCGGCTTGCCCTCACGCTCCAGGTGCCCGGCGTAGTACTGGTAGGTACGAGTCGGGTAGGCGCCGGTATTGCCGACCCGTGGTGGCACGGTCTGGATCGGGTTGGCGCCGACGTTGACGCCGTCGGACTTGGTGATGTCGTACGCCAGCAGCTGGGCATGCAGGCCCACATGGCTGGACGGCCGGATCAGATTGTTGCTGAAGATGGTCGAGCCCTGGCCACTGTTGCGATCACGCTTGACCAGGCCTTGCACCGCAGCAGTCTGGGTCAGGTCGGGCATGACCAGCGGCAGGCGGTTTTCCAGGGTGACGTTGATGCAGTCACCCGCCGCCGCACGCAATACCAGCGGCTCTACCGGTACGCCGGGTTTGAGCTTGCCGGTGTTCGGGTCGAGGTCGGACTTGCGCACGTACAGGATGGCGGTCGGGTCATGCAGCGGCCCGCTTTGCCCACCGATGGTGATGGTTTCGCCATCTTCAGGATCGGTCACCGTGACCTGCGGGATGTTGACCGTCCGCGAGTTGAACACCAGGGTGCCGCCCGCCGGATTCAACGGGCCGCCGACGTGCTGGCCGAGACCGGCAGGATCGCCGATGGTCAGGTTCAACGGGTTGCGCAGGATGTCATTGGCCAGCGCCGCGACCACTTCATAGTTGCGTTGCACGGTCGGCCGGGTGCCGATGCCACTAGGGTTGGCGCTGATCCGTGGGCACGAACCCTCGTACGCCACGGTGTTGCGCATGCCCGCCGGTTTAGGGTTGTTCGGCAGCGCGAACAGGTCGCTGCGCTGGGCCGTGTAGTTGCGCATCACACCCCAGATACCGTTCCAGTAACCCTCGATGGAGGCATCCATGGAGTACAGGTAGTCACCCGTGGTCGCCGCCGAACTGGAGAGCATCGAGACCGGTGCGTTGAAACCCATCTGCTCGGAGATGCCGACCATTTGCGAGGCGCGCCAGCCGGAGTTGGAGCTCATGCCGAAGCCGGAACCGCTCTGCAGCCATTTCACCCCGTGCAGGGTCACGTTGTGCTCCTCCTCATGGCCGCCGGCATGCAGGCGCAGCCGTACGTTGTCACCGGTATAGGTGCGCAGCATCGGGGTGAACGGGTCGCCAGGTTCGGCGCCGCCACGGTTGATGTGCGGTGGGAACAGCGTGGTGCCGCCGGTTGGGCCGGTCGCCGAGGTGACCAGGTTGGGCGCCAGGTTCATCGCAGCGATGGCACGGTCGGTACGGCTTTGCATGGCGTACGCGAGGTCGCCCCCCAGGCCGTCCGCCTGCATGCCGCGCTTGCCGTCAGGGCCGAGTTTGTTCGGGTCATACACCCGCAACGCCAATGGCTCGTTGCGATAGTTGACGACGAACATGCCAGGGTCATCCACCGAGATAGCCTGCGGGCACGGCCGGGTCGGGCAGCCTGGGACCATGCCGCCCTGCACTTCGATGATGCCATCCAGCAGGTTGCTGGCGTTGTTGCGCACAGGCGGGTTGATGGCGTAGCGGAAGCTGTCCGCAGTGGCCGGGAACGCCGTCGGGTTGGGCACGCCATTGGGGCCCGCGCCCACGTACACACCGGCTTCATAGGCGTGCTGGAAGTCGCTGTACTCAAGGAAGAACTCGCGGAAGCTGTCGTTCTTGCCGTCGCCGTCCAGGTCACCGGTGGACACCACCGCTTGCCACGAAGTCGGTCCGCCGTCTTGCCGCGCGCCGCTGTACAGCTGCTCGCCGGTCTCGGCGTGGAACCAGGTGGAGCCGGCAGGTTCAGCCAGCACGGTGGCGTACAGGCCAATCTGTTGGTGAGTCGATGGGCCGAGATGGTCGTGGGTGAAGATGGTCCCCAGGCCACGGTCGACGCCTTTGGTATTGACCACCGGATCGACGAACCAGCGCTGCATTGCAGTCCGTGCCCCGACCCAGTCCGCCCGACCGTATTGACCAAAGAACGGATGGTTCTTGGCTTTCGGGCAGGCCGGCGTGCCGTCACGCGGATCGGCGCCCAGGCACTGGTTGAACTCGCGAATGGCGTGAATACGCTCCTGCACGGCGCCAGGGGAGAGCACGCCATCTTCGTAGTTCCAGCCGTTGGCCGAGCCGTCGGCCGCCGTCAGGTCCCATTTCGGCAGGTGGATATGCTGGCCGATCACGTCGGTTGGGGTGCGCACCTGATAATCGTCCATCTCATAGGTGGCCGGCACCAGGTTGGTTTGTTGGTACTGCACGCAGTCGAACGTGTTCATGCGCATTACCAGCGGTTCTGGTGGGCGCTGCTTGGTGATCACCGGCCAGGCGTCTTCCCACAGGGCCAGAATGCGCGCTTGCGGGAAGTGGTAACCGACCTTGTTGTACACCGCATCGAACTGGATGTTCGCGGCTTTGTAGACCCTTGGACGGTCGGCGGTGAAGGTCGATGAACCGGTGTAGGACATGCCGTCGATACGCTCGCCGCTGGCAAACTCGCCAGTACCGGCGCTGCTGGTCAGGCGTTTCTGCCGGTCATCCATGCAGGGTTCGTAATAAGGCGCGCCGGCAATGGGCAAGGCGCCATTGGTGCGGAAGGCCCGTGCCACGATCTGGTTGCCGGGGAGCAACGCGTAGCTTGGGTGGTCTTTCTTGGCATGGAAGGCCATCGCTGCCTGTTCCACCTCAGTGCCCTCTTCCGGCATGTAGATGGGTTTGGCGCGGGTCACTTCCTTGGAGAAATCCAGCGAGGTGGTAATGGTGTTCGCTTCACCGCCCGCAGAGAAGCCGTCCAGCGAGTGCCGGCCCAGGCCGCCATCCCAGCCGCCGGATTGCGCCGGATCGAGGTTGGCCCACAGGGCGTTGCCGCTGGTTTTCAAGGCCTGGGCCTTGGCTGCATCGAGCATGTCCAGGGGCGGGGTCGGTGGGCGTTGGCCGACCGATGTTTCCATGCCGCCGATCCAGAATGGATAGCCAGGGTTTTTCAGGCTGCCATCGGCATTGCGGTTGGCTTCGCTGCGATCCACCAGGGCCAGCGAACCGATGGCCTGGGCACCACCGGTGCCACCTTGGTGGTCATCATCGTCGTCTTCGTCATCGTCATCGTCGTGACCGGCCACCAGGGTTTCACCGATTTTAGGCACGACCGCGACCTTGCCCGGCATCGGCGCCATAGCCTTGCCGGGCAGTGGCACTACCGCTGGAATCGGGGTACCGGCGATGATCTCGCCATCAGGCAGGGCACGGGCACCCGCCGCGGGTTTACCGCTACGCAGGGCATAGGGCTCGCTGTGGTAACCGTCGTCGCCTTGTTGCGAGACTTCGAGTTTGGTGCCTTCTTCAAACACGTCATGCACCCGCCACATGGCCCACATGCCCTGGGCGAAGTGCGGGTAGAAGTGGCAGTGATAGATCGCATCGCCGGCCACGCGGTTGCGGTTGCCCGAACCACCGTTGGCGATTTCATAGGTGTAGCCGGCGCCCGGGCCAATGCCCTGGGCATCCACGTAGTCGGAGTTGTCGTCATTGGGGTTGAACAGCCACTGGTGCCCGTGCAGGTGGAAAATGTGCTGCTCGTGACCGTTGTGGGTGTTGCGGAATTTCACGAAGTCGCCAATGTAGCTGTGGTTGACGTTGGACGGCTCAGACGGGTACAGCGCCATGGTGGCCTTGACCCCAATCTGGTCGGCGCGCGGGGTTTCCCCGGGACGAATGTTTTCCAGGCCAGCGTTGGCCGGCACATCCACCAGCATCGCCACGTCGCCAACGGTGTGCGAGCTGAGGAAGAACTCTTCGTAGGCGCAGGACAGACAATCGTGCATCGGCCCGACGCCGAGGCGGTTGGCGACCACTTCGGCACCCATGCCGCCGGAGCCATAGTTGATCATGAACGAATCGCGGGTCGGTTCCAGCACGTGGGCCATCACCGGGTCTGCCCAGTAGGCGGGGAATGCCTGGGTGGCCGCGGTTTCATCCTGGAACTGCGAGGCGAAATCGCGGAACGGTTCCAGCCGGTTGGGCAGCGCCGGGTTGCGTTTGCCAATGGCTTCCAGGGGGTAGGTCGAAGGCGGGAAGCTGCCGTCGGCGTTGCTGCCCATGACGATCGCGTCACTCTCGCTGGAGATGATTTCGTTGCCGTCGACCATATTGATAATCGGCGTGCCGGCCTTGCCTTCACGGATCCACGGCTCGCGCTGCGGGTAGCGTGCCTGGTAATCAACGATCGGTTGTCCGGTCGGTGTGCGCCCGGTGCTGGCCAGGCGCATCTCTTCTTCAGTCACGGTGTTGCGATAGGTGCGGCCGCCCTTGGGCACTACCACCACTTCGCCGAACAGGCCATTGGCGACGTTACCGGCAGCGCCTTCACCACCGAAGGTGGCGCCACGGCTGCTGGCGGCGAAAGCGCCTTCGCGTTCGGCATACAAGGTATAGGAGCGGCTTGCGCCGGGGGCGACCAGGGTGTTGGCATTGCGGCCGGTATAGGAGGAAATGTCGTCGATGCTGTTAACCGCCTGCATGCCGTTGACCTGGAAGCCGACATGGCGGTCCGTGACCTGCTCGTCGACCTTGAAGTCATCGACTGCACCGATTTCAACTTCGCCTTCGATTTCCCCTTCTTCTTCCTCCCCGCCGTCATGACTGCCGGGGTTGGCTTGATAAGCCAGCAGGTTCTGCAGGTTGATGGTCAGGCAATCACCGGCTGCCACGCGCAGCACCAGGGGCCGCGGACGCTTGTCGGGCCGCAGCGAGACCTTGCCCGGCACCGCTGTGCCACCCTGGGCCAGTGACCTGTTGTGATCGTCGACCACATCGCGACGCAGGGCGAACATCATGCCGTTGACGTTCTGTGCGCCGAGTCGGTTGAACATCAGCGGCTGGTCCAGCGCCACGACGTTTGCCACCAGATTGCGCTCGCAGCGCAACGCGGCCTGGGCCGTTTCCAGGCCGAACATCGGCACCAGAAACAGCAGCAGATTAAGCAGGTGATGAGCGTTGGGTTTGCCGGTCATGATCACGGACCTCGGTGGGGTGCTCATTGGGAATACGTCTCGTCAAAAATCACTTCAGCAATCGCCATGCCATAAAACTTTTTGTTATTTTTCAGAAGGTTATACGGACGATTTGATAAGTCGGGGGAAATCCCCCACCCATTCCCCGGTTTGCGGGGTAACCGATACCTGTCGGTTTTCCCCACAATTGGGGAATCCCCCAATCACAGCGGAGCATCCACGGCCAGGCCCTGCAGACGCCGGTATTGGCGCAGGACGCTGGGCACATAGCGCTGGGTTTCGGCGAATGGCGGAATCACTCCGCCACGGCTGATCACCGCCTGTGGCCCGGCGTTGTAGGCCGCCACGGCGAGGGCGATGTCGTTGTCAAACAGGGTCATCAGGCGCTTGAGGTATTTGGCCCCGCCCTGAATGTTCGCCTTGGGGTCGTAGACATCCTTGACCCCCAGCTCCCGGGCGGTGTCGGGCATCAACTGCATCAACCCCCCCGCGCCTTTGGGTGAGGTGGCGCCGGAGTTGTAGCTGGACTCGGCCTGGATCACCGCATGCAACAGCGCCGCCGGTAACTGGTTGGCCGTGGCCGCTGCCGACACCAACTCGGCGTAGGGCCGCGCGGCAATCATCTGCGGCTGCTGGTCAAGGCTGACCTGCGCCACCTCAGCCTCACGAATCACCCGTTCATAGTGGCGGCCGGGACGGTGGACATTGGACAGGACGTAGCTGCCCTTGGCGTCGACGGAAATGAACACATCGGCGTGCGCAAACCCGGCCAGCAACAGCCCGCCCAGCAGTCCCGCAGTGAATGACTTGATCATTGGTACCTCCCCTGACCTGCCCCGAAAAATGGGGGTAATGCCCCAATGACAAGTCGTGAACCAGCCGTACGCAAGCACCGTGCCGTAACTGCAAAGCCCCGTAATGCGGGGGTTGCAGGGCAATGACCGAGCCTGTGCATGGCAATTGCATAAGGCTTTCGCGCGACCCTTCCGTCTATGTGTGAGGTCATCATGAATCAGCGTCAGTGCTGTATTGCGCGTAGCTATACCCCGCGAGCTCAGCGCGGGTTCACCCTGCTCGAATTGCTGGTGGTGCTGGTGGTGCTAGGCCTGTTGGCCGGCATCGTCGCGCCGAAGTACTTTGCCCAGCTCGGCCGCTCGGAAGTGAAAGTGGCCAAGGCGCAGATCGAAGGCCTGGGCAAGGCGCTGGACTTGTACCGCCTGGAGGTCGGGCATTACCCCTCGACCGAACAAGGCTTGCAGGCGCTGGTCACCGCGCCCAGCGATGAAACCCGCTGGACCGGCCCCTACCTGCAGAAAAAACTGCCCCAGGATCCGTGGGGACGTAATTACAACTACCGCTACCCCGGGGAAAACGGCGAGTACGACCTGCTGTCCATGGGCAAGGACGGCCAACCCGGCGGCGAAGGCGAAAACGCCGAAGTCACCAGTTGGCAATGACGGGAGTGGCGACCATGCGGTTTCATCTCAAGGCAGTGGGCAAGGCCGGCGTCGTGTCAGTGACCGTCGAGGCCCAGGGCGACAGCGAGGCGCGGCGCATGGTCGAGGACCAGGGCTTGCGCGTCGTCAGCCTGCAGGCCGACCGGCGCTGGCAAGCGCTGCGCCTGCACAAACGCGAAACCTTCAACCTGGTGTTGTTCAGCCAGGAACTGACCACGCTGCTCAATGCCGGCCTGCCGCTGATCGATGCACTGGAGAGCCTGGCGGAAAAAGAAAACGCGCCCCAGGCCCGCAAAACCTTGAGCGAGCTGGTGCGCTTGCTGTACGAGGGCAAATCCTTCTCCCAGGCATTGGGCCAGTTGTCAGGGGTTTTCCCGCCTCTCTACGTCGCCTTGGTACAGTCCAGCGAGAAGACCGGCGCCGTGGGTGATGCGCTGGGTCGGTATGTCAGCTATCGCCAGCGCATGGACGAAGTTCGCCAGAAGATCGTCAGCGCTTCGATCTACCCGATGCTGTTGCTGGTGGTAGGAGGTGGCGTGGTGTTGTTCCTGATGGGCTACGTGGTACCGCGTTTCAGCCTGGTGTTCGAGGGGCTGGGGTCGAACCTGCCGTGGTTGTCCCAGGTGCTGATGAGTTGCGGGATGTTCCTGCATGCGCATCAGGGTGAATTTTTCGGCGCCCTGGTGGCCATCGTCGTCGCCCTCGCCTTTCTCCAGCGCCAGCCGGCCTTTCGTCGTGGCGTTGATCGGGTGATCGAACGGCTGCCAGCGGTGCATCAACGGATTTTCATGTACGAGCTCGCGCGCTTCTACCGCTCCCTGGGCATTCTGCTGCAGGGCGGTATCCCGCTGGTCACCGCCATGGGCATGGTCCGCGGCCTGCTCACCGTGCCCTCCCGCGTGCGCCTGGACCAGGCCTGCGAACGGGTTCGCGAAGGTCAATCACTGTCCGCTGCACTGGAACTCAATCACCTGGTGACACCCGTGTCCCTGCGCTTGCTGCGTGCAGGCGAACAGTCCGGCAACCTCGGACAGATGATGGAACGCAGCGCCGACTTTTATGACGAAGAGATCAGCCGCTGGATCGAATGGTTTGTACGGCTGTTCGAACCGCTGCTCATGACGTTCATTGGCCTGTTGATCGGGGTGATCGTGATCCTGATGTACATCCCTATCTTCGAACTGGCCTCGAGTATTCACTGATACATCCACAACAAGACGGAGATCGATATGCACATGAAGAAGCTTTTGCTCGCAGTGGCTATTGGCGCAGTTCTGTCGGCATCTACTGTACTGGTTCCCGATGGATTGTCCGGGATGTCCAGCGCTCAGGCTAAGGATGGTGGTGGTGGCGGAGGAAGTGGTGGCGGCGGGGGCAGTGGTGGTGGTGGCGGTGGCGGTGGCGGTGGCGGTGGCGGTGGCGGTGGCGGTAATGGTGGTGGCGGCGGCAGTGGCGGTGGTAATGGTGGTGGTCACGGCGGCGGCAGCAGTGGCGGCAATGGCGGCGGCAACGGCGGCAGTCATGGCGGCAGCGGCAGCGGCGGAAACAGTGGCAGCGGCCACAGCGGCAGCGACCATGGTTCGGGCCATTCCGGCAATTCCGCGTCATCCTCGTCCGGACGCAGTGGCACCCATGACGAGCCAGGTGACGACCACGGCGTACACCGCGCCGGCGAAGTAGGCGACGACCATGGCGCGCACCGCGCCGGCGAAGTCGGTGACGACCATGGCGTGCACGTCGGCGGCGAGCCAGGCGACGACAAACGATCCTGACACCCACCCCCCCTGTGGGAGCGAGCCTGCTCGCGATGGTCGTCAACGATGACGCGGGAAACCTGAATGACCGCGTCCTCCCGAAACGATCCCGCAATCCGTTGATCTTGTTTGCCCTACAGGAAAACAAGATCAACGCACCCCTCTAGACAACCTCCTCGGCGCTATCCAATCGCTCGCGCAAAAACTCGATCAACGCCTGCACCGGCCTCGACCCCTGGCGATGCTGCGGATACACCGCCGACAACGTCAAAGGCTCGGGACGGAATTCATCCAGCACCGGCACCAGCCTGCCGTCCCGCAACGCCGCACCGACGATAAACGTCGGCAGATAGGTGATCCCCATCCCGGCAATCGCCGCATCCCTGAGCAACTCCCCGTTATTGACCCGCATGCGCCCGGTGACATTCACCGACAACGGCTTGCCCGGCCCCTCGAAGCGCCATTGCACCTGGCGACCGTGGCCGTAAGGCAGGCAATCATGGGCGTGCAACTCCTCCGGCCTGAGCGGCGTGCCGCGCTCCTCAAGGTACGCCGGGCTGGCGCAATATACGCGCCGGATCGAGGCGATACGCCGGGCAATCAGCGTCGAGTCTTCCAGTGTCCCGATGCGCAGCGCCAGGTCGTAGCCCTCACCGAGCAGGTCCACGGGCCGGTCACTCAGGTCCACCTCGACCGTGACCTCGCGGTAGCGCTGCAGGAACAGCGGCAGCAAACACCCCAGGTGCGCCAGTGCAAAAGACAAGGGCGCACTCACGCGGATAGTGCCCCGTGGCTCCGTGGTCTGGCCGGCAATGCCCTGCTCCACCTGCTCGACCTCACCCAACAGGCGCAGGGCCGACTCGTAGTAACTCTGCCCCAGGGGCGTGACATCCAGGCGCCGGGTGGAACGGTTGAGCAACCGTACGCCCAGGCGCTCTTCCAGCTGCATCAACCGGCGGCTGACGAACTGCTTGGACAAGCCCAATTGATCGGCTGCAGCCGTGAAGCTGCCGGAGTCCATGACCTGGCAGAAAATGCGCATATCTTCGAAAGGGTTCATTGTCACTTCCTGGTTGACAGTCAAACACTTTATAGCTGCTTTTTCCCTTTTTTACATCCTATTAATCTGTGCTCACCCCGGACATGCAGGCGCTGCCGGAGGCTGCGATCTTTAGATTCTGGGTCGTGAAAACCAGGATCAAAAGATCGCAGCCTTCGGCAGCTCCTACGGACCGTACCTCCCAACGAAAAGGAATTACTTCATGAACATCGTCACCCAATCCCTGACCGCTTCCCTCCTCGCCCTCGCCGTCGGTAATGCCTTCGCTGCGGGCAGCCCGGGCGTTGAACACAACACCCAGGCCTTTCTCGAAGCCCTCGCGGCAGGTGGCGGCAAGCCGCTCGAACAGTTGAGCCCCAAGGATGCCCGGGCAGTTCTGAGCGGCGCACAGAATTCGGTGAAGGTCGATGTGTCGGGTATCGCCGTCAGCGACCGGGCGATCAAGGTCGACGGGCAGACCATCAACCTGAAAATCGTCCGTCCGGAAAAGCTTAAAGGTGAGTTGCCGGTGTTCATGTTCTTCCACGGTGGCGGTTGGGTTTTGGGGGATTATCCAACTCACCAGCGACTGATCCGCGATCTCGTGGTGGGCTCCGGTGCCGTTGCGGTCTATGTCGACTACACGCCGTCCCCGGAAGCGCACTACCCGACCGCGATCAACCAGGCCTACGCTGCCACCCGCTGGGTCGCCGAGCACGGCAAGGACATCGGCGTCGACGGCAAACGCCTCGCCGTGGCTGGCAACAGCGTCGGCGGCAACATGGCGGCGGTCGTGGCCTTGATGGCAAAAGAACAGAAAGCACCGGCCCTGCGCTTCCAGCTGCTGATGTGGCCAGTGACCAACGCCGCTTTCGACAGCGGCTCGTACCAGCAATTTGCCGAGGGCCACTTCCTGACCAAGGGCATGATGAACTGGTTCTGGGACAGCTACACCACCAACCCCGCTGAGCGCGCGCAGATCCACGCCTCGCCATTGCAGGCCAGCGCCGAACAGCTCAAGGGTTTGCCGGCCGCGCTGGTACAGACCGCCGAGTTCGACGTGCTGCGCGATGAAGGTGAAGCCTACGCCCGTCACCTGGACGCGGCCGGGGTGCCGGTCACGGCGGTGCGGTACAACGGGATGATTCATGACTTCGGGTTGTTGAACCCGCTGAGCCAGATCCCGGAGGTGCAAGCGGCGGTGCGGCAGGCGGCGCTGGAATTGAAGACTCATCTGAATTGAGGATGTACCTTCTGCGTTTTTCGTAGGAGCCCGGCTTGCCGGCGCCTACGAAAAGCAATTTTGCATTATCACTCCAGCCTTCCGGGGTTCTCCATGTCCTTTGTCCTCGCCCACCTGTTGTCCTTGAGTGCCTTGCTACTGGTCATCGACACCCTGCTCTGGCACTTCGCGCCATTCAAGCATCGCGTGGTGCGTGTCGGGGTGCGCCTGGGGCTGTTCATGGGGTTCAGCGCGCTGATCATCAATGCCGGTGTCAGCCCGTTGCAGGCCCCGTTGTTTGCCGACGATAGCGTGCTGCAGTTGGGCGCAACGGCCCTGGGTATTCTCTGGTGGCTGTATGCGGCGCGCGTGCTGACCGAGGTCATCGGCCTGGTGCTGGTGCGGCGCATCGGCCACAGCGGACGGTTGCTGCAGGACGTGATTGGCGCCCTGGTGTTCCTGATCGCCATCGTCGCAGCGGCGGGTTATGTGCTGGAGCTGCCGGTGAAAGGCTTGCTGGCGACTTCCGGGGTGGTGGCAATCGTAGTCGGCCTGGCATTGCAAAGCACCTTGAGCGATGTGTTCTCCGGGATCGTGCTCAACACCACCAAACCCTATCAGGTGGATGACTGGATCATGATCGACGGCGTGGAAGGCAAGGTGCTCGATATCGACTGGCGCGCCACCCACCTGTTGACCAGTGCTGGCAGCACTGCGGTAGTGCCTAACTCGGTGGCGGCGAAGGCGAAAATCGTCAACCTGAGCCGGCCGAGCAACATGCACGGGGTGTCGATCAGCCTCCACGTGCCCAATCACATCCGTCCGCGCCGCGTGCTGGATGCCCTGGATCGCACCCTGCAAGGCAGCAGCAGCCTGCTGCTCAATCCGGCGCCGAAAGCCGTGCTCAAGGAAGCTGGCGAATCCATGTCGGAGTACGTCGCCAGCGGCTTCATTGCCGAGTTGGGCAAGAAGAGTGAGGTGCGCAACCAACTGTTCGACCTGGCTCATCGACACCTTGAGGCGGCGGGGATTTCCCGTCAGCTCGACGGCGTGATCGAACCCACTACCCGGGCCCGGGCGTTGCTGGATGAAGTCAAAGTCTTCCGCTCCCTGAGTGACGCGGAACGCGACGAAATGGCGCGCTCGATGGTTGCGCAGCAATACGCCGCAGGTCAGGTGGTACTGGAACTGGGCGATGTGCCGGACAGCCTGATGGTGATTGCCACCGGTGTCGTCAGTGCCAGCGTACCCGATGGCAGTGAGCACACCGAAGCCGGGCGCATGGGCCCGAGCGAGGTGATGGGCGAACAGAGCATCCTCACGGACTCACCGTCCCAGGCCACGTTCACGACATTGACCTCGTGCATCATTTACCGGATCGACAAATCCCTGGCCCGCCAATGCATGGAGGCGCGTGTAGAAGTGGGTCGGGCGTTGAACAAATTGCAAGCGGTGCGCCAGCAGAACAGCCGGTTGGCGCTGATGGCCAAGCCGGAGCCGATCCGTAAAGGCGGGTTCCTGGGGTGGTTGCAAAAACGTCAAGGCTGACGCAAGGCACAGTGGAAGCGGGGTTGCCCGCTCCCACAGGCTATCGGTGTTGGCCGAAAATGCTTACTTCGAGCTCAGCACCGAATAGCTGTTCATCAGGTTGCGGTAGTTGGGAATGCGCGGCGACAGCAGGTTGGCCAGGCCTTCCATGTCGTTGCGCCAGTCCCCCTGCAGCTCACAGGCCACCGAGAACCAGTTGACCAGTTGCGCGCCAGCGGCAGCCATGCGGGCCCAGGCGGCTTGCTGGACGGTTTCGTTGAAAGTGCCGGAAGCGTCGGTCACCACAAACACTTCGAAACCTTCCGCCAGCGCCGAGAGCGTCGGGAAAGTCACGCAAACATCGGTCACGACGCCGGCGATGATCAGTTGCTTGCGCCCGGTGGCCTTGACCGCCTTGACAAAGTCTTCGTTATCCCACGCATTGATCTGGCCAGGACGAGGAATGTACGGCGCGTCCGGAAATTGCTCCTTGAGCTCTGGAACCATCGGACCGTTCGGGCCGTTTTCAAAACTGGTGGTGAGGATGGTCGGCAGCTTGAAGAACTTGGCCACGTCGCCCAGGGCCAGCACGTTGTTCTTGAACTCGTTCGGCGAGAAATCCTGGACCAGCGAGATCAGACCGGTCTGGTGGTCGACCAGCAGCACCACGGCGTCATCTTTGTTCAGGCGCTTGTAGGGAACATTGCTCATGTGAAACTCCTCGTTGGATGGGCATTACGTGCCGCGCCGAAGGGGAATTCGGCGCAGCGTGGACAGTCGTCAGAACGCGAAACACGAGCAGCCGAAGGCGCCCCAGAAGCCGGCAAAATCACTCACCGGAGCGTTCGACAAACGCGCCCGGTCGTGGCTATGGGCATGCACACCACAGGGTCCGCTGCAGTGATGCACCTGGGCCTGGATCGGCGAGGTCGGGCGCCAGTGGCCGGGGACCTTCACCACCGGAGACCAGTCGGGCAGCACCGGCACTTTCGCCGGGCCAAGTTTTTCAAAGTCACCGGCGGCATACACCACCTTGCCGCCGACCACGGTCAACACCGACTCGATCCACTTGATGGCTTCTTCATCAACGCTGAAAAAATCCGCACTCAGGGCGGCCAGGTCAGCCAGTTGGCCGACCTTGATCATGCCTTTCTTGCCCTGCTCGGAGGAGAACCAGGCGCTGCCATGGGTGAACAGTTCGAGCGCGGTCTGCCGGGAGAGGCCTTCGCTGTGCAACTCCAGGCCACCGACGGTGCGACCGCTGACCATCCAGTACAACGAGGTCCAGGGGTTGTAGCTGGACACCCGCGTCGCGTCGGTGCCGGCGCCGACAGGTACGCCTTCAGCGAGCATGCGTTTGATCGGCGGCGTGGCTTCGGCGGCCTTGGCGCCGTAACGCTCGACGAAGTACTCGCCCTGAAAGGCCATGCGATCCTGAATCGCAATACCACCGCCCAGCGCCCTCACCCGCTCGATGTTGTGCGGGGTAATCGTTTCGGCGTGATCGAAGAACCATGGCAAGCCGTTGAATGGAATGTCGCGGTTGACCTTCTCGAACACGTCGAGCATGCGGCTGATGGATTCGTTGTAGGTGGCGTGCAGACGAAACGGCCAGCGTTGCTCGACCAGGTGGCGTACCACCGGCTCGAGTTCATCTTCCATGGTCTGCGGCAGGTCCGGGCGCGGCTCGAGAAAGTCCTCGAAGTCGGCTGCCGAGAACACCAGCATCTCGCCGGCGCCGTTGTGTCGCAGGAAGTCGTCGCCCTGGTGCAGGGTCACGCTGCTGGTCCAGTTCTTGAAGTCGGTGAGTTCTTCCTTGGGTTTCTGGGTGAACAGGTTGTAGGCGATGCGGATGGTCAGTTGCTGATCTTTCGCCAACTGCTCGATCACCTGATAGTCGTCCGGGTAGTTCTGGAAACCACCGCCGGCATCGATCGCGCTGGTCAGGCCAAGGCGGTTGAGTTCGCGCATGAACTGGCGAGTGGAGTTGACCTGATACTCCAGCGGCAGCTTCGGCCCCTTGGCCAGGGTCGAGTAAAGGATCATCGCATTGGGACGCGCCACCAGCATACCGGTCGGCTCACCGTTGGCATCCCGGACAATCTCGCCACCTGGCGGATTCGGCGTGTTGCGGGTGTAGCCGGCCACTCGCAGGGCGGCACGGTTGAGCAAGGCGCGGTCGTACAGGTGCAGCACGAACACTGGCGTGTCCGGTGCCGCCTGGTTGAGTTCTTCCAGGGTCGGCATGCGCTTTTCGGCGAACTGGAATTCGTTCCAGCCGCCCACCACCCGGACCCACTGCGGGGTCGGCGTGCGGTCCGCCTGCTCCTTGAGCATGCGCAGGGCATCGGCCACCGAGGGCACGCCTTCCCAGCGCAACTCGAGGTTGTAGTTCAGGCCACCACGAATCAGGTGCAGGTGCGAGTCGTTGAGCCCCGGTATGACGCAGCGGCCCTTGAGGTCGATGACCTGGGTGTGTGCACCGCGCAGGGCCATGGCCTGGGCATCGGTGCCAACGGCGATGAAACGGCCTTCGCCGATGGCCACGGCACTGGCGCGCGGGTTCTCCCGGTCGACGGTATGAAATTGGCCGTTGAACAGAATCAGATCGGCGTTCATGGGTTTTCCTTGGGCTCGGAGGTGGGAGACAGCCAGGGCGCGAACAGCCGCGTCGCCATCGGCATGAACAGGTACACCACCGAGACGACGATGGTGAGGGTGATCAGGAACGTGGCCACCACGTAGTTGGAGAGCAAGGGGTGGAGTTGCAGCAGTGGCCCCCAGATCAATGGCACCAGCAGGGTGTGCGGCAGAATGACCAGCAACGTCACCACGGCCTGCTTCCAGCGTGGCGGTGGTGGTGAGGCGGCGTCGGCCTGGGTGAACCAGAATTCGTTGACCGGGTTGACCTCGGTCTGGTCACCGTCTGCCAGCATGGGCGTGGCTTCGTTGACCAGCGCCAGCCGTTGCGGCGAATCGAGCCAGCGCTGCATGGCTTCGGTGGAGCAGAAGCGCAGCACGCAGGTGTACAGGTCGAGACCGGCGTTCTTGCCGCGCATCACGTCCACGCCCAGATGCCCATCCTGCTGTCCGGCGATGGTGACGATGTTGCGCAACCAGGTTTCGTAGGGCACTTCAAAACCGGCCTTGACCCGGTGTTTGATCACCAGGGTCACGACTTCTTCAAAGCCGCGCACGGGGGTGTGACGTGTGGTGGGTTCAGACATGGCGTAACGCTCCGCACAATCGATCATTGAGCGCCAGACGTTCTGGCCGGCAATAAGAGAATAGTGCAGGGAGTTTTGTGCAGGGAATTGGATGTATGTGCTGTTCTGGCTGGCTGAGCTCGACCAGCGAAAATCCGCTGTGGGAGCGGGCTTGCTCGCTAGGGGGCCGGTACCTTCAACATTTGTTCAACTGCCCCACCGCTGTCGCGAGCAGGCTCGCTCCCACCCTGGTCCCACGCCACGCGAAGATTTCAGGGGTAGTTATGCCTCTATTGGAAGCGGCCGTGACATGAAGTCGCTGATCCGCGAGCGCAGCCAGCGTTCTGCCGGATCGTTGTCGTGCACCCCGCTCCAGGCCATGGAGAGCTGCGCCGCCTCGATCGGGAATGGCGGGTCCTCGGCGCGCAGGGCGCAGCCTTCGACCAGCGCGCAGGCCGCGTAATCCGGAACGGTTGCAATCATCTCGGTACCGGCCAGCAAGGCGCGCAGGCCGCTGAATTGCGGCACGCCCAGGACCACCCGACGATTGCGGCCAATCTTGGCCAGGTCCAGGTCAATGTTGCCGCTCAGGTCCCCGGAAAACGAGACCATGGCATGAGGCCGCTCGCAGTACTCATCCAGGGTCAGCGCGCCTGGTCGCTTGTCTGCACGCAGCACTTTGCAGGGAATATCGCGCAGGGTCTTGCGCTTGGCGTTGGCCGGCAGATCCGTGGTGTAGCTGACCCCGACGGAGATTTCACCTGAGGCCAGGAGCGCCGGCATCAACAGGTAATTCGCCCGGCGTACCACCACGATGATGCCTGGCGCCTCCTCGCGAAGGCGCGTCAGCAGTGATGGAAACAGGCCAAACTCGGCATCGTCCGACAGGCCGATGCGAAACACATCGCAGCTGCTCGCCGGATCGAACTCCTTGGCCCGGCTGACCGCGCCAGAGATGGTGTCCATCGCCGGTTGCAACTCCTTGAGAATCGCCAGTGCGCGGGCAGTGGGTTCCATGCTCCGGCCGTTGCGCAGCAACAACGGATCGTCAAACAGGTCACGCAACCGTCCCAGTGCGGCACTCACTGCCGGCTGTCCCATGAACAGTTTTTCAGCGACGCGAGTGAGGTTCTTTTCGAACATCAAGGCCTCGAAAATCACCAGCAGGTTCATATCGACTCGGCGCAGATCGTTTCGGTTCATGGGTCGCGATTCCCTCAAGGGTGAACACCCGATTGTGGCTGATTTTATTCCAGGCTGCCTGGTGTTAACACGCAATTAACAACGATTAACTCGCCACGCAGAGCCTCCCGTCCAAGAATGCGGTGTACCAACCCGGATATTGCTTATGGCTCAATCTCAGCAAACTATCGCCTGCACGCCCGTCGTCGAACCGCGCAAGAAGAAGACTGGTGGCCTGATCCCGTGGCGTGAAAGCCTGGCCAAGCAGTTGATCCTCGACCGTTTGAGCGAGACCGTCGAAGTCGCCGACCTGGCGCGTGCATGCGCCCTGTCGCGCAGCCATTTCTCCCGCGCGTTCAAGTGCAGCACCGGTCTATCACCCCAGGACTGGATTCGCCAGCAACGCCTCGCCCGCGCCAAGCAACTGATCCAGAGCACCGACATGACACTGACGCAAATCAGCCTGGAATGCGGCTTCTGCGACCAGGCGCATTTTTGCCATATCTTCACCCGCAGCGAAGGCATCAATCCGTTCGCGTGGCGATGCCGGATGGTGCGTTCCCCGACCAGCCTCAAGCCTGGAGCAATGCCGGTCTGTCAGCGTTGAGCCGCTCGTTGCGAGTCTCGGTCACGCCATAGAGTGTCCGAATCGAATCGCGATGGCGTCGAGTTAAACGCCGTTAATTCTGCACCGCAAAGCGGGCTCGCCCGGCGTACCGTTGCGTTGACGCGCAAACCTCTGGAATATGCTCGCAAACTGCGTACCAGACGCACGCAAGCAGGAGTGAGCGCGTGACCCTTTCCCCCGAACTGGCCATCCATTTCGGCCCCTACCGGATCTACCCCGGCCAGCGCCTGGTGCTGGAGGGCGACCAGCCGTTGCGGCTGGGCCGGCGCGCCCTGGATATCCTGTTGATCCTGCTGCAACACGCCGGCAATGTGGTCAGCAAGCAGGTGTTGATCGCCGGAGTGTGGCCCGACAGCGTGGTGGAAGACATCAACCTGCGGGTCCATATGGCTGCTTTGCGCAAAGCCCTGGGCGACGGCCAGACCGGGCAGCGCTACATCATCACGGTTGCGCAGCGCGGCTATAGCTTTGTCGCGCCCTATTCGATGCAGGCCTTCGAGCCACATCCGGCGCCTGCCGCAGTCGAACGCAGCCGCCACAACCTGCCCGTGCGGCGCACCCGCCTGATCGGTCGCCAAGCCCTGGTCGAGCGCCTGGTGACACACCTGTCGCGCCAGCGTTTTATCACCCTCGTCGGCCCCGGCGGCATCGGCAAGACCACCGTCGCCCTGCGCGTCGCCGAGCAATTGATCGGGCAATACCGCGATGGCATTCGCCTGCTGGACCTGGCGCCGATAAACGACCCTTCAATGATCACCACGCATCTGGCCACCCTGCTCGACCTGTCCGTGCACGACACCGAGCCAATGGGCAGCCTGGTGAACTTCCTGAGCGAGCGGCAGATGCTGTTGGTGATCGACAACTGCGAACACCTGGTCGACGCCGTTGCCCTGCTCTGCGAGAACATTCTGCGTGGTGCGCCCAACGTGCACATCCTGGCCACCAGCCGCGAGGGCCTGCGGGCCGAGGGCGAGTTCGTGCAGCGCCTGGAGTCGCTGGACTGCCCGCCGCCCTCCACGGTGCTGGACCGCGCCCAGGCGCTGAGCTTTTCCGCGCTGCAACTGTTCGTCGAACGGGCCATGGCCAGCCACGACAGTTTCGAGCTGCACGATGCGCAATTGCCGGTGCTGGTCGAAATTTGCCACCGACTCGACGGCATCCCGCTGGCCATTGAACTGGCAGCGGCGGAGGTTGGCCGCTTTGGCTTGAGCGGCCTGCTGACCCAGCTGCAGGGCAGTTTTCGCCTGCTGGCCCACGGCAGTGACCTGAGCCTGGCCCGCCATCAGACCTTGCGCGCCACCCTGGACTGGAGCTTTGAACTGTTAAGCCCCTGCGAGCAGGTGTGCCTGCGCCGACTCGGCGTATTTCGCGGCGGCTTCACCCTGGCCTCAGCCGCAGCGGTGATCGTGGGCGAACAGATCGAGCCCGATGAAGTGTTTGCTTCGATCACCCAACTGGTGGCCAAGTCATTGCTCAACGTGGAAGTCGGCGACGAAGAGGTGTTCTACCGCCTGCTCGATCTCACCCGCGGCTATGCCCTGGAAAAACTCGAACAGGCCGGTGATCTGCTGGACACCCGCGCCCGGCACGGCGCACGGTGCCTGGCCCTGATGCAACAGGCCCGGACCGACTGGGAGTTGATTCCGACCAGCCGGTGGATCGAGCGCTATGCCCGCAGCCTGGCGGACATCCGCTGCGCCCTCGATTGGGGGTTGCATGCCGCCGGCCCGCAGACGCTGGCGATCACCCTGGCGGCGGCTTCCACGCCGCTGTGGCAGGAGCTGTCACTGCTCAAGGAACACGGCGCCTACGTGCGCAAGGCGCTGGCATTGCTCGACGTAGAACCGCAGCCCTGCCCGCAACTGAAGATGAGCCTCAATCTTGCACTCGGCAGTTCCTGCTATCACACCCAGGGCGGCACTGCCGAGACCATCGAAGCGTTCGTCAGCGCCAGGAACCTGGCCAGGGCGAGCAATGACGTGGCCGGGGAATTGCGCGCGGTGTCGGGGTACATGGCGGTCAACCTCAGTTGCGGCAATTATCAGATGGCCCTGGAGCAAAGCCAGCAATTCGACCGCCTCGGCCGCCACGGTGACCCGCTGCTGGACTTGAGCGCGCACCGCCTGCGGGTGCTCGCCCTGCACTTCGTGGGCAATCAGCGCATGGCCCGGGTCAACGCCGAAGAGGTGATCCAGCGCATGGCACAGAGCGGGCACCTCAACCGTTTCACTCATGGTTTTGGCGTGCAATACGACCAGAGCGTGGCGGCGCTGACGATTCTGGCGCGCATCCTCTGGGTCCAGGGTCAGCCCGAACAAGCCTGGCGTACGGCCCGGCAGGCGCTGGACGTAGCGCTGCAGATCAACCACGGCACGTCGATCTGCTACACCCTGGCACTAGCAGGCTGCCTGATCGCACACTACAACGGCGATACCTGCAGCGCCCGTGAACTGTTGCAACTGCTGCTGCAGCAAGCGCAGAAACACTCGGTGCTGCTGTTCTACAACTGGGCGCGCGAGTATGCGCAGGTGATCGCCCCCGACACAGCACCGACTGCCGCGCCGGCAGGTTCCGGGTTGATCCGGGAGATCATGCTCACGCTGGATGCCGGGCTGATCGATGAAGCATTGGTGCTTCGGGCGGAGACCGGGATGGCCGGTTGGTGTACGGCGGAAATCATGCGCGCCAGGGCCGGTACCTTGCTGGCGGTCAATGATTCAGACGAAGCGGCGCGCGAGGTCGAGGCGCTACTGATCAGGGCGCTGAATGTGGCGAGCAACCAGGGCGCCCTGGCCTGGGAACTGCGCAGCGCCACCGCCCTGGCGCAACTCTGGCTGCATCTGGGACGACCGCTGCAGGCGCAGGAACTGCTCGCGCCCGTTTACGCGCGTTTCACCGAGGGCTTCGCCACACCGGACCTGCAAAAAGCGCGACGTCTACTCGACAACCTCCAGCACACCTGACTCACGCCAGGCGCGGCGGATGTGATGGCCGTAGCGCACCTCGAACAGGTGCAGGCAACCGCTGTGCGAAAGCTTATCCAGCGCATAGCGGCGAGTAGTGTGCAGCAAGCGATACCGCGCGCTGCCGTTGACCTGTTCCAGCGACAGCAGCGATTTGGCCACCAGCCCCTCCAGCAGCGTCAGCAATTGCGCGGGACGCAGCACCGCGCAGCTGATCACGCCGATGGCCGCCTCCAGGGTGAACGACATCTTGAACACGGCCAGGCGCTGCAGCACCGTCTGCTCGCGGTTGCTGAGCTTGTCGTAACTCCAGTCCAGAGCCGCCTTGAGGGTCTGGTGGCGCGGCACCGCAGTACGCCGGCCCTGGGTCAACAACTGGAAGCAATTGTCGAGCTGGGCCTGCAATCCCACCAACGCCAAGGCATCGATTTGCGCCGCAGCGAGTTCAATGGCCAGGGGCAAACCATCCAGGCGGCGACAGATTTCACGCAAGGCCTTGAGGTCTTGTTCGCGCAGGGCAAAACCTTGCTGACGCGCCCGCGCCCGGCTGACAAACAACTGCACCGCCGAATAGCCCATCACCTGCTCGACGCTGTGCAGCGCGGACACCGGTGGAACGACCAGTGGTGCCACGCGCTGGACGGTTTCACCGGCGGCCTGCAGGGGTTCGCGACTGGTGACCAGGATCGATAACCGTGGTGCGCCCCGTAGCAGCGCCTCGACCAGGTGACGACAGCGTTCGAGCACGTGCTCGCAGTTATCCAGCACCAGCAGGGCATGCCGCGCCTTTAGCGCCTCGAGGGTCGAGCCAACTTCCAGACCAAGGCTTCGCAGCACATGATCGACCACTCGCGTCGGATCATCGAGGGTGGAAAAATCCACCCGCCACACGCCGTCCCGATAGTGCTGCAACAACAGTTCGGCGACCCGCAGCGCGACCGTGGTCTTGCCAATGCCGCCGGGGCCGACCAGCGTCAGCTGACGCCGGACCGGCAACTGCCGCACCAGGCTGCCGACCACCGAGTCCCGGCCGGTTACCGGGGTCAGCCGGGCGGGCAAGTTGTGCTGGGGTGGCAGGCAAGTTTCAAGGGCAACTAGCGTGCTCGCCGGCCCCTGCACCACTGGCGCGACAAAACAGTAGCCCTTCTGGGGAACATTGATGATGTAGCGCAGGCCGTTCTGCCCATCGCCCAGGGCCCGGCGCAAGGCGGCAATGTGCACCCGCAGGTTGATTTCCTCGACCACCGAAGTGGGCCACACCCGGGCGATCAACTGCTCTTTGCTCACCACTGTGCCCGCTTGCTCGACCAGTAGCTGCAGGAGGTCCAGGGCGCGACCGCCCATGCGTAGCGCCACCTCGCCGTCCAGAATCAGGCGTTGTTGCAGGTAGAAGGCATAGGGCCCGAAGTGCAGCACCGTATCGCTGTGCAAATCTCTGAGACTGTTCATGCCGTTTACATGCTGAAACCCGACCCTGCGGATTCCCGCATCTCCAGTGCAATGAGTTCTCATCTATCTTGGCAGGCATTGGTGACAGCACAACTGCGGCGATGGGAGTGTCACGGCCATCCGGGTGCGCGGGACGGACAATCAGCCTCAGCTGAACTGCTCGCGGTAATGAGTGGGGGTCAGGCCGAGCTTTTCACTGAACAGAAACCGCATGTGCCGCACGCTGCCGAAACCACTTTTGAAGGCGATGGTCTTGAGTGGCAAGTCACTGGTTTCCAACAGGTTTCTCGCGTGATCGATGCGCGCACGCTGGAGGAACTCCATGGGCGTCATGCCCACTTCCCGGGCGAACACCCTGGCGAAATGCCGCGGGCTCATGGCCGCCAGGCTGGCCATGCCATCAATGTTGAAAGGCTGGTCGAGGTGTTCCAGCACATGGTTCTGCACCCGGGTGATGGCCGTTTCCTGCGGCGCCACGGCCGCCATCAAAGGACTGAATTGTGCCTGCCCACCCTGGCGCTTCATCACCACCAGCAACACCTTGGCCACGTCCTGGGCGACTTTCTTGCCGTGGTCGGCGGCAACCACCGAAAGCGCCAGGTCGATACCGGCCGTCACGCCACCGGAGGTGATCAGATTGCGGTCCAGCACGTAGATCTGATCGGTCTCGACCGTCGCCTTGGGGAAGCCCTTGATCAGCCGCTCGGTGTAGTGCCAGTGGGTGGTCACCCGATAGCCGTCGAGCAGGCCCGCATGGCCAAGCACGAAGGCACCTGTACAGATCGAGCCGTACTGGCCGGCCCGGGCTGTCGCGGCCGGCAGCCAGGCGAGTAACGAGGGGTGCCTTTCGTTGTAGGCGCCGGGGCCGCCGGGGACCAGCAGCAGGTCATAGCTATCAGAGGCCTGGTCGATGTGCAGATCGGTGCTGAGGCTGACACCGTTGGACGCACGCAGCGGGCCGGGTTCGGTGCCGATGGTGGTGAGTACGTAGGCGTGCTCGGCTGCCAGATAACGATTGGCGATGGAAAACACCTCCATGGGGCCGGCCATGTCGAGCAGGAGGAAATCGGGGAACAGCACCATTGCCACGGTTTTCATGGGATCAATATCACTGGGTTCATGTAAAGACGCACCTTCCCCTGCAGGAGCGAAGCTTGCTCCTACAGAGTTGGGTCTAAGGTGCTGGGCATTATGACCAGGTTCAGCCTGGATGTCGGGCGGGAAAAGGTGATCATCCGCACATTACTGTCAACCTGGAAGCGACAGTATTTCAATTTTCATCTACTTATTGCATCGAGCAGTAACCATTAACCTTCTCCTCACTCGGACGAATCACCGTCCCTCCAGGAGAATTCATCATGCTGACCCTTCGCAAAGCCACTGATCGCGGCATGGCCAATCACGGTTGGTTGAAGTCGTTCCATACCTTTTCGTTTGCCAGCTACCGCAACCCGAAAGAGCAGGGATTTTCCGACCTGCTGGTGATCAACGATGACCGCGTGGCGGCCGGGAAAGGTTTCGGCCAGCACCCGCACCGCGACATGGAGATTTTCTCCTATGTGCTCGAAGGCGCACTGGAGCACAAGGACACTCTGGGCACCGGCTCGGTGATTCGTCCCGGGGACGTGCAATTGATGAGCGCGGGCAGTGGTGTTGCACACAGTGAGTACAACCACTCAAGCACCCGCCCGGTGCACTTTCTGCAAATCTGGATCGTGCCCGATGTCGCCGGGGCCAAACCACGCTACCAACAGGAGCACTTCAGTACGCAGAAAAAACGCGGGCGCCTGCAACTGATCATTTCGCCGGACGGTAGCAACGGCTCGCTGAAGGTGCGCCAGGATGCGCGGGTGTACGCGGCACTGATCGACGGCGAGGAAAGCGCCACCCTGGAGCTTGCAGCCAACCGCTATGCCTACGTGCATGTGGCGAGCGGCAGTGTCGAGCTTAATGGCCTGCGGTTGCAGGAGGGCGATGGGGTGCGGGTGCGTAATGAGCAGGTGTTGATGTTGAGCAATGGTGTGGATGCTGAGGTGCTGGTGTTTGATTTGCGGGCGCAGGAATTGCCGCAGATGCCGTAATGGCAATAGGGTCAAAAGATCGCAGCCTCGTTTCTCACGACAGCCCCTACAGTAAAACTGCGAAAAAAATGGTCTTATCCATTACATCCTTAAAAACAGGCCACTGCCATGCCCCTGCCACAGACCATGACCCTCATTGAAATCACCCAGCCTGGCGGCCCCGAGGTCTTGCAGCCGCGTCAGGAAGCGCTGCCTGTGGCGGCCGCCGGCGAAGTGCTGATCCGCGTTCACGCCGCCGGGGTCAACCGTCCCGATGTCATTCAACGCACCGGCAAGTACCCGATGAAGCCTGGAATGAGCCCGATTCCTGGCCTGGAAGTGGCGGGAGAAGTGGTCGCGATCGGCGCAGGGGTCAACGAGTTCATCGTCGGTGACAGGGTCTGCGCCCTGACCAATGGCGGCGGCTATGCCCAATATTGTGTGGCGCCGGCCAGCCAGACCCTGCCAATTCCCGACGGCATGGACTGGATTCACGCGGCCGCCGTCCCGGAAACGTTTTTCACGGTGTGGGCCAACCTGTTCGACATCGGTGGCGCCAGCAAGGGCCAGCGGGCGCTGATTCATGGCGGCACCAGCGGGATCGGCACCACCGCCCTCATGCTGTGTCGCGAGTTCGGGGTCAAGGCGTTCGCCACGGCGGGGAGCGAGGACAAATGCGCGGCGATACGCCAGCTGGGCGCCGAGGCGATCAACTATCGTGACCAGGACTTCGTCCAGGTGATTCAGGACAAGACTGCCGGCAAAGGCGTGAATGTGATTCTCGATATCATGGGCGGCTCATACCTGAACCAGAACATCGCGGCACTGGGCATGGACGGTCGCCTGGTGATGCTGGGTTTCCTGGGAGGCGCCAAAGCCAATGAAGTCGACCTGATGGCGATCCTCGGCAAGCGCGCAACCATCACCGGCTCGCTGATGCGTTCGCGCACCCGCGAGGAAAAGGCCTCGATTGCCGAACAGTTGCGCGAGTACGTCTGGCCGGTATTGTCCGCCGGGCGGTGCGTGCCGATGATCGACAAGGTCTTCGCTCTGGCCGACGCATCCCAGGCGCATGCACGGATGGAGGCTGGTGATCACATTGGCAAGATCGTGTTGCAGGTGGATTGATACTCCAACCGCGCATCAACACAGGTTCCCTCTGCAGGAGCAAGCTCGCTCCTGCAGGCATGTATGGGCAGTTGACGGCTGTCGATATTTTTCCCGCCTGCGCCACGCATCTGTTAAAACCCAAACTTCAGTTTTTTTGATGGTGAACGACCGTTATGCGCTCTTCCCTCCTCCCCCTGCTGCGCCGCCGTTGGCTCTCGCTGATGTGCATGGCTGCGCTGATTGTCGGCTTGCCGGTGGGTTGCGGGGTGCTCCAGCACAAGGAGCGCGAGTTGCTGTTTCGCATCGAACCGGGGACCGCCGGTTGGTACCGGGGCCTGCCCAAGGACGTTCAGGAGTTTGACATCAAGCCCTCCGGTTTCAAGGCCGGGCAATCCCTGCATGCCTGGTGGTGGCCGGCGGCGCGCCGCGATGCGCCGTCAATCCTGTACCTGCACGGTGTGCGCTGGAACCTGACCGGCCAGGCATTTCGCATCGAGCAACTGCGCGCCATGGGCTATTCGGTGCTGGCCATCGACTACCGCGGCTTTGGCCAGAGCAAAGGTGACCTGCCTTCTGAAGCCAGTGTCTACGAAGATGCACGTGCGGCCTGGGAGCGTTTCACGGCGATGCAGCCCGACGCCAGCAAGCGCCTGATCTACGGGCATTCCCTGGGTGGTGCGGTGGCCGTTGACCTGGCAGCCGAGCTGGCGGCCCAGGCAAAAAAGAACCGCGACCCGGTGCCTGTGCGTGGCCTGGTGATCGAGTCCACCTTCACGTCACTGGGGGATGCGGTGGCCCAGGTGGCCGATAACAACTTGCCGGTGAAGTGGCTGCCGGTGCGCTGGCTGCTGTCGCAGAAATTCGATTCAATCGACAAGATCGTCGACATCGACATGCCGTTGCTGGTGGTTCACGGCCTGGCCGACCCGCTCATGCCGTCGCGCTTCAGCCAGCAGCTGTTCAACGCCGCCAATGAACCCAAGCGCCTGCTGCTGATCCCCGGTGGCACGCATAACAACAGCATGAGCCTGGGCCGTGCGCAGTACCGCCAGGCGCTGGAAAGCCTGATGAAAACCACTCCAGCGCAGGTAGCCGGCCCTGCCGCCGGCCGGGCTGCACACGATTCCTGAGGCTCAGCGGTAACCCTGGGCCTGCAGCTGGAAGAGCTGCGCATAGCGTCCTTCGGCCGCCACCAGGCTGGTGTGATCGCCGCGTTCGAGTATCCGCCCCTGTTCGAGCACGATGATGTGGTCGGCATTGCGCACGCTGGAAAACCGGTGGGAAATCAGCAGGGTCATGCGCCCTTCGGTGTGTTCGCTGAAGTGCTGGAACACCGCTGCTTCCGCCGCAGGGTCGAGTGCCGAGGTCGGCTCGTCGAGGATCAGGATATCGGCGTCGCGGCGCATGTAGGCGCGGGACAAGGCGATTTTCTGCCACTGCCCGCCGGACAGTTCCTGTCCCCCGGCAAACCAGCGCCCCAGTTGCGTCGCATAACCGCGGTCCAGCTGTTCGATGAACGGCGCGGCCATGCCTTCAGTGGCGGCTGCCTGCCAACGCGGTTCATCGTTGAAGGCCCGGGTATCGCCCACCCCGATGTTTTCTCCCACGGTGAACTGGTAGCGGATGTAGTCCTGGAAAATGACCCCGATGCGCCGTCGCAGTGCCTGTTCTTCCCACGCTTGCAGATCGCTGCCGTCGAGCAGGATGCGCCCCTGGTCCGGGCGATACAGACGGGTCAGCAGCTTGATCAGCGTGGTCTTGCCTGAACCGTTTTCCCCTACCAGCGCGACGCTGTGGCCCGGCACCAGGTGCAGGTCGATGCCTTCCAGGGCCGCGCGACTCGCCCCGGGATAGCGAAAACCGACATTCTCAAAGCGCAAGCCATCGCCCGGCGCCACGCCCTCGGTCAAATGACCACTATCGGCCACCACCGGTTCGCCCAGGTATTCGTAAAGGCTCGACAGGTACAGGCCGTCCTCGTAAAGGCCACTGATGGCGCTGAGGCTGCTGCTCACCGCCGACTGCCCCTGCTTGAACAACACCAGGTACATGGTCATCTGGCCCAGGGTGATGCTGCCGTGAACGGTGTCGACCACCACCCAGGCGTAGGCCAGGTAAAACGCCGCGGTACCCAACAATCCAAGGACAAAACCCCAGCCATCCCGGCGCAGAGTCAGGCGCCGGTCCTCGGCGTAAAGACGGGCGAACGTGTCGCGATAGCGCTGCAACAGCAGGGGTGCGAAGCCGAAGAGCTTGACTTCCTTGATGTAGGCCTCGTGGGACAGCAGGGTCTCAATGTAATTCTGCTGGCGACTTTCCGGCGCGCGACGGGTGAATAACCGGAAAGCATCCCCGGAAAAATGCGCCTCGGCAAAAAACACCGGCAACGCCCCCACCACCAGCAGCGCCAGGGCCCACGGCGAGAAATGCACCAGCAGCACGCCGAAGCTGATCAGCATGATCAGATTCTGGATCAGCCCCAGCGACTTCATCACCAGCGCCAGCGGCCGGGTGGACGCCTCGCGTCGCACGCGCACCAGCTTGTCGTAGAACTCGGAGTTTTCGAATTGCACCAGGGACAGGGTCTGGGCTTTCTCCAGGATCATCGTGTTGACCTTCTGCCCCAACTGCACCCGCAACAGCGACTGCTGGACCGACAGCGCCCGCTGGGTCGCGGACAACAGGGCGAGCACACCCGCCTCGAACAACACGTAACGCACCACTGGCCACAAGGGTGCACTGCCCTGCTGGGCATGCAACTGCATGGCGAAGACCACCGCATCGACAATGCGCTGGCCCAGCCAGGCGGCAAGCGCCGGCAGTATGCCGGCGATCAGGGTGGCGATCACCAGGCCGATAAACAGTGCGCGGGAGGTACCCCAGACCAGAAGCAAGGCGCGTCGGGCCTGGTCGAGCAAGGAGGTGACGCGATTCAGGGCAACTGGCATGCGGTGCTGGACCCGGTGTAGTGATGGCGTGAGTGCGCCATGTTACTTCAGCCAGGGGTCGGGGCGGTCACTGCAACAGCCGCAGTTTTTACCTTTTCACGCGGACAGACGTCCACGCCCACCAGACCCGCCCGTGGGACAAACTGCACCGCCTTGGTATCGGACTTCCACAACCGCACGAAGTACGTGCCATCCGCTTCGGCAATGACCCGCAGCGGGCGACTGAAACCGGGCCTGTCGGGATCGGTGATCGACTCGAAGCCTTTGCTCTCGGCGCCGAAATTCAGCACCGTGCAATTGCGTGCGCCGGAGGCGGACACCTGGAAGGCGAAGCCGCCGAGCCTGGCGCCCGAGGCAGGGTAAAATCCCAGCACCATGACCAGCACCATCACCGCGCACGCCACCATGGCAAGGGGGTTGTGGTGGCTGCGCATCTTCACTACGAACAGGGCGCCCAGCAGCTGGATGATCCACAGCACCAGCAACTCCACCAGCATCAACGGCACCATCCACCACAGATTGCTCACATAGCGGCCGGCGATGTCGATCGCCACGATGGTGACATTAAGAATCACGCCCATCTGCACGAAGGCCGACATCAGGCAGGCAAATCGGAAGTCCATCGACATGGGGCCGTCGATACCCAATGTCATCAACCAGTAGTAGGCGGCGATGGTCAGCACCGTGCCCACGACCGCCAGCAGGGTCCAGTACCAGGTGGCAGACACCTGGGAACCGATCACGCTCAGCAACGCGCAGAACGTCCCGAGTACCACCAGGCTGGCCGCCCAACGTCCCAGCATGCGCTTGTGGCGCTTGCGCTGTTGCGCGGTGGCAGGGCCGAGGGTGAGCTCGTCACTCAGGCGCCGCTGCGAATCATTGAATCGATGAAACAGTACAAAGATCGGCAGCAATACAAACGCCAGCAGAATCGAAATGATGAAGATCAGAATCGCCGACATCACCGGCAACGCCGTGATGACCGCCGACGAGGTGATGCTCAGCGGGATTTTTTCTTCCTGGATGTATTGGTACAGGTACACCCCGGCCATCAGCAGAATGCCCACGGTCAGCGGCCAGGCGCGCTCGTTGAGCCACAGCAGGCACTGGCTCAACTGTTTGAAACGATCGGGGGTGGCAGTACGCGGGGGAATGTTTTCGATATCGGTCACGTCGACAGGCTCCAGTTCCATGGGGGCAGGTACAACGACTGTACAGGCCCAAACGCAGGAAAACATCGGGGCCGAGCTTAATCAGAAGCGTCCGTCAGATCTTTCGCCAATGCCCCCTGGAAACGCGACCGGTACTTGCCCGGGCTCTCCCCGGTCCACTTCTTGAACGCCCGATGAAACGCGCTCGGCTCCTGGAAACCCAGGCGCTCGGCGATGTCGCCGATGCTTGCACGGCTTTCGCGCAACTGCTCGAACGCCACGCCACGCCGTACTTCGTCCTTGATTTCCTGGTACGAGCAGCCTTCGCGCTCCAGCTTGCGGCGAAAGGTGCTGGGGCTCAGGTGCTGTTCAAGGGCAAAAGCCTGCAGGGTCGGCCAGTCGCTGTATGGGCTGTTGCGCAGGCGCTGGTGCACTTGCGAGGCCAGGCCATGCTGATTGCGGAAGCGGATTACCAGCCACTGCGGCGCCGTGCGCAGGAACACCTTCAGCGAGGCCAGGTCCTGGACCACAGGCAGGCGCAGGTAATGGCTGGCGAACTCGATCTCGGTGCGCTCGGCCCCCAGTGTCAGGTTGGGCCCCCAGAGCAGTCGGTCATCGCTGAGGGCTACCCGGGCATGGCGAAAGTCGGCACGGTCGATCGGAATGCGCCGGCCACCGAGCCAGCACAACAGACTGATCATCAGCACCAGGAAGGTCTCCTCGCCAAATCGACTGACTTCAGGGTTCTTCGCCCGGGATTCCAGGCTAATGACCGCACGCTTGCCACGTACGGTCAGCGTGCCGCGGAAATCGCGCAGGAACAGGCCGAAGTTGGCCAGGCACTGGCGCATCGCCTTGTGCAGGTCGGGTTCCTGGATCAATGCCCGACAGATCAGGGCGAACGCACCCGGCGGCATGCCATGGGAGTCGAGCAGGAAAAATTCATCATCGAGCTCGCGGATCAGGATCAGCCATAGCGCGGCAAACGCGCTGGCAGGCACTCGCGCTGTGGGCTGCCGCACCAGCAACGGGTCGATGCCGGCCTGTAGCAGCAGCGCTTCGCGACGCAACGGATCGGCGCCCAGCTCCTGGACCATGGCTTGCACAAAGTAGGCGGCGACCGAATCCTTTTCCCGCATGTGAACGCTTCACTCCCCAGTATTCGAATGGCAAAAAACACCAGTTGCGTTGAACAGTTGCGGCATAGGACAACTGCCCTGCCCGCTCTAGACTCGGCGCCAATAGTACGCTTTTGGCCGCCTCGACGGCCAAGGTATCGCAAGGTTTTGAGCGCAAGGACTGGAACATGGATCTGCAAAATATTGGCGTAATCGGCGCGGGCACCATGGGCAATGGCATCGCCCAGGTGTGTGCCCAGGCCGGTTTCGATGTGATCTTGCTCGACATAAGCGAGAGCGCGCTGCAAAAAGCGCTGGCGACGGTGGGCAAGAACCTCGATCGGCAGGTGGCCAAGGAAACGCTGAGCGAAGCACAAAAGCTCGCGACCCTTGCCCGGATCCGCACCAGCACTGACTACAGCAGCCTGCAGGCCGTGCAGCTGGTGATCGAGGCGGCGACCGAAAATCTCGAACTGAAACTGCGGGTGCTGCAACAGATCGCCGCACAAGTGGGCAGCGAATGCGTGATCGCTTCCAACACGTCGTCGCTGTCCATCACTCAACTGGCCGCCAGTGTCAGTCAGCCCGAGCGTTTCATCGGCCTGCACTTCTTCAACCCGGTGCCAGTGATGGGCTTGATCGAGGTGATCCGCGGCCTGCAAACCAGCGACGCGACCCACGCTCTCGCGCTGGAGATGGCGACTACCCTGGGCAAGACCGCGATCACTGCCGGCAACCGCCCGGGTTTTGTGGTGAACCGGATCCTGGTGCCCATGATCAACGAAGCGATCCTGGTGTTCCAGGAGGGCCTGGCCAGCGTCGAGGACATCGACGCCGGCATGCGCCTGGGCTGCAACCAACCGATCGGCCCTCTGGCATTGGCAGACCTGATCGGCCTGGACACCGTGCTGGCAATTCTCGAAGCCTTCTACGATGGATTTAACGACAGCAAATACCGCCCTGCTCCACTGCTAAAGGAAATGGTCGCCGCCGGCTACCTGGGACGTAAAACGGGGCGTGGCTTCCATGCCTATGCCTGAGCGCTGTTCACGTTTTGCCGAATACCGGGACAAGGTGCTGGAGCTGTTTGCCAGCAAGGGTTTCGGCCAGGTCGGCATGCGTGAACTCGCCACCTGCCTGGGGCTCGCCCCGGGCTCGCTGTATCACCATTATCCGAGCAAGCAGCACTTGCTCCTCGATCTGATCGAGGAATTCTATGAAGAGCTGCTGGCTACCCTGGGCCGCGTCGAACAAAAGGCTCCGGACAAGCGCGAGCGCCTCAACAGCCTGATCCGCGCCCACCTGAATCTGCATGAGGACATGCCTTGGCATTTTCGCCTGGTAGAGCGCGACAGCGGTTGCCTTAACGATGAGCAGCAAGTGCGAGTGCAGCGGCTGCGCGAGCAGTACGAGCGCAAACTGCTGAAAATGCTTGGGGTGCGGTCGCGCTTTAGCGAACAGGGCCTGCTCGCCGCCGGGCATGCCATCGCCTCGCTGCTCAACAGCGCCCCCACCTGGTTGACTCATCACCCGCTGGACGAAACCGAGCGCGGCGAGCTGCTGGAGAACATGGTCAGCGGCGCCATCGAAAGGCTGCTGGCACCGCGTCGCTCGAGTGAGGCGATAAGCCTGGCTACATCCATAGAAAAAACATCTAAAAAAACCTCGGCAATCGCCGCGATTTAGCGCTTTGCTACCCGGGTCAATCATCTTCAATGACCGGGAGCTGAATCATGAAAATCAATCCCTATCTCATCTTCAACGGCGACTGCAAAGCCGCCTTTACGTTCTACGCCCAGGCGTTAAACGGCAGCATCGACGTCATGATGACTTTCGGTGAAAGCCCCGCCCGCGAAAACGTCCCCGCCGACCTGCACAACCTGATCATCCACACCCGCCTGTCGATAGGTGACCAGGCCATCATGGGCTCGGACACCACCCCGGATCGACCCACGGATGACATGGCCGGCTGTTCGATATCGCTGAACGTCGACAGCATTGCAGAGGCCGAGCGGGTGTTCAGTGCATTGGCCGAAGATGGCAGCGTGCAAATGCCGCTGGAACCGACGTTCTGGGCGGCACGGTTTGGCATGTTGCAGGATCGGTTTGGAGTGGCGTGGATGGTGAACTGCGAGAAGGATCAGTGATTGGCCGATTGGCTGATTGCCAGCACCTTGTGGGAGCAAAGCTTGCTCGCGATGACAGACTCCTGTTCAACAGTGATGTCGACAGGCACACCGCCATCGCGAGCAAGCTCTGCCCCAAAATTTCACCTCCAACAGGGGGGGTAGTTTCACCTCAAACAGAGGGCCAGGTATTTGGGCCGTGGGAACCCGCATCAAAGCTTGGCGATCGAAACCTCAGTCGATTTAACAAACGCAATCACCTCACTGCCCACCCGCAACTCCAGGTCCCGCACCGAGCGGGTGGTAATGACCGAAGTGACAATCCCGGAAGCTGTCTGCACATCAATCTCGGAGACCACTTCGCCCTGGACGATTTCCTTGATGACACCCTTGAACTGGTTCCGCACGTTGATCGCTTTGATGGTCATGTTAAGGCTTCCTGTCTGAGTCTTGTTGGCTGGCACACATGTGCAGGCCCCCAAAGTGCACCGAGCGGAACGACATTAAAAGGAATATATAATTATCTATCTATGCCTTTTTGGAATAAAAAGAGTTACTTGATCCGATAGTGAAAGGTATTGCGCACTGCCGGCACCGACACCGCCTTGCCATCAATCATCCGCGGCTGATAACGAAATGTATCGGCAGCGGCCAGAGACGGTCGCATGAACATCGGGTGACAACCCTCAAGCACCTTCGGATTCTCGACCTTGCCCTGCGGATTGACTGTGTACTCCACCGTGCAATCGCCCTCCAGGTTCTTATCCAGCGCGCGTTGTGGATAGTCGGGCGCTTCCTTGCTCAATGGCAGGTACTGACGAGTGTCGGCAGCGGCCTGGGCAGCCGCCTGTTGACGGCCTCGCTCGGCACTCAGGCGCGCCTGTTCGGCCTGCTGTGATTGCTGTTGCGCCAGGCGCTGCTGTTCGACTTCGCGAGCGCGGTTTTGCGACTCCAGGCGCTCACGGTTTTGCTCGACTTGGAGCTCACGCTTTTTCTCTTCGACCCGCTTGCGAGCCAAGGCCGCCTGCTGCAACTTCTGCACCTGGACCTGCGGGTCGACAGCCGGCTTGCTCGGCGCTGGCGACGCGGCCACAGGCTCAAGCGGTTGCACCACGGCAGGCACCGGTATGGGTGACGGTATCGGTGCCTGAAGCGCAGGTGCCTCGGGCGTCGGCGCCAGGATCACCAGTTGGGTACGCAAGACCGCCGGCTGCTCGGCCGGAGCCATCTCGGCCACCCAACCCCGCACCAGCAACCCCAGCACGATCACGTGCAACCCGACCGCAAGGCTCGCAGCCAGGCCATTGCGCCACAGCCCGCTGCGATCGACCGGCGCAGCCGCCAGGTAAGGCCTGTGCAAGGTCATCGCCGTCATTGCGGGGCCTCGGTTACCAGTCCCAGGTTACTGACCCCACCCTGTTGCAACGCCGCCATGGCCGCGACCACGCTGCCGTAGCCGGCGTCCTTGTCGGCGCGAATGTAGACCTGGGTGTCTCGCCGCTCAGCGACCACCTGCGCTACCTTGGCCTGCATGTCTGCAAGGCTCACCGCACTGTCGGTCTGGTTGCGGGTGTCGAGTTCGCCGCCAAGATTCCAGTAGTAACCGCCCTCGGCTTTCACCGACAGGGTGAGGATCTGCTGCCGGCTGTCATTGGCCAGTGCTTCGCTGGCGACCTTGGGCAGGTCGATTTTCACCCCTTGGGTGAGCATGGGCGCGGTGACCATGAAAATCACCAGCAGCACCAGCATCACATCGATATACGGCACCACGTTCATCTCGGCCTTGGGTCCGTGTTTGCGTTGCGGTCTGACCAACATCGTCACTCTCCTTTCAGGCGGCGGCGGCCAGGTTGATCGGCGCGCCATGCAGCTTGCGGTGCAGGCGCACTTGCAGCTCGTTGCCGAACGCGTAGTAGCGCGTCAGTAACGTCTGGCTACGCGAGGAAAAGCGGTTGTAGGCAATCACCGCAGGTATCGCCGCAAACAGGCCGATGGCCGTGGCAATCAGCGCTTCGGCAATGCCCGGGGCCACGGTGGACAACGTCGCCTGCTGCACCTGCGACAACCCGAGGAAGGAATTCATGATGCCCCACACGGTGCCGAACAGGCCGATGTAGGGGCTGACCGAACCGACCGTGGCGAGGAACTGCAGGCCTTTTTCCAGGCGCACTTCCTGCTCGCTGATGGCGACATAAAGCGCCCGCTCCACGCCCTCGAGCACCACGTCTGCAGCATTGCCCGAGTGTTGGTTGAGGTGGTTGAACTCCTGCAAGCCGGCCTGGAAAATGGGCTCGACGCCGGCTTCGCTGTCAGTGTTTTTCGCCGTTTCGCGATACAACGCCAACAGGTCCGGCGTGCCGCGAAAGCGCTGCACGAAATCGTTGAGCTGTCGCTCGCGGCGCTTGAGCACGCTGCTGCGCAGGATGATCAGGTACCAACTGAGCAGCGATGCCAGCAGCAGGATAAGCATGACCGCCTTGACCAACAGACTCGCGTCGCTGATCAGCCCCCAGATCGTCATGTGTTCGAGTGTGGCCTGCATGGTGAAACTCCTTGTGCGGGGCTCGCGGGCCGTCGACGCGCGACGGCCGTTGAGCTATTCGATGAAAGTCAGATGACAGGGTGATGACGTATCAGGGCAGCTTGAGCGTCCTGGTGACCTCGGCCCAGGGCACGAATTTAAAGTTCTGGGTTTGCTCGGGCATGCGTTTGCGCCCGTCCTGCACCACCAGCATGCCCTCGCTCCAGGCTCCGCCGAGGTTGACGGAAGTGACCTCCAGGCCATCGGTTTCCGAGGCGCCGTCGATACCGAGGGCAGTATTCAGACCGACACGAAATGCGCCACGGGCAGCGAATGGCGGTTGGGCATCAAGCACCAGGTAGCTGTCGTTGCCTTGGCTGGAGATCACCAGATAGTCATTGCCGGCGCTTTGATACAGCGCCAGGCCTTCCACATCGGCGTGCAATTGCGGGCCAACCTTGATCACGCTGCTGAGCGTTGCCGGTTGATCCGCCCTGGCATCCACCGACCACACGCCCACATCCTCCTCGCCGAGAAACAGCCGTTGACGCTGATCATCGGCAACGCAGCCCTCGGGCTGACTGGCGACCTTGAACTGGCGCACCAGCTCACCCTGGACCGTGCCGTTCGGCGCACTCAAGCGGTACTGCAGGAAGGTCCCGTCCTTGCCGTTGGCGAATGCAAAGAGTTCCCCGCTGGCTGGCTGGAACAGGCAGATGCCGTAGATTTCCTTGAGGGGCGTGGCGATCTCGCCGGCCTCGCGCAGCTCGCCGCTCTGGCGATCGATACTGAACAGGCTGAGGCTGTTGTGATCGCGATTGCTCGCCACGGCCAGATCGACCGTTTGCTGACCCAGCTTGAAGTTGGGCCGCACATCGACATTGTTCAGACGCCCGACCGGCAGTTCCTGAAGCAACTTGCCCTGCAGGTCGTACGCCAGCAAACCCTGCTTTTTGTTGGTGCCCAGCACCCGACTCAAGCCTGCCTGCTGGGGATGAATCCAGATCGCCGGATCATCGGCGGCGTCCCCCTGCCGTCCTACCGGTTCGGTCTGGGCCTGCGCCGGCACAACCGGCAGCTCCGCGGGCCGTGCGACCGGTGTGGCTTGCCAATCGAGCTGCCCCTGATACAGACGGCCATCGTCATCGTCGCGCAACAACACTTCAAGCCCCTTGGCCGTCGCGCGCACGTCGAGGTTTTCCGGCTCCTTCATCCCGGGCAATGCAAGGCTGGCCTGGGCCACCCAGCGCTCGCCCTGCTGCTGATACAGGTGCAATTGCGCGGCCTTCGGGTCAAGTGCAACCACACCCGCGGGGGTCAGGGCCATGGCGCCAGCGCTGTGTTTGATCTCGCCGAAAGGCTCGCGCAGGGCCACGGGACTGCGCGTCACTTCGGCCTCGGGATGTGCCGGGTAAGCCCACCAGCCGACGTTCTCCTCGTTGACGACCAACTGATGGGCGCCATCGTCGACCCGACAGTCCGTTGCCGAAGGCGGCAACGGCAGACCGCGTACCCGTTGAGGCTGCGCATCAAGACGGGCGCCGTTGCCGACCAGCCACTGTTCACCCTTGCCCTCCTCGCCCACCAGGAACAGGAACAGGTTACTGGCCTCGTCGCGGTACAGGCACAGGCCATTCACCGGGTAGTCACGAGTCGGCAGATATACCGGCTGGCCCCATCTGCGCTGGTCAGCATCAAGGCTGACCAGCATCGCTTGCTGCCGCGCATTGTCGAGGCTCGCCACCAGCACACGGGAGCCCAGGGCGCGGCTGTCCAGGCTGGCGAATGATCCCTGCAGGCGCGCCAGTTCCGCGCCTTTGGGGTCGAGTAACAGCAAGCCATCTCGCTGACTGACGGCCAGGCGGTCAGCGCCGGTCGGCAGGAACGCCACGGCGTCGACCTTGAGGTTCGGCGCCCAGGGCGTGAGTGTCAGGTTCGCCGGGCCAGCCATGGCCTGGCTGACGCTCAGGCTGATCAGGGCGGCGAGCAGGCAACGGGAGGGTGATAAAAAAATGCTCATGAACAGGCAAGTTCCTTGTGGTGCGTACAACCTGATGGCAGCGGCGGCCATCCCGGGCTTAGAAGTGGGTGAAGGTCAGGCCGAGCTTGAAGGTCGGGCCGTACTCTTCGTACTGGCCGTTGTAGGCGCGCTGCCCGGTGTAGACGAAGTACGACTCGTCTGTGAGGTTCTGCGCCTCGAAGCTCACCTGAAGGTCCTTGGTCAGCGAATAGCGCGCGCTGAAATCGACGAAGGTCTGGGCGTCGACGTGCAGGTCGTGGGCCTTGTCGTTGATGGACGCCAGTTCGTAGAGGTAATCGGACTTGTAGTTGGCAGACAGGCGCAAGCTCAGCTTGTCGTCCTCCCAGCCAACCATCAGGTTGCCGACGGTGTCCGACTGGCTGGGCAGGTCGATGCTGCGCTTGCTGTTAGTGCCGGTGGCGGCATCAAAGCCCTTGATCTCGGCATCGGAGCGGCTGAAGGTGGTGTTGGCACCGATCAGCAGGCCGTTCCATGGCGCAGGCAGCCAATCGAATTTCTGCGAGTAGGCCAGTTCCAGGCCATAGAGTTTGGCGCTGTCGCCATTGGCGAACGTGTGCGCCTCGGCGAAATCGACCCACGCACCGGTACCGGCAAGGTCGGTGTTGTAGACGAAGTTCTGAATGTCCTTGTAGAACACGAACGCCGAGACGGTACCGGCTCGGCCCATGAAGTGCTCGATGCCCAGGTCGAGGTTGCTCGACTCCAATGGCTTGAGGTCCGGGTTGCCGAAGGTAGCCTCGTCATCGTCGATGACAAAGCCCGGGGCCAGCTGGCCGAAGGTCGGGCGTACAACAGACTTGGTCCAGGCCGCGCGAACCTGAGTGTTTTTGTCCAGCTGATAACGCGCATGCAGCCCCGGCAGCCAGTGGTGATAACGACGCCTGGTGTCGGTCGCCTGAAACTCACCATCGGTGGCGCCGGTGCCCTTGGCTTCGAACTCGGTGCCTTCGTAGCGCATGCCGGCAATGAAACGCCAGTCGTCGATGTCGATGGTATTCATCAGGTAGCCGGCGTTGATGTCCTCGCTGATCTTGAAGTCGTTGACCCGCGACTCGGTCTCGTCGTAGAAATCGTCGCGATCGAGGCCGCCGATCAGGTTCTTGATCGCACTGGCGCTGATGCCCGGCCCGAACCGGCCCAGGCGGTAGTCCACGGTGCCTTTCTGGAACTGCGCCAGGTTGAGCTGCTGGTCGTTGAAACCCAGCTCATCGAAGTCTTCATAGACCCAGGCGTCGAGATCATTGTCCTTGTTGCGGCGACTGACCTTGCCGCCGAACTTGACCTGCGAGGCGTAGCCCTTGAAGTCATAATCCCGGGCCAGGTCCAGGCGCAGATTCTTTTCGGTATCGGTGGTGCGCTGCTTCTCCCAATCAACCTTGTCGAGGCTGAAATTGCCCGGGTCGTAGAAGCCCTGGCCGATGATCGGCCGTGGCTTGTCGTTGTCGTAGAACCCACTGTCGGCAAAGTCATCGGTGCCAGCGAAGGCAGCGTTGGCAATGTGCCCCGGGCTGTCTTCGCTGGAACGGCTGTAGCCGGCCTGCCCGCTCAGGGTCCAGAGGCCGAACAGGCGCTCGCCGCCGAGCACGTAGGACTGGATTTCCTGGGTCTCTTCGCGCTGCTTGAGCTTGCGTGAGTCCTCGGCATCGCCGGTCTCTGCAGCGGCCAGTGGATCGGCAAATTCGAATGCCGTGGAGTTGCGCGTCTCGCTGTCCTTGTAGCGGCTGTAGAGCGTGCGCAGGTAATAGCTGCTGAGGTCGTCGGGCTTGTAATCGAAGTTGAGTCCACCGCCTGCCCGTTCGCGACTGATGTCGTAGTCCCGCTGCTCGAACTCCTGCAGCCGGGCGCCTTGCTCGAAGTCCCAGGCGCCGCCGGTTTCGACGTTGTCCGAACCGAAATCGCGCTTCTGCCAGCTCAATGCTGCGGCGACACCAAAGTTGTCGATGCCGTCACCGAGGCTGAACCGGTTACTGGCCGCGCCGGAAAATTTCGGGCTGGTCTGGTGGGTGTTCTTGTCGTAGCTCGCCTCAGTGCTGCCGGTATAGAACAGTCCCTTGTGATCGAAGGCCGAGAGGCTTTGCACATCGACCGTACCACCCAGGGAGTTGGCGTCCATGTCCGGGGTCAGGGTCTTGATCACCGACAACGACTGCACCAGTTCGGAAGGCAGTACGTCAAGGGCCACGGCGCGACGCTCACTTTCCGGCGAGGGCACCAGCGTGCCGTTGATGGTGACGCTGTTGAGGTCGGGGCCCAGGCCGCGCACGCTGACAAAGCGGCCTTCGCCCTGGTCGCGCTCGACACTGATCCCGGGCAGGCGCTGCACCGCTTCGGCGACGTTTTCGTCGGGCAGCTGAGCCATGCCGTCGGCGTGCACCACGCTCTTGATGCTGTCGGCGCTGCGCTGCTCCTTGAGCGCCTGGTCGATGCTCGCGGCCTGCCCCACGACCTGCACGTGCTCGGTGGTGGTCGCCGATTCGGCGGCACTCAGCCGTTCGCTGGCGATCGCCATGGCCAGAGCGGTAAGCGTGAAACCGACAAACCCGGCTGTGCTGCTGCGCTTGTACATGAATGTCCTCCCCCAAGAGTCCGTTGACGCCGGGCAAGTGGCCCGGCAACTGGGAGGGCAAGCTAGGGTTGCGCGATGACGGTTCTGTGACAGGGGTGGCAGGGAAGGCTTCAAAACGCGCTTTTGCGCGAATCGGCGGGGGCAAATGAGCTGAAATGACCTGCCTCGCCTGACGCAACTTCTGCGGCAACACAAACTCCCTCGCCACAGGAACGCTTGGTCAGATAAAAATGTGGCGACATCACTGAGCTGATTCGACCCCCTGCCCCCGTCACCCGCCTGTCACAAACATCTGCTGTGCTGACGCGCACTGTCACTCGCCAAAGGATCGCGGCCATGTTCTCTGTGCTCAAACCCCATCGCTGGAAACTTGCCCTGCTCCTGGTGGCGGCCAACCTCGGATTGCTCCTGCACCTGGCCTGCGGCGAACTGAAAAGCGTCAGCGAGTGGGTGTGGCTGGACATCATCGGCGAAGGCGGCTCGGCGCTACTGGCGCTGGTCTGGCTGGGGCTGGTGCTCAAGAGTCGCCCCGCCGGCCGGGTGACCAACTACCTGGCCCTGGGCCTGAGCTGCATCTTTTTCTCCTGGTGGATCGACAGCCTCGACGAGTTCATTCGCCTGCCCGACAGCATTACCTGGGATCACTGGCTGGAATCCGGGCCGATGCCGGTCGGGATGATTCTGCTGACCATCGGCATCTATCATTGGCATCGCGAGCAATTGGCGATCAGCGCGCAAATGGAGAAGCGCGAGAAGCTGTTCCGCGAACACCGCCTGTTCGACAAGCTGACGCCACTGGGGGGCGCCGATTATCTAAAGCGCCAATTGACTGCCAGCCTGGCGCAGAGTCTTGCCCAGGAGCAGCCGCTTTCACTGATGGCCGTGGACCTGGACAACTTCACCGCGATCAATCAGGCGTTCGGGCATGCCGAAGGCGATGCGGTGTTGCAAGCCATCAGCCATTTACTGCTGCTCAATCTGCGCCGCCAGGACCTGCTGTGCCGGTTGGCTGGCGACCGTTTCGTGGTGGTGTTGCCCAACACCGGGGAAAGCCAGGCGCGGCTGTTGGCCCTGGAACTGCAACAGGCGGTGCATGGCCTGGCCCACAAAACCCGTCAGCATGGCGAGCGCTTGCAACTGTCCGCCAGCACCGCCGTGGTGATGGCCATGGATGAGGCACCTGACGTTTTGCTCAAACGCCTGAACCTGGCACTGGCGCGCGCCAAGCAGCCCCTGGCAAAAACGGCCTGAGGCGCGGCGATGACCCTTAAAAATACCTGGTACGAAAGCGACAGCCGTTTCATCCCCGGGCATTACCAGCCGGCAACCCTGATCGACCTGGCGCTGTCGCGGGACATCGACAGCCATCGCCTGCTGCGCGGCACCGGGCTGTTCCACGACGACATCCTGGCCGGACAGACGCGCCTGAGCCCGCAGCAATTCCTGGCCCTGATCGACAACAGCCGGCGCCTGCTCGATGCCGACGACAGCAGCTTTCTGTTCGGCCAGCGCCTGCTGCCCGGGCATTACGGCCCTGCCAGCCACGCCCTGCGTCATGCACAAAACCTGCACCAGGCACTCGATACCCTGGTGCAACAACAGACGTTGCTCAGCCCCCTGGCCGCACCACGCCTGGTAATGGACGACAAGCACGCCTATTTCTACTGGCTGGACAGCTGCGGCGCCGGCGAGCAGTGGCGCTTCCTGCTGGAGGCGAGCATGACGTCGATCGTCGCCATGAGCCGCTCCCAGAGTGGTCAGCGCCTGCCGTGGGAGTGCAGTTTCAGCCACGCCGAGCCGCGTTACGTCGAGCAGTATTGGGTGCACCTGGGCGAAGACACGCAGTTCAAACGTCCCCTGGACCTGATGCGCATCCCTCGCGAGTACCTGGTACGGCCCTGGCCCAACTGCTCGGCAACGGTCGGTCAGGTCGCCCGGCAGGAAGCCCAGGGGCAAATCGATCAGTTGGGTTTCACTGCAAGTTTTGTCGACTGTGTCTACCGCTACTTGCAGGCCCACGTGCGCGAGGCCCCAAGCCTCGAACAGGCCGCGTTCGCCTTTGCCGTGAGCCCCGCGACACTCAAACGCAAACTGCAAAAACACCACACCGGGTTCCAGCAACAGGTGGATCTGGTGCGCAAGCACGTGGCGCTGTACCTGTATCAAATCAAAGGCTTCAGCAACGAAGAAGTGGCCGAGTACCTGAGTTTCAACGATGCGGCAAATTTCCGGCGCTCTTTCAAGCGCTGGACCGGTAGCACGCCTAAGTTGATTCGTCAGTTGTTCGGTTCCGGCATGGGCTAAACGGGAATTTGCTGGGTTTGAGGCAGGCGGCTATGTTGTAACCACGCCAATCCAGCGGGATTGGACCATTGGCAAGTGGAGACTGACATGCACCTCTTCAAGGCACTGCTGATCACCTCGCTAATGGCATCTGGCCTGCTGGGCCATGTTGCCACGGTCAACGCCGAGGGCGATATCGCCAAGGACGTCCGCCATGACCATCGTGAGATAGACAAAGGCATTGATCATGATGCCGACGAAATGGATAAAGCCGATAAACACGCTGACGAAGAAATAGATAACGAAGCTACCCACCTCGACAAAGAGCGGCACAAGGGTGATAAACACCTGGACAAGGAATTCAAGAAAGATCTTTAGACTGCCGAAGTGCAGGCCCGCCCTATTGACCGGGCCTGCAGTTGGTTACTTGACGGCCAACCGGGTACCGCGCGGCGTTTCAAGTTTAGCCTGTAATAACAGCCATTCGCGCTGAATGATCGAATACGGAATAAACACACTGATGCGCTCGGCGCCTTTCACTCCGGGATGGGCACTGACATCGTGTAACGTCGTGGAATAAAAGCCCATGTTGATCCCGACAATATTGCCATCGTTGCCGATGACCGGCCCACCGGACATGCCCTTGACCAACGGTGCATCGTGGATGGCATACAGATCGCCGCTGTTCTCATCGGTATTGATAAATGGCGCCTGATACACCTTGCCCTTGCCGGTCGCGGTGGCCATATACGGGCTGGAGCCCACGGCGGTGATGGCCTCGCCTACCCGTGGCGCACGCCAGGCGGGATAGCGGCCGTTGGCTTTGTGACGGATGAACACCAGGTCGCAGCCGGTACTGCAGCTGTATTGCACATTGGGGATCAGCGGAGTGTGACGCGTCGTCACGGCGTATTCCTCGTTCCATTGCACAGCCGAAGCCATATACATATAGGGAAGAGGAAAGCCTGAAAAAACGGTGAAGTATGAGTCGTTGGCGGGCCCCGAAAAATCGGGTTTCACCATGCCGTTGCATCCTGCGAGTACAGCTCCTATTAAAAAGCAGGCCATGATCTTGATCATGATGAGTCACCGACTTAATAGGGAGGACGAGACTGTTTTTTGTCGTCAATTTTTATTTTTTAGTTGTAGTTATCCTTGCCGAAGGCTCTGCACCGGTACTTTGTTATTTATGGCCGATGTTCTTTAAACGTGAGTAAATGAATTGTGCTAAGTCCAATTGCTTTTGGTTACATACACTAAGACTTATTATTGGCGCCTAAATAACGACATATAAAAATCACTTCCATGGTTTTTTCTATGACGCCGTTTTACAAAATTCGCAGGGTGATTTCACAATCTGGCCTAAGCTCAAAATTGTCTCGGAGACGCGAGTGCGAGTACCGATCATCCGGTCGATGATCCTCTGCTGATTTCCCGGCCCCGACTGGCTCAAGGATTGCAATGGACGCCGATAGCTGCCCCAGAACAACGGATTTCTGACGCGACGGCAATTTATCAACGAACAAGGACGCCAGCACTACGCTTGGTCAGTCACCGGGAGACGTATCGTGTCAACTCTCAATGAAATCGCAGCGAACCACGCGAGAATGGCTAAGGCAAAGGAAGCGGAGATCATCGCCCTGGGGGAGCGAGAGGCGCAGGTGGTGGGCGGGTTTGAAGTCACCACCCTTGAAGTGCAGCACATGCCGCTGCACCTGATTGCGGGAGCGCAGGATAACCAGGCCGGTCAAGCTGCCGGTTACGGAATGTGACGGATATCCGCCGTTTCTACTGAATCGACAACCCCGCGTCCACCACGAAGTTTTGCCCCGTGCAGCCGCGGCTGTCATCAGACGCCAGAAACAGCGCCATGCGTGCGCAGTCGCTGGCGTCGAGGCGGAACTTGAGCATTTGCTGGTCGATGAAATTCTGACTGGCCAATTCCAGTCCCGCCGGATCGCTGGCCCACATGGCATCCTGGCGGGCAGTGCGAATCGCACCCGGCACCAGACTGTTGACACGAATGCCACTGTCGCCCAGTTCCCGGGCCAGGGTGCGGGTCATGCCATTGATTGCAGCCTTGGCAGTGGTATAGCAGACCATGCCGGGACGGCCCCTCATCCACGAAATCGAGCCCATGTTGATGATCACCCCGCTTCCGCGCCGGGTCATTCCCGGGGCGACCGCCTGGGCGGCGAAAAAAGCGTGGCGCAGGTTGGTTTGCATACGTTCATCCCAATATTCGACGTCGACGTCCTGCATGGGATGGCGATCATCGCGGGCGGCGTTATTGATCAACACATCCACCGCCCCCCATTGCGCTTCAACTGCCGCGATGGCGGCCTGCAACGCCGGGATATCGCGCACGTTGCAGGGCAGGAATTTCACCCGGTCCTGGCCAAGCGCAGCAGCAAGTGCCTGCCCACCGGCCTGGTCCAGATCCAGGAAGGCGACGCGGGCGCCCTGCTGGTGAAACGCTTCGACAAATGCCGCGCCAATGCCTGAGGCACCGCCGCTGATCAGGATGACTTTGCCGGTCAGGGACGGGTAACGCGTTTGGGTATGCTGGCTCATGATTCAATCCTTGCAAAAATAGGGAAACTCAACCGGCAAACAAAGGCTCGGGGCAACCGGCCACATCGACCTCTACCGAGAACAGGCAACCTGACAGCGGCCAGGTCGCCAACTCCTCTGCACTGCGGTTTTCCCGAGAACTGGTGATGTACAGCGTGCGCAGGTCCGGGCCGCCAAAAGCAACCATGGTCGGCCATCGGGTGGGGACACGAATTTCATCGAGTTGGGTGCCATCCGGTGCCAATCGCAGGATGCGGCCGCCGTCGAACTGCGCACTCCAGTAGCACCCTTCACTGTCGAATGCGGCGCCGTCCGGACGCCCGCCCGGGCCGCGTTCGAAGGTGCGAACAGTCTGCCGGGGCCCCGGCTGGCCCTGGCCATCCAGGGGGTAGCGATACAGCACATGATTGGGTGTGTCGCTGTGGTACATCCAGGCCCGATCAGGACTGAAGGCCAGGCCGTTGGACACCATGACGTCGTGCGCCATGACTTGCGCATTCATGTCCTCATCGATGCGCATCAGGACGGCGCCATTGCGGTCCCGGGGTTGCCAGATAGTCCCGGCCCAGAAACGCCCCCAGGGATCGACTCGACCATCGTTGAAACGACTGTCTGCGGGCCCGCAGGGGTTGTCCGCAAGCTTGCGGCCCAGTGTTCCGTCCTCGCCCAGCAAGTAGATGCCAGTGCGCAGGGCAACGATGAAGCCGCCTTGCCGACGCAGGCCGAAACAGCCCAGGTGCTCGCCCAGCGTCAGGCTGGTCACTCCTCCGGTTTGCGGGTCCAGCCGATGCAATTGGCCGGCGAGAATATCGGCCCAATACAGCACCTGCTCCCGGACCGACCACACCGGGCATTCGCCCAGTTCACTGACTTGATCGACCACGCATTTGACGGTGTAACTCATACTATTGCTCCTGATCCATCCAGCCTGATGCTCATGCGCAGGGTGCGCGTCATGTTCTGCCCGGGGCCCAATACAACGATGCCGTGGGCCTGGGGCACAGGCAGGTTGATGGCGTTGTTCAAGTGACTGACCGGTTCGACCGCAATGAAATCCTGGGGTGCCGGTGGCGTAAAAACCACCAGGTGATCCAGCCCTTCCTGCGCGGTCATCTCGACGCCGACCCCGGCTTGCGGCCAATGCACTGAAGCCTGGCGATGCCAGCCTTCGAAACAGTTGTCCAGGCCGACGTGACCCAGCGCCCGACGCCGGGCAAAGTCCCACTGTGGCGGCACCGGCAGGCGTTCATGGGGCAACGAGTCGCTACCGTTGAGCCATACCGCCGATGCGGCAAATGACAGCTCGACCCCCTGGTGCCGGGGGAAATACGGATGCCAACCCAAACCGGCCGGCATTGGCTTGCGACTGGCATTACGCAACGTCATCGACAGGGAAACCCCCTGTTCATCAAGGCTGACATATTGATCGACCTCAAACGCAAATGGCCAATCCTCGCCGCCCTCGCTGGCAGGATCATGGGACAGACGCAGGTGGCATTCACGGCTGGTGCAATCAACCACCTGCCACTCTCGCTGCCATCCCACGCCATGCAGCGGATGAGCATGCTCGCCGAAATTGCGTGGCAATTGATATTCGTGCCCGCCGCACTGGAAGCGCCCTCCTGCGATGCGGTTCGAATAGGGCACCAGCGGATAGCACGCTGAGCGGCGAACGTTGGGGGTGCAATCCCACGGCCGCAACAGCGCAAAATCCCGGTGCCGCAGACCGGCCAGGGAACCGCCCAGTTGTGGCAGTACGTCGAGCTGCAGGTCGCCGCTGTGCAGACGAAGCATGTTCATGGGTGGCGCCTTTTTCCAACTGTTCATCAATGCTCAGAATCCCCAACGGATACCTGCTGTCATGGCCCACGGGTCGTACCCCTTGGGTACGCTTGGGTAGCTTTCACTCAACAGCGCAAACCCCTGTCCGGAGTCGGCATTATTCTCGATGTGAGACACGTAGGTGTAGAGCTGGGTATTGGTATTAAGCGAATACAGGTAGCCCGCGTGAGTGGCCCAGGCTCGCGCGCCCTCGGCTTCGATACGGTGCGAGACGCCAAGCGTGATGTCACCGGGGCCGAAAGTGATGCGTGCGTTGACCATCTGCGCAGAGGCGAACCAGCGTACGTCGGTATCGCGTTCGGAGTAGACGTAGTTCGCGCCCCACAGCACTCCACCGAGCCGCACGGTGCCGGAGAGCACGTGGGTGTTTTGCCGATACAACTCACCGGTCGTGAGCGAGGGAGCCGAATCGTGCTGGTTGAAGCCGTAGCCCAGCCTTGTATCACCATCGCGATAGCGCAGGTTGAAGCCGCTGGTGCGGTTCTGATCCGGACCGTTTTCAATACTGGAATTACCGTAGGAATACCCCAGTTCGCTGGAGAACCCATGGACCTCCGGAGTGCGGTAGCGCACGGTGGTGTCATAGAAGCCACCGGTGCCACTTTTGCCCAGGGTCGTGGTGTGTTCCAGGCTCATGATCGAGGCCATGTTGGACAGGCCATACATCGCCACGTCCGAATCAAGGAACACCCAGTAGATCGGCATGTACAGGCTGCCCATGTCGACCGAACCGAATGGCCCGGTCACCCCTGCACCATAACCACGGTTGGTGGAGATCCTGCCCTCGTTGTAGCCGGTGCGCCAGATGTTGCGCAGCACCAGGCCGCGCTCACCGAACGCCCGCACGCCATAGCCGCTGTTCCCCAGTGCGTAGTCGATCTTCAGGCCAATTCGCGACGCCTGCAGGTTGCCGTCCGAGACCATGGTATGACCCGGGTGATCGTCGGTGAACTTGCCGCCCTGCAGCGACAGATCAAGAATCCCGTAAGGGTTGATGCTCAGGTTTCCAGCCTTGAAGACCAATGGTGAGGCCGCATCGGCAGGGTTTCCCAGGAGGGTGCAGGTCATGGCAAAAGCAGCAAAAACGTAATTTTTATTATTCAAGTTCGCTTACTCGGGTACAGGTATTGGCGATCTCAAGGCGCAGGGAGGCCCGACGCCTCCCGAGAAGGAGGCGCACAGGGCGCCGTGTACCGGGAAAGGATTCAACTCACAGAGCGAAGCCCGCCAGGGTTTCGAAGGTCGCCTGCCAGCGACTGCCGACGCGGATGAACACCGGAGGCTGACCCAGCGGCGCTGCAACCGTCACGCGCTGGCCGCCGGCATATCGCTCGCCACTCCACAGGTGCTGCCATTGATCGCCACGAGGCAGATAGGCCGCCCACTCGCGCTGACCTTCGGCGTGCACGGGCGCCACAAGCAGGTCTTTGCCGTACAGGTATTGATCCTGGATCGAATAGGTCTCGGGATCCTGCTCGTAGTGCAGGAACAGCGGACGCTGCAGCGGCAACCCGCTGGCCTCGGCTTCATCCACCAGGCTTTGCAGGTACGGACGCAGGCCGACATACAGTCGGGTCATGCGGGCGAAGTGCGCGTAAGTGTCGGCGTCCTGCCAGAACTGCAGGTTCTGGTCCGGGCGATTGCCTTCATGGGTACGCATCACCGGAGTGAACGCCGCCATCTCGGCCCAGCGCTGGAACAGTTCGCCGGTGCGGCAATTGTCGTAGAGGCTGGTGTAGCCGCCGATATCACTGTGGTGATAGGCATTGCCGAGCAAACCCGAGGACAGCGCACCACAGATGACCGTCTGCAATCCGTCATGGCGGCTGAAGTCTACTGACTGGTCCCCCGCCCACAGCAATGGGCAATGACGTTGCACGCCGCTGTAGCCGGCCCGCATGAAGAACAGTGCATCGCCGGTCTTGCCCGCGTTGGCAATGGCCCGTGCGTTGACCTCGGCCCAGCGCACTGGCCAGGCGTTGTGCTCGAGCATCGGGTCGGCATCGCCGGCCAGTTTCAGGTCGATGGGCAGGTACTCGCCGAAGTCGGCCATCCAGCCGGACAAGCCCTTGTCGAGCATCTCGCGCCGCAGGATTCGCTCTTCAAACCACTGCGCCGCTGCCGGCAAGGTGAAGTCGACCACGCCACACAGGAACTCGCCGAAGTCCACCAGATAGGTGCCGCCTTCGACTCGCGTGGCCAGGTAACCGGCTTCCTGCGCTTCCTGAAACAACGGACCGTCGTTGCACAGGTACGGGTTCACGTAGCCCATGAACCGGATGTCCTGTGCTTCAAGGCTGGCCACCCAGGCGGCGTGATCGGGGTAGCGCGTGCTGTTCCACTGCCAGTCCCAGAACAGGCGTTTGCCAAAGGAGGTGATGCGCAGGCCTTCCCAGTCCTCGCACCACAAAGCGCTCACCGCGACGCCCTGGTCGAGCGCATCGTCGAGACGCGCCTGGGCGTGTTCGCGGCCGTTCTTCAAGCCCAGAATCGCCCCTTTCATCACCCATGCCGGCAGGCGCGGCTGGCGACCGAAATGGCTCGATACCTGGCTGACCAGTTGCACGAAGTCATCGGCCAGGAGGAATTCGAACGCCTCGGGCACCGCCCAGAACTGCAGTTCATGAAATTGTTGATGGCGGAAATCAAAATCGGCGTAGGCCGTGGTCACCGCATGCAGGCAGTAGCGCTGGGAGGAAATGTAGGTCGGCTGCGGATAGTTGGTGTGGTAGTAGTCGCCGCCGGCATTGGCTTCGTTGTCCGCTTGCAGGGTGAGCCAGGTCGACTTGTCCCGGCCGACTCCGGGCTCCGAGGTCCAGAGCGGAAAATTGCGCCCGCGCAGGTCGAAATACGACATCTGCTCGCCGCAACCCCAGACATGCTCATCCGCTGCTGCCGGTACCCGCAACCACAGGCGGTTGATGCCCGCATCAATGTTCAGTGGCACCAGGCGCAACACGTTGTCCTGCACTTGCAGGCTCAGGCTGAGCAGCACCGGGCCGTCGACCCAGGCGCGCAAATCCAGGCGCGCTGCGGCCTGGTCTAACCAGGCGTGACGCAAGGCCAGCCGTTCCTGGACATAGTCACGGATGGAGAAGTTGCCGCGCTGCATGCTGATGTCCGCCTCGCCCTGGCCGACGAAGATCGCCGGGTTGCGCTCGCTGTGACAGAACAACACGCGGCCATCGACCACCAGGCGGATATCACCCTCGGTCTGGACGAAAGCGGCAGTGGCGAGTGAAGTTGAAGACGTCATCAGGATTGCACCTCGCAGGTTGGCAGGGAGGATTTGGCATCAGGTTCGCGCTGGCGCCAGCGACGGCGAACCACGCTGATGGCCGCCAGCGCCGCGACCCACACCGTCGCCAACAACGGCACGAACCAACTGCTCGGCCCGGCCGCACTGGCCACTCCCAGCGGAGAAAAAGTCAGGTAGATCGAGACCAGTGCGGCCAGCAGCACGATGCTGAAGCTGCCCGCATGGCGCCATGGCGTCAGGTCCATGATCCGGCTTGAGGTCTGCACCACGTAAGGTTCGGCCCGGGCGTAGCGGTTGCGCAAGGCGATCAGGATCAGCATCTCGATGGCGAACATGATCCCCATCACATGGATAAAACTGATGCCCAGGCGCACGTCGATTTTCAGGCCCAGCACGAATACCGCGTAGCACAAGGCGTGCAGGCCCAGCACCAGCTTGGCCGGGAACGCACCGCCACGGGCATTGAAGAACCCGAACAGCATGATGGCGATGATCGGCATGTTGAAAAACCCGGTGAAGCGGCGCAGCACCGCGTAGATGCCTTCCGGCGCATACATCAGCATCGGCGCCACGACCAGCGACACCAGGGCGGCGAGGATGCTCACGCGCTTGCCGAAGCGCACCAGCGCCTGATCATCGGCCAGGGGCCGCAGCGGCTTGTAGAAATCGTAGGTGAGCAAGGTCGCCGTGCCGTTGATGATCGCGTTGAAGTGACTCATCACAGTGCCGAAGATCACGGCCACGAAGAACCCCTTCATCCACCAGGGCATCAACACCGACACCAGCGCCGGATAAGCCATGTCGGAGTTCGACAGCGGCTGATCGCGGAACAGGTGCCAGGCGATGACACCCGGCATCAGCATGGCCAGCGGCACGAGCAGTTTCAGGCAGCCGGACAACAGCACGCCCTTCTGCCCTTCAGCGAGGTTTTTCGCCGCCATGCTCTTCTGCACGATCGCCTGGTTGGTGCACCAGTAAAACAGGTTGGCAACAATCATCCCGGTGAAAATCGCGCCAAACGGCACCTTGTCCTGCGGGCCGCCGATGGCATTCAGCTTCTCGGGCGAGTCCTGCATGATCGTCTGCGCGCCGGACAGTACATCGCCCTGGCCGAGGGTCCACAGGCCAATGATCGGGATCAGGATGACCACGACCAGCAGGCCGATGCCGTTGATGGTGTCCGACACCGCTACCGCGCGCAGGCCGCCCAGTACCGCGTACGCCGCGCCAATCACCCCGGTGCTGACGATCAGCAGCGAGATGGTGGCCGGGTAGGACCAGCCGAGAATGCCTTGCAGGTCGAAAATCTGGTTGAAGGTGATTGCCCCCAGGTACAGCGACGCCGGGTTCAAGACCAGCGTGTAGGTGGCAACCATCAGCGCGCTGACCACGCGACGGGTGGTGACGTCGTAGCGCTTTTCAATGAACTCCGGCAGCGTCGAAAAACCTCCACGCATGTAGCGCGGCAAAAAGAACAACGCCAGGGCGATGGTCGAGACGGCCGCAGTGGCCTCCCACGCCATCGAGCTCAGGTTGTGGGCATAGGAGTCACCGTTGAGGCCGATCAACTGGTCGATGGACAGGTTGGTGAGCATCATCGAGCCGGCGATAAACCAACCGTTGAGCCCACCGCTGGCCATGAAGTAGCCGTGGGCACCGACATCCTTGGCCTTGCGCGTGAAGGACCAGGAAATGGCGGCCACCAGGCCGGTAAAGAACAGCATGCTAAGGAAGGTGAACAGGGACGTATTCATTTTTTATAGTTGTTCTCCAACACGGGTTGGGTAGACGCTCGGATAAAATCGCAGCGCTGCTAAATGGTACGCGCCGAGCATAAACCAAGGAAAATCGTAGCGCTACGATTTTTCCTTCGTTTTACGCGCATTTTTGTTCGCATTCGAATTTTGCCGAGCTGGCATGCTCGTGATTGACTTGAAAGCGCCCTGCTTTCATTCTCTTGGACTTTTGCACCCGAGGAAACAGATGAGCGACTTACCGGCAACCATCGCCAACGGCAATCCGGGCCGTCGCAAAGGCAATCGCGTGACCATGGACGAAGTCGCCGAGCGGGCTAACGTCTCGCCCAGCACCGTTTCACTGTTCCTGCGCGATCCTGACGCTGTCTCCAGCAAGCGTGCCGAGCGCATCCGCGAAGCCATCGCCGAGACCGGCTACACCATCAATCGCCTGGCGGGCGCCCTGGCCGCGTCCCACAGCCGCACTGTAGCGGTCATCGTGCCTTCGATGATCAACGCGTTTTTCTCGGAGACCCTGCAAGCCATGCAGGACGTGTTCGAAGCGCGGGGCTATCAGCTGCTGATCAGCAACAGCAACTACGACCCCGACCGTGAACTGGAACTGCTGCGGGCCCATTTATCCTGGTCCCCTGCGGCACTGGTGCTCACCGGTAACCAGCATCAAGCCGCTCGTTCGCTGCTCGAAGCCACCGGCATCCCGGTGGCGCAAATGTGGGAACTGGGTGACGAGCCGTTTCATCTGCAGGTCGGGTTCTTCCACGAAGATGTCGGCGCGGCGCTCGCCGAGCACCTGTACCAATGCGGTGTGCGCCGCTTCACCTATGTCGGCTCACGCATGCACCTTGACCATCGCGCGCAAAAACGTGCCGAGGGCTTCCGTGCCTGGCTGGAAAAAAAGGGTTGCACGGCGACGATTATCGCCCTGGAAGAGAGTACTTCCGAGGTGGTGTTGACCCAGGTGTTCGACCAGTTGGCCAAGACTGCAGATCAGCCTCAGGGCTTGTGCTGCTCCAACGATGTGCTGGCGATCGGCGCGCTGTTCGAAGCCCGTCGTCGCGGCATCGATGTGCCCGGCCAGCTTGCGATTGCCGGTTTCGGCGACCTGCCCCTGAGTAAGCTCAGCGCGCCGCGCCTGACCACCGTGCGCCCGTACCCGATGGAGATCGGTCGGACGGTCGCCACTCGCCTGCTGCAGTGGATCGAAACCGGCACCCTGCCCGCCGAGCCGGAAACCGTGGACCTGGGGTTCGAGCTGATCGTGCGCGAGAGCACCTGCGCAGTGCCAGATTGATGCAGGCGGCACACAGCCGCCCGCATCGCTTGCAGCCTGCGCTGTCAGCGATTGACGCCACCCAGGCACACGTACTTGATTTCCAGGTAGTCCTCGATGCCGTAGCGTGATCCTTCGCGGCCCAGGCCTGACTGCTTGACCCCACCGAAAGGCGCCATCTCATTGGCGATGGCCGCCGTATTGACGCCGACCATGCCGTACTCCAGCTCTTCACTGACGCGCATCACCCGCCCGATGTCGCGGGTGTAGAAGTAGCTGGCCAAGCCAAACTCGGTGTCGTTGGCCCGCTCGATGACCTCTTCTTCGGTGCTGAAGCGGAACAACGGCGCCAACGGGCCAAATGTCTCTTCCTGGGCGACCTTCATGGCAGCGGTCACACCGGTCAGTACGGTGGGTTCGAAGAAGCTGCCACCCAACGCCGCACGCTGCCCGCCGGTGACCAACCGGGCGCCTTTTTCCAAGGCATCGCCGATGTGCTCTTCGACCTTGCGCACGGCCGCCTCGTCGATCATCGGTCCTTGGGTGACGCCCTGCTCCAGGCCATTGCCCAATACCAGTTTTTGCGCGGCAGCGGCGAGCTTTTCGGCGAATTGATCGTAGACGCTGTCCTGCACGTAGATTCGGTTGGCGCACACGCAGGTCTGCCCGGCATTACGGAACTTGGACAGCATTGCGCCCTCGACGGCCTCGTCCAGATCGGCATCATCGAAAACAATGAACGGCGCATTGCCGCCCAACTCCATGGAGACTTTCTTCACCGTGTCGGCGCATTGCCCGATCAACAGCCGACCCACCGGAGTCGAACCGGTAAAGCTGAATTTGCGCACCAGTGGATGCCGCGTCAGCACGCCGCCAATCCGAGTCGCGCTACCGGTCACGACGCTGAATACCCCGGCCGGGATACCCGCACGCTCCGCCAGTGCCGCGAGCGCCAGGGCCGACAACGGCGTCTGGCTGGCCGGACGCAGAACCATGGCACAACCGGCGGCCAGCGCCGGCGCGACCTTGCGGGTGATCATCGCGTGGGGGAAATTCCACGGCGTGATGGCCGCCGTCACGCCGATAGGTTCCTTGGTGACCAGAATGCGCTTGTCCGCCGACGGCTGCGGGACGGTGTCGCCGTAGACCCGCTTGGCTTCCTCGGCGAACCACTGCACGAACGAGGTGCCGTTGGCCAGTTCGCCGCGGGCTTCGGCCAATGGCTTACCCTGCTCGGCAGTGAGGATCAGCGCGAGGTCATCGAGGTTGTCCTGCATCAGGCTGTACCAGGCCTGCAGCAACTCGGAGCGCTCCTTGGCGGTCTTGCGCTTCCACTGCTTGAATGCCTTGTGTGCGGCAATCACGGCCCGCTCGGCTTCGGCCTCACCCATTTGCGGCACCCTGGCGATCAACTCGCCGGTGGCCGGGTTGGTGACATCGAAAGTCACACCGCTGTCGGCACCGACCCATTGCCCGTCGATATAAGCCAACTGTTTGAAGAGCGAAGAATCCTTGAGGTTGAGCATGAGGTTCGAACTCCTGTGCAGATCGGAAAAAACCGGATCAATGAATCGGTGGCTCGGGCACGACTTCCCCGGCTTGCAGGAAATCGAAGTCGCAGCCTTCGTTGGCCTGGGTCACGTGCTGCTGATACAGCGCCGCGAAAGAACGGCCGTATTGGCGATGAACCGGCACGTGCGCAGCGCGTCGGCGAGCCAGCTCTTCATCGCTGACGCGCATGTTCAGGGTGCCGGCGTCGATATCCAGGTCGATGATGTCGCCGCTGCGCACCAGGCACAGCGGCCCACCCACCGCCGCTTCCGGCGCGACGTGCAGCACACAGCTGCCGTAGTGGGTGCCGCTCATGCGTGAGTCGGAAATGCGCAGCATGTCGCGCACCCCGGCTTCCAGCAGCTTTTTCGGGATTGGCAGATTGCCCCACTCGGGCATGCCTGGCGCGCCGACAGGCCCGGCATTGCGCAGCACCAGCACGGTGTCCGCGGTGATTTGCAGCGCCGGGTCGTCGATCATTCGGCTCAGGGTTTCGTGGTCGTCGAACACCAGCGCCGGCCCGGAATGCTTGCGCAATGCAGGGCTGGCGGCAGAAGACTTCATCACCGCGCCATCGGGGCACAGGTTGCCGCGCAGCAGTGCCAGCGTAGCGCCCTGGTCGAGGCCCACCACAGGGTTATCGAGGCTGCGGATAATATCGTTGTCGTAGCACTTGGCATCGGCCAGCAACGCGTCCCACGTTTGCCCGGTGGCCCCGGCGCAATCGAGCGCCAGGAACGGCGTGATCTCGCGCATCAGTGCCCGCAGGCCGCCGGCGAAGTGGTAGTCCTCCATCAGTGCATTGCCGGACGGGAACAAATTCAGCAGCACGGGGATTTTGGCCGCCGTCTCGGCCAGTTGCTCCAGCGTCAGGTCGATGCCGGCACGACGGGCGATGGCAATCAGGTGAATGGCCGCATTGGTCGAGCCACCCATGGCCATGTAAACCGCCACGCCATTGGCGAAGTGCGCAGGGGTCAGCCAGGTGGATGGCCGGCGGTCGCGCCAGATCAAATCGACAATGGTCTCGCCACACTGCGAAGCCATGCGCGGATGCCCCGCATCAGCTGCCGGTATGCTCGATGCACCCGGCAGGGTGAAGCCGATGGCATCGGCGATGCTGGTCATGGTCGACGCGGTGCCCACGGTGTTGCAGGTGCCGATCGAGCGGGTCATGGCGCCTTCCAGTTCTTCCCAGGCCACCGTATCGATCAGCCCCAGGCGGCGCTCGTCCCAGAACTTCTTCGTATGGGTCCCCGCGCCGGTCTTCACCCCACGCCATTGGCCATTTGACATTGGCCCGGCAGGGCAATAGAGAATCGGCAGGTCCATGCTCAGGGCCCCCATCAACAAGCCGGGCGTGGACTTGTCACAGCCGCCGAGCAGCACCGCACCATCGATGGGCAGGGAGCGCAGCAGCTCTTCGGTTTCCATGGCCAACAGGTTGCGATACAACATGGTGGTCGGCTTGACCATCACCTCGCCCACCGACTGCACCGGCAGCTCCACCGGAAATCCGCCTGCTGCCCAAACACCGCGCTTGACCGCTTCGGCACGTTCGCGCAGGTGCGAATGACAGGGTGACAACTCGCTCCAGGTGTTGAGGATGGCGACCACCGGCTTGCCCATGAATTCCTCGCGTCGCAACCCGATCTGCTGCATGCGCTGGCGATGGGCAAAGGCGCGGATGGTGTCCGGAGCGAACCAGCGCTGGCTGCGTAGCTCTTCCAGTTTTTTGTGTTTATCTGACATGAAATGGCTTCCGCTTGACTCTAAAAGGCCGTCTCCCAGATGGGTCTCGACGGTGTCGGTGATTGTTTAAAAGTGGATGGACAGCAACGGCCGCATGACCAGGCTCACCCCTGCCAGCAGCAACAGGACGAAGACGCCGATGCGCAACGTTCGTGCCTTGATCGCGGGTGGCCGGCGACGCATGTACCAGGTCAGGGCGAACACCACGGGCGCCGCTTCCAGAGCCAGGTAACCCGCACTCACGTCAAGACGCCCGGCGTAAGACTGCAGGCCCAATCGCAACAAGGCGTTCAGCGCAAACACCACGATCAGGGTGTCGCGCACCACCTGCGCCGCCAGTGGCTGGCGATACAGCTGATAGACCAGGGGCGGACCGGCGCTGGAGAACAACCCGCCCATGACCCCGGACAACCCGGCGAACCCGCTGAAACTGAGCCATCCGGAAAGACGCTCGAGGTGGCGCGACCGAACCACCAGCAGGAAGCTGCACAGCACGATGGTCAACCCCAGCACCAACTGCAGCAAATCCCGCTCATGCGCCCCCAACAGGCCCAGCAATTCAACCCCTGCAAACACGCCGAGCAGGCTGCACCCGAGGATTAGCGCCAGCAGCTTCGGCGCCAGGGCCGGGCGACGGCGCAGCAAAACAAAGGCGTTGATCAACGTCAGGATCGAGCTGACATTGGCGACGGTTTCCACCGGCGCCAGCTGCAACAATCCGGTGAGCCCCAACAGCAACAGGCCGAAGGCAAAACCCGTGGTGTTCTGCGCAAACGTGGCCAGTGCCACACAGAGCACAAACCCCACATGTGACCAGACGCTCATCATTTACAGGCTGTCTCGAACAGGCCAGGGGCCCGACAGGTCGGGGAATTTGCAACTGCCATGAGTACTCCTGAGGGCCAGACTGCGGGTGATTTTCACCGGTTCCTGAAGTCGCCCGGCTTGAGGTCAATCAATACGGCGTGGTGACCGCAACGGGCGCCTGATGAGCCTTCAGGACCGTGAGGAACTCGTTGGCCTTCTTCATCATCATCGCCAGGTCGGACGCCACTGCGGCGAAGGCATACCCCTGCTCCAGATAACTTTGAACCAGTTCAGGCGTGCCGCCGACTATCCCCATCGGCATGCCGACGCGCCTGGCGCGCACGATCGCATCGCTGATCATCGCCTGAACCTCTGGATGCCCCGGATTACCGATGTGACCGCACGCTGCGGACAGATCGCCCGGACCAAGGAACAGCGCATCGACCCCGGCAATCGCGGCAATTTCTTCAAGGTTCGCCAGCGCGGTTGGCGTTTCGATCTGCAGGATGCAAGTCACTGCGTCGTTGGCTTCCTTGCCGTAGTTGGCCCAGGTGCCATAGCGGCTGGCACGGTGCACAGCGGCAAAACCGCGGGTGCCCAACGGTGGATACTTCACCGCGTTGACGGCCGCCTGCGCCTGCTCGGCGTTCTCCACGAACGGCACCATGACGTTGAACGAACCCAGGTCGAGTGCTCGCTTGAGCAACACCGGGTCATTGGCGGCAACCCGCACGATCGGCTGGGCGCCCCCGCAGTGAATGGCCTGGAGGATTTGCCACAGATCGCGAAATTCGATGGGCACGTGTTCCATGTCGACCAATAGCCAGTCAAAACCGGCGTAACCCAGGGCTTCGGCGGTGCTTGCAGACCCGGACATCAGCCAGGTGCCAATGGGAGCGCTGGGGCCGTTCAGGCGGCCGGCAAAGGTCTGGGTTGAGTGTACGTCGGACATGGCGTGCCTCCGGTTTCAGATGGGGTTGCGGCGCTACTCGCGGTGCTTGAAAGCAAAATCGCAGCGCTGCAAATTAGGACTGAAAGCATATTCCAGAAATAATCGCAGCGCTACGATTTTTACTTATGGTTGTTGATTGAGTGTTTAGGGAGTGGATTGAGGGACAAAAAAAATGGAATTGTCTGGTTGGCCGTTCGGTCAAGAATTACGTAACGCAGTAATTTCTGACCAGGAGCCAGCGATGACTATCGAAGCAGAGACACTCGTACAACTGACCGCCGCGCTGCAGCAGCGCGGGATCGTTCTGGTATCGGATGTGAGGTTTACCCGGGCGCCTTACCGGATGAATCATTTGTGGACGTGTACTGTTGAATAAAGCGTTCTACCAGGGATATCGCAAGCCTTGGTGTGAGGCATCCGCCCGGTGCTTTTTCACTGCTGCAGTAAAAGAGATCGGCAGAGTGACTGATCAATTATCAATTAGAGATCTGATCTCACCATCGCTTGGAGAAATAAGTCATGACGCATCCAAGGGCTGTGGCTACGCCACCCTTGAATAACGCGTAGCCGGAGCCTTGACATGCAACGTACTGATATATCGCGCAGAACAGGAATAGCAGCGCGATTGAAAGTATGGAGATGGATATCCCCCATTGTATCTGGAGTCGACGTTTGTTGGTTCCTATCCACATGGTCAAACCATCCCTAGCCGTCCCGGCCTGTGCGGGAGTTGGTCTAGACCATAAGGGCTGAAGTGCCGGTCATCAAGTAGCTCGGACACTCGTCTTTAGATATCAGATGCCCCAGCAGTGTTTTGCGCGGCGCAAAAGAGTGTGAAATGCGTTCATCAAACGCTTTTTGCAGGAGTGAGCTTGCTTGCGAAAGACTCTAAATACCGCGGTTATCCGGGCTCCAGGCGTGATCGTTGACGTTTTTCGCGAGCAAGCTCGACGCTCCAACAGCATTACGACACTGGGTCGTACGTTTTGGGCGGACTATCCATCACGGGCTTGGGTGATCGGTGGATACCGAATTGGCGGCATCCACGTCGGTCATTTCTTCGTCGACAGGCGCCTCATCGTCAGTTGGAAGGGGGACCTCGGTTCCACTTCTTTTAGGATCATGGCCTGTCTCGTTGTCAGTGCCGCCCGACACGCCCTTCTGGGAAATATTGCCTGGGGCATTCTCGTCAATTTCCATGTTGGCTCTCCGTTCGCAATGCGCGGGAATTCCGCGCTTGTACATGAGAGAGAGCACATCGTTGCAAGTGCCCGGTTGTGGACGAACGGGGCGCGCAGCCTTTTCGAAGTAACCCGCTGTAAGAGCGGAACCGATAGAAGCCGTGACCTTAGAAATGAATATGTACACCTGAAGCCACCATCGCGAGCAAGCTTTGCTCCCACAGGTATTTCAATCGTACTTCCAGAGGTGTTCCAAGCCTGCTCCCACAGGTGATACAAGCCTGCTCCCGCAACCTCGCAAAATGCGGCTATCAACTTGCCGTTATCGGCTTTTTTGCCCCCACCTGCATCCCTACAGTAAGTACGACTTCAACGGCGACCCACCCTCGCCCCGTTCAGGAATCGTGCATGTCCAGCCTGCCTTTGCGTATCGAACGGATCGACCCGCTCACGCCCCATATCCGGCGCCTGATCCTGGTCGCCGATGCCAACCAACCTCTGCCCGAATTCACCCCCGGCGCGCATATCGAAGTGCAGATACCGGGCAGCAAGGCCATGTGGCGCGCTTATTCGCTGGTCAGCTTGCCGGGTAACCCGCACTACGAAATCGCTGTGCAGCTGGAAGACCAAAGCAGCGGCGGCTCGCGCTGGATGCACGGGGTGCAGGTCGGGCAGCAGTTGCAAGTACGGGCGCCAAACAATCATTTTCCGTTGGCCACCGACGCCAGTGATTACCTGCTGATCGCGGGTGGCATCGGCATCACGCCGATGCTCGGCATGGCCCGCGCACTCGCTGCCAGTCAACAGCCTTTCATCTTGCACTATGCCGGCCGGGACGCCTGCCGCATGGCGTACCTGCAGGAAGTCCAGGCACTCGAGGCCGCCCATTGCTGGATCAGCGGCGGTGACCCGGCCCGACGCCTGCCCCTGCCCCACCTCCTGAAATCCCACGCCCCTGGGCGCCACCTGTACGTCTGTGGTCCCAAGTCGCTGATCACCGCCGTGCTGCAAACGGCTCGCGAGCTGGGTTGGGACGAGCGTCAACTGCACAGCGAATTGTTCATCGGCAGCCTCGACACCCAGAGCCCAGGCGCTTTTGAAGTGGAGCTGCGCAGCAGTGGTGTGACGCTGCAAGTCCCCGCAGGACAAAGCGTGCTGGAGGCCATGATCGCCGCCGACCTGGACCCGATGTTCGATTGCCGTCGCGGTGACTGCGGAGTGTGCGTGGCCCAGGTTATCGACGGCGTCGCCGACCATCGCGACATCTGCCTGTCAGAGCGCGAACGGGCCGGGGGCAGCTTCTGTACCTGTGTATCGCGAGCGTCCAGCGCTCGATTGGTTCTCGATTTGTAAGAGCGTTGCGCCAAGGCGCCCACCCCTTCATGACGGCTAGAAAGGAGACACCATGATTCCCTCCAATGAACAAATCGCGGCCCTGGTACGCGACGACAGCGTGCACAAGAGCGTCTACACCGACCCTCAGCTGTTTGACCTGGAGATGCAGCGCATTTACGGCCAGGCGTGGATCTACGTTGGCCATGAGAGCCAGGTGAAAAACGTCGGCGACTATCACACCACCCGGGTGGGCGATCAGGACGTGATCCTGGTACGCGGCGCCGACAAAACCGTCAACGTGCTGTACAACCGCTGCCCGCACAAAGGCGCCAAACTGGTCGCCGAGGGCGACGGTAACGTAGGCAAGTTCTTCCGCTGCCCTTACCACGCCTGGACCTTCAAACTCGACGGGCAACACCTGTCGGCACCGCTGAAAAATGCCTTCGAAGGTACCTGTTTCAATCCGCAGCACGCGGATTTTTCCATGGTCAGCCTGGCGCGGGTCGACAGTTATCGCGGTTTCGTTTTTGCCAGCCAGATCGATCATGGCCCGGACTTGAAAGGTTTCCTCGGTGGCGTGATTACCTCCATCGACAACCTGTGCGACCGCTCCCCAGTGGGTGAAGTCGAAGTGGCCGGCGGTATTTTTCGGGTCATGCAGCGTTCCAACTGGAAGGTGTTCTACGAAAATCTGCACGACACCATGCACGCTCGCGTCACCCATGAATCTTCCGTGGATGCGGCCCGCAGCGAAGCCGAAACCCTGGGCGAAATGCCTTTCGAACTGCTGATCATGGACGGCAACGGCGAACCTTACGATTTCTGGGAAAAACTTGAGCTGCGCGCCTATCACAATGGCCACGGCTACATGGAAGCGATCTTCGATCCGGCCGCAGCCGAGCGCGACGAGGTGTCCAAGGCCCACTTCGAGTGCCTGAGCGCGGCTTACGGTGAGGAGCGCGCCCGGGGCATTCTGGGGATGAACCGGCACAACACCGTGATCTACGGCAGCGGCTCGCCCCACACGGTGTTCATGCAGTTTCGGGTGATCCGGCCGATGGCCGTCGATCGCACGCTGGTGGAGATCCAGACGTTCCGCTGCAAAGGCGCACCGGACGCGGTATTTGACCGGGCATTGACCTACGCCAATGTCATCAACTCGCCCTCCTCCAACGTCATGCCCGACGACGTGGAGGTCTATGCGCGCTGCCAGGAAGGCAACATGACCCGCGGCGGAGAGTGGATCAGCATGCATCGCTATGTCGGCACCGATCGGTTACTGCCCGACGGCGCGGTCTCGACCAATGGCACCAGCGAATTGCCCATGCGCAACCAATTTGCGGCCTGGAAGCACTACATGACCGCCACCCTGATTGCCAAGGAGAGCACCCATGCTGCTTGATCGCACTTTCGATGTCTCGACTCACAGCCTGATTCCGGCGCAGGTACCCAGCGAAACCCTGCGCGACATCGAGCAATTTCTGTACCGCGAAGCACGCCTGCTGGATGAGCGCCGTTTCTGGGAATGGGACCAGTTGTTTACCGATTCGGGCATGTATTGGGTGCCGCAAAAAAACGGGCAGGTCGATCCCTTCGAGCACATTTCGCTGTTCTGGGAAAACCGCATGCTCCGCGAGGTACGCATCCGCCGTGTGGAGAACGTGCGTAACTGGTCGCAGCAGCCGCCGACCCGCACCGCGCACCTGGTGGGCAACGTGATGATCGATGGGCTCGACAGTCAGGGCCTGCTGGTGGTGGGCGCGACGTTCCAGGTCAGCGAGTGGCGCCTCGACCAGCGCCAGTTGGCAGGACGCTATACCTACAAACTGGCGAGCCAGGACAACGGCGACTGGAAGATCCAGCTCAAGCGCGTTGACCTGATCAACTGCAACGACGTGTTCGCCAACCTGGAGGTGTTTGTCTGATGGCGCGCCCAACCGTCATTGCCCTGCACTACCAGAACGACGTCCTGCACCCCGACGGACTTATCCGCGTGGGGCTTGCGGCGCACGATCCGGCACGCGATGCGCTGCTGGATGCCGCCATCAGGCTGCAGCAAGGCGCTCGTGCACGCGGCTGGCCGATCATCCACGTACGCGTGGCGTATCGCCCCGACTATGCCGACCTGGTGCAGAACGCGCCGATCCTGCGCGCGGTGGCGGCCAGTGGTGCCGTGCAGGACGGCAGCTGGGGCGCGCAGTTCCATGACGCCTTGCAACCACTGCCAGGCCCGGACGAATTTATCGTCACCCATACCCGCATCAACGCGTTTTATGGCACGCCGCTGGATACGCTGCTGCGCCAACTCGACGCGCGGCAGTTGCTGATCGCGGGCGTCGCCACCCACTCGGTGGTCGAGAGCACGGTGCGGCACGCGGTCGATTGTGGTTTCGAGGTCACGGTTTTATCCGACGCCTGCGCCGCCGCGCACCCCGCTACCCATCTGGCAGCACTGGACAGCATGCGCCTGATCGCCACCGTCACCGACGTCGCAAGCACCCTGGAGTCAATGCCATGAAAACCGCTCCTGCCGCCAACCTGCAAGGTCAGGTGGCGATTGTCACCGGCAGTACACAGGGCCTGGGCACCGACATTGCCCGGCAACTTTTGCAGGCCGGCGCCAGCGTCATGCTGGTTGGGCGCAACCACGAAGTGGGCGCGGCACTCGCCAGCGAACTGGGTGCGCGCTGTCGTTTCGTCGCGTGCAATGTCGAGCTGGATGAGGACATCGATGCCTGTCTCGACCAGACCCTGGCCGCTTTCGGACGCCTCGACATGCTCGTCAACAACGCCTGCGTCTACGACGACCAGGGCTTGTTGTCTGATCGGGCGCAATGGCTGCACACCCTCAACATCAACCTGGTGTCCGCAGCGATCTTTGTGCAGAAAGCCGCGCCGCACATGGCGGAAGGTGGCACCGTCATCAACATCGGCAGCACCGGCGGCAAGTTCGGCGTGGCCGGGCGAGCGCTGTACCCGGCGTCCAAGGCCGGGCTGCTGCAACTGACCCGCAACCTGGCCGTGAGTCTGGCACCGGCATCGATTCGGGTGATCAGCGTCTCCCCGGCATGGACCTGGTCGCCCTCGGTGGCAAACATGAGTGGTGGCGACCTCGCGGTGGCCGACCGGGTCGGCGCCCACTTTCACCCGCTGGGCCGCGTGGGGCGCGGCGAGGAGATCGGCCAGGTGGTGGCGTTTTTGTGCAGCCAGGGAGCGTCGTGGATTACCGGCGCAGACATTCCGGTCGATGGCGGCTTCTCCATTCTCGGTCCTGACCAGGGTCTCTCGCCGCGCGCGTGGTTTGAGCGCTTGCGTGATCCCGCCTGAACAGCATCCATAAAAAACCTGATGATGAGCGAGGCAACAAAATGGGCAAGATGATCAGTGTGAACGCCGGCGACGGCAGCGGCAGTTTCGCCGCTTACCTGGCACTACCTTCCAGTGGCAAAGGCCCTGGGGTAGTGATCGGCCAGGAGATTTTCGGTATCAACGCCAACATGCGCGAAGTCGCCGATTTTTACGCCGAGGAAGGTTACGTCGCCTTGGTCCCGGACCTGTTCTGGCGCCTGGAACCGGGCGTTGAACTGGGCTACACCGAAGCCGATTTCGCCCGGGCGATCGAGCTGTTCCAGGGTCTGGATGTAGACAAGGCCGTGGCCGACATCGACGCCACCTTCAACGCCTTGCGCGCCATGCCCGAAGTCGAGGCCGGCGGTTTGGGCTACGTAGGGTTCTGCATGGGCGGCAAACTGGCGTATCTGACCGCGACGCGCACCGCTGCCGCTTGCTGCGTGGGTTACTACGGCATGGGCATTGAGCAGATGCTCGACGAAGCCGACAACATCAAAGGTCGCCTGGTGCTGCACTTCGCCGAACAGGACAGCTACTGCGACGCCGATGCCCGCACGCTGATCAGCCAGCGCCTGGGCGGCCACAACAACGTCGAGATCTACACCTACCCCGACGTCGACCATGCCTTCGCCCGCAACGGTGGCATGCACTACAACAAGCCAGCGGCGCTGATGGCCCATCAACGCAGCATCGCCGCACTCAAGCAAGCCATCGGTCCGAATTACAATTTGTCGCAGCTATGGGACAAACACATCGAGTTCGAATTTGCGGTCCGCGATGTTCCGGCGACCATGGCAACCATGGTGGCCGAGCCCTACGTCAATCACATTCCGACCATGACCGGTGGCGTGGGTTATCGCGAACTGAGCCGGTTCTACCAAAACCATTTTGTGCATGCCAACCCGCCAGATATGAAGCTGATACCGATCTCGCGCACGGTAGGCGCTTCGCAGATTGTCGACGAGTTTGTGATGTGTTTTACCCACACCAGTGAAATCGACTGGATGCTCCCCAATGTCGCGCCGACAGGTAAATACGTTGAGATTCCCATGCTGGGGGTCATCAAGTTCCGCGGCGACAAGCTGTGTCACGAGCATATTTACTGGGACCAGGCCAGTGTACTGGTGCAGATCGGGCTGCTTGACCCAGCAGGTTTGCCGGTGGCGGGGGTTGAGACGGCGAGGAAATTGCTGGATGAGCAGTTGCCGTCCAATACGCTGATGGGCAAATGGGCAGGTTGAGCTCCCTGTAGGAGCAAAGCCTGCCGGGCGACGTTTCGACGATGGACGACAACGATAACGCGTTCATCCTGGATAAACGCGGCGGCTTCAAATCCATCGCGAGCAAGCTCGCTCCTGCAGAGATCGGCGAAAAGGTCACGAGATTTGTGTTCGCTGCGGCTGATTATTTGCCGCAGCCAGTCTGATGCGGCAGCTCACCAAAGCGCTCCCTGTAATACCGGGCAAAGCGCCCCAGATGTGCAAAACCATGCTCCAGGGCAACAGCCGTAATGCTCAGATCGCGACCACCCAGCAGACGCTCGCGCACCGATTCAAGGCGTAAATTACGCAGCCGCTCCATCGGCGTCTGTCCATAACAGCGCTGGCACAGGGTATTGAGGCTGCGCACGCTCATGCCCGCTGCCGCCGCCAGTTCGCCCAGAGACAGCGCTTCACCTAGATGACTGCGCATCAAGCCTTCGATCTTGTGCAGCTGGCGCAGTGCCTGACGCTGCGCCGGCGACTCGATCACCGCCGGCTGCAAGGCGTCCACTTGCGGTGGGTGGGTCAGCAGGAACAGCGGCAGGCTTTCTTCCAGGTGGCGCAACCAGTGCGCATGCACCGGCGCGCCCTCGCTTGCCCCTAACTGTTCCAGCAGGTCATCGACCAGGCGCAACCACCCGCGAGCCTGGCCAGTGTCGAGTCGATAAGCTGCAGGCAAGACAAAATCAGGCGCCAGCCCGCCTTCGTCCACCAGCCGCTCCTGCATCAATCGCAGCAACGAACGCGGCACCTTGAGCAGCAGCTGCTCACAGCCGGTGTGCCAGACCAGACGCGCCTGGTGATTGGGCGAGAGGACTGCCACCTGGCCGGCCTCCAGGTCCAGCGCCAACCCGTCGCACTCAATACTGGCGCGCCCGCGCAACGGCATCTGCATCAATACAAAATCGGTAAAGGGCCGTGGTCGCACCTCAACCTCGGCGCCATAACGCAGGACAAACAATTGGCAACGCCCTACTTCAGCGCGAAAAAAAGCCGTGTCGACATTCCCGGTGCGCCAGCTCAAGTCGTGTTCGACCAGCTCACGAGCGAGCAGCCGATGACTTTCGTGGCGCGAGCGACTGGTAAACACCGGCGTGCGACACAACTTCGACAGATCGAGCCCGGCGCCAGGACTTGAAAGCGCAGCCATGCTCACAGCGACCGGCTACGGCGAGCTTCGTTACGTTGCAAGGTGGTGCTCGGCGTCTCATCGAACAGCTTGCGGTACTCGGTGGAGAACCGCCCGAGGTGGGTAAACCCCCAACCCATGGCGATGACCGAGATGTTGCGCGACGAATTATCCTCGAGGATTTCCTGGCGCACGGCGCCCAGCCGGTGCTTCTTCAGATACGCCATGGGTGACATGCCGAAGTACTTCCTGAACCCTTCGAACAGCTTGAACCTCGACACCCCGGAAATCGCCTCGATGTCCTCCAGGTGCAGCGCTTCGCGGGCGTTCTCGTGGATGTACTGCTTGGCCCGAATCAAGTAGTGCGGCAGCTTCACACCCAGCACATCGCGCAATTCTTCGGAGTAGTTGTTCGGTTGGGCGAGGATCAGGCCCTTGATCAGCGAACTTTCGATGTCGCGGGTGAAAAATGTCTGGTCGTACAGCTCGCGACTGCGCTCCAGTTCGCCGATAAAGTAGCGCGCCATGCGCCACCATGACGCGGAGGAGCCGTTGACGGCGTCCATCACCGGCTCGAAACGCAAAGGGGTTTCCAGAGGCCGCTGCAACATGTCCTCAAGGGATTTGCGCATGGCCGCGCGGGTGATCACCACCTGAATCTTGCGGCAATCGCCGTTGATCGCCAACTCCTGGTTTTCGTGGGGCGAAACGATGATTGCGCAGTCGCGATCGGAGGTCATCTCACAGCCGTTCTTGAGTAGATGCTGTTCGCCCACCAGGGGCAGGCTGAGGCTGTAGCTGTTGAGGTGCTCGGCGTCTTCGATGCCCACCGTCACGTCGGTGCCGTACTCGATCACGCCCAGGGTGGTCGACATCGACTTGAGCACATTGCCGCTGTGATGAAACTGAATGCGGTTGGGATGGCTGGTCTTGAGCAGGTGTGGCCCGCAGATTCCGGCCATCCACTGCCGCGCGCCATTGAGGTCATAGCGCTCGATACGAATGTCACGAACATGTACATCAGGACTTGTACTCATCACGGGGCACCCACGGCTGTTTTTTTGAACGCGCTCTAGCGGCACGCCTCTGCGGGAAGGAGCAATCTTCATGCCGCCAGACCGCCTGCGTGGCCGGCCCGAAATATGCGGATAACATTCGCCGAATAATCGGATAGGGACCGCTCAAGACCGCAAACATCCACCCGGCTGTCCACCCTTCCCGCCCCCTAAACACTGGAAAGACGCAGCAAAAAAGCGCACTTGACCACCGACTGCACGATAGTCAGGCACCAAGGGCAGGCGTGATTGGGTATTACCTGCCCAGATGAGCAGGCAGGTGTTACCCCCTGTAGGCGCGATCGCTTACCAGAATTTCCAGGTGTAGGTGGTGATCAGGCGGTTTTCGTCGAAGTCATTGGCGTGGCGGAACTTGACGTTGATATTGCGCAGCTCCACGCCCAGATTCTTCAACAGTCCGTCCTGAATCACATAGGACAGGTAAATATTGCGTTCCGACTCGCTGCTGTCACTCAGGGCACCACGATCAATGTCGGTGCCGCGCATATAACGCGTCATCAACTTCAAACCGGGCACACCCACGCCAGCGAAATCGAAGTCGTAGCGCGCCTGCCAGGATTTTTCGTTGGGTTTTATGAAAGCAATGGCCGACCAGTTCACCAGATACGGCTGGGGTGCATAACCGTTGAGGGTCGGGAACGGGCTGTCGCCGAGCATGCGCTGGTAACCCAGGCCGAACGCGTGGGCACCTTTGCGCAAGGTGGTCATGGCCCCGTAGGAGCGATTGTCGATGCGCCCGTACAGCGCGTCACCATCTTGCTTGTTGTTGAAGTAGCGCACATCGGTTTTCAGCCCGTAACCACTGCCCAGGTCGGCCAGATAGGTTCCGCCCAGGTAGTGCTGGCGGTAGATATCTTCCAGCTGCCCGTAGAAGTAGGTCCCGGTCAGCGCGGGAGTGAACGCATAGCTGGCACCGCCGAAGTTCAAGCCGTCGCTGCGGCGCTGGATGTCCGGGCCGTTGAACAGGTACATTTTCTCGCTGTTGGAGGATTCCCGGCCGCTGATTTCGGTGAAGCGGCCACCAGTCAGTGTCAGTTTATCCACCTCCCTGGACTCGATCAGGGTGCCGTGGTAAGTGGTGACCAGTTGCCGCGAATCGTCCATGTAGGCCACCGGCAGCGTTGGCCGATGCTCGCCGAATTTCAACTCGGTTTTCGAGTAGCGCACCTTGGCCGTGTAGCCGCCGCGCCCGTATTCGGTGGCCTGCTCCTGCTTGCTGACACTGTACGGAATAATGCTGTCAGGCCCCCTGCCGCCACCGCCGTCGAGTCGGTAGGCGTACTGCATGGAGGCGTCCAGGCCAAACTGCACCGGGCCCTCGGTGTAGCCCGAAATGAAGCGCAAATCGAAGCCCTGGGTCCAACTGCCAATGCGCGAGTTCTTCGGGTTTTCGCCCTTGTAGTCACGGTCGATATAAAAGTTTCGCAGGCCCAGGCCCAAATGGCTGTCTTCGACAAAGTCCGCCACGGCCATCATCGGCGTCATCATTCCGGCCAGGCTGGCGGTCTGCACGCAACGGGTAAACCAACTCGCTTGAAACATAACTTCTCCCCTCTCTTTTAATGTGCGAACACATCAAGTAGCGGCGCGACCAAAGTGATCACCCCAATCGTCGGCAGTCGTTTCTTTATTAAAATAGTCAGCATGAGTCGAATTATTAAAGATGCTCACCCGGCGCAAGCCCTGACACGCATCGGCCATGATTAGGCCGTATTAACGATTGACTCTCTATCCTGTTAATCCACGAGTCATATCCGTTTACTTCGATTTGGCAATCCAGCATCAATCCCGGGCCCTCCGCCACTGTGCGCCCTGGCAGGTCGCAGGCAGGCGGGCCAATTTTATGGCCTGCGTTTGCCGACAAAGCGGATAGACCCAGGCCCAGGCAACTTATTTAATGAAGGCACACACCACTTATTAAATGCGCGAATTAGCCCGATGCAACGAGGTATCGATTAATGAGCAGTGCAAAAAGCCTGGAACAATGGAAAAGCTTTATTGAGGGCTGCCTGGACTTCCGTCCGGCAGAGGGTATTTTCCGTATTGCCCGGGATATGTTTACCGAGCCGGATTTATTTGATCTGGAAATGCAGCTGATCTTCGAAAAGAACTGGATCTACGCCTGCCATGAAAGTGAAATCGCCAACAAACACGATTTCATGACGATGCGCGCCGGGCGCCAGCCGATGATCATCACCCGCGACGGCGACGGCCAGCTCAATGCACTGATCAACGCCTGCCAACACCGCGGCACCACCCTGACGCGGGTCGGCAAGGGCAACCAGTCGACCTTCACCTGCCCGTTCCACGCCTGGTGCTACAAAAGCGATGGTCGCCTGGTCAAGGTCAAGGCGCCCGGTGAATACCCGGAAGGTTTTGACAAGGCCACCCGTGGCCTGAAAAAAGCCCGTATCGAAAGCTACAAGGGGTTCGTGTTCATCAGTCTCGACGTCGATGGCAGCGACAGCCTTGAGGACTTCCTCGGCGACGCCAAGGTGTTCTTCGACATGATGGTCGCGCAGTCGCCCACCGGTGAGCTCGAAGTGCTGCCAGGCAAGTCGGCCTACACCTACGACGGCAACTGGAAACTGCAGAATGAAAACGGGCTGGATGGTTATCACGTCAGCACCGTGCACTACAACTACGTGGCCACCGTGCAACACCGCCAGCAGGTCAACAGCGAGAAAGGCCTGGCCGGCGCCGACACCCTGGACTACAGCAAGCTTGGCGCGGGCGACAAGGAAACCGACGACGGCTGGTTTGCTTTCCACAACGGTCACAGCCTGCTGTTCAGCGACATGCCAAACCCGGCGGTGCGCCCCGGTTACGCGACGATCATGCCGCGCCTGCTCCAGGAGCACGGCCAGGGCAAGGCCGAATGGATGATGCACCGGCTGCGCAACCTGAACATCTACCCAAGCATGTTCTTTCTCGACCAGATCAGTTCGCAGCTGCGGATCATCCGCCCGATCGCCTGGAACAAGACCGAGATCAACAGCTTCTGCCTCGGTGTAGTCGGCGAATCGGATGCGGATCGGGAAAACCGCATCCGTCAGTTCGAAGACTTCTTCAACGTCTCCGGCATGGGCACCCCCGATGACCTGGTGGAATTTCGCGAAGCGCAGCGCGGCTTCCAGGCTCGCCTTGAGCGCTGGAGCGATATCTCCCGCGGCACTGGCAAATGGGTCGAGGGCGCGACGCCCAACAGTGAAACCATCGGCATCTCACCGGCGCTGACCGGCACCGAGTTCACCCACGAGGGCCTGTACGTCAATCAGCACGGTAACTGGCAGCGTTTCATGCTCGAAGGCCTGGCGCGCCTGGCCGCTGAAGAGCAACCGTTGAAACTGCGTGAGGTGTGAACATGAATTCGCAACTGCAATACCGCATCGAGCAATTTTTCTATCGCAACGCCGAAGCCTGCGACGCCCAGGATTGGGATACCTACCTGTCGATGTTCAGCGACGACAGCGAGTTTCACCTGCCGCAGTGGGACTCGGAGCACGTCTACACCACCGACCCGAAAAGAAGCATGTCGCTGATCTACTACCCCAACCGGGGCGGACTGGAAGACCGGGTGTTCCGCATTCGCACCGGCAAGGCGGCATCGACCATCCCGATGCCGCGAACCCTGCACCTGATCAGCAACGTGCGCATCGCGCCGCTGGACAACGACCAGCTGGAGGTGCGGGTCAACTGGCACACCCTCTACTACCGGCTGCAAACCGCCGAGCAGTTTTTCGGACGCGCGACCTACCACCTGCGGCCCGACGGCGACAGCTGGAAGATCACCCGCAAGCATGCGCTGCTGCTCAACGACACCATCAATTCGGTGCTCGATTTCTATCACCTCTGACTGGCGGAAGTCTGGATCATGAGTCACAAGGTCGCATTCAGTTTTGCCGACGGGAAAACCCTGTTCTTCCCGGTTCAGAACAACGAAATCCTGCTCGATGCGGCGCTGCGCAACGGCATCAACATTCCGCTGGACTGCCGGGAAGGTGTGTGCGGCACGTGCCAGGGGCGCTGCGAGTCGGGCCTGTACAGCCAGGACTATGTCGACGATGAAGCACTGTCGGCGCAAGACCTGGACCAACGCAAGATGCTCACCTGCCAGACGCGGGTCCAGTCCGATGCAGCGTTCTATTTCGACTTCGCATCGAGTCTGTGCAATGCAGCGGGGCCGGATCGGCTCAAGGGCATCGTACGGGCTGTCGAGCAGGTCTCGCCGAACACCGCGATCCTGCATCTGGATGCCGGCGCCGATGGTCAACAACTGGACTTCCTGCCCGGCCAGTACGCCCGGCTGCAAGTGCCGGGCACCGACGGCAAGCGCTCCTATTCGTTCGCCAACCGCCCCAATAGCAGCAACCAGTTGCAGTTCCTGATCCGGCTGCTGCCTGACGGACTGATGAGCAATTACATTCGCGAGCGCAGCCTGATCGGCGACGAGATCATGCTCGAAGCGCCCCTTGGCGCTTTCTACCTGCGCCATGTCGACAAGCCTCTGGTGTTGGTCGCCGGTGGCACCGGGCTCTCGGCGTTCCTGGGCATGCTCGACGAGATCGCCGAGCGTGGCGGGTGCGGGCATCCGGTGCACCTGTACTACGGCGTGCGCAATGCGGCGGACCTTTGCGAAACCACGCGCATCGCGGCCTATGCCGAACGCATACCGGGCTTTCGCTTCACCCCGGTCATCAGCGATCCGGCCCCGGACTGGAGCGGCAAGCGCGGGTACATCACCGAGCATTTCGACCTGGCCGAATTTCGCGACCAGGACCTGGACATGTACCTCTGCGGACCGCCGCCGATGGTCGAATCCATCAAGCAATGGCTGGCCGGCCAGGGCCTGGACCAGACCCGCCTGTACTACGAGAAGTTTACCGAGAGCAACACCTGACACTGGAAGCCGCAGCCACAAGAAATCTCCAGGCACTCGCACATTTTTACTGCCCTCCACTAACAACTACGTCTCGCGCGACGCGGACTTCACTAAAGGCGGCATTATGAAAAAACTACTCGTGGGTACATTGCTGGCAGCCAGCTGCGTAGCCAGTCTGCTGGCCCAGGCCCAGGACCCGGTGCGCATCGGTTTTATCACCACCCTCTCGACCCCCGCCGGTTATCTGGGCGAAGACTCCCGCGACGGTTTCCAGCTGGCAATCGATCAGGAAAACGGCAAGCTGGGCGGTGTGCCTGTGAGCTTGCTGGTCGAGGACGACGGACTGCAACCGGCTCGCGCCAAGCAGATCATCGACCGTATGAGCCTGGACGGCGTTTCGCTGTACACCGGGGTGATCTTTTCCAATGTGCTGGCGGCGGTGGTCAACACCGCGACCAAGGACGGCTTCTACATCAGCAACAACACCGGCCCGTCGAGCCTGGCGGGCAAACAGTGCAAACCCAACTACTTCGTCGCCTCGTACCAGAACGACACCATCCATGAAATGGCCGGGGTGGCGGCCAATGACCTGGGCTACAAGAAGATGGTGATCCTCGCCCCCAACTACCAGGGTGGGCGCGATGCACTGGAGGGCTTCAAGCGCACTTACAAGGGTGAAGTCACCGAGATCTACACCAAGCTCAACCAACTGGATTTCTCGGTCGAACTGGCCCGGGTACGTTCCCTGGCACCGGATGCGATTTTCGAATTCCATCCTGGCGGTGCCGGCATCAACTTTGCCAAGCAATACGGCAGCTCTGGCCTGGGTAAAACCATCCCGATGGTGGTGCCCGTGTTCTCCATGGACGAGCGCATGCTCGCCGCCACTGGCGATGTCGCCAAGGGCATGAACATCGTGAGCTTGTGGAACCCGGGCTCGGATAACCCGGCCAACCAGGCCTTCGTCAAGGCATTCACGGAGAAGTACAACCGGGTGCCGACCGTGTATGCGGCCCAGACCTACGACACGGCACGGCTGATCGGGGCTGCATTGAAGACGGTGGATGGCAACGTCAAGGACGCTGCGGCGTTTCGCAATGCCCTGCGCAACGTCAAGTTCGACTCGATCCGTGGCGACTTTGCCTTCGGCAAGAACCAGCATGCGGTCATCGACTGGTATCTGCTGCGGGTAGAGGCCGATGACAGCGGCAAGCTGGTCCAGGTGCCGGTGCAGACCATCGCCAAATCCCAGGTGGACAGTTTTGCGGCTGAATGCGCCCTGTAATACCCGATCCTGTGGCCAGTCAGGTTGCTGTGGCGAGTGGGCTCGCCACGGGGCTGCGCAGGCTCAAGTCATCAGCATTTCGGCACTTTTCGTAGGATTCCCCATGCTGTTACTCGAACAAATACTGAACGGCCTGCAATACAGCGCCCTGCTGTTTTTGCTCGCATCGGGCCTGACCCTGATCTTTGGCATCATGGGCGTGATCAACCTGGCCCACGGGGCCTTCTACATGGTCGGGGCCTTTTGCGCCGCCTATACCGCGTCGGCCAGCGGCTCGTTCTGGCTCGCCGGCCTGGCGGCGATCGTCGGCTCTGCACTGTACGGGCTGCTGATCGAAACCAGCATCATGCGCAGGCTCTACAACCGCGACCATCTCGATCAGGTGCTCGCGACCCTGGCCGTGGTGTTCTTCACCAACGAGCTGATCACCGTACTGTTCGGTCGCAGCCCGCCGGCGATGCCGACTCCCGAGTGGTACGGCAATTTCGTCGAAGTACTGCCCGGCCTGATGTACCCGGTCAGTCGCCTGCTGTTCATCGCGGCCGGAGCCCTGGTGGCGATCGCCATGTGGTTGCTGATCAACCATACCCGCCTGGGCATGCTGATCCGCGCCGGGGCCGATGATCACGAGATGGTCGGCGCATTGGGCGTGAACATCGCCCGCCTCTACACCCTGGTGTTCGTCTTTGGCTGCGTGCTGTGCGGCCTTGCCGGCTTCATGGCGGCACCGTTGCTGTCGGTGGAAATCGGCATGGGCGAGAAAGTCCTGATCACCACTTTCGTGGTAATTGTCGTCGGTGGCGTCGGCTCGGTGCGCGGCGCCCTCGCCGGTGCGCTGCTGATCGGCATGGTGGACGGTCTCGGCCGGGCTTATATCCCGCAACTGCTCGACCAACTGCTGCCTGCCGAAGTCAGCGGCACCTTGAGTGGCGGGCTGATTTCCGCCAGCGCCTACATCGTCATGGCCGTCGTCTTGCTGGTCCGTCCGCGCGGCCTGCTACCGGCCCGTGCCTGAGGAGAACACCATGTCCCGTCGAGTGCTTATCGATCTGCTGTGCCTGGCGACATTTGCCCTGCTGCCGTTACTCGCCTCCCTGTTGCACGAACCCTTTCTGGTCAGCCTGTTCACCCGCCTGGCGATCTACGGTATGGCGGCCGCCAGCCTCGACCTGCTGATCGGCTACGGCGCGATGATCAGCTTCGGTCATGCGGCATTCTTCGGCCTGGGTGGCTACGTGGTCGGCGTCATCGGCTTTCATACGTCCCAGGCCATGCCGTTGTGGGGTTGGGAAGGTTCCAGCAGCGCGCTGATCGTCTGGCCGCTGTCACTGCTGGTCTGCGCGTTATTTGCCCTGGTGGTGGGTTATCTGTCCCTGCGCACCAGCGGTGTGCAGTTCATCATGATTACCCTCGCTTTCGGCCAGATGCTGTATTTCGTCCTCGGTTCGCTGTCGCTGTATGGTGGCGATGACGGCATCCTGCTCAGCGAACGCAATACCCTGCCAGGCCTGGACCTGGATAACCCGGTGCAGTTCTACTACCTGTGCCTGGGGCTGCTGGTGGCCTGGTTGCTGTTCTGTCGGCGACTGGTGAGATCGCGGTTCGGTTACGTGCTGCGAGGGCTCAAGCAAAGCGAGCGACGCAGCATCAGCCTGGGCCTGCACCCGCTGCGCTATCGACTGACGGCATTCGTCATCGCCGGAGTCGGTGGTGGCCTGGCCGGTATTCTGTGGGCCAACTACGCGATGTTCGTAAGCCCGGACATGGGTGCCTGGCACAAGTCCGGTGAATTGATGGCGATGGTTATTCTTGGCGGTGTTGGCACCTTGCTCGGGCCGGTACTTGGCGCCGCGGTGTACCTGGGTCTGGAGCAGGTATTGAGCCTGTGGACCGAACACTGGCTACTGATCTTCGGTCCCTTGCTGCTGGTGGTCGTGCTGTTTGGTAAAAAAGGCCTGTACGGCTTACTTCTCAGCCCGCTCCCCCGTTGGCGCAAATCACCCGCTGCCCCCGCCATCGTCAATAGCGAGGTGCGCCCATGAACCCGCTACTGTCGATCCAGGACCTGGAAAAATCCTTTGGTGCGGTCAAGGCCACCAACGGTGCGAGTTTCGATATCGCGCCGGGTGAACTGCACGCCATCATCGGGCCCAATGGCGCCGGGAAATCCACGCTGATTTCGCAGATCGCCGGGGAGATTCGCCCGGACCAAGGGCGAATCTTCCTCAACGGCCAGGACATTACCGCGGTGCCTGCGCACCTGCGCCCTCGCCTCGGCCTGGCGAGAGCCTTTCAGGTGAGCCAGCTGTACCCGGACTTCACCCTGCTGGAAAACGTGGCCGTGGCGATTGCCGCGCGGGATGGCCAGACCTTCGGCATGTGGAAGCCGCTGGGCTGCGATAACCGCCTGCTGGAACCGGCCGCGGACTACCTGCACCGTGTAGGCCTGGCCGCACGCGGGCAGGCACTGGTCAGCGAGTTGTCCCATGGCGAACGGCGACAACTGGAAATCGCCCTGGCCCTGGCCCAGGAAGCCTCAGTGCTGTTGCTCGATGAGCCCATGGCAGGCATGGGGGCTGAGGAATCGGCGCGCATGACGCAGCTGCTGCTCGAGCTAAAGGGCAGATACGCGATCCTGCTGGTCGAGCACGACATGGACGCCGTATTCGCCCTGGCTGACCGCATTACCGTGTTGGTTTATGGCCAGACCATCCTGACCGGCAGCGTCGAGCAGGTTCGCAACGACCCGCAAGTACGCGCCGCCTACCTGGGAGAAGAACATGCTTGAAGTCAGTGGATTGCAGGCAGGCTATGGCCTGAGCCAGGTGCTGTTCGATATGCACCTGAAGATCGAACAAGGCCAGGTGGTGTCGCTGATCGGGCGCAACGGCATGGGCAAGACCACTACGGTCAAGTCGATCATGGGCCTGCTCAAACCGACCGCCGGGAGCATCCTGATTCACGGTCGGGAAATGCGCGGCGCACCACCCTACCGCATCGCCCAGGCCGGCTTGGGCCTGGTGCCGGAAGGCCGGCGCGGGTTTGGCAGCCTGAGCGTACGGGAAAACCTCCTGGCCACCGCAACCCGCGGAAAATGGGACCTGGCACGGATCTACGCGCTGTTTCCGCGCCTGCAGGAGCGCCAGGATCAGTTGTCGAAGACGCTTTCGGGTGGCGAGCAGCAGATGATGGTGGTTGCCCGCGCCTTGCTGACCAATCCGCAACTGCTGATCCTCGACGAGGCCACCGAAGGCCTGGCACCGATCATTCGCGAAACCATCTGGAGCTGCCTGGCGAGTTTGAAGGCCGAGGGGGAGACGATTCTGGTGATTGACAAGAACCTCAAGGAAATGGCGCGAGTGGTCGACTGCCATCACATTATCGAAAAGGGCCGTCAGGTGTGGAGCGGGACGCCGGGGCAATTGGCTGACACGCCGGAGTTATCCCGGCGTTACCTGGGGGTTTGAAAAGACCAAAAGCCGAAGGCGACACCTGTGGGAGCAAAGCTCGCCCGGCTCATTGCAGCGGCGAAAAACTCGCCGGCAGGTAGATGGTCGAGTGCATATCGAGCAGCTGTGGCCCCGAGTTTTCCGGGGGCCACACGCCGTCTTTCACGGCTCGGGTACGCACGTCGAGGCGTTGTTCGAGCGAGGCATAGGGCCAGATGTGCAGGTAACGGGGCAGCCGACCGTCGGTGGCATAAAAAGCGGCATACACCGGTGAGTACTGCTCGGCAGTCCTGGGCTCCACGGCTTTCTTCCAGCCTTCGAGCGTGGGTGCCAGGCCCGAAGGCACCAGGTCGTACATGCGCAGTTCGTAGAAGGGCCCGTGGCGCCCGGCCGGCAGTGGCTCGATAAAGGGAAACAGGCTGTAGTTTTCCACGCGCATGTTCAGCAGGTAGGCCTCGACGCCAAACGCATCGGCGTTCGCCAGATACCGTTCACGCTCAGCCTGGCGCGAGGCCTCGTCGGGGTAGCCGCGCAGCAGCGCTATCTGATTCAGCGGACCGATCTCCGAAGCCCAGCACCCCATCAATCGCACTCCGGCATCAGCGCTGCCCAGCTGCTGCTCCAGGCATTCCATGGCCGTGGCAACGGTGCGCACGCGCACGGTGAACGTGATCAATTCGTACAGCTTCATGACAACCTCGATTCAAGACCAGACAGGTAGATGGATGAGCTTCATCCACGAAAAAAACCGACGCCGCCGGTGTGGCGCGTCGGTCGGGTAAGTCAGGGCGTGAAGCTGTCGCAATCAGGACACCACCGCACCATTGAACACCGGCGACAACCCCATCAACTCAAGCTTGCGGGTGAACTCACCCAGCCGCTGCAATTTGTAAGCTTCAAGGTCTACGTCCTGGTAATCGTAAAATCCCTGCCCTTCGCGCAGCCCGTTGCGCCCCTGCGCCATGTTGTCAGCGATGACCTGGGGCGGCAGGAAGCGCGGATCGATGGCTTGCGCCAGGTAGTTGGAGGCATAGAACAGAATGTCGCCGCCGCCCCAATCGATGAACTCGAGCATCCCCAGCACCGAGAACCGCAACCCGAAACCGACGCGAATCGCCGTGTCGATGTCCTCGGCGCTGGCCACGCCCTCCTCGACCATACGCGCCGCTTCGTTCATCGCCAGCGCCTGGATTCTCGGGACGATGTAGCCCGCTGCCGGGGAGCATTGCACCGGGACTTTGCCGATGCGCTTGAGCAAGGCCATCAGGCGCTGCAGTACCTGCGGACAGGTGGCTGCGCTGCGGCTGACTTCCACCAGCGGCATCAGGAATGCCGGGTTCAGCCAGTGGGCGTTGACGAAGCGCTGCGGATGGGTGACCAGTGCCGCGAGTTGCGTGACCAGGAAAGTTGAAGTGGTGGATGCGATCACGGTGTCAGCGGCGCACGCCTCGCTCAACCAGGCGAAGGTCCGGGTCTTGAGTTCGAGCACCTCCGGCACCGCCTCGAACACCACTGCGGCGTCCTGCAGATAGGCGCCACTGTCCCCGCGATCGCACAGGCGCACATGGCTCATTGCGTGCTCGGCCTGTGCAGCATCCAGGGAACCGAGGCGCACGAGGGTGGCGAGTTCGCCACGCAAATGCTCCTCGACCTCGCGGAAGTAGCGGGCTTGCGCCGCCGCATCCCGCGGCTTGATGTCGATCACCGTCACGGGCAGCCCGGCGAACATGAACGCCAAGGCGATGCCTTCACCCATACGTCCGGCACCGACGACGCAGATGCCTTGCAGGTCGGCGCTCATGCCGGCAACCCCTGGCTGAGGTATTGCGTCATCTGGCTGCGGCTAAGTTGCTCAAGGCCCAGGTTTTCCAGGGTTCGGCCCTGGGCATACAGGTCGATGCCGCTCACCACCGATGCCACACTCAGCAGGCCCTGGGCCACCGGGGTCGGCACGCCGGCCCAGCGTCCTACCGACACCAGAAACGACAGGCCCAGGCGCGTGTCTTCGAGCATGTAGCGGTGCTTTTGCAGATCGATGTCTTCGCGCCAGTCGCCGCTGTCGGTGAGTTTGCCGTGAGCGCCGCGACCATACATCCACTCATCGCCATCGGTGGCGTAGTGATCGGCCAGCGGGAAATGCGGTGCGCCATAGCCCAGCGCCTCACGCACGGCGATGCGTTCGGCGTCGAGGGCATTGGTCACGCGGCGGATCGAAGGGACGGTGCCTTCGTTGTGAATGTCCCAGGTGTCGAAATGTTCCAGGGGACCGGCGTTCATCAGGATCAATGGCGGATGAATGATCGGCCCGGCGTTCATCAGTGCGCCGCTCAGGGCGTCTTCGATCGGCTCGACGCTGGGGTAGGCTTCGCGCAATACGGCAAACGCAGACTCGCTCAGGCGACTGGGGAAAACTCCGGTCGGCAGACGCGTCGCGTAGCCGCTGATCACGACCTGATTATCACCGTGCTTGCGCGCCAGGTAGGGCAAGGTACCGGTTTCGGCAAAGGCCACTTCGGCGTGATTGCCGACCTTGACCATTGCCTGGGCGAACACCATGCTGCCGAACGTGCCTGGCGGCAGGAACACCACCTGACCGTCGTGCAGCAGCGGCGCGAGTTCAGTGGCCAGATCCTGGTGGGTGGTCGAGGGCAAGGCAATGACCAACAGCTGCGCATCGACCACGGCGTGGGCCAGGTCGAACGACAGGGTCAGGGCGTCACCGGGCTGGCCCAGGCTGACTTTACGTTCGCCACGAAAGTCGCGCACCCGCAGATGACCGAGGCCTTGCAAGGTTTCCAGCGCGGTGCTGTCGCGGCGCCACAGCCGCACCGAATGGCCTTTTTCCGCCAACTCTATGGCTGCCGCATAGCAACCGTGACCACCGCCGATAACACTGATATTCATGGATACACTCCTGTAGAAGAGCCTCGATCCTAGCAACGGGTCCGGGCGTTCACTGGCCGAAACGCGCAAGCCTGATTCCGATTGTGCAAAGCATTAGGCCCCCACAAGTTTCGACTGGCTCAGGATGCGGGTCGTTGCACATGGCGCGGGAACAAGCTGTCTCGCTGCAGATGGTTGAGGTGGGTGCAGCCCATCAGGTTCATGGTTCGCACCAGTTCTTCGCTCAACAGATCCAGGGCTCGGCCAGCGCCGGGTTCGCCTGCCACCGCAACGCCGTAGAGGGTGGAGCGGCCAAGCATGACCGCATCGACCCCCAGGGCCAGCGCCTTGACGATATCGCTGCCACGGCGGATTCCGCCGTCGAGCAGCAGGCTGAGCCTGCCTTTTGCCTGCGGCGCAATCGCCGCCAGGGCGTCGAGGCTGCTCAGGGCGCCGTCCAGTTGGCGACCACCGTGGTTGGAAACCACCACGCCATCGAGCCCCAGCGCGATGGCATGCTCGACATCCGCCGGGTGCAACACACCCTTGAGCAAAAGCCGGCCGTTCCACTGTTCGCGCAGGCGCGCCAACTTGTCCCAGTCGAGCAAGGTGTCCATCTGCTTGCCGATAAACGCCATCGACCCCAAGGCATTACGCTCGCTCTCCGGCAGATAAAGTTCAAGGTTGCCCATGCCCGGCATACCCGACGGCCACAGAGTCTGCTTGAGCCAGCGCGGATGGCGGATCACGTCGAATTTGTTGCGCCACGACAGCTGTCGCGGCCTGGCAAAACTGCGCCGGTCCCATTCGCGATTGCCCAGCACCATCGCATCGCAGGTCAACACCAGCGTCCGGCAACCGACCGCGCTGGCTCGCTGCAACAAATCCTTCTGCACGTGTGGATCGCGCATGGCGTACAGCTGGAACCACAGGTCGACCCCAGGTACCGCCGCAAGAAGGTCTTCGAGTGAGGTGTTGGACGCGGTGCTCAACGTGAACGGCAGCCCCCTGGCCGTTGCAGCCCTGGCCAGGTGGATGTCGGCATCGCGATGCAGCAGACCGTTGTAACCCGTTGGCCCGATCAGCATCGGCAGGGGCAGCACCTGGCGCAGCAACAGCCGGGAAGTGTCCGGGGCATGGCACGGCACCATGGCTCTGGTGTGCAGGCCGTAGCCGTTGAAGGCGTTGAGATTATCGCGCAGCGTCAGCTCGTCCTGGGCGCCGCCGTTGAGGTATTCCCACGCGAAGTACGGCAGGCGCCGTTGGGCCATGTGGGCCAGTTCGGCAATGCTGTGGACACGGTCCAGGTCCGTGCCGGTATAAAAACGGCGCATAGGCAGTCCTTGAGAGGTGTGCGTCAGACAACAAGCGATCACAAAAAAAAGCCCGGGAGGAGCAATCCGGGCGAAGGTAATCGGTGCTGAAAAGTGCCCGATGCGCGAGCACCTGAGTCAGCCATTTCAAACAACCGCAAACAACGCTCCCGGACCTCAGAACTTCCAGGTGTACGTGGTGATCAGGCGGTTTTCCTGATAGTCCGGCCCAGACGCATTGCCATTGCCATAACGGGTCTTCACGTCGATGCGACGCCATTCAAAACCCACGTCCTTGAGCGCACCGCTTTGCACAACATAACCGAGCACGATGTTGCGTTCGCTTTCGACGTTCTGGTCCAGGGCATTGCTCCCACGGTCGACTCCAGTGCCGCGCATGTAGCGGGTCATGAACTTCAGGCCCGGTAAACCCATGCCCGCGAAGTTGTAGTCATAACGCAACTGCCATGAGCTCTCGTTAGGCTTGACGAAGGCCACGGTCGACCAGTTCACCAGGTAGGGTTGCGGCGCATAGCCATTGAGCGTCGGGAACGTCGACTCGCCGAGCATGCGCTGATAACCGACACCAAAGGCATGGGCACCCTTTTTCAGGGTGGTCATGAGCCCGTAGGATTTGTTGTCGATATCACCGTACAGCGCCTTGCCGTCTTCACTGTTATTGAAGTAACGGAGGTCGGTCTTCAAGCCGTAACCGGCGCCCAGGTCATGGTTATAGGTCAACCCCAGGTAATGCTGTTTATAGATATCTTCCAGTTGCCCGAAAAAATAAGTGCCTGACAAGTTTGGGGTGAACGCATAAGTGGCACCGCCGAAATTCAAACCGTCACTGCGCCGTTTAACATTGGGGCCATTAAACAGATACATCTTCTCCCGGTTGGAAGACTCCCGGGAACTGATTTCGGTAAATCGCCCACCGGTCAGCGTGAGGTTGTCCACTTCCCTGGATTCGAGCTGCACGCCGTGATAGGTGGTGATCAACTGCCGGGAATCATCCATGTAGGCCACCGGCAGGGTCGGTCGAAGCTCGCCCACTTTCAACTCGGTCTTGTTGTAGCGAACCTTGCCGGTCAACGCCGCACGACCATAGTCGCGGACCTGCTCGCCTTTACTGGCGTCGTAGGGAATGATCGTGTCCGGGCCACGCCCGCCGCCGCCATCCAGGCGATAGGCATACTGGGCCGAGAGGTCCAGGCCGAACTGCAGCGTGCCCTCGGTATAACCCGAGACAGCACGAAAATCGAAGCCCTGGGTCCAGCTGCCGACCCGCGATTGCGGTGCATCGGGCTGTTTGAAATCGCGGTCGATGTAGAAATTGCGCATACCCAGGCTGACCTGACTGTCATCTACAAAGTCGGCGTGGGCAAGCAACGGTGTGAAGACCCCCATCACGGCCGCGGTGGAGAGGCCACGGTTTATCCAGCTCTTCTCAAACATCAAACTTTCCTTCTTTTTTTACATGCACAAAGGCACGACTAGTGGAAGCAGATCAATTCAGCAAAGTGCAACTTTGGCAGTCAATCCGCAGTATTATTTTTATAACCACTTACTGCAAAAAAGTCGTAGCACAGTCATCCGCCGGGACAGCGCCAACCGCTTATAGTTATTTTCAACACTCAACGAAACGGGAAAGTTTTATCGCGATTCAAATGACTCAACAGTTAGCCTTGGAGGCATCTCCCAAGCGGTGGTAGGCACGATTGAAATACACCAGGCCCTCCTGGCTTTCACCGTTGCGGATGCCCAACACCTCACAATAGAAAATGGTGTGCGACCCAACTTCATGGGCCTGGGCGATCCGGCAGTCGAAACTCACCAGTGCCTCATCGAGCAGCGGCGCACCGCTTTCCAGCGTGCTCCAGGAGGCGCAGGCAAATCGCTGGTCGGTGTCGAGGTGACGATTGGAAAACGCCCCCGATACTTCCTGGTGACCTGCGGTCAGCACGTTCACGCTGAGCACACCGTTGCTCTTGAAATGCACGTTGGAAAACGACGAGCGATTCATGCACACCAGCAACGTCGGTGGCTGATCGGTGACGCTGCACACGGCCGAAGCGGTGAAGCCGAAACGACCTGCAGGGCCATCGGTGGTGATGACCGAAACCGCGCCACCAAGCATTGCCATTGAGTTACGAAATCCAGTTGTATCGACCATGGTCTTACCCTCCGGTCTATCAGATATCCAGCACCAGCTTCTTGGATTTGGCCCGGGAACAGCACACCAGAATCTGGTCATTGGCGGACTTTTCGTCATCCGTGAGGTAGACGTCGCGGTGATCCGGTTCGCCTTCGATGACGTCGCACAAACAGGTGCCGCAAACGCCCTGTTCACAGGACACCTCAATCTTGATGCCCACGGCGGTCAGGGCATCGACAATGCTCTGGCCTTCGGCGACCTGGACCGTCTTGCCGCTGCGCTGCGCCACTACCTCAAAACCGGCACCGGAGGCATCGACTTCCACCTGGAAGTACTCGCGGTGCACATGATCGTCGGCGTAACCCGCTTCCAGGGCCTGGGCGATGACCCAGTCCATGAACCCGGCCGGGCCGCAGACATACACATGGACACCGGCTTGCGGGGTGCCCAGCACGCGGGCCAGGTCCAGCTTCTGCTCGGCGGCTTCGTCGTCGAAATGCGTGTGCAGGCGGGCGGCGAATGCGGCGTTGCCCAGTTCATCGAGAAACGCGCTGCGGCTGCGGGAGCGGCCGCAGTAGTGCAGCTCGAAATCACTGTCACGGGCATTCAACGCGTAGGCCATCGCGACCATAGGAGTAATGCCGATACCCCCGCCGATCAGGATCGAGCGCCGGGCATCGCTGGCCAGCGGGAAGTGATTGCGTGGCACGCTGATCTCGATCTCGCGACCTTCCTGCAGCAACTCATGCACGGCCACTGAACCGCCACGGGAGGCCGGGTCCTTGAGCACGCCCAGGCGATAGGCGCCGGCATTGGCCGGGTCGCCACACAGCGAATACTGGCGAACCAGGCCGGTCTTGAGGTGGATATCGACATGCGCGCCCGCCTCGAAGGCGGGTAAAGGCTGGCCGGCCGGATCACTCAGGTCCAGTACGACCACACCTTCGCCCTGCTCTTCGCGCTTGCGCACGACGACTTTCAACAATTGATCGCTCATACAGGACCATCCGAATTTGTTGTCAGGGGGACGCATGTGCGCGGCCCCGCTAATGATTCAAAACATGCAGCGGTGTCTCAGCGCATGAAGATCCCGCCGTTCACGTCCCAGGTGGCCCCAGTAGTGAAGCAGGCGTCTGCGCTGGCCAGTTGCACGATCAGCTTGCCGAGGAACGCGGCATTGCCCAATTGCCGGACCGGGATCGCCTCGATCAGTTTTTCCAGGCGCTCGGGTGGCACGGCGGCACGCACCGCGGGCGACTCGATGGGCCCCGGAGCCACGGCATTGACCGTGACCCCGGACGCTGCCAGTTCCTTGGCGAAAATTTTCGTCAGGGTAATGATTGCGCCCTTGGACGCGGCGTAATGGGCGCCCGTCGCCGTGCCGCCGTTCTGCCCGGCCAGGGAGGCCATGTTGATGATCCGCCCGTAACCCTGGGCCGCCAGGTAGCTGCCGAACACCTGGCAACCGACGAAGGTGCCGCGCAGATTGACGCTGACGACATGGTCGAATTCTTCCGGGCTGATCTGCATCACCGGGGTGGTCATGGTGACTGCGGCGTTGTTCACCGCCACGTGCAATACACCCCAATGTGCAATCACTGCCGCCAGCGCTTGCTCGAAATCAGCCTTGCTCGACACATCGAGCTTGAGCGCCAGGACCCGCTCGCCCGAAGCGTCCAGCTCAGTGGCGGTGGCCTGTGCCGACTCCAGCGAACGGTCGCTGATCACCACCCGGTAACCAGCGGCCAGCAGCTGTTCGGCGATGCTCTTGCCCAGGCCCTGGGCCGCGCCGGTGACCAATGCAACCTGTGTCATGGCAACGTCCTCAAAGGATGTAGCCGATACCGGCAAGGGTATCGGTGGAGTTGATCAGCTGGATCAGCTTGCGCTGGATCTTGAAACTGTCGCCGTTGCGCACCAGTTGAAACGTGACATCGGCGGTGTACTGCTTGAGCACGTCCTTGCGGAATTCGCGCAGGTTCTGCGCACAGCGTACGGTGACTACCCCGTCCTCATCCGACAGCACCCGAAAGCGTGACTGACTGCGCACGGTGCGCGCCCGCGGGGTGGTCGAAATCGACTCGCCGCTGGTCAGCCGGGTCACGCGCAATTGCCGCATGTGGTGATCGTCGTAGGCGTAGTTCAGGGTGTTCTCGAAGTCGGTCTCCAGCGGATCGATCGGGATGATGTAGGTGGCGGTCTCGGTCCACAGGTCGAGCCAATCGACGAAGTCGCCGTGGTCGAGCATGTCCGCTTCCTGCCAGATGAAAGCGCTGACCTGATTGAGCAATTGCAGATTGATCATGGTGTTCTCCGTCGACTCAGGCCGACATCATCTTTTTCCACTGCTGGTAGCCAGCGCGCATGCCGGTCTCGGCGCTCACATCGCTTACCAGCCCGTCTTCGGATTGGGTTTCGCCCGGCAAGCCGCGGTTGAGCATGATCCACAGGTCGGTGCCGGCACTGGCGCCACGCTGTACACGTTCCCAGGCTTCGGAATCGTCCGGGGTACCAAAACCCATCGGGCCCTGGAAGTGCTCATGCAAACGCAGGCGATAACGGTTAGCCACGGCCGGGCCGCCATCCATGGTGATCACGGCGTGATGAATTTCGGTCTCGTCCACCGCGATCGGCTGCAACACCCGGAAGAACGCCATGGAGCAGGCGATGTTGGGGAACAGGTTGAGGTTGAATCCCGACCCGCCCACTGCCCGCACGATGCGGCGCACCGATGCTTCGTCCTGGCCTTCGTTGCGCAACTGCGCGGCCAGGTCTTCGAAACGCTCAGGGATCGGCAGGTCGAGGTTGGCTTCCAGGTCGACCAGGTCGGGGATCATCACCATCACGCTGTGGCCGTTACCCAGGTCTTCGACGTAGCCCGGCCCTTTGACAAAGTCGAACAGCTCAAGGGTCTGCTCATCCACCGACGACAGGAACGACTTGTGCACCAGCGGGAAGTGGTAGGCATCGGTGGTGTTTTCCAGCTGGATCTTCCAGTTGCCGGGGAAGCGAAAGCGATGCTCGCCGCCAACCTTCACCGGGTAGCCGGCGCCCTGCTTCATGAACAGGTCGATCCATTTTTTCGCCGGGCCGAGGAAGTCGACCAGGGGCTCGATGTCATCCTTGAAGGTGGCGAAGATCATGCCGTTGTATTGCTCTACCCGCAGGCTGACCAAAGGCAGCTCGGCCTTGTCCAGGCAGTCGCCGTAGCTCTCCGGATGCGGTACGCCGCGCAGGCTGCCATCCAGGGCGTAGCTCCAGCCGTGGTAAGGGCAAACGAAGCTGTTGGCCTTGCCCTTTTTGTGTTCGCATACCGTGGCACCACGGTGGCGGCAGCGATTGAGCAGCACGTGCACGTCTTTTTTGCGATCACGCACAACGATCACCGGCTGCTTGCCGATGTAGGTGCTCTTGTAGCTGCCGGATTCGGGAATCTCACTGGCGTGAGCGACCCAGATCCAGGTGCTGTAGAAAATCTTGTCCAGCTCTTGATCGAAGATCTTGCCGTCGGTGTACAGCGAGGTGTGCACGCGATCAGGCAAGACCAGGTCGGACGGGCTGGCGTCCAGGTTTACGGCGGTTATCAGGTTATTCACGATCACTCCTCGTCGGCTGGCTCGCCGACTCTAAGAATTCCGGGTAGTACTTGAGGACTGGCCGGGCTTGCCGGGGACAGGCAGGTGCTCGGCACTGTTCCAGCTGTCGACCGGACGGCTGAACAGGTTCTCGGTCTGGAAGTGCGCCATGCGCCACTGCCCTTGTTCCCGGGCGAACCGTACTGTCAGGCGGGCACTGTTGAGGTGCGAGGCACCCGAGGCAAAGGTCGAGGTCTGCAACATCACCCAGCTGGCATCGGCGTCATCACCGCGAACCTGGATCAGTTCCGAGGTCAGGAAGTGCACGTTCAGCGCAAAGTGCGCCGGTTCGACCATGTAGGTGGCGAACATGGCCTTGATGGCCTCGCGTCCGTGGTAACCGCCGAAGCTGTTCTGGTACCGGGCACCCTTGCCTTCCCAGATCGCCTCGGTGGTGAACAGGCCGGCCAGCTCGTCGAGCGGCGAGTGCACGCCCAACTCATCGCACAGAACCATGTAGCGGTTCATGCAGGCACGGATCGCGTTCTCGCTTTCCAGTTGGTCGAGCCGCTGCTCCAGGGTGGGCAAATGCGCGTGTGATGACATGGCGACCTCTCTCGATTCAGCGCTGGATGATCAGTTCGCGACCGGTACGGGCCTCGACCTTGCAGTACTTCCAGAGTTTGTACGGGCCGTTGCCGACGTCGGTGGTGCGAAACAAGTTGCACGCGGCGTGGACGGTTTCGATGTCAGGGACATCGGCCAGCAGGTACGTGGTCCAGGGCCAGCCGGCCGATGGCCCGACCATGCTCTGGTCGTCGTCCATGTTGCCCAGCACAGTGACGCCCGGCAGGTCGGCGATGCCGTTCCACATGGCGCCGAACGCGGCCCAGACTTCGAGAGCCTCGGGACGAGGGGCATCGAAGAAGTTCTGGTTGATGCCGATGCAGAACAACACTCGCAGGGCTTTTTTATCGGTCATGGGGTTCACCATTCAGTAGGAAAAAATTACAGGTAGCCAGGCAACGGCTTGTTGCCGAAGAAGATCGCGCCGGCGTTCTGGTAGGTCATATCGCCCATGAAGGCGTGCTGGGTAATGACTTGGGTGTCGTTGACGAAGCGCGACAGCGGACTGGTGCGGTACACGCCACTCATGCCCGAGAGCATCTGCGCGGTGCGTGCGACTTCGGCGGCAATACGCGTGGCGTGGGTCGATGACAGGCGCAGCATATTGGTCTGCTCGACGCTCACCGGATCGCCCGCCAGGACGCTGGCCCAGGCATCGTCGATGGCCTGGTAGAACCACGAACGTGCGGCGCGCAGCGACGCTTCAGCCTTGGCCATCTCGACCTGGGCCAGTGGCCGGTCAGACAACGATGGCGCACCGGTCACGGAGATCCGCCCGCTGGCCATGCCGCTCAACTCGTCGAGTGCGGCCCGCGCAACGCCCAGGCCAACCACCGACAGCACCTGGGTGGCAAAAGACAGCGACGGATAACGGAAGAACGGCTCATCCAGATTCGATGGGCCGCCGCGCACGAAGGTCCACTCCTCAGGCACCACCACACCTTCGACGACCACGTCATGGCTGCCGGTGCCTACCAGGCCAACCACGTTCCAGGTTTCCTCGATTCGCACTTTTTCCCGAGGCATGACCGCCAGGCGTGGCAGGCCGAGCATGTCGCCGTTTTTCGGGCTGATGCCCACGCCGATCAGTGAAGCACCCATGCAGCCGCTGGAAAATTTCCAGCGCCCGTTGACCTCCAGGCCACCTTCGACAAAGGATGCGGGCTGGGGTGGGAAGATCCCGCCGGCGAACACCACGTCAGGCGATTCGGCATAGATTTTCTTGATGGTTTCCAGCGGCAATGCCGACAGGTAGACCGGGCTCATGCCGAAGCTGGCCACCCAACCGGCCGAACCGTCGGCGATGGAGATGTCCTCGACCATCTGGCAAAACTCGGCCGGCGAACGCTCGTCGCCGCCAAAGCGCTTGGGCACCAGGGCGCGATACACGCCGAGGGTACGGAACTGCTCGATCACATCCTGCGAGATGAATTTCTGTTGGTCGAACTCTTCGCTCCGGGCCCGCTCACGAATCTCGACCAACAGCTTCTGAAACGCTTCATTCGCCGTGATCGGCACGCGGCGCTGTTGATCCAGCTCGCTTGGCGCAGTCATGGTTTTCTCCATAGTCAGCATGTCGATTACTCTTCCAGGCGCCGGACCAGCTCGCGGCCGACTGCACACAGCAGTTCGTCCGCGCCATGGGCGGCAATCAGTTGAAGGCCTACCGGAAGTCCCGAAGCGCTTTCCAGGGGAATGCTCAGAGCCGGGTGACCGGAAAGGTTGAAAGCGCGCACCAGGGAGGTCATCCCCAGGGCCGCACGTGTGTCGGCCGCGTCGGCGACCAGCAAGGGAAAATCGGGCATGGTGGGCATGGCCAGGATCGGCGTGATGGCCAGCGCGGCGTCCACCTCGGCGGTAAACGCCTGGCGCACCTGCTCGGCTTCTGTAACGGACTCCTCACAGGTCAGGCTGGCGGCGCGCAGCCGATCGGCAACATCCTGGCCGACCCGTCCGGTTTCCAGCAGATGGCCACAGGCGGCCCAGGTTTCGGCGTTGATCACCGCCATTCCCGCGCCATATGCCGCCGACATGCCTGGCAGTGATTGCTCGCTAAGCGTGAAGCGCGAACGCTCCAGCGCCTGGTTCACCACCGCCTGGACCTGCTCGTTGGCGTGCACACTGACCAGGCCAATGCGCAGGTTCTGCGGGACAGTTGCCGCCTTGAAGGTCGGGTCGATGATGCGCATGGCAATCATCAGGCTGTCCATGTCCCGCGCCAGCGGCCCAACGCAATCGAGGGTGCTGCGCGCCGGCATGACGCCCTTGCGGCTAACCCGGCCAAAGCTTGGCTTGAGACCGAAGACACCACAGCACGCTGCCGGAATCCGCACCGAACCGCCGGTATCGGTGCCCAAGGCGAAGTCGCACAGACCCGCCGCCACCGCCGCCGCCGAGCCACTGGAAGAGCCACCGGGTATGTACCCCGGGTAGCGCGGATTGGCAGCCGTGCCCGTCCAGGCATTAAGGCCGGTGGTGCCGAACGCCAGTTCATGAAGACTGGTTTTACCGATGATGCGGCAGCCCGCATCCAGGACAGCCTGAACCACTTGTGCGTGTTCGCTGGCGGCTGGCGCATCGGCCAGTGCCTGACTGGAAGCGCGGGTCGAATAGCCGGCAATGTCGATGGTGTCTTTCACCATGACCGAAGGGCCGCTCCCGCCTAAGGCTAAATCCTCGACAACAATCGACATGCTCTATACCTGCTCGTTAGGTGTCACCCGATGGACGCCCTCGGGGTGAAGGCGGCGCAAACGCTTAAATCTAAAATCGTAATATTTACGTGAATTGTCAATTGAATTTTACCGAATAAATGAGTGTGTATTTTCGGTGCAATTTTTCTCCGAGCGCACCACCTGCGTGCAGATTGGTAACACACCTACACAGAGATAAAAATATCGAATTGTTATTATTTATCCATACAAAACATGCACTTAACACCTGCAGGCTGTTCAGAGACCGGCAAATATTTCGAAAAATTTCGAATGCGTCTTTCGGGTAAAACACCGGCATGAAAAAAATAAATAATCAAAAACAAGCCCGCCAAAAACAGTCAAAAATATGGTGTTTTTCTTGTATTTTTATCAGGCATTTTTTAGCTATTTCAGCACTTGGTGATCCAGATCAAAGCCTTGTCGGACATGGCGTGGTGGCGACTTGCCCTGCCTGCGAACGCCCCGCTTCGAACCCGGTCACCGACCTCTCCCTGAAGGTCTCCAGAAGCGTGTGCTGGAGGGTCCGGTAACACCTTGTGGCGCTGCACCAGAAAAATTTCTGGCATGCAATCTGCTGTTTGCTCCGGCAGCAGTTAGAAAAAAAACAGGGCCGTACCTTGGGCCGCTCTCGCTCACATCGTGATCAGGGCGGTCAGCCCATTAGCCTTTTGCAGCGTTGCAACTCCTCGGAGAAAGTCATGCTTTTCAGAAAAGTCGTGTCCACCTTATTGTTGAGTGCCGCTTGCGCCGCCGCCGCGCAGGCTGAAGTGAAAATTGGTGTCATCACCTCCTCCACCGGACCGATCGCACTGGTCGGCCTGCCGCAGAAAAACACCGTGCCGTTGCTGCCAACCCAGGCGGGCGATCAGACGGTGAAGTACATCTCCCTGGATGACGCGAGCGACCCGACTGCCACAGTGAAAGCCCTGAAAAAGCTGATCGACGAGGAAAAGGTCGATGCGATCATCGGCCCAAGCGGCTCACCCAACGCCATGGGCGTAATCCAGTTCGTTGCCGAAGCGGGCGTGCCGTTGCTGGCCCCGGTGGGCACCGCGGCCGTGGTGCTGCCCATGACCGAGCAGAAGAAGTGGGTGTTCAAGACCACGCAAAACGATGACCTGATCGCCAAGGCGCTGTTCGAACACATGGCCAGCAAAGGCGTAAAAACCCTTGGCTTCATCGGTACCGGCGACCCGTATGGCGAGAACTGGGCCAAGGTCATGGCTGGCCTGGCAGCGCAGCAGAACATCAAGGTCGTGGCCAATGAACGCTTCCAGCGCCAGGACACCTCGGTAACCGGGCAGAGCCTGAAAATCCTCGCCTCCCGTCCCGATGCAGTACTGGTCGCAGCACCCGGCAGCTCGGCAGTGATGCCCCAGACCACGCTGTTCGACCAGGGCTATCGCGGCCAGGTCTACCAGACCCACGGCGCCGCACTGCCGGACTTCCTCAAGCTCGGCGGCAAAAAGGTCGAGGGCACCGTCCTGGCCGCCAGCCTGATGCTGGTCCTGGATGAGATCCCGGACAGCCACCCTTCGAAGAAGATCGCCAGCGACTACACCGCCGCCTACGAAAAGCTCAACGGCAGCAAACCGGCGACCTTCGGCGGTAACACCTTCGACGCCGGCCTGCTATTGCAGAAGGCAATCCCGATTGCCGCCGCCAAAGCAGCACCGGGCACCGCCGAGTTCCGTGCAGCCCTGCGTGATGCACTTGAGCAAAGCCACGAACTGGCGGGCACCCAAGGCGTTTACAACATGACAGCGCAAGACCACAGCGGCTTCGACGAGCGCGGGCGCGAACTGATCGTGGTGAAGAACGGCAACTGGATGTTGTTGAAAGACAACTGACCCCGGGCGCACAGCCCGCTGCCTGATTGCCGGCGAGCCGACCTGCGCCGGCAGTCGGGCCTGATATTCAATCTGTAGAAAAGAGCTCCCATTATGAATTTCCAGATAGCCATGCTGCTGGGCCAGGACGGCATGACCAACGGCGCGATCTACGCGTTGCTGGCCCTGTCGATCCTCCTGGTGTTCACCGTGACGCGGATCCTGTTGATCCCCCAGGGTGAATTCGTGACCTATGGCGCCTTGACCATGGCCACTTTGCAAAGCGGTCACCCGACTGCACTGGTCTGGCTGCTGCTCGGCCTGACGCTGATCGATTGCGCACTCGATGTGTGGGGCGCGGCGCGCTCGAGCCAGGCGTTCCGGTTTCCCACGCGAATTGTGTTCAAGCTCGGTTACGCAGGGCTGCTGGCGGTGCTGATCAACACCCTGCCCCTGGCCGAACTGCCGATGGCGGTCCAGGCGTTGTTGACCCTGGCACTGGTGGTGCCGCTGGGGCCGCAGATCTATCGGCTGGTGTTCCAGCCGATCGCCTCGGCCAGTTCGCTGGTGCTGCTGATCGTGTCGATCGCGGTGCACGTCAGCATGGTCGGCATCGCGCTGTTGCTGTTCGGTCCTGAAGGTGCGCGCACCCAGCCATTCTCCGAGGCCGGCCTGGAACTGGGCCCCGTGACCTTCAACAGTCAGACCCTGTGGGTGCTGGCGGTATCCCTGGGCCTGATCGTCGGCCTGTATCTGTTCTTCGAGCGCACGCTGTACGGCAAGGCCTTGCGCGCCACCGCGGTCAATCGCATGGGTGCGCGCCTGATGGGCATTTCGCCGACCCTGGCCGGCAAGTCGACCTTCCTTCTCGCCGCCCTGATCGGCACCCTTTCGGGGATCCTGATCGCACCGATCACCACCCTGTATTTCGACTCCGGTTTTGTCATCAGCCTCAAAGGCTTTGTCGGCGCGATCATCGGCGGGCTGGTCAGCTATCCGGTCGCAGCGCTGGGCGCCCTGGCAGTGGGTCTGATCGAAGCGTTCTCGATGTTCTGGGCCAGCACTTATAAAGAAATCATCGTGTTCACGCTGATCATTCCGTTCCTGCTTTGGCGTTCGTTCACCAGCCGTCATGTGGAGGAAGAAGAATGAATCCGCGCTATCTGTTACTTGCCTTGTTGCTGGTGGTGGGTGTCGCGCCGCTGCTGCTGCCGCCCTACTACGTCACCCTGCTCAATTACATCGGCATGTATGCCCTGGTGGTGCTGGGGCTGGTGCTGCTCACCGGGGTGGGCGGCATGACCAGCTTCGGCCAGGCGGCGTTCGTTGGCCTGGGCGCGTACACATCCGCTTACCTGACCACTACCGAGCAGTTGCCGGCCTGGCTGGCCTGGGCCGGCTCCTCACCCTGGCTGACGTTATTGGTGGGCGTGGCACTCACCGCCTCGGTGGCGTTGATTCTCGGCGCGCTGACGCTCAAGTTGTCCGGGCACTACTTGCCGCTGGGGACGATTGCCTGGGGCTTGTCGCTGTATTACCTGTTCGGCACGCTGGAGTCATTGGGCGGGCATACGGGTGTCGGCGGCCTGCCCTCGATTTCGTTGTTCGGCCTGACGCTGGACAAAGGCGAAAACATTTTCTACCTGATCTGGGCGCTGCTGCTGGTGGCCATCGTCATCACGCAAAACCTCCTCGATTCCCGAGAAGGCCGGGCCATTCGTGCGCTCAAGGGCGGCCAGGTCATGGCCGAGTCGATGGGCGTGAACACCTTCCGTTCGAAGATGGTGATATTTGTCATTTCCGCAGTGTTTGCGGCGATATCCGGCTGGCTGTACGCGCACACCCAACGCTTCGTCAACCCGACGCCCTTCGGCCTGAACATGGGTATCGATTATCTGTTCATGGCGCTGATCGGCGGCGTCGGCAGCGTCTGGGGCGCCTTGCTCGGCGCAGGCATCCTGACGATGCTCAAGCAATGGCTGCAGGACTGGTTGCCGCACCTGCTGGGTAACACCGGCAACTACGAAATCATCGTGTTCGGCATCCTGATCGTGGTGCTGATGCAGCGCGCGCCCGGCGGTCTGTGGCCATTGCTGACGCGCCTGGTACCGGCCCGTTGGCGGGTCCGCGCCAAGGCACAGAAAGTCGATGCAGACGCCGCACCCCTGCCTCGCCGCCAACTGCCCGGGCATGGCGAACTGATCCTCGAGGCCCGGCATGTGACCAAGCGCTTCGGCGGGCTGGTAGCCAACAATGACATGAGCCTGGAGATCCGCTCCGGGGAAATCCTCGCCCTGATCGGCCCCAACGGTGCCGGCAAGAGCACGATGTTCAACCAGCTCTCCGGGGTCGATACACCCACCAGCGGCGACGTGTTGTTCATGGGCCGGAAGATCAACGGCCTGAGCTCGCGGCAAGTTGCCCGCCTGGGCATGAGCCGCACCTTCCAGCACGTGAAACTGCTGGGCAACATGAGTGTGCTGGAAAACGTAGCCATTGGCGCGCATCTGCGTGGCACCCAAGGGGTGCTGTCGGCGGCCCTGCATCTGGATCGTCGCGAGGAGGCCGAACTGCTTGGCGAGGCCCGGCGCCAGCTGGAGCGCGTCGGCCTGGGTGACTACCTGAATGCCGAGGCCGGAAGCCTGTCCCTCGGCCAGCAACGCATCCTCGAAATCGCCCGCGCCCTGTGCGCCGACCCGTGCCTGCTGCTGCTCGATGAGCCCGCCGCCGGCCTGCGCCACAAGGAAAAAGAAGCCCTGGGCATCCTGCTCAGTCGCCTGCGCAGCGAAGGCATGGCGATTCTGCTGGTCGAGCACGACATGGACTTCGTGATGGGCCTGGTGGATCGCGTGGTGGTCATGGAATTCGGCCAGCGGATCGCCCAAGGCCTGCCCGAAGACGTACAGAAGGATCCGGCGGTGCTGGAAGCCTATCTGGGAGGAGTTGAATGATGAACATGCAAGTGGAACCGCTGCTCGCACCGCTTAACCGGGTCGACGACGCCGTGCTCGAAATCAGGGACCTGAGCGTGGCCTACGGCAAAGTCGAGGCACTGAGCAACGCCAGCCTGACGGTGGGCAAGGGCCAGATCGTGACAGTGATCGGCCCCAACGGCGCCGGCAAGACCACCCTGCTGTCGGCGATCATGGGCGTGCTCGGCTCCCGGGGCCAGGTGCATTTCGACGGCAGCCTGGAAACCTTGCCGGAAGTGGAAGTGATGGTCTCCCGGGGCCTGGGCCTGGTGCCGGAAAAACGCGAGCTGTTCACCAGCATGAGCGTGGCCGACAACTTGCTGCTGGGCGCCTTCCAGCGGCATCGCCGGGGTGACCGGCGCTATAGCGAGACCCTGGCCGAAGTGTATGAGCTGTTCCCGCGCCTGTGGGAACGCCGCGAACAATTGGCCGCGACCTTGTCTGGCGGTGAGCGGCAGATGCTCGCCGTGGGTCGCGCGCTGATGGCCAAGCCCAAGCTGTTGATGCTCGATGAGCCGAGCCTGGGCCTGGCGCCACTGATCACCCGGGAGATCTTCCGCATCATCACCTCCCTGCGCGAGCACGGGGTGTCGATCCTGCTGGTAGAGCAGAACGCCCGGGCAGCGTTGCGGGTGGCTGACTATGCCTATGTCCTGGAGACAGGGCAGATTGCAATGCAGGGCCCGGCCCGACAACTCGCGGATGATCCACGGGTGATCGATGCGTATCTGGGGCTGGCGAGCAAGCATCAGGAAATGCTTGCGACCTGAAATTTTGCTACGGCACTTCCCCCTGTGGGAGCCGGCTTGCCGGCGATGGGGCCCTTTAGCCCTGCGTCGATCTGGCGGGCGCATGGCCGGCAAGCCGGCTCCCACAGGGGATCGCGGCGGGCCCGAAGGGATGATTATCGCCTGAGTAGGCGCCTTGTTGAATAATGTGGAGTTACGATGAACGCTTCCCTCCTGCGCATCGGCATTGCCGGTGCCGGTGCCATCGGCTGCACCCTGGCCGCACGGCTGGCCGCTGGCGGCCATCAAGTCAATGTCCTGGCCCGTGGTGACACACTGGCTGCGATCCAGCGAAACGGTGTTCGCCTGACCGACCTGGACGGCCAGCACCATGTGCGGGTCGAGGCCAGTGACAACGCCGCCAGCCTTGGTGAACAAGACCTGATTTTTCTCTGCACCAAGGCCCAGGGCCTGGCCGGCCTGCTGCCGCAGCTGCAACCGATGATCGGTGCCGACACGGTGGTGATCCCGGTAGTCAACGGCGTGCCCTGGTGGTACTTCCACGGCGAAGGCGGACGCTACGACGGGCGCCGGGTCGATGCGGTCGACCCACAGTCGATTCTCAGCCAGGCCCTGGACCTGCGCCACGTGATCGGCTGCGTGGTGTTCATCACCGCGCACTGCCCGGCCATCGCCGTGGCTGAATCCCGGACCCCGCACCTGATGATTTTCGGCGAGCCCGACAACCGTCTCAGCCCACGCCTGGAGCAGGTGCGCGCACTGATCGAAAGTGTCGGCATCGAAGCCCGGGCAACGGATCGCATCCGCGACAACCTGTGGACCAAGATCATCGCCAACATCACCTCCAACCCGCTCTCCGTCATCACTGGCGCCACCCTCGAGCAGCTTTACAGCCTGCCGGAGCTGCGCGAAGTGGTCAGCAGCTGCCTGCACGAAACCCTGCTGACAGCCGCCGCCCACGGCGCACGCGTGAGCATCGACCCGCAGACGTTCCTCGAACTCGGTGCCGGCATGGGCGCAGTGCGCACCTCGATGCTGCAGGACTATGACAAAGGCCGCCCCCTGGAGCTGGCCGCCATCGGTGATGCGGTACTGGAACTGGCCGATTGCATGGCGATCCCGATGCCCGTCACCCGCCACCTTATTGCCCTCGCCCGCTTTCGCGGCGAACAGGCTCGTCATTGACCTACCCAGAAAAGGAATCCGACATGGACCAGACTGCATTGGCACAACCCCGGCAGTACAGCGACGAAGAATGGGCCCTGCGCGTGCAACTTGCGCATTGCTACCACCTGGTGGATTTCTTTGGCTGGACCGAGACCATTTTCAACCATATCTCTGCACGCCTGCCCGGGCCGGCGCACCATTACCTGGTCAACCCGTTCGGCCTCAATTACACCGAAGTGACCCCGGCCAACCTGCTCAAGGTCGACCTGCACGGCAAGAAACTCGAAGACTCGCCCTACGACGGCAACCCGGCCGGTTTCGCCCTGCACAGCGCGGTGCACGGTGCACGCGCGGACATTCAGTGCCTGATCCACACGCACACCACGCCGATTTCGGCCATCGTCATGAAGAAGGCCGGCTTTGCCCATAACGACTTCTACGGTGCCCAGCTCTACGGCCGCATCGGCTACCACACCTTCGAAGGCATCACCCTGTTCGACGACGAAAAAGCCCGGATGATCGACAGCCTCGGCGACAAGCACATCCTGGTGCTGCGCAACCATGGCATTGCCGTCGGCGAAAGCAGCATCGCCAAGGCGTTCTTCCTGTTGTGGACGGTGCAGCGCGCCGCCGAGATCCAGTGCCAGGCCGGCGCCTTGGGCGGCGAAGACAATCCGCTGCCCGAAGAGATCAGCCACAAGTGCGCCGATCTCACGGCCATGCTCATTCGCGACAGCGGCTTCGCGGTGAAATTCTTCGACGCCATGGTGCGCAAAATGCGCGCCGAACGCGGCCAGTGCTGGTAATCGCAGGAGCGGTCAGTGGCTAATCCAAAGGACCAAAGTGTGCCGGCAAGCGTTGCGGCGCAGCAGGAAATCCCGATCTCACGGCTGGACACTCGCGGTCATCTGCTGGCCTGCAACGACGCCTATCTGGCGCTCAGCAAATACGCCAGGGAAGACGTGCTGAACCAGCCCCACGAGCTGATCAATCACCCGCTCATGCCCAGGCGGGTCATCGAGCGCATGTGGCAAACCCTGCGCAGCGGTGTGCCCTGGACGGCCCCCCTCATGGGCCGTGACAAACATGGCACGACTTTCTGGTGCAATCTTTACGTGGTGCCGCTGCTGGAAGAAGGTCAGTTGACGGCACTGGGCACGGCGTATCACCCGATGGACGAGGCCCAAAGCCTGCGTGCTGCGAAACTCTATCAACGCTTGAATGAGGGCCACGGCCCCCTGTCACTGGCCCGGTGCATCCAGGATCACGCCAGCCGCCAAGGCATGACCTGGCTGCTCGGACTGGCCGTCGCCGGCGCCATGGTCGGCGGGCAGATCGGTTGGGCACCGAGCCTGCTGGTGCTCGGTGGCGTGATCGGCGCGGCGTGGCATTGGCGAGCCGGACTGCAAGCAGACATCCGCCGCATCCTGGCCCGACATGATCAAGTCTACAGCGACACCTTGCTGGCCTCGCTGCAGAACGGTTCGGCCTCCCTGACCAACCGTTTCGACATGGCCCTCAACAGCCAGAACACCCGGATGCGCACGGTGATGGCGCGGATCCGCATCAACGGCGAGACCGTGCGCCAGCGTGCGCAGGAGTCTTCGATGCTGGTACAGACCCAGTCTGGCCACCTGCAACGGCAACTGGAGGAAGCCGAACAGTCCGCCGCTGCGGTGCATCAAATGAGCGCGACGATCCAGGAATTGTCGCGCAACTTGCAGCACACCGCCGAGGCCACTCAAGCCGTGGACACTCTGGCTCACGATGGCGTGCGCCTGTCCGGGCAAAGCCAGGGGTCGATGACGGGCCTGAGCCATTCAGTCGAAGAGATCGGCCAGGCGGTCAGTCGCCTGGCGGAGTCCATCGAATCGATCAGCGGCGTCGCCCATGTGATTCGCAGCATCGCTGAGCAGACCAACTTGCTGGCCCTTAACGCGGCCATCGAAGCCGCTCGCGCTGGTGAGAGCGGCCGCGGATTTGCGGTGGTCGCCGATGAGGTGCGCAGCCTCGCCACCCGCACCCGCGAGTCCACCGAACAGATCCAGCGCTCCATCGAGCAGCTGCGCGACGGCAGCGCCCTGGCGCTGGCCACTGCACAACGGGGCGAGTCGGCCGCTCGGGAATCGCGCGCGGATGTGGCACAGGTGCAAACGGCTTTGCAGCGCATCTGCGAGGAAGTGGGGCAGATTTCCGGCATGAGTTTGCAGATGGCCTCAGCCATCGAGCAGCAGGGGCAAGTGGCCCAGGAGATCAACGGGCAGATCGGGCAAATCGTCAGCCTGGCGCAAACCAGCCGCGATCAGTCCCGACGCAGTACTCAGATTGGTGAAGAGCTGCATCAACTGGCCAACTCGCAACTGGACCTGGCGCAGCGTTTTGTCCAGGGGTGAAGGGCCCGGCGGCACGTATCAGGCCTGCCGGCGCAGGGTCTCGGACGGCAGACAGCCGTATTGCTTGCGATACTGCATCGCAAAATGACCGAAGCTGGCGACGCCGTGACGCAGCAGGATATCCGTCACGCTGTCCGCCGGCCCGGCTTGTTGCAAGGCCAGGTGCACCAGCGCCAGGCGCCGGGTGCGCACGTAGTCACTGGGGGTTTGCTGGAGAAAGCGAGTGAAGCCATTTTGCAGGGTGCGGATCGACACTTCACAAAACTGCGCCAGGCTTGCCAGGGCAATGGGTTCGGCAAGGTGCTGCTCGATGTAGTCGCGTGCCTTCTTGACGTGGTGTGGCATGGGCTGGCGTTGATCTTGCAGCAGATCCACCGAGTAATTGTGCGGTAACTGGGTCAGCAGCACCGACAGCAGATAGTCCGACAGGCTTGCACCCATGGCCGAGGGCTGCAGCGACTGGCTGGCGTCGCCATACAACTGGCAGATGTAGTCCAGGGTGCTGCGAACCGTCGCCATGCCCTGATGTGTCGGGTCGACCTGGATATCGAACACCAGAGGCTGACGCAAACGCCGATTGAGCAACACCTGCAACTGGCGTTCGAGGGCCTGCCGATCGACCCGCAAGATGAGGTTGCGGCAGTCCTTGTCGATGCGGATGAAGCTGCGTTGCGAAGGCGAGGAAATGGTCAGCCCACCCTTGCGCAAGACAGCCTGCTGCTTGCCCATACTGACCATCCCGCCACCTTCAAGCGTGACGCGAATCAGGTAGTAGTCGCTGATATCGCCGGCGTCGATTTCCACCGGTGCGCCGTAGTGCAGATCGAACAGCGCCGAACTGCCGAAGAACACGCCGTACAGCTGTGATTGCAAGGCGCCGCCCTGCTGCATTTTCATCTGGTGTGGCCACAGGTAATGACTGACGCGGTCCCTGACCTCGCCGAACCCACCGGAACTCAGCAGGCAATGATCCTGGAGTGAAAAACGTTGATCAAACATGCGCAAGTGCCTCCGAAAACAATGGGCGACCGGTTGTAGACGCCTCGAAATTTAGTGGAAATGGAAAGCAATTTTCACGCCACGCAAACGCTTTCTGCGCGCCCGGAACAGCCTCTGCGCCTGGCGCATAGAGGCCCGCTGAACAAGGGCTTAAAAAGGTCCTGCAACACCCTTAAGCCAAGGGATTGGCAACCTGGACCGCACAACAAAACCAATAAACGCACCAGGGCAATGCGCTCGGGTAACGCTGGCGTCACCGATGCACCCAACTGCGAACAAACGCTGCCGCCGACTGACCGATTGCCAACCCTGAAGGGGCCAACAGCATGACCAGTAAAACACCCACCGAGGTCACCCGTAAAAGCTATGCCTATGAATGGTACATCGTTGCCATTTGCATGTTGGCGTACATTTTTTCGTTCATCGATCGGCAAATCCTGGCGTTGATGATCGAGCCGATCAAACACGATCTGCAGCTCTCCGACACTCAGTTCAGCCTGTTGCATGGCCTGGCTTTTTCGCTGTTCTATGCCTTCATGGGCATGCCCATCGCGCTGCTGGCAGACAAGTTCTCCCGACCAAAAATCATCGCCATCGGCGTGGCGTTCTGGAGCCTGGCCACGGCCCTGTGCGGGCTGAGCAAAAACTTCCTGCAGATGTTCTTGGCGCGCATCGGCGTGGGCATCGGCGAAGCAGCGCTGTCACCGGCCACCTACTCGATGCTCAGCGACATGTTCCCCCGGGAGAAGCTCGGCCGCGCCGTGGCTATCTACTCCATTGGCTCGTTTATTGGCGGCGGCGTGGCCTTTCTGATTGGCGGCTACGTCATCGATTTGCTGAAGAACCTCGACAGCGTCGTGGTCCCGCTGCTGGGAGAAATGCGTCCCTGGCAGGTGACCTTCTTCCTGGTGGGGCTACCGGGGGTGTTGGTGGCACTGTTGATTGCGCTCACGGTCCGCGACCCGGCGCGCAAGGGCCTGAAACTGGACGCCGCGGGCAAGGTCCATGCGCCCAGCATGAAACAGGCATTCACGTTCCTGGGGGTGCACCGCAAGACTTTCGCCTGCCACTACCTGGGATTCTCGTTCTACGCGATGACGCTGTTCTGCATGCTCAGCTGGACCCCGGCTTTCTACATGCGCAAATTCGGCCTCGCCCCCAGCGACACCGGCTACATGCTTGGAATTGTGGTGTTACTGGCCAACACCAGTGGCGTGTTCTGCGGCGGTTGGCTGATCGACTGGCTGGCGAAAAAGGGCTATAGCGACGCGCCGATTCGCGCGGGAGTGATTGGTGCGATCGGCATGGCCGTGCCCGCAGTCGCGTTTACCCAGGTCAACGAACTGTGGATGTCCATTGCGCTACTGGCGCCGGCCATGTTCTTTGCCTCGTTTCCGATGCCGGCGTCCACTGCTGCCATGCAGATCCTGCCGCCCAACCAGATGCGCGCACAGATCAGCGCGCTGTTCCTGCTGATTTCCAACCTGATCGGCCTGGGTGTCGGCACCACGGCGGTCGCACTGCTCACCGACCGGCTGTTCGAAAATCCGGCGCTGGTCGGTTCGTCGATCTCCCTGCTTAACGCCTTTGCCGTCGCCCTGACCCTGTTGTTGCTGATCAAGGGCTGCCGACACTTTCGTGAAAGCCTCAAGCACGAAGGCCTGGCCTGAGGCAAACCGTGGCGTGTCCGCTGGTTTTTTGCGGCGGGCGGCGCGACAATGGCGCCCGCTATCAAACCCAGCTCATCAGAAAGACTACGCCACCTTTATGACCACCCCGAAAAAGCGCCTGAGCCGATACAACCCCGCCAGCGAAGACTTCAAGAAGGAAGAGTTCCCCTTCTATTGGCTCGCGCGCCTGCACGGGCGCTACTCCATGGCGATGGAAAAGGCGCTGAAAAAGATCGACATGGACATCCCGCGCTGGCGGATTCTGTTCATCCTCAAGGAAAATGGCGAGTCGAGCATTTCGGAAATCTCCATCCATGCCATCGCCAAGCTGTCCACCATCACCAAGATCGTCTATCGCATGAAGGCCGATGGCCTGGTGGAAACCAACACCAGCGCCAGCGATGGGCGGGTCACCCAGGTCTCGCTGACCGATGTCGGGCGCCATACCATCGAAGAAATCCAGCTGGGCACCAGCGACATCTTCCGCACCAGTTTCAAGGGCCTCACTGAAGCCCAGATCACCAAACTGAATGCCACGCTGGAAAAAATCTTCAACAACCTGCCGGAAGACTGACCCGAAGGGTCAATCCGGCACCGGTGTCGGCAACGGCTCGCCGGCGAAATGCGCAGCGAGGTTGGCCAAGGTCAAATCCGACATCGCCCGCCGCGTATCCCAGGTGGCACTGGCCATATGCGGCGCCAGCAGCACGTTGTCCAGATCCAGCAACCGCGCATGCGGACGCGGTTCATCCTCGAACACGTCCAGCCCGGCCCCCAGCAGCCGCCCCTCAGCCAACGCCTGTGCCAGCGCAGCCTCATCGACCACACTGCCGCGCCCCACGTTGATCAGGATGCCCTGGCTGCCCAACGCATCGAGCACGCCGGCATCGACCAGGTGATAAGTCGAGTCCCCACCGCCCACTGCAACCAGCAGGAAATCCACCGCCGCCGCCAGGTCGGTGACCGAAGCGTAATAAGGGTAATCCACCGCGAGCGGACGCCGGCCGTGGTAGCTGATCTGCATGTCGAACGCCGCCGCGCGCTGCGCAATCGCCTTGCCGATGCGCCCCAGACCAACGATTCCGAGGCGCTTGCCACTGACCTTGCGAGTGAACGGAAAAGGCCCCTGCTGCCAGCGCCCTTCGCGCACAAAACGGTCCGCCCGGGCAATGCGCCGCGCCGTGCCGAGCAGCAAGGTCATAGCAAAATCGGCGACGTCGTCGGTCAGCACGTCCGGCGTATGCGTGACCGCAATGCCACGGGCCCGGGCCGCTTCGACGTCGATGCCGTCATAACCGACGCCAAACACCACGATCACTTGCAGATCCGGCAGGCGCTCGATCAAACCGGCGCTCACCCGCGACTCGCCATTGGCGATCAGCGCGCGGATACCGCGCAACGTTTGCGTCTCCAGTTCCTCGCCGCTCTCACTGCCCTCAAGCACGTCATAGTCGGCATACAGCCGCTCGCTGAGCATGTCTGGCAGACGCGCAACTTTAAGCACGGTTGATTTCATCGATGCCTCCCGGAACAGAAATGGTAGTGACCTTGCGGCTGCGTTTGCCGCCGCCCAAATAGAGCCCCAACAGGCCCCCGGCCAGCAGCGCGGCGGCCACCAGCAACAAGGCATAGTCATAGCTATGGGTGGCGTCCTTGATCCAGCCCATCACCGGCGGCAAGCCCAGGCCGGCAATGTTGGCAATGGAGTTGATCAAGGCAATCGATACGGCAGCCGCCGGCCCGGACAGGTATTCGGTGGTGGTCGCCCAGAACACCGGCGTCGCCGCCCAATTCAGCCCCACCGCCACCACCAGCAGCACGTACGCCAGCCACTGATTGCCGGTAAACACCGCCAGGGCCAGCAGCACCCCGGCCGCCAACAATGGCCCACCCAAATGCCAGCCCCGCTCGCCAGTGCGATCGGAGTGACGGCCGTTCAGGTACATGAACACGCACGCCAGGAAGAACGGCATCGCCGACAGCAGGCTGACCACGAACGAGCCCTGCTTCGATACCGACTGCACAATCAGTGGCAGAAACAGCGTGACGCCAATGGTGCCAAACGCCTGCAACAACCAGAACAGGCTGAGCAACCACACCTGGCGACTGCGAAAAGCCACATGCCAGGCGTCCTTGTGCGAGATCACCATCGTCGCCTGCTCGGCCTGCATGGTGCGGCTGAGCCAGTCCTTCTGCGCGCTGTCGAGCCAGTGGGTGGAGGCCGGCGTTTCGGGCATGTAACGCAACACCACGTAGCCCAGCACAATCGCCGGAATGCCTTCGAGCAGGAACAACCAGCGCCAGCCATTAACGCCGAACAGGCCATCCAGATTCAGCAACGCACCCGACATCGGCAGACCAATCACCGATGCCAGCGCCGCGCCGATGTAGAACCACGACATGGCCCTGGCCCGGTCGCTGCGCGGGAACCACTGGGAGAGGTAGTAGATGATCCCGGGCGTGAAACCCGCTTCGGCGGCGCCCAGCAGCAAACGCATCACGTACAGCTGGTTGGCGCTCTGGATCAGGCTCATGCCCGCGGCAATGATGCCCCAGGTGATCATGATCCGCGCAATCCAGCGCCGCGCACCGACCTTGGTCAGGATCAGGCTGCTCGGCACTTCGAACAGGATATAGGTCAGGAAAAACAACCCCACGCCAATGCCATACATGCGCAGGCTCAGGCCGAGGTCGGCATTCATCGTCAACGCCGCCACCGAAATGTTCGACTTGTCGATGTAGGCCACCATGTACAGCAACATCAGGAACGGAATCAGCTTCAGGTTGAGCTTCTTCATGGTGCTGGCGTGCAAACGGCTGTCCAGCGAAGGACCAGTCATGGGGGAATTCCTCTTATTGTCTTTATTCTCGGTGGCCGGACGGCGTCGGGTCACTGGGTGGTGACTGACCTTAAACCAGCCGAGAACTTAGTTCAATATGTGAATTATAAACCCATTATGTGGGATTCTAGCTGAAACGAATAAGCCTGCTCATCTGGCGCAATGCTGTTCACTAATGGGAACATCGACCACTGCAGGAGCGAGCTTGCTCGCGAGATACGCCAACGATAACGCGTGAAGCCTGAGTAAACGCGGCGCCTATAAGTTCTTCGCGAGCAAGCTCGCTCCTACAACGGCATTGGAGCCTGCGGGCTTTTTGCCGGGAGATTTCGTCTACGCCTGGAGTGAAGAAGTCCATCTATTGAGATGCCCTCTCCCGTCGGGCAAACTCCGCCGTCCCCATTGGCCGATAACAGGAGTTTACGGATGCCATTTCCACTGACGGAATACAATGAGTTGTTGGCCCTCAAGGGCGTAGGGCCGGCCGTTATCGCTCGACTTGAGCAGATGGGCATTGACTCACTGGCAGTGCTCAGCGAGGCGAGTGTTCCTGACATCCTGGCTCATGCGTCGGCGGCCACGGGGTCGACTTGCTGGAAAAATAGCCCCCAAGCCCGTGCCGCTATTATGGCGGCCATTGAGCTTGCGAAAGGCGCTCAGCTGAGCACGCCTGGTACGTAAGGCAGATCGCCTGTTTCAATCGGTAAATCGTGTCGGGCAAGCGGGAAATCTACCTGGTAAATACCCCGTGCCGCGCGGACGGTCACAGGGTGCGTGACCAGTCTTAAGTCACTGAGCTCCCTCTACGCCGATTGCTGACATCAAAGCCACCCAACGTGCTCTCTGCGATCTCGCCACGCTCTGCCAGGTATTTCGAACAGCCTCATGCTGGCAGAAATAACGGCGGATCGGATGCTGGTCCCGATCGCCCCTCGTGAGTGGGCGATAAAGCAATCGCGGGTCCTGGCGACCGATTGCCGGGCCTCTAACACTGAGGCCCAACACACAGACATGAACTGGATCTATGCATCCGGTCACCAGCACCCGAAGGTAGTCCCCTGAGGGCTCGCTGCCCTGACCGTAAGCGGTCAATTGCATCTCATCAATACAATCATAGAGAGTGCAAAATGAAGTTCAGTTTTGTGGATACTTGCAATCCAGGTCGCCGACGCATCCTGCGCGATGCGTTCACCCTGGCGCTCGCGGCCTCCCCGCTCGCCAGCCTGGCCAGGGCGGCGAGCGACACCAGGACGACCGACACAAATGCAGATGAAGTGACCTTTGCAGCTGGCCCACGGCCGCTGGTGCAATACCCGCAAAAGCGTCCACTGACCTTGGTCACCACCCGCCCACCGCATCTGGAGACGCCTTTTTCGGTTTTCGACCAAGGACCGATCACCCCCAATGACGCTTTTTTTGTACGTTATCACCTGGCTAATTTTCCGCTCAGCATTGACCCGGACAGCTATCGGTTGACCATCAAGGGCGCGGTCAATACGCCGCTGTCACTGTCCCTTGCAGAACTCAAAACCCTTGCCGACCCGGTAGAGATGGTGGCCGTCAATCAGTGCTCGGGAAACAGCCGCGGCTTTTTCACGCCTCGGGTGTTCGGAGCCCAACTGGGCAATGGTTCGATGGGCAATGCCCGCTGGGTGGGAGTGCCGCTCAGGGCGGTGCTGGACAAGGCCGGTGTGAAAGCCGGCGCCAGGCAAGTGACCTGCAATGCAACGTTGCCGGATTAGCACCTTTGGCGCGGCATCGCCTGACACCATGACCTGCCTTGCTCACTCGATACCTACGCCTAGATCAGCGCCCAAACATTACTCCACCTCAGTATCTAATTGTATCGACACGACTAACGCTCGACGATAATGTAAAGGCGATGCATGAAAATCAACGACCCGCACGTGAGGTGCAACGGACACCAATGTCTTTATCCGTTCCACAGGAACTGAGACGTAAACCGAGAGCAATCGACCATTTGCGCTCATCGAGCCAATACTTGGAGTAACAGACTCTTTGGCGATGAAGGCAAACCCTTCCACCAATTGAATCTCTATCTCCGGATACTTAAATTCCTCTGGATAAACCACAGCACCTTTGAAAGTGAGGACAGCGAATTCTTGGATAGCGTCCTCCCCAGACGATACTTCGCGTCGGGTAGCCATTCGAAATGACCACGAAAAGTCCCAAGAAGTAATCTTCGCCTGGTACCATTTAAGAGTATATGGTGAAAGAGTCTGAGCACGCCTAGCACTTTTACCTCGACCGTTGTTAGGCTTTACCATATCCACCTCCCTACAGGGCCGAGTGTCGAGCCAGACAAGAAAACTATCACTAAACTCGACAATAAAAGCCTAGACATACCCAGTAAACTACACACTACGCATAGTTCTACTTTCTTTACACGAGAGTGGTTATACCTCCGGCCCTCTATAAATACATCCACTTGTACATGTCTCGTGAATACGTATTGCGGATAGCTCTGGAAGCAATGGCTTTAGCTCCTGCCAAACCCAAACGGCTAAAACCTCGCTTGTCGGATTTTCCAGCCCGGGAATTTCATTAAGATAATTGTGATCTAAGCGTTCATACAGAGGCGCGAAAATTTCCTTTATCTCGGAAAAATCCCTGACCCAACCCGACGCTCTATCAACAGGGCCATCAATATGAATTGCAATACGAAAGGAATGACCATGCAGACGCCCACATTTGTGCCCTTCTGGAACATTGGGCAGTCGATGAGCGGCCTCAAAAACGAACTCTTTAAAAATCTCCACTGATTCCTCCCGTATCTCACGCGACAAAAAACCAAACAGTTAGACTAAACCTTCCAAGACTCAAGATCGACGCATAGCGTTTCAAACAAAAACTCTACAACTTTGGCTCGCCCCTCACCCAGCGCTGATGCAATGGTGATCACGGAAACCAAAATGGAGTTAACAGTGTGCAAATCGGCGACATCACTCAGGCAATTTAATATTTCTTCAAATTTCCCCAACATAGCAGTTTGGGAAAAGTTTAATGCCTGCACCACATGGGTAGATGGCGTCAGGTAGAGAATATTCGCACGCGTCCGCAAACCGTAGGCTTCAGTCAGCATGCCATACCCTTCAGAAGGGAAAGCTTCGTCCTGCCCTGCAAGCCTCCTCAATGCCTCCTGAAAAGCCATTGATAGATGAAGAATTACTTCTGAGAACTCTTTTACACTGGCGTCACTGGCCAGGGCTGGAGACAGATCCGATGAAACCAAAGTAGGCATATTGCCTCCTAAATAATAGTAATTAACCCTGTTAGCTAGGTACGAGTTCCGAACTTCGAACCACCCTGGTCAAATGATCAGTCAAAAGATGAATATCACCATGTAAATTCTGAACTCCATTCCATGGCCGGTTGCCTGTTTTAAAGGACCACTCTCCCGAATCGAGCGTCCAAGCTGTATATCCTTGTAGCTTTCTAAGGCCTAACTTGAATACTGGGGCCAGTGGCGCTCCTGTAGCACACAACTGCTCCATGACGAACCCCATGGAAATAATCCCCGCGCTATGGACGAGACGAGAGCTTTTAGGGGTGTGACCATGCCAAGCATTTCCAAACACCTCCTGGACCGCCTGGAAAAACTCACTGATGGCCAAGAAACACCGATCCTCACCTCCCGACAACTCAATCACCTCCCGACAGTAACCGTCAGATAGGGAATTCATTACCAGTTTCTGGAGCGACGTATCACCGATGACCCCTGAGGGGTTGGTATGCTGCTTAATCTGTCCTTGCAAAGAAGATCGATCGTCATAATTCAGCATTTCCACGATGCGCGCTGCGCGGGCGCGGGAGGTCATTCTGAATGGAAGGCCGCTGACAGACGGGAGCAGTTCATATACCAGCGACTTCGGTAATGGACTGGTGTTGTTGACGAGAATGAATTGCCGGCGAAGCTCTTCCTGATTTTCACACACAAGAGCAGACACCAGTAGCTGGAACGAACTCCCCTCGAGCCCAGCTAACGCAGATAGGCGCTGCTGACCATCCACAACGAACCCAGGAGGGCCGGATGAAATATCCACCTCAATTTCTGCATAGGCTCCATTTCCTTCCACCACCCGGACTCCACTGGTAAACGCTAACACCACAGCATTGGGCATTACCGCATCGGGACGGGAGAGGTAGTCGCGGATCTCTCGTATGTGCTTGGACACCTGTGGCCGCTGAAAGCCATGAAGGGCGCCACGATCATCACGCTTGACTCGGTCGATGCTAGCGATCGCCAAAATCTGCTCAACGGTAGCCGCAAACGATACCACTTGGTGGGTTGGGCTCTGTAACGCCTTGATTGCGCTGAACTTAAGCAATGAGTCTCTTCCTTCATCGAACGGCCCCCCAGAAAGAGGGGTAGCAGCAGTATTGAGGCTCTTATACCAACCCTTCCGCATAAAAACTAGCCTAAGCTCATTGGCCCATACAGTTATTAAATGGTAAATTGTCAGCCTCAGATAAATGCAACACCCGTCAAAACAGGCCTACAGTTTTCCCATGAGAACCGTCATCATCACCAACTGCACCAATCGAAAACGTCTCGACGGCCTGCCGCCGGTGGTGCTGAACGACGAGTGTTATTCATCGATTGCAGCCATGGCAAAGGCGTGGAAGGGGCAAATAGACCAACGTCCCACCACTCTGATGGCATCTTCACTTTACGTGGGCAGGAGCGTTTCTGACGCGAGGCGCGTAGCAACGAAGTTGGACGCGAAGCTAATGTTTGCGTCGACCGGCTTAGGGTTGATTGAAGGCGATCAGAGATGTCCACCGTACAACCTGACGGTGGCTCAGGATCCGAATTCTATCATCCCACGTCTCGAAAAATTGGGTGTGCGCGCATCAGATTGGTGGGAAGCCGTGAATGTCACCCAATCAAAGGGAAGCGCCCTAGCGGACCTCGTCAGCCAACCCGACATCGACTTGGTGCTCATTGCCCTCTCTTCAAACTATGTCCAGTTGATAGGCGAAGACCTTGGAAAAATCAGGGACACGCAGATTGACAAGCTCAGAATATTCACTTCGCGCCCAGGCATCGAGATGCTTCCCAGCCATTTACGACGCATCGCGATGCCCTATGACGAACGCCTTGAAACCTCAACACTTCCAGGCACTCGCAACGATTTCCCTCAGAGAGCTCTGCGTCATTTCATTGAGATTCTTGAACTGTCGAGTGCTCCTGCTGAGATCGCTCGAAAGAGCGTCAGCGCGGCGATGGATCTTTTATCCCTAGCAAAAACGACCATCCGGCGGCGCGCATCGGACAGTGAAATTGCCTACATGCTTGAGTGTGTGTGGGCTGACTACCAAGGCAGTTCCACCCGATTGTTACGCTACTTAAGGGACGAGGCCCTGGTGTCGTGCGAGCAATCGCGCTTTCGGAGGATCTGGCAAGACATCAAAGGTCAAGACAGCATAGAGAGCAAAGCATGACGAGCGAAGATGCGATTGTGGTGCGTGCACTACGCACCACGCAAGGCGACAACCTTGATGTGTATGCATTATTCATCAGGGGATCTGACCTGGTCCGAATTGCCGACATCAGCCGCCTGTCGCGCGAAGACAGCAGTCCCCTCAAGGGTTTTCAGCGCCCCGAGATTAAGAGTCATGTCAAAGGGATCACTGAGTACCTCAATCAGGGGAATGTACTTTTTCCCAATGCAATTATCTTAGCGCTGTCTCCTGACCTGCGTTTTGTTGCAGCACGCGGAAGCAAGCCGACAGGCGACGCGGGGCTTTCGCAAGCGGGTACGCTGACGATCCCTATCAGGGAGGAAGGAATGAGGTCTGCCTGGATCGTGGACGGCCAACAGCGCTCATTGGCGTTGGCGAAAGCGGCCAATTCGGATCTTCCTGTGCCAGTGATCGGTTTTGTGTCCGACAGCCTGACCACCCAGCGCGAGCAATTCATTTTGGTCAACAAGGCCAAACCGTTGCCCACTCGACTGATCAACGAACTACTGCCGGAGACAGGCAGCATCCTTTTGCCCCGCGAACTGAGTGCTCGCAAAGCACCAGCTGAGTTGTGCGGGCTTCTTAGTCGTGACCCCAACTCCCCTTTCCACAAACTCATAAAGCGGTCGTCCGAGCAAAATAGCAAAGCAGTGATCACTGACACCGCTGTAATAACGATGATCCGCAACAGCATCGGTAATCCGTTGGGGGCGTTGGCACCCTATACCTCCAGCATCGACGGTGCGGCGAACGTTGAGTCAATGTACAACCTACTGACGACCTTCTGGCGGGCAGTGCGTGATACGTTTCCTGAGGCATGGGCACTTGAATCCAAGAACAGTCGACTCATGCACTCAGCGGGGATCATCGCCATGGGCGTGCTTATGGATCGGATCTACGCCAAAATCGGTGGTCAGCGCGAAACCTACGAAGGCGTGTTACAAGAACTGGCCAGAGTCGCCCCTTACTGCGCATGGACAACAGGCCAGTGGCCGATGATTAATGTCCAGTGGAATGAAATCCAAAGCACCCCTCAAGATATCAAGGCGCTGCAAGAAACCTTGATCCGCCTCTATATGACCAGCGCTCACCAATGAAATTTTTATACGCCGACACCCAAGACTACGTAGACCCAGACTACGATTTCATCAACGATCGAAATGCGCCGGGCCGGAAGAGATACTGGGATGACCAGTATGCGCACGAAATGATGACGCCCGTCCCTTATGACGGGCTCTTGGTCTCGATGAGCGCAGTGCGACCGGCAAATGGCGTCGCTAATTCAAAGGTCCGGTACTCGACTTCCGAGCAGCAGCGCTTCTTGAGAGAAGGCGCACGCAAATTTCTACGACTCGATGGCATTCAGTTCAAAGATACGATGGTCCTAGGGGACTGCGGGGCTTTCGCCTATGTAGAGCACCCTACCCCTGCGTATAGCCCAAGCGAAGTAGTAGAGTTCTACTCAGACGCGGGGTTCACCCACGGTTGCTCGCCGGACCACATCATATTCAACTGCGACTCCAGCAATCCTCCAGCGCTGAGCCAGTCGGAAGATGTGCTGTTTCGGTACGAAATTACGCTCAAAAATGCGCAAGAGTTTCTGCGTTTAGTGAAGGAGGCGGAATGGCCTTTCGAACCTCTTGGAGCGGTACAGGGTTGGTCTCCTCAAAGCATGGCGAACGCTGCAAAACAACTCGAAGACATGGGTTATCGCTACTTGGCGATCGGAGGTCTAGTACCTTTGAAAGTCGATCAAATCCATGAGGTGCTGAAAGAGCTTCGAGCGGTCCTTAAGCCCGAGACAAATATTCATCTGCTGGGTTTTGCTAAAGCGGAGAACATCCATGAATTCACCGGATATGGCATTACCAGCTTTGACTCAACCTCCCCCCTTATACGCGCATTTAAAGATGCGAAGTGTAATTACTACCTGGGCAATAACACGAGCAAACTGGATTACTACACAGCTATTCGCATTCCTCAGGCGATTGAAAATCCACGCCTGATGCAAGGAATAAAAAAAGGCATTCTGAGCGCAGAAGAGTTACAAATCAAAGAAAAAGCAGCGTTGCTAGCAATCCGCGACTACGATAAAAACCTGCTCGACTTTGATTCAACTTTAGCCGTGCTAGTAGACTATCTCCGACTGACTCTTTCCGGCTCAATATCGTCATCATTAGAAATGGAAAAGGAAATCGCCAAGCACGTCCGACTAATCTCACCCACGCTGAGAGATAAACCGTGGCAAAAATGCCAATGTTCGATTTGTCAGTCAGCAGGCATCGAAACTATTATCTTTCGGGCCAGCAATCGAAACAAGAGACGTGGATTTCATAACTTAGGCGTGTACCACCGCCACCTTCAGAAAACTCTGGAACTTTCGAAACAATGATCTATCGATTTAAGGGTGTGCGTGCCCAACAGGCCTCCGGGCATGATGTATTTTCGTTTGCGGCCACTCCAAATGAAATTTTAGATTTTTCTGAAATTGAGAGAGTCGGCCGCGATGAAGAAGGCCACCTCAAAGGCTTTCAGCGCCATCAAGTCGCGTCGCACATCAGAGATATTCGTGACTATCTTCAGCGCGACGATGCATTGCTTCCTAACGCAATTATCTTGGCCTTTCTGGATGGGGTAACGATTAAAGACCTCGGCGAGGGTATTGTAGAAATCATTATTGATGCTACCGAATCCAAGCCAGGCTTTGTGGTCGATGGACAACAACGACTCAGCGCCCTTGCGACGATGGAAAAACCTGGATTCCAGGTATTTGTATCTGCATTGATTTGTAAAGACTACAACGAACTGCGACAGCAGTTTGTGCTCGTCAACAATACGCGACCGCTGCCAAAATCGCTGATCTATGAACTTTTACCGACGGTTGACGGCCTGCCAGAACGGTTCACGAGTCGTAAATTTGCTGCTCGCATTATTGATTTGTTGAATTTTCTGCCTAACTCCTCTCTATTTGGCGAGATCAAACAACATACGAATCCTAGAGGAGTACTAAGCGACATGGCGATGCAGAAGTTCGTGATGAACTCTGCGAATGATGGCGCGATTCGTAGCTTCATGAAGTTTGATGACTTTGAGGGGCGCAGCATCGAACTTATCAATAACTTCTTCCATGCAGTGCGTGTAGTTTTCAAATCGGAATGGGAAGGACTAGCGCCCAGGAATTCACGCTTGAAGCACGGGGCGGGTCTGGTTTCTTTGAGCTTCGTTATGGAGTTGCTTTACTCCGATCAAGGCACAACCAGCAAGGAAGGTTTTATCAAAGGTCTAAAGCTTTTGAAACCTCATACGGCATGGACAAGTGGCGATTGGCACATTTCTGAAACCGACCGCCGCCCCTGGAATGGTATCCAGAACACACCCACTGATATCGGATTACTCACCAAGTATCTGACCGAAAAACTCAAGCAAGAACTGAAGCGGCGCTAAATCAGACCCAGTCCCGAGGAGAGCAGTATGCACACCAAAGCCTTAGTTCTTTTTTCAGGCGGACAAGATTCCACCACCTGCCTTGCCTGGGCGCTGGAACGTTACGAGCACGTAGAGACCATTGGCTTTGATTATGGCCAGAGGCATCGAATCGAACTCGAATGTCGGCTGAGTATCTTGCAGGAGGTACGTAACGGATTTCCGAACTGGGCCAAGCGACTCGGTGAGGATCACGTGCTTGACCTCAAATTACTCGGACAGATCAGCGATACGGCGATGACCGCTGAAAAAACCATAGAGTTTGAAAAGAATGGACTTCCCAATACGTTTGTACCCGGTAGGAATCTGCTGTTTTTGACGTCCGCAGCCACTATTGCCTACCGACGGGGCCTCACAGTACTAGTCGGGGGAATGTGCGAAACCGACTACTCAGGCTACCCAGACTGCCGGGACAACACCCTTAAAGCCACCCAGGTGGCCTTGAGTCTCGGAATGGACGCTCCCGTGATCATTGAAACCCCCTTGATGTGGCTCGACAAAGCTCAGACCTGGCGTTTGGCTGAAAACCTAGGCGGTCAAGATTTGGTCAGCCTGATTCAAGAAGAGTCCCACACCTGCTACCTCGGGACTCGACAGGATAAACATGAATGGGGCTACGGATGTGGAACGTGCCCAGCTTGCGAACTGCGCAAAACTGGGTATGAGCAGTACATTCAAGAACGAGATTAACGAAGGTTCAGCGGTGGCGGATCAAAGCACTCGCCACCCCGCTGAATCAGGTGAGTAAACCAAATGACTTACAGTATCAAAGAAATGTTTTACACCCTTCAGGGGGAAGGTAACCAAGCGGGTCGACCCGCGGTATTCTGCCGATTCTCTGGATGTAACCTCTGGTCTGGACGGGAGCAGGACAGGGCTAACGCCATCTGTACATTCTGCGACACCGACTTCGTCGGAACAGATGGTCAAGGTGGGGATAAATTCAAAAATGCTGAAGCTCTCGCTCATGCTATTGATTCGTTTTGGCCAATATCCCACCAGAATCATAAGTATGTGGTATTGACCGGCGGAGAACCTTTACTTCAGGTCGATGACGCATTGGTAGATGCTCTGCACAAGCTAAACTTCAGCATAGCTGTTGAAACCAACGGCACCGTCGCTCCCCCCTTGGGTATAGACTGGCTTTGTGTTAGCCCAAAATCAAGCGTTCAATTAAAGATCACCCAAGGTGATGAACTGAAGCTTGTATTCCCGCAAAGTGACGCCATGCCATATTTGTATGAGCACCTAAATTTTAAACATTTCTACCTTCAACCAATGGATGGCCCACATGCAAAAAAAAATACTGAGGCCACTGTTGATTATTGCAAGAGCAACCCTAAGTGGCGACTTAGCTTGCAGCAACATAAAATATTGATGATTCAGTAGAAATTACTTAACTCAGCTTTAACGCAGGATACAACTGCTTTCCTCGCGGCTGAACTGCTTGAGAACGACCTCATCCTATATCGCAGAAAAAGCATCGCACGTCGTTAGAAAATATATAGTAGATCTCGTCCCTACCCTACCTCTTGACCCTACCTCTTGCGGTCGCATCGCAGGTCTGCAATGCTCGGGATACAAATCTCTATTTTGAGTTTCGAATGGCCCTTTCGCTTAGCGCTTCTACGATTAAATCTTGGTTTCAGTACCGCTGCGAGCGCAAGACGCGCTACGAAATGATGGAATCCAATGAATTGGTCACTGCCGGTGTGGACAAGGTGCCCACGGATGTTGGCGCATGGGCTAGCCTAGGGAACGAGTTTGAAACTGCCATCGTACAAAAACTTATCGCCACGGGACAAGCCTTGCCCCTTGCCCCTGGCGAAGACAAACTGAGCCAAGCACGTACAGAAGCTTTTTTACGAGGCAGCCTCTCGCATAATTATGCCCCACAGGCAACTCTAGACGCCCACCGTACTGCGAGTACCGCGCTGACCCTCCCAGACGGGATATCTCTTCGTCGCTCGTTTCCTGATCTCATACGAGTCGATCGTAGCGTAGAGCCGCCTGTATTCAGTATTATCGACATCAAAGGCACTCAGTCCGCTCGTGCGTTTCACAAAGCTCAAGTGGCTTTTTACGCCGAGTTGCTTGAAAAGCTTCTGGTAGATTTGCGAGTGCCAGGAGTTATTTCCTCTCAAGGAGAAATCTGGTGCATCAAGGAAGGAACCCTTGCAGACGAAGGCATACATCGGTCTGAGGTTTTTGACCTACAACCCTACCGCCGACTCGTGAAAGACTTTTTTAGTCGTGAACTGCTAACAATCAGCCAAAAAGAAGTATCACGTTATCGCGATGACACTTTTTTCCACATCTACTACAAATGCGAACAGTGCCAATACCTGCCGCACTGCATTAAAAGCATCAATAAAGCCGATGCCGCGGATAGAGATATCTCAGCTGTTCCTGGACTTACCCACGAAGGCAAAAAAACGTTACTGCGTAGAGGAATAAGCAATTTAGGTGCGCTCACTGAAGCCCATCTTAACGCCCAAAGCCCTAACCTAAATTGGTCACTACAGCGAAGGGCTGAAGTATTGATCGCCCGTGCAAAGGCTCAGACTCAAGGAAGGCTTCAACGCATTCCGGACCTAGCGACATATTTAATGCCTCCGCGCGTGGACGCGGCACTCTACATTGTTGCGGACTATGACCCGGTAGAAGACAATTTAGTCACCCTCGGATACCGATTCAAGAGCGCGACTAAGAGTCACTCGATAGTGCGCGTACTGAAGGAAGGTGACAAATCAGCAGAAGCAAATGCAATTTCTGATGTTATGGGCAGTCTCATTGAAGACCTCACCGCGATTGATGCACATAATCAACAACACGTTGGAGATCCAAATGCGGAATTGCACGCACATATATTTCTGTTTGAGCCGACAGAAGCTCAGTACTTGCAGAACGCCATCGGTAGACATTTAGACGACCCAAGGATTAGAACCGGACTACTGCATGCGGTGAGGCTCTTTCCGCCTGAAGATTTGGTACCAGAACCGGAGTTGCGCGGTATACACCACCTTCCTGCGACAGCGCTCAGAAGCGTGTTCGAGCAATTGTTTGCATTGCCTGTACGAGTATCCTATGACCTTCGCCAAGTCAGCGAAGCGATCGCCGTCTGCGACGCGAATTTCTGCAACGTTTATAGGCCGCACGGACCGTTCCGGCGCGAGTTTTCATCGCTCTTAGCCATGGATGTAATTCGAGCTCTTCGTAACTCAGAAGATCGAGGAAATCTTGAAGCGATTAAAGCAGATGTCGAGGCTCGGCTTGAGACGACAGCGTCACTAGTTGAATGGTTACTTGAGGAAAACCTTAACTCCGCAAAACGTTTTTTGAGACTTAACAAAAGGCCATTTCGCTTCCAAGCTATGCTCGACCCACTAAACGCGAAGGACTTGGACATATTGCAGGCATACGAGTTACTAGAGGCGCGCTCGTCGATGCTAGCTACGCTGGTTCGGCTTACTCAGGCGTTCCCGCAACGACGCGCAAGCGGACAGTGCATGGCAGAACTCAAACTTTTGAAAAGTGGCAATACTAACGGAAAACTATGGTTACTCTTCAAAATACCTCTGGAAAGCCAAGATAGCGATATATCCTCTGATGATTTCGCTCTAATTTTGACGAACGATGATCCTGATATTCGCCTCAACCCATATCGCTGGGGCGAATGCCGAGTATCGATCGCTCCTAGACAAGATAAACACCAATTCGACAGTATCCTCGTGACCATTCACAAGCCACAAGAAAAACCGCTATTTCAGCAGTGGCTACGCGAAATCGAGGGCCCAGGCTGGTTCCTTGATCGGGTTTACGAAGACTTCACCAGCTACCGCGCTCAAGAATTTCTAGCCTACCTTGACGCTAAATAGAGTCCCGCCCGTGCAAACCAAGGATGACATCAAGCTTTTCCTTCGCAACCCCCAAGAATTTGCGTCCACGCTGCTCCCGAACGATGCCGAACTGTGGATGCAAGGCCTTACCGAGGTGGTGGAACCAGCAATTAATGCTCGAGAACAAGATAAGCCACTACGGCAAGCGCAGCGCGATGCCTGGTTGGGGCTTTCTAATCAACGGGTAGGACTCATTCTTGGACCGCCTGGAACCGGTAAGACTCATGCTCTCTCATGGATGGCAACTGGATATCTAGAAGCTTGCCGACGCAGTGATACGCCCTGCCGGGTTTTAGTGACAGCATTCACCCGTAACGCTATTTCCAATCTCATGGAAGGCCTCACGAAGCGCCTATCTAAGCACCTTCCAGTACCAGTACCAATGTACTACCTAGGGAAACCTGCCGGCCCTCTGCCTGAGGGGGTTGAACAACTACCTGCCATCAGTGATAGCTCAATTGACGAGATCTGGAATAAGCTTTCCGAACCACATGCGATCTTAGGCTGCACGGTCTGGCAACTGAATCGGCTTATCACAAAAGCTCCGAAGCCACCAAGCGATGGCCATACAGTTGCGCTATTTCGGCTCGTCTGCATGGATGAGGCCTCCCAGATGTTGGTATCGCAGGGGCTTATGGCGCTTGCGGCGCTGGCACCAGGCGGGCGCGTATTAATTGCGGGCGATGATCGCCAACTGCCGCCGATTCGGGAGGAACACAAGCACCATACCTCCGGCCCTCGGCTAGGCGGATCGCTGTATTCCTTTTTGCGCTCCTGCAATACCAGCGAATTCTCGCTAGACGAGACATTTCGTCTCAACGGACCTCTAACCCGATATCCCCAGCGCAAGTTTTACGAAGGTAAATATTTTAGTGCTGCGCCTGTTTACGAACGTCGTTTAAACCTACGATCGAACTGGCGCGAGGGACTACAGGAATGGGAACAGCGTGTTCTCGACCCCGAACACCCATTGTGCGTCCTATTGCACGACGGCCCTTCTGCCGCTACTAGCAATGAATTCGAAGCAAAGCTTACCGCTCATCTTACGAGGCTTCTTCGAACCCGACTTGAACCAGGAGACTCAGACGACTCTGACCAAGCTTTTTGGGCCGAGCGCCTTGCAGTAGTAAGCCCTCACCGAGCGCAGAATGCCCTTATTCGCAAACTTCTTGGTGATAGCCGGGGCAGCAAGGTTGTGGTCGAGACAGTTGATCGAATTCAAGGCAAAGAACGCGATGCAATTATTGCGAGTTACACAGTTGCAGACTCAGAGTTTGCGTTAGCTGAAGCAGATTTCATCTTCAGTCCACTTCGGCTGAACGTCACTATCACTCGGGCACGCTCAAAGTTCATACTGCTCGTGTCGCGTAATTTGCTGGATGCCGTTCCGTCCGAACAGGACCAACTCGACTCGGCTCAAATTCTACGAGAGTTTGTATTCGAAGCCCGAGACGCAGGACAGATCGGACTCCCACTACCCAATGGGACGCCTGTTCAAGTCAACATTCGACTGGGCAGTTTCGATGAGTCCAGCGAATTACCGCAGATCAGCACACTACCAAATCCTTTGGTTGTCGACCTTCCACCGATGAGCGCTTGGCTCCAAAGCATGCTGGCGACGATTCGTAGTCAGGCCATGTTGGACAATAAGGGTGTAGCACGCGACTATCTTTTGGCAAAAGCGTTAGCTAGGCAAACAAAGGAAATCTTGTCAGATCTGATTACACTTCACCGACATGGCGTTATTAGCCTAATTCCTGTTCAGACCCAACACGGCGAGTACTTTCGTATTTATCCTCTGGAACCTGCGCGCCGACTCTATAATATCGCCAAAGATACGCTTCTGGCTCACTTGGAAGAAGTGATTCAGCAGACTCGCAATGGTCGATTTCCCCCGCTCTACTACCTAGTGAGAGACCGCTTTGACTGCTTAAGCCCAGACGGTAGCGATCTATTACATCCGATCTGTGCAGACTTGGCAGCGCAGGGCCTAGTCTGCTTCTCCCAGGATAAGTACCAGCGTCTCGTTGTGGATTTGAGTGGAAACAATCCGGAATCAAAAGAAAGAGACATTCCACCAGCTCCCCTTGATGAAAAGTTGTCGGACGTTGACTTTAGCGTTCTGAATCGCCTTGAGGATTTGGAGGCCCGCCGAATAAATTTCGGAGTCTTCGAGGGCTGGCACAATATAGGAGGACTGGCAGAGAGTCTTGTCTTAAGCAAATCAGTAGTAGCAGGAGCAGTGCGCCGCTTAGAACTACATGGCCATTTGCTGCATACCGGAGATGGGCGACTGCGTAGCCGTATGGCCGAACTTGCACGCGAAGTGCGCTATGTTAAGCAGCGCTTCACTCCCGAAGACTCTGACCGACGACCTTTTCTCGTTCGAGGACTTAAGGTTGAGATACGCAATCGCGACAAGCCGAAACCTACTCACCTCTTAAGCACTGTTGTTGCTCAACTCAAAATTTTGGTGCCTAAAGAACCACTGTTTTCAGTTGCGGTTGACGCTTTATCGGCCGCACTATGTCGCGATTGGAAGGTCAAAGACCCCACGTTACGCGGCTTTCAAGCACGTTCTTTACTTACATTAGTACCCGCTTGGATGCAAACAGACGAAGCCTGTGATCGGTTTGTCATAACTGCAGACACAGGAGCAGGCAAGACCGAAGCTGCCTGTCTACCGCTCATCATCGGCGCTTTATATGATCGGCTACGACACATCCATGGCACCCGAGCCATTCTCGTCTATCCCCGTGTGCGTTTGGCGGCGAATCAGGCCCAACGCCTAACCCGCTACTTAGCTGAACTCGCCGTAGATTCTTCGGTGCCCTTACTAACAATTGGACTTCAGAACGGTGACGTGCCTAGAAGCTTCTCCCTCAAAGTAAATGAGGAAGTATGGAAGCCCGGCGTAGGAGCGACTGGATGTTATGAATTTCCCTTCTTCCATTGTCCAAAATGCGACTCTCTCCTGCATTTAAATCCAGGAGCAGGCATCAAGGGTGCCGACCGCCTCGCGTGTATCGGAGCTAAATGCGACTGGGGGTACAGTGGATGGATCGGAAGCAAGCAAGGCCTAATAGAAACTCCACCAGCATTGTTTTTACCGACAACTGAGTCTCTACACCAGTGGTTAGGAGATCCCAGGTACGGATCTCTCTTCGGGGATCACCCAGAGCATGCACCTCCGAGAGCGCTACTGGCTGATGAAATTCACCTCTACTCGCATATTCACGGTGCACAAATCGGATATGCATTACGACGACTACTGGCGCGAGCCGAGGCTAACGGCGGAAAATGTCTCGCCATCGGGATGAGCGCCACACTCGGCGAACCAACCGAAGTGTGGCGTACTCTGGCAGGAGGTAACGCCGTCACGGCAATCCAAGTTGACGATCACGAGCGCGAACTCAGTATCGAGGGCCGCGAGTACTTCTACTTCATTCAACCAGAAGTTGAGTCGCGAGGTAAGGACATCGCGGGCGCCTCCTCTACCATTCAAAGTCTGATGGTACTGGCTCATGGCATGCGACGGCGTACGGGTACAGAAGGTGGTTTCCGCAGTATCGTCTTTCTGGACTCGGTCGATAAAGTCAAGCGTCTGCACCACGACTATCAGGATGCCGAAGAGAACAATAATCTAGCGCGACTTCGCACCTATTCTTTCCCAGACTCCGCCACTGGAGGCCTGCGTCAGCATTGCTGTAAACAGCCCATTGGCTGCGATTGCTTTACGAAGGGTGAATGCTGGTTCTTCGCCGCCAACGACAATCGGCAATGGACGGCAAACGGACTTTATAAGCCGAACTCCCCCCTAAAGGTTACTAATAGCCCGGTATGGTCTGGTGCCGGTGCTCGTGCCGAGGAAATGATAAAAGACAGCGATATCGTCTTTGCTACATCGTCCTTGGAGGTCGGTTATGACGACCCAGATATGACCCTCGTTTACCAACATTATGCCCCGGTCAATCTCGCAAGCTTCATTCAGCGGAAAGGTCGTGGAGGACGCGGGGCAGACGACAGGCCCTTAACCGGAATTACATTGTCGCCCTACTCAGCCCGCGACAGTTGGTATTTTAGAAAGCCTCAAACCCTCCTCGATAGTAAGCACTTTGAAGTACCACTGAACATGACCAACCACGCGGTCGTACGTGGTCAAGCCATCACTCTGGTATTAGATGTAATCGCCCGTCACGAGGCAAAAAAGCGATCGTCGGGAATCGACGGATCGGGTTGCCTACACCCGAGTGTAGCAACCGACGCGGATAGAGCTTTGAAACAAATATTCGGGAACAGCGTCTATTCCATTCTCGATACCGCTTGCATAGATACCTTCTGGCGGACAGTCCAACTGGCGGCAGAACACCCACTCCAATCTGCAGAGAATGCCAACCAGAGGCGTGCCTGGACGCCTTGGGTACCCAAAACTCTATTTGAGACCGTGAACCTCCCAGTACTTACAGTGCATTTTGAGCGGGAGCAAAAAGACGAATGCGTGAATGAGGATATTTCCCTGGCGCTCAACAATATTGCTCCGGGCAACATGACGCACCGCTATGGAAGTAGGGAACTTCACTGGCGAGCCCCTTCCGCTGGACGTCAGCCCTGGCTGGATGCACAGGAAATGGCCGATGCCAATCAACTCGACTTTGGCGGTGCGGATGCCCTATTGCAGTTGCTTCCAGCAGAGGCACGTAAAGAAATCGGCAAAAGCAGCAGCCTGCATCCAGTTGTATTCTGCCCAACGCACATAAAAACTGAAGTTGGCGGTAAGTTGCAAGGTCAGTGGGTCTCTCGATGGCAGGCAAATAAAGACTACACAGAGCTCTTTCAAATTCCTGCCGGCACCCAAACATTGGATGAAGCGCTGAAAGTTCATCACAAGAGCAGCGGCCAGTTACGAGGTTTTCCAGTTATCCAAGCCGACGCCTCGTCTGCGCACAGCAATGACCCAGGTGTGCTATCTGGGATAATCGAACGGTTGGACATCCATACCGGCGGCACACTTACACACGTTGAGAGCGGACTACAACTGGCCCGTGTATATTGGGGGGCTGATAGCGAAGTTCGATTCTGTGATGCACGTGTAGATTCACTTCAGATCAGCCAATTGTTCACCCACCCAAAGACTCTCGAAGCGGTGCTCTTCGGTTATCGAGTAACTACTGAAGGTGTCCGATTCCACATCGATAGTGCAGCCCTTTCTCGATTTGTCGATCATGAGATCGCGGCAATGAGCCCCGATAGTGAAGAGGGCAAGTGGTACCGCCTACAAATGCTGCGATACATCGTTCAGCGGCGTGCACGCAGCGTCGACATGAATAGCTATCAGGCCCAGCGAGCCGCCGAAATTATTGCGGCAGCAGCAGGTAACCCAACTCTGCGCAAGAAACTCCTACAACTGACTAAACTATGGGACAGGCGACGTGTCCGCGAGTTGTTCTTGCAGACCTATCAGGAGGTACTTCATCAGCACCCCTTGCTGTCCGAGCGCCGCACCGAACAGGTCGCGGAGGCTGCGGGTTCACAAGCCTTCCAAGATTTGCTGAGGGAAGTGTTCACCAACCTGGAGAACCCAGAACACTTTAAAATGTATCTGCGCAGCCTTGTGTTGCATAGTCTAGCGATTCGCCTTAAGCACGCTTTTGTTCTGCACGGGCGAGGGGACGAACGCCGTGTAGTCTGTCACGCTAAACTACCAATCCAGTTTGGCATGGCAGCAGACGATATCGTAACGATCGCCGAGAATGGTGAGTATGGAGATGGAACTACACGCACATTCGTGGGACGGTTGGATGATGCCCTCAAGGATCTTGCTGAGGGTTTCCTCACTGAATGTCCCAATGCAGCCGAAGATGCGCTACTAGCACGGGCATGGCAAATGAAGGAGAACCACCCTCAATGGAGACTCCTGAGCCCTCGGGATGCCACAACACTCGATAGTCTTAGGAGAGATCTTCGGCTAGCCGAAAGCGACGAAGTCCCATTCCATACTTTGCTACGTGTGTTGTACGGCGTTGAGTCAATCGGCGACTATGAGTTCGCCTATTACGATCTATGGAGTGAGGCTCGACATATTGAAGATGCGTTGCGAGAACAAATGGGGCGCCAACCCTCGACCTGGGAGTTAGTAAGTGCAGTTGTCGGACGTGCTCGGGAAGGATCTGGAGCAGCCCCCACTACGCACGCTCTGCTGCATTGCTACGCCAGCATTGAGGACGCGAACCAGGAAGACAGCTTGTCAGCAGAAGCACGTCTCGCCGATCAGATTTATCGAATAAGTGGCCACCTGTGCGTCGATGGGTGCCAGGCATGCTTGCACACCGGCAGCGATATTATGCCCGCCGGCATAGTCGAGGCCGCTGTTAGTCGCCGACTGCTAAAGAAATTCGTAGACGCGAACCTACGACAGTAGGCAGAGATGAAACCGAGGCATTGCCGCCTACGCGCTTAGGGAAATAGTTAGCAATCCGACCGCGTGATGTTGTTCAAGCCAGGGCAAAACGCTACCGTTAATACGTGACAAGGGTAGCGCGCCCTGGCTGATGTCTTGCAAGAACGCTAACACGGCTTCATCGGCACCAAAACTATCGAGTTCATCCCGCATAACTTGGCGCTCAGACCGTAAGCGTTCGACCTCGACGACAACCTGAGTTGTCGAACGTTTGCTTACCTCTTTTGCTTGACGTCCTAACATCTCCATGCGTTTTCCCAACTCTCTTGTCTCATCTACCTTGCTGAGGACAGCGCCAAGCGCCCCTATACTGGCGAACTCGCGCTGGATCATCCTTTCAAACGCTTGGTTCACTGCTCTTTTGAGAGCACCGATCTCTCGCTCAAGGTTCGATACGTGGTGGCGAACGTCAAGATAATCTTCACGACTATCGACGCCTGCCACCCGACTACCAAGCTGCTGAATGCACTTTAACTCCGTCCGCACTTCCTCAGGGAGATCTAGATACTTCGTGCACATGGCGAAGTAGACCTCAACTTCTCGAAGTGACTCAACTAGAGACTCGCTTTGTACCACTTGCTCATATGCTTTAACTAATGCATTTCCAAAAAAGGTTCGTTCCTTTGCCGCCGGAATATCCTTCAGCAACACCTCCAGTTCCTCCAAAGGTGCGAGTTCGACATCTGTTGCGTTTTCGAGCACTAAATTCATGACATTTTCTCCAAGTCCGTAAGCATCCCTGCAGCAGAGTCATGCACCTGCAGGCCAAATTGGCGCACCCGCGTAGAATCTCCGCTACTAGTTCCAGAAGTGCCAATAAACTCAAGGGCGTAGTCATAACTCCGCTTAATTGCGTTTTCTCCAAGTGTTAGCAGATCTCGAGCCTGCCGCATGTCGCCTGCTGGTGCTTCAATGCATTTCGCAAGTTTTTCAGCTAACCCTAGTTCCGGTTCGCTGCAATTATCCTCAAGAGAATCCAGCAGAAAGGCTTCTACTCGTCCAGCTGGAGAGCTTTCATTATCATCGAAAAAGTTATCGCTCTTGGCCTTAGTGTAGGCCCCCTTCCAGTCCTTGATTGCATCGGGCGCAGCCTGTGGCAATTGCTTACTAACTTCCACAAGTGCATGGTCGATCCTTTCGACGTGATCGCTCAGACTGCGACCGCGCATCATTGCGAACAGCGCCTGACCACGGTTCTTTAGCCGTTCGCCTTCGTACCGAGGGAGATCCTTTAGACGCCCATCAATCTCCTTAACCAAATCAATAATTTGTGCCATTGCATCTAGCCCTGGGCCCACTTCCCGAGGCGTGGGGGAAAGCCGCAAGCTCTCCTGCATCTGCAGAAGAGCACGAACCACCGCACCAGCATCAGCCACGCCATAACCCCTCCCTTCTCCCTGACGCAACGAGAGCGAAGACCGCAGATTCTCGCGCAGAAGCTTGTGATTTTTATCGGTTTTGGTAAGAACCTCGTTCCAGGAATTAACACGGTCCGTCGGGTTGGTAGTCGGACGGCCTTCATCGCTAAGCAAGCGAACAAATTGTTCAGCTAGCGGTTGATCTGGCTTGACGTCGCCACGGAGCCACGCCCTCGCCAGGAGTACTTGGGCGATATTGCCAGCCACCTGCCAAGGCTCCCCACCATCTAAAGCCAGTAAGCGACGCTCTAGATGTGCTTGAGCAAGTTCGGCCACCCGCCGAAGCATCCGAGAATGAAGGCGGCGATAGGCCTCCTCCACATCGGCTTGCAACTCGGAGCCCGACAATAAGGTGACATGCGCCTCAAGCCCCAGAATGAGCCATTTCTCTTTGGGTACCACAAAGTTACGAACGTCACTTTTGCGCTCGCCCTCGAACTTAATATTGTTCTCAGTGAACACGCGATCAAACAGCCAATCGGAGACGTCGAAACGATGGCGAGGCAGTCCTCTGACCAAGCTGCTGAGCAGACCTTCCCAATCATTCAGACTTCCCAATCGCCCGCCAGACCGCCACTCTGTGAGCTCTTGTACCATCTGCTGCCATTTGTTCCGAATGGAAGCAGTCTTTGCCCCATGTGAACGATGGGTAGCAGGTTGAGCCGTCCGGGGCGTGATCGATGAGGGGGTTCGGCGCAAGGCAGGGGGATCAAAGGACTGCCCCAACTCTTCTGTTGTATCGGTCCTTCCAACTTCACTAGCCACCTGGGTCCTGACAGAAATCGCCCCGCTCGCTGCAGGCATGGCGGTCGCTTCCCCTGGCCAAGGAAGTCCAAAACTTTCAAAGATGGGCGCTGGGATTGCTGCAAACGCTAAGCCTTCATTCCACAGAGTTGTACCTTGCGCACCTGGCGCCCCCCAGAGCGTGACAAGCCGCCGTAAGCGCTCTGCGATTTCCGGTTCATTGCTAGCCGCATACGATAGTTGGTCCTCAAGCCTTGCAGTGACTCGCGTAGCTTCCTGCGGGAGCCAATCGCTACTTTCCACCTCAGATGGAGGAAATATTCGATCATCGAGGGTGGAAGGCGTGAGCAGGACGGGGCCCAGAACGCCTTGGATCATCCCACGCGGAGTCTTGAGCGTCATGCGACCCGACGGATCCGATAGAGCCTCATACATCGTCGTAAGAGCTTGCGATGTTAACGGATAAAGCCCGACCCCCTCACTTGCCCCAAAGGCTTGATGACAACCAAGCCTAACTAGGCATTGATCACATCGATTGGGGATTTGGTCTTGCCTCGCGCCATTATGCCGCCACTCATCCAGAGCGGTGAGGCCCGCCCGTATAGCCCGCAGATAGTTCGCGGCGAAGTGCTCCCGACTCTCGGACGTTAGCAATTGGCTGGTCTCAAGAAACTGCCCTCTATCGCCCTCCCGACCGAGTGTCACACGGTGGGTGATCCTGCCAAGATAGTTGCCTCGCAGGGAATTCATATAATTCGGTGTCAAGCCCACTACAGAGATTAAATCGCACAGATCATCGCTCTGTCTTGTGGTGCTGTCGGTCACGAGGACGTCGATCAATTGGCTGTCAAGACCCTCCCAAGCAGTGATGTCTTCCAGTAGCAGTACTAGGCGTCGCTCTTCGCTCTTCAGTCGACGACGCAGCGTTAGAAAGATCTCCTTGAGCCCGTCCATAGAGATGCCCAATACATTCTGCACGCCATAGTCGCGACGCCGGTTCAGCGCCTCCATGAGTAGGCAGGAATAAGGAACATCATTCTTCAGATCAGCCAGCACCTGATCCGGAGTGTCATTAGCTTCAAGTTGCGCCAATATCGCTCGACTTTCGTGGCGTAGCTTTCTGAGAAACATTAGTGCCCTTGGCGGACAGTCCCGAACCGCAGGCTCAAGCTGACCTAGTTCGGCAATGTCGTACAAGTTAAATCGCGCTACTGCCTGGTCCCGTTGCCCCCCCATACCAGCCATGATTTTAAGCACGCGTTCGGGTCCTTTCCAGCGCTCTTGCACGACAGCCGAATCCAGCAGTCGTGCCAGATCATGTTTTCCGCACTCCTTAGCATCATCTAGCGGTTGTTCAAAATGTGCTTCAGCCAGGCTAGCGGCAAGTGTGCGCTGAAACACATGAACGCGCCCCTCAAAGCTAGCTTCTAGCCGCTGCCCTAACTGATCAAAGAGGTTGCCATACTCGCCCCCAAGTGCATTTTTTAACTCTCGTAAGGCCCCCGGCAAGCTACCGTCGGCGCGCTGGATAAGCAGCACCATGTCCTTCTTTGGCCACTTGACCTTCATCCAACGAATCAGATGCGACTTGCCAGAACCCGGTTCGCCCTCCACTACACAGAAGACGTGACGATTTTCTGGACGCGCTAGTGCCTGCAGAACGCCTTCATCAGTCCCTTCGTCTACATCACTGGCGCGCGCGCCACCGATCGCAAGATTAGTAATGGACTGGTGTACCGCTAAAAAGGCACCTTCGCGGTTAGCTAAAGCTTCCGTCTGGAGAATTTCACGCGCCGCCTGTGCACTCCAACATGCTTTGTAAGGAAGCTCAGGCATGATTATCGGCTCCCAGTGTAAATCTGATGCTAGTAACGGCCCGAACTGGGTGGGCTTCGCCCACTAGCTCATACATACCGGCCGTATCCCCAACCGCAATTAACTCAATGCGGCCATCGTCATGCAGATCCCTTAGTGCATTACTCAACACTCGGGAAAGCCTCCGGCCCATGGGACGCAACCCCTTCCGCTGGGCAAGGTCGATGAACAATGCTCCCCCGTCGATGTAGGGCATTCGTTGTCCGAGGCTGACGAGAAAGTCTGCGAAAACATGTTCGGTAACCGGTGAAAGCGTGTCGACCAATACAGAAAGCTCTCTTTCTAGACGCTCAGTAATTGTTGGGTATAGCGCCCCACGTGCCTGTTGTGGCATAGCGAGCCCCATAAAAGTTACCCACCGAACCCAAGGCGTCAGCTTTGTACTATTAAACCGGCGCTCCTCCTCCGAGTCTGCTCGCAGCGCCTGGGCAAGGACCGTATCGGCCAATTCAGTGTTGTTTCGCTCACGAATCCAATGGGTCCCACCGTACTTTTCAGTAAGAATGACGATGGCGGCATATGCCTCGAGCACCACGTAGTCGGCATGGCCAGAAGGCAACTGGCAGAGTGTTTGATGTACCGCATCTGCAAAGCCGTCGAAACGAAGAGGTACGTTCTCTAAGAGTAAGCGGTAGCCACCATCGGTGGCAGCAATTAACCCTACACTAACAGCCGCGCCGACTGTCTGGCTTAAAGCGGTAGCGTCCGGACCCGGTGCGACAGAGGATTCAGCCGTAAATTGCGGATTCATCCACTGCGGCACTTCATCGCGCTTCATCCATCCACCGTTAGCGTCAAGCAAACGAAGAAGAGACCAAATGCGCTCGGCGGAACCCTGAATGTCTGACAACAAACTCATAAAAATAACCTCACAAGACTAGTCTCCTCGCCATTGACTCAAGCGCTCGCTCCCGAATCGGAGCGACAACAGAGGCAACCTGCGCCATTGGTCGCCCCTCAACTTGCAGATCAGATGATACGACCAGGACAAAACACTGTTCGCGCGCCACGTCTTCCAATGACTCAAGTCGCTGCAAAAGCTGGCGAGGATTTTTATAGTCAACAGAAATAAGTACTGCAGTAGGCAAATTGGCAATCGCGGCATCCGCACGTTCAAGCGTCTCAAAATCATGCACAAAACCAAATTGGCAAGGTGAGTCCTTCAGCAATAATGAAAGCCGCTCCGCAACCCCGGACGGCGCAACAAACTGCTCAATGCCTGCTGCAGCCAGGCGGATTACGAGATCCCTCAACCCCTCTCCGAAATGCTCATCCAGAGGATGCACAACGCTTACGCCTGCGACGAAAGCATGAGGTTTGAAAAAGCACGGCTCCGACCAACGAGCCTTCAAGCCATGGAACGTGACTTCCTGCGGGGGAGTAAACTCGTTGCGCCGGCAAAATTCGCACCGTCCGCATGGATCGACGATATTCGAGCCCGCCTCGACTAAATCAAACGTTCCAGTAAGTATGCAATTTGGTTCGCTTCCATCTATTAAGCAACGAAAGTGTTCAAGGTCTTCACGAGATGCTTGCTGCTCCGCGTCGCGAAGCGCTATCACTGGCACCCAGCGCAGGTCCGTGGCTAATGGCGACTCCAAAAGCCAATTTGCTAGGAGAGTAATCCGCCATACAGGCATCTCAGCGCTATCTTCCACCACATCCACTTGCAATAGCCCGCTACGCTGCAGCAGGTTGAGCAAACTCATGTTCCAAAGCCGGTGGTAATCCCCCTTAATGTCGCCCGATTTATTCCGGCCGGCGTCCAGGACCATGGCAAACCTTGGCTCCCCAGTTTTTTCGTCTGGACTGGAAGTCTGTGCATTAGCTAGTAATGTTTGCCACCGTGATGCCAATAGCTCAGGTGTCAACCAACCGGAGACAGCCTGCCGCCGCGCCAATCTCCAGTCATTATCACTGCCGGCGCTACCAACCCACAGGATAACGGCTAGTCCCTGATGTCCGTCGCGGGAAGCGCGACCAATCTCCTGATAGTAACGTGCCGGGCTTTCAGGCACGCAAGCATGGACCACCGCTCGGACATCGCGCTTATCTATGCCCATACCAAAGGCCGACGTCGCCACCACCAGATCGAGTCGGTCGGCCAACCAATCGTCAACAACCCGCTTACGCTCTCCCTCGCTGCCCATTTCACCGGTATATACCGCCAGGCGCTTGTAACCCCTCTTTGCTAACGTATCTCCAAGTTCGAGTGCATCGGTCACCAAGGTCGTGTAAACCAGGGCCGGACGCGGGAGGCGATCCACCAACTCGATTACCCGTCGCATCCGCTCCTGCGCATTTGGACAACGGTAGGTGACAAGATCGAGTTCATAACGTGGCACGCGGGCGTCAATAGCGAGGAAACGTCCAGAAACTTCATAGGCACGAATGATCTCGTTTCTCGCTGCATCGCCAATGGTGGCAGAAAGCAGAATCGTTCTAATCTCAGGACTAGTCTTCCGGAGCATATGAACTAATCCGGGTAAGCGCTGAAAGTCAGGCCGAAAACTTCGCCCCCAACTCTCGATAATATGGGCCTCATCTATAAACACACCCATCAACCGAGCATTTAGACCAAGAGGCTTGTCGGTCGAATGGCGCGATGCCTCTATCAGCACCTGTCTCACACTTGTACTTAAAGCCATCTCAGGCGATAAAAACAAAAGCGGTACTTCGCCACGCCGGAAAGCATCAAGCAGCGCTCCCCTTTTTTCACCCGATAGCTCCGATACTAACGCGGCGCTCCCTTTAAGCCCGGGATGGGTGGCAAAATGGCTTGCATGGGCCAACGCCAGTGCAACCGTTGGAACAATCACAACCGCACACGCCCGTTCCAGCCCCATCAGAGTGGTTTGCCACCATGCGGGGGCCAACTCAAACAGCAAACTCTTTCCTGCGCCTGTTGGCATCGTCACCAGCAAGCTAGCCCCACTGGGCATACAAGCTAGGGCTTGTATCGCTGCCTTTTGGGTTGGAGTTCGGTAGTGTAGGTAGCGTGAAAATCGCAGAAGTAGAGCATCGGCCACAGCAGTCTGATAAGGCTGTCGCAGTGACACATCTAGCTGCAAGGCCTCATCGATACATACATGAAGCGGATCATGATCTTCCTTCGCATCGAGCAGCAACACTGGCTGACTCTCGATACCGCCAAGACGCAACCCGAATCTGCTCAGAAACTCCTGATCTCCTGGGTGCAGCGCTTCACGGCTTACTGGCAACCGCCCCCCCACCAGCCGCACAGCCTCCTGCCACAGCGCACCACGGTCAGCTCTGGCCTCAGCGGCTTGAAGAGCTTTGAAACAACGCAGTAGGCTTCGAAAGCGCCAGCACTCGCTCTCAGAAACCGCCTCGGCAAGCGTGGTTTTACAGACAGCAATTGCCGTTTCCATACTCTGTGCTGTGGCTTTGAACACTACATCTAAATCAGACATATCAACGCCAAGCCTTCTATTTCGGTAATAGGCTGCCTCACACTTTCCAGCAGCGCCTGGCGTGCTTCGAGGTCGATTCGTGCTTTGCTAGCGGTCTCTGCGGATCCTTGCTCGGCTTGCCATTTAAGCCAGCCGAGTTCAGATCGCAGATATCCCTTCAATTGCTCTACTCGGACCGCAGCCACATCACGCTGACGCTGGGCAATGACGGAGCGTGCTAGCTCAGCGCCCTGCGAGAGCGCAGAGAAAAGGTCCGCTAAATTCGGCAACTCCGAGAGTTGCTCGCGCTTAATCGGAATGGTTCGGGGTGGCTCAGATGGGGTAGTTAAGAGCTTTCGAACTGAGGAGTTTGTTACAACAGCCGCACCCGGGTCCCGCCCCGGTAACAACGCGACCAATTCGGGTATCACTTCCGGCCAATAGACTGATTCTGCCCGCAGCGCCAACCCTGCGGTCATGCCGTCCTCGGCCCACAGTGCCTCGTTGACTCGCGTTTTCACCAGCACATGCAGCAGCCAAGTCCCTTTGAACTTGGGTTCGAATGGGATGGCAAAAGCCGTAACCCGGCCGAGGTCATCACTGCTAAGTGAAGCAAGCATGCTGTCGATCAGTTGATGACCAGGCCCAAAATATTGAAGGTTTTCATGTGCTAGTGCCTGTGACCGATTAAAGGTGCCTTGGAGAAAACCTCCATGGCCACTGGTTAGCCCTGGCAGATCTACCCGGAGGTCATCCTTTTCCCATTTAAACTCGACAGCACCGCTTTCAATTCGACGCGTACGTAGACCAAGCCGGCGCGCCCAGCGGGTCACAACCTCCTCAGCCAGTTGTGAATCACAGGCCTCATCCAAATGCTGCGCTTGCACTGTCGCAAGATCGAGTTGAGGCTTAGTAGCGTCCCAAGAGAGCTCAAAAGCCTCGTCGGTGGCTGCCAGCGCTTCATCAACACGAGCAGACAACTGGGGCAACAAACCTCTAAGTACCTGCGCACCTTCGCCGTAAGCGATGGCCATATCTCTCTGCAAGCGGGGCAAGATAAATTCAAGACCGCCCACTGAGCGTTCAAACACTTTGAACACCTCAACATGGACTGCAAGCAGAGCCTGCTCCGCCGCGAGCGGGCCAGTTAGGGTGATGGAAATCACTGGGCGATCCGCCGCTCGACCGATCCGATCAAGGCGCCCAACCCGCTGTTCAATCCGGGCAGTGGAAAGAGGCAGATCCAAATGAACAACGGCACTAGCATTTTGAAAGTTACGTCCTTCGCCCCCCAGCTCATCGCTAACGAGGAGCCTGCATTTCGGATTATGCTGGAAGACGAAGGCCACCTCAGCCAAATCTGCCTCGGGCATTTCGGAGTGAAATTCCTGAATTTCGCTTGAACTTAAGCATGCCCGAAGAATGCCCACCACCTCCTTCACAGCCTGGGCATCCTGAGTAAAAACCAGGACTTGATGCGAGGCCTCTTCGGCCAAGTGAGTCTCAATCCAACGGACCGCAGATTGAATTCGTTCACAAACCCCTGTTTCCAACCAAGCTTCAGCCAACGGGACTGCGATGTTCAACCACGCCCTCTCAGCTTCAAACGGCGGAGTAGCTGCCAGGATCCGATCGATGATCAACTGCTCCTCGCTTGGACCAGGATCAGATAGAAGCCAGTCTAGGCTGCACTCGTTTCTATGGTTGACTCTATCGACTCCTAACGTAGTCAGTGCCTCCTGGCGCTTGCGTAGAAACGCTAGTGCGTTGTCAGCCGTACTTGTAGCGAAGCGCCAATACAAAGATCGCAGCGCGACCGAAGCCAAGCCATCGCCAACCGGCAACGCCTCCATGTGCCCAAGGAAGATCGCCTCATCGCGAGATGGGGCGTATTCAAGTTGGATGTGCTGGCGAGGCGCCCAATTAAGGCCCAATTGCCGCAAGGTTTTTCTTCGGTTGCGAATTACTCGGTGATCCAGTCGGTAGAACTCCTGGACGTAGGCCACCAGTTCCATGGCAGCGTCGGCGTTGCCCGCGCGCAACCGGTCTATCATCCCACAAGCGTTTGGATCATCGGGCAGAACTTCCACCCATTCCTCAGCGAGGAACTCCAACGAGTCTTGGTCTAGTTGCCTGCCCTCGGCCCTGGCTGACTCCAGAATATTTGCTGTAAAGTTCAAGCGGTCCCAGATGCTCTGCTGCTGAATCTGTCGCTGCTCAAGCATTTCGCCATCTTCCGCTTTATAGACGTCCGGAGCGACCAGCGCCAGAAGCCCTACCAGACTTGCAACGTCGCGCTTGGAAGGCGTTGCTGAAAGTAGCAATACTCCCCAAGCGTTGAGCGCTAGTACTTCCAACAGGCTGTAAATAGGTGTTCCCGGAGGAAACTGGTGAGCTTCGTCGATTACGACAATATCCCACTCTTTGGCGCCCAAAGTCCTGGCAAAGACAGGATCAGTCGTGAGCGCCGTACTCGATACAATTAGCCTCCGTTGCTCCGCGAGGGTTGTTAGTTCAGTTCCGGTGGATGATAAAAGTCGGTTGGCGTCTATATGGACAAACGCCCTCGCACCAAATTTCAGATAGAGTTCATTAAGCCATTGGCGTGACATGGACCCCGGAGCAATGATGAGGATGCGTAATTCAGGATTTTGTGTAAGCAGGGATTGAAGAACCAAGCCGGCTTCAATGGTTTTGCCAAGCCCAACCTCGTCGGCAAGTATGAAACGAGGTAAACGATCCCACAAGACGCGGCGTGCAGTATAGAGTTGATGTCCAAGAGGTCGGACTCGGGCCCCCAGCATCGCAGGCAAACCACTGGCCCCCTCACACCAAAGAGAAAAAACATCTTGAAATGCCCATCTCGCAAAATATTCTTTGGGCTGATACCAATTGAATGAGCGAATAGAGGTCAGGGGATCGCCCTTGCCTCCAATAGGAACAAACTGGCCTTCAACCAAAACCAGTTGAACGCCATCTGCCTGTCGAATTAGATAAGAGAAGAGGCCATCATCATTAGGTTCACGTCGCTCGACAACGATACCGAAGGATACCTTTCTAGGATGGTTGGGATCGGGATACCGTACCTTTGCACCCGAACTGACGGCGAACCTGAATAATGGCTGAGCCCGAAATGAAATGAGAAATTCGGTTCGCTCGGTATAAGAGAAAAGCCTGATCTGCCCCCTATCTGCACTCACCAAGCGACAGGTTCCTTTTTCGGGCAAATTTGGAAGGCTCACCAAAGCGCCGACTGGAATTTCCTTTTGATTAGAATCCTGTGGACCCCGATCCTTCCTATCCAACTCCATGACTACTCCATATGAACCGCTGCGCCAGCGCTCGACGCTAGCCTCGAATACCATACTTTTTTTGCGAAAACCTCGTTGGCATCAATGATAGTCAGCCAAATCGAAGAGGAAACTAACAATGCCTGCGAACTACCAATTTTTCGCTGCAAAGGCGATATCGTGATGGCAAGATTTCGTACATTCCCGCGTCAGCGGTTCGACATTTAGCGAATATCCATCCTTGACTGCCTGGATCATGCAACTGTCCTAGCCTAACTCGTGCTCTCGGGGGTACCTATTCTTCCTTACCGCGCCAGACAATCTGGGCTAACTGGAAATAATGCCACTATGATATCAGCGGAGAAAATTCTACGCAGCGCGCAATTACACCCACGCCTATCGATCGAACGACTAGATCCTGCTTGAGAATCGAGAGAGTATTAATTTTTTTGTGGGGGTAAATGTGGGGGTATTTTTCAGACATGAAAAAGACAAACCTTTTCAGATTAGGCTAAGTCATTGAAAAATATGGTCGGGACGGAGTGATTAGAACACTCGACCCCTAGCACCCCATACATGGGGTAGCCGGATATTAGCGCTCACATCGGCGATGGTCAAATGGGCGGCAAAGGTCGCTGTCGGATGCTAATCCGGTCCTGGCCGCCCCCCGACGCGGCGTCGACGCCAAAGACCAGGTCGGCGCAGAAGCCTGCTGCGAGCACGAAGACATCGTAGTCATCGACCGCCATTAGCGAGTCGTTGCCGTTACCGCCGGTGATGGTGTTGGTCAACGGGTTGTCGGCACCGGTGAAACTGCTGCCGGTGTAGGTGAGTTCCTAGACGTTGTTGCCGAGCAGGTAGCAGACCAGGCTGGTCTGCAACAGGTCGATACCCCCGCCTGCGGCTTCGTTGACCCCATCGCCGAGATTATCGACCACGAAGGTGCCGTTGCCGGGACCGCCTTTCAGCGGGGCTTCGCTGAGCCCGCCATTGAGGCGGGCTTTGCCGCCCAGCCCAAGCAGGACATTGTTGCCCTCCGTGCCCCCAACATCACCGGGCGAGTCAAGACTGTCTCAGCCGACCAGGCCCACCCTGGACTTCGTCGCCGGCTATACCGTCGGCGAAAGCCAGTCGCTGTCGGAGTTGAACCAGCGTAACTACTACAGTTCGACCGGCCTGGATACCAACATCCCGCTGTACCGCGTTGCTGGAGTCAGCGTCCTCAGCCGCCATGCAAGCGCCAACAACCCAAAGTCCAGGACAAACTCAACTCCACCTGTCAGGAAGTCATCACCGGCACCACCCGCGAGTATCGCGGCGTGCAAATCGGCGCCCTGGAAAGGCCGTGGCCTCCAACAAACGCTCGCTGCTGTCGAATCGCATTGACTTCGTGAGGCATGCACAAAAGGGCGGCTCATGGCCATCATTCACCATTCGCGGTAGGATTGCCGCCCTTTCAGGGGATGCCCAGCGCAAGGATTCGCCAACGATGATCAGGAACAAAGCTGTGAAGGTCGCAGTTACCCATTTCGAGGCGCTGCTTGCCTCGCAACGGATGCCACTGGCACTGGACACCTACCAGCGTCCCTACGTCTGGGGCAAGGACAAGGTTCAACAGTTGCTCAAGGACCTGCACGAGTTTAAGTTGGAGATGGCGAACGGACTCGACTACTACATGGGTGCGTTGCTCATTCACCAGGACCGCGCACGGAACAGGCAATTCGTCATTGACGGGCAGCAGCGCCTTACAACGCTGTGCATTCTCTACCATGTGCTGCATGGCACGCTGCCAACCGGGGCCGACTTTGCCTACCGGTCACCGGAGTCGGTCAACAATATCCAACAGGCCCAGCGGATCATCGAAGCCGAGGGGTTAACGAATGACTGCAAGGCCCTGTTCCAGCGCATCATGTTCAGCGTGATAACGGTACCCAACGAAGACCTGGCGTTCACCTTCTTCGATAACCAGAACAGCCGCGGCGTGCCGCTGGGCGCCGCGGACCTGCTCAAGGCTTTCCACCTGCGGGCCATCGAGGGCGAGCACCGGGAGAAACTGCAGGCACGGTTCGCCGGGCGCTGGGAGCATTGGCAGAAACATGACCACTGCCAAGGTATCGCGGGTGACTTTGACGAGTTACTTTTCGGCAAATTGCTCTGGCGCGGCCGGCGCTGGCGTGGTCAGAAGGCACTTCAGGAAGAATCCCGGGACGGCGTGATCAATGAGTTCCAGGCAAATACCCTGCGCCCTGACCAAGGGAACCGGCTGGACATCTCGCCCGCGCCGCTCGCCTATGCTTCGGCGCAGTTGCTGGTCTCCCGGGCGGGCAATCTCAGGTTGAGCCGCGGCGCCTTGCCCGAGCCGGACGACATCGCTGCCCTGCCCTTTTCCCTACGCCAGCCGATCCAGCGCGGGCTCGGTTTCTTCCTGTATGTCGAAAAGTACGCCGCCCTGGTCAACCAGCTTTTCGGCATCTCGACGCAGGAGCGGGCATTCCGGCAGTTCTACAGCGCGGTGACCCTACGCCTCTCGCCGTATCTGCGTGAGCTCTTCTGCCTGGCGGTGGTGATGTTTGTCGATCGTTTCGGTACCCGCGACCTGCTGCGCTTCGCTCTCAGCCTGGACTTTGTCATCGGCGCCATCCGCATCGAAAAGAGCTACATCTTCGCTGCAGCGGTCACCGTCTACCTGCGCGACGCGTCGCTGAACCTGCTGGATGTCATCGCCCAAGCCTATACCCCGGACGAAGTCATCGGTTTCCTGATGTCCGACCCACGCGCCGCGGCCATCTATGCGGCCGAAGAAATCCAAACAGACTCGACGGTACGCGGACGCTACAAGGCCGCGGTGTTGGCGTTCTATGGCAAGGAAGGCAAACTGGCCGGGCGTGAGGCCTGGATCAAGGAGCAATGCGCATGACCATACAATCGCACGCCATCACGTTGCGGCAGATCACCGAGCAGGGCATGTTCTTCCGGATCCCGGTGTTCCAGCGCCTATATGTCTGGAGCGATGAACAGGTACGCACCTTGCTGGAGGACCTGTGGGCCGCGTATGAAGAGCGACGCCCCATCGTCTACTTGGGCGGCATCCTCGTGATGCCCCGGCACCAGAAAGGCTCGACCGTCGAATACGACCTGATCGATGGCCAGCAACGCTTCACCACCTTGTGGTTGTTGGCGCTGACCTTGGGCCAGAACCTCAGACCGTTCCTCGCAGGCGAACACGAAGGCGGGCTTCGCCCGCGCCTGGGTTTTCCCATCCGGCCGGACATCGACAAAGCGTTCAGGGCCATCTGCACCTCCGGCCAGGCACCATCTGTAGAACATGACAAGATCGACAACGCGCTTGGGATCATCGAGGAGTTCAGGAACAGGCATGAGAACGCCGAGTTGGCTGCGTTCAGCGAATATGTGTTGAACAGCTTGACCGTGGTCATGACCCAGTTCCCGGCGACGATGGACCTCAACAAGGTGTTCGAGGTGGTTAACAACCGAGGCGCGCAGTTGCAGCACCATGAGATTCTTAAAGCCAGGTTGCTCCAGCACATCGATAATAGCGCCGAGCGAGAGCGGCATGCCGCGCTGTGGGAGGCTTGCGCCTACATGGACGACTATGTGGAGCGCAATCTGCACCGGATCACTCGGCTCGATGTGCACCACCTGTTCTCGAATGCAGATGCAAAGCGCGATGACGAGCAACTGGCCTGGTCGTCCCGCGTTCTGCAAGCTCTGCGCGATGAGTTCTCCACCACCCGCGCCGCCCCCCCGCTGGCCCTGAGCGAGATCCTGGCCGGCAAGGCGGCTGCGCCCCCCCAGATCGGTGGCGAGCACCTCGAAATATTCCAGGGCACGCGCAAGGTGCGCAGCATCATCAGCTTCTCGATGCTGCTACAGCACGCGTTGCGCATATGGCTGCACGAGCAGGGTGAAGCGGACATTCCCAGGATCAGCGACAAGGACCTGCTGTCCCTGTTCGACACACATTTCCTCAAGCCGTCCTGCCCGGGCTCCAAGGTCCGAAAGTTCATCGCCCTGGTGTGGGAAGTGCGCTACTGCTTCGACAAACATGTCATCAAATGGGTGGAGGTCGATGGCGAAGAACACCACCTCATCCACAACATGCACAAGCGGCAAAGTCCAGCCGCTTCGGGCAAGGTCTACACGACGTTGTTCCGGGAAGAAAGCAGCGATCACGAATTCGCCTTGCTGCAAAGCATGCTCTACCACTCGCAGCAGATCACTACTCACTACTGGCTCACTCCTCTGCTGGCGTACATTCGTGCAAATCGAACGGGCCGGGCCAGCTACCTGCAGCAACTCAAGCACCTGGATAACCACTTACTGTGCACTAGCGACAGCCGGCCATTGATCGAACGCAGCCATGTCTTGCTCAACGATGACGTGGCAACCTTGCCGTTACTCGACCCCAATATGGTTTTGGGCGCAGCCTTGGGCCTGAAGTTCGCGCATTACTGGTTCTACAAGCTGGAGTTCGTCCTCTGGAGCACCAATGCCGCACAGTTGAATAACCAGCAGCGCGCCCAATTTAGGATGACGGCGAAGAGTTCGATCGAGCATATTTCGCCGCAGACGGCACAGGACGTCGACCTCGATACCGTCTCGGACCAGGTACTGGACACCTTCGGCAACCTGGCTCTGGTTTCGCGGGGCATCAACTCCGAATACGGCAACAAGCCGTTCAACGAGAAGCGCCAGCACTTCCAAAACCGGAACAGGGAACGCGTCGACTCGCTGAAAATGAAGCTGATCTACGCCCACAAGCAATGGGGTGACGCGCAGGCCGCGCAACATCAACAGAACATGATCGATGTGCTGGCCGGTTATCTTGCTAGTCAAACCGCTCGCCGATGACAAGCTGCCGGGTATGTTCACCAGAACCGTTTGATTGAGCCACCGGAACGCAGTGGACCGGGGCGCATTTCAGCCGTGCTTTTTCTTGACCTGCGATGCGAGTGGGAGCAATGCAAAATTTTTAGGAACTGAAAGCACCGCATTAGAGCCAAGGCAAAATGTTCTTCGCAGATCCGAATAGCCTATGAGGGCATCGAAAAATACTCCTAAGCCTCGACTGGCCCCTTTGGGACGGGCGCCAGCCAGCCAATACTGACAACCTGGCATCCGTGCTCGGTCCGCAGAGCCCCCCTGAGTCGAGACGCCGAGCACCGGCATTGAGGCTTACACGCCGCTTTCGAAAGACGCCAAAAGACTTTGGTCTTATGCCCCACAGGTAGATGGCATATTGCCCGCAAAATGAGTAGCATCGACGCAAACTTGATGTTTGTCAGTTGAGATGTAGAACAAGGAAGTCTCATGTCCCAAGCGAAAATTACTCTGCCCAGACTGTTCGCGTTGTCACGCCTGATCCCCACCTCAACGCATCCAGTTCCGTACCCACTCGCCAATAGCGATATCCAGGATCAGGCCTGAGGGTTCCCTGTGGACATCCCTCAGTGACGCGCACCATTTTCATCTCACCGGGCGTCATGCGATGTAGGACGCATCGGCATGGATGCTATGCCCATCCATTTCATAATTCTCAAGGAGTCTTGCCATGAGCAACACCCCATTCGACCCGTCGAAATTCACGGTGCCGAAGGCCAAGCCGCTCCCGGTCATTCTTCTGCTCGATGTCAGCGCCAGCATGAGCGGAGATAAGATCCGCAATCTGAATGATGCAGTGCGCGACATGCTGCATACGTTCCGTGGCACTGAATCCAGTGAGACTGAAATCTGGGTCTCGATCATCACCTTCGGATCGCACGTCAATCTGCATCAATCCCTGGCCAGTGCCGGCGATATCCAATGGCAAGCACTTTCCGCCAGTGGCACCACGCCGCTCGGCGTAGCGCTCGACATGGCGAAAGCGATGATCGAAGACAAAGATGTCGTGCCATCACGTGCCTACCGTCCCACCGTTGTGCTTGTCTCCGATGGGCAGCCGGACAGCGGCTGGAAGGAGCCGCTGAACAGGTTCGTCAGCGATGGCCGTTCCGCGAAATGCGATCGCATGGCGATTGCCATCGGTGTTGACGCTGACAAGGCGGTACTCGGCCAATTTATCGAAGGCACGCAGAACGATCTCTTCTATGCGGAGAACGCCAAACAGCTACGGGACAGATTCAAGTTCGTCACCATGTCGGTGGTGATTCGTACGAAGTCGCAGACGCCTAATACCCTGCCGGCCGCGAGCGAGATCGAGGATCGTCAGGCATCGCTGGAACCACAGCCACAGAACACTTCAGATGACGATGGGGGCTACTGGTAATGGCACAAGCAATCGGAGACCCGGACGAACTGGAGCGATTCGCGTATGCGTTGCAACAATTCATCGACTCGCTCAACGACTCAGTAGGCACACTGGACGGTGCATTCGCGTCGCTTGGTGATAGTTGGCAAGACGAGAAGCGCTTGCAGTTCGAGGAGGATTACCAGTCGCTCGTTCAGCAATTGCATCAGTTCAGTGCACATGCAACGGAACAGGTGCCGTATCTGGCCGCACTTGCTTCGCGTCTGCGCGACTATCTGCAGAGCTAGGGAGCTGGGTCGCGATGGCACAAGTTTCAATCGGCAAAGTGGAGAATCTGGAAGACCTCGTGCGCGATTTGCAGTCAGTACGCGAGGCGCTGGAGTTCTCCTGCCACGCCCAAATTGCGGCGGTAGAACACCAATGCGAAGACACTCGCAACGAGTCGCAGTGCAGCGAAAACCTGCTGGAAAGTGCTATCCAGCAGGAGCAAGCGGCCCATCAGGCGCTTGAAAGCGCTCAGCAGGCCCTGGATAGCAGCCAATCGTGGATCGGTTCTGCCGAGTCCTCGCTGTCGGCCTGTCTTGCTCAGCCGGATGCCAACGACGACGGGGCAGGCCCGGACTGCTCGTGGGAGTACGCTTGCGTTGACGAAGCGCAAGCGGATACATACCAGGCCCAGAGCATGCTGGAGTTGGCACAGGCCGATTTCGAACGGGCCACAGAGAACCGTCAGGCCATGGAGCGACGGGTAGATCTGACAAAGCAGGCTCTGGCGATGGCGAGCCAGGCGTTGGCTCAGGCGTTGCTGGAATGCAATGCACGACTCCTGTCCGTGACGCAGGCCATCGATATCGGCATCGCTCGTTTGGCGGCTGCGCAACAGGCACTGGATGCCTACCTCGCGACGAATCCCAGCGCTGCTGACTTCCATGCCTGGCTGAAATGGGACCCGACGCAACACGGTGGCCCTATCACGCCGGATGTACTGCGAGACCGGATGAACCTGTCGGCAGAGCACCGACACTTGCTGCAGGAATATCTCTACCAGCGTAATCCTGATTACCGCAGGCTGATTGACAAGTATCGCGGCCAGTGGGTCACCGCCAATGGCGACGTAGAGCGCAACATCGTCGCACGTCGGGCACGGATACACCTGTGTGGCGAGTTCGGCGAGCAAATCGTTCGACACGCACTTGCTCCACTGGGAGGACGGATCGAAACGCAAGGCCGGACGTTCGTTGGCGACAACGGGCGATACACCAAAACCGACCTGCTGATAACGGACTTGCGAGTGCCGGTGATTCTGGGGCGTGGCGAGGGTATGGGCGCGCCGGTGGGCGGTTCGATGGCATTCGAAGTGAAATGCGGCAAGGCGCAGTACCTGTATGCGCAGAAGGACCACATGGTTTTTCAAGCCGAGGGCCACAAGCAGGCGGATGCGCAATGCACGCTTTGCTCGCGAGACGTCCAGGACCTCTCACCGCAGAAGCAGAAAGAGCTTCGCGACGCCTTGCGCCAGGCCGGTTCGCCGATGGTGGGAATGCTGCCGAGGAAAAACGACATAGATCAGTCCTGCCTGGATTTCATTCGCCAAAGCGAGGAGGAACGGCCATGAAAGTACGATTTGCCATTGTTGACCCCGACATCCTCACGCCGGTCCGGGCTGCCGTTGACCTGCTTAAACATGCGGTCAACAACGGCCACATGGATGACATTGACGCGGCCACGGAGCAACTCCTGGTATTGACAGCCGATTGCCAATCGATCGACTTGTCCGAAGAGGATTGGCGAGCGTTCCTGAATGGGATCTGGAAAGGCAATCCCCGGATCGAATCCAGTTATCTATTGCCGGGCGCGGTATGTGTATCGCTGTTTCCGACAATCGCCGCTGATGCTCAGGTTCTGGAGTTGCCCATGGATGATGAGACGGGAGACACAAATGTTTGACGATGTCATGGGGCTGATGAAGGTTTGCGCTGGCAAATTCAACGAAGGAGTTGCGGATGCATTTTCCAGCTCCATTATCGCCGAGGTGCTGACCCCGATACTCAAGGATATCGATTCACTGCGCAGTTTCAGCGAGGGCTACCAACGGCAGGTGCTGATCATCGATGGAATCCTGGAAGAGGCGCAAACCCTCCAGGCGAGATCAGAGGGACCAGATGCATGAACGGCTCCCTGAAGGCCCCCGATCACACCATGACCAGGATCACCGACGCCCTCGCTGATTATCGCGAAGGACTGGCGCGCATCAACCGTGAATTCGATGCCGCCGCGCTGAAGAAAGATCGGGCTATCCTCGATCTGCAAAAAGACATGGCACAACACCTTACCCCCTTGGCTGAAGAGACGGTGCACCGTCTCATGGCCGAAAGAAAGCAAGAGGACGCCAGCCGGGATCAACGCAAATCGAGCTGGCGATCAGCGTTCACCCGCGAATGGGAAACTATTGCGGCCGAAGCCGTACATTCGAATGTACGACTTCGCCGACAACAGCCCGCGTTAGTAGACTTGGCGCCGACTGCTCCGTCGGTGGCAACAGAAATACCCACAAGCATTTCTCTCGGCGCGTATCGAGTAGGATTTGAGGACCTCGCCTGCTTTGTCCCGCACGTCCTTCCCTTCCCGTTCGTCCATGCCCTCGCCCTATCGGAAGACAACTCGGCACACAAGAAATGGGCACATCTGTTGCTCTTGCGATTGCTCTCGGCTTTGCCACCAGGACAACTGGAGTTAACACTCGTCGACCCGCTGCGCCTCGGGCAATCGCTCGAGCCGTTTTTGTCTCTGCTCAAAGTCGAACAATTGGTACCGGAACAACGAGTGCTCACGCGCTCGGACGAAATCGAGGCCGCGCTTGGCAAAGTGCAGGATGAAGTCGAGCAACTGATTCAACATCGCTTCAATGACCTGTCGTCCAACTGGTCGGAACATAACGCAAACAACGCCGACAACCCCCTTCCTTACAAGGTGCTGGTGTTGTTCAACGTGCCGGAACAGCTCTCGGACAAGAGCCTGTGGTTCCTCCAGCGGATTTGCGAGAACGGTCCGCGTTGCGGGGTCTTGCCCATCATCGCGATTGACGGCGCACGCCTTCAAGACCCGCGCTACGAGAAATTTCGGGCGACGATAAACGCTTGTACCACAGCATTCGACACACTGTTCAACGCCGGGAACAGCGAGCATTGCGGACTTTCATTGACGTACCAGCCCGAGCAATGGCCTCGGCAAGACTCGCTGGGCAGCTATTTCTCTGCGCTCGCCGATCTGTATGCCGCGAAAGCGCGGTTAAGCAAATCGATGCCTGATCTCTGGACGGATTTTGCCAAAGGTGCGACGACCTGCGGCGGCTTCGACATCCCCATCGGCTGGACCAGCGCCGGAGGTCCCACGCCTCTGATCCTCGGTGCAACAACCTCCGAGCACCATGCACTGCTCGCCGGTAAAACCGGGTCCGGAAAATCCAACCTGCTGCATGTGCTGATCCACACGCTATGTGAAAGATACTCACCGGCAGAAGTTGATCTTTACCTGCTGGATTACAAGGAATCAACAGAGTTCAACATCTACGCGGACCCGCCGCTTCCCCATGCCCGGCTGGTCGCTACGGAGAGCGATCCCGAATACGGAGTGACGGTGCTCCAACACCTCGTGGGCGAACTGGAAAAGCGGGCATCCATGTTCAAGACTGTAAAAGTCCGCGACTTCGTCGAATATCGCGAAGCCACCAAGGCTCCGTTGCCGCGAATTATTCTGGTCATAGACGAATTTCAGGTTCTCTTTGCAGGTAATCGCCCGGTCGCGGAGTCAGCAGAGCACCGGCTCTCGCAATTGTTGAAGCAGGGTCGCTCATTCGGCATTCATATTCTTCTCGCGACGCAGACCCTTAAAGGCATCAATGCCCTGTCGCTGGGAAGCATCATTACCCAACTGGGCTGTCGCATAGCACTGGCCTGTGGCCAGGAAGACTCCGCAATGATCCTCGGTGCGAACAACTGGGCGGCAACCGAGTTGCGTAGCCCACCAGAGGGAATCATCAATAATGCCAACGGTGCCAAGTCCGGCAATTTGAAGTTTTCGATTCCACTGGCAGAAAGCAGCTTCTGCCGAACACACATCAGAAGGCTGGCGGATTACGCGACAGCGCGGGGCATGTCGGGCAAAACGAAAGTGTTCAGTGGCTCCCACATGCCCGAGCCGCCAGTCGCGATCGACTATCAGTCGGCCTGCGCAAAACAAGAGGTGCTGCTTCTGGGGGAGCGGCTGACATTTGATGCCGACAAACTGACGGTCCCACTTGTCCACCGCTCGGCATTCAATGTGCTGTTCAGTGGCTACAACGACCCTATCCATGACGGCTTGCTCACCACCACCCTTTCCAGCCTGGCTGCGCTCGACAGTTTCGATGAGGTCATTTATTTCAACGGCCGTGGCGTCACTTCCGACGGCGGTTTCCTCGATGCCTCGCGGGCACTCGGCACACGCTTGAGAGTGTTCGACAACGTCGCTGAGTTACCGCTGCAAGCAATAGCGGACGGTATCGGCACTCGCCGTGTCGCGTTGATCATCGATGGCCTTGATTCCGAGAAACAACTGTATCCATCCGCCTCGTACAAACCGGCGAAAGCAGGCGAACCGCCCTCTCCTGGCGATCTCCTCAAGCGCATTGCCGAAGATGGACCGCGCAAAGGCGTGTTCGTTTTCGCCTTCGTGGACCGATGGCAACGCTGCGCTGCCCTTTGTAAGGATCTCTTCGCCTTTTTTGAGCTGCGCGTAGCATATTGCATGAACGAAGACGACGCCGGATCACTGCTGGCCAGTGGAGGCATTGGCAAGTTCAAAGGTATCGAAAAATCCAATCGCGCCGTTCTGATGAACAGAATGACCAATGAGACTTCATGGTTCCGGCCCTACGTTCAGAAGAGTTCCCTATGAAGAAATTCCTGCTTACCTGGTATGGCCTCACGGATTTCCGCGCCTCACTGGGGTTCGAGAACACCATCGGTCCGATCGCCGGAGCCCTCGAGGCGGAGGACTACTGTGAAGTCGTTATCCTTTGCTATACACGGACGGATGACGAAACCGACAAGCACGCCGGGAGTCAGGGCGATCTGGCAGAAAAGCTGGCGTTGATCCACGACTCTAACCAACAACATGAATACAGCGTCACCAGCGAGTTTGTGTCGACTTTTGCCAACACTCCTGCGGCACATGAACACTATGCCCGCTGGCTGAAAGATAAGCTGCAAGCTCTCGGCAAGCGTACAGACATCTCCCTCAAGAGCGAGAAGCTGCGCGAACTCAACGATAGCGAGGGCATCTACGCTTGCGCCATGCGTGCCTTGGATTCTGTTGCGAAGACAGCCGGAGACAAACTGGTCACCCTCTATTTGAGCCCGGGCACACCGGTGATGGCCTTCATCTGGGCATTGACGGCACTCGCACATCCAACCCTTAAAAAGCGCCTGATCGTTTCGCCTGTCATTGGCAAACCACCCGAAGCCATCAGCTTGCCTGCGGAGTGGCTTGAACGGCATGGTGTCAGCCAGAGTGCGGCACGCAACGCCCATGACGGTTTCGATGTGACTTTTCACCTTTTTGGCGAGCAACGCATGCCCTCTTTGCTCGGCATCCGCCAGTTTGCATCGAGCCGGCATGTTTTCGTCAACTCGAAGGACTTTCCAGCGGCCTGCATGCGGGCATTCATTCACGACGCAAACTTTGACGAACTGGCCGTCGATCCCTGGGATGCCCACGACGTCCAGGAAAAAATCATCGGTCATGCGAGGACTTTGCCGGCAGGCGCGCGCATCGGCGTCAACCTGACGGGCGGAACGAAACTGATGTTCGCCGGGGCGCTCTCCGCAGCCCGTGCGCTGGGGGGCATCCCGTTCTACTTTGACAGTCGCAACCAGCGCGTGACGTATGTCGACAGCCTTCGCCGCGAAACCATCAGACCGATTGACTCGGTCGAAACGTTTTTGCTGCTCAATGCCGACGGACTGAAACTGTCCTCCGTGGCGCCGTTACAGGAGCTATCGTCAGAACGCCGCCGCCTGACCGAAATGCTCTGGAAGCACCGTCGCAAGCTCTCAAAAGACTACAAAAAATTGTGCAGCTTCAGCAGCCAACACGAAAAAGAGCAGCAAAGAAATGCGCCGCTCACGCCCTTCGTTATCGAAAGCAGTGGATTCGTTTTCAGCTTTGCCAAAGGCAACGTCGCCTCCGTCGTGGGCAACGGACTGGATCTGCGTTTCAACGACTGGGCCGACTTTGCGAAATACCTGTCGGGCGGTTGGTTCGAGGAATACGTCTATCTGCGCTGCAAACCTTACGAAGACCGCGGGATCATCAAGGACCTGCGCATCAATCTGACGCTGCAATTGAATCGGGCAAGTGCCAATTCATTCAATGGTAACGTTCCACATAATGAACTCGATGTCACGTTCACAGACGGTCGCTCGCTCTACATAGTGGAATGCAAGGCGGGCTACGTAAGCCAGGAACAAGTGATGAAATTGCAGAACCTGGTTCGCTACTACGGTGGCGTCGAGGGGCGTGGAATCATTGCCTGCTGTTTTGCTCCCCAGTCGGAGTCGGTGCGCAAAAAGATCGACGATGCACGCTTGACGCCCTGGTGCGGAGACACCTTTTCAGCGCAACTCGACGCGCTGATGACCGCGATCGCGCAACGTACCAAATCGATAAGAGCGTCTGTATGACGCTCTTTATGGTGTGTGACATCTCCGGCAGCATGGCTGATCTGGCAAAGCCATTCATCATGCGAACAACCGTCATGACGATTGCGCAGTGGGTACGCTTGGGTTATGGCCGCACACCAATCAGATTGTGTGCCTGGGCCGGCGAAGCTTACTTCCCCGATTGGTCCGAGAATCAGGAGTATCCGGCGCAACTGCTTGCTTGCCGTGGGACGTCTAGCGTTGCAGCCCTGATTCAGTTGCTCGGAACGCAACCTGAAGGGAAAATCCTGCTGCTTTCCGATGGGTTCTGGTCTCACGCCGATACGAAACTACTGAAGCAATGGTCCGCGAGCCTGCCGCCGGACACGCTACGCATTATCAAAACAGGCGCAGATGCGAATCCACGACTCAAAGGCCCCGATGTGTTTGTGACTGACGAGCTCTTCGCCGCGCTCGACGGCTGGCTGGAAGACTGTTCAGCATGATGCTCTGGAAAAGTTTTGGTGCAAGCGTTCGAGGCCCGGCACATATAGCCTCGCGGACTCCCAACCAGGATGCCTGGGCATCGTTCCATCATAACTGGGGGGATGGCATCGTTGTTTGCGACGGGCTCGGCTCCAAGCCGTTGTCCAATGTTGGCAGCGCGGCTGCCTGTGTTGCAGTGGAACGCGCGGCACACGCCTGCCGTGGACAAAGCGAAATAACCCCTCGATTCCTGTCGCAATGTATCCAGTCCAACTGGTTATCACTTATTGCGCCGCTTGAACCCCGCGATTGTGCAGCCACCTGCCTGTTCGCATTCCGGCTTGGAAATGGCGTCATCCACTTGGGAATGCTGGGCGATGGCTTGCTCTCCGCCGTCAGGTTCGACGGCTCGATGTTGGCGCTTAGCGAGGACAAGTCACAGAGCTTTTCAAACATCACGGCCGCACTGTCATCGATCGACTCCGGGAGGGACTGGCAGATTACATCGCTGCCAGAACAAGACTGCCTGGGCATCTTGCTCTGCACCGACGGTGTCGCAGACGACCTGGACGATGTCGACGGCTTCGTGACCGGCGTAATGGAGGCACATCGTTCTCTCGCCACGATGACTGCCAACCAGCGTTTGCAAGAGATGCTCGAAAACTGGCCAACACCAAAGCACAACGACGACAAGACTATCGCCTGCCTCTGCTGTGAGGAGATCAGCCATGGATAAGCCCGCACGAACCGCTCACACAAAACCACTCTGCGATGACTACGGCAATCAGCATTACCTCACTGAAGAACTTGCCAGAGGTGGCCAGGGCGTCGTGTACCGTACGCGAGATGCTGATCTGGCGATCAAGCAACCACTCGACACCTCGGGTGAGCCGGACACAAAAGCCGACCTGCGCCGTCGCTTCCAGAACATCCGTCTGTTGCCAATTCCGTCGCGCATTCCTGTTTCTCTGCCTCTGGCCATTCTGCGAGATGAGCCTGGCTATGTAATGCGGCTATTGAACGGTATGAAACCCTTCAATTTTTTCGATCTAGACGGCGATGCGAAAAAAGCGCTCGAATCTCAGAACCCTGCACTTCCTCGGTGGCTGGCAGCCGTTCCTGATCGGGAGTTGGCATTGCGTCTGTGGCATTACGCCAACACAGGCTCAACCCGGCGCCGCCTGTTTGCGTTGGCGGAATGTGCCTCGATCCTCGCCCGTTTGCACAGCGCGGGATTGGTGTACGGCGACATCTCCGCGGACAATGCGTTCATTGCCGAGCACGCAAGCGATGTCTGGCTTATTGATGCCGACAATATGCGTCTGGAAATGCCTGGTGAAGGCACTTCCGTCTATACGCCGGGTTATGGTGCTCCGGAAGTTGTTCGGGCAACCGATGCTTCGCGCCCGCGATCGGACTGCTGGGCATTTGCCGTGATGGCATTCAAGACACTCGCACTCTGCCATCCATTCATCGGCAAGAAAGTGCTGGAGCCCGAGGATGAAGACAGCGGTTGGGACGCCGAGCCGACGACAGACGAGCGCCCTGCCGATCTGCAGGACCAGGCCTATGCCGGGTATTTCCCTTTTATCGATGACGAGGACGACGATTCGAACGAGGGTGATACCGGTTTGCCCCGCGAACTGGTCGCGACGGCTGGGCTGCGGCGGCTTTTCCACGAAACCTTCGGCGCCGGGAGAAATCAGCCGCATCGCCGTCCGACGATTGCGTTCTGGGCGCTGGAATTGAAGAAAGCCTTCGACCTTTCGCTGCAATGCCATGCCTGCGCCATGAGTTACTTTGCCGATAACCATACGCAATGTCCTTTTTGCCGTGCCCCCCGACCGCCCTTTGCCCGCGCCATAACGCCACGTGGGGAAATCGTGATCCCGGCCGACGCAAAAGAGTTTTCCTTGCCGCACCGTTTGTTTCACCCATTTTCATTCGAGCATAACAACGCGCAAGCGTACGAGGCCGTTCTCGACTTCGACGACAAGACTGCACACCCCGTGCGAGGGACGAAAACCTTTCCCGACACCCTGGTTTTCAAATTCGCAGGAGCAGAGAAATGAAGTTCGACGACATTCCGGCCGAGATCCTTACGATCCGCGTCAAGCAGCCTGACAACGCGGTGGAAGGCTTGCAGGGTCGCGCAGTCCTTTCGATTGAGACCAGTGCGGCGCGTCCCGACGATTTCGATCTGCGTCTCAAAGACTCACTCCTCTGCGTGCGGACCGTCGCGGCCATCGACACCCGTCGCCTCAATGCGGAACTCGCCAGCGGACGCGCAATGCTGGCGCGATTGGTCAATCCTGCCGCTGATGGCAGCATGGAGTTGCAAATCGCATTCTTCTCAGGTGGGTGCCTGGAGATGGGTGAAGTCGACATCGGGGTGGACGAATATGTGGAAACCAAGATCAACGAAATCACCGGGCGCAAGGGTCAAACCAAAGGTGAACGTCTTTACAGACTGCTTGATGAGCATTGCTGCTTCCGACAAGACGGCAGCTCATTCTTTTTCTTGATCGCTGGCCCCGCAATTGATGAAGCGTTGAAGCCGGAGCCTGCCGTGAACAAGACGAGCAGCGACAGTGACGCTCACTTGGAACAAGACCCGGAAACCGCAGATGAGGACGATATCGCGATTGGCCACGCAGCCCTCAGCCAGGACAAACAGCCGACCCGCAGCAATTCCTTCTGTGTTACTGGCGATGGCATTCGCTTTGTTGCGACACAAACCTCGCTGCCGGAGGGTAAATCGATATTCTTGACCACGCGCATGACCAAGTCCCGAGGCAGGACGGATCGCGCACTGCGCCTGGTCAAAGGCACGCTGCGCTTTACTAATTGGTCGCAGACAGGTCAGATCAGCGCTTTCGCCAAGGCGCAGTTAACCGAACTGACGCAGGACGATGTCAGCTATCTGAAAAAATGGGACGAATTCGGCGATCTCGAAGGCGAATTGCTGCTCAAGCGAGCACGGACAGTCGGCGCCTTGCAGTTCTCCGACATGGCCGAGAAACGCGACGGAACGGTCTCTGTTCGCATTTCCCAAGCCAGCGAGACTGCTTTGAAAGCCTTGGAGCAGGGCCTTGTGCCCGAAGTCAAATTGATCGAACAACTCCCGGATTACCTGGAAGACGCATCATTGCGCTTCAAGGATTTCGCGAGCGGAATAGAGCGAGCCGTAGAAAAAGAAAAGCTTCTTCAGCAAGAAGAGCGGAAAAAAACAAACACCCATTTCAAGGTGATCGCTTTCGACAAGGAATCGAAAATACTGACGCTCAAGACTGAAACCTTGCCAGCGCCGTCGGGCCGTTTCATCCTCTCGCTGGCGGGAGAAATCACCCAGATCAAGCGACGGTTATCCGCCCGGCACTCGATCAGTGAGGGCCGCGCAGCCAACCCGCAACTCGGGTTGCTGGTAGAGGAAAAAGGGAAAATCGCACCGGCCCGCAAGCCACCGTCAATCGCACCGCTGACGGCATTTGTTCGCCGCAAGGTGTTCAAGGAAGACCCCACCCCGAAACAACTGGAGGCAATTAGTTGCGCATTGGAAACACCCGACATTGCGCTGATTCAAGGGCCACCCGGGACCGGAAAGACCACCGTTATCGCCGCGATCCTCGAACGGCTGAACGAGATGGCCGACAAACGCGGCGCGAGTATAAAAGGCCAAGTGCTGCTGACCGGTTTTCAGCATGACGCGGTCGAAAACATGATCGAGCGAATGTCGCTTAATGGTCTTCCCGTTCCCAAGTTCGGCACGCGCTCCAATACACCGCTGGAAGAATTAAGCATCTTCGAAAAAAGGATGGACGAATGGTGCGCAAAGCTTGCAACTGAACTGCGCGAGCGAAATCCGCAAATTGCCGAAATCGAGCAGGAAACGGAAATCAAGCTTCTGTGCCTACACTATATCCAGACGCCTACGCGTGCATTGGGTGCAGACCTTGCCGAAAAAGTTGCTTCGCTAGGCATTCGGGTTCTCGGCGAAAACGGTGCACGTCAAGCCGTGAATCTCCTGAACAGGATGCGCCAGGAAGAACAACTGAATGACAGTTCCGGTCAATGGCTGGATGTCGTGCGCCGTATTCGCTGCCGTTTCGAGAGTTTCGCAGACGATGGACCGGATCGAGCCGCTGACGCATTGGACGACTTGCGCGACATGCTCGATCAGGCGGATCACGATTTACTGGACAACGCCAGCCTGTGGCGCAGCGAAGATGGACCGCCGCCATTTCTCGAGGCGCTGGCAAACCTGAAGAAAACACTGCTCGTCCGCTTCACCACTCCTCCCGTCTTTCGCGTAGAAAAACGCAATGACGCCGTCGTTGCGCTGGCAGAGTTGGCCATCAAACGTATCAAGTCCGTGGGACATACTGCCAGGGACAAGCGGTCTGCCGCGTTGGCCGAATTCCTCGCTGAACTCGACAGCAACCCTTACAGCATGCTGGAGGCAGTGTCCGATTACAGTTTCGCGTTCGCGGCCACCTGCCAGCAGAGCGTGAGTGGGAACATGCAAAAACAGAAAGGCATCAGGGGCGATGATGAAAACGACAACCAACAGAGACTGGAATACGAGTATGTGATCGTCGACGAGGCCGCACGAGTCTCGCCGCGCGACCTCATGGTGCCGATGGCACAGGGCAAGCGCATCATTCTCGTCGGCGACCACCGCCAATTGCCCCACATCATCGACGAAGAAGTGGCCGGTCAGATGGAAACCGGCGAAACAGGACCGTCAGAATCCGAATGGCTCAAGAAGTCGATGTTCCAGTACCTGTTCTCAGAACGCCTGAAGACACTGGAGGACAACGACAAGATCCCGCGGCGGGTCACGCTCGACAAACAATATCGCATGCACCCGACCCTCGGCGATTTCATCAGCCGTAACTTCTATGAGCATTTCGATCCATCCGAGAAATTCAAATCCGGGCGGCCTGCCAGCGATTTCGTCCATGCCCTTCCAGACACCGACGGCAAACCCGCGGTCTGGCTGGAGGTGCCCGCGGAAAAAGGGAAGCATCTGCGCCGCGACACCAGTTGGATACGTCCGGCCGAAGCCACTGTCATCTCACGCCAGTTAAGGGTGTGGATGGATTGCGACGCTGGCAAGGATCTGTCGTTCGGGGTGATCTCGTTCTATAAGGCGCAGTCCGAACTCATCAGGGAGCAACTCGGTGCGTTTGCGGAAAACGAGAAGAGGCTCCGTATCGGGACGGTGGACTCGTTCCAGGGCATGGAATTCGATGTCGTGTTTCTGTCGACCGTGAGGACCATGCCACAAGATTGGAAAACCTCTCTAGAGAGTCAAGAGAAGCAGGCACGGTCCCTGTTCGGTCACCTCTGCCTCTATAACCGCCTCAATGTCTCGATGAGCCGCCAGAAAAAACTGCTGGTGGTGGTCGGCGACTCAGGTCTGCTGCACGGGAGACTGGCCGCCGAGCATATCCCGGGACTGGTGGATTTCCATCGTCTCTGCCAGGAACAGGGAGTCATTCTGCAATGTTGAAACTCCTGGACTACGGCACACCAAAGCCGTTCGGTGCTGCCATTGGCGGGCAACGCGATCTGATGTGGCCAGTGAACACTTATCGCGTGACCCTGCCAAAACCCGTTGCAGATGGCGAGCGCCTCAACGCCTTCGAACAACTCATTCTCAAGCTCCTCGCGGTATCCGGTGCGATGGACGCTCAGGCACTGGCGGAGGAAACCCGCATTCCACTCGACCTGATCGAAAGCATCCTTCTGCGCTTGCAGGACAAGGCACTGATTGATCCATTCAACGTTATTGTCGAAAAGGAAGATGTCGGTGCGAACGACGATGAGCAAGTGCCGGTTTTTGCCACCGCGCTGGTGTTTCGCGAACTCGTCACCGGACAGATGCTGCCATTCATGCACTGGTTGGACGACAACAATCCATTGCAGAAACAGGAAGAGAACAAGCGCTATAGGCGCATCCCACTGAATGACGCCCACACGCATAGCCCTCCCACTCAGCGCGATATCATCAGCTTAGTACGCTTGATACAGAGAAGATCGGCGGCTTCGGGACGGGAGGAAAATATTCCGCCGATTCAGAAGATCATGATCATCGATAAAGCAGAACGGCATTTCCTCCACTGTCCGATTGCAATCCAGAAAAGCGATGGTGAATTCCGTATCGCCGACCCGTTCGGCAATGGTTTCTCATTGATCCTTGAACGGGCATTCGACCATCTGCTTGAACAAGATGAAGCGCAGGCCAACTGGTTGAAAAACTGGAAAGCCTCACTGAGCAACCCGAAGGCGCACAACCAGGACGAAAAGCCGAAGGAGGCATTCGAGACCGAAGACAATTGGCTGCGCTTTCCAAAACTTCTTCACAGTCTGCGCCTGCGGCCCAATGCCCCCTTTCACTCTATCGCTCAGATCTACTCGGCCCTGGAATGGGCCCTGTTTTACGCATGCATCAAGTCTCCCTATGAAAGTGAGTTGGAAGGGCTCAAGTTCACAGAGCCTAAAGAGCATTGCGCCTTGCTCGCGCAGGCCGCGACCAAGATCGGCCTGACCGCGCCGCGATCGGGCTTCAGACCCATAAGAGAAGGCAAACTCATCGATTTTCAGAATGGCAAGGCGGAACTGGAGACCCTCCTCGCCATCGCCATCCTGCAAGCAGAAGACGACGAGTCCAATCCCTTGCGGCGCCTCGCGAAACAGCAACCAGAGCTCATAAACCAGCTTCTTCACATCAAAAAGCAGCGCGATGAAAAGGGCCACGGCAAAGGCAAGGCTGACGCCCCGGAGATGGAACTGTCGGACGCAACGTTGATGCGTGAAATCATCGAGACACTGCTTGTGCAGATCAAGTTTTCACAGACTCTCGCGTCCACCTCTCCTTCCGACACAGACAGCGATTTTCGCGCAGACTCGTTGCTGGATGCCCGCGCCAGCCTGCAGAGCGAGTTCGGCTACAAGACATTCAACCGCTTCGGGGCCAACCTGCAAGACCGGCTCGTTCATGTCGAGCGCGCCTTTCTGTCTTTCAAGGACGGGGACGATGCACTCCCATTCGTTCGCGATCTCTACGCAGCTTTGCAGTCCGTCTTCGAGGTGTCGCTGATCTATTGGTTACCCCCTGAGGCCGACGATGCGCAGCTTATCGCGGTCGCCGGAACCAGAGCTGTCAATGCCGGCCTCTGCAGCAAACTGCCTGAAGGTCTGCGCACGGTCAGGCCTGCAGCGGTGCGGCAAACCTTGCAGGGTGTCGGACAGTCGCTGGGGGCATGCGTGATCGCCCTTCTGCTGATGGCTGATGAGGACGTATTGAAGTCAATTGCCAGTACTGCCCCGTCTTTCGTGGACGATATGACAGCTGTGATTACCAAGCGGGGCCACGGCAATGAGCCGCTGCCAATGCTAAAAGAGCAAGTCGCGCAACTTCGCAAAGCATCTTACAAAATAATCAAGACACTGATAGAGGTATAGGGAATGGAGCACTCTGGCAAATTGGAAGATGCCGCGAAGCAGGATGCCGCTGAGCTAATCCGAGAAACCGAAATAGCTGCCCGTGAACAGGCGCTTGCCAAGCGTCAACAATCCTTTGATGAAGAGAAACAGCGCACGATTGCCAAAGTGAATCAGAAGGTGGCCGAACTCAATCAGCTCGAGCAAAAACTCAAGGCCGATGAACAAAAACGCGAGGCCGGATTTGCCAACGAACGCGCTGCGCTGGCAACTGAATTGCGCGACAAGCGCACCGAGCTGGCAGTTGAATTGAGCGATAAACGTACCGGACTGGAAGTCGAACTGCGCGACAAACGTGCCGCGCTCGAAGGTGAATTGCACGATAAACGTGCCGAACTGCAAGTTGAGCTGCACAATAAACGTGTCGGGCTGGAAGTTGAACTGCGCAATAAACGTACCGGCCTGAGCGATGAGTTACGCACTCTGCGTGCCGACGCCGAACGAAAGATTGCCGAAAACCGTGAACAGCAAATTTCCTCCCTCGAAGAAGAGATCGCCAAGCTGAGGGCCAAACGCCTGTCCGAAGTTTGCGATGCCGAAAACGTTGAGCGCGACCGCATCCGCACCGACATCGCCAAAGAACGCGATGCCTGGGCGAAGCATCACGAAGACGCCCGCGCATTGCTAGACAAGGAATATTCGGAGCTTGCGAAACAGAAAGCCGCGCTGTCTGCCCTGCAAGGCGACATCCACGGCCGAAAAATGGAGCTGGAAATTTCCGAGCGGAATCTGGAGCGCAGAGAGCAGCGGCAGGAGCAACAATGGAGCAGACGGAACGACTTACTCGCTGAGGAACTTGCTGCGAATCTGGAAGAAGCACACAAATCACTGAACAAGCACAAACAATCCTATGTCGAGGATAACCAGCGCCTGCGGGACAGCCTCGCTACACAAACCGACCTACTGGGCGTATTTGAGCAGTTGAAACGTCAGCTTGGCGGTAACGACCCGGCCGAGGTCCTTCGCGAGTTGAACAGCCAGTCCGATGAACTCAAGCGTCTGCGGGAAGATCTCGCCACAAGGCCCACCGAAGAAATGCGTCTGAGGACCCAGGCGCTCGAATCGGAGTACAAAACTCAGAAGGCCCGAGCAGACGAACTGTCCCGACAACTCGAGAGCAACAGCGCCGATGTTGCGGAGGTCGGCGAGTTGCGCCGCAAAAACGCCGAGTTCCATGCGCAAAACGTGTCCCTGTCGCATAGGGCTTCTATCTTCGAAGGTTCGGCAAACGAAGCGCAAGCCGAACTCAACCGCCTTCGCGCTGCTTACGAACGCCCTGCGGAAGTCGAGGCGCGTCACAAGGAAATCGAGATTCCGCATATCGCTGCAGAAAAAGTCGTGCAGCCTGCGCAGCGCAAAATCAATGAAATGAAATGGCTCACGGACATTGGCAACGCATGCACCGCCTACGGGTTGAATTTCAATCCGCGCATCCTGAAAGCCTTCCATACAGCGCTGAAAACGTCCGAATGGTCTCCGGTTACCGTACTCTCAGGCGTTTCCGGCACCGGTAAATCCGAACTGCCGCGCCTCTACTCGCACTTTGGCGGCATTTACTTCGAGCCGCTGTCGGTCCAGCCAAACTGGGATTCGCAGGAGTCGATGCTTGGCTTCTTCAATTCGATTGACAACAAGTTCGACGCCCAGCCGGTTCTGCATTTGCTCGCGCAAAGCCAGAAGCAATGGAGTGAAGAATATCCGGGGTTGTCTGACTCCGTCTGCCTGGTACTGCTTGATGAAATGAACCTTGCTCACCCTGAACTCTACTTTGCCGAGTTCTTGAGCAAGCTTGAACTGCGGCGTGGCAAGAAAGGCAAGGATGTACCGTTTCTGCCGGTAAAAATCGGCGCGGGAATGGAGCCTTACAAACTTCCGCTAGGCCGTAACGTCCTGTGGGCGGGAACAATGAATCAGGATGAAACCACCAAATCACTTTCTGACAAGGTGATTGACCGCTCGATTATCATCAACTTCCCGCGTCCGACCGAGCTTAAACGTCGCCTGAAACTTAAGCCTCTTAATGAGAGTAATCGTGGCAACACGCTACACAGAAAGACTTGGGATGACTGGCTGACCAGAGAAAGCATCTTCTCGGAAGAACAAATCAACCCCTTCATGCAGTTCATCGAGAAACTGAATGAGGCGTTGTCTGTGTCCGGCCGGGCGCTTGGCCACCGGGTCTGGCAGTCCATCGAATATTACATGGCCAACTACCCGGACGTCCGGGCGGCTCAAGACGCTAAGGACGAAACCCTGCTGGCCGAGGCCATGCACACCGCCTTCGAAGATCAACTTGTGCAGAAGGTCATGCCCAAGCTTCGCGGGATAGACACTCGCGGCAAGAGCCAGACTGACTGCCTCGATAAAATCCGCAACCAGCTCAATACGGGGGTTTTTATCGGTAAACCATTCAATCTTCGCGAAGACTTCGACCTCGCCTGCGAACTGGGCTACGGCCAGTTCATCTGGCAATCGGCAAACTATCTGAATACGCCAGTCTCGCAATCGCCGACAGAGGACAACAAACGAGTCGCGAGTTCGACCACGGCCGCTGAAGAAACCCCTCCAACCTTGTACATGAAAGACGAGGTCGATCAGAACAAGCGCCACAAGATGTGGAACGGGAGGTCTGCTGAAAAACGCGATGAGTTGCGCAGACAACTGGAGGAAAGCGTAAAGGCCGGGAGAATCGTCGGCAATGATATCTGACCTTTCATCACCGGCGGACATCTCGCTGTCCGGGCTTTACGCCGATAACCGAGGCACGCAAAAGGACAGCGACGTCATCCGCACGTTGCTCGATCAGTCAGACTGGTTTTGCCATGCCGTCGAATTCGACCCGAGAAGCGGACAAGCGCTGCCTCAATCGCTGTCATCGGTGCTGGCAAGAATGTCCGGGTATTCGCCGCCTTCTGCAGGGCGTCCGGTTCGCGACCGCCTCTGGCGCATCGTTGAACACAGCCGCCACTCGGTTGAGCGCCTTTTCCGTGGGCTTAACGAAGCGCCTCGTCGCGAACATGCGCTGCTGCCGGTTCATGCCGTACGCGAACTCGATGCCAACAGTTTCATCAAGCTCAGCAACCGCCCAGGGCGCAATATCCGAGAAAAACTGGCAGGTAACCCTTACCTGCAGGCCGTTCGTCGGTTTCAATCGATCAACTTGCCAGAAAACCGCCTGCTAAAAGCCTTTGTCGAGCACCTCGCACAGCTACTGGAACTGCGCCGGGATATTCTCGGACACGAAGATGATCTGCTCCTGCAAATCCTGACCTGGCTACGTTCCGGCGACGCCCGCGACATCGGTCGCTGGGAGAACCTGCCGCCGAACAACACGCTCCTGTCGCACCGCGACTACCGCCGTGTATGGGATGCCTGGCGCTTGCTTCAGTCGCTGGAGGATGACCTCTCTGCCGATCATTCGAGGCTGCCGGAACGTATCCGGACCAAACGTTTGTGGAACACCTATGCCCAGATGTGGCGGGACGGCACTCACCGCTTCGCGGACATGCCGGTATTTTTCGATTACGACCGTTTCGAAATTCGACCGTGGCTTTCAAAAGTCGTCGCTCAGCGAGTAACGGAGACAATCAACCGCAACGTCAGTGTTGAAGATATCTGTGCTCCGGTTTGTGTCGATTTCGCCACCCTGCGCCCTCGTTATGCCACAGGTACAACCCTCAGCTCTCTGCCCGACGCGTTTCTCTGGCAAAAATGGCGCGATGCGAATACCGCAGTGGCGCTCGACCTTTTCGCCTCCGATGGGATTTATGCTCATGCGCAGGCGACTACCCTGTCTTGGGCGGATCTGTTTTTCTCCAGAACCGATCCCGAGCAACTGGACTCTGCCGCCCGCGTATTTGCCTCAAGACTACACAGCGTGTTCAGGCACGAGACGCTGATCTGGCTGGTTCCCGACACCCTCAACGATTTCGAGCTTGACGTTATCCGGCGCCATGTCAACGCCCGGTTCCAGAATGCGACCCCCCTGCCCCGCAGCATCGCCGCGGCCTTTCAGCGAGCTGATTACTCGAAAGTCAGAAATGACTCCGCGATCGTGGTTATCGATAGCGTCGGCGGCAAAACTTGCGTCACCAAGTTGATTGCCAGGTTCGACCCGGAACTCAAGAAAGTCTTGCCCGAAACGAACGGTTTTTATTGGGAGCGCCATCCTTCGGTCATCATCTCGAACGCGTCTCCAGAGATGCACGAAGAAAAAAAGTACGAGATCCCCACACTCGACGATCAAGGGCAATGGCTTGAAGCACCTCGCGCAATAAAGCTCCCTGTCGTCGACGCCGCGGACTTGAAAAACGACCCGCGCATCGGGCAATTCGCTTTCGCGATCAACTTGACGAACAGTCCGGTGATCGGAGGCACACGCCTTCATTCCCTGCAACAACGCGCAGGGGGGGTCGCACTGTGGCGCGACCAGATTCCCGAACTCTCGATCAAGGCCGTCAGGGATGGACTTCATCGGCGCTGCCACCTTGTTTCCCGTGGTACGACCGTCAAACCGCTGCGTGGCAAGCCGGTCGCAGTTGAGGTTCGCGAAGATTTCACGCTCCCCGCTAACAAAGCTTTTTATCAATTTCCTTTGTTTCTGGGCGACAGTACCGAAGACCTCGGATATTCGGCCCGTTTGGAATCGCCGGCGTTTCCACTCGAGAAAGACGCCGTATGCGAGCTCCGCCTGACTTTTGAATATGGTGCGGACGATCCTTACAAACTGATTTTTAAACCGCGAAACGGATCGTTCCAGCAGGTACACGCTACATGGTGCCGCACTGCAGACGTGATCATCACCGACGCCCCTGCCCCCCAATATCCTGCCCCGATGACATGGGCGGATCTGCACCACGTACAGAAGGATGGCGGCGATGAAACTTCTGATCTACTTGATTGGATAACGAACGCAGTCGCACGGCTGGATCAGGATATCTATATACGTCCCCGAAACAGGACAACCGGTGTCATCAGTACGATATGGCGCCCGGACAAGCACGAAGGGGATTTCACGTTTGCCAACATGGATCTATCTGCAAAAAAGGTCTTCATTCATCAAAAAAAGTTCATTGATGGCACAAGCCACGCGGACTTTGTCGAAGGCAGCAGGATTTCATTTGAAGTCGTCGAGAACGCTGGAAAGTACTCCGGCCGAAATATTGCAGGTGAACATCATCAGGAAATAGAGCGCCTCAAGGTTTTCGATGACGCGTCAATCAGTGCGCAGGTCATCAAAATGCGCAAAGCCCTTTACTACCCTGTGATCCAGATCTGGCGTGATGGGCGTTCGATTGACGATGCAGAATGCCCCCAGGCCTTTGCTGACACAACCCGAACCAACACCCACTACCTCGCGTCACTGTTGCACGAAACTCAGCTTCCGAAACAGATCAAAGACGAAATCCGTTTTTTAATGTGCTGCATGCACAGCGATGCTCCCGATGAATGCGTTCAGTGGATAACCGAGCAGGTCAGCAAGGACAGAATTGACAACCCACGGGCCATCGGTTTTGCGCTCGGTCGTGTTGTCGAGCCATGGCAGCAATCCATCTTGTCCGGATTTATGGAACGTCCGACGGAGAGCGCCCTTCGTGTGTTTGCTTACGCCATCTGGCGAGACAGGCACTTTGTTGAACGATTTGATGTGGAACAGATGACGGCCATCCTTGATTCGCTGAACACTGTCCTGAGTCAAATCAAACCGTGTCCGTCCAAAAAGAGGCCTAATGACAAGAGGACGACCCTCAACTGGCTCCAACAAACCACCGAACCGCTTGAGCTTCTGCTGGGCCTGCTTCGAGCACGTAACTCCCGGGACGCTCAGATCAGGATGCTCCTTCAGCCCCATCAGAAAATTACCAAGGCGTTGGCCACTCAAGTCGAACGGGTGACGGAGTTCGTCGCGCAATCGAATGGTTACCTTTATTCCCGTGTACAGATCAACATCGACAAGCCCGACGGCGACCAGACACCTGATCTGCTGTTCGCCCTGCGGATGTATCTGACCGGTGACGATGGTGCAAACGCGATCCATATCACCAGCATTTCCGATAAAAATGACGAATGAGCAACAGAAACCCGATATCAGATTTCATAAAATCTTGGGAGTCCAGCCAGACCAAGCTGCGTGTACAAGGTCGTGTGTAATCCGTGTTCATTTTCGATGAGGCGCCGATCGCGATCACTCTTGCCACGCAAATGAGTTTGCATGCTGTCTACAGAATCCGGGGCGATTCAAGGTGCTGAGAAACAGATCCGACATCTCCGCTTGAAGATATCGACTCATTACCCATTTCCTCTTCCGAACGAGCAAGGATTTGCCAGATACGGGCTGCTCATCCAGTATACCGAGGCGCGCTGAATACCAATCACTGCCATATTGGAGTTGCTCAGAAATAGCCATTCTCGATCGCTCGCGCACCCGGTGCGCATGGGGGCAAAATTGGGGGCACAATTAGCTTTTTCTGGTTGTAACTACCGTGCTAGAGCGAAGTCAAAATGTTTTTTGGAGAAAACGAGCTTGACTGTATTTACAGGCTTCGGATTCACCAAGCTTTCCGGCGCCGCAATCACGTAAGCATGGCATCCATAGCTTAAACAATCAGGTTAATGCGCGTGATCGGCCCCGAGCTTCCATCACCAGGAAGTTCATAGTCCCCATCGACACGAACCTCCGTCGCGGGAAGCATGTGATATCCGATGACTCTACCGGAGTCTGAGCGACGTCCGGATCACCTCACCAGCAACAGAGAGCTCCGCGCTACCTATAGCCATAGCCCGAAGCTTGCCTCGCGGAATGTCCAGATCGGTAACCCACTGACGAACGTCTTCGCATCTTTAGATTCTTGCATTGGTAGGGGGCGACTAGAAGACACGAAACTTGAACGCCTCTCAGATGGTATAGCTACCGAGATCCAAGATATCCGTGGGAGTAAATGTGGGAGTAATTTTCCAAACATGAAAAAGCCGAACTTATAAGAGTTCGGCTAAGTCATTGAAAAATATGGTCGGGACGGAGTGATTCGAACACTCGACCCCTAGCACCCCATGCTGGGGCCTATATTAACCTAATGACTTGTTTTACAAGGATAATATTGATTCTAGGTGGTGGCAAAACATCCGCTTTTTTGTGCTCATGCAAACGGAAACACGCGGGCTCTAGAGGAGGTTTTGCGCAAGACGGATCCCACGCGAGCGCCAGGCAGACCAACTCGTGTAGCATCCTCAACCCAGCAGTATCGAAAATATAAACAATGGAATGTTTCATGAAAAAGCTCGCGCTATATTTTATCCTTTTCTCTCTGGCTGGCTGCACCACGCAACCAAAGTCTGCACCTACCAAACCCTCGGTCCTTTACCGATATTCGATGAACGAAAATATCGTCCAGTTAGCCCACACGACGGCAAGTTACTACCTGAAGGATCCTGAAAGCGCGAAGTTTCGAGACACATTTTTCCTGACGTCGGACGACCGAGGGGAAGCCAGAGACAGATCGAAAGACTCTTGGTATATCGAAATTAACGGGAAAAATAGCTATGGGGCATACGCTGGGTACACGTGGGCTCTTCTTCCTGCGGGTGGAAAGTCGGTGATCATGGGTAGCTCTCCGACCGGGGCAATAGCAGGTCAGCTTTGCTCGTCAGCAATCTACCCGCCAGCGTGATAGCTCTATCCACCTACGGTTGAGTAATTAAACCATCGTGGCGCATGCCGTCATCAGTTGTACAGTCTTTGTGCTTGGAGAGGTTACGCATCACAGAGGCAAGCATGCATAATAATGGCCTTCAGCCATCCCCCATCTGAAAACCTTGAGCGGCAGACAAAGAGGAAATCTCTGTTGAATAAATTTGGCGTTGCAGGCCTGGTGATTGGTGGTGTTTATTGCGCTTACCTAGCAGTCGGTTTTTTGAGCACAATCGGCAGCTATGGTGCCGTTAAAGATTTGAATGAATGCATGGAAATCTCGGCAAAAGATCCCATTTCAAAGCCTAGAGCAAAAGAGTTTTTGATTAAAATTGACAGTCGGGTGGTAGCTGAAACCACAGCAGCTAATGTCGTACAAGGAGGCGTTGCGCTTGCAGACGCTGCAGTGGGACAACATAGCCAGGACCCCAGCCTTGCTCCAGCACTAAAAGAGTGTCTTGCAAAACTGCAGCAGGCTACCAAAAATTGACAACCTGTCTGACGGACGTCTACTAGACGTTAATTTTGACGGCTCCAGGTTCGCCAGGCACCGGGGTATGAAAGTGAAAATAGCAGCCCCGGAGCCTCAAATCTTCGGCGCTTGGCATTTCAGAACCTCGCCCACGATACCCGCGACATAATAGTCAATGGATGCGGGCACTTACCTACTCAGGAGAACCTGGTTTTGACCTGCTTTCATGGTCACTGGTACAAAAACTGGTACAAGCCCCCCCTTTCTCTAGCGTCCTGCCAAGCTCATATTGCCTCACCCTTAAAGCGAATCGACCGTCCTCATGCCCCGAATGACTGATATCGACCGATTCTGTTGAAAAAGTCGGCCTGACTACACTGCCTGATCATCGACTGATGAAAACGCCCTTTTTTTACGCTGCTACGTGAAATCCGAGCTCGGAAGCCTCTGCCAGAAGTAAAGATTTCAATCTCGGATGCGTACTTTTCTGATGCGCAGACCATGGCCGACTTTCTGAACAGAATCGGCCAACAGCAGTCAATCTACGACGGTGGCTCGACGTAGATCTACGTCCATCGCAAACTCCAAAATAACGAGATCATAACGCGCCGTTATTCCCACCAGTTATAGGGCTGAAATCGTAAAAGGTGTCCATTTTTGATACAGAAATACTCTACTGCTTGAAATTTTTTATCGGACCTTGCGCTGTCAAACTTTGAAGCTACGCTGAGTTTGGTAATTAGCACCTTTTCAGTTACTAACTCACTTCTAACGTGGAGGGCTTGGACATGTCAGGTGATAACGCAGCAAGAACAGCGACACTTAAAACTTTTACTGACCTAGGCATGCAGGGCGCCGAGTGCCTGTCTCAAAATGAAATTGACGCTCTCGGAAATTTGACACTGAATGAGATCAAGGCGTTAATAAAGGCTCAACAGATTCTTCCCAAGGATGCTGCGACCCCCGCAAACATATGTGGCGGAAAAATTTTCTGAGTCGACATAAATTATGGGAAGGGGGCGGCGCCCCCTTCTCATAAAAAAAAGAGAGTAATTGTATGGGCTCAAAAAATTTAAAAACACTATCGATGGCTACTGACAAACTAATCGGAAGTCCTTACGGAACTATATTGAACTCTATAAACCCAGAGACTCAATTTTTGAATTATCTAGCAGCTACGTGTCACATAATTAGATCTAGTGTGGACATCATGAAGGTCGCCATAACGAGCCCCGTAGAACCATATAACCCCAAGCTAACGCCGTACCTTGAGAAGCACATGGAGGAAGAGTCTAATCACTACGAGTGGGCTCTCGAGGATCTCAGATGCGCGACTGATAAGTCTGAAAGCTATTTAACCAATACGTTGTGCGCTGAGGTTTTAGCCGTCCCTGGAATCGCTTACTACCAAATTAGAAATATCACCCCATTTGCCGTAATAGGATATATGTTAGCACTCGAATCACACCCTCCAACAGTACAAGCCATATCGTACTTACAGGCAAAAACTTCTCTCGACGAGTCTGCTTTTAGAACGCTGGCGATTCATGCTGAAGCAGACGTTGGGCACGCTGCGGAAATTTACGAACTAATAGATAGTATAAAGCCAGACGATAGAGAATACTGCGCCATTAGATCCTCGCTTTTAATGACAAATATCGCCTATGGCGCGGCGTGCCGCGCCATACTGGGTTAATGCTTGTGAGCTTCAGGGAGAACTTTAGCGACCGCGGAGCGGTGATAGGTCTGTTTCTTTCAAATAAGTGCAATTTTATTTGTGCCCACTGCTGCACCGAAAGCTCGCCAAGCAAGAATGACATTCTACCGCTCGCTGTGTTGGAAGAGTTCCTAAATTCAGTTTCATCCTCGGATAACGTCAAAGCTTTTCATGCGAGTGGCGGCGAACCTTTTTTACACCCTAAACATCTTCAGAAAATATCTGACTACGCCCATGAACATGGAAAGCTATTTGGCGTCAACACAAACGGCTACTGGACAAATAGCAAACTGATAAAAAAAATGTTAGCCGGAAATGAACTTATCGGGCTCACACATTTGTTTATAAGCTACAGCAAATGGCATGAAAAATTTATTTCTATCGAACTGATAAATGAAGCTATTGACATTGGAATCTCATCACACAAAACAGTTGAGATAATGATAGTTTATGAAAGTGCTGACGAGCTGGAACGCTATCAGGCTGCATTAACATCAGGAAGAAAAAACTTAATAGTCATGAGTTCCCCGATCGATTACATAGGTCGCGCATCTCAACTGCAGCCCGCAGATCGGAGCGTCCAAAAAGATATGGCTTACTCCGCATGCAATGAAGCCAATCGACCTACCCTCCTGAGTAACGGGGATTTTATTGCGTGTTGCAATACAGTCTCATACAGCGCCGGAAATAATGGGCTGCAATTAGGTTCCGCAATGATCAAAAGCGGCGACCAACTATTGCGAGAATATACACAAAGCTTCCATTTCAAAGCTATCGCTCAACTGGGGCCCCAGCTAGTTTCAGCAATTCTAAAAAAAACCCCAGACAAACATGATAACGCATCTAGCGACAAATGTTTATCATGCGAAAAATTGTTGAACACTCATGAGGGCACTGATATTTCATCAGGATTGAGAGGAAGTGGCATAATAAAACTCATCAATTTGTGATGGAGAAAATTGACAATTGACAAGGGCACAAATCCGTATACCGAACCGCTTACAACGTGATGAATTGACTTTCAGTCTCCGGCCGATTTCTTCCTGGCGCAAAGGGCATCGATCAGCCAAAGGCGGCCCGAAAACCCCCTCTCGACTGCGTCTTAGCTCGTAGGACAATAACTAAATCAGGCGTTCTCCGAATACAGCAACACCGAACGCACGAATGATATAGTTAACGTTATATAACGCTGTAGCCGCAGAGGAGGCAGTGTCGTCACACACCACCCCCTATACTAAGATTAGCTTTGAATTGACTCGTCAATCGCATCAATACCCTGGCTAGCAATTGGCCCAATACTAGCTTTTGCTCGGTCCAGCCCATCCCTAACGTTTCTTCGAATTAAGCGTTCTGGTAAATCTTTAAACTGTTCTCTCAACGTACCAGCCTCCGCCATAAGCTCAGGAGTTAACTGAGAAGCGTTGCCAAGGATCATTAGCAAAGGAAGATGAGATTCATCAGTCTTATTAACCTTTCTCCTCAAGGGACCAATTGCAAGATAGTTTACGAGAAAATCCGCGCTCATAACTGGTGAGTCAGGCGGTACGTCATTCATCATAGAACGCAGTCGATGCTTCAAATCAAATGTTTGCCTATCAACAGTTAACCACCAAGCGCTGTAACCGAACGGGGACGCACGCTCCTGAGTCCTAAGTTGTACTACTCCCGCATAACATTCAATATCATGACTGACTAAACGAGATATGGCCATATCGTCCAAAGGAGCCCCGTACTTTTCCTGCCTTCTCTCATATCTTTCCAGCCAAATACTTTGTAGTGCACTTCTTAATTCGGCTGAAGCACGCATACATTCCTCCTCAAGACCAAGAGTCTCAATTCCAAATGTATCATGCAAATAATCAGATAAGTCCTGAATAGGTCTAGACTCTCCCCGGAAGTTGTTGAGCCAATCAGCAAAAGAGCCGGTAGAGCGACCACTTGCAACATAGCGCTCTAGCAAGTAAGGAATAGCGCCTTGCCACTGCGCATGTGGCCGACGAGCGCATATCAAGGATCTATTCATATGTCTTTCAACCTCCTCGATTACACCTGGAGTTACGAATAGTTTCAGCCCAACATCTAGCGCTGTATCTATCATCCTAGTAAACCTGCCCCTGCCGTCCTCGCTAGACAAAAGCGTATCTGAAATTAGAGGTAGAACTACGGTGGTATCGAGCCAAAGAGTGCCGTGCGAAAACATCTTTTCTACTGCCCGCTGCACGTCGGGCGTCTGCTGCAGAAACGCCATCAAAGTGTAAGAGTCAGCAAGGGAGCGCAAATAAGATTGAATTGGCAACGCTTCGCTTAGAAGCACTTCACGTATACCAAGTTGAATCACCGACAACCAATCAACCCCTGCCAGCTTTGGAAGGGTCGATTTAGCTATCTCAGAAATTATTGTATCTTTAAAATCTGCATCGGCCAGCGCAGCAAGCGCTCCTGATTGAACGGCCAATGCGAATGACTGGCTACGCTCAAATAGAACTGCATCCACGACAATCCTCAGCCTTTTAGATAACTCTACTTGGTGCTGGCCCGGTATGCCTCGGGCAGTAACTAGCAGCTTAGCGATTGAATCGACCGACTCCATAAGTTCGGTTTCCGCCAGAGCATTTGCAGCCCTAAACTCGTTAAACCGTACAACCTCATCGTGCGCAAGACAGTATTCATCGCCGGGCCATGCTTTAATTGCGCCTTTACCTAAACGTGTTATTGCAGTATCGACGTGAACACGGAGCTCTTCCGCCTTATGTCTTGGAAAGACCTTTTCGATCCGAGAATACAACTCTAATTTAGTTACACGACTATCCGAGTGCGTGTCGATAAGAGCGGAGCGTACCAAAGCCTCGAAGGCCAGCTTAGTCAACCCTTTTTCTCTGACATCATCCTGCCACTGCAGCCCCAAAAATGTGAGTGCTGCAATTGCCTCGGGGGAGTTTAGTTCAGCACTTACGTGCGGCGACGCATCATATGAAGCTAAATATGGATCTACTATTAAGCAAGCAAGCTCTTCGGCCGCGATTTGTCTCGACTGGGATTCATTTACTCGCTCGCCAAACCAACTTCTATCTCGAATATCCAGTGCTAGGCCGTACTTCGTGCGCAGAGTTTTTTTAAGATCATCCGCGTCCGCTCCAACTTGCTTGTTGGTTACATACATAAGAACCAATGCTTCGGGGAAAGTGTCCTTGAGGCGGCGAACGGTTGCATTGATCTTTGCACGCCAGTCTACTGAGACTGAATATTGTGCGAGCACTTTGGGATCGTCCATTGGAGCAAATAATTCAGAGTCTCTTCCTCCGTCCCCAGATGGGCTCGCCACCGTACGTAACTCATCAAATTCAGCAACTAAAAATACTGAGGCGAGACGTTCGAATGCGGCCCAATCCGAGGACTGAAGTCGGTCCAGCGCTAATTCAAACCGTTTAGATTTCACGCATACTCCTTGGCAACAAACAGCGCCAGCGTAGGTGGTAGAGAGGGTCTGAGAGTTCTGTCAATACGGACTCGCCAGATGCCGGCGGAGGACAAGACCCATAGCTCCGCAGCATCGCAATCAACTGGTTGAATGGCAAGTGGCCGTGCTAACTATGGGCTCACACCAGATCTATGCTGCAGTCCAAGAGAGACTCGCGAATGATCGGCCTGGGTGGAATAGGACCGGTCCATCGACACAGGGCTCCAATTGCGCTAAAAAAGTTTTTACATAGCCTCGGTCGAATGCGGACAGGTGGTCTGCCAGCTCATTCGAACTATCGCACCCCTTGCCGGGCGTTCTGCCGAAAGGCATCTCCTCAAACGCAAAATACCCTCCACAGCTGGTCCAGCTTGGTGGTGTAGCTCTGACTCATCATTTCCCGGCGCATGCCCCAGTCTGGATTGGTGGGTACACTGGCTGCGCGCAGTGTCCCCCTACCCCACCGCCCGTTTATCTCGTCCAGCACTGCCATCACTCTTGTTGCCTCAGCCGGCTGGGAAATGGCGAACAGATCATCGGTGTACTCGCCTGGCTGGCAAAGATTCAGTAACAGCACTTCGGCTTTGCTGTAATTGAAGCCCGGGCGAAACACTCTATCGAGGGCGTCGACGGCAGCCTTGGTCAGCAGGCGTACGTCATCCGTCGGATAGGGTAAATCCACTATCACGCCGTTCGCATATTTGGCCTCTTCAGGATTGAACATCCCGGTTCGAATGCTGACCCTGATTTTCTTGCACAGCGACTTCTGGGCTCGCAGCTTCTCAGATGCCCTCATCATGTAAGTGGCCACGGCCTCCTTGATGGGCGGTAATTCCTTCAACCGTTTTCCGAACATCCGACTGCAGCAGATCTCCTGCTTCGGCGGGTCTGGCTCATCCAGCTCCAAGCAAGCAGTACCAGCCAGCTCCCTGGCGGTTTTCTCGACCACTACACTGAAGTTTTTGCGTAAAGACCACGCATCAGCCTTTGCCAAGTCCATAGCGGTTTTGATGCCCAAGGCGTCCAAGTGCACTTTCATGCGCCTGCCTACACCCCAAACTTCGGCCACGTCCGTGTTGCGCAACACCCAGTCGCGTTTGACCTGGTCGCAAATATTCACGACACCGCCAGTCTGGGCCTGCAAACGTTTTGCTGTGTGATTGGCCAGCTTGGCCAGGGTCTTGGTAGGAGCGATGCCCACGCCGACGGGAATGCCGGTACATCGCAGTACCTGGCTGCGGATCTGGCGCCCGAGTGCATCCAGCCCTTCGATGCCGGTGAGATCGGCAAACGCCTCGTCGATGCTGTAAACCTCAACCGCAGGGACCATCGATTCAATCAACGTCATCACTCGCTCACTCATGTCTCCATAAAGCGCGTAGTTGGACGAGAACGCGACGATGCCGTGGTGCCGCAGCTTCTCTTTGATCTGGAAATACGGTTCACCCATCTTCACGAAAGGCTTGGCATCGTAGCTACGAGCAATCACGCAACCATCGTTGTTTGAAAGCACCACGATCGGAACTTTGGCGAGGTCCGGACGAAATACCCGTTCGCAGCTGGCATAGAAGCTGTTGCAATCGATCAACCCAAAAACCGGCGTTGGCTTAGACATGGCTGCGGACGCTGCAGGTGATCACGCCCCAGATAGAGAGCTCGTCACCCTCGAGTACATACCGCGGAGGGTATTTGGGGTTTTCAGACAACAGGATCACGTCCTTGCCCCTGATGCACAGACGCTTGCAGACCGGGTCATTGTTCAACAGTGCCACAACGATGTTGCCGTGGGCTGGTTCAAGCGAGCGATCCACTACCCCCAAATCGCCGTCGAAAATTCCAGCTCCCTGCATGCTGTCCCCGGTAATCGATACCAGGTAGACGTGTGGTGCACGGATGTTCATCACCTCATCCAGCGATATGTGCGCCTCGATGTGATCAGCCGCCGGCGAAGGAAAGCCCGCCGGGACATGGAACAGGCAAAGTGGCAATTTCCTGCCGCCAACGGCAATGGGGCCTAGAATTGAAAAGCTCATGACGCACGATTCCGATACTGTACAGATATACAGTTAACTTGATTCATGTGCAGCGGTCAATTTCAGGTGCCGAGCGGGCAAAGGGATTCACCGGTATGTGTCCCTACCCATGCCGCCTTCAATGCCCCGGGTGTCACGGTACGTCCTTGAAGAATACGTGGTGCCCCACCTTCAAAGTCTGCTTGGCGCCTTTCGCCCAGGATGGGGGCTTCGGCATGGTCGTCGCGTAGTAGTGAGTCGCGCCGCCGGTGGGGTCTGGCACCTTGCCCGCGATCACCTGGTCAGCAGCGATCCTTGCCTGAGCCAACTCGCGGAACGGGATCGGCTTCGCGCTGCTCAGGTACGCATAATTGGGGTCGTTTTTGTTCCAGCAGCTGAACTGGTACGGTTTCTGGCACACCCCAGCGTAGCCCTCCCCCCACCACGACTTGGCTTTGCCATCGTTGACGCGGTTGCGGATGGTCCAGGCCACAGCGATCTGGCCGGCGAGACTTTCGCCGCGTGCCTCGCCCCACAGTGTTCGAGCCAGGATGTCGCGATCGTTCTCAGTTGCAGTCATAACTTTCCTCCAGACGAAAAAAAGCCCGCACGGGGCGGGCGTGAATCACGTGCTTCTGTCAGCTGGCAGGCGAATCCGGAACGATCTGCACCGGCTTCGAAGTGACGGTTACCTTCGCGGTGTAGGTGTTGATCAGTTGAGCCGTGCGAACGACTGCCTGAGGTTGCGTTGTCACAATTTCCCGCGCATGGGCGTCGGCCTCTTCGGCGGTCGCGAATTCCATCTGGTGAATTGGATCGTAGTTATTGCTGGTGTTGATGACGATAAAGGACATGGTGAATCTCCGGTTTCAAAATTTAGGCAAAAATAAACCCGCTCGATGGCGGGTGATGGGTATTGCAGGGGTGTTACTGGGTTTCGGAAGCCATGGCCTCGGGATCTGCCGGGATGTCAGGCATGGCGGGCTCAAGCGGCCAGACAGGTGAAGCAGGCCAAGTGGCCTGGATGGTGACCTTGCCCAGGGCGAACTTGTAGCCCTTCCACGCTTTGAGGCTGAGCTGCAGCAGTGCTTGTTCGGCTTCGTCCTCTTCGCTCGCCTCGCCGGCTTCGATGCCGTAGCTAAGGGTTTCGATACGGTCATTGATTCGCGTTATGCGTAACGCAGCGTCGGTATTACGCTGCACCAAGGATTCCTTGGCGGCGAGCAGCACTGCAGCACTGGCGGCCGCCTCTTTCATGGCCTTGGTTACAACCTGAGACCAGTCAATCACGCCTAACCGCGCGGGATGGACGGGGTTAAACTTAACCAGCTCTTCGTAAACACCATTTTCATCTGGCAGGGGTCGAGGGAATACCACTTGGCCGTCCGGGACATTTACCAGCGGGACTGGAAAGGCCTGAGCTGGACTGTAGTTCACCGGGTTCGGTAACAGCAGTGTCAGTTCCAGTTCTCCCGCGCGGCGCTCCACGTTACCGAAAAACCAGTTGGACCCTATGGCATTACTCGGCAGAGTGTCGCCCTCGCCCAACTTAGAAAAATCAAACTCTTCATAGTTCAGGTTCAGCTTATTCCCGGTTTTAAAAGCCACCAGAGTGTCATCACGCCGCTGAGGCGAAAGATTGATAATCATCAGTTCCACTTCCCAATTGCGACATAAACTACTACGTTAGAAACTCGCGTATTCGGTGAATAAAAGTTGAATTGCGTGCTGCCACACCAATATGTGGGCGAACCTTCATACCCGGTCGATGGGATGACTGATACCGCACAACCGTTACTACCGTCAACGAATGGCATGGGTAAGTTGACAGTCTTCAAAACGCCTCCCGAATATCCCGTAAACTCACCCCGGCAAATCATCAAACCGTTCGCGAATTTGAAGTAGGTGCCATTGGCATTTGCTCCGACTTCCATGATGTCGCCAGCCGCCATGGTGCCCACAATGTTAACCAAAGCGCCCGTTTTCAAACCCAAGTTGGCGCGCGCACCGGCTACCGTGGTCGACCCCGTACCGCCATCGATCACAGGAAGCGCGGCGGGCAGCGCCCCGGAGGCTGGCGCGCCCAACGCGGCATACAGTTCGTCGATGTTGGCCTGTACTTTAGTGAAGGCACTTCGCGGCGTATCACCACCGGCTCCGTTCGGCGTTGCACCTAGGTTGACTGTTTGTTTAGCCATTATGACTTCCTGAATTTTCTAGAAACATACGCGCGCTCCAGAGACTGAAGTCTTTTGGATTACGCGTTAATTTTGGCGAATACTGCAGGCAGGAAAAACGCGTATGGGTTGTTGAATCCAGCGGTCACCGCATACAGCACACCGGCATTAAAATCCCAAAGCGTTTTCAGAAGTCGGCCAGAGGGCGACCCGGTCACCATGTACATGCCGAAGTTGTTAATCAGCAGATATTCGTTCTCTGGAAAGTTGAACGGAACCGTATAGAAGTTACTGAAGCTCCCAGTCGGCGATGTTTCCGAACGAACGTAGGTCCAGTTTTGAAACGCCCGGGTGAACAGCACGCATGGCGTGCCCGAATCGAACAACAACTTGCTCGAGCCATCCCACAGCCGAAGCCCAAACTGCGCCACCGGTTGTGCGCCAAATGAAGCAGCGAAGTATCGGCCGTTGGGCTGGTTGGTGTTGACGTCATACGCCCGGACGTAAAAACCGGTCCAGTTGCCCGCCGATCCGATCACCTGCATGGCCGTCAGCCCGGCGATACCCCCACTGTCTGGCCGACAGAAAACCAGGGGTGGCTCGACACTCGTGATCACCCTGGGAAAATAAGTGGTCGACCCCAGCCCAGACTCTTGCGTCGGCGCATAGCGGCCGCTGCAGATGAAGTTAAGCCGGGCGTATTCGGAATCGATGACCACCTTGTTGCTGTTATTGGTGAAGCTGAGTCCGAAGCTCATCAGGCAAACCTTATAACCATCAATCGCATGGTTCCACTGGTGGACAGACTGGCTGCGTAAGTGCGCGTGTAGTTGTAGACACGCGCAACCCCAGACAGCATTTCAGTTTCAAATTGATAGGAAGTCGCTTCGTTATATGGCCCCACCGGAATAACGATTGCGACCGAGTTGGAAGCATCACTGCCAGGCACAGAGAAGTCTTGATTGGCTTTATTGTTGGTCGAGAAGGTGACGACCGCAGACATCACCACACGCATCGTGAACGAGTTTTCATCCATCTGGAGCGCCCCATCGGCGCCCCACATCCTCATGCCAAAACTCATGCGGCAAGATCTCCCAGTTGCACGCGCAGGATGCCGTTGGCATCCCAGACCTTCACCGCCCGATTGGTAACCTGCACCCTGCCCTGGCCGGCGACCGTCGAGTTCAGCTCCATGCCACCCGACTTGCTCAGCTTCCAACCGGTGCTATTAGCCACATAGTTGTCCGACTGGATGTTGTCGGCGATCTTGCCGAACGACAATGAGAGGTCTTGGATAAACGCAGACCGGATAAATACCTGGCCGCCCGTTACTGCAAAAGGCGATGACAGCGTGCCATTGATCCCGTTTACGACCGCGAATGTGTCAGCACTCACAAGGAAAGAACTTTGCAAGCCCGCCGGACCGTTCTCGATACCCAGACCCACGCCGGCCGCCACATACTGCCCCTGTGCGTTTACCTGCAGCTTGACCGCCCACATGGCCGACGCTTTGCCATCCGCCGTAATCTGCGCCTGGCTAACCTGCTGAACGACTGCACTGACCTGCTGCACAGCGGCGCTGTTCTGCTGGCCAAGGTTCACGCCTTGTTGCCCTAAGTTCACGCCTTGTTGGCCCAGGTTCACGCCTTGTTGGCCTAAATCCACGGCAATATTGGCGGTCGCCTCGACAGTGTCGGTACGTTTGGCAGAGAGAATGCCTTCCTCGATTCGCGCGGATTGCTCGGTCCATACCCCCACAAAACTGGTCGTTGCCCCTGCAAAGCCAGCCGAATCGCCTGCCATGTCCGGGTTCACCTGCACATAGATCCCGTCCAACTTGGTAGCCTGGGCCGTGATCTGTTGTTCGGTGCTGGTCACGCGCGTGGTCAAGCTGCTGACCGCCGAGGCGTCTGCCTTGGTGTTGGCCACTGACAAGGCGCTGGCCGCTGCTGCAGCTGCGTCGGCGGCCACCTTGTCCGTCACCGCCGCCCAGGCCGAACCCGTCCAGCGTTTGGGCGTGTTTGCGCCACCAGTGATGTCGATCCACAGGTTTTGCGTCAGTTGATCCGCTGCCGCCGGTGCGCCGGTTTGCACGATCACCTTGCCCTTGCCACCGGCCAGGGTGTTCGCCGCGTTTGCCGCGTTTTGCGCAGCAGTCACGTTGCCGTTGGTAGTCGTCAGGCTATTGCTCAGCGACGTCAGGCTGGTGCCCTGACTGGTCAGGGTGGCGCCTTGCTGAGTGACCTTCGAATCAATCGACGACAGCGCCGCGCTGCTGGCCCCCGGACCTGCTCGACCGACAACCACCCAGTCGACTGCGAACACGTCTGCCGCAGATCCGCCGCCAATGTCGAGGCGGATCTGCGAGATAGTGGAGTTGACCCAATCCGAGCCGCCCACGGAGAGCGCCGCCATGTCCCATTCCAGCACCGCGCTTTGCCCATTGGCCAACATTGGGTTTGCCAAGGTTTTGTAGTAACCCGACCCCACAGCGTGCGATGGCGTGGCATAAAACACCTTGCCATCCCAACCCGCACCGGCGATTCGCGTGATCCGCGCCCGAACCTTGGTATACAGCGAGCCGCTGATCCCCAACCCGGATGGGCTGGAGAACGTTGGGTCAGTACCTGTTGAGCTGATCGTTACCTGGCCATCCGCCCAGGCAACAGTGGACCCTCCATTAGTCCAACCCTCCACACCGGTATCGAACTGCCAAAGCGCATTGGGTGCTGGGTCCAAGCCCAGCCCCGCTACATCACCTTGCAACGACGACAGGCTGTTGTTGAGCTGCGTCAGGCTGTCACTTTGGGAAGTGATTGTGCCTTCGGCGTTGGTCACCCGTGAATTCAAGGCCGTGACCGCTGCTGCGTCGGCTTTGGTGTTAGCCACCGAAAGGGCGTTGGCTGCCGCCGTCGCCGCATCGGTTGCCACCTTGTCCGTCACCGCCGCCCAGGCCGAACCCGTCCAACGCTTCGGCGTGTTCGCCCCGCCGGTGATGTCGATCCACAGGTTTTGCACCTGCTGATCGGCCGCCGCCGGTGCGCCGGTTTGCACGATCACCTTGCCCTTGCCGCCGGCCAGGGTGTTCGCCGCGTTCGCCGCAGTCTGCGCCGCCGTCACGTTGGTGTTGGTGGTGGTCAGGCTGTTGTTCAGCCCGGTGATCGAGGTGCCCTGGCTGCTGATCGTCCCTTCCGCCGAGGTCACCCGGCTGGTCAGGCTGGTCAGCGCCGCAGCGTCGGCCTTGGTGTTGGCCACCGACAGGGCGTTGGCTGCCGCCGTTGCCGCATCCGTTGCCACCTTGTCCGTCACCGCCGCCCAGGCCGAACCCGTCCAGCGTTTGGGCGTGTTCGCGCCGCCGGTGATGTCGATCCACAGGTTTTGCACCTGCTGATCGGCCACCGCCGGCGCACCGGTCTGCACGATCACCTTGCCTTTGCCACCGGCCAGGGTGTTCGCCGCGTTCGCTGCAGTTTGCGCCGCCGTCACGTTGGTGTTGGTGGTCGTCAGGCTGTTGTTCAGCCCAGTGATCGAGGTGCCCTGACTGGTCAGCGTCGCGCCTTGCTGGGTCACCGTGGAATCCAGCGAAGCCACTGCAGCCGAAGTTGCATCGATCTGCACCTGATCGGTCACGTCGTCGATGGTGAAATAGTCCAGCGCGACCACGCCACCCAAGTTGTTGTATCCCGCAATCAACATCGGCGAGATGTAACGCGCCCCTGCCTTGAGGGGTTTAGGACTGGCGATGGTGCCCAGTCCCGAACCTCCCGTGCCCGTGGTGTGCCCCTTCACATACGTGACCAGCTCGGTCCATTCCCCCACGACCAGGGTTTTTGAGTTCGCCAGCAGGTAATGCGACGAACTTGAGGAGTTCGCCCCGCTGGTGTTCACCCGGGTCACACCGTCATCGGCGAAACAATCGAGGCCCGCGAAAAACTGCGGCGGCGTACCGGCCCGCACAGACACTTGCTGCACCCGTACCGAAAGCTTGTACAGCCGAGTCGGATCGAACCGGATCTTTTTGTTGGTGGCCCCCCACCAGTTCGAGGCCCCTGGAATGTCGATTGTGAGCGTGGCGCCGCTGACGTTACCTTCCACGTTCGACAACGACTCAACGCCAAATGTTGAAGCCAGAGTCTTCGCCCAGGTATCCACGGCCAGACCGTTGAACAAGCTCTGATAGACACTCGTCGGCGAGTTATCACCGAAGCGCGTCAGGCTGTTGTTGAGCTGCGTTAGGCTGTCACTTTGCGAAGTGATCGCGCCTTCGGTGCTGGTCACTCGCGAGTTCAACGCCGTCAACGCAGCCGCGTCTGCCTTGGTGTTGGCCACCGACAGGGCATTGGCTGCCGCCGCTGCCGCATCGGTTGCCACCTTGTCCGTCACCGCCGCCCAGGCCGAGCCCGTCCAGCGTTTTGGCGTGTTCGCGCCGCCGGTGATGTCGATCCACAGGTTTTGCGCCAGTTGATCCGCCACCGCCGGCGCAGCGGTCTGTACGATCACCTTGCCCTTGCCGCCGGCCAGGGTGTTCGCCGCGTTCGCCGCGTTTTGCGCAGCAGTCACGTTGCCGTTGGTGGTGGTCAGGCTGTTGTTCAGCCCGGTGATCGAGGTGCCCTGGCTGCTGATCGTCCCTTCCGCCGAGGTAACCCGGGTCGTCAGGCTGGTCAGTGCCGCCGCGTCGGCCTTGGTGTTGGCCACCGACAGGGCGTTGGCTGCCGCCGCTGCCGCATCGGTTGCCACCTTGTCCGTCACTGCGACCCACGCCGAGCCATTCCAGCGTTTGGGCGTGTTGGCACTGCCGGTGATGTCGATCCACAGGTTTTGCGCCAGTTGATCGGCCACCGCCGGCGCAGCAGTCTGCACGATCACCTTGCCCTTGCCGCCGGCCAGGGTGTTCGCCGCGTTCGCTGCGTTTTGCGCAGCGGTCACGTTGCCGTTGGTGGTCGTCAGGCTGTTGTTCAGCCCGGTGATAGAGGTGCCCTGGCTGCTGATCGTCCCTTCTGCAGACTCCACCCGAGTAGTCAGGCTGGTCAGCGCGGCCGCGTCGGCCTTGGTGTTGGCCACCGACAGGGCATTGGCTGCCGCTGCTGCCGCGTCGGTTGCCACCTTGTCTGTTACTATGGCCCAGGCACCACCCGTCCAACGCTTCGGCGTGTTCGCACCGCCGGTGATGTCGATCCACAGGTTTTGCACCTGCTGATCGGCCGCCGCCGGCGCGCCGGTCTGCACGATCACCTTGCCCTTGCCGCCGGCCAGGGTGTTCGCCGCGTTCGCTGCAGTCTGCGCAGCGGTCACGTTGGTGTTGGTAGTCGTCAGGCTGTTGTTCAGCCCAGTGATCGAGGTGCCTTGGCTGCTTATCGTCCCTTCCGCCGAGGTAACCCGGGTGGTCAGGCGGGTCAGCGCCGCCGCGTCGGCCTTGGTATTGGCCACCGACAGAGCGTTGGCCGCAGCCGCTGCCGCATCGGTTGCCACCTTGTCCGTCACCGCCGCCCAGGCCGATCCCGTCCAGCGTTTGGGCGTGTTCGCGCCGCCGGTGATGTCGATCCACAAGTTTTGCGCCAGTTGATCCGCCACCGCCGGCGCAGCGGACTGCACGATCACCTTGCCTTTGCCGCCGGCCAGGGTGTTCGCCGCGTTCGCTGCCGTTTGCGCGGCGGTCACGTTGCCGTTGGTGGTCGTCAGGCTGTTGTTCAGCCCGGTGATCGCTGTGCCCTGGCTGCTGATCGTCCCTTCTGTAGATTCCACGCGAGTGGTCAGGCTGGTCAAAGCCGCCGCGTCTGCCTTGGTGTTGGCCACCGACAGGGCATTGGCTGCCGCCGCTGCCGCATCAGTTGCCACCTTGTCCGTCACCGCTGCCCAGGCCGCACCCGTCCAGCGCTTAGGCGTGTTCGCGCCGCCGGTGATGTCGATCCACAGGTTCTGCGCCAGTTGATCGGCTGCCGCCGGTGCGCCGGTCTGCACGATCACCTTGCCTTTGCCACCGGCCAGGGTGTTCGCCGCGTTCGCTGCAGACTGCGCGGCGGTAACGTTGCCGTTGGTGGTCGTCAGGCTGTTGTTCAGCCCGGTGATCGCCGTGCCCTGGCTGGTGTTGACCCCTTCGATGTTGGTGATTTTGCTTTCAGCGGTGCTGACACGTGTGGCCAGACCGTTGGAATCCGTCACGACCTGGCCGACATCCAGCCAATAGGTGGCGTTGGGTGGCGACTTAGCCCCGGTCGCATCCGCCGGTACCGCGATCTTGGCCTGATACAGACGATCGTTCAGACGTGTGGATGCGCCGACGCCATAGGCCTTGTCCTTTTGATACTCGCCCGATTTGGCGATGGTGCTGACCTGGTTGAGCTGCAGCTGCATCGCCGCTTGAGCTTCGGTCAGCGTCTCCTGTGCCTCGGTGAAGTTCGCCTGAGCTTCGGCGAGTGCTTGCTGGCCTTCGTTAACGCGTTCCTGAAGATGATCAGTCACTTCACCGATTTGCTGGTCAAGCTCTACCAGGCGATTGTTCACAGAACCTGGCAATGCCGGCGGACCATCGATCAGCTCGATTCGATCCAACAGCTCTTGGCCCAACTGACTCTCGGTGAGCTTTCCATCCAGCGCATCGAGGTAGGCCCCGACATCGTTTGAAGTCGAAGCCGGCACGTACAGAAAAGCACTTTTGCCGTAGGCGTTCGAGGACCGGACGAAGTAGTAATAGTTGGTGAAAAACCCAAGGCCGGTGTGAGTGAACGACAGGCCCTGTCCCACATACACCGCATCCTTCGGATCGGACTGAGGGACTGTGCTGAAGAAATACTCGTACGTCCCACCGTTCAGACCGCGCAGGGTGTTGGACGGAATCAGGGTGATCGAGTCGATGGACGACTGCACCACACAGGCCTCCGGAATGGGAGGCCCATTCACATTGACGGCGAGCGTAGTTTCGCCCGATCGTGCCATAGGCCCCACTGCTGCCACACTCATCGTGTAGTTGCCGGACACCAAACCGTTGATCGTGCACGTCGTGGAGGTGGCCGGCACATTGTGCGACTGAATCGCCGTTCCGCCCTGGCGAACGATGACCACGTATTCCTTCACGATACCGGCCGGCGGCAGCCATGACAGAACGCCCTGCGTTACCTCGCCCGATCCCAACGGCGCCCATTTGAGGTTGGTCGGCGAGCCAAGGCCACCGGCGGGCAGGTTGATAAAGCCGATCGGGTTGTAGGGCTTCCCAACCGCGTCGCTGAAAATAGGCTGCTCGTATTGGGCCACCGAGACACTGCAGCCCTCTTTGTCGCCCATCGACCAGTTGGTGACGATGAACTCGCCCAAGATATTCAGCGACGGCAAATTCACCCGGATCACGCGCCCGGGCCGGCAGTTGTAGCCGGAGAGGTTCATGGGAATGTTGATGGTCCCGCCGGCGCGCCGGCGCCGAAGCTCGATGTTCGCGAGGCGCTGGCACTGATAGGGGTCGGTGACGTAGGAAAAAGTCAGCGTCTCTGCGGCTTCGCCGCCATCCTCAATGACCCATTGATCGACTCGCACCTCCGGATAGTCAGTTTCAGTCCACGATTGCGAAGGATCAACGAAGGTACCGCGCACGACATTGATCGCTGCATCATTGGCTGGCTCGGTGCTGCCAGTGATCGTGCCCACCACCATGTCTTCGGTGATTTCAAAATCGTGCGGGCCGTAATAGGCACCTGCTTGGAGCATCCAGCGCCCGCCCACGCGAATGAGTTTGCCGGCACACGCCGCTTCCAGCTTCTGCAGTACGCCGGTGCGCTGCTCGTCTGCGCCAATGACGCAGGCGGTCCGGTAACGCTGACTGACCGAGCCGTCGGCATTGGTGACGGTTTCATCGCACACGTTGGCCGCACTGGCGAAGGTCGAAAACACAATCTCGTCATCCGGAACGCCGCAGCGTGCGCGCAGGTACCACAGAATGTGCAGTGCGGTGTTCGCGCTGTAGCCCGTGGCGCCGGTGCGCGGGTCAAAAATATCCTTGCGCCCTTTCACCACAAACCGCGCATCCGGAATGCCGGAGGGGAATTTTTCAGCGCTGTAACGCAGCGAAACGCGCACGAACGAAAGGCCACGGCCGATCTGACTGTCCTTCCAGCCTGGGCAGTTGGTTTTGAGGAACGCGTTCACCTGGGTGGGATTGACGATCAGCTCATAGCTGGCATATGCGCCGAACGAACCGATTTCCTCTTCGCCCAGATAAATGTTCTCCAGCGAGTCGATATCCCCTTCGCTCAGCACGTAGACCATGTGCAGCCATTCGCCATCCGCCTGGTTGCCGGATTGTTCCTGGGCCCACACGAGCACGCCACCCGTGGCAACACGGCCGAGGATAAAACGCACTGGTGCCTTTGAGGATCGGACGGTTTGCGCCGAAGGCTCGTTATCGCGCAAAGGCGACTTGGTGCTGAGCTTCTCCTGTTGCTCAGCCGCATAGAACGCCAGCCCCGCACCGATTGCGGCGCCCCAAGGGCCACCCTGGGCGAACCCTACAACCGCCCCCACCACGACCTGCGCAAGTTTTTTTACGCCCGCACTCATTATTCAACCCTCCATGCCGCCAACGGCTCACACTCAACCCGGGTAACGCCTTCATCGGTCGTGGACCAGAAGTCGCCCGCCCAGAAAACCGCCATGCTTCGCCCGTTCGGGGCGTCGTACAGCACCACGTCGCCACGCTGAACGAAGGCCAAAGACACCCGCTGAAAGCATGCGTCCCAAGCCGCCTCAAGGCTGCCGTGCTGCTTTTTCAGCTGCCGCTTGGCGCCCGCCTCCGATGTGTATTTGCCGCGATACTGCGCAGCTGGATCGACACCACAAACGGCGGCCGAGCAATCAGCGGCGAACAGGCAGCAGTCAAATTCGCCCCAAGAAAAAGGCCGCCCTTGGGCAGCCTTGATCACGTCATGCAGACGCGTGGTCCAGTCCTGATAGCGCATGGCTTTACTCGTAGGTGAATACTGGTGCGTCCTTGGTGGAACCCCAGTAAATGGGCCACTCGGACATTTGGGCGATGGCATAGAAGAAGCGATCGCCTTCATGGCGAGCACGGTGGTTTTCATCGGTGAAACGTTCGGTACCGGTGCGGTTCCACTCGGCCATGCGATCAATCACCGGAACGGTGATGCTGTTGCCTTCCTGGCCATTGCCGGCAAATGAGAACTTGGCGGCATCCATGCGACCCGAGAAGAGGATGTCAGCGGCATAGGTGCCGTTCTCGTCGAACACCACGAACATCACTTTCGCCAGGCGCCCACGACAGCCGCGCACATTGGTTTCGGACAGGATGTAGGCATCGAGGCCGCTCAGGGTCAGCTCGACCGACATGGGAGAGTTGGAGTTATCGCTTTCCTGCGACTGGCTCACCTCGCCAAAGGTGCCGACACCCTCGTAGGTGATGCCGTCGATTACCAGCTGGCCGGTACCGGTGTGCGCGAACACCATGCCGTCGGCAAAATCCAGCTGCACGGCATAGACCGGCATGAACTTGCCGGTGGCGATGATGTTCACCACGCTTTGGCTGAAAGGGAACGAAGACGGCATCAGAAGGCCTCCCTGAATTGAAAGCTGCCATTGGCCACGACGGGCTGCACCGTCAGCTGGTTGGTGTCGTCGACACGGCGCATTTCCGAATACGGATTTTTGTACTCCACGACGGCGCCGGCGGGCAGCGACCGCCGGATCCGCTTGTTGAGAAACACCTGGACCCGTCCCTGCGCCGTCGAAACGGCGTCCTCAACCACCTCAAACATTTCACCCGCGATCGTGATGTAGTCGCCGTAGGCAAAGACTTTTTTGCTGGGCGTCACGCCGCCGATGGTCAGGTTGGTGGCCTGGGCATTACCCGTCACGATGACCGGGGCGCCGATGTTGTCGGTTCTGATCCTGGTGAATACAGGGATATTCACGGTGCCAAACATGCCATGCAGCCTGCCCAGCAACGCTGTCAGCTCGCGCTCATCCTCGTCGAATAGATCGTCGAAGTTGAGCGTGCACAGCCAATACGCACCGGGGTAGCCCATGATTTGTTGTGCATTGGAAAGCGTCGACGTGAATGCCCGGTTGTTGTAGACCATGCCCCAGGTCATTTGCGACGGCCACAGCGAAGCCGGCCAAACGATAGCCATAAAACTCCTACAGCCGGTTATCGGCGCTTGATTAATTGAAGTGCTGGGCCGTTCTGCTTGAGGTCTTTCAGCATCAGTTGGTAGCCGCCTTCAGCGCCGCGACGAGCTGCGTCCTGGATCTGCGCCAGGGTCGACTCATCAGCATTGCCCTTCACCGTGATGTATTGGGTGATCCCGCCGACGGTGGTGGTGGACGCACTTTCATTACCGGCAGCACCTCCCGCTGAACCGCCCACCGCTCGAACACCCAGCGATCCGTCAGCGGCCCGGGTGAGCGGCATGATTGCCTCGGGTCCGGCCTCCGCAAAGATGCCCGCGCCCTTTGCAAAGGCAAAGGTCTGCGGGGTGTTGTAAACACCGCCCGAATAGGACGAGAGACTGGCCGAGCTGTACACACCGCCCTTAGCATTCGCGACCATTGCGCCTTCGCTGAATCCGGTCATCGTGCCCTGCCCCAGCGCCTGGCTGCCGCCGGACATAAAGCCGAAGGCGCTGCTGAGAAAACCGGCAGCGGCCTGCCTGACCTGGATGCGGATCAGGTCCTCGATGATCGAGTCGGCCATGTCCTTGAAGGACAGCTTCCCGGTTTTCACGAAATTGACGATGCCATCTTCCAGGTTGCCGAACGCGTTAGAGAACAGCTCCTGCGTCTGGCCCGCGACGTCTGCAGCCTGGTCCACGTAGTTCTGCAGAGCGTTCGACGCGCCATTGGCCCAGTTGGATTGCGCTACATCCACCTGGCTGTAATAGCTCTGCTGAGCCGACAAGCGCTTGCCGAGCTCGTCCTGCAGAACTTTGGTCTCGCTGGCATAGAGCTCCGGCGAGATCTGCCCGGTGTTGCGCTGCTCGTTCAAGGCGGCCAGGTCGGCCGCATACTTCTGCCGAAGCGCCAGATCGGCGCGAATACGATCACGGGCTTTATCGCCCAGGCCGATACCAGCCAGCTCTTGATCGAATCCATCCTGTGAGGTTTGCGTGCCAGTGCGTTGTGCCGCTTTGAAGGCGGTCAACTTCAGGTCGTCTTCGTTGGCCTTCTTGATCTTGTTTAACGCGTCCAGCTCAGCAGCCATGCCCAGCAGACGTGTCTTCTGCGCCTCGGACAATTTGCCCAGCTTGCCTTCCTGGAGCTCGAAGGAAAGTTTGGCGACCTCGGACGCGTCTTTTTGCTTGTCGCCTGTGGTGTTGATCAGTTCGATCTGGCGTTTGTAGCCCTCCTCCGTAGTTTGGAAGGATTTGAGCTGCTGCTTCGCGGCAGATTCTGATTCGCTTGTGTGCTTCTTAGACGCTTTAGCCGCGGCATCATCGGACGCCTTCTGAGCATCCTTGGCGGCAGCGGCCGAACGAATGGCGACAATCATGCCTTCCGTGAGCAGCGTATTCTCAGCTATGAACCGGTTAGCCGCCGCGAGCGCTGTCTTGTCTTGGGCTGCGCCAAGCTGTTTCTGCAACTGCTCCAGATATTTCTGGCCAACGCCTGCGGCAGTAGCTTTGGCGGCAGCGTTCTCCAACTGGGCGCGGGTGTTTTCATCGGTCTGGCCAGTAAGCGCAGCCAGGGCGGCTTTAAGTTGGGCGACCTGTTCGGCATTCTCTGCCGCAGCGCCTCCACTTTTCTCCAGCGCGTCTGCCATTTCAGCAGTCACACCAGGGACAACGCGTACCTGGTCCGCTACCGATTTCCAGTCGACAACCATACCAGCGGACTGGTCGGCAGAGGCCTTGTTGATGACATCCATCGCAGACTGGAACTCAGCCGGCAGCGGCGCAATGCCGCCCATGAAGCCGGAGGCGCCTGCCAATCCTGCATTGGTCAGACTGCTTTGGAACTCAAACGCAATCGAACCGGCAGCCGTCGATAGATCCTTCTCAGCATCCTCGATGGAAGCCTTTAGTTCGCGAAGGGTGACCGATTGGGTGGCTCGATTGAGTTTGTTGAATGGGTCGACCAATTTGTCGATGGGATCGCTAAGGTCGCCCAGCTTCTTTTCGAGAACACTAGTGTTGTCGCGCAGAGTGAGGAACGCAGCAGCAGCGCCAATGGCGAGAGCTGCGATACCTATAGGGCCGCCGAGCAGCCCCATGATGACGCCACCGGCCCGACCCAGGCCGGCCTGGGCAGCGGCGACCGCGTTTGTTGCCCGCGCTTCGACCATTCGCGCTTCGGCAAGCTGGATCGACATTTGTGTCTGCACAGCCGTGCCGCGTGCTGCGGCCACTTCTTTTTCAGCCAGGAACACCGATGTTTGAGCTTTCTTTTGCTCTGCCTCTGCGGCGAGGAGAATGGCTGCAGCTTGGGCTTTGCGAGCCGCCGCATCTTGAAATGCCGAATAGATGGCCACGCCAGCGGAATCAGCGGCGCTCACGCCGTACTTGGTCAGAGCAGCGATGGCCGCAACGATCGCGATATCCGCTAACGTTCCGAAATTGTCGCCGAGCGCACCGATGCTCCCTGCCAAGACGCCGGTGAAATCGGTAGTCTCATTTAACCTACCGAGATACACAGTGAAGGCATTCGAGAGGTTTTGCACTGCGTCGCGCACTGCAACGCTCATGCTGTCCGCCAATATACCGTTGGCCTCAGCAGTCTTTTGCAACCCCTCAGTGAGCACGCCCAAACCGAGTTGGCCTTGTGCGCCGAGACTTCGGATCTCCTCCGCTGTCTTCCCGGTCGATTTTGCGATGGTGTCCACAACCGTCGGCATCGCTGCAAGTATCGACTGCCAACCATCAGCCTCGACTTTTCCGGTTTGCAGCGCCTTGGAGTAGGCATCGATCGCCGAGCTGGCCTTGTCGGCTGAAGCAGAGTTGGTCACCAGCAAAAAGCTGAAGCTGTCCATCACGTCCAGGGCCTGACCGGTGTCGTATCCCATCGACTTCAGGCTGTCAGAGGTGCGGATGTATAACTCTTGTGCTTCGCTTAGCGGTCGATAGGTGCGCTTGGCAGTGTCCAACAGACGCTGTTGGACCAGGTCGTATTCACCCACGCTGCTCGTGGCCATGCCGATCCGGTCAGACATCTGGCCGTAGGAATCCGCCGCCTCGACGATCTTGCTGATTGAAGCAATCCCGATCGCCCCAGCCAGCGCGCTCTTGATGAAACCGGTAGCTCCTTGCGCGCTTTCTCCGGCTCGATCGAACGCCTCATCAATACCTGCCAAGCTCTTATCAATTTTGCCCGATGCTTGGGCAACACTGGAGTCAGCCCGAGCCATTTCCTGCCGCAGTTGTGCGGTAGTTGCCTCAATCCTGACCAGCATTCCCTGAACGTCTGTGTCAGCCATTGCTTTCTCCGGGCGTAAAAAAACTCGCCGAAGCGAGTTGTTTTTTTGTTGAGCCTTCAGGGCAGCAGCTAATACTGCTGCCCCTCTTCAGACTATTGCTTCGTGTATTTAAAAGGAGAAGGAGTGGTGAGCAGCGGTTCAGGCTTGTCCCACATACCCCGGTAACCTCGAACCTGATAGGAGAGGCCCGGCTTGAGCTCCAGCAGCAGGCCGCTCAAGTCACCACCAGCGCACATGGCGTTGTTCTTGATACTGAGCTGCGCCGGACCCGGCGCGTGATAGAGCTTCACACTTTCCCCATGACTAGTCTTTGCTGCAAGTTGACCATCAAGGTAAACAGACATCCCCGCTCCAAAACAGCTCATTGCCCCCGCATCCTGGGTGAACACGATCCTCGCGTCGTCGGGATTTTTTTGACGGCTGAACGCGTAAACATCTGATTGAGCTACTTGTTTTGCGCGATCCGCAGACACTTGAGTGGTCTCACATCCCGAAATCACGAACGCCAAAACCGTCACGCATATCACTCTCAGCACTTTCAACCCTCCCTGTAGATGGCGGCAATCTATCATCACATCGGGGACAGCAAAAAGACTAAATTATGCCTGCCGCCCCGTCAGAACCTGCCGCAGCTTTTCTGCAACGGTCGACGGTTTCGGCTTCTCCTTCGATCCGGACGGCTTGCCGCCAAAAGGATTCGTCATCTGCGCCCATTCGATTCTGGCGTCCATGGCCAGAAACAACTCAGGGAGCGGCGTACGCCAAGCTACCTCAGGCGACCAGCCCAGCCAGCCCGTGGCCACGGCATACAACCGATCAACATAGCTACCGTCCTCGACAGCGCTTACTCCTTCCCCGCTTCGTTCTTTCCCGACTCTTTCCCTCGCGGGTTATAGAGCGCGACCAAGTAAGCATTGAGTTGGACGGACACATCGAGCACACCGGACTGCCAAACTTGTTCGGCAAGCGCTTCACCCTCCTTGCCCGACAAGCCTGCACCCGCTGCAATTATGCGCGCGCACCCATCAACACTCAGAGCGCTCACTACTTGAGAGGCACCTCGCAGTCCGCCGAAGTGCGCCTCGATTGCACGAACGGCGCCCAAGGTAGGCACCATCATGTAAACGTCATCGCCCACGGTGACCTCAATGGTGCCGTGAAGAGTTTTACTCATGGGTCAAGTCCTTAAAGGCTGGGGCCGAAGCCCCGCCAGTTACGTTGGAAGGATTTCAAGAATGTCGGAGTTGATGCCGATGGTGACGTTACGGCGAACCACGTTATCGGCGGCGCCGGGGGCGACGGTGTTGTTCATCACCTTGCCGCGCATGTAAAAGGTGGTCGGCAGAACGGCCGGGGACGCATCAGGATCGCCGTCATTCAGGGTGACCTTGATGTTGTAGTCGCCTTTGCTGCGGTCCTTGTGAGCCACTTTCAGTTTGGCCTGGCCCAGGTCGCCGTTGTCCAGGCCCACGGTCAGGGTCAGGTCGCCCGCATCCGCAGTACCCTTGTACTTGCGCACTCGACCGTCGCGAAGGGAGGTGAAGTTCACCGCGCTGAAGGTGTCACCGAACTCACCGAGGTCTTCGATCTCGCCCACTTCGACATAGGTATCAGCTTTGTACAGCGCTTCGGTGTCTGCGCCGTTCTTACTGCCGATCGAGAATCGGCAGCCGGCGGCTGTGTTGAGGTTGTCATCGGCCATGGGGAGTCCTCCAAAGGCGCATTGGATAAAGCCGCAGGGCGGCCGGGTGTAGGGTTTAGTGGGTGGTGATTACGCGGACCGTGATTGAGCCCTGGTAAGTGACGCCGTCAGCATCGCGCTGGGCATCGGCTTGTTCGACCCGGACGGATACAGCGCGACCTACAGAAAGAGGCAGCCGGCGTTCGTCTAGGGCGGCAACAACCTCACCGTTGATGCGCTTCACCTCAGCCTGGCCGTGGGCATCAGACCAAACCGACATATAGAGCATGCGAGTCTCGCGCTTACGGCCAGAGATGGGTCGGGCGTTCACCGAGACTTCACGATCAATCGAGATGTAAGGCATCGGCGTGTCCATCGGCGCGCCGTCGTAAACAGGACACGAGACCTCGGCTTCCAGTCGCGCCACCAACGCTTCTTGAAGTGCAAGAGACGGATCAGCCATCGGTAATTCCCTTGCTTGCTTTGCTCAAAGTCCTGGCCACAGCGGCGCGGATATTGGCCAGAACGAACTCTCGATTCACGGCCATCGCCGGTCGAAGCCATGGATGCGCAGGTCGAGCCGGGATATCAGGATAGTTACCGTAGAAGTGGCCACCATCACTTTTGTTCTTAGTGGGCCGCTCGTTCAGGGCATTGCGCCGCCCTTTCAGTTGCGACTTGTCCCGGTTATTGGTGTGTTGTCCACCCACTGCGTTGGCATCAGCACGTCGATAAAGCGCACCGTTGTAACCCTTGGTACCGTACTCGAGAAAGCGTAAATAGAAGAACCGGCGCATGTCCCTTTTACCGCGAATACCGATTTGTGCATCCAAGCCGCTTTTGGAAACGAACGTCTTTAGAGCACCTGCAGCGGCCCCGGTGTCCCTCGGTACCAACTGCCGCATGGTTGCCAAAATCTGGTCCGCAGACTCCTGCATCACTGGGACCAACTCGTTATCCATGGTCTGGTGAATGTTGCGCAGCGTCCGCCGCAACTTAAAGTCGCCAGACATGCGCGAGCGGCGAGCCATGGCTTACTCCTTGACCGCCTCGGTCTTTTTCGTTCCAGGCAACTCCACGACTTCACGAACAAGACCGTGTTTGACCAGGTCGGTGCCTGTCTTGGCGTCGACGGTGAATTCCTCACCTTTGGCTTTTTCGCCAATGGCACCCGACAGGTTGCCTAATGCGATTACTTTCATTGCTCACCTCTATGAATTAGGGACGTTTGAACAAAGCAGTCGAAACATCGACCGTGCGTTGTCGGGCAAAACTGCTTCGATGAGATAGGTCACGCTGAGCCCGTTGGCTACATGCACTAGACGCATGCCAGCGATCACATCAGCGCGAGGCCGAATGCGAATTTCAGCTGAGACGACTGCCTTCAGCTGTTCTGCTATAGGCGCGATGCGCCCGGTGGGCAGAGAAATATCAGCCCATGTTTTGCCAATGTCCGACCAGGTGACGTCGAAGCCGGCCGATGGGTTTTTAACGCGCACTGGCCTCTGCATGATGCAACGATGACGCAATGATCCGGCTCTCATTAAACCCCCCAGCCAACACGATATGGCGTCAACAACGAGCGGGAGCCCATGGGCAATTCAGAAGAAATTGTCCCGACGACCACATCCTCCCGATTCGCGTAGAGACTGCCCGCGATCAGCAGGCAGGCGGCGCGAATGGAAGGATTAATGACTATCGGCTTGCTGCCAGCGGAGCCATCCGCCAATGCAGCAGCGAGCGAAACTTCATCAGCATAAAATCGCCGGTTTAGAAACTGCGCTGCGCTGTCTTCGGCCGCGGCCAAGAACAGCTCGACACTGTCACGATCGTCGTCCTCAGCCCGCAGGTGCTGCATCGCTTCCTCTGTCGAGATTGCGTTCATATCAAGCCTTTGGGTCGGTCTCAGTCGCCAGCCCCTTTGCAATAAGCAAAAGCGCTTCGTGTTTAGGTGAGTCATACCCTGCACCACCAGCCTGACGAATTTCTTTGCCATCCAGGTAACTTCGAATTGGATAGATAACCATCCGATTGCCGGGACTGTCGTCAGTGTCAGCCTCTGATGCTGGAGAGCTGAGCGTTGGCCCATCAACGCTCGTCGCGTCCTGATCGAGTTCGGAAGAAGTAGTGCTGCCCCTTCCATCGGGACCACTAGTGCCATCGGGGACGGGCGTTGATGCTGTTTTTGCTTGAGTCACGCGAGCCATTTTTGTGTCTCCAAAAAAGTAAGAGCCGCTTTTAGGCGGCTCTACATGAAGTCGTGAGAATTAAGGCGCGGCAATCAAAGGGCCAGTGACGAATGCTTCTGGTCGATACACCGCAAACGCCAGGCGCTCCTCAGCGCGGATGGTGACCATGTTGTTCTCGAAATCTTTGTCGTTCTCGGTCGAGACGAGCACTTCAATGCCCATGCGATCAAAGATTTGCGCAGCGAGGCTGAATGCACCCGTGAGGAATTGGTTTTGGACAATCGCCTGTGTTTCAACCACGGGCAGATTCCAAAGCCGCGGCGAAGTGCCCTCTTGTGGCTTGCCGATGATGTAACGATTTTCGCCGTCTTTGAGCAGTTCGATCGCGGCCCAGTCAATCGGGTTAAGCACGATGCCAGTGGATGGAAATTCAGCCAGCGTTGCCTGGAGCAACGCCAGTCGAATGCGATCGATGCGTTGCTCTGCTTCGACGATGATGCCGGCCGGCGAAACATATGCTTGAGCCTGCGGGATGATGCCGTGCAGGTTGTTCCCGGTTCCGTTGCCGTAAAGCAGCTGCGCTTCTTCAGCGAGCAGCAACCCGTAACGCGCCCGGGCATCGATGTAGCTTTGCAAAGCGGCAGCATCATCGAGGATCTGGCGGCTACCTTTGAACAGGTGCGCGATCGTGCGAACGTTGGCGTTTTCCAAGCCGAAGGTCAGTTCACTGTAAGGCTTGGCCAGGCCCTCACCAACAATCGCGGCATTGTTGGTAAAGCCCGTCTCGCGAACGTATTCCACCGCGTTGGAACCTGTGGTGCCGGGGGCAACCAAATCGCGAATGGTCAGTCGACGCTGCGGTGCGAGAATCACACCCAGGCGTTCAGCGGGTACCAGTGCTCCACCCGATGCAGGGGCAGAGGTCAGCGCTGCACGAGGGACCTCGACCCGGCGAGATCCACGGAACGAGCTGCTAACCCCCTCTTCCTGCATCTTGGCCGACACCAACTGACCGGCCGATTGCTGAATTTCTGGATCATGCTGCTTGCCGGCATTGACCAGCTTCTGTTCGGCCTCCTGTACCCGGGCCTGCAGCTCGCCTTGCTTGAGCAGGAGCTCGTCCACCTTGCCGCGGGTTTCAGCCTGCATTTCACCGGAGGCCTTGATTTCCTTCTCGGTGCGCTCGGCATAGGTTTTGATCTGATCGCCAACGGCTTTCAGATCGGCCTGGGTTTGCTTTTGAGAAGCTTCGATTTGGGAAAGATCTACTGGCATGGTTTTGCTTCCTTCAGAAATGAAAAAACCGCCACTTGGGCGGTTACTGATCGGGTTGCTAATTCAGTCGTCTAGCGAATGGGAATGAGGTTCCGTAATGCAGACGCCTGGGTTGCGGTTTCTTCAAACGCGGATACATCAAGGACAGCGCAAGGCATACCCGGCACGACAGCGCGAGGCGTGTCGCCGCCGGCAGCGCTAGGCGTACCGGTCTTGATTTCGGAAAGCAGTTTGCGTCTTTCAGTGCGGGGCATGCCGGACTTTGCGAGGGCCGCATCCAGACGGCGGGCAGAATGCGCTTGGCTCTGCTCCTGATCGGCGGCTTCCTTCACCTCATCGGCGGAAATAAGCCCGGTTGCGAAACCTTTGTCCATGGCAGTGGCGCCGCCCATGTAGGTTTCAGCGTCCAGCATCGCTTCAACGGTTTTCTCATCCTGACCGCTCGTGTCCGCATACAGGCCGATCATCGCGCGGTCGAACTCTTCCATTGTGTCGGCCAGCTCACGGATCGCGTGTCGATTCCCGGCAAAATAGGTCCAGCAGTTGTGGATCATCAGGAAGGCTGTTTTGGCCACCTCACGCTTTTCGCCGGCCATCGCAATAACTGACGCCGCCGAGGCGGCCAGGCCCAACACCTTAGTGGTGACCTCTTGAGAGTGTTCCCGCAAACGGTTGTAGATCGCGATGCCTTCAAACATGTCCCCACCGGGCGAGTTGATGTACACGGTGACGGGCTTGTCGCCGATGGCACGTAGTGCCGCGTCCACCCGCTTAACTGTCACGCCCTCGCCCCACCAATCCTCACCGATGATCCCGTACATGGTGATGGTGTCCGTTCCGGTTTCCATGGCAGCGCGGATATCCGGATTCCACATCTCGAGCGCACGAGGGCTCAGCTCACAGCGGAAGCCGCTGGCTTTGATATTCAGCGCCATTGCTTACTCCTGTTTCTGGCCGAGCCAGTTTTTCAACGCAGCCTGCGCAGCCTGCCCGTCGGTTGTTTGCCCCAATTGATCAATCGGGGTGAGATTGGTTTGTACGGTGAGCACGGCAGCGTTGCCACCCTTGCGGGGAAGGTTCTCTTTAACGCGGCAATCGTCCCGGGTATAGATACCGTTCTGCACCATGGTGCTGTACAGCGCAGCCCGGGCCGCACTGTCCGCTTTGAGAAACGCTTCCAGGGAGTACTCCGCGTAAAAAGTGCGGCGCTCAACCGCAGTCAAAAGACGCTTGTTCACACACTGCTGTATCTGATTGGTGATCGAGCTGATGCTAAAGGTGAGGAAAGCGATCATTTGCTGCTCGAGGCCCGTGCCCCAGTTGCTACCGGCATCGGTTTTGCCGACCATCCAAGGAGGAACCCCAAACCAGCGACAGACCTCCTCAATGCTGTAACCCCGGGACTCCAATAATTGCGCATCAACCGGATTAATCCCGATCGACTCTGGAGTAATGCCCTGCTCCAGCACAGGCGAACGACCGGCATTTAGCGCGCCCGAGACCTGCTTTACGTAATCACGGAATTCTTCGCGCTGCTCAGGCTTAAGTACCCGGTCGACCTTGAAAGCTACCGCAGGAAGAAGGCCGTTTTTGAAGGTGCCGTTAGCAGCGTCATCTGCCGACATCGCAGCGCCGAACACATCCGCACCGTAGCGGATGGCTGATAGCCCAACTCGACCATCCAGACTGAAGGCCGGGATGTGCAGCATGTTTTCGCGATCGATTTTACGTCTGGCGCCTTTTCTCGGACGAAACCAATACTCCACACGGCCATCAGCATCAACCTCGAGGTCGACCCTTGATGGCAAGAGGAAATCCAATGCAACGATCCGCCCTCCAATACGCATGATCTCGGCGAAAGCATTGCCACGCAGCAACATGGCAGAGACCATCGCCTGCCAGAACTGAAAGGCGGTCATGTCTTCGTTGGGACTGGTGTGGATGACGTCGTAGATTGGAAAATCACGCGCATCGCTCCTGCCGCCGTCCAACTCTCGTCGGTAAACGCCAAGGGGCAATCCTGCCACCGAGGTAGAGATGATTCGCACGCAGGACCAGACCGCCGACAGTTTCATGGCGTTATCGACGTTCACCGTTTTTCCGGAACTGGACTGACCACCCAGGAACTGCCCCCAGAATCCGCCGTCGCTCAGTTTTATCGATTTTCCAAACCACTCTCCCACGGAAGCACTGGGCTTTCGGGCTGCACGGCCGATTACGGCCGATAAGGATCTATTCACCGGTCAGCCCCCTACGCACAAAGCCCGCGATGAGAAACAACGCGCCGGCGCCGGCCAGCAAAGACCAGCCAAGGCCTGCCAGAATGTAGACGGCTGCAACCGCTAGACCGAAGCCGCACAAAGCGGTCAATACGAAGACGTGTAATGGTTTCATACGATGATCGGATTCCGAATGGCAGCCATGAAGTCATCATTACCCCGGCCTTCAGGGTTAAGAGAAATCAGGGTCACTGCGTTGAATAGGGCCATCAAGGGATCGATCTTGGCCGAGCCGCTGGCTTGTTTGGTGATCAGGATGGAGTTCGCGCGCGGCTCGACTTTCGCGTTGCTGACGCACCAGGCCATCATGGGTTGTCCGCCGTGCTTCATACCGCCTTCAGCCAACTTGCGTTCGGCGGTCTTGATTGCCCCGCCCAGCTTCCAGCCTTGGCTAATGGCCACAATTTTTTCCGGTGGAATCTCGCGCTCGATCATCGCGTCGTAAATCGCGCCAATTCCGACTGGATCGACACCGACTTTGTCCAGCAAACCCGACGCTTCGACCTGCTCAACCAAGTCGGCCACCTCAAGCACGTCATCGCCAATTCGCTTCGACAAGGTCAGATCGCCGTCTTTCTCAAAATCATGGAAGCGCGGAGCTTCTGCTTTTCTTCGCTCCAGCACGGAGGGATGTGCCCAGGCATGGGTCCACACCAACCAGTCACGGGTTCGTTTGTCGCGTCCAACGGCGGCAAAACCCAGCAAGTCGTCCAGACCACCGCCGTCGATCCCAATGTCGATAACGTCGCATCGGGTAATCAGATCATCGAGAGTGAGTTTCTTCTCTGCTGCAGCGACCCAGTAATCGGCACCGGCCCAACGATCCGAGCGCAATGCGAGTCCAATCTCGACGTTGAGATGCTTTGACATAAAGCCAAGCACCTCAGCCTCGCCCGCCTCCTCCGCTTTTTTCATTTCTCGAATCAGGAATTTCTCGCTGACTGAGTACCCCATGTTCGGGTTGGTGATGTAGAAGTTCTCTGGCTTCCGGTGATCATCGGCATTAAGGATTTTCTGGGGAAACTCGTAAATCACCGGCAGGAAATTAGGATCGATGATCGTGCCGTCACGAACGCCCCTAGCGTATTGCAGCTTTTCCCGAAACACACCCGCAGGTGGCTGGTCGGACTGCGTCGTCAGGTAGATGACGAAACCTTCGGGACGAGACGCTAGCCCGCCGGTGGCTTCGCGCAGCATGTTGGCTGCGTGCGGGTTTTTGCCGAACAGGTGCAATTCATCGACTAGGACGACCGCCGCCTTCTTGCCACCGACTGTGTTCTGATCCGCTGCGACTACCTTCAAAGTGGCGCCGGACTCGCGATGCGTAATGGTTCGCACGTGATCCTGCACATGCAGGAGTGCCGAGAGCTCTTCGTCGTGCTTGACCATATCGCGTGCCGGCGCGTACGCGTTGTTCGCGACCTCTATCGTCGGCGCCAAAATGATGAACTCGGCTGATTGGCGCCAGTTGCGGATCAGGACGGTCAGCATGATCGCCGCGGCAATGGTGCTTTTTGCGTTCTTCTTACTGATGAGGAGGAAGAACTCCTGGATCAGCCGTTCTCCGGTATCGGAGTTGTAAGCCCCGAAAATCGCGCCGGCCAGATCACTGATCCATGGTGCACAGGATTCGCCAATCAGCGGGCTACCAGGTGCGTCGACAATCCGCAGGTCGTTCAAGACCTGCATGCACGCCGCTGCTTCGTCCGGAAACAAAGGCGGGAACGGCACCAACGATTGCCGGTTGATGATCCGCGATTCCCAGTCTGGGCACGCAGTGTCCCAGGTGGGTTCGTTCACTTACTTCACCGATCTCAAATGTGTAGGGGGTGGAGGCGCGGCGCCGAATTTGCCTTTGCCGGCTTTCTTTGCGGCGTCTTCCTTTTCTTCCTTCTTTCCGCCCTCGCCTTTACGCGGATGAATGAACGGCATTAGTGCCTTGGCGGCATCGACCCGGAGCTTCGCGTCGGCGTCGTAGTCATTCATGGTCGCGATCAAAAATGCTTTGGGGTCGGTAAATGTCATCGCCTTGGAAAAGTCGAAAGCCGCTGCGTCATCGCTCTCGCCGACGTCCTGAGGTGGGAGATTCGCGTTCGCGGCTCGGGCCACCCCGTTAACATTTTTGTTAATGGACGAAGCTGCCAGTGCAGCGATTACATTCGGGTGTTTCGCCAATCGTGAACCGGCTACAGAAGCGCTGGAGGCCGCGTATCCTGCGGCAATGGCTGCATCTTTATTGGACGCACCTCCCCTCACAGCGTCGACAAAAGCACGCTGCTTGGTTGTTAACGCCATTAACAAAAAACCTGTGTGAGGGAAAAAATCTGTCCGTGCGGTCGGGGGCGGTGTCCTATGCAAAACCTTCCACGGTTTCGACCCGCCCCGGGGTACTGGAGTGCCACAGACGCCAGTCGATACCGATTCTCATTTGACCGACGAAATCGCTGAACATCACGCTCGCCCCGCGCCTTCGGCTGACTCGGCGGCGGTCTTGTCCTTGTGACAGGGGACGCAGAGAGCCTGGAGGTTGTCCTCATCATCCGAACCACCTCGGGCACGGTTGACGATGTGATCCGCCTCAAGCTGCAGCGTGATGACGCCACAGGCTTGGCATGTGTACTCATCGCGCAAGAGGATTGCGGCGCGTTTACGGCGCCAAGGTCGACCTCCACGACCCGAGCCCCAACCATCCGCTCCCTCCGCTGCAACTGGCGCAGCGAATGGCCTACCTTCAGGTTGTTGCATACGGGCCAGAAGGGTTCTCAGTCGAGACATACGCAACTCCGATCACGGTTGGTGGGCTTACTTGCTCTGACTCCGCTTGATCTGCGCGTCGACTTGGTCGGCACAGGTATCCAGCAGCTTGATCGCCTTGTCCTTCAACTCCCACACGTCGCCATTGAGACGCAGGTCAGCATCGTCCTGATGGACTCGCTCGCAAGGGATTAGCTCAGGGGCCTCTATCCTTACCGCTTGGGTCTTTGTTACCACTGGCGACTTTACTGCGCAGGCCGTCAGGCAAAGGCTGAGCAGCCCAATCACGAACAGGCTTGCTGTTGCGTTTGAGTTTTTCAAAATCCTTCCTCGCCTTGTCGGCCTTCTGTTCGCTGGCCTGGATGCGCAGCGCCAGGTCGGCGCTGTAGGCAGCATTGCGCTGAGCTTCAGCCAGTAATGTAGTGATGGTGGCTTGGCTCTCGGTGTTGGCCTTAAGGGCTTCGTCCTTGGCCTGCGTCTCGATGCGCTTCTCTTCGCGTAAATCCTCAACCCGGAGCTGCTGAATACCGACGAGCAATAAGCCGACAAGAGCGATGATGATTGCTGCTGCGATCGCCTTCATGCTGAGTCCGCCTTCCGACCGAGAAACTTGATGATCAAGTCTCTGATTGCGGTCACGCCGATGAATCCGATCGCGCCCCCTGCGGCAACTGACAGGCTCGGCGGCCAAGCCATCCATTCGATAACGCTACTGGCTGACAGGCTTAAAGCACCGCAGATCAGCGCTTCGAAGATGATCCGCCACTTGTTGGGCTCTTTGGCTTCATACAACACACGCAGCAGCGTGATCGTGAAAGCCATGATCGCGCCCTGCCAGAGCGGAGTGCTGAGGATTAGCCACACCTGCGCCCAGAAGTCGGGATTTTTCTCGGGCATTTTGGACATCCGGGAGTCCTCCCCCTCGGGGAGCGTGAACAAAAAAAAGCCCCAGCAAATGCTGAGGCCTTGAGTAGAATCTAACTCAAATACTACATATGTGTTGTATAAATACATAAATGTTGTAGAATGGACTCATCCAAACAACGAGGCGAGGTGATGAAGTTCAGCGAGTTCAGACGATGGTTGAAGGCCCAAGGGGTGACCTTCGAAGCAGGCAAAGGAAGCCACTTCAAAGTCACCGCCCCAAACGGCAACAAGACCACCTTCGCGGATCACGGCAGCAAGGAAATGCCAGAACCGACCCGCAAGGCGATCATTAAACAACTGGGGCTCTGAGAGCCCCCTTCACAACATCTGAAGCTGAACGATCACCTCCAAGGAGTGACCATGTACGACTACGCAATCCGCTTTGAGGAAGACGATTCCCAAGGCTTGGCCGTGTTCTGCCGAGATCTGCCGGAGCTGAACAGTTTCGGTGAAGACAAGTCTCACGCGATCAGCGAAACCCTGGACGCAATTGAAACCACCCTCTCCATCTATGTCGATCAGCGCCGCGCTATTCCGGCGGCGTCTGAGCCGCAGAACGGAGAGCACGTCGTTCACTTACCAGCGGTAGTCGTGGCCAAGATCGCGCTATGGAACGAGATGATGAGCAGAGGCATGCGCAAGGCTGATTTGTGTCGATCTTTGGGCGTTAGCCAAACTCAAGGCGATCGCCTGGTCGACTTCCTGCATACCTCGAAGATGGAACAACTCGAGAGCGCATTGGCCGTCCTCGGCAAACGCCTATCAGTATCTGTCGAAGCGGCATGACAGGAGGGGTCTTTCGCCCAACTGATTGAATCAGCTCCAACGGCACTCCCAGCTTGGAGCGATGGGTGTGGTAAAGCCGAAAAAAGAAAAAGCCCCGGCAAATGCCGAGGCTCAGTGCACTGTAGAAGCAACAAATGGTGGCCAGCCAGATCTGTAGCGCCTCTCAAGCCACTCCGCGTTTGAAGGGCGATTGACCAGAAAGGAACGGGGGAAACGAGGTGAAATTCAAGAAAAATGAGCCATAAAAAACCCGGCAATCAAGCCGGGTTTTTATAAGCTTTTTTATCAACACATCATGACGGGCTTCTCAATTCCCAGCTCCGCACATGCTTCCTTCAGGTTTTGGTCTGCCTCTTGGAAACGACGAACGCGTGCCAGGGTGAATTCACGATTCGTCAGCCCGTCTTTACGAGGGGTTTCGGAATGCTTGGCCTGGTACTCACTAGCGCTAAAGCTTTTCATGTCTGATTCCTTTCCTTACAAGGGAATAAAGCAATCTTTGTTGCTTTGATATGCTTCTAACAGGTGTTGCAATTCGTGCTTGAAGGTCACGTGAGGCGTAGAAAACGTTGCTGCATGCACTGCATCGAGCCCTTGGTGTGCAAGGTAACGATAGAACAGGTCATCAAACATATCCACCTGATCTCGAACGCTAGCACGAACCGTCTTATCCTTAAAATCATCGATGAAATGATAGTAAGGACCATTAGGCCAACGTGGCCGGTGATACATGAGCACCGCGGGCTTAAGCGGATCAACTGACACAACGCGACCTTGAGTAGGGTCGTTATTGGGGTTGATCGGATCTAGCGCATACCACAACCACAGAGTAGCTGCGCAGCTCATTGCGAAACGCCCTACCGCAATCTCCACATCGGCTTTCGTAAGAGCTAAAGCCTCGATAAGGGTTTTCAACTGCAGTACGTTGCCCCCTGGGTTGGCCCGCAAATAAACGCGAATTTTTCTTCCCAGAGCAGCGTTTTGTAGCACTTGAATTAGCGGCTCTACCGACGCTGGGTCAATGCAGGTGAGCTCAATCGTTTCCCTATCATCCACCTTCACAACCTGAAGCTGTGACACTACAGAGTCAATAGCAGTTCCATCCTGCTCGGCAATCGCACTCACGTCCATGAAAAACCTATGCCAGAGACGCGAAATAGCGTCAAAAAACGTATCCGAATAGTGGCAAATGGCCACTATTACAACTGCAAAAAAGCCCGGCTCTTCAAGGCCAGGCTCTTCTTCAATCCCCTTAACGCGCAGGGATCAGATGATGGGCGGCAATTTCGCTCATTTGCTCACCCCTGTCAAGCCACTTCATCCAGCAACTGCTCTCTGTCCAAGATCTCGGTGACATGTACCACGGCGGCTTCCTCCATCGCATCCAAACACTTGTGGATGCCCAGCCGCCAGCGCCCTCGGGTTGAGTCTGGCCGCGCTTCGGTTTCCCAAGTGTTGATGTCGTAGAACTCATCAGGAAGGATTGCCACGTCAGTAGAGCGTTTGCCCTGCTTGCCCTTCATCTTCGGAATAAACCACACCGTTGTCGCTTTGTAGATGAACAGGGTCGGCGCCGGTGAACAGATGCGCGGAATCGTTCGGGAAATGGCTCCGACACGATTGCCCCTGTTTGTCGAATACCGGCCAACCAGCAGATCCCAGTGGGCGGTGCTCAGCTCCCGATGCAGGAGTGCATGCAGGCAGCAGTCATAGTCGAACTGGTCGCGGGCTGACAGCATAGCCCTGAACCCGCCATTTCGCGGGCCAGAATCTATCAGCTTCTGCCAACTCTGCTTGGTACTGTTGTCGATGTTATCGGCAGCCAGTACACGGACCAGCGTACTCATCACGTCTTTATAGATGCCCATTGTTCAATCCCCTGTGTAGTTCGATCCGCCGGCGCCACGGCGGTTGTTCCGTTCGTATTGTTCGTGAGCACCGCCGATGACCTGGCGCACCTTGGCAATTTCCCCAATAGCGTCCCGCAACCTTGCGTTGAGCATTTGCACGACCTCGATAAGCGGTAGGGTTTTCAGCGTCTTACCGCACACCCAGCCCGAGGCGTGACAGTTCTCGCAGGTCATTTGATGGAAGACGCCGGTGTAAATGCCGGTACCGCGGCAAACGTTGCATTCGACGATGAATTTCAACTCACGCTTGAAGGTCGGGCCGTGCGACTTTTTCATACGGCCTCCATCAGCTGCTTGCGGACCTGGTAAACGTCATCGCCATTTGCGCAGGTGGGCTCGTGGTGGACCTGATACTTCCCGCCGGATCGCATCTGCACTTCCAAGATAGGTTCGTGGTTCACCGTGTACATGAAGATGGCGCTGATATCAGCCGGGCTCACGACGAGTCGGGTGCGCTTCATGATCTGAATCATCATTTTTAAACCTCGCCTATGGTTGATTCTTGAATAGGCCCGCAAGCCTTCTGTTCTGCGGCTTCCAGCGCATTACCAGAATCTCCCGATCTAAAGCGGGTCAATGTCTGAATGCGGTCAAGGCCCTTTGAATCTAGATGCGCGTGCCACTTCTCAAGGGCATCACGCTTGCGGCTCATCACGTCCGACTGGATGTACACCTTCACGTTGTGGCCCATGGCGTGGTTGATCAGCAGCTCACCGATCAGGTGGTCAATGCCGATGTCTGCCCATCCTGTACGGGCCACCTTGCGCAGGTCGTGGCTGGTCCACTCGCCCTGCCCCAGCCGCACGAATACGGCGCTGGCCTGGCCTTCACTGAGTGCATTGCCGCTGCGCGACGGAAACAGGAACTGACCGTCATACCCGCCGGCCCGCTGGATATCGCGATAGCTGATCAACAGCTGTCGCACTTGCTCGGTCAATGGCAGGTGGTGCTCTACACCGGTCTTGGTGTGCTCCGCTGGAATGAACCACTCCCGCTCTGCCAAGCTGATGTGAGCCCAGCGCGCTTGCCGGGTTTCGCCGATGCGAGTGCCATGGCAGAGCATCATCAGGGCCAGCAGGCCGTCTGCCGGGGCACTGTCGATTGCATCAAGCAGACGGGCAATCAGGTCCTGCAGTTGGGTACCGCGCAGCCGTGACGGCTTGATCCCTACCTTGGCCTTGGAGAAGTCGCTGAACTTTACGTCCTTCATCGGGTTGGTCGCGATCAGCCGAAGCTTGAACGCCTGGCGGAAGGCCAGGGCCAGCAGCTGGAAGGCTGATCGCACGTAGTCAATGCCGATGGCTTCTTGTGCGGGCCACATGAACTGATCGTCCAGGGTGGCCTTGTCGACTGACGCCAGCGGCACAGCACCCAGCAGTGGCTTAAGGTGGCATTTGATCAACGACGCGCCGGTCTTTTTGCGCTTGCTCGAAAGGCTCCGGTCCCGCGCCATTCGATCGGCGTACCAGTCCAGTAGCTCATCAGTGGTGACCCACTTCGACAGATTGGAGCCCGTACCCGCTTCGAGGCGCAGACGAATGCCTGGCAGCGCAGCAACGACCTGCTTGGCACTCAGGTCAGGGAAGCTGCCCACGAGATTCCATTTGCCCTTACGCACCAGGTACCACGATGCCCGGGCGCGGTCGCGGGTGAAGCGCAGGTACAGGCCACGGTTCTCAGTGTCACGCAGGTCGCGCACGGCGCCGGCAGCCTGCCGTTTGATTTCGGCATCGGTGATCTTCACAGCAGCGCTGGTCATGCCAGCACCGCCTTGGACTGCTGCTCGGCAGGAACGAAGTTGCCACGCAGTGGCATCAAGTTCTTTTCGTGCTTGATGGCCCACTCACCTCGGAAACTGCACATCCATCCGCCGATCCCGGCCGCGGGCCTGAACTGATATTTTTTCCCCGTGCCGGGCGATACCACTACCTCGCCCGGCAACACGAATCGAACAAGCTCTGCTGTCTCGCCCATATACCCGCCAGAAATCACCAGCGCCAGATCGCCCGGCTTGAAGTTATGGTTCATGCGGCCACCACTGTAGGAGCGAGTCGAAGGTAAGCGCGGATCTGCTCCATCGCATCGAAGTGCCCACGGCACACCACTGCTAGATAGCCCTGCTCGTTCAGTCTACGAATACAGGCCGCCTGGCTCGCCGACACCGCTGCGGGATCAACCGTGGCCTTGAATTCGATGTACAGACCGAAGAACCCGCCCCGGGCCATCGGCAGCACCAGGTCAGGAATACCCGCCTTCACCCCCTGCTGCTTCAACTTCATCGCCACCAGCTTGTGCCGGTGACCACCGTTCGGGACGTGGTAGATCAGCTCAAACACCTGCGGATAGCGCAGCTCGATCTCGGACAGTAGTGCGGCCTGCTCCTGGCCCTCACGATCCACAGATTTGGCGCGCGGAGCCTTCGATTTGAAAAGCTTCATGGTGACCGCATTCATTCGTGATTACCTCTTGCGATGCGAGCCCGGCGCTCAAGACGGCGGATCCCCCATAGGACGCCGCCGGCGGCAACCAACATGAAAGCGATGAAGAGGTGAATCAGGATGTCTTTCAGGAAGGCGCTCATACCTTTTCCCCGGTGATTAGATCAATGACTTCGAAAGTGTCCGGCCACATCAGGACTCCGAATCTCTTTGCCACGGCGCTATGTTCGAAGAGGGCCACAGCACGATCGGGTTTATCGGTGAGGTCCCACTTATAACCGCAGCTGTGCACGGCGAAGCGGTACTCGGCAGGGTTAGTCGGTGCGATACGGGAATCAGGCACGGGCAGCACCTCCGGAGCGCATAGCACGCAGAGCAGCAAGAGCCTGATTGCCAACTTCAGGGGTGCGCTCTGGCTCTGGCCCGGCCAACTCAGCAACCGGTACTGGGCCCAACTGTTCGCCCATCCAGACCTTCCGGACCTGCTCCAGATACCGCTTCTCGAAGCTGATCAGACCAAGCTCTCGGCTGAGCAATGGCAGGCTATTGAACCCGGCAGCCGCCGTGGCGTGGTAAACAGCCGGGTGGAACCACTTCGCTACGCCGTGCATCGTTGGGTGGCAGTTGCGCAACGCCTGCTTGTAGGCGGCCTCAACGCTCGGCAGCGGCGGCGTCAACATCTCTGGGGCTGGCGTGCAGCCCTGAATGAACTTGCCCACGCTCGGGATGAAATCGGAAGGTTCGGCGCGGCAGCGGATCAGGCCGATATCGATCTGCTCCTGGGTGCAGATGCCGTTCTCGATGAACGCCTGCAGCCAGGTCGCTTTCGATTCCTTGTAGGCCCTGGCGTCTGGCCAGGCCTGACGCCACGCCGTGCGGATCGAGCGCAGTTGGCGGAACAGTTGATTTATCACCTTGCCCGTTTCGTGGGCTTGATCCTTCTGTGCCGGGACCAGCAGCTCGGTGTCCGACTCGATGAAATCACCGTGGCGAACCTTGCTCATGGTCTGGGCCGCTATCGTGGAAACCGTTTTCATATCGAACCCCCATTCATCCATTCGGTATTTTCGTCATCGAATTCATCCGTCTGTGCTGCGGTACCGGCATTTCTGGTGTTGTCTCGCTTGGCCCACTTGACCAGTTCGAAGCACCAACCAGCAGCGCTCTGGACAATTGCTGGGCGGGCAGCGAAGAACCCCATGAACGTTTCAAGCATCTGGTCGGTGATGATTTCGGCAGGGAGTCTGGCGATCGCGAGCTGGTCGGACAGCGCCTTCTCGTGCGGAGTCCAAGCGGCGAACATCGCGAAGCGTTGACGATCATCCAGCGCCTCGATTGCCGCCTGGTCCTGCTCAGCAATCACGTCGGCAATCGGCTGCCGCGGCTGCTGTTCGGTTCCTTGATGGTTAATTGATGTATTGGGTGCAGCCGCTGCACCCCGTTCTGTTCCAGGCTGCACCCCGTTCTGTTGTGAGTTGCACCCCGTTGCGTCATCTGCACCCCGTTTTGCACGGGGTGCAGGATTTGCACCCCGCGATAGTTGAAGGTCGTAAACGACTGGGCGGCGGTCATGGCGATCGATGTGAACGGCGGCAATGGCCTGATTGCCCTTCTGGATCAGTCCTGACTTCTCCAGATCGTCTAGCTTGTAACGGACGGTGCGCTCGGACAGGCCGGTGTCTTGGGCCAAGGTAGAAGCAGACGGAAAGGCACCAGCACCGTTGGAGCCAGCGTAGTTGGCCAAGCACAGCAGCACGTGACGCGCGCTTGAGTCTTTCAGGGATTGGGTGGGCAGAGAGAGCGCCCAGGACATTGCTTGAACGCTCACAGCGTAATTCCTTGAAGTTGTTCAGCGAGCGTGACCATGCCCGAACGGGTCACCATCACTTGCTCGACTACCTTGATGTCCTGCCCTTCCCCGCCGCCAACCTTGACCAGCTTGTGCTTGAGCCAGCCAGTATTCAGGCGAGGCTGATATGCGACCCAGCTCGATCGCGCGGTGCGACGATGGATCCAGCGATTCTGGTTTAGCCAGGCGAATAGATTGGTCGGACGAACTCCGAGAATCTGTGCGGCAGTAGTGATGCAGACATCGCCCTGGGTTTTGGCGAGGCGCTGAAGCGCTTCGACTTTTGGCGCCTGCTTGGCGATCACCTGCTGAAGAAGCTGGTTCTGCTCGGCCTGGTCAGCAGCGAGACGTAAAGCCTCGGCAAAGCTGCTTGGAATTTCCAACTGGCCAACGACTTTTGATTCAAGCTCCTGCCACCGATCGATGATGCGGGCGCGCAATTCGACGCTGTAACCCGAGACCACTACGAGCGTGTCACGCTGCGAGAGCAGGAACTCGCGGTAAACCTGACCATTCTGCGTATGCACGTAGGGGGTGTCGTTTGCAGAAACGACACCCTTTGCCAAGTAGCCACGGATGGTTTTCATAACGTTGTCGTGAGTACTGCCAGTCAGATCGGCAATCTCGCGTGACGACATGGTGTGTCGCGACACGTTTTGCGAGCGGACCAAAAGTGTCGCGACATGCGGGGTGTTGCCGGGGGTGATCTGGTTGTGCATAATCATCTCCACAAAGTTTTGCCGCTGTTGAAAAAGCCGACCTCGACCGTCGGCTTTTTTGTTCCCGAAATTCAGGCGGCCTTCACCGAGCTTTCCAGCTCCGCGAGGCTCTCGCGGACATGCGTGATTTCCGTGAGGATTTCGAATTTCTCAGTGCTCGACACATGTCTGTCATCCAGCGCTTCGTGTATGGCGATGGTCAGGTCTGCGACTTCTTTGCCGACGTGGATCAGCGAAGTGGTCAATGCCTTCGGCGCGGGGGAAACCTTAGCGATCAACTCAAAACCGAACTGATCGGCCAGTGTCATCAGCGGACGCATGTCGCCGGTGTGCAGCAAGATCCCGAATAGATGCTCGATGGTCAGGTGATGAGCCGCGTTGTCAGGGTTCGAACGCTGCAGCAGGCTCACGTGCGCCATGCACATTTTCCCGGCCAACTCTTCTGCGCCGCTTTCCTTGATGGTGGTGTGGCAAGCCCTCAAGAAATCTTCCATTCGTAAAACCTCGAATTTGTTTCCGTGGATGCCCGGCGGTACCTGAGCGATCATTTGTTCAGCGGCTTACGCGACTGATTTTTTAGGTGACGCTTCAGTGAGGAGCCAATCCGCTTCGAACGGCTTGCCATTGGAAGCTGCCAACTCAGCAATCTTTTTTGCGTATTGGGTTTCGCCCGTGTAATCGGTGCGCGGTAACGCATTAGCTACCAGCCACTTATAAACAGCTCTCGGAGTTTTCCCGCAGGCCAGGGCCACAGCAGGTACGCCGCCAGCATCATCTATCGATTTCTTGAGCGGCCGCATGAGGCCTCCGAGTAAAATATGAACTTACGGTACATATTATGTCGGAACTGAAAGTACATGCAAGAGCGTGCGATGCTGAACCTATGGTTCACATAGATGATATTCGCGCCGCATTCGTTGTCAGGCTCAAAAAAGCCCTAGCTGCCCATGGGATTGACCAATGGGGGGCAGGAGCTCGTCTGGCCGAAATCGCCAAGGTCACGCCGAAAGCCTCCAGCAAATGGCTAAACGGCGAGTCCTTACCAGGGCCCGCCAGGATGAGTGCTGTTGCGGATGCTCTTGGGGTGAAAATCGAATGGCTGCAGCATGGCTCGGGTGACGAACCCAGCTTCTCCAAGCTCCCAGCGGTGGCGAGAAGTGCTATTGAACAGACCTCTCAATCAGCAGCGGATATTGTTCGGGACATGCTTGCCCAGCAGGGAAAAGGCCTAACCGAAGATGCCCGCAGACGATTACTTGCAGTCGCAGAGGCCGATGACGGTGGCGGCGCTATTGAGGTCGACTACTACCGGCCCGGAGCTGTAGGGGACGAAGTGTGGATTGCGCATTACGACGTCCGGGCTGCTATGGGCGGAGGGCAGATACCTCACGACTATCCAGAGATGCTGCAGGATGTCCGAGTTAGCCCTCAGCATTTGCGCGAAATGGGCGTTGAGTTCAAGGAGCATTTTCATCTCAAGATGGTCACTGGATGGGGTCAGTCGATGGCTCCAACGATCAAGCACCGTGATCCACTCCTCGTCGATATTAGCATCCGTGAATTCGTGGGCGATGGGATCTACATGTTCTCTTGGGAAGGTCACCTCTATATCAAGCGACTGCAGTGGGTGGGCGATGAGCAGATCACCATGCTCTCGGACAACCCCCGGCACCCACCGCAAACAATCAGGGCTGAAAACACTTACATACAGGCGCGCGTGCTCTTGGTGTGGAACGCTCACCTGGTGTAACTTGGTCTAGGCCTGAGCGTCTAGCCTTTGTGGGGGTACGGCAGAGGTTCTGACAATGCCAAAAAACGGCCGGAAGACCCCACTACAGCGACTGATTCAGACATTGATTGATCTATCCAGGCCCTGAACAAATTGGCGGAATGCCTATGGGGCTTTTTACGCGATCGTACGTGTGTCATGCCCCAAGATCTCCCTCCTTGATCGAGCATCAGCTATGATGGCGAATAAATATCAAGGAGGTAAAGACGTGCGGAAAATTGGAGTTTTTCTATTGGTCGTGGCAGTAGCCGCCATGTCGGGCTGCCTGAAAAAGGAGCTCACGGCCGAAGATGTAGCCCTTGTCGGCGAGCTTAAAAAGCAACTGGAAAACACAGAACGAGAAATCCTCAGTGCAGCAGCCGAAGATGCGAGACTGTCCGGCGGACTGGTTAAGGCTCTCATCGGCGCTCGACTTGAGATTTTGAAAACCAACAAGGCTCTTGTTGGGCAGCGAATAAACGCCATTGAAGCAGGGTCGCCGGTTGATACTGTGACCCAGGTGTCCTTGGCTGATCCTGAGGCCGCCAAGACAATTGCTGTCGAGCTTGAAAAAGCGAAAGCAAGTAACGCGATTGCCAAAGCTGAGGCCGCCAGTTACGGAGGTTTAGTTGGCGCATTGAAGGCGGCTGGAGTAGCCACAAACGAACAAACCATCGCCATGCTGGAGCAGCGATTCCTTACTGCCAAATACGGCTTGGTCAGTCAGCCACTTTCGATAGCTTCCAAGAATCAGGCGACGGCTCCTGGGACCGAAGCATTGATAGGCAAGGATGAGGTAGAAGCCTGCGCGAGCACGATCAACAAGTCAGAGCGATCCGTCTGTTACGACGCACTTGCCTCTCGTCATGGCCTAGGCACTTCCTTGCCACCTGAGTCCACAGAGGGGGGCTGGATATCATCCTCAAAACAGGACCCGCTGACCGACGAAACAATAATCACGGCAATGCTGTTCTCTGAAACAGGATCAAGCCGGCGAGGAGACCAACCCGTCTTGATCGTAAGGTGCAGTGGCAAAAACACGGAAATGTTTATCAACTGGCACGACTACCTCGGCAGTGATGCCTTAACAACTTTCCGCATAGGCCAAGAAAAGGCGATAACGTCGAACTGGACTGTATCGACCGACAAGAAAGCCGCTTTCTACCCGGGGTCACCGGTAGGAGCGCTGAAACGGATCATTCAGAGCGATACCTTTGCAGCTAGCGTGACCCCTTACAACGAAAGCCCAATAACCGCAGTCTTCAACTCCAAGGGATCGCCAGAAGCCTTGGCAGATCTTCGAAAAAACTGCGGCTGGTAACATCTTCGATACTGTAGAAGCCCGCGACTGAGCGGGCTTTTGTTGCCCGTCAAAAAGGCGCAGCCCCCTCTATTTCCTTAAGCACTTCAACGGGTCGATTTTCTTCAGCACCCGCTTCCCACTTAATCGTCACCGACTCATCGTCGTTGAAGATCATGTCTATGCCGTCCGTTTCGGATAGCAAGCCCATCACCTCTTCCCACTCCCTCTCCCCGTCCGTGTCCAAGCGGTGGATCGTCACCCAGCGCTGAATCTGCGCAACGGGGTGATTGATCATCGAAGAGACGCGCAGTCCAAGCCGCTCTATTCCGCTGGGTTTTGGTCGTTGAGCCCGTTTTGACTGCATGTTCGCCCATGTCATTCTATCCCCCTATAGCTGTATGTATATCCAGTTACTGGAGAGGATAGCGAACCATTGGTTCGCGGTAAATCCCCCTACAAGCAATCACGAGAATTCCTACATATCTGTACTTTTACACGAAATATGTACTTATGGTACTTGACCTAATATGAACCTATAGTTCATATTTAATCCATCGCAGCGACACACAGGCGCTGCGGAGCACCACTGCTCTTTAACAGCCTGAAGACAGACCCTGATTGCGATCAGGGACCAACAACGCAACACGGAGAGCTTCCGTGTCCGGTAACTCGGCACGCACGGTTCGCCGCGATGGACAGCATCACTTCTGCACCTTGGCGACAGGGTGCAGCGGGATGTAGGCCTACATCAGGCTCGGCTCGACAGAGCAACAGGTGACATCAAATGAAATCAGGAATCAACAATGACTGTGGACATCAGCAACTTCACCATCGCGACTTCCCTTCCAATTTCAGAGACCAATCCGATCGCGCTTGAACTGATCGGCTGGCGGGCGCTGATTGAATGCCCTGACATCGTCTCAATGTTTCCCGATTGCTCGCTGCAGATGAAGGCGCCGACACTCGGAGCTTCCAGCAAGAGCACGAAGCGCACCCGCTGCGAATGGAAGGAGCCGGGGTACTGGCTCTTCTCTAGCGCGGCACACCACTGGAACCGACAAGAGATGCGTCTGCTGAAGGTCAACTCTCTTCAGAAGGTTGTCATTGCCCAAATACATGTGAAGGGCTCGGAGCGGCCTCCAGTCAAGGTGTTCTGGAACAAGGGCAAGATCACCATGGGGTTCCGGTCGAGCTACCTGCAGGACGATCCAGTCAACACAACAGTTCTCGAAAACGTGCCCCTCGGTGCTCTCTTCAAAATCAACATTCACGCCAACTCGACCGGCGCCGTGTCCGTGTCGGCGAGCTGCAACGGGGTTAAATCCACCTCTGCAATCATGCGCCTCGACAACACCTGGGACACGAAGACCCTCGCCTTCCACGGAGGTGTTTACAACCAGATCGATTACTCCGACACCACGGACCCTGACGACGGGTCGGTGTGCATCCTCAGTGACCTCTCCGTAACACACGGCTGATAAAGACCAACCAGCGCCACGTCAGCCTGACGATAACTGCCCGAGCACCCGGTACTCCCCAGCACCAGGCCGCATCGGTCTGCCATCTGCCTTACTGGGCAGGCCAACCGGTAGCGCTGCCGGCGCCCGAAGAGGCCGCACTTGCACTGCGGCACTACCCAGAGATGGCAGACCGATGCGGACGAAGCCCCGGCTTATACCGGCCACCTGCGTCAGCTGAGATAACACTCAGTTAGGTGCGCATTAGCAGGCTTAGTGCTCACCATCATGACCCTTACACGGAGATCACCACCATGAAGTAAGTGACCGATTCAACTGTGTGGCGCAGTAAGCCTGAAGTCTGCGCCCAACATCCTGACAGGCAGCGGCATCTGGGCCGACGGTGTCACCGCGCACCGGCCGAGCAATCGGTAGGCCACCCCAAGTTCAAGGTCACCGCTGATGATTCAAACCCAGGCCGTCGCCAGCAGCGGGCCTGGGAGGCTGTCACGTAGGGTGGTACCCGTGACGCAAACAAAAGCCCGGGTGATCTCGGGCTTTTTTACGCCTGCCTTTATCCGTCAGCACTCTCCCCTGCGCCCAACGGCGAACAGCAGGAAGGCCGAGTGCTGACGAATAAACGCAACCAACCGAGGAATAAGCAATGCACCCATCAATGCAGCAGCGCGCCGACGGGGTTGCCGCGATGCACGCCCGTCGCCACTTGGAGATGTCCGCCATTTACGCCGCGTGCGGCAAGGAGTTGCCCGTGCAGCAGGTGCGCTTCCAAGTGATCAGTGTCAGCGAACACATCTACCGGATCGTTGAGCGCTCCACCGGCAAGGTGAAAGGCATCCGTTTCAGCTGGAAGGCTGCGATCAACTGCGCGCAGATCCTCGAGGCCCAGGCTGACGGTAAGAAGGTCAACATCGAGGGCTGGGGCAAATGATCGGCGTACCAATGCCCCACCCGCGGGATTCGATCCTCTCCGACCTTAACCAGAAGCTCGAACATTACTTCGGCTCAGGAAAGTCGGTGCAGGAAATCCCGCCTGGTGTAACCGGTGAGAAGGACGGCACATTCGGCAGCGCTCACAGCAGCAAGCTGCGCGCCGAGCGGGACAAAGTAGCACCGAGGCTGAAGGAACTGGCGGAGGCCGGCACACCGGCAGCCAAGGCTGCGCGAGATTGCGGCATGGAAGCCAAGCGCGCCCGCCTCATCGCTCGCGAGAACGGCTTCAAGTTCACTTCATGAAGCGGCTCAGCAACCAGGTGCGCCAGCGCCGACGACAAACATGGCTGGATATACCGGCCCACGGAATTGAAGAGGCAGGACATGGCCAAGAGCAACGCAGATCGCTCAGCGAAAGCCTCGGCGAAGAGGCAGCGCCGCGGCGAAGAGGAAATTCGGCTTCACTGCCTGCCCGGCACGCGCCAAGCCCTTGGTGAGTTGATGACCTGGAGCGGAATCGAGGAGCGAGGCGATCACGCTGATGATTCATCACCTGCACAGCCTTGGCCCGGGCGGCGCCCTTTCGCTGCTTGTGCCGCCGCCGCGACACGAATACGCAATAACCGAAAACGTGTCGCGGAAATTGAAGTTAGCCCACGACCGCGAGGCTCTTCGAATTGTTCATGACGAGTAACGTTTTCCGGGAGGCGTAGTTCCCGGCACGTAAAGTAACTCCTCGTCGATTGTGTTTAGTATCGGGATATCTCCTACCCTTCGCATTCTTTCCAGTGCAATACGCGTTGGCGCCACATCAAAGATTCGGCCACGCTGAATGGCGAATAAGCTACCACTTACCCGGAATACACCACAGTCCGGGCAGTCAATTTCGCGATAGTCCCCTTGCGGACGGATTTCTTTCGCAGGCGATCCGCAAACCAAGCATTCCATATTCCCTCCTTGGCCCGACCGAACGCCGGGCCTTGAAGCAATAGCTCACAAACACCTATCTCTCCACCACCGGTCACGGAGGGTGGCGCCTGACGAGAGATAACTCCTAAAACTCGGCGACGATCTGAACAACAGTACCGCCGGTGGTGCTTTTTTACCTTATCGAAATTTCCCTTGACGAAATGACGGGCTTTGCTTGCTAACCATTCTCAGTCTATTGCGTGAAGGTAACTAAGCATCAAACCAGCACCATTTCTTTTATGAACCTATCCTGCAATTTTTTCCCGAGCTCCATTGCATGCGCACGAGCGTAGATGAAATTACCACGCGCTTTGGCATGATTCCGCACAGCCAGTTCTATTTCCTGACTTGAGATCGGATTGCTCATGGACACATGATTAGGGTCCTGCGCGTTATCTAACTTAGACTTCGAAACTTCCAAGATTTCTCTACTCTCCTGCAAGTTTAAACAAACGGTGTAAAACTCCGTGATATCCTCAGCCAAACCGGAAGAGACATAAATGCCAGCTGACTGTACATGGGGACCAAACTCCATAAACTCTCGCTGCATTGATCCCGAACTTGATTTTTTTAGCTGTTCAAAAGCAATGCGAAATTTCTCGTACAATATTTTTTGATAAAGATGAATATTTATTTGATTTGCTTTTTTTGCGGTGGCCACCGCTCGCCAAGAAAGAATCGCTGCAACAACAGAAATCAGCAGTGCGGCGCCCGCAATGTAATTTGCCCAAAACGCTGTATCCAAAATTTGACTCCTTAAGACCGGCCCCATGCCGGGCCGAACACAAATAACCCACCTCAATGAATCACGCCACCGCATCCGGTCATGGAGCGTGGCGCGAGAAAAGGAAGAGATGATCTCCAGTGAGGATTTATTTGGGCTCGGAAGCAGAATTAACACCGTTGTACGAAGCATCCACCGTACCGCGAATCTTTGTTGTCTTACGGAAAACTCTTAACAGTGAATCTAATTCTTTAATAGGGAATTCATTTTTTTTCGCAAGCTCAATAATCTCTTCGATCGGCACATTCTTTTCTATTAGGGATATTAATAACTGACGCTTCTCCGCTAAACCGGAAAACGGATTCCCAGCATCAGCAGTCGAACTCGCCCTAAACTCTAAGTCCCTCACGCGATTTGAAAGGGATCGAGTGTTTGAAAGTATTTCGGCCAAAATACTTTCTTCGGAACGAGGCACAACATCCACTAATTGAGGGTTCGACTCTAATGCTAATGCAAAGCCATCCGCAAACTGGGGCCAATAAGTTTCGAACACCTGCTTTAGAATTCGTTCATCAAGCTTGTTGATCTCCATGCACGAATTTAAAGAGCTTATAAGACTCCACATCGACGATCGCTCAGGAACAGTGTGATTGAACTGAGCCAAAGGATCTTCAATATCACTAGGCTGTAAATCAATCAAAAACGTACACACTCTGTTCGTACTTAATCCTTTCGCAAGCGCGCCAGTTTCGAAAAGAATCCACGGTTTGTTTTTATTTTCTTGAGTCAAGCAAACAATACCAGCTGCCGTATCTTTAAGCTGATCTGAAATCTCAGAAAACCAAATTGCTCCCTTGTCAATATCTCGCGTGGATATCCACGGCTGAGACGCTTGAAGTACACACTTGATCCAGTCGCTGATCAACTCTGCTACAGCCTTGCTCCTTTGCCCTGACCAACTGACAAAAACTTTCATGTCCGCTCCGTGCTCACTATTAACAACCAGGGCGGACTGTCTCATAGCCATCACGCAATTTCCATACGAACAAAAATTCAACGACCAGCAAAAGGTCTCAAAGACATTGGAGTCTTAATGATTCATTACCACGGCACCCCGATCAGCGGTACCCGGCAGGACGGCGCCCGGTTCCTTGCCGGTCGGCACGCGCTGGTTCCCTTCCCGCGCAAGGATGATATAGGCATCGTTGCTGATGCTTGCCAGTCATTCGTGTTCGATAACGGAGCGTTTTCGGTCTGGAAGAAAGGCGGCACACTGGATGTCGACGGATATACGCGCTGGGTTGAGGACTGGCATCAGCACCCCGGCTTCGATTGGGCGTTGATCCCTGACGTCATCGATGGCGACGAAGCCGCAAATGATGCGCTGCTTTCGGCTTGGCCAGTTGCGCTGCGCGGAGTACCGGTCTGGCACCTTCATGAATCGCTTGAACGACTACAGCGGTTGGCCTGCGAATGGAAGACAGTAGCGTTCGGAAGTTCAGGCCAATGGCGCTCGCCGGGCACCGCCGCCTGGTGGAAGCGAATGGGCGCCGCGATGGACGCCATCTGCGATGAACAGGGGCGGCCTCGGTGCCGCCTCCATGGCCTACGCATGCTGGACCCCGCGATCTTCCAGCACCTCCCCTTCGCGTCTGCCGACTCCACGAACGCTGCAGTGAACGGCGGCAGCATCAGTCGCTTCGGGATGTACGCGCCTCCCACTGCTGGCCAGCGCGCGAACGTCATCGCCGACCGGATAGAGGCGCACAACAGTGCGCCGACCTGGCAACGAGAAACTCAAGTTGAGATGGTTCTCTAATAACCGAGTCGGATTCGAAATTTTCTTAACGCTGAAACGCTGCCTTTTGGCAGCGCTGGTTATAAAATTAAGCTAAAAAACAACCAAACACTAGAAATTATCAGTAGACGTCAAGTCACTCCAAGTCTGTGATGCTATTTTATTCGCTACTAAACCAATAACAGACGCCGTATTTTGAGCTTGGGCCATAGCAACCTCCACACCTTTGGTGCTTTTTAGTTTAACACGACGAGGCTGACCATTTTTGTCTTGTTTATAGCCTGTTATAGTAATCCAATGCGCTCTATATCTAAGCCAATCGATCTTAGAGACTCTGTCTTTTAGTTCTGAAACTGATAACGTCGGCTTTTTATCCCAATTAGCCTTTAAATTATTAACCTGTGCGTTATATGCCTCTTCGACAGTTTTTCCAGCATCTTTTGCTCCTATAGCCGATACAAGAGGACCTATCTCATCAATGCGAGACCGGTGATATGCTATTGCAAGCGCCTTTAACGCAAACGGCCAACCATGGACATACAGTTTTCTAAATGGGTCTGAGTCGGCGGGAGTTTCCTCCAACCAGGCCGGACCAAAATTTTTCTCAAGGATCGCAATAAAATCCTTCGCGAAAGGAAGAAAGTGCTTAACATGAAAGTGCTTGAAGTGCTCAGTCTTCAATCTGCCATCCGACACGACGTTCAGCAATATTTGTTCCATCGTGCTCAAATCGACAAGACACTTAGTTGCTGTCTCACTGGTGCTAGTATTGCGACCAGTTGCGAGCCTTGATTCAAATATCGTCCCAGCGATAGCACTAACACGCAACTCACTTAGTGCAGAAGATGTGTCCAGACTTATGACAAGGTTTTTGTTCTTCTTAGAACCCCGGCCATTTCGATCAGCAAAGCTTTGGCCAGCCTTTCGCTCATCCATATTGAGTTCAACTTCAAGAGTCACCACTAGATTTTCTAGGGCACCAACGTCGACCGCATCCTTAGAATTCGCTACCGAAAAAAGGGCTGCCGTCTGCGTTTGACCATCAGACTGCATGAGTGGCGACTTAGGTAAGTATATGATCCCATATAAACTATTCGGATTAGTTTCGTCCAAAGCAACGAAAACAGTTTGATCAAATACAACTGATGACTGCCAACCAGAAATTGTAGGTAGATATAACGGTCTATCACCCCTAATACCCTCTAGTATATAATCTCGAAAATCTATCTTATTTTGCGCCTTTTGCCCCTTAAAGTCGCTTTGAGTACGTTCATGCATCTCGGTCATTCGCAAAGCGTCATAATTATCAGGTGGCGGATTCGAAGGATCATATCTAACCATTTCAACAAATACGCTTAACGTAGGATGTGCAGTGACCAAAACACGCCACTGCCCACTATCGGATACGAAACCTTTTCGACTAAGTGTTGCATGGAGTCTAATATAGTTAGAGGTCGGACTCTGAAACTCGTAAGCACTCCGTTCAAAAGCGTCAAGATCATGAGAGTTGCTTTGTGCTCGTACAATCCGAAGCCCTTGATACTCATCATCCTTAGGAATGCTATTGGTTAAAATAACTTTTTTAGCTAAGTTTGGTATGGCCATATTATTTATTCTCGACATATTCATTAGGAAGAAAAGGAATTTTTGGCAGTACTTGCAATGGTAAACCAATAACAAAACCAGATCGACGCAACCAGGATGGCAAAACTACGAATTCGAGATTTAAGTTCATTACCTCGTTAGCAACGATCATCTCAGGCGAAAAGTGAAACGCTGCAATTACTCCACGGATAGGACGAAAACTCTCTGCCTTTCTCGCCAACGCAACATATTGAAGTATTTGTCCTAATGCCTTGTAGTCGGCGGAAATTTTAAATTCCCATTCTCGTATCAAATCACTTTTATCAATAGTGCGCATATCCGCACGTAAGAGCGTTCCTTCGTAACCCTGTTCTGTTCTGGCCAGAATCTCTCCGTTGCGGTAATCGCTAAGAGCATCTGCGTAAGCATCGCGAACCCTGCATTCGTGCGCATAAATTTTAGCCCCATCCTCCTCTGTCGCTACCGATCGCCCCATCAAACACCTCCTTTCCGTCGAGATGCCATCATAAATCTCGGAGATTTATAGCGCAACATTAAAATTTTAATAGAGCATCTTGCAGTGAATCTGTAAGCGCGATGCACTCATCCAATACCTGATACCCACATCAGTTTTCAACAACTCACCTGCCGGGCAACGGCGGGAAAGGAATCGGTATGTCCGATTTGCAAACGAAATCCACGCCCACACGCGCAAGCAACATCGGTACGGCGAGTGCTTTGGCGTCATTCAGCCCGTCCAGCAATTCCAACATATGTCGGGTAGCTGGGAAGGCTGCATGGGTTCCTTCAAAACCTGCATATCGTGCGTCGGAACACGTATCCGCGCCATTGCTCAACCCGAATGGCTGGCCGATGGAGACTATCTCTGCTACTTCGGTCGCGTCGACGAGAACCTGGCAGCCCTTACTTCAGACATAAGGTCGCAGGATGGTCGCCGATTTCACGCATACCGCTGCAGCCCCCCCTTCCCTCATGGCTCGGCGCCGAAAATCAGCTCAGACCCTGCAAAAAGTCGCATAACCTATCACCAACTTCTGCCGCCACACGCGGCATGGAGCACCCAATGAAACGAGAGCTGATCAAGATCAGTGAGTTCCAGCGCCGACGCTGGGGCGAAAACGGTACACCCCAGTGCCCGCAAGCCATCCGCAACCACATACGTAACGGCGTGGTGCCCGGCGAGCAGATCGGGAAACTCTGGTACGTTGACTGGACAGCATTCAATCGCTCGGACGGCAACGACCTGGTGGCGATGGTATTGAAAGGAGCTGCATGATGGTCCCACGGCCGCGCAACAAGGCGAACAAGAACCTCCCGCAGAACCTGTATTTCGATTCGCGGCGCTCGACTTATCGCTACCGGCGACCGACCGACGGTAAGTGGTTCCAATTTGGCAGCGACCGAATCAAGGCGATTGATGCCGCAAAGCAGTTAAACCTGGAATTCATGCGCGGCTCAGACCTGATCGGCGCTGTGATGGGCAGCTCATCAGAATCCTTTGCCGGTTTCCTAGACACCTACGAACGAGACGTCCTTCCGCCCCGCGATCTGGCCAAAGGAACGCTGGGCCTTTACGCCGTGCACTTCCGGCGTTTCCGTAAGCAGTTCGAGGGAAAGGCCATCGATCAAATCACCATTCGCATGGTCGCGGAGATGTTGGACGCGCTCACCCCGCGCACGGCGAATCAGTGCCGGGCGCTACTGATCGACATTTTCAATCATGCAGCGTCCAAAGGCCTGTGCCCGGACAACCCGGCGACCAGCACCATCAACCGGATCGAGAAGAAGCAGCGCAAGCGCCACACGGTCGACGGGTTGAAGGCCATTCGTGAGAAATCGCCGGCCTGGCTGCAGAACGCAATCGACCTGGCCCTGATCACCGCGCAGCGTCGGACCGACATCCTCGATATGCGCTTCGATGGAGTCAGGGAAGGTTTCCTGTACGTCGTGCAAAAGAAAACGGCCAAGGCCAGTGACGCAGCCTGGATTCGCTTCCGGTTGACGCCAGAGCTACAGGCGGTCATCAGTCGTTGTCGCGATGATGTTGTCTCGCCGTACCTGGTGCACCGGAAACCAGATCGGCTTAAACAGAAGCAGGCGCAGACCAAGGATCACTGGACGAAGGTTGAGGAGAGGTATCTGACTCGAGCGTTCAAGGAAGCCCGCGAGGCGGCTGAATGCTACATGGGGTGGAAGAAAGAAGAGATGCCGGGCTTCCATGAAGTGCGGGCGCTGTCGCTGCACCTGTACAAGAAAGCCGGAAAGGATGGGCAGAAAATCGCAGGCCATGCGAGCGAAGGCATGACCAAAAACTACCAGCGGGACCACGAAGAAATCGTCTGGTCCGAGGCAATTCCGGACCTGAATATCAGTGAAATCACCGGCTAGTTTTGCGCCAGTTTTGCGCGGGTTTTGCGCAGACACAAAAAAGCCGATCTAGATGATCGGCTTAAGTGTCTGATTTTAATCAGGAAATATGGTCGGGACGGAGTGATTCGAACACTCGACCCCTAGCACCCCATGCACGCAGTACCGCTGTAGGTCCTTGTGAAATAGCCGTTTTTACTGGCGCTCGCTGCAATCGAATGCCCACAAGTGCTTACAAGTGCGTGAGAAAGTCACGCAAAAGTCACGCACCCCTCTTCGGCGTCCTGCCGACCGAACACAATCCCGAACCCTGCAGCTCATCGCATCACGCTCGCCCAATCCGCCATCCTCGATTACTGTACATCCAAACAGTATTCGAAAAGGCATCACCGTGGACCCGTACGACATTGAAGACACCAGCGACTGGCTCGGCAGCCCCACGGAGCTCGAAACCCTGAAGCATTACGCGGGCATGCTGGAGGAAGATATCGAGGCGCTGAAGCTAGAGCTTCGTGCAGCCAAGGAAAATATCACTGGGCTCATCACAATGAACGATGAATTGTCCGCCGACCTCCAAAGAAAGCGGACTTGGATCGCGAACCTCGAATCGGAGACCACCGTTCAGTTGACTGATATCCGGCGCCTGAATCAAATTCTTCACCAGAGAGAAGTCGTCATTCGCGAGCTGCAGGCGCTCAAGCTGAATCACAGGAGATGATCATGTGCGGAAGACTCACCCAGTATCGCGGCATTCACGACTTCGTTGAGGCGCTCGCGTTTCCGAACCCACTGATCAACAACACCAGTGAGCAGCCGTTCGAACGCTACAACGCAGCGCCGACGACTCAGCTCGCCCTCTTCCACCAAGAAGGTGAGTTTCTGCGCGCTGATATGGTTCGATGGGGGTGGCGGCCGCACTGGGCAAAGGACCGCGCCGCGCCGATCAATGCCAGGGTCGAGAAAGTCGCCCACGGTCCCTTCTTCCGCGCCATCTGGCCGCACCGCGCAATCATCGCGATCGACAACTGGTTCGAGTGGGTTGATGAGGGTGGCCCGAAGAAGCAGCCCTACCTCATCCGCCACTGCGATCAGTCGCCAATCCTTTGCGCTGCAATCGGCCAATACCCGAACGCGGAACATGAGCCAGGTGAGCACGACGGCTTTGTCATCATCACTGCAGACAGCGCGGGCGGCATGGTGGACATCCACGACCGGCGCCCGGTGGCGCTCACGCCCGAACTTGCCCGCGAATGGCTGGACCCGGCTACGCCGAAGGAGCGCGCCGAACAGATGGTGCTGCTCCAGGGCGAGCCTACCGAGGCGTTCGAGTGGTTCAAGGTTGACCGGGCGATCGGTAACGTGCGGAATCAAGGTCCGGATCTGATCAAGCCGATTGAGGAAGACGGCCTATTTTAAGTCGTGGCCAGGGTGCGGAGTCGCTCCTCGGTTGCCGAGTCGAAGATGACGTAGAGCTTTTCGATGGTCGCCTCATTCAGTGCGCGTGCCGACTCCAGGCCCAGGACAAACCCTTCAGCCCGGGCGCCCGCCTTCACTGCCATGATCATCGAATCGGCTCTGGATATCTGAGCGAGAAGCTTGTCGGCTTCGCGCTCGATCTTCGTGCTTAACTCTATGCCATCCATATCGGCACCTTTCCGCTTTGGGTGAAGCTATAGGATAGCGTCACCCACGCTACGAAAAAACGACTAATCCTCAGGCGGGATGTATATCTCGGCCTCTCCAGTTATAACCTTCTTTTTCCCAACAGTACAAACCGTGTCAAAAGTAATACGTCGCTTGACTGCATCAATGTGCTTCACAGTAACTGTGGCTTTAAGATTGTCGCCGATGTAAACGGGATACTTAAATTGCAAGGTCTGGGAGGTGTATACACACCCATACCCGGGCAGCTTTGTGCCAAACAAAGCGGAAAAGAAACTTGAGGACATCAGTCCATGCGCAATACGCTTACCGAATCTTGATTTTTCCGCATATTCATCGCTTACATGAACAGGGTTATGATCACCGCTAATACCGGCGAATGATTTGACATCAGCATCTGTTATTGTTTGAGAATAACTTGCACTCATGCCTTCTCTAATTTCTTCCAGAGGAATGCTGTCTCGAATCATGATTTCAATGCTTCTTTACCAAGTGGCCTTGCTGGATTACCAATTACAGTGACACCTGGCGGCACGCTTTTCGTGACAACCGCACCCATGCCTACAATGGCACCCTTGCCTATTGTAATAGGCCGCTTAGGCGTTCCTTGCTTAATAATAGCGCCCGTCCCAATATAAGCATGATCTTCAATCGTCACGTTACCATTGCATTTGACGCCAGGTGCAAAGGTTACAAAGTCACCTATCACACAATCATGAGCGACGTAAGAGTATAGGTTTGCGTGAAAGTATTTGCCTATCTTGGCATTTGACGTAATACATGTAAAAGGACTTAATATCGCACTATCATGTATTTCGCACCCATCAAAAACTACGACGTTTTCATGACGTATAGTGAATGGCTTCGCGCCACCAATTTCCATCCTCGAAGAAATACGCTCCCTGGCGCTGCTGTCACCGATAGCGATATTGAAGTATTTGTTCTCAAAATCAGAATTCAGAAACTCATCCGGAGTCATAACTTTACAGCCATTAACCTCAGCTTCCTCCGGATCATCAACGATAAAAACGACAGTACCATCCAACATAAAACACGATAGCTTATCCATCATGTTTTTTACTACTGGCAAAACCTCTCTTCCATATCCGCCAGCCCCATAAATACCATAAACATCCATGTAAGCACCCCATTCGTTTTATATAATTATTCATAATAATTAATTTGAATGGTCAGCACAAGCTCCCCGTGTGTGTCTAGCTTTGGTAGGGCTATGCAAAAGAGGCCTGATGCGTAGTCAAGGCACACCCTTGAAAAAGACGTGGCGGCCGAGCTTCAGGGTCTGTTTGGAGCCATTCGCCCACGTCGGCGGTTTCGGCATGGTGGTCGCGTAATAGTGAGTAGCGCCGCCAGTTGGATCAGGCACGGCGTTGGAGATTACCAAGTCAGCTACCCTCAGCGCTTGGGCGTATTGTCCAGCCGGGATTTGCTTCTCGCCGCTCAAGTAGCCGTGATTAGGGTCGCTCTTATTCCAGCAGCTGAACTGCCACGGCTTCAGGCATACACCGGCATAGCCTTCACCCCACCAAGACTTGGCCTTGCCGTCGTTCACTCGATTCCGAATTGCCCAGGCTACGGCGATCTGTCCAGGCAAACCCTCTCCCCGCGCCTCGCCCCACAAGGTCTTGGCGAGTATGTCTCGATCTCTGGATGCGTCTGTCATATATTTTTCTCGGAAAGCAAAACGCCGGCTTGTTTGCCGGCGCTTTTGGTGGTCTGCAGCAGGGGCTGCGATGTGATTGGTTTCTGGTAGGCCCTGTTTACCTACAAAGCATTTAGGGACAAAATTGCGACTGTTTGATTTGATCCTGCAGCACCCAAACGATTGGTGACGCCTAGCTGAGAAACACTTGAAGGATATAGGGTTAAAGCACTAGCCGTGCCTGTGTCAGTAGCTGCTACTACTACATCTGCCGATTTGGCAATAACAGTAGGAGCCGCTGTTCCAACCATGCAGATGATCGCGTACGCACCGCTACTGCAAATAACTAAATATAGCCCTCGATTCGGATTAGATCTGGCCGTAAATATGCCGCTCGCGCCGTTAAGTAGGTTAAGAGAGTCCTGAATCGACTTACCACCAATGACCTGGTTAGAAGTTGGGTCTCTGTAAACTGAGGTGCTCGACACTTGGTTTCTGCGGAATTTTCCAGTTACTGGAGAGCCTGGAATTATATCCAAAAACGTATTATCTACAGCGCCGTCGTCTTCGTAGGCTACATACCTGTGCTTGCTACCTGTGACGATATCACCAATGAATGAGCAGCCGCTTGCTGATTTTAGGTATATAGCCGAGTTAATTGCGCCAGTACCATTTGAGCTATTCGGGTTAATAATGTTGTTGTTGCGCGAAATTACCCGACGTTGAAATGAACCAGCTGCACCAACGCCAATTCCGTACGAAGGCGCGTTGTATATAGTGTTCGTGTCTAGAACAATGTCTTCTGCCGCAGTTGCATCAGTGGGTCCGCCAATCACGACAATGCCGCCGTAGTTTGGCTGATTTGCTGGGTTGGCAATCGTGATGATGTTGTGATCCAACAAGCAACGACGAGTAACGCCGCCGTAGGCCAAGCCAGCCCCACCCACTAGGATCGCCGGACCAACGCTGCCGATGTGGTGATTAGCTGGATCGGTGCTCATCCGCAGGATGTTTTTACTGACCACGACGTCTTCCACCGCGGACGTGGCGCCCCAGGTTTCCAAGCCGATCGCTTCACGCCACGCATCCGTGAACAGGTTCTTGTAGAGCGTGCCGCCGCTTACGTTGCCGAACGCAATGCCGAAGTTGTTCGGCTGGTAAATTTTGCAGTTCTTTACATCGACGTTTTTTGACTGAATTGTTGCGAAGTCATTGAACGGGCTGATGCCCATCGCGCCGGAGTCAACTCCAGGCCGAAAGCCCCAGACCGAAACATTATCGATGGTCAGCCCATCAATGCCGCCAAGGATGATTCCGTGCTCGGTGTAAAGCCCGGTGCGGTCCACCTTGAAGTTCTTCAGGCTGATATTGCTTTGGCCAACAAGGGCCGGAGACGTCAGCAAGCGGTTAACTGGGCTGGCGAACATGCCCTTGAACACACTGCTATCACCCAGCCCCTCCATGCTGACGTTGCTGAGGAACTCAACATAATTTTCCAGCATGTGCTTGCCGTGCGTCAGCTCTATTTTTCCACCACCTTGGGTGGACATGTCAGAGATAAGCGCATTCAGTCGCGCAGCCAGTGGAAAGGCACTAGTCCCGTTATGCAGCTTGGTAGTCTCGGTTCCCTTAGGGACCAAGCGGAGAACGTTGACGGGCTCCATGTTGATGATGTCTGAAATGGTCTTCAGATAGGCCGGTGAACGGGTATCGACGAACGCGTTCATGTCGGCGCCATGCGCGGCCATTTCTTGGCGCAGGGAATTTTGTCCGTTAGAAATCCACTTGGCGGCGTCCTCATCGAACGTGACTGCGGTTACAAATGGCACTGCTGAATCTTTCGGGCGGTACAGCTCACCCAAGTAACGGACCTGCTGAGTCACTCGAGTAATGCTAATCCCAGGCGCGTAATCGACTGGTGTTTCGTAGCCACTTGAATCCAAGAATTCATTGAACTCTACAACGCGCTCAGCCTGATCGACGTCAAACTCTGACTCACGCCGCGCTTGGGCAGAATCATGCTCCCTTTCCATGCCCTTCCACGACTTGAGCGGAGCGCCCAGGCGGTTAGGCTCATAGTCAGCTTCGGCCGTCATCAGAAGATCAAGGTCTTCCGAGTTATCGATCAAATCTCTCGGATCCTTGGAGCCTGGCGCGTTGCCGGTGTTGTAGGCCATGGTTATCTTGCTCGCAGAGTACGCCTGCGGCGCCGCGAAAGATGCGGTACCGAGGGCGCTGAGTTTTAATAAATTCCGGCGATTAACCATGACGACCAAACCTAAAAAACGGGAACGGCCGGCAGTATACCGGTAGGGATGTCGTGTGTTCGTGAAGGCCTGAAATGGCATTCACTGGGCTGTGATTAGCCTGTGTAGCGAGGCCACTTCTGGGTCATGGCCCTGTCGAAAATATCCGAATACAGAACGTATTCCGGCGCATATACCAGCCAATCCTTGTCGATCAGCGGTCGCTTGAGCAGCCATAGCTGGGCAGTAAAGCGCCAGTGATTTAGCTTGGTCAGGTAGCCACCTTTATAGATGTCGTCGAACTCAGCGGTGTACTTATCGAGCCCTAGCGGCGTCAGCAGTGGGCATTCGAACTTCTTCACGCCAGAGACAAGCGTGTATTCCCACCATGCTTCGAACAGCTGTGCCTGGCCGGCATCGAGTTCCCAGATCACGTTTACCAGCGTGGGTGTGTTCTTGAACTTGCGCCGAGCCTCACTCCTGCCGTTGCCGAGCTTCGAGCGAGTCATGGGGCTGACTGGCTCAAGCCCGTAGTTCTCCCGCAGCGGATACGGCAGGCCTTCCGGGTAATCGATCATGGCCAATCCTTATGCGGGCGCAGTGGCGTTGTCGTAGGTGTAGACGCGGGCGTCATAGGGCATCCCCTTCATGGCCACGTTTCCGTTTGATGGATCAGATTTGGTGACCAGCACCGGGTAGGCCCACTTGCCGTCGGGCCCGAACAGGATCTGCGGCAGGTTGATGTCATGGCTGGTGTCCGGATCGAAATCCAGATCAGCGATGAACACCTGGTACTCATCCACCTGAGTCGCTGGATAGGGCCCGGAAAGCGTGCCGTCAGGCCGGCTGAAGCCGATCTTGTGCGCGCCACCTGCTGACCAGTCGAGCGGCTCGGTTGAGGTGATGACGAATCCACCGGTGACTGCTTGGACATCCTCGATCTGCGCGCTCTGGCAGGTGCCGGGCGCATTGCCGGCAACTGCGCTGAAGCTCAGGTAATCAGAGTTCATGCCTGCCCACAGCGTCTCCCAAGCGTACTGGTCCTGCCGGAACTTCTGGTGCCCACGACGACGCATGCCGAACTGGTATGCCTGATTCCTGTTGTCAACTCCTGGCAGTTTTATCTTCTCGACCTTCTGCCCTTCGTCGCCAGGCCACCGGCATGGAACGGTTTCCCATGACCAGGTAGTGCTCGAGTAAAACTCGACATCCACGCCATCAAAGTCGTTGGCCGATGTGTGTGGGCCGCTGATCACCAGTGGCTTCTCGCTCATGTTCTGCGGCGAGTAGGTCTGAGTCTTCGGCCCGTACTCACGATCAAATACCGCTCGCGGTTCATCCCGCACCAGGCTGACCAGCCCGTTCTTGATAGTCAGTTCGGCCCAGCCGCACGCAAGCGCGTCGTTCAGCTGATCCTTCGCTGTGCTACCGGCGTCGATCGTTCTGTTATAGGTCTGCCCGGCCCCGTAGAAGACGCCGTGCAGCCGATCCCATTCGGCCAGGTCGATGTCGGTATCTTCATAGCCCAGTGACTTCAGGATGTTGAGGCACCACGGAACGATCTCTCGCGTGGGTTCCGGCGGCAGCCAGGTTCCGGCATAACGCAGTGGCAGCTTGCGAGTAGCCTCAACACTGATCTGGCTTTCCGATTGCGCGGACAGGCGATCCCCGCCGCGGACCTTGACCGACATGACCGTCATGCCTGGATAGCTTGCAGGACGCACCTGACGCAGCGCACGAAGGTTGTACCAGTTGATATCGTCCTGCTTCTCGCTGTCGATGCGCCCAGGTTGGCTGACAAAGCGCTTCTTGATGCGCGCCTCAGGATTTGCCATCGGGTACGGCAAGGTGGTGCTGCTGGTAAAGCCCTGGGCATCCCTAGAGTCGCCGGAAACTGTGACATCGATCGCCGTCCAGGCGCCGGCCACATCACCGTCCCGGTATTCGAACGTGTGATAGGAGTTCACACCGTAGATCTGGCCTTCCCGACCGATGCCGCACAGGCCATTGGGGAAGAACACAGTCCATTCCAGCGCGGTGACTTTCTCGCCGTCCGGACTGCACTTAAAAGGCCCCCGATAACCGCCCTCAAGGTTTGACGGGTCAAGGGTGATGACACCGCTCACCGTCTCCGTCAGGTTGAAGCCAGGCCATCCAGTGTCGACCGGACCTGCCGAGGTCAGGCGATCCACCACCATCAGAGTGGAGCTGAAGGCCGTGATCCGGTAGCGCAGGCCGCGCGGGCCGATGGTTGCCAAGCCAGAGCCCAAGGCCAGGCCGACAACTGGCGTCCCGCCGTCGTAGTCCAAGGTCATTTGCGCCGGGACTTCAGCCGTCCCGGTGCTGGCCGGTGTGCCTGTGGTATTCGTCGGGCTGCTGCCAAGGATGTCGGCACCGCCGGTGGCCACCATTGTTTCGCCGCCGAAGGTGCCGAACTGCGTGATGAGCAGGCGACCAGATGACGCGCTGGCAATGAACGGTGCAGAGCCCTTGGCGGTATTGAATGCCGACACCAGCCCGGCAAGGTTCGTGGTTGCCGTGGTCAGGTTTACCGCATACGGCGTGCCGCCCAGCGTCACGGTGACCGACAGCGGCGTGACATTGAAGTCGTAGCGCGCAGGAATGCTCGATCCAAGGATGGCGGACGCGGTACCCGATGTAGGCGGCACAGCCGGCGCGTACGGCGTGTAGCTGTTGACGACGTAGTTGCCAGCATTCGCCCCGGCCACCTCAATCAGCATCCCGGGCGTTGGGCTCAACATCTCCAACGGGCCCTGCACGATGTCGCGCCCTGCCCCGCCATCCACGACGGTGTAGTTGTAGGGCGCCTGAACGCGAATAACCAGACCGCTCTCCCAGTCATCCGGGAATGTCCCGGCGCCGGCAGGGATCGATATTGAGTGTCCATTGAACTGGTAGGCAGATGCTGTTGACGAAGGCGCAATGCTCTTCGACTCGGTCATTTCGAGACCTGCCGAACCGCTGGAGCTGGCCCCGACTTCGCCGACGTTGTACCAGAGCATCGAGGCGGTATCGCCGAGCACGCTTGCACCAGGTGCGTAGACCGTCACCTGCGCGTCGGCGCCCAGCGAGATCAGTGGCGTGTCACCCACCTTGATGGCGTTGATCGGCACGTCCACATCCCCTTCGGAGATGTAGAGCAGCATTTCAACCCACTGCTCGCGAGGTCCGACGAACCTAGTGCACGGCTCAGCCAGGTAGGACGGAAAAACCTTCTGGCGACCTACAACGTGCCGGATGGTTTCGCCAAGCTTGACCTTGTTGCCTCTGGCGCTGGCCTCTCTGAGTGGGTCGCCTTGCTGGGCGCCGGCGGTCGACGGCATGCCTGGCATCTTGGGCATAAGCCACTTGCCGACGGCTTTGACGCCCTTGAACATAGCGAAAGCCATCGAGAATGGGTCGGTTCCTTTCGGTTCGCTCCATATCTGCACAAGGTGCGACGGTTTGAACTTGACCTTGTGCCACAGGTGCTGATCGATTATCTCGCCGTTGAGCTTGATGCTGATCGGAGCGCTCTCGCGGCGCTCGTAATCCTCAAGAGCCATCGACTTCAGCCAATCTTCCAGGCTCATGCGGCGATCAGTAATGAAAGTAGCGATCGGCGCCGAGCCGGCGATCTTGTTTGGGTAAAATTCAATCACGGTAGTAGACCACTCTCGGATAATCGGATTCGAAGTCGCGCACGGTGCGAACCCGCACGCCGCCCGGGTTGGTGTCGATGACCTTCAGGCGTCCCTCGACCTCGACCACCACACCTACGTGAGCCATCAGCTGTCCGCGAAACGCTGCAGCGATTGCCCCCGGCTCTGGAGAGCACTCTTCCATGCCCTGTTTCAGCTCGCGGTAAGCCATGGTGTTATCGCGCAGGCGGTTGCGCCCAACACCGCCAAGGCTCGGAAGCAACGGCAGGCCGAACACCCCGCACCTGATTGCCACGCACAAGCCCCAGCAATCGAAGGCCAGCGGGCCGCGCGCACCATCCACGTAGGGGGCCCGCATGTACTTGGCAAGGTCGGTCATATGTAGATGATCCCCGGCGCTATAGCGGCAGTCAGTTTTCTCCGCGGGTACTCGGTACCCAGCAGATCGAACACGCCGCAGGTGAGCGTTGCGGTGTTGCCTTCGTACTGCCGATTCAGCAGTGACATGTGATAGCGCTCCTGCGGATAGCTCAGGTCGCTTTCTAGGTACCTGCGATAAGCGATCGTGACTCGCGCCTCGGCGGCCCTGGCCTCTTCCAGCTTTTGCTGAACCAGGCCATTGGTGTTGTCCAAGCCAATCAGAATGTTTTGAAATGCGCTGTTGTCGCGGGACGGCAGCGCCTCTTCAAACCCCATGGCTGTGAAAAGCACCGCCCGCCCATCCTCCGTGCCCAGCACGTAGTCGTCATAGCCGGCGCAGAACCGGATCGACTCAGGCCAGATGCTGCACATTGCCTCAATCGAGTTGATGATCATGTCGCTACCCGCAGAGGCGTAGCAGATGGCGATTGGGTTGCTCATGCGTTACCTCCTATGTTCCCTGCGAGCTGAGCCCGTACTTGGCCCGGTTGGCGTCGTGCAGCTCGCCTTCCGAGAAGATGTTCGATACGCAGATCCGGATGACGTCGCCTTCGGTGAGCTGGGTTCTGGTCACCTGCCCGGCCTTGCTGGCGTCCTCGACCAGTTGAACGGTCATGGGTGCTGCTGCCGGCTGGACCTGGGCGCCACTGGTGCCTGCTGCACTGGTTGACGACTTGGAGCCGCTTGCGCTGATACCTGCAGGCATCGCATCGCCTCGGCGCATAGCCTCGACTGCTGCAACACCGCCCGATCGGTTGATGTCCGCCTGGGACCAGACCACCTCGCCCTTGTGGACGATACCGGCCGGCTGATTGACGCCGCCGGGGCCGGTGTATCCGCCCTCGGAGAAGCCCTTGATCAGCGCGAAGGCTGCGAGCAACGCGCCGCCACCGACGACAGCCGCTGCACCGAACGAGCCGATGGACGCAACCAGTGCCGCCGGCAGCCAGGAAGCAAGCGTGGTGCCGGCTGCCGCGACCTGTGCCGTGGTTGTTGTGGCTGTTGCGGTGAGCGATGACGCCGTAGCGATGCCGTCGGCTGCGACCTTGGCTGCGGTGATGGTGCTGGTCGACGCGACTTCAGCGGTTGTCTCAGTCGCGATTCCCGCCATTTTGGCCAGGTGCATCGCCTGCTCGGTTTGTCCGAACGCCAGCTTGATGCCCTGGAGCACAAGCCATTGGGCTCCCATCTGGCCGAGGCCATCGAGAACCGTTCGGGCAAGGCTGTCGAATACGCCGCGAGTCACCTCGCCGAAGCTTTGGCCGTCCAGCGCCATCTTGGTGAAGGCGCTCCCGTAGCCCGATGTGATCGTGTCCAGCGAGTCGGTCATGATCGTTTCGGTTTGATAGGCCACGTCCGCGACCTTGGCCTGATAGTTATCCCATCCGGCCGTGATCCCGTTCATCCAGTTGGCCTGGGCGGCATCAACCTGTGCCCAGCCGTTCTCCATAATGGCTATCTGCTGGGGGAACATCTCGTTGGTTATGTCGATCTGCGCTTGCAGGGCCTGGCGCTGTTTCTCGCCTTGGGCGTTTGCCAGCTCGGTGCGCAGCTGCAGCAGCCGGTCGTTTGTCTCCTTCTCCAGCTTCAGCCGCTCTTGTGCGCGGGCTGCCTGCTCCCCACCCATACCAACAGTTGCGGCCTGGGCGTTCGCGGCGTCCTGCTGGTTCTGCAGTTGCTTCTGGATCTGCAGGCGGTACTGCTCGGCCTGGGTGAGCTCGCCGGTCTTGGAAATCACTGCGGAATAGTTGCGCGATGCCTGGGCCAGCGCCTCGCCGTACTGCTCCTGCGTGATCTTGCCCTTGCTGAGTGCGAACTCGAGCTGCTCCTGCTGCTTGGTCAGCTCGCGCGCGGCGGCGGCGGCCGGATCCGCCAGCTTATAAAGGCTGGCGAACGTGGACTCGGCAGCACTGAGCGCGCCAGTGTCACTCTTCGGCTTGTTCTTCTTGCCTTCCCGCTCCTTGATATCGGCAATCTTCTGCTCGTACCCGGCTCGGGCCTTGGCGTATTCCGCCTGCTGCTTTTCGCCAAACGCGCCCGCCTCAGTGGCGGTTTTCTTGGCGATGTCGAGTTCTTTCAGCTTCTTCTGCAGCCTGTCCATCTCGGACATGGATTCAGCAGTGGCGGAGCGGAGCGTATCCATGGCCGCTTTCGCAGCCGTCTCTCGGGTGTTCTTGTAAGCGGTGTCGAGGGACTGGGCGCCGTTGTTGGCGATCTTCAGCTGGAGGTTTGTGATCTCCTTCTCGACTTCCGACATCTGCTTCTTGAAGTCGGCCGAGCTCCCGACGATGGAGTTCTGGCCCTGTTTGTTCAGTTTGGCCAGGGCCTCATAGGCGCTGGCGAGCTGCTGCTCGGGCGTGTCCTGGCGGCCGACGTTGAGCATGGAATCCCATGCGGACTTGGCGGCACCGGTGATCGCGTTCCAGGCGCTTTCCAGCGTGCCAAGGTTTCCCTTGATCTCGTCAGCGCGACGGCTGATCGCACTGGCGTAGGCTTCTTCCGCAACCATCGCGGCCTGCTGCTTGTCGCCGCGATCCTGCAGTACCCGGATTTCCTCGTACTGCGTGGCAGTGAGGATGTTCAGCTCTTTATCCAGTTCGCGGATTGCGTTGACTGGGTCTTTGGCGATCTTGTTGAAGTTGGCGACCACGTCGTCAATGGATTCGCCTGTCGCGCTCGACCACTTGACCGCAGCGGCCGCCATGCCGGCATACATGATCGTTACGGGGTTGCCGGTAGCCGCCAGCTTGGTCAGCGCCTCTGCTGCTGCGCCAACCGTGACGCCCATTCGCGAGGCTTGCTCAGCGGCATTGATCAGCTCGTTGGCATTGGTATTGGCTGCGTTGCCGTTGGTGATCAGCGCCTTATTGAAGCGCTCGGCCTCGCTGGATCCTTGGTAGTAGGCCACGCCCAGAGCCGCAGCCGCTGCTGCAGCTACAGTGAATGGGTTGACCAGGCCAGCGACGTAGCCGCCAACCGCCTTCAGGGCCGGAATCGCGCCGCCGAAGATGTCCTTCAGTTGTCCGCCCTGCTGGAGAAACACCGTAAACGGCGCCTGTCCGGTGGCAAGGCCAACGGTGATATCGGTGATCTGCGCGGGCAGCATGCGCAAGTTGTTCGACATCTGTGCAGCGGACATGCCGGTTTTCGACAGAGTTTGCGAGGTCTTATCAAGCGGTGCTGTCGTCTTCCCTGCTGCCTTGCCCAGCTGCTCGACGCTTGTTGTGGCGCCGCCAACGGATGCGGCGGCAGTCTCCCCGCTTTTGTCTACTCGCTTCAGGGCATCGCTCAGGCCGTCAGCATTCTTCTCGGCGGCTCGCGAATCAATGGTTATGACGAGGCGTGATTCTTGCGCCATTGCTTTTCTCCGGGCGTAAAAAAACCGCCCGTAGGCGGCTTCTTATTCAATGATGAGTCACCCGGACAGGTCAGATCCGCAGTGCTTGCACTTGAGCGCCTCGATCTTTACGACCTCAGCGCAGAAACGGCATGTCTTGTGGCCTGCGGATGACCCTGTACGTTCTGCCTGCTGGGCGTCTGATTTGCGCAGCCAGGCGAACAGCACGCCAGCCGCGCCGCCGATGAACCCGCCCAGGGCCGCAGAGGAACCATCACGCCCGCCAGTAGCTTGAACCACTACCATGACGAACCCGAAGCCCAGCGCTGCGGTAATGGCCGCGTGAAGCAGGCCGCTGTTTCCGCGCTTGACGGCGATGATCGCTGCCAGGCAGCAGATGAGCGCGAAAAAGATGAAGCCCCAAATCGGTTGCATAGATTCCTCCCTGTTTATGACGGCAATCTATCACCGACCGCCACGGGCGAACTACTTCTCCTTGTCCTTCTTCTTTTCCTGCTCTTCTTCCCAGTGTTTGCGGAATACATCGTCCAGGGCGAAGATCGCCTCGTCGAATTCACGCCGGTCGACGGATGAACCGTAGGCCAGCAGGTACTCGGTGATGGTGCCCAGGGAGATCGGAGCTGGCGCAGCGGCCATGCCGACATACTGCCGGCCACGACTGATCATGTAGTAGGCGGTCAGCAGCTCGTCGCCCACCACATCGATCTCTGGCTGATCCGGTACCGCTACCCTCAGGCGCTCGCGGACTTTTCTTTTGCGGTCGTTCGACTCGCCCGCCCACTCGATCGCCCAGCGGTAGGCTTCGATGGCTTTCCCAGGGTTTCCGCTGCCTGCTCCTTCTGGCGCAAGGCGATGGCTTGGGCTGTCTGCATGACGACGAAGTAGATCTGGGGCAACTGCTCCATCAGCAGCACGCCGCGTTCCGGCGTGTACGGGGCTGGTTTGCCGGGGTCGTCGAACTCAGCAACGCCTTCCCACTCGATAACCAGGTGCTTGCACGCCAGTTCGACGAACAGCTTGTCCGAGTCAAGCGGCGGCAGGTCGCCAAGTTTGAGGACGCTGAACTCTTCAGTGCCGATGCCGTGCTGACCAGACAGCGCCTGCACATGGCGCATGATGATTCGGTAATCGTTCTTGTAGCCTTCCTTCGCTGCCGAGGCCACTTTGATGCGCAGGCCCGCGACTGGCTCAATCCAGCGGGTGCTGACGGTGTCGAGCAGCTCTTTCTTCTGCAGAATAAAGGTCATACGAATCCTTGTTGCCGCCCCGGTGCAGGGCGGCGGTCGTGAGGTTTAAACGGTGACGGTGATGTTGCGGGTTACCGTTTTGGTCGGATCGGACACGCTGGTGGCGGTCGCTACAGCCGAGCCGGCGGCGATGCCAGTGACCAGGCCGGAAGGCGAAATGGTTGCCTTGGTCGGATCACTGATCGACCAGGTAACCGCCTGATTCGCGCCTGCCGGGCTGACAGTTGCGGTCAGCTGCTGGGTTGCGGCTACGGCGATCGACACGGAAGCCGGAGCGACCGACACGCTGGTAGGTGCCACATACGGCGCCCGGGTGATGGTTGGCGGCGTGCGGCGGGCTGCGACGTTGAGCTCAACCTCGATCACATCGGTAGCGGCGCCGTCCGGCCAGTCACCGTTCACTTCCATTTCCGGTAAGTTGAAGGTGTAACGACCATCATTGTTTTCAAGCGTGAAGCTCAGCGCGATCGAGCCGCCGGTCTGCTGCTTGATCCACAGGTTGTACGAGGCAGCGGACCACGCGATGGTGATCGAGCCTGTAGCGCCGAAGATCGTCGGGATGACGTTGCCAACAAACGCGCCGTTGTTGATGCAGCGCTGGGTCTGGACGTTGTTGTCGAAAGTCAGGTCCATGGCGCTGATGCAGGTGCCGCTTTCCGGAGTGGCTTCAACGCCGTCCAGGGTCAGGCTGGTGAAGTTCTTGAAGTTGAACCGGTCAGCGTTCGCCTCGGGTGCAGCGCTGGCGAAATACGGGGTGGCGTCTACCTTGCCTTCCCAGCCGATCGCCGTCAGGTTAGTGGCAATGGTGATGTCGTCGTCGGTACCGAAGGTGAAGGCCATACTGGCGACCTGGGCACCGCGAGCGATCGAGGACACCAACACGTCACTGGCAAACGATGCCAGGGAGTAGCTGATGCGCTCATCGCCCATAGTCAGGACGTTGTTGTTCCAGCGACTGCCAAAGCAGGACTCGAGGAAGTCGTCGATCGCGCCGCCGTAGCGCCACTTCTGGCCGATCTCGCCAGCGACATCAACGGTAGTCGCCGACGTGCCCTGGGACATGCGGGTCTGCGCGATCTCGTTGTTCTCGGCGGTGTTCTGGGTTGGGCCCAGGCCATACGAGGTGCGGATCAGTTCTTTCCAGCCGGTGGCTGGGGTCACGCCCTGCGTCACTTCTTCGACGTAGGCCGTTCTGTTCTTGGCGCCTGAACTCATTGGGTAGCTCTCCTGAAAGGATGTGGTGCTGGGCTCAGTGCGCCCGGTATGGGATTGAAACGTTGACCTGCCAGAAGCCCAGGCCGTCATCACCGATCAGTGCCGACGAAGCAGCGAAGCACTCGAAAGCGCTTTGGCTGAAGAATTGGAAGTGCTCGACCAGCGTGTCAGCGGCCTTGGTGATGGCCAGCGTCCCCTTGTAGGTCGGAACGAACAGTTGAACCACGATGATCCCGGTCTTGCGCACATGAGGCGTCAGGCCGATCTCAGGCGTACTGGACAGGCCCGGGATGTTCGCCAGTCGCGCCCAGATCGATTTGCCGGCCGGGTCAAATGGCACGTTGTTGTTCGGGTAGTCGACGCTGGTAGCCGGGATGCCGGTCCACTGCGTCATGCGGGTGATGACGATGCTGCGGATCTGTTCGAAGGTCATGAGCTATAGGCCTGTGAGACACCAGCAAAGGCGACACCGTAGATGCCCGCCGGTGCCTGGGCTGAGTGGCCGTTCTCGAGCGGCACGCTGTAAATCAGGTTGTTCTGGACGAACACTTGCGTGAACGGCTCCAGGCCGGTCATTGCAGAAAGCCCGCGGCTGATGGTGTCCGAGCCGCTCGGGTCAATGGTTGCTGTGCTGCTGTAGACCGGTGCGCCGACGCTGACGATGTTGTTTCCCCGGAAGCGCCCGGTATCAACCGGCGACCGCAGGACGATTTCATTGAGCAGGGCCAGGGCAATCATGCGGACGCGCTTCACCAGGTCTTCCTCGACCACTTCAGCGAACAAGCTTGGCGGCGTGCTCCACCCTCTGCTCTTGGCCATGTCACTTCCTCATCTGGATCTCGTAGTGAGCGACTGCCGGATCCACGCCCGGGTTGACGATGGTGTAAACCGCAGGCTCGCCCGTCAGCAGGTCGATGGTCGTGATCTTGTGGCCGATGGCGGGCTTGTCGGTGGTTTCGTTCGCCAGACAGATCAGCAGCACGTCGCCGACCTTGATGTTCACGTTGTCGATGCGCCGGCTGTCGTAGTTGTCCAGCACGCCGCGCCCGGTGTAGGTCACGGGCTGGGCGGTTGTCTCTTCGGTCACCGGGTCGTAAACGCCGGGGCCCAGATACTCACCGGTGAACGGCTGCACCGCATCAGCCAGGTCAGTGTCAAACGCCTCGGCCAGGTCGGTCTGGATCTCTTCGCGAAGGCCCATGGATCACCTGTAGACGTTGAAACTGAATGAGCTGCCGCTCCATGGACCCAGCAGCCCAAGGGCGAACTGAACGCCATCAGGCAGCGAAGTGCTTTTGCTCGAGTCGATCGAGGCGAAGGTCTTGCTGGTGGTTACCGATCCGGCTTTGACCGTCTTGGCTTCCAGCGAACCCTCGGTGTGCTGCTGGTACAGCTTGCCCTGGGAGGCGACCACTGCCAGCTCTGCGCCGGCCTGCTTCACCTCTTCAGGAATGGCATCCATGTCGACACCGACCAGATTGAGCGAGGTCAGATAGGCGTTGGCCTGCAGTACTGCGCGCGCCTTCTTGTCATCGGCTGCCCATGTCGACCCGAGTAGGGCGTCCACGTCCGCCACAGTGATGTAGGTTGCCATCTGGCCTCCGCTTGAATGAGTGGGGCCGAAGCCCCGGGTGTTACTTCGAGGCTTTGGTGGCCTTGGCTGCTTCGGTGTTTTCACCGCCGCCGTTGTTGCTTGCCGCCTTTTCGTCGGATTCGGTGCGCGCGGAATCCACACCACCGGTCTCGCCCACGGTCTGCGGGCCGACGGTGATGCTTCCTTCGGTACCGCCGAAGCCCCAGCGAGCCTTTACGTTGGGGTCGATGTGCTTATCTTTTTCTACTGCCATGGTGAATCTCCTTCAAGCTGCCAGCCCCGTCAGGGGCCGGCTATCGGTCAGGCCGACACGGTGGAAGTGATGAACGCCAGTGGCACCTGCTTGCGAGCGAATTTGCGCTCCCAGTTGGTGGCCAGCGCCAGGTCGGACCAGTTCGCCGAGATCGGGCGAGTGGTGGTCGGGGTGCCGGTGATGGTGGCGCTCAGGAACGAGTAGCCCAGTGGGTGCACAACGAAGTTGCGACGGGTCCACAGGGTTTCGGCACCGCCACCGTTGCCGCGATCTGGAGCACGCTCGTATTCCAGGCCGTCTTCGCCTTCCGGCTGAGCCTCGGCGTAACCCAGGGCGCCCGGGCCGAAGATCACGGACAGGTATTTGTTCGGAGTGCCCGCGATCACAGGCATGCCGTCATCAACCACGACGCGCATACCCTGGAAGCGACCGAACTCTGGGATCTGGTCAGCGATCGGGGTGAAGTCGATCAGGTTGAGGATCTGCAGCTCGGTCTGAACAACGGAGTGCATCGCGATGACGCTCAGGCCGCCCAGCTGGCCGGAGTAGTCACCCATGGTGGCTTTGGCGCGGATGATTGCTGCGGCGCTGATTTGGCCGCCGGCGTCGATCACCATGTCGCTGCCGTTGGATGCGACGTTGTCGTTGTAGATACCGACGACGGTGGCGATCGCACGGCGCTGGGCAACCTTCTTCCAGTACGCGATCAGGCGGCCGGCAACGAACTCCAGCGGATCCTGCTTGGTGATGTTCTTCACCAGGCTCATGCAGTTCCAGCCTTCGTTGAGGTACGCAGCGCGCGCCTGCATGGAGGCGGTGTGCACGGACAGCGGTACCGCAATGTCGGTGTACACGTCGTTCGAGTAGTTCGACTCGATGGACGCATCCAGGTCAACCCACCACGGAATGGTGAAGGTGTTGGACGGGCTGGCCAGCAGAGTGGTCATGTCCGAGTTGGTGGTCAGGATGCCCGACTCGAAGAACGCGGTGCGCTCCACGCTGTTGACGGTGATGTAGTCGCGCAGTTCGTCGCGAAACACGACGTCCGAGAGAATGGTTGGCATTGCGGAATATCCTTTTACTTGGCCTCAGCAGCGGCTTTCATGCGCGCGTGCTCGGCGGGGTTGGTTCGGCGAAGCTCAACGCGCTCCATGCCGGTCATTTGGTCCCACGTTTTGGTGGCCCCGCCACCCTTACCCCCGGCAGCCCCGCCACCGTTCGCTTGCGTGCCGCGCACCAATGAGGCGTAGCGCGGCGCTTGCTGGAATTCTTTTGCCAGGTCCTCGAGTGTTGCGATGGTCAGGTTGCCGGCGGCATCCGTGACCTTGACCTGGCCTTCTACGATCTTCAGGCGGCGCTCAACGAACTCAGCCAGGATCTCGGCGTTCTCGCCGTCGGCGATGCCGGTGGCGATCTTGCTGGCAGCTGCGCTGAGATCTCGGCGCTCGCCGCGAGCCGTAATCTCCTGATTCTTGGCGCGCTCAGCCTCCAGTGCCTGCTGGGCGCTGGTGTAGAGCTGCTCGAACTCGCCATTGGCGCGCTGCGACTCTTCCTTGAGGCGGCGCTGCTCGGCTTCGGCAGCATCACGCTTGCGCTTCTCTTCCTTTTTCTCGGTGAGCAGCGTTTGCACCTGGTTGCGCAGGCCTTCGAGGTCGCCACCGCCAGTGGGCAGCCCCTCAACAGCCAGCACGTAGTCTTCGCCCTGGGCTTTGTAGAAAGCCTGCAGGGATGGTTCGAGCGCGTCGTATGCAGCCTTGTCGATCAGATATTTCATTTCATCCCCCGGATGATTTGCCGTTGGCTCAGCCGCGGGCGTAAAAAAACCGGCTCATGGCCGGTCGTTTGATGAGTCGTTGTCAGAGCCCTGCTCGCTCGAAGGCGCGCGGCTCCAGATCTTTCAGTTGCTGAAGGGTGAGCGTCTTGCCGTTGTCGTCGATGAACTTGTCGAGCGTCAGGTCGCCTTTGGTGAACAGGGCGTACCGGCTCGGCCCCAGCACATCGCGCTGGAAGGCCGCAGGCTGGCGCGAAAGCCAATCCTGATAGGTCCTCTTGCTCGACACCTGCGCAGCACCATCAGGCCCTACTGAGGGCCGGGTTGAGCCAGGAATCTCCCGCGCATACTCATCCTTCAGCACCGGAATCTCCGAGGTTCGGCAGTTCCAGTGGAATGGCGGCGAAGGCGCATCGAGTGGCACTACCTGGTTGTCGATTGACCGGCAGAACGGCGATGTCCTGCCGTCCAGCGTGGCGATGCGGCGCTTACCCTTGAGGATGTCGTCGTTGGCCTTGAGCGTCTGCATGCGTGCCGAACTGGCGACATGGTTGGTCATGGTCCTGACGAGCGACGTAGCCTGATCCTGATGCAGCTGGTGGATGCTGGTGAGGCGCCGACCGATTTGCTGGCTGGTCTCGCCCAGGCTGGAACCGATCTGGATCTCGCCGATGATCTCGGCGGCCTTCTTGGTCCCGAACTGGTCGAGCGCGCCGGCGATGCTGATTCGCTGCACACCCTTGCGGGCTTCGAGCTGCAGCGGATCAGCCAGGGCCGCAGCCGCAACCATCTCCGCCGACGGCACGCTGAGCTGAACAACAGCCTTCACGACCTTGCCCAGCATCGTGGCATTGAACTCAGCCTCGTAGACCGCGAACTCGCCGAGGTCCAGCTGCGCCCTGCCCTTCAAATCGTCGTAGATGCCCCGCAAATCGCCTTGGAGCGTTTCTATCTGCGAGGTGTACCGTTGAGTCCCGTATGCGCTCAAGCCCGCTGCAACTCGAACCTTTGCCGTGTTGATGGCTTTGCTGATGAACGATGCGACCCGCTTCAGGTTTCCGCCGGCGTATCGCTGGACGTAGATCTGATGACGGGTCGTGGCGTCCGACAGATAGCCTTCACTACTCATCGTTCACCCCGGGCTTCTGGTCAGCTGGTGGATTCGGCTCGCTGCCCACTACCGGTGCTTCATCCTCGCGGTCGGCATCGATGTCGTCGTCTGTGCGATCCGACTCCAGCACACCGGCCTGGCGCAGGTTGGTGCGCAAGTCCTTCTTGGCGATGACGCCCTGTTGCCAGAGCTGCATCTGGGCCAGGATCGCCTGAGCGTCCATGACCTGATCGAAGAACTCCTGGTTGAGCCAGAACACCGTCCCGGTCTCGTCCACAGTGCCCATCATGAAGCGCTGAGCATCGAAAAGGGCCAGGCGGATCGCCTCGCTTACGTTGCCGGCGATCGTGCCCAGCACCGAGTTATCCGAGCTGTACCGGATGCGAACAGCCTCCGCCGTCTCAGCGCCACCGCCCTGCTGGACGATACGAGCGCCGATCATGAGCATCTGCTCTTCTTTGTCCTTCATCAGCTCGCGGGCCAGCTGGGTTTCGTTGGCCTGCAGCATGATCGCTGTGCCTGACTTGCCCAGGTTGTGCCCACGCCGGGAGCCGATGTGCATGCCGTTCGGGTTCAGTTTGACGAACTCGTCGGGCTGAATGTCTGTAGTAATGAACAGGGTCGGCTGGGAGCTGATGAATCCCGACTCCTCCACCGTGGCGCTGTTGCCGTAGTGCAGGATGTTCACCTCGGCCAGGTCTTCCAGAGGCGCCTTGTCGATGCTGGCGTCGTTGTTCTGGGATCCGAAGAAGTGGAAAGGGATGTGATCGAAGGGCTTGCCGGCCTTGTCGGTCGGGTTACTCTCTTCGCCCTCTGGAACGTCCTCGCTGTACACGCGCTGGACGTACCGGCCGTCGATCATGATCAGTGCCCGGTATTGGTCCTTCGCGGTGAACTCGAAACCGTCCTCGGTTGGCTCATTGATCTTTTCGTGCAGGACGACCAGCACCAGGCGGCGAACGCCATCGATCACGTCCTCGCGCCAGTTGACGATGCTCTCTGCTGGGTAGAAGTGCACGTAGGCTCGGGCATTGGCTGCCTGGGCAACAGTCAGTGCTGTCTGGCCCTCGGGCAGTTTGACCTTCGGGAAGTCCACCAGCAGCCCGCCGCGCCCCGTGTCGAGGCACTCGCCGGTCGCTTCTTTGCTCAGCTGCTCAAGGCTCGATCCGTCTCCGCTAGCATTTTCCAGCAGATAGTTGATAGCAGATGGAAGCGCGCTCTCTGCTGTCTTGCGAAACACGGCGCCCAGCAGGCCGGTGCGCGTGCGACCAACCACGTTCAGGAACATGGCCCGCTTCTTCAACTGCTCATACCGCGCCCGGTTCTCAGGCGACAGGTTGAGCGGGTCAGGCATGGGCAGGTATTCGTCGTACTTGCGAACTTCTCGCGGGCCAGCTACGCAACGCTTGACCAGCTGCCAACCGGGCAAGGCGTCGTCGTACTCCTGCCGTTTGGCGCTGTAGTTGGGCATATTGGCCTCAGAAGGTGAAGGTGACAGGGATGTGGGTCATCGGCTTGATGATCGGGTAGTCGTGGTGGATGAAGTAGCCGCCAGCGTCGTTCGCGTGGTCGACTCCTGCTGTTTTGTCAGGCTCGCCGTTCGCTGCCCACACCTGCTGCTCAAGGCCGTCGGCATAGGTCGGGCAGGTGAACGGATTCACCAGGTACCGGCGCTCGCCTTGGGCATTGCAGAACATGGCGTTCATTGAGTTGATGCGGTCCTTCACTGGCGGGTTAGCCGCCGGCGCAATCACCGAGAAGCCGGCCTGCCGTAGAATGGCAATGTCCGTCTCGCTGGCGTTGACCGACTTGCGCGAGCCGCCCGAGGCGTCCGGGTAGATCCTGATTTCGCAGGTCTTCTCGTAGTCCTTTCCGTTGTGGCGCCAGTAGCGCTCTTTGATGCGCCTGATCATGTCGGGCGTGTCGTACCCATCGACCAGCTCATCAGCAGCACGCGGCAGGCCGGTGTCTCGCTTGACGTGCGTGATCGCCGCCATCTTGCCGACGTTGAAGTCCATGCCGATGAACAGCGGCTCGCCGGGCTGCACAGTGTCGAAGCAGCTGTTCAGCTTGCGATCGTACGAGTGGTAGATCGAACCCGATGTCAGGTTGACGAACTGACCGTTGAGGTAGGCCAGGATCAGCTGCGGCGGGTACGACTCCATCAGCGACTGGATGTAGTCAGGTGGCAAGTTCAGTTCGTTGTCGAACGTGCTCGCCTGCACCAGGCCGTACATCTCGCCCAGTGAAGGCTTGTCGCGGACCTGCTTGAGGAACTGCTGATAGACGAACTTGTAACCCTCAGGGGTCGTCGTTACGTCCACCCCGTTGCGCAGCCCTGGCAGGTTGTAACGCATCCGGGCAATGATCTTGCGCCAAGCTTGTTGAGCCTTGATTGCGGTCAGCACGTCCAGCTCGTCGACCAGTGCGTGACCGATCTTGAAACCGACAATCGTCTGCGGCTTCTCCATCGACCGGCAAATCACCGTGCCGCGATACTGCCGGCCGCTGTAAACGTGAACCTCATGGTTCGCCTGGTTGATCTTGGTCTTCAGCCCCCAGTCAAAGGCCACCTCATCCATTGTCGGATAGAAGATGTCCCGGATCTGCGGGTAAGTCGGTGCGAAGTAACCAGCGTTGACGCCTGGCCATTCCATGAAGTGCTTGCTCAGCGCGGAGCAGCCAACCCACGTCTTGCCAGAACCGAAGCCGGCAACGAAGGCTTTGAACTTGTGGGGAAGCTGTAAGAATTTTGACTGCGGGACATTAAGGCTCGGCATTCGGCTTCCTCGCGTCCACTACATCCACCTGAATGCGGGTCGGGATTGCCGGCTCATCATCCGGATCGTCCTTGCGGTTCCGGTTGACGTAGATGTCACCCACTTCTTTTGCGGCCTGCTCCAGCAACTGGGCAGTCAGCGCCATGTTCTTCATGTTCTCGGCTTTCTCAGCCATGCGGCCCAGAGCGCGCAATCGATACGCGCGGTTGGCGATCGGGATGTCTTCTGTCTCTTCGCGAAACTTCTTGCGGGCGCCATGGAACAGCTCAGTCCACTTCGCGCCCAGGCCTCGACCAGCGAACTTTGTCGGGTCGTGGGATTCGCACTGCTGCCGGCTCAGCTCAAGGCCAAATTCTTTCTTGACCGACTCAACAACTTGAGATGGCGTATCAAAGCAGGCAAGCGCCTGAACAATGAAGGCTTTGACCTCGCTTCGTAGCACTGCCATATGGTTGTCATCCGTCAAAACCCGTCAGGAACTCAGGCCGACTTGAGCAGACAGGTTCCGCAGGCCCTCGATATGTTCAATTTCCCTACCTCAGCAGGTTTGTTTGCAGCGTCCACCAGCTCCTGCACATCAGGGCTCGCGCCATAGCGACGGACCACACCGACGAACTCTTCGACGTCGTGGCCGCGCATCTCCAGCTTGGGCAATCCTTCCTGTGTGAACCTTGGGGCGCCGTACTTATCCTTCGCCTGGGCGATGTGATAGAGCTCATGCTCGACCAGTGCGCAGAAGTCTGCATCGGAGCACTGTGAGCAGTAGTCGGCGGCCAGGGTGATGATGTAGGCCGGAACATCGCCGAACCAATCCATCATCTGCTGTTCCATCCGAGCCTTCTGCCAACCACCCGCACGGAACGCGACCTCTTCGGCTTGGCCTACTACGGTGCGTCCCTTCTTGCTGAATGCAGACGATGCCCACATCACGCGGATGTCAGCGTCGATCAGATGGGCATGGTCTTCATTGTGGATGCTGCCGGTGCCGGAAAGGATCTCGGTCTGGAGCCACTCCCACACTTCAGGGGCGGGAGTCAGGCGAATCCCGAAGCTGGACTGGTCAACCAGTGACACAGGGGGCATTGGCCTATCCATGGGAATTCACTCCACCGTACAGCGAGGCCAGATCGACCGGGCGAACGCCAATGCATCGTCATGGCTCAGCGCTTGATCCAGGGTCAGCATCGGGAATGGCTTGTAGCCTGCTACCGATACCGACCAGTTGCGCTTGGTCACGCACCCATCCGGGATAGGCCGGCAACACCAATGCTTATGGTTGTCTCGACATCCTCAGCGGAAAGCTTCTTCTTCTGGATCGCGCACAGATCCTTCAGGTGGCTTTGGAGAATCAGAGCCGTAAGGCCTTGAACCTCGTTCGCCGTCTGCGCAGCGCTGGTGATCGCGGACTCTAGCGGGTCGATGGCATAGCCAGTGGTGAAACCCTGCAGCGCCTCGACCTTGCCCAGCGCCGAATCAAACTCAGAGGTGTCGATGTCAATCTTCAGGCTGCCAAGCGTCTTACCCTCATCGGCGCCCTGCTCTCTCAGGCTGAAGATGGTGTCGGACACCCGGGGCTTTTCACCGGGACTGCCCAGGCCACGCTCACACGAAAGGTCATGGGAGGCGATCTGTACGTGATGGCCGTACTCAGCGCGAAGTGCTTTGTCGATCAGCTCCAGCACATGCGACTTGCCAGTACCGGTTCCGCCAATCACCACAATCTCGATTACCTTGCTCATGCCCTACCCCGCAATCAGAAACAGAAGACCGATGACCGCAACGACTGCCAGGCCTACAGCTCCCAGCATGGATACAGCACGGGATGAATTGGTGTTCGATGCCATGGTGATTCCCTCGTCGCATTCCGCGACACAATTTGCTTGCTCGCGAAACGTGTCGCGGATTCGGTTACTTGGTCAGCTTCGGCTGCAGGATCACCCGGGCAATCATCACCAGGACACCCAGCACGCCATAGGCAATCGGCGGCAACACAGCCTGCAGCGATGGCATCAGTTGCTCAGCGATACCCAGGGCGGCAATCGCAGCTCCCGCCTGTACGCTGGTCAGGCTCATGGCCTGCTTCCAGTTGTCGATCAATTGCATCGGGAACACCTCGGGTTACTTGCTCTTGCTGCGCACGATCTGGGCGTCGACTTGGTCGGCACAGGTGTCGAGCAGCTTGATGGCTTGATCTTTCAGCTCCCACACGTCTCCATTCAGGCGCAGACCGGCTTCAGCTTCTGCCGCGTCTATTCGCTCACATGGCACCAGTGCAGGTGCTTCAATTCTTACGGCCTGCGTCTTTGTTACCAGTCCCGGCTTTGCCCCGCAGGCCGTCAGGGAGAGGCTGAGCAGCCCAATCACGAACAGGCTTGCTGTTGCGCTTGAGGTTTTCAAAGTTCTTCTCCGCCTTCTTGGCTTTGTCTTCGCTGACCTTGATGCGCTTGGCCAGGTCTGCGCTGTAGGCCGCGTTACGGGCCGCTTCAGCTTGCAGGGTGGTGATGGCGGCCAGGCTGACGGCATTCGCGTCGACGGCCTTCTTCTTCTCGCCGGCCTCGAACTTGACGTCAGCGCGCAGGGCCACGACCTGGTAGTGCTGAATGCCCACCAGAAGGAAGGCGAACAAGGCGATGATCCCGGCGACTGCGAATGCCTTCATACCGAGTCCACCTTGCGCCCGATGAACCGGGTCACCATTTCTCGGATGGCTGTCACGCCGAGGAACCCAATAGCCCCTCCGGCAGCAACAGAAAGATTCGAAGGCCAGGCCATCCACTCGATGACGCTGCTGGCAGACAAGCTCAACCCCCCGCAGATCAGCGCCTCGAAGACGATTCGGCGCTTGCTGGTTTCTTTGGCGTCGTACAAGACACGCAGGAGGGAGATGAGGATCGCCATGATTGCGCCCTGTAGGAGCGGATTGCTCATTGCCTCCCAGAACTTGGCCCAGCTCTCAGGTCTGTCTGGCATGGCAGGCATCCGGTGTTCTCCCCTTGGGGAGCATGAACAAAAAAGGCCCCAGATCATTCTGAGGCCCTGAATAGGAGCGCATGTCTTTCCACGCTGTCAGCCAGAGACCCTCTCTACGTCGACGCCCTAATGCATCGATCTCGCAGATCCAGTCTCGCGCTACCCCGTAAGCATGGTGAGGACGAGGTACGCGGGCTGCCGGTGTTTTGTCGTAGCACTGCACTTGCCGGCTTATCAGTGTCCAGGCCTTCCGTGAGGCCGCCCTGGCTGCGGTGAATGAGTCGGCGACAGCAGCACTCCCAGCTCGGAGCAATGGGTGTGGCTGTGCCGAAAACGAAAAAACCCGGCGCGAGGGCCGGGTTCGTGGAGCAAGTTGCCGTAGGCAAAATACTCAATATGGCAAAATGATGCCCTCAGCCGCACGGGAAGTCAAGCGGCCTTTTTCATCTCGTAGATAACCGCTCCGATGGGGCTGAGAGCCATTCTGTCGACGTCTTCGCAGCAGTCGAAAGTGAGGCGCACAACCGTCTCCCAATCACGATCCCAATTGAACGATTCGAGTCGCACTCAGTACTCGGCGAGCAGCCAGGCGCGGAAAGATTCCGGCTTGCTCATCGGGTCATCGTTTGCCGACTGGCCGCCCTGGTGCATGTACCGGTACCGGCGCATAACTCCCTTCACCACGTACTCGAGCTTTTCTCGCTTCGCCGCGGTCATTCGCTTGGACTTCGAAATCACCATGCCAAAGATCATCTCCTCGGCTGCTTCCCGGATATCGTCGTCTCGATTTGCCGCGTACATGTACTCACCGAACAGGCGAACCTGCGGGTGGAGCTTGGCGATTGCCGACTGGATGTGCCCAGCCAGCGCGCTGTGCATTGCGTGGTTCGCTGTCGGACCGCGCTCAGTCGATTGAACAACCACTCCAAGCTGGACAACGTCCGATGTCTGGCCTGGTGCTGGGTTGTAGGTGCAGTCGTGCCACGCTTGACGTGCAGAGTTGATATTCATGCCGCTCTCCCCTTCAGCTCTCTTGTTCTTGCCCGGTAGTCGGCGGTCATCGCCTTCAGCTCTTCGACGGTGTACCTCTTGGCCTCATGAGGCCCTTCCAGCCAATCCACAGCCTCGGCACCGATCCGCTTCACCAGAGCTATGCGGTAGTTCACGATGTTGCCGGACAGCTGGGTATTGCACGGTGAGCACTGGCGGTGGCAGTTCAGCGGCTCGAAGCGCAGCGCCGGGTTACTGCCAACGGTGCGGTAATGCCCGGCGTCGTACTTGCCCTGGTGGTGCCGGCCGCAGCTGATGCATGGCAGCTCGGCGTCACGCTCGCGCACCCAGGCGTTGAAGGCGATTTGCGTATCTTTGAGGTGCTCGGCCCGGCTCTTCAGCTTCTCCTTACGGACCTTGATCTCCCGGCGTTCGACCTGGGCAAGCGACTTGCGCGCCTTCTCCTGATTCACTTCCTTGATCGCCAGTCCGCAGGTGTAGTTGCACACCGCTTGCCCGAGGCGCTGCGGGACGAATGAGGCCCTGCATGCTGGGTTCTTGCAGCTCTTGGCTTTGGGTTGTTTGATGGCGAGCATCAGTACCTCCCCTGCCAATGATCTTTCTGCGTCCAGCGCACCTGGTGCTCGGCGCCGAAGCATTCGATCCAGGTGATAAGGTCCGCGCATTGCTTCACGCTCAGTTTGCTTGTGCGCTCATACACGACATCGAAGCCGTGCCCATCGAGCGCTGGTATCAATTGCGGCTGATCGCCGGCCTCGCGCAGCCACGCGGCAGTCAGCAGGCGCTTCCAGATCAGTACGGACCACTCCTTCTCGGCGTGGCGCACCTGTTTGGATATGTCGGTCAACATGGCATGCAGCTTGGCGTTCTGTTCGGCGGATCGATCCACATCCTTGATCACCACCATTTTCGGCTTGGTGAAGTCGGAGCCATGGAAGAAGCCCATCAGTCGAGTGACGTCGCGTTGGTCGCGTATTGCGAACTCGGTGCTCATGCCGTCACCGCCATTGTGATCAGGACGCAGAACACGCCAATGGAGAAACCAGCTAGGGTGCAGGCTGCTGTGATTGCGATGTTCATGGCGTCACCAGTTCGGCAGGGGCTTGCACGGTGTCGCAAGCGGGCGAGTGGGCCTTAATCAATTCTGCGGCTCGCATAGCAATTGAGAGCGCTTGAAGATTGGTTTCATCGTGTTCAAGCATTTTTGCGATGTGGAAAGCATCCTCTGGCGATATAGGCCCCGAAAATTCAGCGCCCAGGTAGTGATCAACCTCTTCACCCGCGCCATATTCCGTCAGTGTGTATTCGAGAAGCTGGCCGCATGTTTCGCAGTGGCAGCAGCCGTCATTTTCTTGCTGCCACCCGCCATCAACGTACTCGGCGCGACCCGCTGTAACCTCTGCGTCTGCGCAAGACCGGCAGTAGGACGGGCCTTGATCAACGGAATCACCGCCGATCCAGTGCGGGAATGGAACATCCAGGGATCTCGCGTGCTCCCAAAGAACCAATAACACCGCGCCAGGCAGGTCTTGCTTCTTCGCTTCCACGAATTCGGTCATTGGAATGCCTCCTTGCCCTGGCCTTCGCCAGCTTGTTTCTGCAGTAGTGCCAAACGCGCAGATAGGTCATTGGCGGCATTGATCCGCATCAGAATCTTGTCTTCTTCGCTGGCCTTTCTCATGTGCTGGAGGGAGGCCTTGATGACTCCGATCCGCCCCTTGATCTCAGCGCTTGGCTTGGCCTTTTCCGGTCCGCCGAGTAGTCCAGCGATGGCGCGGCCGTCCTCGGTGACGGGTTCGTGCGTCAGGTCTGCCAGATAGAGCCGCCCTCTCTCTTGCGGTATGCGCTTGAGCTGGACGGCCTTGGTGATGGCTTCGAGGCGACGGTTGGCGTCGAACCCAACAGAGACGTGCCAGTTGACCGGTTTCCCTTCCTCGCGAGACTGGATGACCAGACGCTCGTAAGCGCTGATGAAAGCCATCCGCGCGCCCACCTTGTCGCCGAGATCGAGAACAGGCCGTGCAGCACCGAGAGCCAACTGAATTTCGTCAGTCATCACCACGGTGTCGCTCTCGTCGCTGGACAGCAGCGCGATTGACCATGCTTCGTCCTTGCCTGGGCGCCCATCACCCGCCTGAATGCGCTGGAGGATCGCGGCCAAGGTGAGCTTGCCGGTCAGCTCCCGGCGGCACGACTGAAGCGCTGCGCGGATATCTGCCGGGTTGTAGCCTGCGAGATCCTCAGCCATCAGCTGGGCTGCCGACGCGCTGATAGTTTGACCAAGGGTTTCAGCAGTCGCGCAAATGGCGCCAGCGAGGCGTGCGACGTCTTCAGAGGAAAGCATTGCGCGGCCCTCCTTCGCGGATGTTGCGGCCGGCTTCCTGGGCGGCGTTGATGTTCGCCTGGGTGTTTTCCATCTGGCGGGCAGTCACGGCGTTGACTTGGCGGCCTGTCAGCCATTGTGTGCGGATGCCCTCGGCGCGCTGGACCAGCAGACCAAGCTCATGACTGGCGCGGATGAAGAACGAGTCGTTCACGGTCACGTAGAACATCGCGACCTGCGGGGCCTCATCAGCACCCAGGCGTTGTACGAGCTGGGCGATCTGGGCATTCACCTTGGCGTTACGCACCGGCTCCACGCCATAGCGATCAAGGTAGGCAATCGTGTAGGCGTCCCAGGTGTTGGCGTTGGCGATCTGGGCGTCAGTTTTCTGCCGTGGTGCTTTGGGCTTCAGGACCTTCACGTTCGACGCCGCCTGAGCGCCAGCGACTGGCAAGAGATTTTGATCTTCGCTCGAGGGAGCGGGAATCGGGAATCCAGAATCAGAAGAGAGGGAATCAAGAGAGAGGGAATCAGCCGGGAAAGAACTGTACTCGCATGGTGCTTGCCCGGTGCTTTCCTCATACCAGTCTGGTGCAGGCTCGAAAACCTCAGCAGGAATGGTGCTTTTAGCCTCTTTGACGTGAGGGTTCTGGTGCTTTGCCCAGCTCACAATCTGGATGGCGCGGCAGCCGGCGGCGGTATACCGACGGATGAAGCCGTAGGACTCCAGGCCACTCAGCATGAATTCGATGTCGACGTTGTCCGCCGGGAACAGGGCCATCTTCAGGCGGCGAGGACGATCCTCAAGGCGACCCTCACGGTCAGCCTCAGTCCACATGCCAATGAAAAGCAGGCGTGTTGCAAAGTCGAGCTCGGCCAGGTGCTCGTTCGAGAAGAACCCCGGTTTTATATTTCTGGATCTGGCCATCATGCGGCCCCCTTGAGTGCTTTGTCGTGAGTGAACATGCCATCCCACGTCTTCTTCATTGGAAGCTCGCCAGCGAGGTACAAGTCGTACAGGCGAATGGCGCCCTTCTTGAGCAGCACAGGCGTGAACGATACGAACGGCTCTTTGCCGTGAGGGGTGACTTCGTGCTGATGCTCGGTCATGTACCTGTCGCGGGCGTACGAAGCCACGCGGAAGCGCAGACCAGACTTGCTCTCGTTGAACAGCCAGTTGCGACCTTCGAGGTACTTGCCCACCTGCATGACGTTGACCCCATTGAGGCCCTTGCAGAATTGGGTATGAGTCATCCCTTCCTTGAACAGGTTCTCCATGGAGTGGATTTTTTCGGCTTGGGCTTCGACCTGGATGGTCAGCAGCAAACGTTGCTGCTCTGCTTCGAAGGCGAGCTGAATGAGATCCATGCGGGACAGCTCGCGGGGCTGTGCAATCTGTCCTTCCAGTTCCTGCCAGCGATCAACGAGCGCTGCGGTGAACTCAGGGCTGAGCTGCGCAACGACAACGAAGCTGTCGCGCTTGCAGACCAAATACTCGGAGGCCTTGCGTCCGAGGCTGTCGAGGTATTCCCCCATTGGGGGAAGAGCGATAACCGTCTTGCCGGTGGAATCAGTGCGGACGGCCAATCGCTCAATGGATTGTTTTACTTTGTCGTGACGTGATCCGACCAGATCGGCGATCTCGCGAGACGACATGGTTTTTTGCGACACGTTTTCAGAACCGGCAAAACGTGTCGCGAGATTGGCCTTGGGGGTATTGATGTTTGTTGTGGATTGCATATAATCGGTCCCACAGAGATGTTTAAGAGAGCCAGGCCACGAACCTGGCTTTTTTTCGTCTGGGATTTGGCAGAGGCCCTCTCGGTTACCCGGAAGAGTCCCTGCCAGAGGCCCTCATTGGGGTCACCAGTTGAAGGACCTTGGCCTTCTTCCTTCCCACCTCAGAGAGCGCACCGCTGGCGATGGCGCTCTCCATCATTGCGTTGACTGCCTGGTTGAAACTCCAACCGTTATGACGCATCAACTCCTCAACCCTTTTCCGTGTTACCGGAGGCAGTTTTTCCAGCTCAATGGTCATTCGGGACTCCATAGGCCCGTCAGCCCGCGATATCTTCTTGTTTGTCCTGCATCAGTTCCTGGATGACGCCGTTGGCGACTGCCCATTCAATGATTTCGTAGAGGTAGGTCGCGTGCTGCATACGGGTTTTGGTGGCGGCTTTACGCAGAATCCGATCCAGCACCGGTTCGAATCGAACCTTCACCGGAATGGCGCGCTTTTGATTGGGATCCATGTACATGCTTGTTTTCCTTGCGGCTGATGAAATTGGTTTAAGCGGCTTGAATGAGTGCTGGCGGGAACGCGTCGTCCAGAGTGACGGTCGCGCCGCTGGCGTTGAGCGCAGCAACAATGCGACGGCACTCATCAAGGCCAGGCTTGCGGCGGTCGTTCTCGTAATGAGCGATAGCGCCTTGGGTCAGGCCTACGGCTTTAGCCAGCTCAGATTGGGTAATCCCGATCTTTTCGCGAATCGTCTTCATGTTGGACATAGCGGTTCTCCATTTACTTATCCGGATATTACGCATAGTAATTTTATCCAGCAAGGAAAATTACGATATGTCACTGGATGCAGAAAATACGCGGCGTAATATTCTCGGGATGACTAAATGGTATGAGCTGGCTAAAGCCAGGATGAAAGAGCGTAAGATCACCCAGGAAAAACTTGCCGAGCACCTCGGCATTACCCAGGGGGCGATCGCTCATTGGTTCAGCGGAAGGCGTGAGCCGGACCTTGAAACCATCAATAAGGTGCTTGCCTATTTGCAGCTTCCCTTATTGGGCGTTGGTTACGAGCCAAGCAGCTATGTGCCAGGCTCGCCAAACGAAAAGGATTACGCGCTGATACCTCAATTCAAGGCTCGAGGATCGTGTGGTGACGGCTACCTCAATGATCACGTAGAGCTCACTGATGGGCTTGTTTTTAAACGAGATTGGCTACGACGCATTGGTGCCAAGCCGGAAAATCTGTATGTCATCTATGCCGACGGCGATAGCATGGAGCCCTACATATTTCAGGGTGACGTGGTCCTCTTCGACACCTCCGAGACAGAGCCGAAAGACAAGCAGGTCTATGTGATTCGGCGCCCTGATGGCGGCAACAGCATCAAGCGCCTAATCCAGCAACTCTCGGGCGCCTGGCTGATTCGAAGCGACAGTCCGGACAAGGCAGAGAACCCGGACGAGCCAGTTTCCGATACGTCGATTCACTCGATGCCTATCCTCGGGCGCGTCATATGGCGCGGCGGCGGCGTCGGGTAATATCTGTAATACTGAAACGCTGGAAAACCACACCAGGGACGAACAATGAAGAAAGCACTTATCATCGCGGCCGCACTGCTTTTGGCCGCTTGCGCAGGAACCCCTTTCACTTTCGGTCAGGCCAACAAGGTCAAGATCGGCATGACTGAGGATCAGGTCTACGAGATCATGGGAAACCCCTACTCCGTGGTGAGTAAGCCGGATTCTCAGATGTGGGTCTGGAGCCACGCCACAGCGTTTGGCGGGGCCAAGTCGGTTTCATTCGAGTTCAAGGATGGCAAGGTGGCCACCGTGCCGAACATTCCGAAATCATTCCTGCCTGAGTCGTCCACCGAATAAGCCCTGTCCAAGCAGCACCAAGGAAGCCCGCCACTGAGCGGGTTTTTTTGTGCTCGCAGAAAAATATATTACGGTAAGTATTGACCTCAATAATTACATTGCGTAATGTTCACCCATCGCAGCGACACAGTCCCTGCGAAGGGCCTCTGAGAGACCCTCCAGTTCTTTAGCTCTACAGATTCACCTTGCCGGATAACAACCGGCCCAGATTTAAAGGCAGCGATGAACCGGCCTAAACGGTTCAGAGGGGTGGCAACTGCCCCGGGCGTGCAGCGTAAAGCGCCGAGAACAGTTATCCAGCGGGAGAACAAGCCGAAAGGCCCGCGGCTGGAGAGAAAGAAACACCCACAGATTTACTGATGCCGCTTCGATGAGGCGGCATTGGAAATCAACGGGAGTCACAAAATGCTCAACATCAACGAAGCTGAACTGAAGAAATCCATCGTGTCGAACGTCGCCGATCAGTTGCTGCGAGAGGATGAAGACCTCTCCGAGATGGTGGCGAAAGAGGTGAAAAAGCGCATCGACAAAATCTTCGATGAGCGCGTTACCTCGCAGATCCAGAAGGCGATCGACGAAACAATCAATGGTTCGTTTGAGCGTGAATATCGCCGGGTGAATCAGTGGGGCGATCAGGAAGGCCCTTCCACCACTCTGCGCAAAGAGCTGGAGAAGACGGTCACTGCCTACTGGAACGGCAAGGTGAATCCTAGTGACGGCAAGACTGCTACCAGTGACTACAACACCGTTACACGGGCTCAGTGGCTTATGACCAAGATCTGCGCCGAAGACTTCACAAAGCAAATGCAGCAAAGCGTGGCGAACGTAACCGGCGCCCTGAAAGATGGTCTGCGCAATCAGCTTGCCAATCAAATGGACACCATGCTGAACGACCTTTTCAAAATCAAAAGCCTGCAAGACCAAGGCAAGGTCGAAAAGCCGTATTGAACAACCAGCGCCACGTCAGCTTGACGATAACTGCCCGATCTTTCTTGCCGGCCCGGATCTCGTACCCCTGGCAAGACCGCATCGGAGTGTGATCTGAAAGCGCAGGCTGATGCGAAACGACGCAGGCTCACAAGTGCGGCGCCGATGGGCGAAAGCAGGTCGGCTCGGTTGAACCTGACACTTCACACGCAAGCCGGAGATCAGCGCCGGCCAGATCACACCCCGATGCGGATGATTCTGCACCGCGCAACGCGGCCCCCTGCATCAACGATTAAACGCATCACGGTGAGCCTTATGAGATTTAAGGCTCACTGCTCTCGACATTACCAACCGACACAGCTCGCATGCACTCCCCTCCGCGCCCAACGGCAACCAGCGGAATGGATGAGTGCAGCCGAGTTTTGTTGGATCAACCGAAAACTGGAGGCCGCCATGAGCGATGCCGCAAAACCTCGCCGCGTAAAAGCGAAGGTCACCCGCCTTGTAACCGAGTGGGCAATCGTGAGCCTTGACCGAAACGGCAATCTTGATGAGTACGTCGAAAGCGTTGAAGAGGTCGAGCACATCGATGTCACGGACCTCCACAGCATCGACAGCGTGATCAGCTACCACGATTAACCCCGCCACTCTGGAGGCGACCATGAACGCAGCACTGATTGCTCAGTTGAACTACGAAAACCGGACGCCGCCTCCAGTGAGCGAAAGCCCTAAGGATGAGGCGCGGGCCGAGTGGCTGTACAACGCCGCCGAGGAGTTGCTTAGAGGCTGTGGCGTGTCCTTCCAGCGACGCATGCGCAAGCCGCAAGGCGTGACCGCTGCACAGTTTGCTCTGGCGGTTGATGAGCACGTCAACAAGCGCCTTGCTGACTGCGAGATTGAAACCTCGGCCTTGGGCTGGCTGCTGATCTCCGCCGAGCGGGGACAGGCAGACAAGACGTCCACCGCCGAGCTACTGGGCCGAAGCGATCACCCGCTGGGCAAGCTTGGCGAGATTGCCGAGGAACTCCTCGCACCGATGGCTGACGACGCCATCAAGGCCCAGGCCGGTCAATGAGCCCTCACATTCTCATCGACCAAGACCTCGACGAACTGAATCACCCTGGCTGCCCTGAAGGCTACGAAGTGCTGGTGATGCGAAACATCACCGCCTTCCTGCAGGCCCAGAAGATCAGCATCGAAGAATTCCACCACTACTGCGAAAGGCTGAATCGTGCGGTTGCGAGCCGGCCAAGGAGTTGCAATGAGCACTGCACCGGTTAAAACGCTGATCGATGAGCAAATCGAAGATATCGAATCGAAGCTCATCATGCTCGGCTTCGGCCTTCCGTTTAACGAAGTGATCGGCATGTCGCGTGAGCGCAAAGTGTCGAGCCTGCCTCAGCGCTTGGCGGCAACCATGAAAGGCGGTCGCATCGCGGTAAGGGTTCGGCCTTGACCGGCTACCAGCGCGCTAAGCGCATTTACCTCTGGCGCGGCTCAGCACTCGTCCTGATCGGCACCACCTTCGTAATGCTCGCCAGCTCCTACTGCTCTCAGCTCACCCAATAACCCACACCTTCAAACGCTGCGTGCATCGCGGCAAGGATTCGTCATGTCCGCAGAACAACAACTGGCCGTTGTGCCGCCGCAAGAAACCGCCCTGGCTGTCTACTCCGCCGAAAAAGGCCTGGAGCCTTGGCTTCAGGTGATCCGCAGCAAGATCGATGGCTTCACGCCGGACATCAGCAGCCGCAAGGGCCGCGAGGCAATCGCCTCAATGGCCTATGCAGTAGCCCGCTCCAAGACTGCGCTGGACGACGTCGGCAAGAAGCTGGTGGCCGACCTGAAGGAAGTGCCGAAGAAGATCGACGCCGAGCGCAAGCGCGTTCGGGACACGCTGGATTCGTGGCAGGAAGAAGTGCGTCGTCCGCTGAACGAGTGGCAAGCCGCCGAGGATGCTCGCGTCGACAAACACAACAGCGGCATCGAAACCATCAAGGCTTACCTGGTACTCGCAGATCAGGAGCCGGCGGCGATGATTGCTGAGCTCATAGCGCAACTCGAAAGCGTTGCTATCGACCAATCTTGGGAGGAGTTCGAGGCGGAGGCTGCCAGGGCCAAAGACTCGACGCTCACCGGCCTTCGCAGCGCGCTGGGAAAACAGGAAAAGGTAGAAGCCGAGCAGGCCGAGCTGGCCAGGCTGCGCGCTGAAGCAGAGGTGCGCGCCAAGGCAGACTATGAGGCGGAAATCGCCCGGGAAGCGGCAGAAAAAGCCCAGCGAGAGGCAGAAGAAAAAGCTCAGGCTGAGCGCGATGCGGCTGCCAAGCGTGAACAGGCGCTGATTGATCAAGCCGCCCAAGCTCAGCGTGACGCAGACCAGAAAATCCGTGATGCCGAGGCTGCGGCAGCCAACCAGGCGCTGCAACTGCAACTGGCTGCCGAGCAAGCCGAACGCCAGAAGATACAGGCCGAAGCCGATCGTGTTGAAGCGATCCGGCGCGAAGAACAGCAGGCAGTAGAAGCGGAGCGGCGCCAAGCCGAGGCGGTTGAGCAGGCTCGACTGGCAGAAGTTGCCCGAGCGAATGCTGCAGCAGATGAAATCAACCGTCAGGCGGCGGCTCGCGAGGCTGACAAGGCGCACAAAGGTGCCATCTACAAAGCAGCAAAAGAAGCGTTCATCGCCAACGGCATGAGCGAGGAATGCGCGCGCCTGGCAGTGAAGGTAATTGCCAGCGGCTTTATCCCAGCAATCAGCATTACCTACTGAGGAATCGACCATGGCAGGTGAAATCATTCTCCCGGAGCCGCGCCGTCAGGCAGTCGTTCCGATCAGCAATGACAGCAACATCATGGCCGTCATCAGCCGGGCGGCTGCCGACCCTACTTGCGACATCGACAAGCTCGAGCGCCTGATGGCGATGCATGAGCGCATGCAGGCCCGTGATGCCGAGGCGGAATTCAACGCTGCCATGGCTGCGATGCAGAGCGACATCCCAAGCATTGCGGAGCGCGGCGCCATCGTCGTGAACGGCCAGAAGCGCAGCGACTATGCGACGTTCGAAGACATCAACGATGTGATCAAGCCGATCATGCAGCAGCACGGCTTCGCGATCACATTCAAGGTCGAGAACATCGCCCAGGGCCTGAGCGTCACCGGCATCCTCATGCACCGCGCCGGCCACCGCGAAAGCACCACGATGCTCTTGCCACTCGACACCAGCGGCAGCAAGAACGCCGTCCAAGCGGTTGGATCGTCCACCAGTTACGGCAAGCGATATGTGATGAGCGCCCTGCTCAACCTGACGACGCGTGGTGAAGACGACGACGGCCACGCCGCTGTACCGACCGCCACTGTGACGGCCATTCAAGCCCGTCAGCTCCAGTCACTGCTCGACAAGTGCAGCGATAAGGCGAAGGAAGCGTTTGCCGGTATGTACGGCACCACCAACGACGTCAGCAAATCAGAATTCGACCGGGTGCTTGGCGGTCTCACCAAATCTGCGGCGAAAGCGGAGGCAGAAAATGCGAATCATCAGTGAAGTAGAGCAAGGCACGCAGGAATGGCTGGATCTGCGATTGGGCATCGTGACGTGCTCGGAGCTGGATAGCCTGCTGGTCAATGGCAAAGGCGAGGCCGGCTTCGGTGCCGGCGCCTTCACCTACATGAACACGCTGATCGGCGAGCGCATCACCGGTGAAGCTGCCGACCCTTTTCAAGGAAACCGGCACACCGAGCGCGGTCATGAGTACGAAGGCATCGCACGCGGCCTGTATCAGGCTCAGGCCGACGTCACCACGCACCAGGTGGGGATCATCCTCAATCACGGCATCGGCTACTCGCCAGATTCTCTCATCGGTGAAGACGGTCTCTCTGAGATCAAAACCAAACTGCCGAAGTTTCAGGTCGAAGTCATCCTATCCGGCGATATCCCTAAAGAGCACGTTGCTCAGTGCCAAGGCGGGCTATGGGTGTCGGAGCGTGAATGGATCGATTTCGTTTGCTACTGGCCCGGGATGCCGCTGTTCATCAAGCGCGCCTACCGCGACGAAGTGATGATCAGGAAGCTCAGCGAACGAGTAAAAACGTTCTACGAGATTCTTGATGAGCGCATGAACAAAGTATTGGGGATCGCAGCATGATCAGTACAGAACTCAGCATGATTGAAATGCTCAACCCGCTCCGCCATGAACTGGCAATGCTTCAGGACGCCTTCATCCTCAAAGGCGGGACTATTGAGGAGCTTCCCAGTTGCGGAATCATCCACCGCCCGCCGAATTACAACCGGAGCAAGACGCCGAACTTCCAGAGCGAGCCAGCAAAAGCCGACTCCGGCGCGCAGGTAGTGCGCATTCGCGAACTGGCCAAGACCTTAAATCGCTGCGAGATCTGCGAGAAAGAAGGGATATCGCTCGGCGTGCTGCGCGGGATCGGCCGGCGCTACAGCATCGAATTCAAGGTCGGGCCGAAGAAAGCGTTCGCGCCGAATAAGGCAACAGCTGAGTCAGAGGCCTTGCTCGTCATTCGAGTGAAGGAGTGCATGGCGAAGGGCATCAACCGGAGCCAGTGCGCGAAGGCATTGAGCATCAGCACTACACTGCTCCTCAGGCTGATCAATGACTACAGCATCGACTATCCGAAGATGAAGCCCGCCTTTCGATGAAGCACCGAGTCCAGCAACGCAAACGACAGGCCTGGCTGGTGATCCCTGCCAGCGGAATAGAAGAGGTAAACCATGGCAGCCGCGCAGAAAGAACGATCGGCAAAGACTGCGGCGAGGCGAAAGACTCGCGGCGAGGAAGAAATCAGGCTGCATTGCATGGCCGGAACACGCCAAGCACTCGCTGAGCTGATGGCCTGGAGCGGCATCGAGGAACAGGGCGAGGCGATCACTCTGATGATTCACCGGCTACATGAGTTAGGGCCTCAAAAGTGCCTGCCGATGCTTGATCCGCCGCGACACGTTATTGAGGTGTCCCAAAACGTGTCGCTGGCTTTTCACCGGAAGAGTCTGCAGATGATTCAGCAGGATCCGGGGGATGAGGTCATCAACCCGGCGATCAGTCCTTTTTAGTAGGCTTCACGGCGGGCATAGGAACTTTGATCTGCATGGGCGGCAGATTGCGCTCGTTCACTTGCGGGCGCCCGTCTGGCTTTGCGCCTGTAGGACGATTTGCTTTATCGGTCATATCAAACTCCGTAGTGGGCTGAGAAATATTCGGCTGCCTGGGTCGATGCATTAAGCATCCTGCCCTTGCGCACTGGTATTACCATGCTTCCGAATTTATCGGTCATGATTTTTTGTTTCTGTTCCTTTATGTCATGCCTCGCCTTGTTCACCTGCTTATCCGACAACGCACCTTCTGCGACGTCAAACCAACCGCGCTCAGCTTTATCTGCGAGCGCGCCCATGGCCAAAGCCGAGGCACCTAAAGCCTTGATGCGAGCCTTGAACGGCATCAGCAAAGACAAGACAGAGATGACCTGAGACACCGCGATAAGTGAGGCCCATACCTTGGGGTACTCGCTCCAGACCGCCCACGCACCTATCGCTCCGCTGGACACTAAGGCCAAAAATATCCTGAAGCCAAGATCCCACCGCTCGGAGCTCAGTTGATAGAGCACCAGGTAATTCTGGTGAGCCCTGATTCCAACCATTTCATTCCAATACTGCTCCTGATACATCGCTGATTTCCCTGGTCGGCTTATGCCGGTCACACAAATACCCCTTTTCAACGAATCACGCCAGCCGGCGAGGATCCTCTATGAATATTTACCGGCACACGTTCGCCGCTACCTGCCCAAACGATGGGGACTTGATCGTTTATCGACTCGAAATACGCAGCCTCCGCATGATCTGGGTCGAGCACATAAAGGCGGCGACGGCACTCATCAAGGCCGGTATCCAAGAACAGATCGCCGATCAGCTACAGGAAACGCTTGGCGGTCACCTTATCCTCACTGGTACGCACCAAGGCATCGACATCGAATCGATAAGGCTGCCTGAATGATCGCTTATCACGGCACCCCTGTCGGCGGCACCCGCCAGGACGGCGCCCGCTTCCTGGCAGGGCGTCACGCACTGGTGCCGTTCCCGCGCCAGGATGACATCGGCATCGTTGCTGATGTCTGCCAGTCGTTTGTCTTCGACAACGGAGCCTTCTCGATCTGGAATAAAGGCGGAACCCTGGATGTCGACGGCTACACCCGCTGGGTTGAGCAGTGGCACCGGCACCCGGGCTTTGACTGGGCGCTGATCCCGGACGTGATCGATGGTGATGAGGCTGCGAACGACGCGCTTCTTTCAGCCTGGCCAAGGGAGTTGCGTGGAGTTCCTGTCTGGCACCTACACGAATCGCTTGAGCGTCTTCAAAGACTCGCTGCTGAGTGGCAGACCGTCGCAATAGGCAGTTCCGGCCAGTGGTCAAGTCCAGGCACCCGGCCGTGGTGGAAGCGCATCGGCGCGGCGATGGATGTGATCTGTGACGATTACGGCCGGCCAATGTGTCGACTCCACGGGCTGCGCATGCTTGACCCTGCAATTTTCGAGCTACTGCCGCTAGCTTCTGCCGACTCCACGAACGCCGCGGTGAACGGAGGCAGTATCGCCCGCTTCGGTATGTACCCACCTCCGACTGCCGGCCAGCGCGCGAACGTCATTGCCGATCGCATCGAGTCGCACAACAGCTCGCCGATCTGGCAGCGAGAAACGCAGGCCGAAATGGCGCTCTGACCACTCAAAACCAGCCCGTACGGCTGATCAAGTCGGCCAGGCGGATCAGTGCAGAAATCAGGTTCAGCCATTCGATCAGTCGTTTCATAGGAGCTCCTTGGAAACTCAAAGCCACGAAGAACGCTTCGTAGTCTCTAGGTGGCCCAATTAACTCGAAGTCCAGAATCAACCCATTCCACTGCCCGGGCATGACCCGGCATAGGACGCCCCATGCCCACAGAAAACAAACCGGCCGAGCCGTTCCAGCGCGAAGACCGATACATCGTTTTGAAACTCAATCGCCTGGCGAAAGACGAGGTTGAATATCTGCGCGACTGCCAGGCGAAAGCGATGGTTGATTGTGTAGTGGTTGAGCGCGACTGGCCTGAATACCACCTTGTATGGGCGATGCTTGAGCACCGCATGGCCGGTAAGCCGGTGCCAGACTTCAATGCCTGGCGCCGCGCAGATGAACTCCAGCAGCGCCTGAACGCAGCGGATCAGCGGATTGATGAGCTGGCGACCAGTGAGGCTGCGGCGCGGGAAGAGCTCGACACAATGACGGCGGGAGCTAAGGCCTTGCGCGATGAGTGGCGAGCAGATCAAGCGCGCCTGAAAACCGCCGAGCAGCGTAATACGGTCCTGGTCAGGTCCATCGAATCAATCAATGCATCTGCGTCTACAGCGCACGTCAGCCAAAGCCTTTGGAAGCTCAAAACCGTCATGGCAACTATTGCGCGGATTACCAACGACGCCCTCAAAACCACCGAACCGGGAGCAAGCCATGAGCAATAACGACATGATCAGCTTCGCGCGAGAACTCAGTGATGAGCTTGCCGAGCTGATAGCCGAAAAGGCCCGCGTCTGCGGCGGTGGCGCATTCGACATTTGGGAGGCGATTTGTGATCAGTTCGGTACGCAAGCCCAGCACCAGGGCGAGCCGGTGGCGTGGATTAACTCGGCAACAGGTCACGTCACAACAAGCCCGGTGGTTGTCATGGACTGGGATGATGAGAAAGAGCCCGTCCAATCGCTCTACACCTCGCAGCCCGCGCCGGTATCGGTGGTGCTGCCTGAGCGCTTCAACAACGCCCTGCCATTTGATGGGTCGGAGCGCGGCTACGATGTTGGCTGGAATGGCTGCCTTGACGAATTTGCCCGCCTCAACACTCCGCATTAACTCGCTCCCCCTTCAAAGTCTGCCGCTATCTCGAGGAAGCTGAGCGGCAAGTACCCGCACTTCCCGCGGTAGCCAACTGGCGAGCTCGACCGACACCCCAAGCCAAAGCTCTGGTCATTGATTCGCCAGGGCGTGGGTCAACAGCCTCTTCATGCAGCGCCATGCCGCTGTGAGCATAAATGCCAATGAACATTTGAGTCTCGCCGGCACGCGATAGCCTGACTTGCACGTCGATGAAAGTCCCATCATGTAGAGTTTCATCGTGTGTTCTGCTGTGGAGCTCGGGATCTGCCCACGCCCAAAAAACATCGCCTCGAAGCCTCATAGAGCCCTCCTGCCCTTTCCTTGTGAGGGTTAACAAAGATCAAAATTAGACTCATTCGAACCAAGCGCAACCGTGCCGAAGGGGTATCGGACAGTTGGTCGTAACAGCTATACGAATTCAAATTCTCTGTACAACTTTCAGCCGCTATAGCGGCAAGGACGAAGTCATGACTGCACAAAAGCCAATCATCATGTTCGACGCTCCGGAAGCAGCCAGCCTCAAAACGGTAACCGGCTGGGTCTCCGCTGACGGTCGTTTTTTTGGTGGCGACGAAAACCTTGCCCGCTACTGCGGCGCTACTCATCGCCGCTGCGACGTAAACCCTGAGCACCAAATCTATGAGGTCAACAGCTACTGCAAAGAGTGTCACCAGGTACGGCGCCAAGCGAAATTCGCTGCGATGCCGATCAAAGAATGGGCCGGGGAACCGCTGGTTATCTTCGACAGCGACCAATATTTTTTTGATGAGGACAGTCTGCGTGACTATCTAATTGACAGCGATATCGAGCTCGCCGACCTGCAGCTCTGCATCTGCGAACCGAACTATCCAAGTCAAATCGATCCAGCAGACCACTTCTGCGAGGACCTGCCAGAAGACGGTGAGGTCCGCGACGACCAGTTACTTGCGGCATTCGAACTGCTGAACGAGATGATTCGCCAGTCTGAGCCGCTGTCGTGGTCGGAAGGCGAGTTCGCTGCATCGCTTCCACAATCGCTCATTGATGAAGTCATTTCAGCTCGGGAGGCAGCATGATCATCCCCGCCCTCGCCTACATGGTCTGGCTCATCTACTCGGGGCCACGGTGATGAACAGACCAGTAACCGAACAGGATTTCAGAAAGCCAGAATTCAGGGGTGAAAAGCCGGAGGACTACGAATTCCGGGAAGACGGCGCCGTTGTCCGCAAGGATCGCTGGCAAACGGCGATCCATCGGATCCGCTGCACTGTCGGGCCTAAAGGCCGGGAATTTGAGATCGCGGACGTAGTCAAGGCCGTCGAGCTGATCGCAGGCAACTGGCATGACGCCGACCCAGAAGAGGATCCGGGTGTGCCGATGATTGATCTGCGGCTTCCCTGCGGAACGATCCTGGCTCGGTGCGAGCGCCGCTCACTGCCTTTCACCTACCACTGGGAATTTGGCGCTATCGATTTCACCAGAAAAGACTTCGGCGCTGACGTCATCGAGTGGCAAGAGTCACCGCCAGCGCCCGCCGAGCCCATCTAACCACTCTTCCACCTACCAGCCTGCCGGTGAACGGCGGGCGAGGATTTCAATGACAGAAACGCGAGGTTGTAGCAGTGAGTGGTAGCCAGCGCTTACGTATTCGAGCAATTAAGTGCCGGCTACCGATTAATTTTAAGCTGCAGATGTTCGCTGGGTCTGAGGAGTCAATGGAAGACCGGCACTTGGCGCACCTCCTATTACTACATTGCCGGACGCAACTGCACGTGCTCGACCAACACCCCAAGCAAGCGCAGTAGTCATTGTGTCGTTCGGCAGATGGTCGTGTGCTTCTTCAAATATCGCTAATCCACTTTTATCGTAAATTCCGATAAAAAGCTGTGTTCTTCCTCTCCTGGAAACCCTTGCCTGAACATCAATGATGGTGCCGTCACTAAGCACTTCGTCATGCATGCGGCAATGCAGCTCGCAGTCAGCCCAAAGCCAATACTTCGAACCTCTTCGCATCATCTTCGCGGTCTCCTTCTTGTTTGCTTTCGATGAAACCAACGCGGAGAAAAATATTCGCCCCTGCAACCGGGAGTGTCAATGCCAGCAATGCTGCCAATTGTCGGGTGACGCTTTCATAAAACCACCTCCAACCACCTTCTGCCGCCACGCGCGGCATGGAGCACCTATGTCTGCAGAACTGGCGCAGGCGCCCTCTCGGCCCCGGCGCGAAAGCATCCTCCCCCGCTTCATCCGTGCCGGCGCTGCTCCCATCTACCTGGGCATGTGCCGCGCCGAATTCGATAAAACCGTGCGCCCCTATGTCAGCGAGTTTCCCATCGGCGAGCGCGGTGTCGGCTTCGACCGGCAGGAGCTGGATGACTGGGCAACGGCGTACGTCGAGGCCAAAGCAATTGATAAAAAACGCGCCCCGGAGCAACAATTGCCCCGCAGCGAGCGCCTGAAAGGAGATAAATCATGGCGCGAAAATCGATTACCGGCCTCTCCGAGAGGAAAGGCATCTGGCATATCGACAAGAAAATCAACGGAGAACGACTTTACGAAAGCACTGGAACTGGTGACCGGGAAGAAGCGGAACGCTACCTGATCTACCGACTGGAGCAGATCCGGCAGCAGAAGGTGTACGGCGTAAAGAAAGTGCGGATCTGGCGGGAGGCGGCGACTCGCTTCCTGCTGGAGTTCAAGGATCAGCCTTCAATCAAGCTCTCGGCGCACCACCTTTCCCAGCTGGACCCGTTCATAGGCGACATGCCGCTGACCCACATTGATGACCAGGCCCTGGTGCCGTTCATCAAGGACAGGTTGGCGACCAAGAAGCTTGAAGGCGGCAAGGTGAAAAAAGGCGTCAGTAACAGGACGGTGAATATCTCGATCGAGCGTGTGGTTCGAGTTTTGTCGTTGTGTGCCAGGAAGTGGCGAGACGATGAGCGAAGGCCATGGCTGGATAGCGTGCCGATGCTCACGAAGCTTGAAGAGAAGAAGTCGAGCCGCAAGCCGTACCCGATGTCATGGCCGGAGCAGTCGATTCTTTTTGGAGAGTTGCCGGCGCACCTGCAGACGATGGCGCTGTTCAAAGTGAACACCGGCACGCGGGAGCAGGAGGTCTGCAAGTTGCGCTGGGATTGGGAGATTTCGGTACCGGAACTCGGTACCAGCGTCTTTCTGATACCTGCGGACTTCGGCGGGCGTCACGAACGGTCAGGTGTGAAAAACGGTGACGAGCGATTGGTTGTGCTCAACAACGTGGCCAAGTCAATCATCGAGCAGCAGCGGGGCCTGAGCAAGGAATGGGTTTTCCCTTACAACGGCAACGCAATGCACCGGATGAACGACTCAGCCTGGAAGAAGGCGCGGGTGAGAGCGGCGAAACTCTGGCAGGAGGAAAACCTTCGCCCCGCTCACCCAGGTTATGCATCCATAAGGATTCACGACCTCAAACACACATTTGGCCGGCGGTTACGCGCAGCAGGCGTTACCGAGGAAGACCGCAAGGCACTTCTGGGCCACAAGAACGGCAGCATCACCAGTCACTACTCGGGCGCTGAGCTCGGGCATTTGATCGAAGCTGCGAACATGGTATCAGCAACCGATTCGCGTGGACCGGTCCTGACAATCTTGAAGAGGAAGCAGGCGTGAAAAATCGAGAAGTCACGCAAAAGTCACGCACATGAAAAAGCCCAACTCGCGAAAGTTGGGCTAAGTCATTGAAAAATATGGTCGGGACGGAGTGATTCGAACACTCGACCCCTAGCACCCCATGCCATTAACTTATGGATCTCACTGGACGTCCAGAAACACCGACAGACCGCTTAAAGTCAGCTATTTAAAGGTTAAATACTAGAATCTTTGTCTATCAACCTTCATAAACGCCCAGCATTAGCTACCATTTCTGTTTACCCCTTTGTTTACCCCTGAGATCGATATGACCAGATACCCCAAAGCAGGCAAAGGTGGAGAGTGGAAAGTAAAAGAACTGCAAGTCATCCCTGCTGATTGGAAAGGCGACACTATTAGCGACGGGGGCGGGCTATCTGGAGAGATTCGCATCAATGCGGACGGCTCAATCAGCATCCGCTTTAAATACGCATTTCGCTGGAACGGCAAGGTAGCGTGGCATCAATGCGGAACATTCCCTAGCTCCGGGATAGCCAGCATCCGCAGCGAACGCGACTGGGCACGCCAGAGGGTGGCCGAAGGCATCAATCCCAGCGACGAGAAGAAGGCTAACCGGATTAAAGAGCAGGCAACCAACAAGGCCATCATTGCCGAAGCTGAACGCAAGGCCACCGAAAATTTGACAGTAGCCGACCTCTTCGACGAGTGGCTAAAGGATGGTGTAGCCCGTCAGGACGGCAATGCAGAGTTGAGGCGCAGCTTTGGTAAGAACGTGCTGCCCTTCATCGGCAAGAAAGCTCTGCGAGATTTGACCGAGAAGGATTTGCTCGCAGTGCTACGAACATTACGAGCACGCGGCCTGAACCGGGGCGTGGTCATCCTGAACAGTGATATGGGTCAAATGCTGCGCTGGGCGGAAAAGCGAAAGCCCTGGCGCGTCTTAATGATTGACGGAAACCCAGCCGAACTGGTGGAAGTCGAAAAGCTGCTCGACTACGCCTACCAGGAACAGCGTGATCGGGTTCTGTCTGCGGATGAAATCAGGGAGTTGCGCGACATTTTCGAGAGCATGGAGCGCGACTATGCCGTCCTGCCAGCCGGCCAAAAATATTCCGGCGTGCGTCCCTTGGAACGAAAAGCCCAGCTCGCATTGTGGATATGCCTGAGTACCCTCTGCCGCATCGGTGAATTGCTAAAAAGTGAGTGGCAACACGTCGATCTAGAAAATGGAACGTGGCTTCTCCCAGCCGAAAACACCAAAGGACACCGAGGCAAGCGGCAAGACCATCATGTCTTTCTTTCTGCCTTCGCCCTGCGTCAGTTCAAGGAACTGCATACCCTGACAGGCGAGTCCTCGTACCTGTTCCCCGCCACCAACAACATCGGCCATGTTGATCTCAAAAGCATCTCCAAACGTGTGGGCGACCGGCAAGAGAAATTCAAGAATCGTAGTAAGCCACTATCTGGCCGCCGCCATGACAACACGCTGGTGTTGAGCCATGGTACCAAAGGTGGATGGACACCACACGACTTGCGCCGCACGGGCGCGACGATGATGCAGGAACTTGGCGTCACCTTGGAAATTATCGACCGCTGCCAAAATCATCTATTAGGCGGATCCAAAGTACGACGCCATTACCTGCACCATGACTACGCCAACGAAAAGCGTAACGCCTGGCGCTTACTAGGGGAACGCTTGGAAAAGTTGACCAATCCCGATGCCGAGGAAGTGGTGCCGATTAAACACGTTTGACCGAATATTTGGCACAAGTCAGCCTTGAGAAAGCCAATCTAATTCGAATGAAAACTCGGATTGTTCTGGTACTGTGAGCCGCAGAGCCCCATATCGATCAGCAACTTGGAATCAATAGCACTCTTAGTCAGCATCCAATAGCCGATTCTGTTGAAAAAGTAGCTCCCCAGTCTGGGCTGCGGCAAAATCTCTGCATTGGCCGGCGGGGATCGCACAGCATGATGGAACAGTTATCGAGTGGGCACGAGCGACTTTTTTACTCGTTCAACCTTGAAGATCACATCCCAGCCAATCACCTTCTGCGCCGCATTGATCGGTGCCTCGATCTGAGCGACCTGCGCGCCCTTACCTCGCCGATTTTTATAGCCCGATCGGGCGCCCCTCGATTGACCCTGAGCTGATGATCCGCATGCTGATCGTGGGCTAGTGCTACGGTATTTGCTCCGAGCAGCGGCTGTGCGGACCCATTTGAACCTGGCGTATCGCTGGTTCTGCCGGTTAAGCCTTGAAGATGAAGTCCCCAATCATTCGACCTTTTCCAAAAAACGACACGGCCGTTTTCGGGACAGCGATCTCTTTCACTGGCTGTTCAATGAAGTGCTGCGTCACTGCATAGACACAGGCCAGGTCAAAGGCGAAGGCTTTGCCGTTGACGCGGATGCGAGTCGGCAGAGCCGGTGTGGGTTACACATGCGCCAGCACTTTCATCCGAGTAGCGCGGCGGTTGGCGCATAGATAAGCACAGTGCGGCTTCGCCGCAACGAACACCGCGATCACTCTAGCCAATGCAGTCTCGGTACCAGCGCGCATTTCCATCGGCTCCATGGCGAGCCTGATGGAGCTGATGCGGATCATCGCAGCAAGTCTCGAAGAAAGCTCGCGCAAGCAGCAACACTTTCAGTTGGCCAGCTTACTTTGACGGTGCCTCGTGGGTGCAGGATTTCGACGCAGATATTCGGCGATCCAGCTTACGAATTCACTTCGGCCAGTTGCATAGATACCGGAATGAATGCAGGTTGCAGCGCCGTATTTTGCTGCGTGTGTACCCGAATCCATTTTTGGACGAGGTTCGCGTTGAGGCTATGGCTGAGCGCGATGCTGGCAATCGAAGCACCGGGCTGGACACACTCTTGAATGACCTGTGCTTTCAAGGATTTTCAATAGGAACGGCGTGTTTGCTGCATGAAATACCCGCTTAAAAGGCTAGAACTGGTGCCCACTTAAATTTAAGTACACACCATGTCTTGGCTTTGCGGGGCTGGGTAGATGACTTGGCAGGACGGATACAATTGATGCAATTCAGAAATACCTACATCAGCAAAAGTAGGGTGTTTGCTTTTGGCTGCTGCGCTTCCCTAATTAAAAGGAGAAGTGGCCATGCCTGAAGATCAAACCCCTGCCCTGCTCTACCGCCTTAACCAGAACACCATGGCGCTCGGATGCGCCATCGAAGAGATCCGCATCCGGATCGATCAGCGCGGCTCCGCGGATACGTATGACCGAGTCAACGAGCATCTAAGAGGTGCTGGCAGACAAGAGTGATGCCATTGCCGAGTTGATGGCTGACCTCGTAGCCAGGTGAAAACCGCAGGAAAAGATTGACCCGGAAGACTGAAACCAGCCCAATGAGTGCAGCCCGGTCAAGTGCAGGGTTTTCGTGTGAGCCGAAACACTTGAACAACCTTGGCTTGTCTGTAGGCTACTGTTACGCCGACTTTTTTTGACGCTTCTGCTGATACATCGCCTGATCCGCGATTGTGAGAGCTTGAGAAATTCGTATCGTCTTGTTGGTTGCAGCGAGCCCATAGGAAGCCTTGACTCCCTCACTCTCGAGCGCTAGTTTTATCCTCTCGCACAGTGCAAGGCCACCTTCTAGATCGCAGTTAACTCCGATAATTCCGAACTCATCACCCCCTAGCCTTGCCACAACATCTTCCGCCCTTGAGGCTTTCAACAATGCAGTTGCTGCACGTTTTATTAGTGCGTCGCCGGCAGCATGGCCGAGGCAGTCGTTAGTCTCCTTCAGCCCATCTAGGTCAACAACGATGACGACCGAGGATTGGCGATAGCGCTGGTATCGTGCCTCCTCCTTTACAAGAAGCTGATCCCATCCCGCGCGGTTATAAAGCCCCGTAAGCGCATCCGTCATTGCTTGTGCCTGATAGCGCTCAGCTCTTCGTTCTTCCTCGTCGGCTTTCAACTCCATCTGCAAAATCGTGCTAAGCATGCTGCCAACCAACTCGATCAGATCTTGATTATCAGCAAGGCTGTCTGGCTGCGGCTTGGGATCAATGCCACACAAGGTGCCAAACAAGCTGCCATCAGAGAGTAGAAGGGGCACGCCTATGTAGGCACCTATCGGAATTTTCCGACCTATTTCCGACGCAGCATAGGCCGGCACTCGACTTGAATTGGGGGCGATATTGGGACCATTCCCTTCCACCATTTCGCTACAAAAGGAATCGCCCCAATTAAAGACATCACCAGGAGCGACGCCATAGCCTTGATCGTCGCGATGAATAACTGCCCAGTCATTGCCCTCAGTTCTCGTGACCATACACATCTGGAAGCCTAATTTGCGGCGAAGAAACGCCAGCGCTTTTTTAGACGCGCTTTCAAAACCATCCATGATCACTCCCAATAAGGTTAACCAATCACAAACACGATAAAGTGAAGAGCCTCCACTGCCGCTGGTTGGCTGAAGGTTATAGTGCTAAGCACCGTAAGAATACATAAGCCGCGCAGGTTGGGGGTATCGCAGAACATTACATATAGGCGCCAACGCCGAATTGACCTACGTGCCGACGCAAGACTGACCCAACTCCAATCGGCAGAAGTCCAGCACAGGAAATGGTTCGCGAGGAATCAGACTGGGTCAGTGGCATCTCGGTAACTGGATCAATTCGGCATCGGCGCCAACACGGAAGCGTCAGTAGACGCCTCGGACACGCCGATTGTGCGACATATCAAGATCAAGGCCGCTGCAAACCCTCACGCCCCTGCATGGGATGAGAACTTCGAGTCCCGATGGGGCAAAAGAATGCTTATCTCTCCAAAGGGTCGAGCCAAGCTTTATCGGGTGAGGCTACAGCAGGGTGGCCGCTGCTGCGCATGCCTTAAGCCGGCCACCAAAAACACACCATGGCATAGCGTCGATGCGGATCACTGGGCAACCTCACGGATAAAACGGGCGCAACCATCAGGATCTGAGGATGGCCACTTCAAGGTGAGTTTTTGCTGCCCAAAAGGAACCTCGATGCTGACAGACACTTGCTGATCGGGCTGGGTTCGGGACTCTAGTTTCATCGGAACGAAAGCGGGCAACGCCGGCGCCTGACGATCACGATAAGCAGGTATCCATTTACGAACGAGATTGGCGTTGATGCCGTGGCGTAAGGCTACGCTGGCCATCGACACGCCAGGTTGCAGGCATTCCTGGACGACTTGGGCTTTAAAGGGTTTGGGATAAGAGGTTCGTTGGCGCATAGTAATCCTGACGATAAGGGCGATGGTGTCCACGTATTTTTGAACTGACACCATCGCCCTTATAGTTGGGATCGGGTAGGTGACTTCGCCGGACGCTTACACTGGTCGGCCTGCGCATTGAGAAGATCATCAATTCACCTGCCGCCCTGAAGCTGGGGCTGGCCGAACTGATGTAGTGGGTCGGGATCACTGAGCAGGGCGAGGCGCTTACATTGATGATTCATCATGTCCAAGACCTGGGCCCGGCAGGTGTTGTGCGGTTTGTTGGCCCGGGCCACAAAATCGAAGATTGCCAAAACGTGGCGCGCATTTCAGACAGTGCGCCGATTAGGTCTGGTGCCTGGCCTGTAACCTTGGCAGCACTGGATGACTTGGTGAAATGGACTGGCGCAAACGATCAAAGCGCGGCGATGAGGTTGATAATCCCTCCCCTTCACGAAGTCCGGCGTGAGCACGTCCTTTGCTTCCTGCTACCACCACCGAAACAAAAATAGGTAGTACCCGAGACCGTGGCGCGAAAGCTTGAGCTCGCCTAAAACCGCGAAGCCCTGCGCATCTACCGCGATGAATAATCTCGCTTGAGCAATTATGCTCTTGCAGCGGCCAACGCCATCTCATGAGCTTTGCTCATCACTTGAATTGCATTTGATACATGCGGGTGCCCTACGCAGAGGTATGGTGCGTTACCCAACAAGCCCGCTGCCGCATTATCCAGCAGAGTTTTTACATCGAGCCCACTGGCAATGGCCGCCCCAATGATGGCTACCAACGCTTGCTCAAGCGCAACTTCTCGATCAGTAATCATCCGCATTTCCTCCTTCCGGCTCAATACAGGGAGGACAGCAATACTCCACACACACCCAAAATGCCACTACTCACTGTCGCATCCGGTCACGGAGGGCGGCGCCTACCCGAGGTAAGCGCAATGCCTATTCTCCACAGCATCATCCACAAGATCGACAAGAAGCCCGACGGCAGCCCAGCGATCCTGCATTGCAGTGTCAGCGAGCTGGCAGAGAACCAAGCTCGCGACGAACTGGTCAACCAGTTCAATGAAAGCTATAACGCCAAGACCGGCAAGGCTTGGGGCTTCTTCCAAGGGCAAGAATGGTCGGAAGGCAAACGACTACTTCCGAGACTTCATCGACTGCCAAGAAGGTGTGGACGGTCATCGACCATTCCCGCTGACAAGAAGACCCTGAACAAATTCCGGCACTTCACCGGCCGCTCCGAAGGCCTACCGATCAGCTGATGCGTGCCGCCGCCTAACACCTACCGCAACGCTGCGCTCTGGATGGAGGGCGGCGCCTGACTGGGGATAACCTCGACCCCACAATTCGAAAGCCCCAATGGGCTATGGCGGCGTCTTGGTTACGCCGTTGAGCGTGAGCCGCGCGGAGTACGGACGATTCGCCGTCCAGACGGATCGGCGGTGAGCATCGATAGTGAACGAGGCCAGCACACTGGAGAGATTGAAGCTGCGCGGCAGGAGCTGGAGCGCCTGCCTCGGGCCAGAGTGAGTATCAGGCAGCTCAGCTCGATATCTTCGCCTAACCCGCCCTCAGCTACTGCCCCCGAATACCAACTAGAAGACGCGCGAAGGCGTCCGGCAACATTTGTTCAGCCAGCGATGGAGATGTGCGTTCTGGTTCCGTATGGAGGACGCATTGATGTGACCACAGAAACCTCGTACTTCCTCACTGGTTTGCCTAAAGCATTGAGCTCTTCGTAATAGTGCACTTCGGTATCTTTCTCGCTATCCGGTCCCAACCATTCAAAGTCATTGCGGACTAGCTTATGGCCCTCTGGAATTCCAATTATTTTTTTATGCTCGTCAATCATTGAGGCATCCTCGGCCCGATTCCATATCTCGCCTTAACCAATACGCCACTTCAACGAATCACGCCAGCCGGCGAGGCAGGCGCGCACCTGGAGGCACTCAATGTCTACCCCCCATAAAGCGGATTGATCTGTCGTGCCCGCGCATCCGCCGGCGCGTCCTGCGGGCTATCAAATCGGGTTACAGCCTAGCTGGCGAACCGATTATCGGCGCATGGCTGTGCACTCCCGGCACTCTGGTATTCAAGCTTGACGAATGGCGCGATCACCCCAACGACGTGCACGAATGGGTGCCGCTATGACACCTCATGAATTCATCGAGAAGAACATGCACGACGAGCTGGTGAAGCAGGTATTCAAAGAGGGGATTTGCTTCTCCGTGTCCCGCCACGCTGTGGACTATTACCGCCAGCGCAGCATGTTCAAGAAGAACGTTATTGCGGATTTGCTGGCCTGGTCGAATAAGCGGGCGAAGGAGATGTCGCAGGGACTCTCCCTCGCATATTGAAATTCAAGTCGCCCAGTGATCGTCGACGAACTTCTCGGCCGCCTTTATTCCCGAGTGAAGCGCCTCTTCATACGTCGGCCAGCTTCCGAAAATCACATCGTACACAACCAGCTGGCTATCAGTAGGCCTATCGGGCTGCTGGTCAGGAGAGACGAAGATCCTCTGGTAATTCCCCCTCACCGAAAAAGAGATGAGCAAATTTTCTTCTCGATAGGAGTAGACGTAAGAAGGCCAAACTTCACTCATAAATCGCTCCTTGATCCGGCCTTATGCCGGACCATCAACCAATAGCCCACAAACTAACTTCACGCCAGCCCGGGCATGACCCGCCCAAGGACACCCCATGCCCACAGAAAACAAACCGGCCGAGCCTGGCGATCCGCTGGAATGGCAAGGTAGCGTGGCATCAATGCGGGACATTCCCTGACTCTGGGATAGCCAGCATCCGCACAGTACGCGACCGGGCACGCCAGAAGGTGGCCGAGGGCATCAACCCCAGCGACGACAAGACGGCTAATAGAATTAAAGAACAGGCAGCCAACAAGGCCATCATTGCCGAAGCCGAGCGCAAGGCCACCGAGAACCTGACAGTAGCCGATCTATTCAACGAGTGGCTAACGGACGGTGTGGCCCGTCAGGATGGCAATGCAGAACTAAGGAAGGTCTGAAGTAGTCAGCGATTTTTGATGCCCTCGTTGGTAGAGGTTCAAAAAGCGCTGGCTGGTCAGAAATCAGACCTTTCCTGTTCTTAACTCATCGCTTCACCCTTGAGCGACGCCTTTTCAAGGCGCTTTTCCCGCATTACAGCCGCACCTATCCCGCGACCAGCAGTCGTTTTCGCATTATCCACAGGTTCGACAGGGCAAATAGCGTGGCCTGTTGCGCGGTGTTTTTCATCAGGCCGCGAAAGCGCACTTTCGTATAGCCAAACTGACGCTTGATCACTCGGAATGGATGCTCAACCTTCGCCCGCACTTGTGCTTTCGCATATTCGATTTTGCGCCGCAGGCGCCCGATCAAACTCTTTTTCGCGTGTTTTTTATAGCTGCTGGGCCGGGCGGCAATCGACCAGATCATCTTGCGATTCTGATGCTCAGGACGCTTGTCCAAGCCGATGTAACCAGCATCGCCAGACACGTATGATTCCTCGCCATGCAGCAACTGATCGACCTGCGTCACGTCCGCCACATTGGCCGCCGTGCCCACCAGGCTATGCACCAAACCCGACTCGGCATCTACGCCGATATGCGCTTTCATCCCGAAAAAATACATGTTCCCCTTCTTCGTCTGATGCATTTCTGGGTCGCGTTTGCCATCTTTATTCTTGGTCGAACTCGGCGCATGAATGATCGTCGCATCGACCACCGTACCGTGGCGCAACATCAGGCCACGGTCGCCCAGACAACCGTTGATGACCTGCAAAATCCGCCGGCCAATTCATGTTTCTCCAACAAGCGCCTGAAGTTGAGGATCGTGGTTTCATCGGGAATCCGATCCAGATGCAGTCCCGAAAACTGGCGCAGGATAGTGGTCTCGTACAGCGCTTCTTCCATCGCTGGATCGCTGTAGCCGAACCAGTTCTGCATCAGATGAACTCGCAACATCGCCATCAGCGGATACGCCGGACGACCACCTTCGCCTTTCGGATAATACGGCTCGATCAAGGCAATCAGACCCTTCCAGGGCACGACCTGATCCATCTCGATCAGAAAACGCTCGCGGCGGGTCTGCTTACGTTTGCCGGCGTACTCGGCATCGGCGAAGGACATCTGTTTCATCGGGGCTCAACCGTCGTGTTCGGATCAGGCGGCTATTTCACCAAATCTGAAAGTCTTTTTCAGATGGTATGGACGCCTCCCCCCGGCAGCGGGCCGACCGCAGCACCTCTACATCGATAGAGGATCCTCGCTGCCCCGGCATCTAGGTGCCAAAGTGGAGAGTGGAGAGTGGAGAGTGGATAACAAACACCACTTGAGCAGGAGGATCCACCATGAAACATAGCGTAATTGGCATGGACATCGCCAAGAAGGTTTTCCAACTGCACACCGTTGACCCATG
>NZ_SCFH01000009.1:0-283342 GCF_022496665.1 Pseudomonas sp. TMW22090
CATTGGAATGTGTGCTTCCTGTGGGAGCCAGCCTGCTGGCGACAGCGGTGGTTCAGGCAATGCGTAAAGCCCAGGCTGGGTCCCACATTGGAATGTGTGCTTCCTGTGGGAGCCAGCCTGCTGGCGATAGCGGTGGTTCAGTCATTGCGTAAAGCCCAGGCTGGGTCCCACATGGAATGTGTGCTTCCTGTGGGAGTCAGCCTGCTGGCGACAGCGGTGGTTCAGTCATTGCGTAAAGCCCAGGCTGGGTCCCACATTGGAATGTGTGCTTCCTGTGGGAGCCAGCCTGCTGGCGATAGCGGTGGTCCAGTCATTGCGTAAAGCCCAGGCAAACAAAAACGGCCTCTATTCACATAGAGGCCGTTTCCGGTACCGCGTAAGACGTTATCGCAAGACAGGTCTTATTTACGATCTTCCAGCTTGGTAATGTCACGCGACTCGTAGCCGGTGTACAACTGGCGCGGGCGGCCGATCTTGTACGGGCTGGAGAGCATTTCTTTCCAGTGGGAGATCCAGCCGACGGTCCGCGCCAGGGCGAAGATCACGGTGAACATGCTGGTTGGAATGCCGATCGCCTTGAGGATGATGCCCGAGTAGAAGTCGACGTTCGGGTACAGCGAGCGCTCGATGAAGTACGGGTCGGTCAGGGCGATCTCTTCCAGGCGCATGGCCAGTTCGAGTTGCGGATCGTTGTTGATGCCCAGCTCTTTCAATACTTCGTCGCAGGTCTGCTTCATCACTGTGGCGCGTGGGTCGCGGTTCTTGTAGACCCGGTGACCGAAGCCCATCAGTTTGAACGGATCGTTCTTGTCCTTGGCCTTGGCAATGAACTTGTCGATGTTCGACACATCGCCAATCTCGTCGAGCATGGTCAGGACAGCCTCGTTCGCGCCGCCGTGGGCAGGGCCCCACAGTGCAGCGATGCCGGCGGCGATACAGGCGAACGGGTTGGCACCCGAAGAGCCGGCCAGGCGTACGGTGGAGGTCGATGCGTTCTGCTCGTGGTCGGCATGGAGGATGAAGATCCGGTCCATGGCCTTGGCGAGTACCGGGCTGATCGGTTTGATCTCGCACGGGGTGTTGAACATCATGTGCAGGAAGTTTTCCGCGTACGTCAGGTCGTTGCGCGGGTACATCATGGGTTGACCCATGGAGTACTTGTAAACCATCGCTGCCAGGGTCGGCATCTTGGCAACCAGGCGGATCGCGGAGATTTCGCGATGCTGCGGGTTATTGATGTCCAGGGAGTCGTGATAGAAGGCCGAGAGGGCGCCAACTACACCGCACATGACGGCCATCGGGTGGGCGTCGCGACGGAAACCGTTGAAAAAGGTCTTCAGCTGCTCATGAACCATGGTGTGGTTCTTGACGGTGCTGACGAACTGGGCTTTCTGTTCTGCAGTCGGCAATTCGCCGTTGAGCAGCAGATAGCAGGTTTCCAGGTAGTCCGATTTTTCAGCGAGCTGTTCGATCGGGTAGCCGCGGTGCAACAAAATGCCGTTGTCGCCGTCGATATAGGTAATCTTCGATTCGCACGAGGCGGTCGACATGAAACCAGGGTCAAAGGTGAAACGGCCCGTGGCCGTCAGGCCCCGAACGTCGATAACATCGGGACCAACGGTGCCGGTTAAAATGGGCAGCTCGACGGGGGCTGCGCCCTCGATGATCAACTGCGCTTTTTTGTCAGCCATGTGGCCTCCTATTTATGCTTGAAATCATCAGACAGACCCCCCACGCAGGGCCCGCACCACTATAGTGAGATAAATTCGAATGTCAATTTGCCTAAAGTCTTGCTCCAGAAGGCTTTAACCGGACTTTTTCCTCGAAATTGCCTGCCGTTTACGCCTTTTATCCAACTTGTGCAATGCGCTATTAGGGGAAGGTGAACGCGTTGTCATTAGTAGCCTAACTGTCTATACTCGGCCACCGACCGCCAGGGGCTTTTGGGCCTGCTTTATTGGGGGTCGCATCCCTGGGTGGTGGTTACCTGACCAGTGCACTCCCCAACAACTTTGCCCTGATTGTTAGGGGCTCTTCAGTGTGAAAAAAAGCCGTGAAAAGCCAACGACCTGTAAACCTAGACCTAAGGACCATCAAACTCCCCATCACCGGCGTTACGTCGTTCCTGCACCGTGTTTCCGGCATCATCCTCTTCCTGGGCCTTGGCTTCATGCTTTATGCATTGGGCAAATCCCTGGGCTCCGAGGAAGGTTTTGCCGAGGTGAAGGCAACCTTGACCAGCCCGCTGGCCAAGTTCGTAGCATGGGGTCTCCTGTCCGCTCTGCTTTATCACCTGGTAGCCGGCGTGCGCCATTTGATCATGGATATGGGCATCGGTGAGACGCTGGAAGGCGGCCGCCTGGGCTCGAAAATTATCATCGCGGTTTCCGTGGTGTTGATCGTTCTGGCAGGAGTTTGGATATGGTAACCAGCGTTACGAACCTTTCGCGTTCTGGCCTCTACGACTGGATGGCACAACGAGTGTCTGCGGTCGTTCTCGCGGCTTATTTCATTTTCCTGATCGGATACCTCGCAGCGAATCCGGGCATTGGCTACGAGCAGTGGCATGGCCTGTTCGCCCACAACGGGATGCGTATCTTCAGTCTGCTGGCCCTCGTTGCCCTGGGCGCTCACGCCTGGGTCGGCATGTGGACCATCGCGACCGACTACCTGACGCCGATGGCGCTGGGCAAGTCCGCGACTGCAGTACGTTTCCTTTTCCAGGCAGTATGCGGCGTTGCGATGTTCGCTTACTTCGTCTGGGGTGTGCAGATTCTCTGGGGTATCTGATTCATGGCTAACATTCCAACGATTTCATTCGACGCCATCATTATTGGTGGTGGCGGTGCCGGCATGCGCGCGGCGCTGCAACTGGCCCAGGGCGGTCACAAGACTGCCGTGATCACCAAGGTGTTCCCGACCCGTTCGCACACCGTTTCGGCCCAGGGTGGCATCACTTGCGCCATCGCTTCTGCCGATCCAAACGATGACTGGCGCTGGCACATGTACGATACCGTCAAGGGTTCCGACTACATCGGTGACCAGGACGCTATCGAATACATGTGTCAGGAAGGCCCGGCTGCAGTGTTCGAGCTGGACCACATGGGTCTGCCGTTCTCCCGTACCGAGCAAGGCCGCATCTACCAGCGTCCATTCGGCGGTCAGTCGAAGGATTACGGTAAAGGCGGGCAGGCCGCCCGTACGTGCGCCGCTTCCGACCGTACCGGTCACGCGCTGCTGCACACGCTTTATCAGGGCAACCTGAAAGCGGGCACCACGTTCCTGAACGAGTACTACGCGGTTGATCTGGTTAAAAACCAGGACGGCGCATTCGTCGGCGTGATCGCCATCTGCATCGAAACCGGCGAAACCAGCTACATCCGCGCCAAGGCTACCGTCCTGGCGACCGGTGGTGCCGGTCGTATCTACGCCTCTACCACCAATGCCCTGATCAATACCGGTGACGGCGTCGGCATGGCCCTGCGTGCTGGCGTTCCGGTGCAAGACATCGAAATGTGGCAGTTCCACCCGACCGGCATCGCCGGCGCCGGTGTACTGGTGACCGAAGGTTGCCGTGGTGAAGGTGGATACCTGATCAACAAGCACGGCGAGCGTTTCATGGAGCGTTATGCTCCGAACGCGAAAGACCTTGCCGGTCGTGACGTGGTTGCCCGTTCGATGGTTAAAGAAATCATCGCCGGCAACGGTTGCGGTCCGAATGGCGACCACGTGATGCTCAAGCTCGACCACCTGGGCGAGGAAGTGCTGCACAGCCGTCTGCCAGGCATCTGCGAACTGTCGAAGACTTTCGCGCACGTTGATCCGGTTGTCGCCCCGGTTCCGGTTGTCCCGACTTGCCACTATATGATGGGCGGTGTTCCGACCAACATCCATGGTCAGGCGATCACCCAGAACGCTGAAGGCGTGGACGAGATCATTCATGGCCTGTTCGCTGTAGGCGAAGTGGCTTGCGTATCGGTTCACGGTGCCAACCGCCTGGGCGGTAACTCGTTGCTCGACCTGGTGGTATTCGGTCGCGCGGCCGGCCTGCACCTGGAAAAGGCGCTGACCGACGGCATCGAATACGATGACGCCACCGACGCCGATATCGAAGCAGCCCTGTCGCGTCTGTCCGCCCTGAACGAGCGTACCGATGGCGAAGACGTGGCAACCCTGCGTCGCGAGCTGCAAAGCTGCATGCAGAACTACTTCGGTGTATTCCGTACTGGCGAATACATGCAGAAGGGTATTGCCCAGCTGGCCGACCTGCGTACACGCATTGCCAACGTCAAGATCAACGACAAGTCGCAGGCGTTCAACACTGCGCGGATCGAAGCGCTGGAGTTGCAAAACCTGCTGGAAGTGGCCGAAGCCACTGCCATCGCTGCTGAAGTGCGTAAAGAGTCCCGCGGTGCTCACGCCCGTGAAGACTTCGAAGATCGCGACGACGAAAACTGGCTGTGCCACACCCTGTACTTCCCGGGTGACAAGCGCGTAACCAAGCGTGCCGTGAACTTCTCGCCGAAAACTGTTCCGACTTTTGAACCTAAGATTCGGACTTATTAAGGGTGGCTGCCATGTTGAAAGTCAGCGTTTATCGTTACAACCCTGATCAGGACGCCGCGCCGTTCATGCAGGAATTCCAGGTCGATACCGGTGGTAAAGACCTGATGGTGCTGGACGTGCTGGCCCTGATCAAAGAGCAGGACGAGGGTTTCTCCTATCGTCGCTCTTGCCGTGAAGGTGTTTGCGGTTCCGACGGCATGAACATCAACGGCAAAAACGGCCTGGCGTGCGTTACGCCATTGTCCGCTGTCGTAAAAGGTAACAAGTTGGTTGTTCGTCCGCTGCCAGGTTTGCCGGTTATCCGTGACCTGGTCGTCGATATGAGCATCTTCTACAAGCAATACGAGAAGGTTAAGCCTTACCTGCAGAACGACACGCCGGCTCCGGCCATCGAGCGTCTGCAGTCCCCTGAAGAGCGTGAAAAGCTCGACGGTCTGTACGAGTGCATCCTGTGCGCTTGCTGCTCGACCTCTTGCCCGTCCTTCTGGTGGAACCCGGACAAGTTCCTGGGTCCAGCTGCTTTGCTGCAAGCGTACCGCTTCCTGGCAGACAGCCGTGACACCAAGACGTCCGAGCGTCTGGCTTCGCTGGATGACCCGTTCAGCGTATTCCGCTGCCGCGGGATCATGAACTGCGTCAACGTATGTCCCAAAGGCCTGAACCCGACTAAGGCCATCGGTCACATCCGTAACATGCTGCTGCAAAGCGGCGTGTGATTCAGATGCTGTTGTAAGCGCAGTACCGCTGTACCCGTAGATGCTACGGCGCAGGCTTCAACCGGCGCCGTAGTTTTAACCTGAGCAGCAGCTCAAAAAGCTGCAGCTCTTATTTTGAAGAAATGAGACAAGCAGGGGCATCCGGGCTGGTACCCGGACTATCAGCGTGATCCTAGGTGGCTTGTTTTAGTCGCTGCATTCGGACTTCTGCAAGCGTGCTCGGTGTCGACGCCGGTGGTGTTCCCCTAACCGAGGGTGACCAAGCATGCAAGAAAGCGTGATGCAGCGCATGTGGAACAGCGCCTACCTATCCGGTAGTAACGCTGCCTATGTGGAAGAGCTCTACGAGCTCTACCTGCACGACCCTAACGCTGTGCCAGAAGAGTGGCGCACCTACTTCCAGAAGTTGCCTGCTGATGGCAACACTGCCACCGATGTTTCGCACTCCACGATTCGCGATCATTTCGTCTTGCTGGCAAAGAACCAGCGCCGCGCCCAACCGGTTTCCGCCGGCAGCGTGAGCAGTGAGCACGAGAAGAAGCAAGTTGAAGTGCTGAGATTGATCCAGGCCTACCGTATGCGTGGCCACCAGGCAGCCCAGCTTGACCCGCTGGGGCTGTGGCAGCGTCCTGCACCTGCAGACCTGTCGATCAATCATTACGGCTTGACCAATGCCGATCTTGATACGACCTTCCGTGCCGGCGACCTGTTCATCGGCAAAGAGGAGGCGAGCCTACGCGAAATTCACGAAGCGTTGCAGCAGACATATTGCCGCACCATCGGCGCTGAATTCACGCACATCACCGATTCCGAGCAGCGCCAGTGGTTCCAGCAACGTCTGGAAAGCGTACGCGGCCGTCCGACTTACTCCGCCGACATCAAGAGCCACCTGCTCGAGCGTGTCACTGCCGGCGAAGGCCTGGAAAAATACCTGGGTACCAAATACCCGGGTACCAAGCGTTTCGGCCTGGAAGGCGGCGAGAGCCTGATTCCGATGCTCGACGAGCTGATCCAGCGTTCCGGTTCCTACGGCACCAAGGAAATCGTTATCGGCATGGCCCACCGTGGCCGTCTGAACGTGCTGGTCAACACCTTCGGCAAGAACCCGCGCGAGCTGTTCGACGAGTTCGAAGGCAAGAAGAAGGTCGAGCTGGGTTCCGGTGACGTTAAATATCACCAGGGCTTCTCGTCCAACGTCATGACCACCGGCGGTGAAGTTCACCTGGCCATGGCATTCAACCCGTCCCACCTGGAAATCGTATCTCCAGTGGTCGAGGGTTCGGTGCGCGCCCGTCAGGATCGTCGTAACGACCCTACCGGCGAAAAAGTGCTGCCGATCTCTATCCACGGTGACGCGGCATTCGCCGGTCAGGGCGTGGTGATGGAAACCTTCCAGATGTCGCAGACCCGCGGTTTCAAGACCGGCGGTACCGTGCACATCGTGATCAACAACCAGGTTGGTTTCACCATCAGCAACCCGCTGGACTCGCGCTCCACCGAGTACGCCACCGACGTTGCGAAGATGATCCAGGCGCCGATCCTCCATGTGAATGGCGATGATCCGGAAGCCGTATTGTTCGTGACCCAGCTGGCGATCGACTACCGCATGCAGTTCAAGCGTGACGTAGTGATCGACCTGGTCTGCTACCGTCGTCGCGGCCACAACGAGGCCGACGAGCCTAGCGGCACCCAGCCGATCATGTATCAGCAGATCACCAAGCAGCGCACCACCCGTGAGCTGTACGCTGATCGCCTGACCCAGGGCGGTGTGCTCGACGCAGAGCGTGTTCAGGCGAAAGTCGACGAATACCGCAACGCGCTGGACAACGGCCTGCACGTTGTTAAAAGCCTGGTCAAAGAGCCGAACAAAGAGTTGTTCGTGGACTGGCGTCCGTATCTGGGCCACGCCTGGACCGCGCGTCACGACACTCGTTTCGACCTCAAGACCTTGCAGGAACTGTCTGCCAAGCTGCTGGAAATTCCGGAAGGCTTCGTGGTTCAGCGCCAGGTTTCGAAGATCTACGAAGACCGTCAGAAAATGCAAGCCGGCGGCCTGCCGATCAACTGGGGTTACGCCGAAACCATGGCGTACGCGACCCTGGCGTTCGAAGGTCACCCGATTCGCATGACGGGTCAGGACATCGGTCGCGGTACGTTCTCGCACCGTCACGCTGTGCTGCACAACCAGAAAGACGCGGGCACCTACATCCCGTTGCAGAACCTGTACAAGGGCCAGCCTCGTTTCGACCTGTACGATTCGTTCCTGTCCGAAGAAGCCGTACTGGCGTTCGAATACGGTTACTCGACCACCACGCCTGAGGCGCTGGTGATCTGGGAAGCCCAGTTCGGCGACTTCGCCAACGGTGCCCAGGTGGTTATCGACCAGTTCATCACCAGTGGCGAGCACAAGTGGGGCCGTCTCTGCGGTCTGACCATGTTGCTGCCGCACGGTTATGAAGGTCAGGGTCCGGAGCACTCCTCGGCTCGTCTGGAGCGTTACCTGCAGCTGTGCGCCGAGCACAACATCCAGGTTGCGGTTCCGACCACGCCGGCCCAGATCTACCACTTGCTGCGTCGCCAGGTGATCCGTCCGCTGCGCAAGCCGCTGATCGTGCTGACTCCAAAGTCGTTGCTGCGTCACAAACTGGCCGTATCGACCCTGGAAGATCTGGCCGAAGGTTCGTTCCAGACCGTTATCCCGGAAATCGATGCACTGGACCCGTCCAAAGTCGAGCGCATTGTTCTGTGTAGCGGCAAGGTCTACTACGACCTGCTGGAAAAACGCCGTGCCGAAGGTCGTGACGACATCGCCGTCGTGCGCATCGAGCAGTTGTACCCATTCCCTGAGGACGACTTGAACGAAGTCCTGGCTCCGTACACCAACCTCAAACATATCGTTTGGTGTCAGGAAGAGCCGATGAACCAGGGTGCCTGGTACTGCAGCCAGCACCACATGCGCCGCATCGTTGGCAATCACAACAAGGCACTCGTACTCGAGTACGCCGGTCGTGATGCTTCCGCTGCACCGGCTTGTGGTTATGCGTCGATGCACGCCGAGCAGCAGGAAAAACTGCTGCAAGACGCCTTTACTGTTTAACGCCTTCGCGCACCTGAAACCGAATTTAAGGACCCACAGATAATGGCTATCGAAATCAAAGCCCCCACTTTCCCGGAATCGGTTGCCGATGGCACCGTTGCCACCTGGCACAAACAACCGGGCGACGCTGTAAAGCGTGATGACCTGATCGTCGACATCGAAACCGACAAGGTTGTGCTGGAAGTGTTGGCTACTGCCGACGGCGTGCTGGGCGCAATCGTCAAGAACGAAGGCGACACCGTTCTGTCCGACGAAGTCCTGGGCTCGATCGAAGCAGGTGGCGCTGCTGCCGCTCCAGCGGCTGCCGCTGCTGCTCCAGCCGCTGCCCAAGCCGCTGCTGCTCCTGCTGCCGAAGGCGAAGACGATCCTGTTGCTGCACCGGCTGCTCGCAAGCTGGCTGAAGAGAACGGCATCAACATCGCCTCCGTTGCCGGCACCGGCAAAGGCGGTCGTGTAACCAAGGAAGACGTGGTGGCTGCTGTTGCCGCCAAGAAGTCCGCTCCGGCTGCCGCGCCTGCCAAGGCTGCAGCTCCTGCTGCCGCTGCGCCAGTGTTCGCCGCTGGCGATCGCATCGAGAAACGCGTACCGATGACCCGCGTTCGCGCTACCGTGGCCAAGCGCCTGGTTGAAGCGCAGTCGAACATGGCGATGCTGACCACGTTCAACGAAGTCGACATGACTGAAGTCATGGCCCTGCGTTCGAAGTACAAGGACCTGTTCGAGAAGAGCCACAACGGCGTACGCCTGGGCTTCATGTCGTTCTTCGTCAAGGCTGCCACCGAAGCGCTGAAACGCTTCCCGGCTGTCAACGCGTCGATTGACGGTGCCGATATCGTCTACCACGGCTATGCCGACGTTGGTGTAGCGGTTTCCAGCGATCGCGGCCTGGTGGTTCCGGTTCTGCGTAACGCCGAACTGATGAGCCTGGCTGAAATCGAAGGCGGCATTGCCACCTTCGGCAAGAAGGCGCGTGACGGCAAATTGTCCATGGACGAAATGACCGGCGGCACTTTCACCATCACCAACGGTGGTACCTTCGGTTCGATGATGTCGACCCCGATCGTCAACCCGCCGCAAGCGGCCATCCTGGGCATGCACAACATTCTGCAGCGTCCTATGGCGATCAACGGTCAGGTCGTTATCCGTCCGATGATGTACCTGGCTCTGTCCTACGATCACCGTCTGATCGATGGCAAAGAAGCTGTGACCTTCCTGGTTACCATCAAGAACCTGCTGGAAGACCCGGCTCGTTTGCTGCTGGATATCTGATAGAAGCAGCCACAGGTCTCAAGCCACGCGCTGCATGGATATGCAGCCTGGCTTGAGGCTTGTGGCTTCAAGCTTGTTGCCAAAAGAGGATTTTTTGAATGTCGCAGAAATTTGACGTAGTAGTGATCGGTGCGGGCCCTGGCGGCTACGTGGCTGCCATCAAGGCAGCGCAGCTGGGTCTTTCGACTGCCTGCATCGAGAAATACACCGACAAGGAAGGCAAACTGGCTCTGGGCGGTACTTGCCTGAACGTCGGCTGCATTCCATCCAAGGCGCTGCTGGACAGCTCCTGGAAGTACAAGGAAGCCAAAGAAGGCTTCGCGATCCACGGTATCAATCACGCTGGCGTGACCATGGACGTGGCAGCAATGGTTGGCCGTAAAGCCAACATCGTCAAAGGCCTGACCTCTGGCGTTGCCACCCTGTTCAAGGCCAACGGTGTGACCTCCCTGCAAGGCCACGGCAAACTGCTGGCCGGCAAGAAAGTCGAGCTGACCAAGCCAGACGGCACCGTGGAAATCATCGAAGCCGAGAATGTGATCCTGGCATCCGGCTCGCGTCCTATCGACATTCCACCGGCTCCGGTTGACCAGAACGTGATCGTCGATTCGACTGGCGCGCTGGAATTCCAATCGGTTCCAAAACGTCTGGGCGTTATCGGCGCTGGCGTGATCGGTCTGGAACTGGGTTCGGTCTGGTCGCGTCTGGGTTCTGAAGTCGTGGTTCTGGAAGCACTGGAGAAGTTCCTGCCAGCGGCTGACGAAGCCGTTTCCAAGGAAGCCTTCAAGACCCTGACCAAACAAGGTCTGGACATCAAGCTGGGCGCTCGCGTCACCGGTTCGAAAGTGAACGGCGACGAAGTCGTGGTGAACTACACCGATGCCAATGGCGAACAGAACATCACCTTCGACAAGCTGATCGTTGCCGTTGGTCGCCGTCCAGTGACCACCGAGCTGCTGGCAGCTGACAGCGGTGTGAACATCGACGAACGTGGTTTCGTTTTCGTTGACGACCAGTGCGCCACCAGCGTACCGGGCGTTTACGCAATCGGCGACGTGGTTCGCGGCATGATGCTGGCGCACAAGGCGTCCGAAGAAGGCATCATGGTGGTTGAGCGCATCAAGGGCCACAAAGCCCAAATCAACTATGACCTGATCCCGTCTGTTATTTATACTCACCCGGAAATCGCGTGGGTTGGCAAAACCGAGCAGGTCTTGAAGGCTGAAGGCGTTGAAGTTAACGTCGGCACCTTCCCGTTCGCAGCCTCTGGCCGTGCCATGGCAGCCAACGATACCGGTGGTTTCGTCAAGGTCATCGCCGATGCCAAGACTGACCGCGTGTTGGGCGTCCATGTGATTGGCCCGAGCGCTGCAGAACTGGTTCAACAAGGCGCGATCGGTATGGAATTCGGCACCAGCGCTGAAGACCTGGGCATGATGGTTTTCTCCCATCCGACCCTGTCCGAAGCCTTGCACGAAGCAGCCCTGGCAGTGAATGGCGGCGCCATCCACATTGCCAACCGCAAGAAGCGTTAAGACAAGACAATAAGAAACCACGGCGGAAGGCCCGTCGTGAGCCTTGCGTGCAAGACTCACCGCGGAATGTCCGCCGGACGCAGCCTTGCGTAGTCTCACCGGTTAACCGGAGCGCCTACGCAAGCAGCAGTCACAGGTGGTGCGGCACTGAACAAGTGCAGCACCGAATGCGCAGTACCTAACGAAGACGGTAATAAGCATGAATCTTCACGAGTATCAGGGTAAGCAGCTGTTCGCTGAGTACGGCCTGCCAGTATCCCAGGGTTTCGCCGTAGACACCCCGGAAGCAGCAGCAGAAGCGTGCGACAAGATCGGCGGGACCGAATGGGTTGTCAAAGCCCAGGTTCACGCAGGTGGTCGCGGTAAAGCGGGCGGCGTAAAGCTGGTTCGCAGCAAGGAAGACGCCAAAGCATTCGCTCAACAGTGGTTGGGCAAGCGTCTGGTGACTTACCAGACTGATGCCAACGGTCAGCCAGTCACCAAGATCCTGGTTGAATCGTGCACTGACATCGCCAAAGAGCTGTACCTGGGCGCTGTTGTTGACCGTTCGAGCCGTCGCATCGTGTTCATGGCTTCCACCGAAGGTGGCGTGGACATCGAGAAAATCGCTCACGATACTCCTGAGAAAATCCTCAAGGCCACTATCGATCCACTGGTTGGCGCTCAGCCATTCCAGGGTCGTGAGCTGGCTTTCCAGTTGGGTCTGGAAGGCAAGCAAGTTGCCCAGTTCGCCAAGATCTTCGTGGGTCTGGCCAAACTGTTCCAGGATCACGATCTGGCCCTGCTGGAAGTGAACCCGCTGGTGATCAAGGCTGACGGCGATCTGCATTGCCTCGACGCGAAGATCAACATCGACGCCAACGCCATGTACCGTCAGCCTAAGCTGAAGACTTTCCACGATCCGTCGCAAGACGATCCGCGCGAAGCGCACGCTGCCAAGTTCGAACTGAACTACGTAGCGCTGGAAGGCAACATCGGTTGCATGGTCAACGGTGCTGGCCTGGCCATGGGTACCATGGACATCGTCAACCTGCATGGCGGCAAACCAGCCAACTTCCTCGACGTGGGCGGCGGTGCTACCAAAGAACGCGTTACCGAAGCGTTCAAGATCATCCTGTCCGACACTAACGTCGCTGCAGTACTGGTCAACATCTTCGGCGGCATCGTTCGTTGCGACATGATTGCCGAAGGCATCATCGGTGCAGTGAAAGAAGTCGGCGTGAAAATCCCGGTTGTTGTTCGCCTTGAAGGCAACAACGCTGAGCTGGGCGCTAAAGTACTGGCAGAAAGCGGTTTGAACATCATCGCTGCTACCAGCCTGACCGACGCTGCTCAACAAGTCGTTAAAGCTGCGGAGGGCAAATAATGAGCGTCCTGATCAATAAAGACACCAAAGTTATCTGCCAGGGTATTACCGGTTCGCAAGGTAGTTTCCACACCCAGCAAGCCATCGAATACGGCACCAAGATGGTCGGTGGCGTAACGCCGGGCAAAGGCGGCACCGAGCACCTGGGTCTGCCAGTGTTCAACACCGTGAAAGATGCTGTAGCTGCCACTGGCGCTACCGCCAGCGTGATCTACGTTCCAGCTCCTTTCTGCAAGGACTCGATCCTGGAAGCTGCTTTCGGCGGCATCAAGCTGATCGTCTGCATCACCGAAGGCATTCCTACCCTGGACATGCTGGACGCTAAAGTTAAGTGCGACGAACTGGGTGTTACCCTGATCGGCCCTAACTGCCCAGGCGTGATCACTCCAGGCGAATGCAAGATCGGCATCATGCCAGGTCACATTCACTTGCCAGGCAAGGTCGGTATCGTTTCCCGTTCCGGCACCCTGACCTACGAAGCTGTAAAGCAGACTACTGACGCCGGTTTCGGTCAGTCGACTTGCGTCGGCATCGGTGGTGACCCGATCCCGGGTTCGAACTTCATCGACATCCTGAAGCTGTTCCAGGAAGACCCGAAGACCGAAGCGATCGTGATGATCGGTGAGATCGGCGGTTCGGCCGAAGAAGAAGCGGCTGCCTACATCAAGGCACACGTGACCAAGCCGGTTGTTTCCTACATCGCTGGTGTGACTGCCCCTGCGGGCAAGCGCATGGGCCATGCTGGCGCAATCATCTCTGGCGGCAAGGGCACTGCAGACGAGAAGTTTGCTGCCCTGGAAGACGCAGGCGTGAAAACCGTGCGTTCGCTGGCAGACATCGGCAAGGCTCTGTCCGAGCTGACCGGTTGGGCTGTCAAGTAAGCTTCGCGCTTAGCTTGTAGCTCTGCTGACAAAGGCCACCTTCGGGTGGCCTTTGTCGTTTGTGAAGAGCAAAGGATCGCAGCCTCGTTTCTCTCGACAGCGCCTACAGCGGAAGGCAAACCCCTGTAGGGGCTGCCGAGAGAAACGAGGCTGCCATCTTTTGACTTTTACATATGCAAACGCGACATGGAAATGTCGTGTATCGGATAGTTCGCCCCCTAACAGTGCGTTTGCAGCACAAATTCGTTAGTCTAGCCGCCATTTTGCGTCCGCCGCCCACAAGGCAGCCATGCGCTTAACGGGTCAGTCCCATACGGATCGACAGCATTTCCCTCACCCCCAAGGGAAATCCCCCTCTAAATTCCGATTCAGTAGTGTGGTATTTCCTTAATGAAAGTGTTGAAAGGCCAGGACATTCTGGCACTTGGTTTTATGACGTTTGCCCTGTTTGTCGGGGCTGGCAACATCATCTTCCCGCCTATCGTCGGTTTGCAGTCCGGACCGCATGTCTGGATGGCGGCGTTGGGTTTCCTGATTACGGCGGTCGGCCTGCCGGTGATCACTGTGGTCGCGCTGGCCAAGGTCGGTGGCGCAATGGATGCCTTGAGCAGCCCGATCGGCAAAATTGCCGGTGGCCTGCTGGCCGCCGCGTGCTACCTGGCCGTGGGTCCGCTGTTCGCCACGCCGCGCACGGCCACCGTGTCGTTCGAAGTTGGCCTGGCGCCGTTGACCGGCGAAAGCCCGCTGGCGCTGTTCCTCTACAGCTCGGTGTACTTCCTGCTGGTGTTCTTCATCTCGCTGTATCCGGGGCGTCTGCTGGACACCGTGGGCCGCTTCCTCGCACCGCTGAAGATCATCGCCCTGGCGGCGCTCGGTATAGCGGCGTTCGCGCTGCCGGCCGGTGATATCGGCGTGGCCACCCCTGAGTACGTGGCGGCACCCTTCTCCCAAGGCTTCATCAATGGTTACCTGACCATGGATACCCTGGGCGCGCTGGTGTTTGGCATCGTCATCGTCAATGCCATTCGTTCCCGTGGTGTCGAGTCGCCTGCCTTGATCACCCGCTACGCGATCATCGCCGGGCTGATAGCCGGCGTGGGCCTGGCGCTGGTGTACATCAGCCTGTTCCGCCTGGGTTCCGGCAGCCATGAAGTGGCCGCTGGCGCAACCAATGGCGCGGCGGTGTTGCACGCCTATGTCCAGCACACCTTCGGCTCCCTGGGCAGTGGTTTCCTGGCAGTGCTCATCTCGCTGGCCTGCCTGGTGACTGCGGTCGGCCTGACGTGTGCCTGCGCTGAATACTTCAGCCGGGTGTTGCCACTGTCCTACAAGACCCTGGTGATCATCCTTGCCGCGTTCTCGCTGCTGGTGTCCAACCTGGGCCTCACCAACCTGATCGCGTTCTCGATTCCGGTCCTGACCGCGATCTATCCTCCGTGCATCGCCTTGGTGGCACTGAGCTTCTGCAAGGACTTCTGGCATGAGCAGGGCCGCATCGTCGGTCCGGTGATGCTGGTGTCGTTCATTTTCGGCCTGATCGACGCCCTCAAGGGTGCGGGCCTGGCGGACTGGATGCCGACCCAACTGACCCATCTGCCACTGAGCGAGCAAGGCCTGGCCTGGCTGGTGCCGTCGGTGATGACCCTGGTGGTCGCGGTGGTGTGTGACCGCCTGTTGGGCAAGCGCGAAGAAGCACTGGCTTAACCTGCCTTTCCAGCCTGTCAAAAGCGGGCCTGGAGCGCACATGGAAATGCCCCGTATCAATCGATACGGGGCATTTTTTTATGGGGAGATGCGGTGCCTTTTCCTCTGCGCTAACGTCGAAGCATTGCAAAACCCATTGCAGGAGCCAGCTTGCTCGCGAAGGTTGCGAACCATGGCGCGTGTTTTCCGAATAAACGCGTTGCTCCCTGGTTCTTCGCGAGCGAGCTCGTTCCTACAGGGGTATGGTGTTCCGGCCACTAGATCACAAGGACCCGCATGTCGTTCATCCAAGCCAACCTGATCCACCTTCTTGCCGCGCTCTGGTTCGTCATCTGCTGGGGCGGCTACACCCGATACGCCTCATGGAAAGCCCGGGACACCGCCTGCCTGGCCAGTGTGCTGCACCTATATCGGGAAGACTGGATGCGCCGCATGCTGCTGCGCGACAACCGTATCGCCGATGCCAGTGTGGTCGGCAACCTGGAACGCAACGCGTCGTTCTTTGCCTCCAGCACCCTGATCATCCTCGCGGGTATCCTGACCGTCCTCGGCGCGTCGGAGCGGGCGGTTTCGCTGCTGGCCGATATTCCCATGGTGCAACAGGCGTCACAGGGCATGTCCGAGATCAAACTACTGTGCCTGGCGCTGGTGTTCGTCTACGCGTTCTTTACCTTCAGCTGGTGCATGCGCCAGTACAACTTCGCGGCGATCCTGATTGGCTCGGCGCCGATGGTGGGAGAGCGTCACGTCTCCGAGCAGGAGCGCAAGGCTTTCGCCTCCCGGGCGGCACGAGTCATCTCCATGGCGGCCAACCAGTTCAACTTCGGCCTGCGTTCCTATTACTTTGGCATGACCATGCTGGCCTGGTTTGTCAGCCCCTGGCTGTTCATGTTGATGAGTGCGGGCGTGGTGCTGGTGCTCTATCGTCGGGAGTTTCATTCCGACGTTCTTGATGTGATGGTCTATACCCCTACAGAGGCACCGTTGCCTGACGCAAACAAGGAGGCTGTTTGATGAGTATTCCGTTCTGGTGCGTGTTTATCAGTGCGCTATTGATATACGTGGCCCGTATGCCGGTGGCCAAGGCCATGAAAGAGCAGGGGGGCTACAATAATCACCTGCCACGTCAGCAACAGGCACAACTCACCGGGTTTGGCGCACGGGCATTGGCGGCGCATCAAAACAGCATCGAGGCCTTCATGCTTTTTGCGGTGGGTGTCTTGATGGCGCATACCACGCAAACGGCGGGATGGCTGATTGACTCGCTGGCGATCATCTTCGTGATTGCCCGCGTCATCTACCTGTTGTGCTACTGGGCAGACCTGGCCTGGCAGCGCAGCCTGGTGTGGCTGGTCGGGTTAGTGTGTTCGCTACTGTTGATGATTAGTCCGACTTTTAGAACGATTTTGCTCTAACTGCAGCTTGCGCCATAAATGACAGGCAAAAGAAAACCCGCACTTGGCGGGTTTTCTTTGGCAGGCTAAAAACTGTCTTAGTTTTTAGGCGCTGCTTCTTTTGCAGCTGCTTCGTTCGATTCGGCCTGAGCTTTGGCAGCTTCGGCGTTTTCTTTGGCCGCGTCGTTCACTTTATCCTGTGCTTTGTTCATGTCTTGCTGAGCTTGCTCAGCATGTTGGTTAGCATCTTGAGCTTTGTCCTCGGATTTTTTATCGCAAGCAGCGAGACCAAGGGAAGCGGTCAACATCAAGGCAATAGCTAAAGTCTTTTGCATGGGGTGTTTCTCCTTATGGAAAGTATCTACTGGCCTTTCGAGCATGGCCGTCAGCGTTAAGTTCCTCCTATCACACAGATATATAAGAATATTCTTGCAGGAACTTTTGGCGACAGCGCTTGATGCGATTCTTTAACATTTGGAAGGATTTTGATAAATGGCTGAAAACCCCGTTTTTGAGCGCGCGACGCGGTTTCTTTCGGCGTTGAGACACTGTCACGTCCTGGGACTGAGCGTCCACAGCGCCAGCCAGGAGGGGCTCACGGTCATCCTGCCCTATAGCGCCAAAATCGTTGGCAATCCGCAGACGGGCGTCATCCATGGTGGTGCCCTGACCACGCTGATGGACACCGCCTGCGGCATGTCCACGCTCTGTGTGCTGCCTGAATTCGAAGTCTGTCCCACACTCGACCTGCGCATCGACTACATGCACGCGGCTGAACCGCACAAGGATGTGTACGGTTTCGCGCAGTGCTACCGCGTGACCACCGACGTGATCTTCGCCCGTGGTTTCGCTTACCAGGACGATCCCGGGCAACCCATAGCCCATGTGGTCGGCACCTTCATGCGCATGGGCAAGGTGATCAAGGGCAGCAAAGGCACGGGCCCCGCTGTGGCTGGAGGTGCAAAATGAATGACGCCTTCAAGACGCAACTGCAGCAGGCTCATGAGCAGGGCGACTATGCCTCGCTGTTGCACCTGATTCCCTACGCCAAGCTGATCGGTGTCGAATGCTCGCGAGTCGGGGATGAGTTGCTGTTTCGCTTGCCGGCAAACAAGGACAACATTGGTAACCCTTTATTGCCGGCGATCCATGGGGGAGTGATTGCCGGGTTCATGGAGTTGTCTGCAGCGCTGCACCTGCTGGTGTTTACCGGTTCGCCGGGCGTGCCGAAGATCATCGACTTTTCCCTGGATTACCTTCGGGCCGGGCAGTTTCGTGATACCTGGGCCAGATGCCAGGTGTGCCGTCAGGGGCGGCGGGTTGCCAACGTGGCCATTACTGCCTGGCAAAGCACCCAACATGAACCGATTGCCACGGCGCGAGCGCATTTCAAAATCGATGAGCCCTTGAAATCCTGATCCATGCCCCCAACTTTGATGACAACCCGCCGCCGACCCTGAAGGTCGTGGCCACTGCCATCTGATTGGAGTTTGATGACCATGAGTGTGGAAACTCAAAAGGAAACCCTGGGCTTCCAGACCGAGGTGAAGCAGCTGCTGCACCTCATGATCCATTCGCTGTATTCCAACAAGGAAATCTTCCTTCGCGAATTGATCTCGAACGCCTCTGACGCTGTCGACAAATTACGCTTCGAAGCCCTGGCCAAGCCCGAGCTGCTGGAAGGTGGCGCCGAACTGAAAATCCGCGTGAGCTTCGATAAAGACGCCAAAACCGTCACCCTCGAAGACAACGGCATCGGCATGAATCGCGAAGACGCGATCACCCACCTGGGCACCATCGCCAAGTCCGGCACTGCCGACTTCATGAAACACCTGTCGGGCGACCAGAAGAAAGACTCGCACCTGATCGGTCAGTTCGGCGTCGGTTTCTACTCTGCATTCATCGTCGCCGACAAAGTCGACGTGTACAGCCGTCGTGCCGGCGATGCTGCCAGCGAAGGCGTGCACTGGTCGTCCAAGGGCGAAGGCGACTTCGAAGTGGCGACCATCGAGAAAGCCGAGCGCGGCACCCGCATCGTGCTGCACCTGAAATCCGGTGAAGACGAATTCGCTGATGGCTGGCGCCTGCGCAACATCGTCAAGAAGTACTCCGATCACATTGCCTTGCCGATCGAACTGCCAAAAGAAGTCACGGCAGCAGAAGGCGAAGAACAACCGGCCGTTGAATGGGAAACCGTCAACCGCGCCAGTGCCCTGTGGACCCGCCCGCGCAATGACGTGAAGGAAGAGGAGTACCAGGAGTTCTACAAGCACATCGCCCACGATTTCGAAAACCCGCTGAGCTGGAGCCACAACAAGGTCGAAGGCAAGCTGGAATACAGCTCGCTGCTCTACGTACCGGCCCGTGCCCCGTTTGACCTGTACCAGCGCGAAGCGCCGAAAGGCCTGAAGCTGTACGTGCAGCGCGTGTTCGTCATGGATCAGGCCGAATCGTTCCTGCCGCTGTACCTGCGTTTCATCAAAGGCGTGGTCGATTCCAATGACCTGTCGCTGAACGTGTCGCGGGAAATCCTGCAGAAAGACCCGATCATCGACTCGATGAAATCGGCGCTGACCAAACGCGTCCTCGACATGCTGGAAAAACTGGCTAAGAACGAGCCTGAGCAATACAAGGGCTTCTGGAAGAACTTCGGTCAGGTCATGAAAGAAGGCCCGGCAGAAGATTTCGCCAACAAGGAAAAAATCGCCGGCCTGCTGCGTTTTGCCTCCACTCAAGGAGAAGAAGGCGAGCAAGTGGTGTCTCTGGCCGAATACCTGGCTCGCGCCAAGGAAGGTCAGGACAAGATCTATTACCTGACCGGCGAAACCTATGCCCAGGTCAAGAACAGCCCGCACCTGGAAGTCTTCCGCAAGAAAGGCATCGAAGTGCTGCTGCTGACTGACCGTATCGACGAGTGGCTGATGAGCTACCTCAGCGATTTCGACGGCAAGACCTTTGTTGACGTGGCACGCGGTGACCTGGACCTGGGCAACCTGGACTCGGAGGAGGACAAGAAAGCCGCTGAAGAAGTTGCCAAGTCCAAAGAAGGGCTGGTTGAGCGTCTGAAAACTGCGCTAGGCGATTCCGTTGCCGAAGTGCGGGTTTCCCACCGCCTGACCGACTCGCCGGCGATCCTGGCCATCGGCGAACAGGACCTGGGCCTGCAGATGCGCCAGATCCTTGAAGCCAGTGGGCAGAAGGTGCCGGACTCGAAGCCGATTTTCGAATTCAACCCGGCTCACCCGTTGATCGAGAAACTCGACAGCGAGCAGAGCGACGAGCGCTTCGGCGACCTGTCGCACATCCTGTTCGATCAGGCGGCCCTGGCGGCCGGCGACAGCTTGAAGGACCCGGCGGCGTATGTGCGTCGTCTCAACAAGCTGTTGGTTGAGTTGTCGGTTTAACCGAGCTGCAATAAAAAACCCGCTTCGGCGGGTTTTTTATTACCTGTGGCTTTGTTTTAGTTGTGTCAGAGCTGGCCTCTTCGACTCGCCCGCGAAGGCGGCAGTGCTGACACCGTAGCCCTCAAGCCTCAAGCCTCAAGCCTCAAGCCTCAAGGCAACTCAATACGCTCGCTTTCCCCCGGCACTGTCGGCCATTCCCCAGCCGCCCAGCGCCGTCGCGCTTCATCGATCGCCGCCGGGTCACTCGCGACAAAATTCCAGTTGATCCGTCGCGGTCCGTCCAGTGGCGCGCCACCAAACAACACGGCATGACAGTCGCTCTCGGCGAACAGTGTCATCTGTTCCCCGGCCGGCAGCACCACCAGCGAATGCGCTTCAACCGGCTCGCCATTGAGCTGTGCCTCGCCGTCGAGTACATACAGCGCCCGCTCTTCATGTTCGGTGGGAATCAGCAGGGTGGTGGCCGTTTGCAGGTGCAGTTCCGCGTACAAGGTAGGAGAAAGTACCGGCACCGGCGATTCCAGGCAAAAGCCTGAGCCGGCAATCATGCGGATCTGTACCCCAAGGTTGTCACTCACCGGCAAGGTGGCCGCTGGATGGTGGCTGTAATGTCCCGGGCCCTGTTCATGCGCCTTGGGAGAGGCGAGCCAGACCTGCAAGCCATGCATCGTGAAGCCGCGTTCCGTCAAGGCGGCGGGCGTACGCTCCACATGGGCAATGGCGCTGCCCGCGGTCATCCAGCTGACATCACCTGCCGCGACGATCTGATCGGAGCCAATGCTGTCCTTGTGCTGCAGCTGACCCTGAAACAGGTAGGTGAGGGTGGAAAGGCCGATATGCGGATGCTGGCGGATATTCATGCCCGTTCCTGCGGCATAACGGGTTTCGAGCATGTGGTCAAAAAAAACGAAGGGCCCGACGCTGCGGCACCTGGCCGACGGCAACGGGCGAAGAATCGGCTGGCCCGCGACATCTTCGATGCGAGGGCGGATCACGAGCGGAGAGTTCATGGTGCATTCCAGGCTGAGCGGGTGACGCCAAGAGCATAACCCGCCTGCGCAGCCCCTGCCGCTATTGGCTGAATGCACCCTCGGCCAGATGGGTTTCGATGCTGACGTCGGTGGTGGTCATCAGCTTGTGGATAGGGCAGCGATCGGCCACGCGGTGCAGTTCTTCGCGCTGGGCGTCGGTGAGTACGCCCTTGAGCGTCAGCTTGACGTGCAAGGCATATTTACCTTTCTGCTCTTCACTGTTGTCGCGCTTGACCTCGACCGTTACGCCGGTCAGCGGGATGTCTTTCTTTTTGGCGTACATCTTCAGGGTCAGGGCCTTGCAGGCGCCCAGGGCTGCATCGAAATAGTCATGCGGCTCCGGCGCGGTGCCTTCACCCCCTGAAATGGCTGGCACATCGGCAAAGAGTTCATGGTCGTCGATGTGTACGCTGTGGCGAAAACCTTCGGCGGAGACGGTATTGACGGTAACTGTCATGGTGCACCTCGCAGGCAGCAGGAAAAATCGTTCAATAAAAACGGACCGTGAAGTTATAGAGCATTCTGATGAATGAGCGTTCCACTTTCCTATCCGGTGAACCCTGATGCTCCCACGAGGGTCTACGCTGTTCCTGACCGCTGGAGATAGCCCTTGCACCCGTTCCGACTCAGCCTTGCCTGCCTGCTGGCGCTATCAAGCGCCGCGGCCAATGCGCGCGAATATGCCTACAGCGATGCCCATCTGCATTACGTGGATTTTTTCCAGGAAACGGCGGGCATGCCCAAGCTGCTCAAGGCGATGGCTGACAATCGCATCGAGCATGTGATGATCTCCGGTATTCCGGTCGCGAAGAAATGGCATGAAGATGAGCCCAAGCGACCTCGTTACTACGCAGGTGATGATGCGGATGCCTACTGGTACAGCGCAACCGACGTCATAGTGGCGGCGGCAGTGAGCAAGTTGACGCCCGACCAGCGTCAACGTTTTCACCCGTTCCTGTCAGGCTTCAATCCCAACGACAAAAATTCTGCGGCGCATATCCAGCGCATGCTCGACCTCTATCCAGGCTTGTGGCAGGGCATCGGCGAGGTCTTCACCCGGCATGACGACGTCACCGCCTTGACCTCCGGTGACACGCCCCGGGCCAATAACGAGGCCATGACGCGGATTTATCACCTGGCGGCGGAAAATGATCTACCGGTGATGGTGCACTCCAACATCACCTCCAAGCGCGAGAAAAATCCGCTCTACCTCGCGGAAATCGAAGAGCCGTTGCGCAACCATCCGCACACCCGATTCATCTGGGCCCATGCCGGTACCAGTGCGGAAATTCACCGGCACCAGGTCCAGCTGGATTTCCTGCTGCCGACCCTGACTCGCATGCTGGAGGCCTATCCCAATCTGTTCATCGACCTGTCCTGGAGCCTGCTGACCCCGTATCTGCTGGATGAGCAGGGCAAGCCGCGCCAGGAGTGGCTGGCACTGGTGGAGCGCTTTCCGGAGCGTTTCATGGTCGGTTCGGACGTGGTGGGCCGCTTCAACAAGCTCGGCAAGGAAATGCGCAGCTTCGATCCGTTTCTGGATGCGTTGCCCGAGGACGTTGCCAAAAAGGTCGCCCGCGACAATTTCCTCGCAATCCTGCCACGCCCCTTGTAGGAGCGAGCCTGCTCGCGAAAAACCTGAGGGCGCCGCGGGGTGCAAGAAATCGAGGCGAAAAAAAGCCCCGCGATTGCGGGGCTTTTTTTGTCAACTGCGGATCAGCTGCCTTTGACAGCCTTGCCGTTCACCGTACCGTCCAGGAGCATGATGTTGTACTCCTTGCCGTCGGTTTCAACCTGTTGCAGGCGGACCAGCAGGTAATCCCAATCCTTGGCAAACCACAGCACGGTAATTCGCTTGCTCTGAGTTGGATCGCGCACGCGCTCGACCTTGATCGCGTCGATCTGGCCAGCCTTGGTGTCGACTTTTTCCGAACCCAGCACGCGGAAGTCATAAGTATCGACTTCACCATCATCGACCACCTGATAGCTCATGCTTTTCTTGCCGGCCGCCACGTCATGCTGCAGCGCGAGCTGATACGTGGACTTGTCGACCATGCCGCGGTTCAACGGCAGCTTGACCGGGTCACCGCGATCGGTGCCGGTCACCATTTTGGTGGTCCAGTCGAAATCCAGGTCGGCTTTCTTGGCTTTACCCAGACCACCACGTTCGAAGTGGTAGGACTGCGGCAGCAGGGTATCCTTGTCCAGTGTCAGGGTGCTTTCTTCGGACAGGCTGGCGATCATCATCGAAGCCTTGAAGCTGAGCTTCCAGACGCCATTGGCTTCCTTGGTCAGGCTGCGCGATGCCGTGCCGCTCATGGGCAGCTGTTTCCAGTCGGCAGTGTAGCTGGCGGAGAAAGGTTGAAGTTCTGCAGCCTGTGCCAGGGGCAAGGCAAGCAGAGCGCAAGCGAAGAGCAGGGCGCGACGCATAATATCTCCTAGGTTCGAATCAAGTGGCCGCTGGCGGCGAGTAACTGTCCGTCCAGTAAAGCACCTTGCTCATCCAGTGATAAGCGACCTTCGGCAAACCAGCGTACGGCCATCGGGTAGATCAGGTGTTCCTGGGTGTGGACTCGCTGCGCCAGACTCTGCGGCGAATCATGCAACTCTACCGGTATTACTGCCTGTACGACCAGTGGTCCGCCATCGAGTTCCTCGGTGACGAAGTGTACGGAGCAGCCGTGTTCAGTGTCGCCGGCTTCCAGCGCGCGCTGATGAGTGTGTAACCCTTTGTATTTGGGCAGCAGCGAGGGATGGATATTGAGCAGGCGACCCGCATAGTGACGCACGAAATCAGCGCTGAGAATGCGCATGAATCCTGCCAGCACCACGAGTTTGGGGTTGAAGGCGTCAATCAGTTCGATCAGCGCGGCATCGAAGGCCTCGCGGCCATCGAAAGCCTTGTGATCCAGGGAGCGGGTGTCGATACCCGCGTCCCTGGCGCGTTGCAGGCCATAGGCGTCGGCGCGGTTGGAAATCACCGCAGCGATGCGGACCGGGCTGTCGCCGGTCCGCGTGCTGTCGATCAAGGCCTGCAAGTTACTGCCGGTGCCGGAAAGCAGTACCACGACATCACAGGTGGCGGACATCCGCTCTTGCATCAGTGGGCCTTAAGGTTATTCAGTACGACCTGAGCCGCGCCTTCGGCAGCGGTGGAGATCTGACCGATGACCCAAGGCTGCTCGCCAGCTTCGCGCAGGACGTTCAGGGCGCTTTCAACGTGCTCTTGAGCTACGCAGATGACCATGCCAACGCCGCAGTTCAGCACGCGGTGCATTTCGTTTTCGTCGACGTTGCCTTGCTCTTGCAGCCAGTCGAACACGGCAGGGCGAGTCCAGCTAGCAACGTCAACTACCGCCTGGGCGCCTTTTGGCAGAACGCGCGGGATGTTGTCCAGCAGGCCGCCGCCCGTGATGTGGGCCATGGCTTTTACGGCGCCGGTGTCCTTGATCAGCTTGAGCAGCGGCTTGACGTAGATGCGGGTCGGGGCCATCAGCAGGTCGGTCAGCGGCTTGCCTTCGAGCTGGATGTTTTCGATGTCGGCACCGGACACTTCGATGATCTTGCGGATCAGCGAGTAGCCGTTGGAGTGCGGACCCGACGACGGCAGGGCGAGCAGGGCATCGCCGGCAGCGACTTTCGAACCGTCGATGATTTCGGATTTTTCCACGACACCGACGCAGAAGCCGGCCAGGTCGTAGTCTTCGCCTTCGTACATGCCAGGCATTTCAGCGGTTTCGCCGCCGACCAGGGAGCAGCCCGACAGTTCGCAGCCAGCGCCAATGCCGGTGACAACCTGGGTAGCGGTCTCGACGTTCAACTTGCCGGTGGCATAGTAGTCGAGGAAGAACAGTGGCTCGGCGCCGCAGACCACCAGGTCGTTCACGCACATGGCCACCAGGTCGATGCCGATGCTGTCGTGCTTGTTCAGGTTCAGTGCCAGGCGCAGCTTGGTGCCCACGCCGTCGGTGCCGGAAACCAGAACAGGCTGCTTGTAGCCGGCCGGGATTTCGCAGAGGGCGCCGAAACCGCCCAGGCCGCCCATGACTTCCGGGCGCGCAGTGCGCTTGGCGACGCTCTTGATGCGTTCGACCAATGCTTCACCGGCGTCGATGTCTACACCGGCGTCCTTGTAGCTCAGGGAGGGTTGCTTGCTCATGATCCAGGCCTTTAGGGGGGATTCAGGGGTAACGACCGAGTCCAGCGGGACCGCAGGAACAGACGAGGGCGGGTGCCATGCGCGAATTCCAGGGTGCCCGGCTGTTGCCGGTCTGCGAAGGCGCGCGATTTTATCAGGCTTGAAGGGCAGCGGCCATCCTCACGCCGACGGCAGGGGCATATCGGCCGAAAAAAAACCGTCACAGGCCGTATTGGTCGTCTTGCTCATGGCTGTATAAGGTAGCGCCATTAACCGTCTATCGTTAGGACAGTGCAAAAACTTGCCCGGGCCGGGTGAATGTTTTGCCGCAGGGTGTGGTCACAGCCATGCTCGTCCGGTTCACGCGGCCTGTTCCAGCCGCTCCAATAGTCAGGAATCTTTCATGGGTTTTTTTCCGAAATGTTTGTTTGTGGGCTGTCTGTCGCTCTTCAGCCTGGCCGGCCATGCCGAGACGGTTAAAAGTCTGTATCAGGTGCGTCAACCTGTGAGTGGCCAATCGCCGGAGATTCGCGACCAGGCGACCCAGGAAGCACTGGATACGCTGGTGCTGCGCCTGACTGGCGATCCCAAGGCCGCGCAGAACCCCGGCCTGGCCGCCATCCGCAAGGACCCGCAGCAGATCATCAGCCAGTACGGCTTCGAAGCGGGACCGCCGCAAGTGCTGAAAGTCGATTTTGACCCTGCGACCACCGAGCAGGCGCTGCGTCGCGCCGGTTTGTCCCTGTGGGGTGCCAATCGCCCGTCGATCCTGAGTTGGTGGTTGAACGACGCCACTGAGGGTTCGAGCCTGGTCGGTGATGGCCAGGCCAGCGCGACGCCGCTGCGTCGCGCGGCCCAGCATCGAGGGCTGCCATTGCGCTTGCCGCTGGCGGACCTGAGCGAACAACTGGTGGCGACCGGACCGACCCTGGAAGGCGGTGACGCGGCGCCACTGCGCAGCGCCTCGGAACGTTACAACGCCGATGCCCTGCTCGCCGTGCATGCCAAGGAGGAGGGCGGCCAGTGGCAGGCAACCTGGAACTTGTGGATGGGCGACAAGAAAGAAGCAGGCAGCGTGCAGGGTGCCGATCAGGCCGCTGTCGCGGATGCCGTGATGCTCGCGGTCAGTGAACGACTGGCACCGCGTTTTGTGGTCAAGCCAGGCGCGTCTGGCGAGCAGTTACTTGAGGTCCAGGGCATGAACCTGGAGCGCTATGCCGCCCTCGGGCGGTTGCTGGAACCCTTCGGCATGCGCCTGCAGAGCGTCAATGGCGACCGGATTCTCTATCGGGTTCGCGGCAGTGCCGAACAGTTGAAGGCTCAGCTGTCCCTGGCGAAATTGCAGGAGTTGCCAGCCGGGGAGGCACCTGCACCGGTGCCGCCGGTACAGCCTGCAGCCGATGGTGCGGCGCCTGCCGTAGCGCCAGCCCCGGCCCCGGTTCCGCAGTTACGTTTTCGCTGGTAGTTTTTCTTTCCTTATATAGAAGCAGGAGTGGTTCATGGCCGATACGCGGCGTTGGTTCTGGTTGGGTGGAGTCGTCCTGCTCTGCGCGTTTGTCTGGCTGTTGCATCCAATCCTGACGCCGTTCCTGGTGGCGTTGCTGTTGGCCTATCTGTTCGATCCCCTGGTGGACAGGCTGGAGAAGGCCGGGCTATCACGCACTTGGGGTGTGATCGCGGTGTTTGCGCTGTTCACCTTGATCGTCACTACGCTGCTGCTGGTGCTGGTGCCGATGCTGGCCAAGCAAATGCTGCGCCTCTACGAGCTGGCCCCGCAGATGCTCGATTGGCTGCAGCACACGGCACTGCCATGGGCTCAGTCGAAATTCGGCTTGTCGGACGGCTTCTGGAAGTTCGACAAGCTGAAGGCGGCAATCAGCGAGCACATGGGGCAGACCACTGACATCGTCGGTGTGGTGCTGAGCCAGGCAACGGCTTCCAGCCTGGCGGTGATCGGCTGGCTGGCGAACCTGGTGTTGATTCCGGTCGTGAGTTTTTACCTGCTGCGGGACTGGGACCTGATGATGGCCAAGATCCGCAGCCTGCTGCCGCGCGATAGCGAAGAGCGCGTGGTCAGCCTGGCTGGCGAATGCCATGAAGTGCTGGGCGCGTTTGTGCGCGGGCAATTGCTGGTGATGGTGGCGCTGGGCGTCATCTATGCCGCGGGCCTGATGCTCATCGGGCTTGAGCTTGGGCTGTTGATCGGCTTGATCGCCGGCCTCGCGGCCATCGTGCCATACATGGGGTTCGTGATCGGTATCGGTGCTGCGCTGATTGCCGGGCTGTTCCAGTTCGGTGGCGATTTGTACCCCATGATCGGCATCGTTGCCGTGTTCATGGTGGGGCAGGCACTGGAGGGCATGGTGCTCACGCCATTGCTGGTGGGTGACCGTATCGGCCTGCACCCGGTCGCCGTGATATTTGCCATTCTGGCCGGGGGCGAGCTGTTCGGATTCACGGGCATCCTGCTGGCCTTGCCAGTGGCGGCGGTGATCATGGTGCTGGTGCGCCACATGCATGATTTGTATAAGGATTCGGACATCTACAGTGGCGAGGATGAGCCCGAGCTGTAGCGGGCGGCTTTGAGGCCTGACCGCCGCCCGGTCCCGTACCGGGCGGTGTGGTTCACGCCTGCTGCAGACGCCCACACCGTCAGAGAATCTGTCACCAAACCGGCAAGCTAACGCAAACCTTTGATTTTGCTTGTGGTCTGTCGCATTGTGCGGTCAGCCTCACGGGTATAAACTTCGCAAACTTTACACAGAGGCCACTAACGGTTCCGTCGGAACTGTTCAGTCAGCATGAAACCGATTCAGCTGCCCCTAGGTGTGCGTCTGCGTGATGACGCTACCTTTATCAATTATTACCCAGGCGCCAATGCCGCTGCACTCGGCTATGTCGAGCGACTCTGCGAAGCCGACGCCGGCTGGACGGAAAGCCTGATTTACCTGTGGGGCAAGGACGGCGTGGGGCGTACGCACCTGTTGCAGGCCGCCTGTCTGCGCTTCGAACAGATGGGCGAGCCAGCGGTGTATCTGCCACTGGCCGAGCTGCTGGATCGCGGCATCGAAATTCTCGACAACCTCGAACAATACGAACTGGTCTGCCTCGATGATCTGCAGGCGGTGGCCGGGCGCGCGGATTGGGAAGAGGCGCTGTTCCATCTGTTCAATCGCCTGCGCGACAGTGGTCGGCGTCTGTTGATAGCCGCATCGACTTCGCCCCGGGAACTGCCGGTGAAGCTGGCGGACCTCAAGTCACGCTTGACCCTTGCCCTGATATTCCAGATGCGTCCGCTGTCCGACGAAGACAAATTGCGCGCTCTGCAATTGCGCGCTTCCCGTCGCGGCCTGCACCTGACCGACGAAGTAGGGCACTTCATCCTGACCCGCGGCACGCGCAGCATGAGTGCCCTGTTCGAATTGCTGGAGCAACTCGATCAGGCTTCCCTGCAAGCGCAGCGCAAACTCACCATTCCGTTTCTGAAAGAGACGCTGGGCTGGTAAAACCCAGTCCCTGCAGGCTTTTTGCTACTTTTCAGGCACGAGAATATGCGCTTTCCGGCAGGGGCAGGCCGCGCGAGTGTCTAAATAGGGCATTAGCGCTTAGATGAAATCGCGAAACCGAAAAGTCACATAAAGTTCGATTGAATTTGCAAATGAGGATGATAGCGGGCATAGTCTCGGCTTCTTTACAACTATCAGCCACGGTCGTGCCCATGCTAAATCGCTTCGCACCCCTCGTGCCTCTCGCACTCGTTACCCTGTTGTTCGGCTGCGCCGCTCACTCTCCAGTCTCCGAGCCAGCGCCCCAGCAACCGGTTAAATCTTCCGTTACCGCCCAATCCTCTTCCGTTCGTTATCTGGAAACTCCATTCCAGGAAGAGTCGGCTACCGATAAACAACTCGCCAGCTTCGCTGATGGCAAGTCGTACCAGCTGCCGGTTCTGGCAGACAGCATCCTTGAACGCGGCATGTCCCTGATCGGTACCCGTTACCGTTTTGGTGGTACTTCTGAAGCCGGTTTCGACTGCAGCGGTTTCATCGGCTATCTGTTCCGTGAAGAGGCCGGCATGAACCTGCCGCGCTCGACTCGGGAAATGATCAACGTAGATGCCCCGCTGGTTTCTCGCAGCAACCTCAAGCCGGGTGACCTGCTGTTCTTCGCTACCAATGGTCGTCGCGGTCGCGTCAGCCATGCTGGCATCTACCTGGGGGATGACCAGTTCATCCACTCCAGCAGCCGCCGTAGCGGTGGCGTCCGGGTCGACAGCCTGGGTGACAGCTACTGGAGCAAGACCTTCATCGAGGCCAAGCGAGCACTCGCGATGGCACCGACTATCGTCACTGCTCGCAAGTAAGCCTACAGTTTGTAAGGCGAACTTAAAGTCTTACTTGAAGTTTGCTGTATAGCGTCTAGAATCCTGATCTATTATTGATGGCTAACCGCCTGCGCACTGCGCCGGCGGTTTTCTTTTCTGCCCTTCCGGTGGAAACAGCCGCAGCCAGATCAGGGTGTTCTGTATATGAAGACGTCGGCCCGCCTTGTACTTATGATCGCCGCAGCGCTGCTCAGCGCCTGCGCCAGCCGCACTCCGCCGCCAGCTCCGGCACCGGTGATTCGCGCCCCCCTGGTTTTTGGTCCTGCCCAACCCTTTTCCCCTGAAGCCGAAGACGTGCTGTTTCGCGCCCTGGGTCTGGTGGGTACGCCTTACCGCTGGGGCGGCAATACGCCAGACGCCGGTTTTGATTGCAGCGGGCTGATCGGCTATGTGTACCGCGATGTCGCGGGTATCACGCTGCCGCGCACGACCCGCGAGATGATCGGGATGCAGGCGGCCAGTGTGGGCAAGGAAGGGTTGCAGACGGGCGACCTGATTTTCTTCGCCACCAATGGCGGTTCGCAGGTCAGTCATGCCGGAATTTATGTCGGCGAAGGGCGCTTTGTGCATGCGCCTGCCACGGGTGGGACGGTCAAGCTGGACAGCCTGTCCAAGGCCTATTGGCAAAAAGCGTATCTGAGTGCCAAGCGCGTGTTGCAGCCGGAACATTTGGCACGCAATCCGTAGGAGCCGGCAAGCCGGCCCCTACAGGTTTCGGCGTGCAGCGTTACTGGGTGGCCGACACCCGCCATACCTTGTTCCCGACATCATCCGCCACCAGCAGATCCCCCTGCTGATCGATCACCACACCCACCGGCCGGCCCATGGCTTTTTCCTCGTCGTTGAGGAAACCGCTCAGCACATCGATCGGTTGCCCGGTCGGTTTGCCGGCGTTGAACGGCACGAAGATCACCTTGTAGCCGCTGTGGGGTTTGCGGTTCCACGAACCGTGCTGGCCAATGAAAACGCCTTCCTTGAACTGCGCTGGCAAGGTATTGCCTTCGGCGAAGGTCAGGCCGAGAGAGGCGGTATGCGGGCCGACCGCGTAATCCGGGGCAATGGCCTTGGCGACGAGGTCCGGATTCTGGGGCTCGACGCGCACATCGACGTGCTGGCCGTAGTAGCTGTAAGGCCAGCCGTAAAACGCCCCGTCCTTGACCGACGTGATGTAGTCCGGCACCAGGTCGCTGCCGATTTCGTCACGCTCATTGACCGCGGTCCAGAGAGCGCCGGTCTGGGGTTCCCAGGCCATGCCGTTCGGGTTGCGCAGGCCGGAGGCGAAGATGCGGTGATTGCCGGTGGCACGATCCACTTCCCAGATAGCTGCGCGGCCTTCTTCCTGATCCATGCCGTTTTCCGCGACGTTGCTGTTCGATCCTACCGTGACGTACAGCTTGCTGCCGTCCTTGCTGGCAATGACGTTTTTGGTCCAGTGGTGATTCAGCGCGCCGCCCGGCAGGTCGACCACCTTGATCGGCTGAGACTTGATCGTCGTATCGCCGCTTTGATAGTTGAAGCGCAGCAACCGATCGGTGTCCGCGACATACAAGTCGTTGCCCACCAGGGTCATGCCAAACGGCGAGTTGAGATTTTCCAGAAACACCGTGCGGGTCTCGGCGACGCCGTCATGGTCCTTGTCGCGCAGCAGCGTAATGCGGTTCGGGCTGGGCACGCCCGCACCGGCGCGGCCCATGACTTTTTTCATGACCCAGCCCTTGATGCCTTTGCCGTCCTCGGGTTTGGGCGGGGCGTTGGTTTCAGCCACCAGCACATCACCGTTGGGCAGCACATACAGCCAGCGAGGGTGGTCGAGGCCTTCGGCGAATGCGGCCACCTGGGTGCCGGCGGCAGCGGTCGGCTTGGTACCGTCGGGCCAGCCGATGGCCGGGGCGATGTTCACCGTCGGTATAAGGGTCTTGTTCGGTTCCGGCAATTTGGGTGACGGACCGGTGCCGTCGGAGACTTGCAGGCTGGAAGTTTCACCGCAAGCGGCGAGTCCTCCGGCGAGGGCGATGACGAAAACGAGCTGGGGCTTGCGCATGCTGACCTTCCCTATGAATGCATTGACCTGTTTAGTAGAGAAGCGCAAATGCGCGATGGTTCAACGGGGGTAAATCAATTCAGCACCGCAGGCCGGACTTTAATTGACGCTCCACCCCCAACCCTCTAACCTTCGCGGCTTGTTTCAGGTGCCCTGTGACGTCGTCGACAGGGTGAAACAGGGAAGCCGGTGAGTGGTCGCTTTCGAGCAAAGACTGATCATGATCCCGGCGCTGCCCCCGCAACGGTAAATGAGTGAAGACTGCGCCTTGTGCCACTGTGTCGAGCAATCGAGATGGGAAGGCGCGCAGTCAGGCCAACAGCCGCTCATGAGCCCGGAGACCGGCCTGATCCATCCAGCGGCATCACGGTGGGCGATGCCAGGCTTCTTGCCGTCTATTCTTGTGCCTGCCCGCCGTTATCCAGCCCCAACGGAGAGCTTCCCCATGACTGATACCCCCGATCGTGACGAACGTCACCTGGCGCGCATGTTGCGCAAAAAAGCCGTGATCGACGAACGCATTGCCAACTCGCCGAATGAGTGCGGCTTGCTGCTGGTGCTCACCGGCAATGGCAAGGGCAAAAGCAGCTCGGCGTTCGGCATGCTCGCACGATCCATGGGCCATGGCATGCAGTGCGGCGTGGTGCAGTTCATCAAGGGCCGCAACAGCACCGGTGAAGAGTTGTTCTTCCGGCGCTTCCCGGAGCAGGTGCGGTTTCATGTGATGGGCGAAGGCTTCACTTGGGAAACCCAGGATCGCCAGCGCGATATCGCCGCCGCCGAAGCGGCGTGGGCAGTGTCCCGCGAACTGCTGCGTGACCCCTCGATCGGCCTGGTGGTGCTGGATGAATTGAACATCGCGCTCAAGCACGGTTATCTCGATCTCGATCAGGTGCTCAGTGATTTGCAGGCTCGTCCGCCCATGCAGCACGTGGTGGTGACCGGTCGCGGTGCCAAGCCGGAGATGATTGAACTGGCCGACACCGTGACCGAGATGGGCGTGGTCAAGCACGCGTTCCACGCCGGGATCAAGGCGCAAAAAGGCGTCGAGTTGTGAGTCAGCCTCGCTGTTGCCCGGCGGTATTGATTGCAGCGCCGGCTTCCGGCCAAGGCAAGACCACCGTGACCGCTGCGCTGGCCAGGTTGCATCGCAACCAGGGGCGCAAGGTGCGCGTATTCAAGTGCGGCCCGGACTTTCTCGACCCGATGATCCTTGAGCGCGCCAGCGGTGCGCCGGTCTATCAACTGGACATGTGGATGGTCGGCGAGCAGGACAGTCGACGCCTCTTGTGGGAGGCCGCTGGCGAGGCGGACCTGATCCTGATCGAAGGGGTCATGGGGCTGTTCGACGGCACGCCTTCCAGTGCCGACCTTGCGCGGCATTTTGGCGTGCCGGTGCTGGCGGTGATCGACGGCACCGCCATGGCGCAGACCTTCGGCGCCCTGGCTCTGGGGCTGGCGCGCTATCAGGCTGATTTGCCGTTTGCCGGGGTGCTGGCCAATCGCGTGGGCACCTTGCGCCATGCGCAGTTGCTTGAAGGCAGCCTGACTGAGGGGTTGCGCTGGTATGGCGCGTTGTCCCGGGAGACCGGGATCGAGTTGCCCAGTCGTCACCTCGGCCTGGTGCAGGCCAGCGAATTGAACGACCTCGACCTGCGTCTGGATGCCGCCGCTAACGCCTTGGCCAGCAGTTGCGAGGTAGCGTTGCCCCCGGCGGTGGAATTTGCCGCGCCTGATCTGGTTGTTGCCGAACCTTTGCTCGCAGGCGTGCGCATCGCCGTGGCGCGTGATGAGGCCTTTGCATTTACCTATGGTGCGAGCCTGGACCTGTTGCGGGCAATGGGCGCCGAGTTGCGGTTTTTCTCGCCGATTCGTGATGCCGCGTTGCCCGAGGCGGACAGCCTTTACCTGCCAGGCGGTTACCCGGAATTGCACCATGCGGCGCTGGCTGGCAACACCTCGATGCTGGCGGCGATCCGCGCGCACCATGGCGCGGGCAAACCGTTGCTGGCCGAGTGCGGCGGGATGCTTTATCTGCTCGATTCGTTGACCGACGTCGACGGCACGCGTGCCGAACTGGTGGGGTTGCTGGCCGGAGATGCGGTCATGCAAAAGCGCCTGGCTGCATTGGCCTTGCAGGTGGTGGAACTGCCCGAGGGCGCGTTACGTGGGCATACCTACCATCACTCGCTGACCAGCACCGAGCTGGCACCGATTGCCCGCGGGCTGAGCCCGAATGGCGGACGTGGGGCGGAGGCGGTTTATCGTCAGGGGCGGATGACGGCTTCTTATGTGCACTTTTATTTTCCGTCGAATCCGGTTGCGGTGGCGGCATTGTTTTTGCCTGACCGGGAGGGCGCCTTGCTCGCGAAAAGGCCATGACCGACGCCACATTCAGTCAGGCCGAACGCGACGCGGTCTACCGCGCCATCGCCGAACGCCGCGACATGCGCCACTTCAGCGGTGGCACTGTCGAGCCCGAGCTGCTGCGGCGCCTGCTCGAAGCCGCGCACCAGGCCCCCAGTGTCGGCCTGATGCAGCCTTGGCGGTTCCTGCGCATCAGCGATCGCACTGTGCGCGCTCAAATCCAGGGCCTGGTGGAAGAAGAGCGGATCCGTACCGCCCAAGCCCTGGGCGAGCGCACTGACGAATTCATGAAGCTCAAAGTCGAAGGCATCAACGACTGCGCCGAAGTGCTGGTCGCCGCGCTGATGGATGATCGCGAACGCCACATCTTCGGCCGGCGCACCTTGCCGGAAATGGACATCGCCTCGTTGTCCTGCGCCATCCAGAACCTGTGGCTGGCGTCCCGTGCCGAAGGGCTGGGCATGGGCTGGGTTTCGCTATTCGAGCCGCAAGCCCTGGCCGATCTGCTGGGCATGCCGCCGGGAGCAAAACCGATGGCGGTGTTGTGCCTGGGGCCGGTGCAGGAATTTTATCCGGCGCCGATGCTGGTTCTCGAAGGCTGGGCGCAGTCGCGGCCGCTGGGTGAATTGCTGTATGAAAATGTCTGGGGAGAGAGTCAATGAGTGTGGCGTTGTTGACCGTCGCTGCGGTGGGGCTGGATGCGCTGCTGGGCGAACCCAGGCGCTGGCATCCGCTGGTGGCGTTCGGGCGCTTTGCCGATCGCATCGAGCAGCGCTTCAACAGTGGTGGTAGAGGCTGGCGCAGCCATGGCGTGACGGCCTGGGTACTCGCCGTAGTGCCGCTGACCTTACTGGCGACCGCGCTGTCCTGGGCGCCATTGGTGGGCTGGATCGTCGAGATCCTGGCACTTTATTGCGCACTGGGCATGCGCAGCCTTGGCGAGCACGTCGAGCCGGTGGCCAGGGCCCTGCGCAGCGATGACCTGGATGAAGCGCGCACTCGCGTCGGTTACCTGGTCAGCCGCCAGACCAGCGAGCTGGATAAAACCGAAGTCGCCCGCGCGGCCACCGAATCCGTTCTGGAGAATGGTAGCGACGCGGTATTTGCCGCCCTGTTCTGGTTTGTCGTCGCTGGCGCGCCGGGGGTTGTGCTCTACCGCTTGAGCAACACTTTGGATGCCATGTGGGGTTATCGCAACGAACGCTTCGAGCGGTTTGGCTGGGCGGCGGCGAAGATCGACGACGTCCTCAACTACATTCCTGCGCGGCTGGTGGCGTTGACATACGCCTTGCTGGGCAAAACCCGACTGGCACTCAAATGCTGGCGGACCCAGGGGCCGACCTGGGACAGCCCCAATGCCGGTCCGGTCATGGCCGCAGGTGCCGGCGCGCTGGGCGTGGAGCTGGGCGGGGCGGCGATTTACCACGGTGAGCTGCACCAGCGCCCGCCGTTGGGTGAGGGCGTACCGGCGGACGCGGATTCCATCGACCGTGGCTGGCAATTGGTCCAGCGCGGGGTATGGTTGTGGCTGTTGATTATCTGCGTAGGGGCGGAGTTTTATGCTTGAACACGGCGGGCGCTTACGCAAAGCGGCAATCGACTACGGTATCGCCGAAGCCGACTGGCTCGACCTGTCCACTGGCCTCTCGCCCTGGCCGTTTCCCATCCCGCAGATCCCGCTGAGAGCTTGGGCGCGGCTGCCGGAAAGCGATGACGGCCTGGAGCAGGCTGCCTGCGATTATTACGGTGCTGCCCAGGTGCTGCCAGTGGCCGGTTCGCAAATGGCAATCCAGCTGCTGCCGCGTTTGCGCCGGGCCGGCAAGGTCGGCGTGCTGTCACCCTGTTACGCCGAGCACGCCGAAGCCTGGCGCCGCAGCGGCTACATCGTGCGCGAAGTGCTGGAGCAGGAAGTGGATTTTTTTATCGACAACCTGGACGTGCTGGTGGTGGTCAATCCGAACAACCCCACGGGCCTTAGCCTGTCCCCCAAGCGCCTGCTCGACTGGCATTCGCGATTGGCCCAGCGCGGCGGCTGGCTGGTGGTGGACGAGGCCTTCATGGACAACACGCCGCAATTGAGCGTGGCTGCTTATACCCATCAGGTCGGCTTGATCGTCTTGCGATCGTTCGGCAAATTCTTTGGCCTGGCGGGCGTGCGGCTGGGGTTTGTACTGGCCGAGCGCAGATTCCTTAAATTGCTCGCCGAGCAAGTCGGCCCCTGGGCGGTCAGTGGGCCGACCCGCATCCTCGGCCAGGCCTGTCTGCTGGATACCCAAGGGCACATCGGGCAACGTTTGCGCACCGAGGCCGCCAGCAAACGCCTGGCGCTGCTGCTCGAGCAATACGGATTCGTACCACAGGGCGGCTGCGCGCTGTTCCAGTGGCTGATCACCGAGCGCGCCGAAGCACTGTATGAGTTCATGGCGCGGCGCGGCATCCTGGTGCGCCTGTTCACCCACAACAGCAGCCTGCGTTTTGGCCTGCCCGCCGAGGAAGCAGACTGGGCACGCCTGGTGTCAGCCCTTGAAGCCTTCGTCGAGGAAGCACAATGACTACGTTGATGGTGCAGGGCACGACGTCCGACGCTGGCAAGAGCACCCTGGTGACCGCGCTGTGTCGTTGGGTGGTGCGCCAGGGCGTGAGCGTGGTGCCGTTCAAGCCGCAGAACATGGCGCTCAACAGTGCGGTGACCGCCGACGGGGGCGAGATCGGTCGTGCGCAGGCGGTGCAGGCCCAGGCCGCGAATCTCGAGCCTCACACCGACATGAATCCGGTGCTGCTCAAGCCCAACAGCGACACCGGCGCCCAGGTGATCATCCATGGGCGGGCGGTGACGAGCATGAACGCGGTCGCCTACCACGACTACAAGGCCATCGCGATGCAGGCGGTGCTCGCTTCCCATCAACGCTTGAGCGCAGCCTATCCGGTGGTGATGGTGGAAGGCGCCGGTTCGCCTGCGGAAATCAATCTGCGCGCCGGCGACATCGCCAACATGGGCTTCGCCGAGGCTGTCGATTGTCCGGTGGTGTTGATTGCAGACATCAACCGCGGCGGGGTTTTCGCGCACCTGGTGGGCACCCTGGAGTTGCTGTCCGCCAGTGAGCAGGCGCGCGTCAAAGGCTTCATCATTAACCGTTTTCGCGGTGACATCGCCTTGTTGCAACCTGGCCTGGACTGGCTGGAAGCGCGCACTGGCAAACCGGTGATCGGTGTACTGCCGTACGTGATGGACCTGCACCTGGAAGCCGAGGATGGCATCGATCAACGCCAGGCCGACAAGGCGGACCAGGTGCTCAAGGTGGTGGTGCCGGTCTTGCCGCGCATCAGCAACCACACAGATTTCGATCCGCTGCGCCTGCACCCGCAGGTGGACTTGCAGTTCATCGGCCCCGGCCAGGCCATTCCCCCCGCCGACCTGATCATCCTGCCCGGCTCGAAAAGCGTGCGCAGTGATCTTGCCTACCTGCGCGCCAATGCCTGGGACACGGTGATTGACCGTCACCTGCGTTACGGGGGCAAGCTGTTGGGCATCTGCGGCGGCCTGCAGATGCTCGGTGCGCAGGTGCATGATCCGCTGGGTCTGGAAGGGGCGCCCGGTTCCAGCGCAGGGCTGGGCCTGCTGGCCTTTGAAACCCGGCTGGAACAGGAGAAGCAACTGCGCAATGTGCGTGGTCGCCTGGCACTGGAAGATGCGCCGGTCAGCGGCTACGAAATCCATGCGGGCGTGACCACCGGCCCTGCGCTGGAGAATTCGGCAGTGCTGCTGGACGATGGCCGCTGTGATGGCGCGCAGAGCGCCGACGGGCAGATTTTCGGCACATACCTGCACGGTTTGTTCGAGTCGCCGGCGGCCTGCAGTGCGCTGCTGCGCTGGGCCGGTTTGCAGGATGTGCAGGAGGTGGACTATCACGGGCTGCGAGAGCGGGATATCGAGCGGTTGGCGGATCTGGTGGAGCAGCACCTCGATACCGGGCTGTTGCGTGAACTGTGTGGTATCTGAGTGCCCTATCGCCCCACCGAAGATTTCAAGGAACCCACCATGCTGCAACTGATCCTCGGCGGCGCCCGCTCCGGCAAAAGCCGCCTGGCCGAACGGCTCGCCACTGACAGTGAACTGGCTGTCACCTATATAGCCACCAGCCAGCCGCTGGACGGCGAAATGAGCGAACGGGTGGCCCACCATCGTGCGCGGCGGCCGGCCGAATGGGCATTGATCGAAGAACCGTTGGAACTGGCCCGCGTACTGCGCGAAAACGCCCGCGCCGATCGCTGCCTGCTGGTGGATTGCCTGACCCTGTGGCTCACCAATCTGCTGATGCTGGACAACGCCGAACGCCTGTCGGTCGAACGCGACGCTTTACTCGACTGCCTGGCGACCTTGCCGGGTGAAACCATTTTCGTCAGCAACGAGACCGGCATGGGCGTCGTACCGCTGGGCGAGTTGACCCGGCGCTACGTCGATGAGGCCGGCTGGCTGCATCAGGCGCTGGCCGAGCGCTGCCAGCGAGTCGTCCTCACCGTGGCCGGCCTGCCCCTGACTCTCAAAGGAACCGCGTTATGACCCAAGCCTGGTGGCTCAACCCGTGCAAACCCATAGACATTCACGCCGTCGAACAGGCTGAGGCTCGCCAACAGCAGCTGACCAAGCCTTCGGGTTCGCTGGGGCGGCTCGAGTCTGTGGCGGTGCAACTGGCCGGGTTGCAGGGTCAACTGAAGCCGACGCTTGATCAGGTGTGGATCGGCATTTTTGCCGGCGACCATGGCGTCGTTGCCGAAGGCGTCTCTGCGTATCCCCAGGAAGTGACCGGGCAGATGCTGCACAACTTCGTCAGCGGCGGCGCGGCAATCAGCGTGCTGGCACGGCAACTGGGTGCGGCCCTGGAAGTGGTCGATCTCGGCACCGTCAATCCGGGCCTCGACCTCACAGGCGTGCGGCACCTGAACATCGGCCCGGGCACGGCGAATTTCGCCGTGGCTGCGGCGATGACTGCAGCGCAGGGCGCGCTGGCTTTGCAGGCGGGCCGCGACAGCGTCCACCGTGCCAGAGCTGGCGGCGCCCAGCTGTTTATCGGCGGCGAAATGGGCATTGGCAACACCACCGCCGCCAGCGCCCTGGCCTGTGCATTGCTCGATTGCCCGGTAGTGCAAATGACCGGGCCTGGCACCGGACTGAACGCCGCAGGCGTCAGCCATAAAGCCCGGGTCATCGAGCGCGCGCTGGCACTGCACAGTGCCCAGCGTGGCGATCCGTTGCAGACGCTGTTCAACCTCGGCGGTTTCGAGATTGCCGCACTGGTGGGCGCCTATCTGGCCTGTGCGCAGGAAGGGGTGGCGGTGCTGGTGGATGGCTTTATCTGCAGCGTTGCCGCGCTGGTGGCCGTGCGGCTGAATCCGGCGTGCCGGCAATGGCTGTTGTTTGGGCATTGTGGCGCCGAGCCGGGGCATCGGCAGGTGCTTGAGACGCTCGACGCCGAACCCTTGCTGGCGCTCGGCCTGCGCCTGGGCGAAGGCAGTGGTGCCGCGCTGGCCGTACCCTTGCTGCGCCTGGCCTGTGACCTTCACGGGCAGATGGCGACCTTCGCCGAAGCCGCCGTCGCGGACCGCCCGGCATGACCCTGCGCCTGGACGTGTTGCGCCACGGTGAAACCGAACTGGGCGGCGGCCTGCGCGGCAGCATCGACGACGCGCTCACCGACGCCGGTTGGGCACAGATGCGTGCCGCGGTGGCGGATCAGGGGCCTTGGGATCGCCTTGTCAGCTCACCCTTGCAACGCTGCGCGCGGTTTGCAGAGGAGCTCGGCGCGCAACTGGGCGTGCCGGTGCATCAGGACAAGGCTCTGCAGGAGCTGCATTTCGGCGCCTGGGAAGGGCAGAGCGCTGCGGCGCTGATGGAAACCGACGCCGAGGGCCTGGGCTTGTTCTGGGCCGATCCGTATTCGTTCACCCCGCCTCAGGGCGAGCCGGTCGAGGATTTCTCCGCGCGGGTGCTGGGCGCCGTCGAGCGTTTACGCGCCACATATGCGGGGGAGCGGGTCTTGCTGGTCAGTCACGGCGGAGTGATGCGCCTGCTGCTGGCGCGGGCCCGGGGGTTGCCCCGTGAGCAACTGCTGAATGTCGAAGTCGGCCACGGTACGATGTTTGCCCTGGCCGTTGAATCCGCTGGACTGTTGCGGGAAGCGAACTGAGCATGCTGCCATTCTGGATCGCCCTGCAATTCCTCAGCAGCCTGCCGGTACGCCTCCCGGGCATGCCGACACCTCAGGAGCTCGGGCGCTCACTGCTGTTTTATCCGCTGGTGGGGTTGCTGTTTGGCGTAATTTTGTGGGGGCTGAACGGCCTCCTCAATGGCAGCCCTTTAGTGCTGCACGCTGCACTGTTGCTGACGGCCTGGGTGCTGTTGAGCGGCGGCTTGCACCTCGATGGCCTGGCCGACAGCGCTGATGCGTGGCTTGGCGGTTTTGGCGACCGTGAACGCACCCTGACCATCATGAAGGACCCGCGCAGCGGACCGATCGCAGTGGTTACGCTGGTGCTGGCATTGCTGCTTAAATTTGCCGCGTTGCTGGCGTTGATCGAGCAGCAACATGGGGTTTATTTGCTGGTAGTCCCGCTGATTGGGCGCGCTGCCTTGCTGGGGCTGTTTCTGACCACGCCTTATGTGCGTGCCGGCGGGCTGGGGCAGGCGCTGGCTGATCATCTGCCGCGCTCGGCGGGCAAGCGGGTGCTGGCACTCAGTGCATTGGCCTGTGTGCTACTGGCGGGGCTCAATGGGGTGTTTGCGCTGATCATGGCCGGGTTGGCGTTTGCCTGGCTGCGGCAGGTGATGCTGCGGCGATTGGGTGGGACCACCGGGGATACAGCGGGCGCGCTGCTGGAGTTGCTGGAGGTTGGGGTGTTGGTTGGGTTGGTGTTGGTCTGATTAGACATGATTACCTGTGGGAGCAAAGCTTGCTCGCGATTGCTTGCTACCAGGCGACATGACTGCTGAATGTCACATCCCCATCGCGAGCAAGCTTTGCTCCTACGGTTGCTGCAGAAAACTTGATTAATCTCACTCGCGGGTATATACACGCATCATGCTCGACTCCCAATGTTTATGCATCAACCTGCGTCGCGCCGCTCGTGGCGTCAGCAGGCATTACGACGGCGCTCTCGATGGCTTCGGAATCAACGTTGCCCAGTATTCTTTGCTGTGCAACCTGCAACGCCTGGACCAGCCGAGTATTTCCACCCTGGCCGAGGCCATGGGCCTGGATCGCAGCACGCTGGGGCGCAATCTGCGGGTGCTGGAAGGGGAAGGGCTGGTGATGCTGGTCGAGGGCGAGGACATGCGCAATCGCATCGTCAAGCTCACCGACGCCGGCGCCGAACGCCTGGCGGCGGCCTTGCCTGCCTGGGAGGCTGCGCAACAGCGGCTGGTTGATCGCCTGGGGGCGGAAAAACGCGAAACCTTGCTCAAACTGCTGGACGAACTGGCTTGAAGCCGGCGCGTTCGATCATAAGCGGGTATATACCCGCTATCGGAGAACAATAATGACATCGATGTGGCGTACGTGCGGTTGGGTGTTGCTGGGCAGTGCGCTGATTCTTGCGTTGTCGCTGGGCGTTCGCCATGGCTTTGGTCTGTTCCTGGCGCCGATGAGTGCCGAGTTTGGCTGGGGCCGCGAAACCTTTGCCTTTGCCATCGCCCTGCAGAATCTGATCTGGGGCCTGGCGCAACCCTTCACCGGCGCCCTGGCGGATCGTTTTGGCGCGGCCAAGGTGGTGCTGATCGGCGGGGTGCTATACGCCGCTGGCCTGGTGTGCATGGGCCTTTCCGATTCGGCAGTGACCTTATCCTTGAGTGCCGGCCTGCTGATCGGGATCGGACTGTCGGGCACTTCGTTCTCGGTGATTCTCGGGGTGGTCGGGCGCGCGGTACCACCGGAAAAACGCAGCATGGGCATGGGCATCGCCAGTGCGGCCGGCTCGTTTGGCCAATTCGCCATGCTGCCCGGCACCCTGGGGCTGATCGGTTGGCTGGGCTGGTCTGCAGCCTTGCTGGTGCTGGGCTTGCTGGTGGCATTGATCGTCCCCTTGGTCGGCATGCTCAAGGACAAACCCCTGCCGTCCCTCGGTCATGAGCAAACGCTGGGTGAAGCGCTGCGCGAAGCCTGTTCCCATTCGGGGTTCTGGCTGCTGGCGTTCGGCTTTTTCGTCTGCGGTTTCCAGGTGGTATTCATCGGCGTGCACCTGCCGGCCTACCTGGTGGATCAGCACCTGCCGGCAACGGTCGGCACCACGGTGCTGGCGCTGATCGGCCTGTTCAACATCTTCGGCACCTACACCGCCGGCTGGCTCGGCGGGCGCATGTCCAAGCCGCGCCTGCTGACCGGGTTGTACCTGCTGCGCGCGGTGGTCATCGGGTTGTTCCTGTGGGCGCCCGTCACCACCACCACCGCGTACCTGTTCGGCATGGCGATGGGCTTCCTGTGGCTGTCCACGGTGCCATTGACCAACGGCACCGTCGCCACCTTGTTTGGCGTGCGAAACCTGTCCATGCTCGGGGGCATTGTTTTCCTGTTTCACCAGTTGGGCTCGTTCCTGGGCGGCTGGCTGGGCGGGGTGGTGTATGACCGGACCGGGAGCTATGACTTGATCTGGCAAGTGGCGATTCTCCTCAGCCTGTTGGCGGCGGCCCTTAACTGGCCGGTGCGCGAGCGGCCCGTGGCGCGGTTGCAGACGCAGTTGAGTGCATCGTGAGCCGTCCTTGGTCGCGTATTGCCCTGGCGGCGGCTGGTGCCTTGCTGCTGGCCTTGGCGTGGTGGGGCTGGCACCAGGGCGGGCTGGCATTGATGCAGTTGGGCATGGGCGTTTGTTAGAGCTGTTTGCCTGACTGGTGCTTGCTAGAAAGAGGTGCGCGCGAGTAACTTCGCTCTGACGACCTTCTCAAGGATGCACGGATATGTTGACGCGCTGGTTAGCCGTTCCCGCGTTACTGATTGCGTTTTCTGGACTGGCCCAGGCAGCCGAATGCCCGGAACTGCTACAGGGCTCGCTACCGAAGTTGCGCGCCAAGGAATCGATCGATTTGTGCCAGCGCTTTGCTGGCAAGCCGCTGGTGGTGGTCAATACCGCCAGCTTCTGTGGGTTCGCCCCGCAGTTCAAGAGCCTTGAAGCGCTCAATCAGCGCTACAAGGCGCAGGGCCTGGAGGTGATCGGCGTGCCCTCCAACGACTTCAAGCAGGAGTCCAAGGACGACGCCGAGACCGCCAAGGTCTGCTACGTCAATTACGGTGTGACGTTCACCATGACCGAGCCGCAGAAAGTGCGGGGTGACGACGCGACTCACCTGTTCAAGGTGCTTGCCGAACAGACTGGCGCGCCGAAATGGAATTTCTACAAATACGTGGTCGATCGCCAGGGCAAGGTGATCGCCAATTTCTCCAGCCTGACCAAGCCCGACGACCCCGAGTTTATCGCTGCTGTCGAGAAGGCCATCGCCTCGCAACCCTGATCGACGCCCATTAAAAAGCCCCGCTGCTGTCACACAGAGCGGGGCTTTTTTGATTCAGGCGCGCAAGGCGTCTCTCATCAGAAGCGGTAGGTCGCGCCTACACCGAAACCATTCGCCCAGTTTTCATACTTGGCGTTGTAGCTCTGGCCACGGTCGTTGCTGTTGTTGACCTTGACTGCTTCTTCGCGCAGGTACGAATACGCCACGTCGATGGTCAGGTCGTCGGTCGGGCTCCAGCCGGCGCCCAGGCTGAAAATCTTGCGATCGCCAGTCGGAATGCGTGGGGAGCGGTCGACGTTGTTGGTCGGCGCCTGGTCGAAGGACAGGCCGGTACGCAGTACCCATTGCTTGTTCAACTGGTAGGACGCGCCGATGGCGTGAGCCCAGGTGTCGTGCCAGTTCTGGTCTTCGGTGATGCTGCCGAATTGGCCATTGAGCACCCCGGGTACACCGCTGTTTTCCACGGTGATTTCTTTCAGGCGGCTCCAGCGGGTCCAGGTGCTGCCGGCGTACAGGGTCCACTGGTCATCAAGCTGATGGGTCACCGAGAAGTCGACCGACTCAGGCGTCGTCAGGTCCAGGGATGCGTCGTACTTCTGGCTCGGGTTCTGGCCGATCAGGCCCAGGACGTTGTAGTTGACCTTGGTGTTGCCTTCGAGCTTGTACTTCACTTTCGAGTGGTATGTCAGGCCCAGGCGGGTGCTGTCAGTGGCTTGTACCAGCACGCCGATGTTGTAGCCCAGCGCGGTGTCGTCACCCTTGATCTTGACTTCGCCATCGCCGGCGGCCTGGGTGATCGACAGGTTCGATTCCAGTTTGCCGTCGATGCGGTTGATGGTCGGGCCGAAGCCGATCGACACCTTGTCATTGAAGGCGTAGCTGACGGTCGGTTGCAGGGTCACGACTTTAACGTCGCTCTTGCTGCCGAAGTAGCGGCCGCCGAAGTTGCTCTCATAGTCGGTCACCAGGCCGAAGGGTGCGTAGACGCCTACGCCCACTGCCCACTTGTCATCGATCGGCTTGACGTAATAGCCCATCGGTACGGCGATGAACGGGACCATGTCACCGTGGTTGGTGCCGCCGTTCGGGCTGGAGCTGGCGTGGCTGATATCGGTGTGTGCGTCGAGCATTGCAGCGCCGCCGGTGACTTGTTCGCGCTTGATGCGCGACATGCCGGCAGGGTTGCCAAAAATGGTGCTTGCGTCATCGGCAGAGGAAGATCGCCCGGCAAAACCTGTACCCATCCCGCTGATACTTTGTTCGTTGATGGCAAAGCCAGCTGCAAAGATCTGGGTGGATGCCAAGGTAACGGCGAGGCTAAGGGTGGTTTTGAGCATTACTTTTTTCATTATTAGAACTCCTGGTGATCACCGGGGCGAAAATTACCAACATTTTCGTCCCAGCGCTATAGGCTGTAATGCTTGAGTTAGAGCGGTTTTGTAGGACAATCAGACCGGATTCGCCGCGAGTTGGGCGATCTTGTGAGAGGGGTGGTTCAGCAGGCGACCTGATTCAGCGTTGAAACACAGGTATGCCAGGCATAGGTGAAATCACGCAGGCGGCCTTGGGGCTGGAAGGTCTGGCGCCAGATGCGGGCCATGCCGAGCAGATCATCGGCTTCGGGGAGCGAGGTGTTTTGTTCTTCTACCAGCAGCCAGGCGATGGCGGTGGCGTAACGCAGGTTGACGGTCAATTCCAGATGCGGGCTGCTGAGGAACGCATGCTGGCTCGCCAGGCCGCGCACCAGGCTGGCGCGCTCCGGGTCCAGGGCCAGGTAATGATCCCAGAGCGCCTGGTGGCGCGGTTCGGCGATTCGGTACAGGCCGTGGCCACGGCGGTCGTGCAGGGCGGAACCAAGGGCTGACTGGCTGGCGGCGATACCCAGCAGCAGGGATTCGGCAGTTGCGCTGTGGCGTCCGAGGTAGAGCAAGGTCGGACGAATCACATAGCGGCACAGTTCGCTGGCAGCGATACCCATAAAGCCCTCGGAGCGGAAGTGGTCGGCGATACCTGAAAGGGGGCCTTGGCAGCGATGGATCGGTTCAGGCTCGCCGGAAGCGGATCAAGCCGCTTGAGTTGAAGTGTAGTGTCATATTCGCGACGTAAAGGCCTGTTTTTAAAATATTTCCGTCGGCCAGTTATAACCGTTATATCGGTTGGTGCTTAAGCTTTGGCGGCTGGAAGGGAAATATCAGGCAATAAAAAGCCCCGCGTTTTAAGCGAGGCTTTTGATGTCTCAGTCTTTCTGGCGTATCAGGCAACCAGTGCCTGACGGGTACGCTCGATCACGGCCTGCAGCGGTTCGGCGCTGGAGTACTGATCGGGGTAGAGGCGTTCGCTGTGACGAGCGATGCCGTGTTCGTTGACCAGAGTGAAGCTGAAGCAGCCTTTGCGAGCGGCCATGATCAGGCAGTTCATTGGTGCAAAAGCGTTGGTTAGGGTGCGGATAGCATCCTGGGTGTGGATTTGAGTAGTCATTATTGGGTGTTCCTACAAGCGACACGGATAAGAGCCGTGCAAAATTAAAACGTTCCAGTGACGACGACCACCGTTGGTCGACCGAAGAACCCGACTGGAACAAAGCAGCCAGTTTGAAGCGCTGATAATTGGCGCGCTTGGGCTGGCAGGTAGGTACTTAGGAGGGCAGGCAACACATCAAGGGCAAAGGTTCTGGGCCCGGGGTGAAGATCCTGATCAATTTGCAGGCTGGTTCGGTCAGAGTAAGTGGGCCTGGCAATACCCTTTGCTTTCGATCAAAGGCTGTATTGACGCAAGGTTTACCTGGAAACCATCGAGGTGGTCGATCCCGCTTATTCGGAAGGGCTTCGTTTATGAAGGCTGTCCGGGAGGATTTGTTCGACCAGAATTGACTTTCAGCTTGGTACTAACGCCGTAGATACTAACAAAACAATATTGGTAATGGAAGGGGTATAAGCAAAGAAACCGTGGCGAGCACAATCGAACCGATTTTTCAGGCATGGCCATTGGTCGGGTGCGCTGTGCAGTAGCACAGAATCCGACCGCTGGTTGAGCACGCAGGCTTGGCCCCAGACCGGCCTGGATCAGGGGTTGTGAACGAGTAATCAACAGGTTCGTAACGCAAAACGCGCCGAAAAAGCGCATTGATATAACCGACGCGAAGGTACTTGTGCACATTAGTTGCGCACGCTGTCACGGCACTGTCATCTGACTCGCAAGCGCAGTGGGTGCCTGCAACCAAAATTTAAGTCAATGAAAAACATCGCTTTTTTTTACTGGTGAAAAAATCGTCAGTTTGACTGCGAGCCCCATTCCACAGGGGTTTGCGAGAGTTCAAGGCAGGTTGTCCACTGAGTTATCCACAGCTTCTGTGGATTGTCCCGAGCGCTTGCTCTAGGACGGGCGTGCCGGGTTTTTTAAGCTTTACCTGTAGGAAAAAAAGAGTAGAGTGGCGCGCCTTCCGATCTGCCCTACAGTGTTTTATGAAGTTTCGTTCAGTATCAGTTTCCGTAACCTCTTCACCCACCGCCGCTGTCCCACCCAAACGCTTTTCCATGCGTGTGGCCGAGTGGCTTCTGGACAGCCCGCGCCTGGGCGACAACCCGAACGTGAAACACCTCGCCGGACGTCTGCTCAAGCAGCCGGCACGTGAAGGCGTAGTGGCAGCGCAAAGCCGCCTCGGCCAGCTGATGTGTCGTGAGTGCGGCAATGCCCGCGATCGCCGCATCGGCCAGGACCTGCTGCGCCAGGCGGCGCGGGCAGGGGATCGGCGCGCACAGCGGGAACTGGGCCTGGTCGAAGACTGAGCTGTCCAAGACCTGACGCCTTGGTTAACCTTCAAGCTTTATCTCATCGGCAGGAGCGGCTATGGCTATGGACTTGACCAGCATTTTGCTTGGTCTTGCGGGGGCTGCCCTGCCGTTGTTGGTATTAGCCTGGCAATTGCAGCGCCGCGCCAGCGTGACGCAGGCGCAAGTGGCATTGCTGCAGGAGCGGCTGGCGATGTCCCTGCTGGCGCAGGACGGCCTGAACGCCCAGCTGGAAACCAGTCGCGATGAAATCGCTGACCTCAGTCAGATCAACACGTCCAGGCAGGCCGAGCTGGCCGCGCTGCGCCGCGAAGTCGAACTGTTGCAGGTCGAGCGCGACGACGCCCGGGACGCCGCGCATGCCTGGAACATCGAGCGTGCTGGCAAAGAGGCTGAGCTGCGCCGTCTCGACGCCCAAGCCGCTTCCCTGCATGCAGAGCTGCGCGAACAACAGGAAAGCCATCAGCAACGGCTCAGCGACCTCCAGGGCTCGCGGGATGAGTTGCGTGCCCAGTTCGCCGAACTGGCGGGCAAGATCTTCGATGAGCGCGAGCAGCGGTTCGCCGAGACCAGCCAGCAGCGCCTGGGCCAGTTGCTGGATCCGCTGAAAGAGCGCATCCAGTCATTCGAAAAGCGTGTCGAAGAAAGCTACCAGGCTGAGGCGCGGGAGCGTTTCTCGCTGGCCAAGGAGCTGGAGCGCCTGCAGCAGTTGAACCTGCGGTTGAGCGACGAAGCCACCAACCTGACCCGCGCACTCAAGGGGCAGAAAACCCAGGGCAACTGGGGTGAGCTGATCCTTGAGCGGGTGCTGGAACACGCGGGCCTGGAGAAAGGCCGCGAGTACCAGACCCAGGTCACGCTCAAAGGGCCTGACGGCGAGCGGTTCCAGCCGGACGTCATCATCTACTTGCCGGGCGACAAGCAGGTGGTGGTCGACTCCAAGGTCAGCCTGACGGCTTACCAGCAGTACGTGGCGGCTGATGATGAGGCCATCGGCCAGATCGCCCTCAAGCAACATGTGCTGTCCCTGCGCACCCATGTCAAAGGCTTGTCTGGCAAGGACTACAAGCGTCTCGACGGCTTGCACAGCCTGGATTTCGTGTTGCTGTTCGTGCCGATCGAAGCGGCGTTCTCGGCGGCGCTGCAAGCGGAGCCGACGTTGTTCCAGGAAGCATTCGACCGCAACATTGTGATCGTCAGCCCGACCACCTTGCTGGCGACTCTGCGAGTGATCGACAGCCTGTGGAAACAGGAGCGCCAGAGCCAGAACGCGCGGGAAATCGCCGAGCGGGCCGGTTGGCTGTATGACAAGTTCGTATTGTTCATCCAGGACCTGGACGAGGTCGGCAATCGCCTGCAACAGTTGGACAAGGCCTACAGCTCGGCGCGCAACAAGCTGACAGAGGGCCGGGGCAACCTGGTCAGTCGCAGTGAGCAGCTGAAGTTGCTGGGCGCGCGGGCGAGCAAGAGCCTGCCGGCGGATCTGCTGGAGCGGGCGATGACGGATGTGGATGGGTTGGCGGAGTTGCCGGAATAGGACAAAGATCGTCCGCGTTCGGACGATCTTTTTAAAGCGGCAAATGCTTGCTCAACAACGCCCTGAGCGCCGCCGGCTTAACCGGTTTGGCCAGGTACCCAAGCCCCGCCGCATGCACCTGGGCGACCATCTCCGGTCGACCATCGGCGCTAATCACCACCCCCGGCACCGGCTCGCCCAGACGAGTGCGTAGCCAGGCCATCAATTCGGTGCCGGTTTCGCCGTCGTCCAGGTGGTAATCGACCAGCGCCAGTTGCGGGCGCATCCCTTCGCTGAGCAGGGTCGCGCACTCATCGCGATTGCGCGCAGTCCACACCTGGCAGCCCCAGCGGGTCAGCAGGCTGTTCATGCCGATAAGGATGCTGTCCTCGTTGTCGACGCAGAGCACTTGGGCGCCACTCAACAATTTGCCGTTAAGCTCGGCAGTCTTGACCGGCAACGCCGCCTGCGCCCGGGCCAGAGGCACGCACACGCTGAACACACTGCCACGCCCCGGCCGTGAACGCACTTGCAGGCGATGGCCTAAAACCCGACACAGGCCGTCGGCAATCGCCAGGCCCAGGCCCAGGCCTTTCTCGGCGCGAGTCTGATGGCTGTCCAGGCGTTTGAATTCTTCAAAAATGACCTTCTGCTTGTCCTCGGCAATGCCCGGCCCGCGATCCCAGACCTCCAGCCACACCTCGCCCTGGCGTCGGCGGACGCCCAGCAGCACCGGGCCTTTGGCATAACGGAAAGCGTTGGTAAGGAAATTCTGCAAAATGCGCCGCAGCAATTTGATGTCGCTTTCGACCCGCAACTTGCTGCCGCGCACGCGGAATTTCAGGCCTTGGTCCCTGGCGAGTGCCTTGAACTCCGCACCCAGCACGTCGAACAGCTCATTGAGCTCGAACGGCTTCGAATCGGAGTTGATCTTGCCGTTTTCCAGGCGGGAAATGTCCAGCAAGTCGCTGATCAGGTCTTCGGCAGAGCGCAACGAGGTGTCCAGGTGCTGTACCAGTTTCTGTGCTTCGCTGGACAGGCCGTCATCCTGGTGGGAGAGGGCGGCGGAGAACAGTCGTGCGGCGTTCAGCGGCTGCATCAGGTCGTGACTGACTGCCGCGAGAAAGCGCGTCTTGGACTGGTTGGCAGACTCGGCGGTACCTTTGGCCTCGGTGAGGGCGACGTTGAGTTGCGACAGTTCGTGGGTGCGTTCGGTCACCCGGCGTTCCAGGCCTTCATTGGCTTCGGTCAGCGCCTGTTCGGCCTCACGGAACGCGGTGATGTCGGTGAAACTCATGACGAAGCCGCCACCGGGCATCGGGTTGCCGATCAACTCGATCACCCGGCCATTCGGAAACAGCCGCTCGGACGTGTGGGCGCGGCCCTGGCGCATCCAGTGCAGGCGGCGGGCGACGTGCACTTCAGCTTCGCCCGGGCCACACAGGCCGCGCTCGGCGTTGTGCCGAATGATGTCGGCAATCGGCCGGCCGACGCTGATCAAACCGTCCGGGTAGTTGAACAGTTCGAGGTAGCGCCGGTTCCACGCCACCAGCTTCAGCGACTGGTCGACCACGCTGATGCCCTGGGTGATGTTCTCGATCGCGCCTTGCAGCAACGCACGGTTGAATTGCAGGACTTCGGAGGCTTCGTCGGCGATCCGGACGACATCCTCGAGTTGCATCTCGCGGCCTTCGATCGCCGCTTTCACCACGGCGCGAGTCGACGAGGCACCCAGCACGCCCGCCAGCAAGCGCTCGGTGTGGGCGATCCACTCGCCGTCGGCATTCTGGTTCGGGTTGAAGCCTTTGCCCTGGCGATAGGCGAAGCGGATGAAACTCTGGCGGGCACGTTCCTCACCGACAAAGCGTGCGGCGAGCTGCAGCAGGTCTTCGATCTGCACCGCCAGCATCGAGCGTGCGCTTGGCCGGGCGCTGATTTCCTGGCCAATGAATCGACCGGCCTGCCAGTGTTCGGACACCCGTGTGCGCGACAGTACCGAGACCCAGGCGAATAACGTGAAGTTGCCCACCAGCGACAGCACCACCCCTTGAGTCAGTGGAGTGATGGGCAGATTCAGCGGATTGCTCTGCAGCCAGGCCAGGCCGGGGAAGGTACTCAGCGACCAGCCCAGGCTGTGCGCCGCGATCGGCAGCACCAGGGTGTAGAACCAGAGAAAGGTGCCGGCGGCCAGGCCGGCGAAGACGCCGCGGCGGTTGGCCTGCTTCCAGTAAAGTGCGCCCAGCATGGCGGGGGCCAGTTGGGTCACGGCGGCAAAAGCGATCTGGCCGATGGTCGCCAGGCTCGCGGTGGAGCCCAGCAGGCGATAGCTGACATACGCCAGCAGCAGGATCACCACAATGCTGACCCGGCGTACCGACAGCATCCACTGGCGGAACACTTCGAACGGGCGCTCGGCATTGTTGCGCCGCAGCAACCATGGCAACAGCATGTCGTTGGAAACCATGGTCGACAGCGCGACACTCGCCACGATCACCATACCGGTCGCCGCCGAGGCACCGCCAATAAACGCCAGCAGCGCCAGGGCAGGGTGTGCCTGGGCCAGCGGCAGGCTGATAACGAACGAATCCGGCAGCACCGAGCTGGGCAGCAGCATCTGCCCGGCCAGGGCGATCGGCACGACAAACAGCGCGGCCAGGGCCAGATAGGCCGGAAACACCCACTTGGCCAGGCGCAGATCCTGCGGGTCGATGTTTTCCACTACGGTCACGTGGAATTGCCTGGGCAGGCAGATGATCGCCATCATCGCCACCCCGGTCTGCACGATCATCGATGGCCAGTTGATCGTCTCCTTCCAGTACTGCTCCAGGCGGGGGGCCAGCATGGCCTGGTCAAACAGGTCTTCGAAACCGTCGTACAAACCATAAGTCACGAACGCACCCACCGCGAGGAAGGCGAACAGCTTGACCAGCGATTCAAAGGCAATGGCCAGCACCATGCCGCGGTGGTGTTCGGTGGCGTCGAGGTTGCGAGTGCCGAACACAATGGTGAACAGTGCCAGCACCAGTGACACGATCAGTGCCGTGTCCTGGGCCCGCACGCCCATGGCGTCGGCGCCGGCGCCGATCAGCAGGTTCACGCCGAGCACGATGCCCTTGAGCTGCAGGGCGATGTAGGGCAATACCCCGACCAGGCAGATCAACGCCACCACTACCGCCAGGGATTGGGATTTGCCATAACGCGCGGCGATGAAGTCGGCAATGGAGGTGATGTTCTCCTGCTTGCTGATCATCACCATCTTCTGCAGCACCCACGGCGCGCACACCAGCAGCAGAATCGGCCCGAGGTAGATCGGCAGGAATGACCAGAGCTGTTCGGCGGCCTGGCCCACGGCGCCGAAGAACGTCCAGCTGGTGCAGTACACCGCCAGCGACAGGCTATAGACCCAGGCACGCACCCGCGGCGGCAGCGGCGTGGCGCGACGGTCGCCGTAGAAGGCGATGGCAAACATGATGGCCATATAGGCCAGGGCGACGGCGGCGATCAGCCCGCTGGACAGCGACATGAGAACTCCAGGGCAAAGACATCCGGGACTCCATCCCGGTCAGACAGTCTCGCACGATGCAAGGGGTTAGTCAGTGTCGACCAAGGTCGTGGCGTGGCGGGGTGTCGCAGTCCGTATGCAGGCCCGTGTCACTGCCCCAGCGCAATATCAACCAACTGATGCAACTCCTCCACCTCCAGCGCCGCCGCTGAAAACAGGATGCGAAACACGGTCGGTGCCGCCAGCAAATTGATCAGCCGATCAACGCTCGGCCCGGGCTGATCGGGGTAACGATCCAGAATGGCCTGTAACTGGGCGCCGATGATCGTCACGCAATAACCCGGGGTCTGGCTGCACTGGACATCGCGCAGCATGTTGCGGCCCGGTTCGGAGCTCATCTCGTCCAGATATTGCTCGGCCCAGGCTCGCACGTCACCGAGCAGGCTGCCGGTGTTGGCCGGCTCGCCATCGGGCTGCATGCGTGCCAGGGCGACGTCGGCCAGCAACACGGACAGATCGCCCCAGCGCCGGTAAATCGTTGACGGCGTGACACCGGCGCGCGCAGCGATCTGCGGTACGGTCAGGGTCGAGCGTTGGTGTGTTTCCAGGAGTTCGCGGACCGCCGAATGAATCGACTCCTGCACCCGGGCACTGCGGCCACCGGGACGTAAACCTTCTTTAATAGCCATGCATCGGACCTTAACACAAAGAATTTGCTTTAAGCGCCAGCCAGCCGCACACTCCGCAAAAGCAAAATATTAGCTTTTGCGGAGATATAGCATGCCCGGTACAACGTCCAACCGTTCCAGCCTGTGGTTTCTGGCGTTCACCTTACTCAGTTTTCTCGCCGCTTCCACTGCGCCAACGCCGCTTTATCACCTGTATCAGGAGCATCTGCATTTTTCAGCGGCTACCTTGACCGTGATTTTCGGGGTCTACGCCATCAGTTTGCTCGTCGCGTTGCTCACCGTGGGGTCGCTATCGGATTTCCTGGGGCGCAAGCCGGTGATTTTTACCGCCGTGATGCTGAACATCCTCGCGATGCTGCTGTTTATCAAGGCCGACTCGGTTGCCTGGTTGATTGCCGCCCGCGTCTTGCAGGGCTTCGCCACCGGCATGGCCACGGCGGTGTTGAGCGCCGCATTGCTGGATGCCAATCGACAGCAGGGGCCGCTGATCAACAGTGTTGCGCCGCTGCTGGGAATGGCAATGGGGGCAATGGGATGTGGCCTGCTGGCTGAGTTTGCGCCGCTGCCATTGCAGCTCACCTATTGGCTGTTGCTGGTGATGTTCGTGCTGCAGGCGCTGTATGTCTGGCGTTTGCCGGAAAGCGTCAGCCGGCAACCGGGCGCTTGGGCCTCGTTGCGACCGACCCTGCATGTACCGCCCCAGGCCCGGCGCACCTTGTGGATGGTGTTGCCGATCAACACAGCGGTCTGGGCCCTCGGTGGTTTCTACGCATCCCTGGCCCCTTCGCTGGTGCGCACCGCGACCGGCTCCACGTCGAACCTGATCGGCGGTGCGACAGTTGCGGCATTGACGGTGACCGGAGCCCTGATGATCTACTGCCTGCGCAATCGGCCAGGCGACAAGGTGCTGCAACTGGGCGCCACCCTGCTGCCAGCCGGCGTCGCGTTGATCCTGATCGCCGTGCACACTGCCAGCCTGTCGCTGTTCTTTGTCGGCACCCTGGTGGCAGGGTGCGGTTTCGGCGCGGGTTTTCTTGGCGCGGTGCGCAGCCTCGTACCGCTGGCCTTGCCCCACGAGCGGGCCGGGTTGATGTCGGCGTTCTACGTGCTCAGCTATCTGGCGTTCTGCCTGCCGGCGTTGCTGGCCGGCAGCCTGACTCGCACCTTCGGCCTGGTGGCCTCCACCGACGCCTATGGCGCGGTATTGATAATACTGGCGCTGGGGGCGTTGTTTGCGCTGGTGCGCCAGCCGCCAGTGAAAGTGTGTAGCGAGGTCCGGTAACCGGTATGGCCTATATCTGTAAAACAGATAACAGTTAGAGATATTACCCGTTATATAGATATTCGATTCGGATCTACCATGAATTCCACCTCACCAGAGGACAGGAGTTCGCCATGACATGCACCACCCTCAAGCCCTTCACTCAGTTGCAGCACCCCCGCGAAGTCGTTCGCCAGTTCACGCCGAACTGGTTCGCCGCCACCATGGGCACCGGCGTATTGGCCCTGGCGCTTGCTCAGCTGCCATTTAACCTGCCGGGCCTGCGCGCTGCAGCCGAAGCGCTGTGGCTGTTCAATATCGGTTTGTTCGTGTTGTTCACCGTGCTGTATGCGGCACGCTGGACGTGGTTTTTTCACGAGGCGCGGCGCATCTTCGGGCATTCCACGGTATCGATGTTCTTCGGCACCATCCCCATGGGCCTGGCGACCATCATCAACGGTTTCCTGGTGTTCGGCCTGCCGCGCTGGGGTGAGGGCGTGATTCAACTGGCCGAGGCGCTGTGGTGGCTGGACGTAGCGATGGCGCTGGCGTGCGGGGTGTTGATTCCCTACATGATGTTCACCCGGCAAGAGCACAGTATCGACCAGATGACCGCCGTCTGGCTGTTGCCGGTGGTCGCGGCGGAGGTGGCCGCGGCCAGTGGTGGCTTGCTCGCGCCGCACCTGGGCGACGCACATTCGCAGTTGGTGGTGCTGGTGACCAGCTACGTACTCTGGGCCTTCTCCCTGCCAGTGGCCTTCAGCATCCTGACCATCCTGATGCTGCGCATGGCCCTGCATAAACTGCCTCACGAAAACATGGCCGCTTCGAGCTGGCTGGCGCTGGGCCCCATTGGTACCGGTGCGCTCGGCATGTTGCTGCTGGGCGGCGATGCACCGGCGATCTTCGCGGCCAATGCAATGGGCGGCATCGGGGAAATAGCTGCCGGCCTGGGCCTGATCGCCGGGATCACGCTGTGGGGGTTCGGCCTGTGGTGGATGCTGATTGCGCTGCTGATAACTGTGCGCTACCTGCGTGCGGGCATTCCGTTCAACCTGGGCTGGTGGGGCTTCACCTTTCCCCTCGGCGTGTATGCCCTGGCCACCTTGAAACTGGCCAGCATCCTGAACCTGATGTTCTTCAGCCTGTTCGGCTGCCTGCTGGTGGCCATGCTCGCGGTGATGTGGCTGATCGTCGGTAAACGCACGGTGCAAGGCGCGTGGCGCGGCGAGCTGTTTGTCTCACCTTGCATTGCAGGTTTAAGGAAATAAACGGCGAACACAGGTAATTTGTGGCCTGAATCAGGATTTGTCACTCCAAGTACTGTATGCACTGGTTTGCACGCCACTCATTACCCAAAATCATAACGGGGACACACGGAAGATGAGTCATCCCTCACAGTTCACCTTGCTGCGCACCCGGCGTTTCCTGCCGTTTTTCGTGACACAGTCTCTTGGGGCATTCAACGACAACATATTCAAACAGTCGCTGATCCTCGCCATCCTGTACAAGTTGACCATTGATGGCGATCGCTCGATCTGGGTCAATCTGTGTGCGTTGCTGTTTATCCTGCCGTTTTTCCTGTTCTCGGCGCTGGCCGGCCAGTTCGGCGAGAAGTTTGCCAAAGACGCGCTGATCCGCCTGATCAAGCTCGGGGAAATCGCCATCATGGCGGTAGGCGCTGTGGGTTTCATGTTCGACCACCTGTGGTTGATGCTGCTGGCGCTGTTTGCCATGGGCACTCACTCCGCGCTGTTTGGTCCGGTGAAATACTCGATCCTGCCCCAGGCCTTGCGTGATGAGGAGCTGGTGGGCGGCAACGGGCTAGTGGAGATGGGCACCTTCCTGGCGATTCTCGCGGGCACCATCGGCGCCGGCATCATGATGTCGTCCAGTCATTACGCACCGATTGTTTCCACCGCGATCATCGGCGTGGCCGTGCTCGGCTACCTCGCCAGTCGCAGCATTCCGCGTGCTGCCGCGTCATCCCCGCAGATGCGCCTGAACTGGAACATCTTCAGCCAGTCCTGGGCGACTTTGAAATTGGGCCTGGGGCAAACTCCGGCGGTGTCGCGTTCGATCGTCGGCAACTCCTGGTTCTGGTTTGTCGGCGCGATCTACCTGACGCAGATCCCGGCTTACGCCAAGGAATGGATGCACGGCGACGAGACCGTAGTGACGCTGATCCTGACGGTGTTTTCGGTGGGCATCGCGCTGGGCTCGATGCTGTGCGAGAAGCTCTCGGGGCGCAAAGTCGAGATCGGCCTGGTGCCGTTCGGCTCGTTTGGCCTGACGGTGTTCGGGCTGTTGCTGTGGTGGCATTCCGGCGGGATTGCGGACAGCGTCACGGGCCACAGCTGGCTTGAAGTGTTGGGGTTTGCCCATACCTGGCTGGTGTTGATCGACATCCTGGGACTCGGCGTATTTGGCGGTTTTTACATCGTTCCGCTGTACGCGCTGATCCAGTCGCGCACGCCGGAGAACGAGCGGGCGCGGGTCATCGCTGCCAACAACATCCTCAACGCGCTATTCATGGTGGTCTCGGCGATTGTCTCGATCGTTCTGCTGAGCATGGTCGAGCTGTCGATCCCGCAGCTGTTCCTGGTGGTGTCGCTGCTCAACATCGGCGTCAATGCCTACATCTTCAGCATCGTTCCCGAGTTCAGCATGCGCTTCATGATCTGGCTGCTCAGCCATTCCATGTACCGCGTCGAGCATCGCAACCTGGAGCAGATTCCTGATGAAGGCGCGGCATTGCTGGTGTGCAACCACGTGTCCTTCGTTGACGCCTTGCTGATTGGCGGGGCGGTACGGCGGCCGATTCGTTTTGTGATGTACTACAAGATCTACAACCTGCCGGTGCTCAATTTCATCTTTCGCACAGCCGGGACGATCCCGATCGCCGGGCGCCAGGAAGATATCCAGATCTACGAGAAGGCCTTCACGCGCATTGCTCAATACCTGAAGGAGGGCGAGCTGGTGTGCATCTTTCCGGAAGGCAAGCTGACCGTCGATGGCGAAATCAACGAGTTCAGGGGCGGTTTGACGCGCATACTCGAAGAAACGCCGGTGCCGGTGATTCCGCTGGCGTTGCAGGGGTTGTGGGGGAGTTTCTTCAGCCGCGATCCGGGCAAGGGGTTATTTCGTCGATTGTGGTCGAGGGTGACCCTGGTGGCCGGGGCCGCAGTGCCCGTCGAGGACGCCGAGCCGGCCAAGCTGCAACACCTGGTGGGCGAGCTGCGTGGTGCGGTGCGCTGAATCAGTCGCCGCGGGCCGCGTGATCAGCGTGCCCGCAGGCGAACTCAGCCGGCCATGGCCAGCCGGTTACGGCCTTCGCGCTTGGCCACGTACAGCGCGCTATCGGCCCGGCGCAACAGGCTCTCGGCGGATTCGCCGGGCAGCAAGGTCGAACAGCCGAGGCTCACCGTCAATTCAATGGATTTACCGTCCGCCAGGTACTCCTTGGCCTGGGTGGCAAAACGCAGGCGCTCGCCGACCATGGCCGCCGCTTCACGGCCGGTGTTGGACAGCAGAATCAGAAACTCCTCGCCGCCGTAGCGGAACACCATGTCCACATTGCGCAACTGGCCCTTGATCGAGGCAGCAACGGCCTTGAGCACTTCATCACCCGCACTGTGCCCGTGAGTGTCGTTGATGCGCTTGAAATGGTCGATGTCCAGCATCAATAGCGACAGCGGCTGCAAATGCCGGCGCGACATGTCGATTTCCCGCTGCAGCGTCTGGTCCATGGCGACACGGTTGCCGGTGTCTGTCAGTGGATCACGCAAGGCGCTCTGCGTGGCCACGCGGTAGAGCAGGGCGTTGCGCATCGGAAACAGCAGTGCAGACAACAGTGATTCGAGGTTGCCCTGCTCCTGTTCGGTGAAGCGCTGATTGCGGCGGAACGTCAGCTCGCCCAGATGTTCGCCCTCATGGCTCAGGCTGTAGCTGATGGAGTGGTGGCCGCGCTGGCCGAATTCCAGGCGCAGGTCGCTGGCCTTGTGCTGGTAGCTCAAGGCATCGAGCGGTACGAGTCGCTGGATCTCCCGGAAGAAGAGCCCGAGTATGCGCTGTGGCTCCAGGCTGGTTTGCAGTTGCAACACCAGTTGCTGGCGTACTTGCGCAAGACTGATGGGCCTTTCCAGAATCCGTGGCTGTTGACCAAAGCCCAGGCGTTGCAATTTGGCACTGTCGAAGTCCATTGCGTTGGTCTGGGAAGGTGATTTCATATTGCATGCGCCCCTGAGCAGTAAGACTGTCTTACAAGCTGGGTGAGAGCGGCTTGTGGGCTGCGCGTCATACTGATCCGTCAGTCCCGTAGGACATCTGTGCCAAGTCTAGTCCGCTTTGCCGACGATTAGTAACCTATCGACTGGAGCCCTGCCCCTATCTGCTATCACTCGCGTGTCTGAGCAAAATTAGAGCGAAACTCATGCCATTCGGTTCATTTGAATAAAAATTACTTTAAATCAACAGGTTGTCCGCTGGCTAAGGCGTTTGGTCAGGAACCGGCGACGGATGTTTGACTTAAAATAGGCTCAGTTGCGTGGCCCGACAGGTGCCGCGGCGAAAAGCCGGCGCGGCACGCAAGGCGACGTGCGGTATCACTGGGCGTTAAAGGCCTGCCCGTTGATACCCGAACTGTCCGGCCCCATCAGGTAGAGATAGACCGGCATGATCTCCTCGGGGGTCGGGTTGTTCAGCGGGTTTTCCCCAGGATAAGCCTGGGCGCGCATGCTGGTGCGGGTTGCGCCCGGGTTGATGCTGTTGGAACGCACCGGTGCAACGGTATCGACCTCGTCGGCCAGCGTTTGCATCAGGCCTTCGGTGGCGAACTTGGACACACCGTAAGCGCCCCAGTACGCCCGGCCCTTGCGCCCGACGCTGCTGGAGGTGAACACCACCGAGGCGTCCTGGGACAGCTTGAGCAGCGGCAGCAGGGTGCTGGTAAGCATGAACATGGCATTGACGTTGACTTGCATGACGCGCATGAAGTTTTCGCCCGACAGCTGTTCGATCGGCGTACGCGGGCCAATGATCGAGGCGTTGTGCAGCAGGCCGTCGAGGTGGCCGAACTCGGTTTCGATCATCGCCGCCAGTTCATCGTATTGATGGGGCAGGGCGGTTTCGAGGTTGAACGGGATGACGGCCGGTTGCGGGTGGCCAGCGGCTTCGATCTCGTCGTAGACCTGGGTCAGGTTGGCTTCGGTCTTGCCCAGCAGCAGTACGGTTGCGCCATGGGCTGCGTAGGTTTTCGCAGCCGCAGCGCCAATGCCGCGCCCTGCACCGGTGACCAGAATGACCCGGTCCTTGAGCAATTCAGGGCGGGCGGAATAATCAAACATAAAAAACCTCGACTAAAACAAAAACAGATCGCGGCGCGGCCATCGCGGGCAAGCCCTCTCCCACAAGGATTGAAGGTGGCCACACATTTCGTATCCACCAACAAAAACCTGTGGGAGCGGGCTTGCCCGCGAAGGCGTCAGCATTCACACCACATCCCCAGAGTCTGGAACCAGCTTTCAACAGCTGCAGAGGGCGCTATCAAGTACCTTGCGCAACTCCAGCGGATGATCCACCACCACATCCGCACCCCAGTGCCGCGGGTTGTCGTCTGGATGAATGTAGCCGTAGGTGACTGCTGCGGTGCGGGTCCCGGCATCACGGCCGGACTCGATATCGCGCAGGTCATCGCCCACGAACAGCACGCTGGCCGGGTCCAGGTCGAGCATCTTGCACGCAAGGATCAACGGCTCCGGGTCCGGCTTGCTGTTCTTCACGTGATCCGGGCAGATCAGCAGTGCCGAACGCTCGGCCAGGCCCAGCTGCTGCATGATCGGCTCGGCGAAGCGCACCGGCTTGTTGGTGACCACGCCCCAGATCAGGTTGGCTTTCTCGATGTCGGCCAGCAGCTCGCCCATGCCGTCGAACAGCTTGCTGTGCACCGCACATCCCTTGAGGTAGCGCTCGAGGAATTCCAGGCGCAGCGCTTCGAAGCCGGGCGCCTCCGGGTCCATGGCAAAGGTCGCTGCGACCATCGCCTTGGCGCCACCGGAGATTTCGTCGCGGATGTACTTGTCATTGATGGCCGGCAGGCCGCGCTCGGCGAGCATGGCCTGGCAAATGGCAATGAAGTCCGGCGCGGTGTCGAGCAGCGTGCCATCCATGTCGAAAAGGACCGCTCTGATACGCATCGGCTTACTCCTCGCGCAGGGTCTGGATCATGTAGTTGACGTCCACGTCGGAAGCCAGTTTGTAGTGCTTGGTCAGCGGGTTGTAGGTCAGGCCGATGATGTCCTTGACCGTCAGGCCGGCCATGCGGCTCCAGGCACCCAGTTCCGAGGGGCGAATGAATTTCTTGAAGTCATGGGTGCCGCGAGGCAGCAGCTTCATGATGTATTCGGCGCCGACGATGGCGAACAGGTAGGCCTTGGGATTGCGGTTGATGGTGGAGAAGAACACCTGGCCGCCGGGCTTGACCATGCGGTAGCAGGCGCGGATCACCGACGACGGATCCGGTACGTGCTCGAGCATTTCCAGGCAGGTAACGACGTCGAACTGCTCGGGCATTTCTTCGGCCAGGGCTTCGGCAGTGATCTGCCGGTATTCGACGGTGACACCCGATTCCAGCTGGTGCAATTGAGCGACTGCCAGCGGGGCTTCGCCCATGTCGATGCCCATGACCGTCGCGCCGCGCTGGGCCATGGCCTCACTGAGAATGCCGCCGCCGCAACCGACGTCGAGGACTTTCTTGCCGGCCAGGTTGACACGTTCGTCAATCCAGTTGACCCGCAGCGGGTTGATATCGTGCAGCGGCTTGAACTCGCTCTCGCGGTCCCACCAGCGATGGGCCAGGGCTTCGAATTTGGCGATTTCGGCGTAGTCGACGTTGCTCATGGTTCAATCCTCTAAACTTGAAAAATCCTGTTGCCCCGGAATCTGTTCCGGGGGGCTTACGATTCGGTGCGGCCGCTGATGCGCTGGCCCCAGGCCTTGGCGGTGGCACACAGGTGCTCTTCGTCAAGGCGGGTCAGGCGACGGTCGTCGAGCAATTGCTTGCCGGCGACCCACAGGTGTTTCACGCAGTCGCGACCGGTGGCATATATAAGCTGCGAAACCGGGTCATACACGGGTTGTTGCGCCAGCCCGGACAGATCGAACGCCACGATGTCCGCCGCCTTGCCGACTTCCAGCGAACCCACTTCGGCATCGATCCCCAGCGCCCGGGCGCCGTTGAGCGTGGCCATGCGCAGCGCACGATGGGCATCCAGGGCGGTGGCCGAGCCGGCGACCGCCTTGGCCAGCAACGCAGCGGTGCGGGTCTCGCCGAGCAGATCCAGGTCATTGTTGCTGGCGGCACCATCGGTACCCACGGCGACATTGACCCCCGCCTGCCATAAACGCTCCACCGGGCAGAATCCGCTGGCCAGCTTGAGGTTCGACTCGGGGCAGTGAATAACGTTGGTATTGCTTTCTACCAGCAGTTGCAGGTCTTCATCGCTGATCTGGGTCATGTGCACCGCCTGGAAGCGCGGCCCCAGCAGTCCCAGGCGAGCGAGCCGGGCCAGCGGGCGTTCGCCGCGCTGTTCTACCGACTGCTGCACTTCAAAAGCTGTCTCATGCACGTGCATGTGAATGGAGGCATCGAGCTCTTCGGCGATCACGCGGATTTTCTCCAGGTTTTCGTCGCCCACCGTGTAGGGTGCATGGGGGCCGAAGGTGATCCTGATGCGCTCATGGTGCTTGAGGTCGCCAAACAGCTCCACGCCCTGACGAATGGCTTCGTCCGCCGTGCTGGCGCCGGGAATGGGGAAGTCGAGGATCGGAATGGCAATTTGCGCGCGAATACCGCTGTTGTGCACGCGCTCGCTGGCAACCTTGGGGAAGAAGTACATGTCAGAGAAGCAGGTGATGCCGCCTTTGATCTGTTCGGCGATTGCCAGGTCGGTGCCGTCACGCACGAAGTCTTCATCGACCCACTTGGCTTCGGCGGGCCAGATGTGGTTTTCAAGCCACGTCATCAGGGGCAGGTCATCGGCCAGGCCACGGAACAGCGTCATGGCCGCATGGCCGTGGGCATTGATCAGGCCCGGGCTGAGCAGCATGTCCGGCAATTCCCGTACTTCGCGGGCCTCAAGCTTCAATGCTGCGCTGCGTGGGCCGATAAATACGATGCGCCCTTCGCGGATGCCGATGGCGTGCTCCTTGAGGACTACGCCAGCGGGTTCGACGGGTACCAGCCAGGTCGGCAGCAATAACAGGTCGAGCGCAGCGGCAGTGTTCGGCATCGAGGATCGGTTCCAGGGCTTTTGTAAAGGATGGCGAAGTATACCCGAGCGTCTTGGCGGGGGGATCGCTATAATCGGCGGCTTTGTTTCTGAGTGCGGGGTGAATAATGCGCGATCGACTGTTGGCTGCGGAGAAAGTGAAGGCCATCGATTGGCGCGATGGCGCCCTGTACCTGCTGGATCAGCGTGTTCTGCCGTTCGAGGAAACCTGGATCGCCTATACCGACGCCGCCGGTGTCGCCGAGGCCATTCGATCGATGGTGGTGCGTGGCGCTCCGGCGATTGGCATCAGTGCGGCCTATGGCATCGTGCTGGCGGCGCGCGCCCGGGTTGCCCAAGGCGGCGACTGGTATGCGGCGCTGGAAGAGGATTTTGCCCTGCTGGCCGACTCTCGACCTACTGCGGTCAACCTGTTCTGGGCCCTGGGGCGCATGCATGACCGGCTTGATCGCGTGAAGAGTCAGGCTGACCCGCTGGCGGCACTGGAAGCTGAAGCCATTGCCATTCACGAAAGTGATCGCGAAGCCAACCTGACCATGGCGCAACTGGGTGTGGACCTGATCCGCAAGCACCAAGGTAACGCCCAGGCGATCCTCACCCATTGCAACACCGGCGCGCTGGCCACTGGCGGGTTCGGCACGGCGCTGGGGGTGATCCGCGGTGCGTTCATCGAAGGCATGGTCGAGCGCGTCTATGCCGACGAAACCCGGCCATGGCTGCAGGGCTCCCGGCTGACGGCCTGGGAGCTGGCCAATGAAGGCATCCCGGTGACGGTCAATGCCGACTCGGCGGCAGCGCATATCATGAAGACCAAGGGCATTACCTGGGTCATCGTCGGCGCTGACCGGATCACGGCCAATGGCGATGTGGCGAACAAGATCGGCACCTATCAGCTGGCGGTCAATGCCATGCACCACGGCGTGCGCTTCATGGTGGTGGCGCCGAGTTCGACCATCGACATGCAACTGGCGAGCGGCGACGACATTCCGATCGAGGAGCGTGACGGGCGCGAGTTGCTGGAAGTCGGCGGCAAGCGGGTCGGGGCCGATGTCGATGCGTTCAACCCGGTGTTTGACGTGACGCCTGCGGACCTGATCGATGCGATCGTGACTGAAAAAGGCATTGTCGAGCGTCCGGACACCGCGAAGATGGCGCAGTTGATGTGCCGCAAGCGTCTGCATTGATTATTCGTGGCGTTCCACGGGACGCCATCGCCAGCAGGCTGGCTCCCACAGGGTTTGTGATCGATTCAGATCAGTGCGGGGCCAGCCTGCTGGCGACTAGGGTTTGAAAGTCAGTAAGGCTGGTTCTCACAGGGTTTGTGATCGATTCAGATCAGTGCGGGGCCAGCCTGCTGGCGACTAGGGTTTGAAAGTCAGTAAGGCTGGTTCTCACAGGGTTTGTGATCGATTCAGATCAATGTGGGAGCCAGCCTGCTGGCGATTAGGGTCTGAAAGTCAGTAAACCTTCGTAATTCGGCGCCTGATTCTGCATTTTCAGCAGCTCTGAGCCTCTCTCGTCTCCTTCAAGCCCGCCACCAGTCAACTAACTACACTCCATGCGCATCAGGGGGATAGGTGCGTGGCGGCTCTTGTGATAACATTCGGCGGTTTCCAAGGTAGCCCGATGCGGCTGCCTTTACTGCGCAGATCCATGTCATAACTCGTGATTTGTCGTAAGTCGGTGCATGGCACTCAGCCTGCAGCGGCGAGCTTCGTTCGTCCCATATGGATGTGACGAGGTTTCACCAGAAAAAGGAATCAGGCTTCTCATGGGCGAACTGGCCAAAGAAATCCTCCCGGTCAATATCGAAGACGAGCTGAAGCAGTCCTACCTCGACTACGCAATGAGCGTAATTGTCGGGCGGGCACTGCCGGATGCGCGCGATGGCTTGAAGCCCGTGCACCGGCGTGTGCTGTTCGCGATGAGCGAGCTGGGCAACGACTTCAACAAGCCGTACAAGAAATCTGCCCGTGTTGTCGGTGACGTGATCGGTAAGTATCACCCGCACGGTGATACCGCGGTGTACGACACCATCGTTCGGATGGCGCAGCCATTCTCGCTGCGCTACCTGCTGGTAGACGGCCAGGGCAACTTCGGTTCGGTGGACGGCGACAACGCCGCGGCCATGCGATATACCGAAGTGCGCATGACCAAGCTGGCGCACGAGCTGCTGGCTGACCTGCATAAAGAAACCGTGGACTGGGTGCCGAACTACGACGGCACCGAAATGATCCCGGCGGTCATGCCAACCCGTATTCCCAACCTGCTGGTCAACGGCTCCAGCGGTATCGCCGTGGGCATGGCGACCAACATCCCGCCACACAACCTCGGTGAAGTCATCGACGGTTGCCTGGCCCTCATCGACAACCCTGAGTTGACCATCGATGAGCTGATGCAATACATCCCAGGTCCGGACTTCCCGACCGCCGCGATCATCAACGGTCGCGCCGGCATCATCGAAGCCTACCGTACCGGTCGCGGGCGCATCTACATGCGTGCCCGCTCCACGATCGAAGACATCGACAAGGTCGGTGGTCGCCAGCAGATCGTCATCACCGAACTGCCCTACCAGCTGAACAAGGCCCGCCTGATCGAGAAGATCGCCGAGCTGGTCAAAGAGAAGAAGCTCGAAGGCATCACCGAACTGCGCGACGAGTCCGACAAGGACGGTATGCGCGTCGTGATCGAGCTGCGTCGCGGCGAAGTGCCTGAGGTGATCCTTAACAACCTCTACGCGCAGACCCAGCTGCAAGCAGTGTTCGGTATCAACATCGTCGCGCTGATCGACGGCCGCCCGCGGATCCTGAACCTCAAGGACCTGCTGGAAGCCTTCGTTCGTCACCGTCGCGAAGTCGTTACCCGTCGTACCGTGTTCGAGCTGCGTAAAGCCCGCGAACGTGGTCACATCCTGGAAGGTCAAGCGGTTGCCCTGTCGAACATCGACCCGGTCATCGCCCTGATCAAGGCTTCGCCGACACCATCGGAAGCCAAGGAAGCCCTGATCAAAACTGCGTGGGAATCTTCCGCCGTGGTTGCGATGGTCGAACGCGCCGGTGCTGACTCTTGCCGTCCAGAGACCCTGGACCCGCAATACGGCCTGCGCGAAGGCAAGTACTTCCTGTCGCCAGAGCAGGCGCAAGCCATCCTGGAACTGCGCCTGCACCGCCTGACCGGTCTGGAGCACGAGAAGCTGCTGGCCGAATACCAGGAGATTCTCAACCAGATCGGCGAGCTGATCCGCATCCTCAACAGCGCCACGCGCCTGATGGAAGTGATCCGCGAAGAGCTGGAAGTGATTCGCGCCGAATACGGCGACGTGCGTCGCACCGAAATCCTCGATGCCCGTCTCGACCTGACCCTGGGTGACATGATCCCGGAAGAAGAACGTGTCGTGACCATCTCCCATGGTGGCTATGCCAAGACCCAGCCATTGGCTGCGTACCAGGCCCAGCGTCGTGGCGGTAAAGGCAAGTCGGCCACCGGCGTCAAGGATGAGGACTACATCGCTCACCTGCTGGTTGCCAACAGCCACACCACGCTCCTCCTGTTCTCCAGCAAAGGCAAGGTGTACTGGCTCAAAACCTACGAAATCCCGGAAGCGTCCCGCGCTGCCCGTGGTCGTCCGCTGGTCAACCTGCTGCCGCTGGACAGTGATGAATACATCACCACCATGCTGCCGGTCGAGGAATACACCGAAGGTCACTTCATCTTCATGGCGACTGCCAAAGGCACCGTGAAGAAGACCCCGCTGGAATCCTTCAGCCGTCAACGCAGCGTTGGCCTGATCGCGCTGGAGCTGGACGAAGGCGACGTATTGATCAGCGCCGCGATCACCGACGGCGAGCGTGAAGTCATGCTGTTCTCCGACGGCGGCAAGGTCACTCGCTTCAAGGAATCCGACGTACGTGCCATGGGCCGTACAGCCCGCGGCGTGCGCGGCATGCGCCTGCCAGAAGGGCAGAAGCTGATTTCGATGCTGATCCCTGAAGAAGGCAGCCAGATCCTCACCGCTTCGGCGCGTGGTTACGGCAAGCGCACGGCGATTTCCGAGTTCCCTGAGTACAAGCGTGGTGGTCAGGGCGTCATCGCCATGGTCAGCAACGATCGCAACGGCCGCCTGGTTGGCGCGGTTCAGGTGCTCGATGGCGAGGAGATCATGCTGATTTCCGACCAGGGCACCCTGGTTCGTACCCGAGTCGACGAAGTATCCAGCCTGGGTCGTAACACCCAGGGCGTGACCCTGATCAAGCTGGCCAGCGACGAAACGCTGGTAGGCCTGGAGCGGGTTCAGGAGCCGTCGGAAGTCGAGGGCGAAGAACTGGAAGAAGGTGAAGAAGGTGCAGTGTTCGACGGTGAAGTCGTGATCGACGACGCTGGTGAAGACCAGCAACTCGATGCCGCTGCTGACGAAGAACCGCAGGAATAAGCGGGCACACAGGGGGGCGGATGAAAATTCGCCCCCTTGTTGTTTGTCTCTCTGGAATTAATGATGCCTGTAGGAGCGAGCTTGCTCGCGATGGACGTCAACGATGACGCGGGTTTTCTGATTAAACCCGGCGTCTTCGAATCCATCGCGAGCAAGCTCGCTCCTACAGTTGATCGCGCCAGCCATTCGCGGGACGATCACACCGTACTATTGCGTGACTACCACCAAATCAGAGCGAGATTGGATGTGAGCAAGAGAGCCTATAACTTCTGTGCCGGTCCTGCGGCGCTTCCTGAAGCTGTCCTGAAGCGCGCTCAGGGTGAACTCCTTGATTGGCATGGCAAGGGCCTGTCGGTCATGGAAATGAGCCATCGCAGCGATGAGTTCGTGTCCATCGCCACCAAGGCCGAGCAGGATCTGCGTGATCTGCTCAATATCCCCTCCAACTACAAAGTGCTGTTCCTGCAGGGGGGCGCCAGCCAGCAATTCGCCCAGATTCCGCTGAACCTGCTGCCGGAAAGCGGCTCTGCCGACTACATCGACACCGGTATCTGGTCGCAAAAAGCCATCGAAGAAGCTTCGCGCTACGGTCACGTCAACGTTGCCGGTACTGCCAAGCCCTACGACTACTTCGCCATTCCTGGCCAGAACGAGTGGCAGCTGTCCAAAGACGCGGCCTACGTTCACTACGCCCCGAACGAAACCATCGGCGGCCTGGAATTCCAGTGGATCCCGGAAACCGGCGACGTCCCACTGGTTGCCGACATGTCCTCGGACATCCTCTCGCGTCCAATCGATGTGTCGCGCTTCGGCATGATCTACGCCGGCGCCCAGAAGAACATCGGCCCGAGCGGTATCGTGGTCAACATCGTTCGCGAAGACCTGCTCGGGCGCGCCCGTTCCCTGTGCCCGACCATGCTCAACTACAAGGTCGCTGCCGACAACGGCTCGATGTACAACACCCCGCCGACTCTGGCCTGGTACCTGTCCGGCCTGGTGTTCGAATGGCTCAAGGAGCAGGGCGGCGTCGAGGCCATCGGCAAGCTCAACGAAGTGAAGCAGCGCACGCTGTATGACTTCATCGATGCCAGCGGTCTGTACAGCAACCCGATCAACAAATCCGACCGCTCGTGGATGAACGTGCCGTTCCGCCTGGCGGACGACCGTCTCGACAAGCCGTTCCTGGCCGGTGCCGACGAACGTGGCCTGCTGAACCTCAAGGGCCATCGTTCCGTGGGCGGCATGCGCGCCTCCATCTATAACGCCGTCGATATCGTTGCGGTCAACGCACTGATTTCGTACATGGCAGAGTTCGAGAAGGAACACGGCTAATGTCTGAGCAAGAACTCAAGGCACTGCGCGTTCGCATTGACGCCCTGGACACCAAGGTCATGGAGCTGATCAGCGAGCGTGCACGGTGTGCCCAGGAAGTTGCGCGAGTAAAGATGGCCTCCCTGGCCGAAGGCGAAGTGCCGGTGTTCTATCGTCCTGAGCGTGAAGCCCAGGTGCTCAAGCGCGTGATGGAGCGTAACCAGGGGCCGCTGGGCAACGAAGAGATGGCGCGGTTGTTTCGCGAAATCATGTCCTCGTGCCTGGCCCTCGAGCAGCCGCTGAAAGTGGCCTACCTCGGCCCTGAGGGTACGTTCACCCAGGCAGCTGCCATGAAACACTTCGGCCACGCAGTGATCAGCAAGCCGATGGCGGCGATCGATGAAGTGTTCCGGGAAGTGGCGGCGGGGGCGGTGAATTTTGGCGTGGTGCCGGTGGAAAACTCCACCGAAGGCGCGGTCAACCACACCCTTGACAGCTTCCTGGAACACGACATGGTGATCTGTGGCGAAGTCGAGCTGCGCATCCACCACCACCTGCTGGTCGGTGAAAACACCAAGACCGACAGTATCAGCCGCATCTATTCCCATGCCCAGTCCCTGGCCCAGTGCCGCAAGTGGCTTGATGCGCACTACCCGAACGTTGAGCGCGTGGCGGTTTCCAGCAACGCCGAAGCGGCCAAGCGGGTCAAGGGCGAGTGGAACTCGGCGGCGATTGCCGGTGACATGGCCGCAGGCCTGTACGGGCTGACGCGCCTGGCTGAGAAAATCGAGGATCGCCCGGACAACTCCACGCGATTCCTGATGATCGGCAACCAGGAAGTGCCGCCGACCGGTGATGACAAGACCTCGATCATCGTTTCCATGAGCAACAAGCCGGGCGCGCTCCACGAGCTGCTGGTGCCTTTCCACGACAATGGCATCGACCTGACTCGAATCGAGACGCGTCCTTCGCGCAGTGGTAAATGGACCTATGTGTTCTTTATCGACTTCGTCGGCCATCACCGTGATCCGTTGATCAAGGGTGTACTGGAAAAGATCAGTCAGGAAGCCGTGGCGCTTAAAGTGCTGGGCTCCTACCCCAAAGCAGTTCTCTAAGGGCGATAGCACATGAGTGGTAACTTCCTCGCTCTGGCACAGCCGGGCGTGCAACAACTTTCGCCTTACGTTCCGGGCAAGCCCGTGGACGAACTGGCACGCGAGCTGGACATCGATCCGGCCAGCATCGTCAAACTGGCGAGCAACGAAAACCCGCTGGGCGCCAGTCCCAAGGTCCTGGCCGCGATCCGCGAAGCGCTGGCCGAGCTGACCCGCTATCCGGACGGCAACGGTTTTGCCCTCAAGACCCTGCTGGCCCAACAGTGCCGCGTCGAACTGGATCAGGTGACCCTGGGCAACGGTTCCAACGACATCCTCGAACTGGTTGCGCGGGCTTACCTGGCGCCGGGCCTGAACGCGATATTCAGCGAGCACGCGTTTGCCGTTTATCCGATCGTGACCCAGGCCGTTGGCGCCGAGGCGCGAGTGATCCCGGCGAAAGACTGGGGGCACGACCTGACGGCCATGCTGGCGGCGATCGATGCCAATACCCGAGTGATTTTCATCGCCAACCCGAACAACCCGACCGGCACCTGGTTCGGCGCCGAAGCCCTGGATGAATTCCTCCAGGACGTTCCGGAGCATGTGCTGGTCGTGCTGGACGAGGCCTACATCGAATACGCCGAAGGCAGCGACCTGCCGGACGGCCTCGACTACCTGGCGGCTTACCCGAACCTGCTGGTGTCGCGTACCTTCTCCAAGGCCTATGGCCTGGCGGCGCTGCGCGTTGGCTACGGGTTGTCTACCGCCGTAGTGGCCGATGTGCTCAATCGGGTGCGCCAGCCATTCAACGTCAACAGCCTCGCCCTCGCCGCGGCCTGTGCGGCGTTGCAGGACAGCGACTACCTGGCTGAAAGCCGACGCCTGAACGAAGCCGGCATGCAGCAGCTGGAAGCGGGTTTCCGTGAGCTGGGACTGAGCTGGATCCCGTCCAAAGGCAACTTCATCTGCGTGGACCTGGGTCGCGTCGCGGCGCCGGTCTTCCAGGGGTTGCTGCGTGAAGGCGTGATCGTGCGGCCGGTGGCCAACTACGGCATGCCGAACCACCTGCGCATCACCATCGGCTTGCCTGCCGAAAACAGCCGCTTCCTCGAGGCGCTGACCAAGGTTCTGGCCCGTGGTTGATGTCACTGCACTGCAACCTGCGGCGCCTATGATCGGGCGCCTGGTGGTGGTCGGCCTGGGCTTGATCGGTGGTTCCTTTGCCAAGGGGCTGCGCGAAAGTGGCCTGTGCCGTGAAGTGGTGGGGGTCGATCTTGATCCGCAGTCGCGCAAACTGGCGGTTGAGCTGGGTGTGGTGGATCGCTGCGAAGAAGACCTGGCGCTGGCCTGTCAGGGCGCCGACGTGATCCAGCTCGCCGTGCCGATCCTGGCCATGGAGAAAATGCTCGTCCGGTTGGCCGGCATGGACCTGGGCCAGGCGATCCTGACCGATGTCGGCAGCGCCAAGGGCAACGTGGTGCGTGCGGCCACCGAGGCGTTCGGCGGCATGCCGTCGCACTTCGTGCCGGGGCATCCGATTGCCGGTTCCGAGCAGAGCGGGGTGGAAGCCTCCAATGCCGAGCTGTTCCGTCGTCATAAAGTCATCCTGACGCCGCTTGCGCAAACGGATCCGGCCGCTTTGGCGGTGGTCGATCGCCTGTGGCGCGAACTGGGTGCCGATGTCGAGCATATGCAGGTCGAGCGTCACGATGAAGTATTGGCGGCTACCAGCCATTTGCCGCACCTGCTCGCATTCGGTTTGGTCGATTCATTGGCCAAGCGCAATGAAAATCTTGAGATCTTCCGTTACGCTGCCGGCGGTTTCCGCGATTTCACGAGAATCGCGGGCAGCGACCCGGTCATGTGGCACGACATCTTCCTCGCCAACCGCGAAGCTGTCCTGCGCACACTCGATACATTTCGCAGCGACCTCGACGCCTTGCGCGACGCGGTCGATGCAGGGGATGGGCACCAATTGTTGGGCGTATTCACTCGCGCCCGGGTTGCCCGCGAACATTTCAGTAAAATCCTGGCCCGCCGGGCTTATGTGGACGCTATGAACTCCAACGACCTGATTTTCCTGGCACAACCTGGTGGCCGCCTGACTGGGCGGATTCGAGTACCAGGCGACAAATCGATTTCCCACCGTTCGATCATGCTCGGCTCCCTCGCCGAAGGCGTCACCGAAGTGGAAGGTTTTCTCGAGGGTGAAGATGCCCTGGCGACCTTGCAAGCCTTCCGTGACATGGGCGTCGTGATTGAAGGTCCGCACCATGGGCGCGTGACCATCCATGGCGTCGGCCTGCATGGCCTCAAGCCTGCACCAGGCCCGATCTACCTGGGTAACTCCGGTACTTCGATGCGCCTGTTGTCCGGCCTGCTGGCTGCGCAGGACTTCGACAGCACCCTGACCGGCGATGCCTCGCTGTCCAAGCGCCCGATGAACCGCGTCGCCAACCCGCTGCGCGAAATGGGCGCAGTGATCGAGACGGCGGCTGAAGGTCGTCCGCCGATGGTCATTCGCGGTGGCAACAAGCTCAAAGGCCTGACCTACACCATGCCAATGGCCAGTGCCCAGGTTAAATCCTGCCTGCTGCTCGCTGGTCTGTACGCCGAAGGCAAGACCACCGTCACCGAGCCGGCACCGACTCGCGACCATACCGAGCGCATGCTGCGTGGCTTCGGCTACCCGGTCAGCGTCGAGGGTGCTACCGCGTCGGTCGAATCCGGGCACAAACTGACCGCTACCCACATTGAAGTGCCGGGCGATATCTCGTCTTCGGCGTTCTTCCTGGTGGCAGCGTCGATCGCTGAGGGCTCTGAGCTGGTGCTCGAGCACGTCGGCATCAACCCGACCCGTACCGGCGTGATCGACATCCTGCGCCTGATGGGCGCCGACATCACCCTGGAGAACCAGCGTGAAGTGGGCGGCGAGCCGGTGGCGGACCTGCGCGTTCGTGCAGCTAAGCTCAAGGGTATCGAGATTCCGGAAGCGCTGGTTCCACTGGCGATCGACGAGTTCCCCGTATTGTTCGTCGCAGCTGCGTGCGCCGAAGGTCGGACCATCCTGCGTGGCGCCGAAGAACTGCGGGTCAAGGAGTCGGACCGCATCCAGGTCATGGCCGACGGCCTGTTGGCGCTGGGCGTGAAATGCGAACCGACCCCGGACGGCATTATCATCGACGGCGGCCTGATTGGCGGCGGCGAAGTGCACGGTCACGGCGACCACCGGATCGCCATGGCCTTCAGCGTTGCGTCGCTGCGCGCCACCGCGCCGATTCGCATCCATGATTGCGCGAACGTCGCGACCTCGTTCCCCAACTTCCTCGCGCTGTGCGCGCAGGTCGGCATCCGCGTTGCTCAAGAGGCTCAGTCGTGAACATCAAGCCACCGGTCATTACCATCGACGGCCCAAGCGGGTCGGGCAAGGGCACCATCGCCGGCATACTGGCCAAGCGCCTGGGCTGGTGCCTGCTGGATTCCGGTGCGCTGTACCGCCTGTTGGCTTTTGCCGCACGCAATCACGGTGTCGACCTGACCAATGAAGAGTCGCTGAAGCTGCTGGCCGCTCATCTGGACGTGCAGTTCGTCGGCGCAACCGAGGGTCATCCACAGCGCATCATCCTCGAAGGTGACGATGTGACCGATGACTTGCGCAACGAACAGGTCGGCGCCTGGGCTTCCCAAGTGGCCGCCTTGCCGGCCGTGCGCGATGCCCTGCTGCAGCGCCAGCGGGCTTTTCAGGAAGCGCCGGGGCTGGTAGCCGATGGCCGCGACATGGGTACGGTGGTTTTTCCGGACGCGCCATTGAAGATTTTCCTCACCGCCAGTGCCGAGGAGCGTGCGCGCCGTCGATACTTGCAGTTGAAGGGGAAAGTCGATGGTGTTAGTCTGTCGAGTCTGCTAGATGAGATACGTGTCCGCGACGAGCGTGACACCCAGCGAGCGGTAGCCCCGCTCAAGCCGGCGGCTGACGCCATACAGCTGGATTCCACGGAATTATCCATCGACCAGGTGCTGCAACGCATCATGAGCGAGATCGCCATTCGCGATATCGCCGGGTGACCAAGAAGCGCAACAGGGGACCAGTCATAGTCCTGCAGTGCTTCTTTAAATGAACGTAACCCACGTCGTCTGGGATGTGGAGATGGGCGTATTCTTCGCCCTTATACTCAGGAATTAAAATGAGCGAAAGCTTTGCGGAACTCTTTGAAGAAAGCCTAAAAACCCTGAACCTTCAGGCAGGCTCCATCATCACCGGTGTTATCGTTGATATCGATTACCAAGCTCGCTGGGTAACCGTTCACGCTGGCCTGAAGTCTGAAGCACTCATCCCGCTTGAGCAGTTCTACAACGACGCTGGCGATCTGACTATCAATGTCGGTGACGAAGTTCACGTTGCTCTGGACTCGGTAGAAGACGGTTTCGGTGAAACCAAGCTGTCCCGTGAAAAAGCCAAGCGCGCCGAGTGCTGGATCGTTCTGGAAGCAGCCTTCGCAGCTGAGGAAGTGGTCAAGGGCGTTATCAACGGTAAGGTTAAAGGCGGCTTCACTGTCGACGTTAACGGCATCCGTGCGTTCCTGCCAGGTTCCCTGGTTGACGTCCGTCCTGTGCGCGATACCACGCACCTGGAAGGCAAAGAGCTGGAATTCAAGGTCATCAAGCTTGACCAGAAACGCAACAACGTTGTCGTTTCCCGTCGTAGCGTCCTCGAAGCCGAGAACTCCGCTGAGCGTGAAGCTCTGCTGGAATCCCTGCAGGAAGGCCAACAAGTCAAAGGTATCGTCAAGAACCTCACCGATTACGGCGCATTCGTCGATCTGGGTGGCGTCGATGGCCTGCTGCACATTACCGACATGGCTTGGAAACGCATCAAGCATCCATCGGAAATCGTCAACGTTGGCGACGAGATCGATGTCAAGGTTCTGAAGTACGATCGCGAACGCAATCGTGTTTCCCTGGGCCTGAAGCAGCTGGGCGAAGATCCATGGGTTGCTATCAAAGCCCGTTACCCAGAAAGCACTCGCGTTACCGCTCGTGTAACCAACCTGACCGACTACGGCTGCTTCGCTGAGCTGGAAGAAGGCGTTGAAGGCCTGGTACACGTTTCCGAAATGGACTGGACCAACAAGAACATCCACCCTTCGAAAGTCGTACAAGTCGGCGACGAAGTGGAAGTTATGGTTCTGGACATCGACGAAGAGCGTCGTCGTATCTCCCTCGGCATCAAGCAGTGCAAATCTAACCCATGGGAAGATTTCTCTGGCCAGTTCAACAAGGGCGATAAAATCTCCGGCACCATCAAGTCGATCACCGATTTCGGTATCTTCATTGGTCTGGACGGCGGCATCGACGGTCTGGTTCACCTGTCCGACATCTCCTGGAACGAAGTGGGCGAAGAAGCCGTTCGCCGCTTCAAGAAGGGCGACGAGCTGGACACCGTTATCCTGTCGGTTGACCCAGAGCGCGAGCGCATCTCCCTGGGCATCAAGCAACTGGAAAGCGATCCGTTCTCCGAGTACGTTCAAGAGAACGACAAAGGCGCAATCGTTAAAGGCATCGTGAAAGAAGTTGACGCTAAAGGCGCCATCATCACTCTGGCCGACGATATCGAAGCGACTCTGAAAGCCTCCGAAATCAGCCGTGACCGCGTTGAAGACGCGCGCAACGTTCTGAAAGAAGGCGAAGAAGTAGAAGCCAAGATCATCAGCGTTGACCGTAAGAGCCGTGTAATCCAGCTCTCCATCAAGTCGAAAGACGTTGAAGAAGAGAAAGAAGCAATCCAAAGCCTGCGCGACAAGCCAGCTTCGGACACCGCTGCTCCTGGTCCTACCACTCTGGGCGACCTGTTGCGTGCACAAATGGAAAAACAGAACTAAGTTCTGTCAGACCATAGAAAAAGGGCGACTTCGGTCGCCCTTTTTTGTGCCCGCAATTCAGTAACCCCCCCCCTATCCCCCAATTCCCCCTCAATCCCGAAATATCCCCAATCCCCCCCGTAGGAGCTGCCGAAGGCTGCGATCTTTTGATCTTTTGATCTTTTGATCTTTTGATCTTCTGATCTTTTGATCTTTATCGGCCCCACGCGCATCATCCGCTGAACCAACACCCCCACCAAACTGTCCCTTTCTTTAACAGGATCAATCGCTTATTTGCAGCTACTCTAGAGCATAGGGCGCAAGCACCCTCCGGTAGGGTGCCTGACTAATAAGGAAGTGCATGAACAAGCTCATGGTCGCCATAGCAGTACTGGCACTGGCAGGCTGCACCACCAGCGCCAAGACCCATGCGGTGCGTGGTGTCAGCGGGATAGAGATCGATTGCTCTGGCCTGGGCTCGGGTTGGGAGAAATGCCGCAAGCGCGCCGACAAGGAATGCAAAGCGGCAGGCTACAAGGTTATTGCAAGGTCGGATGACGCCAAGGACGAGGATGAATACCCATTCGGTTTTAATCCCGCAGGCTACCTGACACGCACCATGCTGGTGATTTGCAGGTGACAGAACAAGCGGCCCGCCAGCTTGAGACGCCCGCAAATAGGGCGACTCAAAGCCGGTAACGATATGTCAAATCTTGGACTGTTCAAATGGCTCCGAGCGTGCTAAAACCTTTGAAGCGCTGATCTAGCTGCTTGAAAAAGAAGGGAAAAATATGACGAAGTCGGAGTTGATCGAACGAATTGTCACCCATCAAGGGCTGCTCTCATCCAAGGATGTAGAGCTGGCCATCAAGACCATGCTTGAACAAATGTCCCAATGCCTGGCCACCGGGGATCGAATCGAGATCCGGGGTTTTGGCAGCTTCTCATTGCACTACCGCGCACCGCGGGTAGGGCGCAATCCCAAGACCGGGCAGTCGGTTAGCCTGGATGGCAAGTTCGTTCCGCATTTCAAGCCGGGGAAGGAGCTGCGGGATCGGGTGAATGAAGATGAGGAGGAGGGGGTTTGACAGCCTTTGATTTTCAAGGAGTTGCTGATGCGTAACTTGAAGCGCGTGGTGCTGGCAGTATTTGTCCTGTTGCTGGTTCTTGCGACTCTCGCATTCGTGCTCGAGAACCAGCAATCGGTTTCCTTGCTGTTCCTTGGTTGGTCAGGACCTCAGCTACCTGTTTCACTGGCGATGCTTTGCGCCCTACTGATGGGTATGTTGATCGGGCCATTCCTGGGTTGGTTCATCAAGCGCAAATCCGTACGGTCCAAATATCCCGGTTGAGCATGGCCGGTGTCGAAAAATGTGTTTTCCTTTAGCCGCTGCTTGTCTACATCCATTAGTAAAAAAGTCATTAAGCTGTAAAATGCTTCGCTTGTCCGAAAGCGGCTGGTTCCGAGGTCGGGCAGACTGACTCTGCAAGTAGCCTCGGTTCATTGCCGGCTTTTGCATTAATGGATTAGACAGTGCTCGGTTGGCGGCCCTGTCAGTAACTCAAGGGTATGTTTTCGCGTGAAAATTCTCGTAACCGGCGGCGCCGGATTCATTGGTTCGGCGGTGATCCGTCATATCATCTCCAAGACTTCCGACTCTGTCGTGAACGTCGATAAGCTCACTTATGCCGGTAACCTTGAGTCTTTGGCAGGGGTCAGCCAAGACGCCCGGTATGCATTCGAGCGCGTTGATATTTGTGACCGTGACCAGGTCGATAGGGTTTTGCGCGAACACCAGCCGGACGCGATCATGCACCTGGCCGCAGAGTCTCATGTCGATCGTTCCATCTCCGGTCCGTCTGAATTCATCCAGACCAATATCATCGGCACATACACCTTGCTGGAAGCCGCACGGCATTACTGGCTGGCGCTAGAAGATACGCGTAAAGCCAGTTTCCGTTTTCATCATATTTCAACTGATGAAGTATATGGAGACCTGGAAGGTCCCGAAGATCTTTTCACCGAAACGACACCCTACCAGCCGAGCTCGCCGTACTCCGCCAGCAAGGCCAGTTCCGATCACCTGGTCCGTGCTTGGGCGCGCACATACGGTCTGCCAACACTGGTGACCAATTGCTCGAACAACTACGGCCCGTGCCACTTCCCCGAGAAATTGATCCCGCTGATCATCCTCAATGCGCTGGAAGGAAAGCCTCTCCCTGTTTACGGTAAAGGCAATCAGGTACGTGACTGGCTTTACGTCGAGGATCATGCCCGTGCACTTTATAAAGTCGTCACCGAAGGCGTAATTGGCGAGACGTATAACATCGGCGGACATAACGAAAAGCAAAACATCGAAGTGGTGCACACTTTGTGCGCATTGCTCGATGAACTGCGTCCAGACTCCGCACATCGTCCGCATGCCAGCCTGATCACCTACGTTCAGGACCGTCCTGGGCATGACCAGCGCTACGCTATCGATGCCAGCAAAATCCAGCGGGAGCTGGGCTGGACGCCGGAAGAGACCTTCGAAACCGGCATTCGCAAGACGGTTGAATGGTATCTGGGTAATGCGGAGTGGGTAGAGCACGTTAAAAGCGGAAGCTACCAGCAGTGGATCGACCAGAACTACTCGGATCGCTCGGGCAAAGCATGAAAATCCTCCTGTTGGGCAAAAACGGTCAAGTCGGATGGGAGCTCCAACGTTCCCTCGCTCCACTGGGTGAGCTGATCGCACTGGATCGTCAAACACATGATGGCTTGTCGGGCGACCTTTCTGATCTCGACGCATTGCGCGCGACGATTCGTCAGGTCAAGCCTGACATCATCGTCAACGCCGCCGCGTACACCGCCGTGGACAAGGCAGAGTCGGAAACGGAATTGGCAGACACGGTTAACGGTCTGGCAACTAAGGTCATGGCAGAAGAAGCTGCAGCGATGAGTGCCTGGCTGATTCACTACTCCACCGATTACGTCTTCAACGGGGAGGGTTCTACGCCTTGGCAGGAAACTGATGCCGTCGCCCCCGTAAATCATTACGGCTCCAGCAAGTTGGCGGGAGAGCAAGCGGTCATTGAATCCGGATGCAAGCATCTGATATTCCGCACCAGTTGGGTATACGGTGCTCGTGGAAGCAACTTTGCCAAGACCATGCTTCGACTGGCTAAAGATCGCGAAACATTAAATGTCATCGCTGACCAGATAGGGGCGCCCACGGGCGCCGATCTGATTGCAGATGTGACGGCGTTAGCGATCCAGCAAGTTGTGCTGCGCCCAGAACTGTCAGGTCTATACCACTTGGCAGCAAGCGGTGAGGTTTCATGGCATGGCTACGCAACTTACGTGATCGAATTCGCCAAGGCCAACGCCGAACAGCTCGCTGTCAAAGCTGTAGATCCCATAAATACTACTGAGTACCCAACGCCTGCACGCCGTCCTTTGAATTCGAGACTGAATACTCGGAAGCTGCGTGACAATTTTTCTTTGCACTTGCCGGATTGGCAAAGTGGCGTATCCCGAATGCTTATGGAAGTTTTGAACAAATGACTACAACAAATCGTAAAGGAATCATTCTCGCAGGCGGCTCAGGCACTCGGCTCCACCCACTTACGTTGGGTGTTTCGAAGCAAATGCTACCGATTTACGATAAGCCGATGATTTTCTATCCTTTGTCGGTACTAATGCTCGCGGGTATGCGTGAAATTCTGATCATCTCGACTCCTGAAGATCTTCCATGTTTCAAAAAACTTCTGGGTGACGGCAGTCTTTACGGTATCAAACTCACCTATGCAGAGCAGCCTAGCCCTGATGGCCTGGCACAAGCTTTCATCATCGGTGAAGAGTTCATTGGTAAGGATCCTTGCTGCCTGATTCTGGGAGATAATATTTTCTACGGTCAGCACTTTTCCGACAACTTGCGCTCAGCCGCCTCCCAGCAACATGGCGCGACGGTGTTCGGCTACCATGTTTCCGATCCGGAACGCTTTGGTGTTGTCGAGTTTGATAAGTCTGGTCGCGCTTTAAGCATCGAAGAGAAGCCGCTTAAGCCAAAATCCAGCTACGCAGTCACTGGTTTGTACTTCTACGATAACGAAGTCGTGGAAATTGCAAAGAGCATTCAACCTTCTGAGCGTGGTGAGCTGGAAATCACCGATGTAAATCGTGCCTATCTTACGAAAAACGCCCTGAATGTTGAAATGCTGGGCCGGGGCTTTGCTTGGTTGGATACAGGGACACACGACTCCCTGCTTGAGGCAAGCCACTTCGTGCATACAATTGAGCAACGGCAGGGCCTGAAAGTCGCTTGCCTCGAAGAAATCGCTTACAACAGCGGTTGGATCACGGCCAACCAGTTGGCCGCTCAAGCAGCGGCATTGAAGAAAACGGGCTATGGTCAGTATCTGCAGAAATTGCTGGATAATCCTTCCCATTGAATCGAGAGACTTGATGTCTGAGCGGTTATCCAAGTCGCTAAGCACCTACGTATGCAGTAATCCATCCCTGTGACAAGGTTCCCTGGGATAGATTACTGCACCGGTAGATGATGGTGATGTCTTGGAGAAGAAAAGTTCAGGATATGTATTGCCTGTATCGATGCTGATCTGCGGGAAGCAACAGAACCTGCTACTGATCTCAAATCATCAAGTTTTACCGATTTTTGGAGGATGCCAGTGCGCGACTTCCATTGTTCGATTCTCGCCCGCAAGGAATCTGATGGCAGTGCGTCAGATGGGGGAGGCAGAAGCTGATAAATGGATGCTGAAGAGGATGACATTTGCATCCAATCCACCGAAATATTGAAAAGGTTAAACCTGATATGGCGAACAACCCGGCAAACACGCAGGGCATGAATGAGATCAACCTGTATGAACTGGTTGTGGCGTTGTGGGCTCAAAAATTTTTGATCGTGGGCGTTGCCTTGATCGTAACACTGGCAGCTGCAACGTATGCATTCGTCAGTAAGCCTGTCTATGAGGCCCGCGTTTATCTCCAGCCGCCTACCTTGAACGGAATTGCCGATTTTAACTACGGGCGGACCAGAGACTCAGAACTGACACCTTTTACGATCAAAGATGTCTATGACGTGTTCACACGTTGCCTGCAGAGCGAAACATTGCGTCGCGCCTTTTTTAAGGACACTTACCTGCCTTCACTCTCAGAGTCCGAGCGCGGTGGTTCGCAAGATGTACTGTATTCCAAATTCTTGAGAGAGCTGACTATCGGTTTTCCTACCAAGGAGCAGCCAGATCGCTATTCAATCGCCGCAGAGGGTGAGGACGCCGCCCAAGTCACTGAGTGGGTGAAAACATTTGCAGCCAGGGCGGGTAGTGCTGCCGAGAACGAAATGATAAGAAACACTACGCGCGAAGCGGAGGTCCGGGCCCGGAACCTCGGTCAGCAGATCAGCACCATTCAGGAGACCGAGAGCCGAATCCGCCAGGACTCTATTACGCGATTGCGAGAAGCGCTTACGATTGCCGAGGCAATTGGTCTGCAAAACCCACCCATTATCTCTAGCAACCTGTCTGCTGAGGTGTCTGCGGCAATGGATGGACAGTTGACTTACATGCGTGGTAGCAAAGCGCTCAAAGCTGAAATCGAAAACCTGGAAAATCGTAAGTCTGATGACCCCTTCATCGAAAAGCTGAGAGCGTTGCAGATCAAGCAAAGTTTTTATCAAGATCTGCAGGTTAGTCCAGAGACCGTTTCTGTTTACCGGCAAGATGGTCCTATCGAACAACCAGACCGCCCCATCAAGCCAAAGAAAGGCCTGATCATTCTTCTGGGACTGCTGCTGGGCACGGTACTAGGCGTCATGGTTGCATTGATTCGTTATTTGGTACTGACCAAAAAGGGTGCCTAGTTTTGTCATAGCTTCACGCAATTATCCAACTCTTAGAGAAGATACTGAAGAGGTCCCGGTATCGCGTGAGAATGTTTGGCCGGCGAGGCGGGCCTGTTAGATTGGCAGGGATCTGACAAAATAAGGTTTACCGCCGACTCGGCGGTGATCCGGAGGAATGCAATCCACGCCGGGACTCTGGAGTCGTTCGGAGGCCGCATGATTTCATTACGTGAGCTATTAGAATGTCTCTTAGAAAGAATACATTGTGGAACTTGCTAGGCAGTGGAGCCCCATTTTTGTTGGGGGCTGTGACGATACCCTTCTTGCTGAACAGCGCGGGTGTTGAGATATTCGGAATTTTAACTCTTGTCTGGGTTTTGATAGGCTATTTTAGCTTGTTTGATTTCGGTCTCGGTCGTGCGTTAACTCAAACCGTTGCTAAAAAACTCGCCGGTGGGACGAACGAAGAAGTTTCAAGAATTATAAATCTCGGTCTTGTCATGGTTTTGGCGGCTGGAGTTTTTGGCGGGGTACTGCTTGCGTGTACAGCATTTCCCTTAGGGATGCGATGGTTGAGTGTCAGCCCTGAGTTACAGCATGATGTTGTCATATCTCTCTTGATAGCCTCTGTGGGCATACCTTTGACTACACTGACGTCCGGTCTAAGGGGGGTGCTGGAAGCCTATGAAGAGTTTGGCAACGTCAATCTTTTGAGAGTGTTGCTTGGGTTGGCAAATTTTGGCATGCCGGCTATCACAGTGCTGATTTGGGGGCCGATGTTAGAATGGATGGTAGCGAGTCTGGTCTTGTCTAGATTTATCGTTTTCTTGGCACACGCCTACTTGGTTCGTCAGAAAACAAAATTCTATTGGATCAAACCGAAATCCCATCCTGAAGAGGTGAGGGGGTTGCTGACGTTCGGTTCTTGGATGACCTTGTCGAATCTCATCAGCCCTTTAATGGTAACTGCGGACAGATTTGTTATTTCATCTGTTGTGGGCGCCAGTTTGGTGGCTTATTACACTGTGCCATTTGAAGTTTTGATCAGGTTTTTAATACTTCCAGCGGCGTTAACTGCTGCGCTGTTTCCCAAGTTGTCGGCGCTGATTGCGGTAGATATCGCGGCTGCGGAAAGGCTTTTCAAAAAATCTGCATTGCTCATCGCGGTTGTGATGTTGGTTATATGTTCTGTTGCATCCGTAGGGTCACTGTGGGGAATGACGCTGTGGCTGGGGCAGGATTTTGCCGAGCACTCCTGGCGTCTCGCATCGATATTGGCTGTCGGGATTCTGTTCAATTCCATCGCACAAGTTCCTCATGCCGCCGCGCAAGCGGCAGGAAATGTGAAGGGCACGGCACTCGTGCATTTGGCAGAATTTTTTATATATTTCCCCTGCCTATTTATCTTTGTGCATAATTTCGGCCTGATTGGAGCGGTTGTGGTCTGGGTGATGAGGGCATTCATTGATATGTCTTTAATGTTTGTGCTAGCGCGCAATGTGTTTTCAGGGAACAAGAAGGGGGCCATATGCGCCGCGAAGTAGCCATAGGGATAGTTGTATACAACGCTGGTGAAAATCTGCTGGGTCGGCTGAAGATGGCCGTGGAGGCAGGTCACAGCGTATATATATTCGACAATTCACCTTCTAATGATTCTGTAAAGCAGCTAGCCAAGAATCAAGAAGGTATCGAGTATTTTACATGTGGCAATAATGTCGGTCTGGGGTATGGCATTTCTACAGTTTGTGCTCAGGCGGAGGCAGATAATTTCCAAGCATTGATGTTTTTCGATCAGGATACGGGATTCAGCAAAGAAACTTTGGATTTCGTAGAGCAATTTTATTCAGATAAAAAACATCTTGTTTCGGAATACAGCGCCTTCTTATTCAACGCCAAAAATGTCGACAAAGACGCTACGAATGACGGACTGAGAGATGTTCTTTTGGCCATCAATAGCGGAAGCCTTTATTTTTTAAAGAACCTTAAAAAATTGGGATGGCATGACCATAGCTATTTTGTTGATGGTGTTGATTATAAGTTTTGCCTTGATTCCTCCAAGAACAACATGAAGATCGGGGAGTGCTCATACACGCCAGGTTTTGATCATGTCACGGAGCAAGAAGACAGTATTTACTCATTCCTAGGAAAAGAATATCAGTTCAGGCCATATTCGTTCAAGCGTATCGTGGATACTTCTGTTTCCAGCGTCAGGTTGATTACATACTCGCTGCTGAATGGTGAGTGGAAATTTTTGAAGGTTTTCGTTCGGTTGTTTTCTATTTACCTCGTTACTCAAGTTTATGTGCGGGTTGCCAATTTCTGGAGGCGTAATAAAAATGTCTAATTCAGACAGCGTAGAAAATACAGGTTACAAAGTTTTCACCGTCTGTAATTTGGCTTATTTGCCGAAAGCTTTGGTGTTGGCTGAGTCGCTCGCGGCTTTCAATCACCCGAAGCTGAAGATCTTTATATTTGATAAGAAAATTGAAGGCGATCTGCCGCATGATTTGGCAGATTTTGAATGGGTTGAGGATCTTGGTTTAGAAAACTTCAGTCATTACGCATTTAAATATGATATTACCGAATTTAGTACTAGCCTGAAACCCTGGTTAGCGCTAAGGCTGCTGGAGTCAGCGCAGAAAGTAATATTTTTGGATCCTGATACGTGCTTGTTTAACTCGCTTGATCCTATTCTGAATCTTCTTGATGAAGAAGAGATAATTCTTACGCCGCATTATGTAACTCCTCATCCGGAAGGTGATGTGGGTATGATGCGTTTTGGCTCGTTTAACTTGGGGTTTTTTGCAGTTAATAGTTCGTCGGAGAGTGTCAAATTCCTGAATTGGTGGAACGAGCGCTGTCTTGATCTTTGTTATTTTGAAACTCAATTTGGATTATCAACTGATCAAAAGTGGGTGAGTATTGCTCCGTGTTTTTTTCCGAAGCTGCATATCTCTTTTGATCTTGGTTTTAATGTGGCCTTCTGGAATGCGCATGAGCGCGTAGTTTCCGTAAATCCGCAGGGCGGGTATTTGATTAATAACGAATACCGTCTGATTTTTTTCCACTTCAGCTCCTTTGACGAAAAAAATCCAGATTTATTGAGCAAGCGCGAATTTGCCGACAGAGAGACTGGGCGAACTGACTATTCTGAACTGGCCCATCGCTACAATAAGTCATTGCAGCGTTTGAAAATTCCGATTTCGAAAACCAGATATGGTTTTGACTATATGTCTAATGGCGATTATGTATCGCCAACTTTGCGACGTGCATATGCGAGTGTTTTGAATGATCTGCCTCGTGGTCATGATCCGTTTGATTCGAATGGACCTGTAGCAGCATTTGCAAAGAAGAACTATTTGATCAGCGACAAGTCGGGGTACCAACCGACTGGTTTTGGTGATATTGAAAGTAACAAAAGCAAGTTTTTGATAGTTAACAAGCTAATGAAAATGGCGCTTTACGCTTTAGGGCCAAACCGATTCATGAATTTTTCCCGCCTGCTTGTATATCTTTCGAGCTTCAGGCTGAATCGGGATATGTGGAAACTGTAACTGCAGGTGGCTTTCAGTAGTGAGGGTTGGTTAAGTAGCGCCGGCTTTTAAGACTGTTAAGTAAGGCTGAACGCGCCTGAGGGGGGAAGCCCCCTCTTTAAGCTCAGTCCTACAGTTTTTTATATCTGAATCGCGCGGATCTGACATTGAATATTCAAACTGAAATTTCCAAGGCACCGAAGCTGGGCATTTTATCAATTTATTTGCTGTGGATTGCCTGTCTGTTTGATCCGATAGGCCAGATTTATCACATCAAGTTTGCGGCGATAGCTCTTGTCTATGTTGTTCTTGGATTAACAGTTGTCCTGGAAAGCGCGAGAATGCGCTTGGATGCATTTTATATTTTTGCATTTGTTTTATTTGTACTTTATCTACCCGCCTATGGCTTGTTAATGGCAGTCTTGCGAGGGGGTGTATCTGGCGTATTCATAGATACATCTTACATCTCAGCTGCTGTTTATATGGTTTGTTCACTGTTGTATCTAGCGCCAGGTTATCTATGGTGGGCCTATCGCGCACTCGTGGTATCGCTGCGGCTTTTATGTGCTGTAATTCTAGTTAGCTTCCTATTTATTGCTACAGGTACGTTCACTGACTTCGTCTACTTTTTTGTTGCTAATGGTGTGGCTTACGTTGGTGAGAGAGAATACGCAGGTGTAGCGTTCTACTATATATATTTTATAGCATCGCCAATGCTAATTTTTCTACTTTGTCATGAAACATGGAAGATGTTGGACAGGCCTTCTCTCAAAGCTGCTGTGTTTCTAATGCTTCCTGTATTTGCATTATTTCTGTCAGGTACCCGTGCGAGCATAATTTTATCTCTGTGCGCTCCTGTTTTTGTATGGATGTGGCACCGGTTTGGACGAGGTGCCATCGCGTTGATATTGTTATCGATCATCTTGGCTTTTATCGCTTTAGTGTTTATCGATGTACCTATCGTAAATGAGATGTTTGGAGCCGGGGAACAGAGTAATGCGACGAAGATAGGATATCTGGGAAGTTATGGCGAAATTTTCGCCAGTCCTCAGGTGGTATTGTTCGGTCAGGGATTCAACGCACATGTGTGGTCACCGGTTCTACAGAACATGTTGCCAGAGGGGGCTAGTAAGACAGAGCTAACGTACGTAGAGCTCCTTCGAGTATTTGGTTTGTTCGGGACCGCGATGCTGGTTTTCCTGCTTGCATTTCTGTCGCTCAGCGGAAAGGTAGCGAAGTCTGGGTATCCATGGATTGCCCCTTCGATATTTCTATATTCTGCGATATCAGCGATCAATCCATACATATTTTCCTCAAATGGGATGCTTTTGATTGGTTTCGCGACTGCGGCCATTGCATTTGCGCCGTCTGTAACCACGCTGGATTCATTGCCTGGTGAGAGTGATAATGGAACGCTTGCCTCTGATGGGCTATGATTATGCCGGCAAATATTGACTTTATAAGGGCTTGGTGATGTTCGAAAATAAAACGCTGCTTATCACTGGAGGTACGGGTTCCTTTGGGAATGCCGTTCTGAAAAGATTTCTTTCTACAGATATCAATGAAATTCGGATCTTTAGTCGGGATGAGAAAAAGCAAGATGATATGCGCAAGCGCTATGCCAGTCCGAAACTGAAATTTTATATAGGCGATGTTCGTGATTACCAAAGCGTTTTAAACGCTACTCGCGGGGTGGACTATATTTTCCATGCCGCAGCACTGAAGCAAGTGCCTTCCTGCGAGTTCCACCCGATGGAAGCTGTTAAAACCAACGTGATCGGCACTGATAATGTGCTTGAAGCTTCGATTCAGAACGAAGTCAAGCGTGTAGTGTGCTTAAGCACAGATAAGGCCGTGTATCCAATTAACGCAATGGGTATTTCGAAAGCGATGATGGAAAAAGTCATGGTCGCAAAATCTCGAAATGTCGATGAAACCAAGACTGTCATATGCGGCACGCGTTATGGAAATGTAATGGCCTCGCGCGGTTCGGTTATTCCGTTGTTTATTGACCAGATAAGAGCAAGCCAAGCGTTGTCCATTACCGATCCAAATATGACACGCTTTATGATGACGTTGGCCGATGCGGTAGATCTTGTATTATATGCGTTTGAACATGGTAATAATGGCGATCTCTTCGTCCAGAAGGCGCCAGCTGCCACAGTAGAGACTCTCGCGCTTGCGTTGACTTCAATGTTAGGACAGCCCGAGCATCCTATTCAGATAATAGGTACCAGGCATGGTGAGAAGCTGTACGAAGCTCTATTAAGCCGCGAAGAAATGGCCTGTGCGGAAGACATGGGTGAATATTTTAGAGTGCCACCTGATTTGCGTGATTTGAACTACAGCAAATTCGTAGAGCAAGGCGAAGAAAAAATTTCCACGATGGAAGATTATAATTCGCACAACACCGAGCGCTTGGACGTTGAAGGTATGAAGAAACTGTTGTTGAAACTCGATTTCATGCGTGCCATCCAGCGCGGCGAACATGCAGTGCCTGAGGAATAAAGAATGAGAGTCTTGATTACCGGTGCGAATGGATTTGTAGGCAAAAACCTTATTGCTCACTTACAGGAGCGCAAAGACGTTGAGGTGCTCCGATTTTGCCGAGAAGACAATGTAGCCAGTCTGGACTCGCTCGTATCTGAAGTGGATTTCATTTTCCATTTGGCCGGTGTCAATCGCCCCGAGCATGTTGAAGAATTCAAGGTCGGCAACGCCGATCTGACTCAGGCGCTATGCTCAGCACTAAAGTCCAGTGGTCGTAAGGTCTCTGTTCTATATACTTCATCAATCCAAGCTGAGTTTGGCAACCCGTACGGTGACAGTAAGCGTGAGGCTGAAGAAGCGTTGCTCAATCTGTCGGCCACTTCTGGCAATCACGTACATCTGTTCAGGTTGCCGAATGTATTTGGTAAATGGGCTCGGCCTAATTATAATTCTGCTGTAGCAACTTTTTGTCATAATGTCGCGCATAACTTGCCAGTTGTTATCAACAATGCTGATGCGACAATTTCCCTTGTCTATATCGATGATGTCATTAAAAAGTTCATTTCCGTGATGGATGGGGCGGAGTCCGCTAGTCCATTTTTGCAGGTTGAGCCTAATTACAGTATCACAGTCGGCGATCTTTCATCACAAATCCACGCTTTCAAAAATAGCAGGGAGTCGATGATAACCGAGCGCGTCGGTACTGGTCTGGTCCGCGCTCTATATTCGACGTACCTCAGCTATCTGCCACCCGAATCTTTTACTTACCAAGTTCCTAAGCATGGAGACGCTCGCGGAGTATTCGTGGAGATGCTCAAAACCAAGGATTCTGGTCAGTTCTCATACTTTACTGCGCATCCGGGTATAACCCGCGGCGGCCATTACCATCACACAAAAACCGAAAAATTTCTTGTTATCACCGGTAAGGCTTGCTTCCGATTTCGCCATATAGCTTCGGCTGAGTTTTATGAATTGTACACTGATGGCGAAACACCAGAAATTGTAGAAACCGTACCTGGCTGGAGTCATGATATTACCAATGTTGGCGAAACCGAAATGATCGTGATGCTGTGGGCTAACGAGATCTTTGATCGTGAGTTTCCGGACACCTACACAATGCCAGTGGGCACCGAAGCCTGATCGAATTAGGAATTTATCACAATGAAAAAGTTGAAGATTGTTACTGTTGTTGGCACCCGTCCAGAAATCATTCGCTTGTCGCGTGTTATCTCAGCGCTGGATAAGTACTGTGATCACGTTCTAGTGCACACAGGTCAGAACTACGATTACGAATTGAATGAGATTTTTTTCCAAGACCTTGGGATCCGTAAACCCGATCATTTCCTAAACGCAGCAGGCAGCAGCGGTGCTGAAACCATCGGGAATGTGATCATTGCTGTGGATCGAGTGCTTGCCGCTGTTCAGCCAGAGGCGTTGTTGGTGTTAGGTGATACCAATAGTTGCATGGCTGTCATCCCTGCCAAGCGACGTAAAATTCCAACTTTTCATATGGAAGCCGGCAATCGTTGTTTCGATATGCGGGTGCCTGAAGAAATCAATCGGCGAATCGTAGATCATACGGCTGACATTAATCTTACTTATAGCACTATCGCTCGCGATTACTTGCTAAAAGAAGGTCTGTCTCCTGATATGGTCATTAAGACCGGTAGTCCAATGTTTGAAGTGCTGAATTATTATCGCGATGGCATAGAATCTTCTGACGTGTTGGCACGTTTGGGCCTTGAACGCGGTAAGTTTTTTGTAGTTAGCGCGCACCGTGAAGAAAATATCGATTCTGATAAAAATCTTCTGAAGCTCGTCGATGTTCTAAATACCGTGGCGGTGAAATTTGGTTATCCCGTCATTGTTTCGACTCATCCGCGCACTCAAAAGCGAGTTGATGCGATGGGTATTGTGTTCCACGACAACGTAAAATTGCTTAAGCCATTGGGCTTCAAAGATTACAACAAGCTGCAGTTGGAATCCAAGGCGGTACTTTCTGATAGCGGTACAATCAGCGAAGAGTCTTCGATACTTAATTTCCCGGCATTGAATATCCGTGAGGCCCACGAGCGTCCAGAAGGCATGGAGGAAGCTGCAGTGATGATGGTCGGGCTTGAAGTTGAACGGGTGTTGCAAGGGTTGATGGTATTGGATGCACAAGCCTCTGGGGTGGAGCGAACGTTGCGCTTGGTTGAAGACTACAGCATGCCCAATGTGTCTGAAAAAGTAGCCCGGATCGTACATAGTTATACTGACTATGTGAATCGCATCGTCTGGAAACGTTACTAATTCGAGTTGTGATCATGCCTGAGAAGAAACTGAGAATCCTGGTAGTAACGCAATATTTTTGGCCAGAAAATATGCGTATAAACGACTTGGTTCGCGATTTTACCGACAAAGGGCATTCGGTCTCCGTGCTCACGGGGCTGCCTAATTATCCTGAAGGGACCGTATTTGCTGAGTTTCAGGCGGCGCCTGAGCGTTTCGGGGATTACCATGGTGCCGAAATTGTCAGGGTGCCAATGTTGCCGCGGGGTAAACGCAGTATCAGTTTGGCACTGAATTATCTCAGTTTCTTCACCAGCGCATCAGTTGTCGGGGCGTGGAAATTGCGGGGTAAAGAGTTCGATGCAATTTTCGTGTATGCGGTATCTCCGATCATGGCAGCCATACCCGCGATAGTAATTGGCCGACTGAAGAAAGCTCCGGTGTTCGTTTGGGTCCTGGACCTCTGGCCTGAGACGCTCAGGGCTGTCGGCGTGTTGAAAAAGCCTGCATTGCTGGCAGTGGTTGGTAAAATGGTTTCATGGATTTATAACCGTACTGATTATTTGCTACTGCAGTCCCATGGGTTTTTTGAAAATGTGCAGAGATACTGTACAAGAAATATTGCTTCCGAGCGTCTAGTCTATTTTCCGAGTTGGGCCGAAGACGATTTTTCCGCAGTGGACAATCGAACTACCTCCTTGCTTTCACGTGATGAAACAGCATTCACTGTCGTGTTCGCGGGCAATCTGGGTGAAGCGCAAGATCTTCCTGCTGTGCTAGACGCAGCTGAATCCTTAGTTAACAAGGTTTCTGTGCGTTGGGTAATTGTCGGCGATGGGCGTATGAGTGAGTGGCTAAGTCAACAGGTCCATTCCAGAGGGCTTGGAAACGTTTTGCTGCTAGGTCGACATCCTCTCGAGGAAATGCCGGCTCTATTCGCGTGTGCGGATGCTTTGCTCGTCTCACTCAAAACCAATGACGTATTCGAAAAGACCATTCCCGGAAAGGTGCAGGCTTATCTTGCCTCAGGCAGGCCGTTGCTAGGCATGATAAATGGTGAGGCGGCACGAGTGATTGGGGAGTCGGGCGCCGGTCTGACATGCTCTTCCGGCGATTCGAACGGTCTGGCGGAAATAACGTTGGCTCTTGCCCAATCAGACGCGAGTCAATTAAGGGCAATGGGTGAATCAGGGCGTCAGTATTACTTGGATAACTATTCAAAGAATCGACTTTTAACCCAACTGGAAGATCTTTTTAGAACTGCCACTTTAAGAAAGGCCAGCCAATGATGCAACACTCAATCTTATTGACCGGGGCGTCTGGTTTTGTAGGCGGTGCTATTCTTAAACGTTTAATCAACGAAAAGACGCATAGTGTTTCTGCCGTTGTCCGAAAAGAATCGCAGCTCAACGTACAGGACGTACCTACACTGCGAATTGGCTCGTTTGATGGCGACACTGCGTGGACAGGAGATCTCACAAAGTTCGATGTGATTATTCACTCCGCGGCGCGAGTTCACGTCATGAATGATGTCGAATCGGATCCATTGGCTGCGTTTCGTAAAGTGAATGTCGCTGGTACGTTGAATCTTGCTCGTCAGGCGGCTGCCGCTGGTGTTCGACGATTTATCTTTATCAGTTCAATCAAGGTCAATGGCGAAGGAACGAAACCAGGTGGTTTCTACACCGGCGACGATGCTCCTGCTCCTGCCGATCCGTATGGCATTTCAAAAATGGAGGCAGAGCAGGGCCTGCGCCAACTGTCGACGGAAACCGGAATCGAAGTGGTCATTGTCCGCCCTGTTCTCGTCTACGGACCAGGCGTCAAAGCGAACTTTTTAAGTATGATGCACTGGTTGGATAAGGGAATTCCCTTACCTTTTGGCGCGATACATAATAGCCGTAGCCTCGTCGCGCTGGATAACCTGGTCGATCTCGTCGTGACCTGCATTGATCATCCTGCTGCCGCCAATCAGACGTTTCTTGTGAGCGATGGAGAGGATTTATCTACGACCCAATTGTTGACCAGAATGGCCAAGGCACTTAACAAGCCAGCGCGACTGATTCCAGTTCCCAGTTGGATGCTTGAAGGAGGCGCAGCGATGCTGGGCAAGAGAGCACTTTCCCAGCGTCTCTGTGGATCTTTGCAGGTAGATATTACAAAGACTCGTAATCTTCTGGGCTGGACCCCACCAGTGAGCGTCGATGAAGCATTGGCGGCAACCGCATTAAATTTTAGGGACAATCAACAACAATGATTTACTTGTGGCTAGTACCTGCTATCGCCTTGCTTTCCTTGTCGCTGACTGCAGCCTTACGTCGTTATGCGCTAAGTCGCAGCATTATCGATATCCCTAATGCCCGGAGTTCGCATTCAATCCCAACGCCTCGTGGTGGGGGAGTGGCGATCGTCATCGCTTTCCTCATATCGCTGCCTGTTCTTGGTTATGTGGGACTGGTTGAATGGTCTGCGCTGATTGCTGTAGGCGGCGCGGGTATTTTGGTCGCTGTGATAGGATTTATGGATGACCATGGTCACATAGCTGCCAGATGGCGGTTACTGGGCCATTTTGGCGCTGGGATATGGGCACTGGTGTGGATGGGAGGGTTTCCTCCCATAGTTATCTTCGGAATGAGCATGGAGCTTCGTTGGTTTGGGTATGTGCTGGCTGCCATCTACCTGGTCTGGCTTTTGAATCTTTACAATTTCATGGACGGAATTGATGGGATTGCCAGCATTGAAGCTTTGTGTGTTTGCCTTGGCGCATGTTTCCTGTATTGGCTCAACGGTACTCCGGCGCTGATATGGGCACCGCTGGTATTGGCCATGGCGGTTTTGGGGTTCCTCTACTGGAACTTTCCCCCCGCACGCATTTTCATGGGGGATGCCGGTAGTGGGTTCCTTGGCATTGCGTTGGGAGTGCTGTCGATTCAGGCCGCCTGGGAGTCGTCCGCTTTGTTTTGGTCATGGTTGATTCTTCTCGGCGTATTCATAGTCGACGCTACGTTCACGCTATTGCGCCGCTTGATACGAGGTGACAAGGTCTATGAAGCTCATCGCAGTCACGCTTACCAGTTTGCATCGCGGCGATTTGGCAGGCATTTGCCAGTGACTATCGCTGTGGGTGCAATAAATTTGTTCTGGTTGCTACCTATTGCTTTATGCGTGACTTACTGGGGGCTGGACGGCGCCTGCGGCCTTGTGATGGCCTACATTCCATTGATCATTATCGCTGTGAAATTCCATGCAGGGGCGCTTGAGAGCTCGGTCTCTTCCTCTGCCAGTTAAGCTATGCGAATTGATTTAACGAGTGTTGTAGTTGTCCGAATGGGTACAATGATTGCGTCATATCCAGTTTAGGAGCGGGACAAGGTGTTTGAAGCGTTTATGGAGAGGGTACGGGCTCTGTTGCTGGGGCTGCCACGCCGCCAAAAGCGACTGATACAGGTTTCGGCCGACGTCGTCCTGGTTTGGGCTGCCCTCTGGTTGGCGTTTGTGGTCCGACTTGGTATCGATGAAATGGTAAATCCGTTTCTCGCGCACACCTGGCTCTTCCTCATCGCTCCGGTGGTGGCGATACCCTTGTTCATCCGCTTTGGGATGTATCGGGCGGTGATGCGCTATTTTGGCAACGATGCACTGATCGCTATCATCAAGGCTGTAAGCCTGTCGTCGCTGATCCTAGGCGTCATCGTTTACTGGTACAGCAACCATCAGAATATCGTGCCTCGTTCAATCATCTTCAACTACTGGTGGTTGAGTCTTATCATGATTGGCGGATTACGTCTTGCGATGCGCCAATACTTCTTGGGAGACTGGTTTACGGCAGTGCAGCACGTGCCTTTTGCCAGCAGAGATGACGGTCTTCCAAGAGTGGCAATTTACGGGGCGGGCGCTGCAGGAAATCAGCTTGTTGCGGCTCTACGCATGGGCCGGGCGATGCGTCCGGTAGCATTCATTGATGACGATAACAGCATTGCCGATCGAATCATCTCGGGCCTGCACGTGTACAAGCCCAAGCACATTCAGAGAATGATCGATGTTACAGGTGCGCAGGAGGTCCTTCTTGCGATCCCGTCATCTAACAGGGGCCGTCGTCGTGAAATCCTGACCTTCCTCGAAGGCTTTCCACTGCACGTTCGAAGTGTACCGGGCTTCATGGATCTGGCCAGTGGCAGGGTCAAGGTCGATGACATACAGGAAGTGGATATTGCTGACTTGCTCGGTCGTGACTCCGTACCCGCGCAGGGAGAGTTGCTTGAGCATTGCATCAAAAGTCAGTCTGTTCTGGTTACCGGAGCGGGTGGTTCAATTGGATCGGAACTCTGCAGGCAGATTTTGGCTTTAAGGCCAACAACGCTTTTACTTCTTGATCATAGTGAGTTTAATCTCTATAGCATTTTGTCGGAGCTAGAGCAGCGCGTTACACGGGAATCGCTACCGGTTCGACTGTTACCAATCCTTGGTTCCGTACGCAATCCAGAAAAATTACTGGACGTAATGAAAACCTGGCACGTTGATACGGTTTATCATGCCGCGGCCTACAAACATGTGCCAATGGTGGAGCACAACATCGCCGAAGGCGTTCTTAATAATGTGATCGGTACACTCAACACCGCTCAGGCTGCTCTTCAGGCCGGGGTTGCTAACTTCGTTTTGATCTCTACGGACAAAGCTGTGCGGCCCACCAATGTGATGGGTAGCACCAAGCGTCTCGCGGAACTGACGCTGCAAGCGCTCAGTCGCGAGGTGGCCCCAGTACTTTTTGGTGATACTGGTAATGTGTCGCGGGTCAATAAAACCCGATTTACCATGGTCCGCTTTGGTAATGTTTTGGGATCTTCAGGTTCAGTGATTCCGTTGTTTCACAAACAGATCAAGTCAGGCGGGCCACTGACTGTTACTCACCCGAAAATCACCCGTTATTTCATGACCATTCCCGAAGCGGCGCAGCTTGTAATTCAGGCGGGGTCAATGGGGCAGGGTGGCGACGTTTTTGTGCTCGACATGGGTGAACCCGTGAGAATTGTAGAGCTGGCAGAAAAGATGATTCATCTATCTGGCTTGAGTGTCCGTTCCGAGAAGAACATTAATGGCGATATCTCCATCGAATTCACTGGATTGCGCCCGGGTGAGAAGCTCTATGAAGAGTTATTGATTGGTGACAACGTTGTTTCTACTCAGCACCCTATGATCATGAGTGCCAATGAAGATCATCTACCGTGGGAAGTGCTCAAAACCAAGTTGGCAGAATTGCTCTTGGCAGTTGAGCACGACGACTACACGCGAGTCCGGCAGTTGCTGCGCGACACCGTCAGCGGATACGCTCCTGATGGAGAAATTGTGGACTGGATCTACCAGCAACGCCGACTCGAGCCGTGACCTGTTAAAAGTTGCAACAAGGTCGTTTAGCAATAAGCGCGGCACTGTACGATGTTTCAAGCAGCTTCCTGGAAGCTGCTTTTTCTGAGACTTGAACTATTATCTCACAACGTCAGGGCCGCACTGCTTAGGGAAACAGATCCGCTTCCTGCAGGGTTTTACCTGCTTGGTCCTTAGCCGACAGTTGTGGGGTTTCATTGAGCTGCCAATCGATTGCCAGAGTCGGATCATTCCAACGAATGCAGCGCTCGGCGGAGGGGGTGTAATAATCAGTAGTTTTGTAAAGAAACTCGGCGAAGTCGCTCAGGACAATGAAGCCATGTGCGAAGCCTTCCGGAACCCAAAGCTGACGGTGATTTTCAGCCGATAGTCGAACGGCTACCCACTTTCCGAAATGCGGTGAGCTACGCCGAATATCCACCGCCACATCAAGAACCTCTCCAACTGTGACACGCACCAGCTTGCCCTGAGTGTTCTCAAGCTGATAGTGCAAGCCGCGAAGCACACCTTTTTGCGAGCGGGAATGATTGTCCTGAACAAATTTTGTGTTTAGACCAGTCGCCTCTTCGAAAGCCTTGGCGTTGAAGCTTTCATAAAAGAAGCCGCGCTCGTCACCAAACACCTTGGGTTCGATAATCAGAACACCGGGTAAGTCAGTGGTGACTACATTCATTGGTTTTCTCCAGATTTAGTGAAAAGTAAGAGACTTCGGTCCGTACTGACCAAAATGTACATATTAGAGCAAAGCCTGCGTCAGGTAATCGTATATGTGAACTCACCGAGATACGCGATTGCCTATTTTCAGCTGGATCTACCAGTGACGCCACTTCGAACCCTGTTTGTTTAGTTGAGGTGCCGGTGGTGCGGGCGTGTTGGGTGATTCCGGCGCCGCCAGCGTGGTAGAGACAGGAACCGTCAAACTCTGAGTACCTTGTGGATTTTTCTGTGTTCGATTTGTCACCGCGATCATCGCCGACTAAGCATCCCTCAATGCGCTACAGGCGTATGTGAAGAATGTCGGTCGTCCGTAGTCTGGTCAGACGGCACGATAACCTGTTCACGCATAATCGATTTGGAACGTGCCCATGCTTTCAGGAGAGGCTCTTCCAGGTAGCGCCAGGAAACGTCGGCGATAGGTATGGCCACGATGATGCCAACCACAAGCAATTGCTTGGAGTCGAATCCGTTCGAATACATTAAAGCTGCAATAGGATAGTGGTACAGATAAAGTCCGTACGATATTTTTCCGAAGTACCGCATTAGGCTATTATCGAAAATATTGTTATAGATTGAGTCGTAGTTGATCGTGAAATACAAAATCGCAATCATCGTCATGACCGATACTACTGTTTTTGGTGGCAGTGTCGTGTATGGCTGGGCATAATGGAATACGAAGGCCACCATCACAAGAATAGCCGGGCAAAAAATCAGGAGGCCGGAGAATCGGTTCTTGAAAAGCCCAACAATGAATTTGTAATCTTTTATAAGTGGAATTAGCGACCCAAGAAGAATTCCATCGAACTGCAAAAATCTGTCGCCAGCCATCCGCAGAATCCAGATTGTGATGATAGCCGCGCAGATTAAAACTGCCAGTAGCGATTTTGTCTTAATTCCACATTTCGCAAGCGTTAGCAAAATAATTGGCCATGCGATATAGAACTGCCACTCTACCGCCAAGGTCCACGTATGCTGGAGGAAAGGGATGGGATGCAAATCTTGTGCTAAGTAAATATTCGCCATGAAAATCATGCTGAGCATGCTCGTCATGTCGGCTGTTTCATTTGCTGGATAGCTGTATTTTCCAAAGCAGTAGTAAATCGCCAAGTAAAGTACGCACACGGCGAGAAATGCAGGGATTAATCGGACGATGCGATTGAGATAGAACTTGACGATATTTATGGTATTTGTTCTTTTGATCTCATTAAAAATTTGGGAAGAGATTAAAAAACCGCTCATTGTGAAAAATATATCGACGCCGATGTCGCCACTCAAAGGGATACCAAGCGTGTGATAAACAAATACTACTAAAACTGCGAATCCACGCAGCCCGTCAATTGGTGTTATTCGTGACTTTTTGGCAGTATCATTCATCAGTTAACATATCTTCCATTTTTTTCAGAATGAGTTGTCAAAACCTCCTACCTTAATTCATCGCGAATGATGCCATCTTATGGATGCATTGAGAAGCGGAGCGTCCGGCTACGGAACGGCATACGCATGGAAGTCAAAAGAATGTCAATGATGGCGCTCCTCAGTCTGTCGGGTCGGATTGAAGTCGCTGATCGATCGTCAGTATCTTATTGGAGTCATCAACGCGCTGTCTTGGTGGTGAGGGGAGATTTCATTGTTGTTTAGAGAGATATATTTTCCACTTATGCGTCGGAACGCATCATGGCGAGCTCGCTGCTGAGGTAATTTGCAGCACGGCATCCGGGATCAGCTAAGCGCTTTAAATGTGGGGTGATTAAGGGTTAACAATTATCTCACATCCCGCAACAGACACACTTTTGACAGGCTCCATACATCGCCTAAATTTGGAAGGCAGCTTCGGAGAAGCTGCTTTCCCAAATCGATGACATGGAGCTTCAACTATGCGTACTGGCTATCTCTCTTCTCTGGTTTTTGCATTCCTCACCAGCCTTTCCCTCGCCAGCCATGCGGCCCCTGCGCCGAAAGCCGAGACTGGCGCGACCACCGCAACTCAGGAAATCGCCCCTCAGCCACAGGCCGTCAAGGTCGATCTCAACACCGCCGATGCAATCACTCTACAGCGTGACCTAGTGGGTATAGGCGAAGCCAAGGCCCAAGAGATTGTTGCGTATCGTGATATGAACGGTCCATTCGCTACGGTGGACGAACTGCTCGAAGTCAAAGGGATTGGTAAGGCGATCCTGGATAAAAACCGCGAAAGGCTGGTGCTGAACTAAGCTTAACAGCGAGCTTGCAAGGCCGGTCATTGACCGGCCTTTTTGCATTCTGGCCATCGTGATTGTGCTCGCCTTTCGTCGACCCCTTGAAGATTATGACTATCATATTATCTTTAGATTATGCATATAATAAAATGGTCGCCAGTTAGCGAGCGCCATTCTCGGCCTTCCACCACTCTGAAATCCCCACAGGAGTACACCGATGACCTCCCCCCAATCTCAAGGAACAGCCCTCATCACCGGCGCCTCTTCTGGCATCGGTGCCATCTACGCCGAGCGCCTCGCCGCCCGTGGCTTCGACTTGCTGCTGGTAGCCCGCGACCAGGAACGCCTGGAAGCTGCGGCGACCAAACTGCGCGCAAGCCACGGTGTGCAGGTTGAAGTGCTGAAGGCAGACCTGACGCAAAAAGACGATGTGCTGAAGCTTGAACAACGCCTGCGCAGTGACTCCAGCATCAGCCTGCTGTTGAACAATGCCGGTGTCGCGGCGGATGGGCTGTTGGCCAATTCGGACCTGGATCAACTTGAGCGCCTGATTCAACTCAACATAACCGCCGTCACCCGGTTGGCTTCAGCAGCGGCAGCCGGTTTCGCCAAGGCGGGTCGTGGCACGATTATCAATATCGCCTCGGTCGTGGCGCTGTTTCCTGAGCGCTTCAACGCGACTTACAGCGCCAGCAAGGCATATGTGTTAAGTCTGACCCAGTCCTTGAATGCGGAACTGGATGGTACAGGCGTCAAAGTCCAGGCCGTTTTGCCGGGTGTAACCCGCACTGAGATCTGGGAGCGCTCCGGCATTGATGCATCGCAGATCCCGGCGGACATGGTGATGGAGGCGGGGGAGATGGTTGATGCTGCTCTGGCAGGGCTGGACCAGGGGGAGCTTGTCACCATTCCCTCGTTGCCCGACGCGGCCGATTGGGATGCCTTTTTAGCGGCGCGTCATGTGATGGCGCCGAATTTGTCCAAGAGCAAAGCTGCCGCACGTTACAAGTGAGGCGGCTTGAGGTGTTTGCAGTATGAGTGATCGTCGAGTGGTTGTAACAGGCATGGGCCTGGTGTCGCCTTTGGGCACGGGTGTCGACGCGGTTTGGGCGCGGCTGCTGGCGGGGCAGTCCGGGTTGCGCACGTTGCCGGACGCTGTGGTGGCCGATTTGCCGACCTCGGTAGGTGGTGTGGTGCCGTTGCTGGCTGATGATGCCGAGGCGGGGTTCGACCCGGATCGGGCGACGCCGCCCAAGGAACAGAAGAAGATGGACCGCTTTATCGTGTTTGCGATGGAAGCGGCGCGTCAGGCGCTGGAACAGGCCGGTTGGCAGGCGCTGGATGCCACTGCACAGGAGCGCACGGCGACGATCATCGGCTCGGGCGTGGGTGGTTTCGGGGCGATTGCCGATGCGGTGCGTACCACGGACAGTCGTGGGCCGCGGCGTCTGTCGCCGTTTACCATTCCGTCGTTCCTGGTCAACCTTGCGGCCGGCCATGTGTCGATTCGGCACGGCTTCAAAGGCCCGTTGGGTGCTCCGGTGACGGCGTGTGCGGCCGGGGTGCAGGCGATTGGTGATGCAGCGCGGCTGATCCGCTGTGGCGAGGCGGATATTGCGGTGTGTGGTGGAGCGGAAGCCTCGATCGATCGCGTCAGTCTTGCCGGTTTTGCGGCGGCGCGGGCCTTGTCCAGCGGCTATAACGATACGCCCGAGCGCGCTTCGCGACCGTTCGACAGTGGCCGTGACGGATTTGTCATGGGCGAGGGCGCCGGCCTTCTGGTGATCGAATCCCTGGAACATGCCCTGGCCCGTGGTGCCAAGCCCTTGGCGGAACTGGTGGGTTACGGTACCAGCGCGGATGCTTATCACCTGACCGCCGGCCCTGAAGATGGCAGCGGTGCGCGCCGGGCAATGGCCTTGGCATTGGCGCAGGCGGGTATCACTCCGGATCAGGTGCAACACCTGAATGCTCATGCGACTTCAACGCCGGTCGGCGATCTCGGGGAGCTGGCGGCGATCAAATCGTTGTTCGGCACCGAGAACAAGATCGCGGTCACAGCGACCAAGTCGGCTACCGGGCATCTACTGGGTGCAGCGGGCGGGATCGAGGCGATTTTCACCTTGTTGGCGATTCGTGATCAGGTGGCGCCGGCCACGCTCAACTTCGACAACCCGGACCCGGTCACCGAAGGCGTGGACATTGTCCATGGCCAGGCGCGGCCGATGGCGATCGAGTACGCGCTGTCCAACGGCTTCGGCTTCGGCGGGGTCAATGCCAGCGTGCTGTTCAAGCGCTGGCAGGGCTAGTCCCGGGACTGCTTCAAGTGTTGGCGTGTGACGTCGAGGATCCGCTGGGCCAGCCCGGGGTTCTCGACGCTGCGTGATAACAGCAGTGCTCCTACCAGGGTCGACATGATGACAATGCTGCGGTCGTCGGCATGTTCGCCCTCCAGCGTGCCTTGCACTTGTTCAAGCCTGGCGTTGAGGACGGCATCAGTGGTCGGGCTCGGCTGACCGCGCAAGCCCAGCTCGGAGGACATGGTCGGCAGCGGGCAGCCTTGGTGGGGCGAAGTCTGGTGCCACTCGGACAGATAACTGTCGATGAACGCGTCCAGTGGTCGTTCCTCAGCGAACAACATGGCGCAGTGCGCGTCGAGTTCTTCGCCGGCCGCCTGCAGGGCCTTCTCCACCAGTTCGTCCTTGGACGAAAAGTGGGAATAGAAGCCGCCGTGGGTCAGGCCCAATGCTTTCATCAGGGGTTGCAGGCCGGTCGCGCCAATACCGTCACGTCGGAAGCGTGCGGCAGCTTCCTTGATGATGCGTTGATGGGTTTGGGCTTTGTGATCCTGCGAGTAACGCATCTGAAAATCTCCACGGCAATACTTCATCTTAACCAAGGAAGCTTAGATGGTGACTGTCTTCTATTCCTAAAAAACCACCCGGATGCTTCAAAGCGCAACCTGGCATGAATAGTGTTTGCTCGCCTGCAGACTTTTACCAATCCGGGACCGCTGAGCCTTGGCGGTCCACCTGAGCGAGGAGACGATCATGTTCAAAGATTACCCAGCGGCCTATCAGGTCAGCAAAGGTGCGGCTTTGCAGGTGGACACCGCGTTTTACAATCGAATTCGTGAGGCGCAGGACGCTCGCACGCTGATCGAGCAATTTGAGGTGCCGATTCGCACCGGGCGCGCATGGCATGTCCCGGCTGGGCATGTGTTTCGAGTTACCACACCGGTCGGCCCGCAAGTGGGTGATTTTAACGTCTGGAATGCCAACGATCCCCGCGAACGCCTATGGGCGGCCCGCACCCGGCAGCTCCAAGGTGCCCATGTCAGTACCCATGACCGGCTGTGGTCGAACCTGCCCTTTTTGCGGCCATTGGTGACCATCACCGATGACAGCCTGGCCGCTTACGGCGTCGACGAACACGGTGGCCGCTTGCACGACCTGCTGGGCACGCGTTGCGATCCCTATGTGAACAAAATGCTCACGGGCGAGGATTTTCACCATCATTGCCATTCGAACCTGACCCGTGCCGTGTTACCCCATGGTCTGACCGAGTTTGACGTGCACGACGTATTGAACATTTTCCAATGCACGGGCCTCAATCATGACGACATGTACTTCATGAAAGCCTGTCCGGCGCAGAAGGGCGACTACCTGGAATTCTTTGCCGAGATTGATCTGCTGTGTGCGCTGTCGACCTGCCCGGGAGGGGATTTGTCTTTGCCGATGTGGGGGCCGGACGCGCAGGATCCGTTGAGCGTATGTCGTCCGCTTGGAGTGGAGATTTATCGGTTGGAAGATGAGTTGCTGGAAGGTTGGAGCCAGCCCGAGCGTGCTGCATACAACGGGATTCACGGCCTGCACATCGCCAAGGCAGACTGGGAAAAATAAAAAAGATCACAGCCCCGGTAGGAGCTGCCGAAGGCTGCGATCTTTTGATCTTAAGGTTCAGCGATCTTTCGCTTCCTTGGCGTCCATGTCCGCATTGCGTTCGGCGACGCGTTTACGTTGCTCGTCGGTGAGTTCGACCTTGTGGGCAGTGTCACGCAGCATCATCAGACCACCGACGATCGAGCCGATTGCAACAACCAGAATCAACCAGGCATACCAGGGCATAGGGCTCTCCTTGAGGGGCAGGCCGGCAGGCGGATTTCGCCGGCCTATCGTGCATACCACTTTGAGCGATTGTTCTTCGCAGTGGTTCCATTGTAGGCCTGTTATGGCGGGCACGTAGGAGCTGCCACAGGCTGCGGTCTTTTGACTTTTGCGTCATTACGAACGCCGAAGATCAAAAGATCGTCCGATCGCGGCCCGAACCTCCGGCAGCTCCTACCGGGAGGACGGCTTACAACCCCGTCAGCATCGCATCGGCCGGTGCATCGGCGCGCAGTTGTGCCGTCAGCATGAAGTACACGAACCCCACCGCCATGAAGCCGAGGAAGATCAGCCCGATCAAGGTGTTGAACCAGGCCATCGCCACCAGGCATACCAGCGCCAGCAGCAGCGCAATCATCGGTACCAGCGGGTAGCACGGCGCGCGGAATGTGCGCTCCAGGTTCGGCTCGGTTTTACGCAGCTTGAACAGGCTGAGCATGCTCATGATGTACATGACGATTGCCCCGAATACCGCCATGGTGATCATCGCAGCGGTGAGGGTCATCCCGCCGAGGTTGATCAGGCCATCGCTGTAGATCGCCGCGATACCGATCACACCACCTGCAAGAATCGCGCGGTGTGGAGTCTGGAAGCGTGACAGTTTGGCCAGGGACTTTGGCAGGTATCCGGCGCGCGCCAAGGCAAAGAACTGGCGCGAATACCCAAGGATGATGCCGTGAAAACTCGCCACCAGGCCGAACAGGCCGATCCACACCAGCATGTGCAGCCAGCCGGAGTTTTCGCCGACCACGGTTCTCATGGCTTGCGGCAGCGGATCGTTGATGTTGGACAAGGTGCGCCAGTCGCCAACGCCACCGGCAAAGAACATTACGCCCATTGCCAGCAACACCAGGGTCAGGATGCCGCTGATGTAGGCCTTGGGAATGGTGCGCTTGGGGTCCTTGGCTTCTTCGGCGGCCATGGCTGCGCCCTCGATGGCGAGGAAGAACCAGATGGCGAACGGGATGGCGGCAAACATGCCGGCGATGGCCGGGGCGCCGAATACATCCGAACCGGCCCAGCCATTGAGTGCGAAGTTGCTGAAACTGAACGCCGGTGCGACCACCCCCATGAACACCAGCAGCTCGGCAACGGCCAGTACGCAGACGACCAGCTCAAAAGTCGCGGCCAGTTTCACCCCGAGGATGTTCAGCCCCATGAACACGATGTAGGCACCCACCGCCGCATGCTTGGGATCGAGCGCCGGGAATTGCACGTTAAGGTAAGCGCCAATCGCCAGGGCAATGGCCGGTGGGGCGAAGACGAATTCGATCAACGTCGCCAGCCCGGCGATCAATCCGCCTTTTTCGCCGAAGGCCCGGCGGCTGTAGGCAAAAGGCCCACCGGCGTGGGGAATCGCGGTGGTCAGCTCGGTGAAGCTGAAGATGAAGCAGGTGTACATGGTGGCGACCATGAAGGAAGTCACCAGAAACCCCAGCGTCCCGGCGACGCCCCAGCCGTAACTCCAGCCGAAATACTCTCCGGAAATCACCAGCCCGACCGCAATGCCCCACAGGTGCAGAGTACCCAGCGTGGGTTTAAGTTGTGTGTTCATGCGTTTGCTCCCTGAACGGTTTGGAAAGCTCGGGGGAGGGCGTGTGCAGTGGGCGTGCCAGTGTGGTAATTGCCGTCGTAAAGGGCGAAAAAACGTCGCACCAAGGATGTTTGTTGCTGAATGTGTACTGGTTGTGCGCCAGTGAGGGGCGATGCTGGCAGTTATGCCGCCTTCGCGGGCAAGCCCGCTCCTACAGTTGGGCTGCTTCAGTCCTGACACCGCGAGCCCCTGTGGGAGCGGGCTTGCCGGCGAAGGCGCCAGTACTGGCAGCGCTGTAACGCCCGCATAAACCCACTCTTTACGCTTTCTTTATCCTCCGCCACACCCCTCGATCTCGTTCCTTTACAGCCTCTCTCCCGACAATACCTCCACACGCGGCAATACGCCGTAACACGGAGAACTTCCATGAGCGTTCTGGACGGAGTGTCACTGCTGCTGGCAGTGGGGCTGTTCATTTATCTGTTGGTTGCGCTGTTGCGCGCGGACCGGAACTAGGAGCGGGTATGCACAGTTATGACTATTGGCTGATCCTCGCATTCTTCGCATTGGTGCTTGTGCCTGCGCCGTTTCTGGGTCGGTTCTACTACAAGGTGATGGAAGGGCAGCGCACCTGGCTGACGCCGGTGCTTGGGCCGGTGGAGCGCGGTTGTTATCGGGTGGCGGGGGTTGATCCGCAGGCCGAACAGAGTTGGCAGAAGTATGCGTTGGCGCTGCTGGCGTTCAACCTGGCCGGCTTTGTGCTGTTGTTTGCGATTCTGCTGTTCCAGGACTATCTGCCGCTCAACCCGCAGCAGTTGCCGGGTCAGGAGTGGACTCAGGCGTTTAACACCGCCGTCAGCTTCATGACCAACACCAACTGGCAGTCCTACAGCGGCGAAGCGACGCTCAGTTACCTGAGCCAGATGGTCGGCCTCACCGTGCAGAACTTTGTCAGCGCCGCCACCGGCCTGGCTGTGCTGGTCGCCCTTTGTCGTGGTATTGGGCGCAAGTCCACCAAGACCCTGGGTAATTTCTGGGTCGACATGACCCGTGCCACCCTTTACGGCTTGCTGCCGCTTTGCCTGCTGCTGGCGCTGTTCCTGGTGTGGCAGGGCGTGCCGCAGACTTTCGCTCACTACGTGAATGCCGTAACGATGCAGGGTGTCGATCAGGTGATTCCGCTGGGCCCGGCCGCCAGCCAGATTGCGATCAAGCAGTTGGGCACCAACGGCGGCGGCTTCTTTGGCGTTAACTCGGCGCATCCGTTCGAGAACCCGACGGCGTGGAGCAATCTGTTCGAATTGGCGTCGATCATTTTGATTCCGGTGGCCCTGGTCTTTACTTTCGGCCACTACGTGAAGGACCTGCGTCAGAGCCGCGCGATCATTGCCTGCATGCTGGCGCTGTTCCTCATTGGTGGCGCCACCTCGTTGTGGGCTGAGTACCAGCCGAACCCGAGCCTCAACAACGCGGCGGTGGAACAGACCGCGCCGCTGGAAGGCAAGGAAGCGCGCTTTGGTACCACCGGTTCGGTGCTGTGGTCGGTGACGACGACGTCGGCGTCCAACGGTTCGGTCAACGCGATGCACGACAGCCTCAACCCTCTCAGCGGCATGGTCGCGCTGGTCAACATGATGGTCGGCGAGGTGATCTTCGGCGGTGTAGGGGCCGGGCTCTACGGCATGCTGCTGAACGTGCTGATCGCCGTGTTCCTGGCGGGGCTGATGATCGGCCGCACGCCGGAATACCTCGGCAAGAAACTCCAGGCCAGGGAAGTGCAGTTGCTGGTGGTGACCCTGCTGGTGATGCCGGTCGGCGTGCTGGTGCTGGGCGCGATTGCCGCCAGCCTGCCAGGGCCGGTCGCGGCGGTGAGCAACCCTGGGGCGCATGGTTTCAGCCAGTTGCTCTATGCCTACACCTCGGCCAGCGCCAACAACGGCTCAGCCTTCGCCGGCTTCGGCGCCAACACGCCGTTTCACAACCTGATGCTCGGTCTTGGCATGTTGATCGGTCGCTTCGGCTACATCCTGCCCGTGCTGGCGCTGGCTGGCAGCCTGGCGCTGAAGAAAGCCGCGCCGGTCAGCCCGAACAGCTTCCCCACCCATGGCCCGCTGTTCGTGACCTTGTTGACGGTGACCATTTTGCTGGTGGGTGGCTTGACCTTCCTGCCGACCTTGGCACTGGGGCCTATCGCCGAACACTTGAGCCTGGGTTTCTAAGGAGCTGATGATGAATATGCCCGCAACCAAACCGGCTGCCGTCAAGGCGCCGGAACAACCGAAAACCGCGATCTCGGCCCTGTGGCGCCCGGCGCTGGTGCAAGCCTTCGTCAAGCTTGACCCGCGCCAGTTGCAGCGTGCGCCGGTGATGTTGGTGGTGGAACTTACCGCCATCCTGACCACTGTGCTGTGCTTCATTCCGGATCCGGCAGTGCCGACGTTTGTCGCCGCGCAAATTGCCCTGTGGCTGTGGTTCACCGTGCTGTTCGCCAACTTCGCCGAAGCCTTGGCCGAAGGTCGTGGCAAGGCTCGCGCCGACAGCTTGAAGGCAGGCAGCGAGGGTCTGAGTGCCCGGCGCAAAACCGCCGATGGCAGCTTTCAAATCGTGCCGGCCACCAGCCTGCGCAAAGATGACGTAGTACGCGTCGAAGCCGGGGAAATGATCCCCGGTGACGGCGAGGTGATCGAAGGCATCGCGGCGGTCAACGAGGCGGCGATTACCGGTGAGTCGGCGCCGGTCATTCGCGAGTCGGGTGGGGATCGTTCGGCGGTGACCGGCAACACCCGGCTGGTGTCGGACTGGTTGCTGGTGCGAATCACGGCCAACCCCGGTGAGTCGACGCTCGATCGCATGATTGCCCTGGTCGAAGGTGCCAAACGCCAGAAAACCCCGAATGAAGTCGCCCTCGACATCCTGCTGATCGGCCTGACGCTGATCTTCCTGCTGGTGGTCGTGACCCTGCAACCCTTCGCCCATTTCGCCAATGGCAGCCTGCCGTTGGTGTTCCTCGTGGCGTTATTGGTCACGCTGATTCCGACCACCATTGGCGGTTTGTTGTCCGCCATCGGTATTGCCGGGATGGACCGCCTGGTGCGCTTGAATGTGATCGCCAAGTCCGGTCGCGCCGTGGAAGCGGCGGGGGATGTACACGTGCTGTTGCTGGACAAGACCGGCACCATCACGTTCGGCAACCGTCGCTGCACGGCGGTGTGTGCGGCGCCGGGAGTGAGCGGCAGGGAATTGGCCGAAGGTGCACTGTTCGCCTCCCTGGCCGATGACACGGCGGAAGGCAAGTCCATCGTCGAATACCTGCGTGGCTTGCATCCACAGCCAGAGCCGTCGCCTGAGACCCTGACGAGCGTGCCGTTCAGTGCCGAAACCCGCCTCTCCGGCGTTGACTATCAGGGCCGCGTTTATCGCAAGGGTGCGGTGGATTCGGTGCTGGCGTTTGTCGGCCTGAAACGCGCCGACCTGGCACCGGCGCTGTCCCGGGAAATCGACAAGATCGCCCAAAGCGGTGGCACGCCGCTGCTGGTGTGTGCCGACGGCAAACTGCTCGGCGCGATCCACCTCAAGGACGTGGTCAAGCCCGGCATCCGCGAGCGTTTTGCCGAACTGCGCAAGCTGGGCATTCGTACGGTGATGGTGACCGGCGACAACCCGCTGACGGCCGCGGCGATTGCAGCTGAAGCAGGCGTCGACGACGTGCTGGCCGAAGCCACGCCAGAGAAAAAACTGGCGCGCATTCGGCATGAGCAGAACGACGGTCGGCTGGTGGCGATGTGCGGCGACGGTGCCAACGATGCTCCGGCCCTGGCCCAGGCTGATGTCGGTATGGCAATGAACGACGGGACCCAGGCGGCACGCGAGGCGGCGAACATGGTCGACCTCGACAGCGACCCGACCAAGCTGCTGGACGTGGTGCAAATCGGCAAGGAATTGCTGGTGACCCGTGGTGCGCTGACGACCTTTTCCATCGCCAACGACGTGGCCAAATACTTCGCGATCCTGCCGGCGCTGTTCGCCACGATCTATCCGCAACTAGGCGTGCTCAACATCATGCACCTGAGCAGCCCGCAGAGCGCGATTCTCTCGGCGATTGTGTTCAACGCCTTGATCATCGTGGTGCTGATCCCGCTGGCGTTGCGCGGTGTGCGGGTGCAGGCAGCCAGTGCGGCGGCGTTATTGCGGCGCAACCTGTTGATTTACGGGCTGGGCGGGATTGTGGTGCCGTTTGTGGGGATCAAGGCGATCGACATGCTGTTGACGGCGTTGCATCTGGTTTGACCGCTTGTGTGGGAGCCAGCCTGCTGGCGATGGAAGTTAACGATGACGCGTTCTGTCTGGATGAGCGCGTTGAGCTCAAGTTTTTCGTGAGCAAGCTCGCCCCTACAGGGGCAGTTTGCTCACGAACCACAGAATTTGTTACCGGAATTCGAGGAATCTGAAATGTCCACAATGATCCGCCCGGCTTTGAGCCTGCTCGTTCTCATGACCCTGATCACCGGCGTTGCCTATCCCCTGGTTGTCACCGGTGTGGCCCAGGTCGCATTCCCCAGCCAGGCCAACGGCAGTCTGGTGCAGGACGCCAGTGGCAAGGTGCGAGGCTCTGCACTGATCGCCCAGGATTTCACCGGTGACGCCTGGTTCCATCCACGACCTTCAGCCGGTGCCTTTGCCACGGTTGCCAGTGGTGCCAGCAACTTCGCGCCAAGCAACCCGGCGCTCGCGACCCGGGTGGTCGACGAGGCCAACAAACTGCTGGTGCCCGGCCAGGGACCGGTGCCCTTGGCGCAACTGACCACTTCCGGCAGCGGCCTCGATCCGCACTTGCCTCCTGCGGCGATTGCCTATCAACTGGCGCGTGTTGCGGCGGCGCGTCAGTTGCCGGTGTCGACGGTTGAGCAATTGATGAATGCGCATATCGAGCAACCGCTGGTGGGCCCGCCGGTGGTGAATGTGTTGGCGTTGAATATTGCGCTGGAAAAGCTGTAGATCAAAAGATCGCAGGCTGCGCCAGCTCCTACACGAATCGTGACGGCAACACCGTAGGAGCTGCCGAAGGCTGCGATCTTTTCATGGCAACCCCCATTCCAAGTCGAACAAGGCAATAACATATGAGCAACTCCGGTCGCGCCGACGCACTGCTAGCAGACCTGCCCCGTGACGGGCGTGGCCGGCTCAAGGTTTTCCTTGGCGCCGCCCCGGGTGTCGGCAAGACCTACGCCATGCTGCAGGCGGCCCATACCCAGCTGCGCCAGGGCGTGAAAGTCATCGCCGGGGTGGTCGAAACCCACGGCCGCGCCGAAACCGAAGCGCTGCTCGGCGGCTTGCCGCAGCAACCGTTGGTGCGCTCGGAATACCGTGGCGTGATGCTCGAGGAAATGGACCTCGACGGCCTGCTCGCGGCCAAACCCAAGCTGGTGCTGGTGGACGAACTGGCCCACAGCAACGCCCCCGGCAGCCGTCACGCCAAGCGCTGGCAGGACATCCAGGAACTGCTCTCTGCCGGTATCGACGTGTTCACGACCGTCAACGTCCAGCACCTGGAAAGCCTCAATGACCAGGTGCGTGGCATCACCGGCGTGCAGGTTCGCGAGACGTTGCCGGACTGGGTGCTGCAGGAAGCCTATGAACTGCTGCTGATCGACTTGCCGCCGCGGGAATTGCTCGAGCGTCTGCGCGACGGCAAAGTCTATGTGCCGGAGCAGGCACGGGCGGCCATCGATGCGTTTTTCACCCAGACCAACCTCACTGCCTTGCGTGAACTGGCCATGCAGACTGCCGCCGCGCAAGTCGACAATGACCTGGCCCAGGGCTATCGGCAACTGGGCCAGGATGCGCCGGCTGTGCGCGGTCGGTTGCTGGTGGGGGTCGATGGCGATGAGCAGGCCGAGCGCCTGGTGCGGCATGCCAGCCGGGTCGCCCAGCGTCGCCACCTGCCGTGGAGCCTGGTGCATGTGGACAACGGCAGCGCGGGCGACGAACAGGCACGCCTGCGCCTGCAAAGTGCCCAGCAACTGGCCGAACGCCTAGGGGGCGAGGTGGTGTTGCTGCGAGCTGGCGAGGTCGCGAAGACCCTGATCCAGCATGCCGGCGAACGTCGCGCCAGCCTGATCCTGGTGGGGCAATCCCGGCAGCGTTGGCGCCGGCGCCTGTTCGGGGGTGGCCTGGCGTCGCGGCTGTTGCGCAACGCGCGCGGGCTGGAAATCAACGTGCTCGACAGCGATCACGCGCAACATTCGCCACGCCCGCGTTCGACCCAGCCACTGGTGTGGTTCGACTATGCGCTGGCGCTGGTCGCGACCGTGCTCGCCACTGCCTTGGCCTGGGCCGTAGCCAGTGTGTTGCCGCTGCCCAACATCTCCCTGGTGTTCCTCGCGGCCGTGCTGCTGGTGGCCGTGCGCAGCAGTCTTGGCCCGGCGCTAGCCTGCGCGGCGCTGTCATTCCTGACCTATGACTTCCTGTTCATTCCACCGAATTTTTCCTTCAGCATCCAGCGCGAAGAAGACGTGCTGACCTTGTTGTTTTTCCTGTTGATGGCCGCACTCACCGGCAACCTCGCGGCGCGTCAGCGTCGACAATTGCAGGCGCTGCGCGATACCCAGGAAGAGACCAGCGAACTGCTCGACCTGTCGCGCAAACTCACCGCTGCCACTGATCGCCAGGCGGTAGTCAGCGCGGCGGCGCAGCACCTCAATGGCTGGAGCGACGTACAACTGTGCCTGCTCAATCGCGACGGGCAGGCGGGCTGGAAAGTTGAAACCGGTGGCCCGTTGACCTTCACCGAAGCCGAACGCGCAGCGGCCGACTGGGCCTGGCAACACGATCAACCGGCGGGTGCGGGAACCGGGACTTTGCCGATGGGACGCTGGTGGTGGTGGCCGTTGTCGGTAGAGGACGGACCGCTGGCGCTGCTCGGCGTCTGCGCCAGGGAAGGCCATACCTTGAGCGGCCAGCGCCGCCGCCTGCTGACCGCCTTGAGCCAGCCACTCGCCCAGGCACTGGCCCGTGCGCAACTGGCCCAGGACCTCGAGGCGGCGCGTCTGCACGGTGAAACCGAGCAACTGCGCAGTGCCTTGCTGGCCTCGGTGTCCCACGACCTGCGCACGCCGCTGACCTCGATGCGCGGCAGCATCGACAGCCTGCTGGCGCTCGGCGAAGCGATTCCGCTGGAAGACCGCCGCGAACTGCTCGAAGGCACTCGCGACGAAGCCGAACGCCTCGATCGTTACATCCAGAACCTGCTGGACATGACCCGCCTGGGCCACGGTGCGTTGAAGCTGGCGCGGGACTGGGTGTCGCCGGCAGACATCGTCGGCAGCTCGCTCAATCGCCTGCGTGCGGTGCTCGCGCCGCTGCAGGTCAGCACCGAAGTGCCCCCGGAGTTGCCGCTGCTCTACGTGCACGCGGCGCTGATCGAGCAGGCGCTGGTAAACGTACTGGAAAACGCCGCGCGGTTTTCCCCGCCTCAGGGCCGCCTGCAGTTGAGCGCTGGCGCCAATGAAAGCGAGTTGTTTTTCTCGGTCAGCGACGAAGGGCCAGGGATTCCGGAGGACGAGCGGGCAAAGATTTTCGACATGTTCTACACCGCCGCACGGGGGGATCGGGGCGGGCAGGGCACCGGGCTTGGCCTGGCGATTTGCCAGGGGATGGTGGGCGCTCATGGCGGGCGGATCAGTGTCGCGGACGGGATCGAGGGCCGGGGCACCTGCATCACCCTGCATCTGCCACTGCAAGAACAGCCGGACGTTGAAAGTGAAGCCTGATACCCTTTGGATCTCTCTATGCCGCGATCAGAATTCATGAGCCAGACCGCGACCATCCTGGTCATCGACGACGAACCACAGATCCGCAAATTCCTGCGCATCAGCCTGGTTTCCCAAGGTTATAAAGTGCTGGAAGCCGGAACCGGTACCGAGGGGCTGGCGCAGGCCGCGTTGAGTAAACCTGACTTGCTGGTGCTCGACCTCGGCCTGCCGGACATGGACGGCCAGCAGGTGCTGCGCGAGTTTCGCGAGTGGTCGACGGTGCCGGTGCTGGTGCTGTCGGTGCGTGCCGGCGAGGGACAGAAAGTCGAGGCGCTGGACGGCGGTGCGAATGATTACGTGACCAAGCCGTTCGGCATCCAGGAATTCCTGGCCAGGGTCCGCGCGCTGTTGCGCCAGGCTCCAGCTGGGGAATCGCAGCAGGCGGCACTGAGCTTTGGCCCGCTGACCGTGGACCTGGCCTACCGCCGGGTGCTGCTCGACGGCGCCGAAGTCGCATTGACCCGCAAGGAGTACGCAGTGCTGGCGCAACTGGCCCGGCATCCGGGGCGGGTGATTACCCAGCAGCAATTACTCAAGGATATCTGGGGGCCGACGCACACCGAGGACAGTCACTATTTGCGCATTGTGGTGGGGCATCTGCGCCAGAAACTGGCCGATGACCCCACCCAGCCGCGCTTTATTGTGACTGAGGCGGGGGTGGGGTATCGGTTGCTGGGTGGGGACAGCCTTTAACATTCGTATTGAATGTCCTGGCCCCATCGCGGGCAAGCCCGGCTCCCACAGGTTCGAGGTTGTTCACAAAAATTGTGTATCAACTCATAACCTGTGGGAGCCGGGCTTGCCCGCGATGAGGCCCTGGAATCCTGCACAAGTCTTCAGGGACTGCGACCCTGTTCCTCCTCATACCGATCCAGCGTATCGCGCGCAATTTCCCGCCCCAGCGCGATCAATTCCGGCGCCTTGTAGAACTCGAAGAACCGGCACACCCGCTTCGGCACGTTGATCAGGATATCCGGCGGATACCCGGCAATCTTGTACTGCGCCAACGAAGTCTGCATCACCTCGAAACTCTGGTTGATCAAATCCAGCAGCGACGCCGGCCCGACGTTATCGATAATGAACGACCCGGTGGCGGACTTCGGCGCACCACCGGCCTCCGGAGCGGCGGCCGGTTGCTGGGCTTCAGGCTCGGCGGATTCGATCCACGGATTGATATCCGCCCCTTGCGCCCTCAGTGCTTCTTTCTCCAGCGCCAGCAATTGCTCGGCCTGCGTGCGTCGGAACGGCAACTTCGACCCCAGCGAATTGATCAGGCTGTCGAAACGACTTTTGAACGCAGGCGGGCGCGGGATCACCGGCAGCTGATAATGCCGCTGGTTGGTGGAGTTGAGATTGACCGCGATGATCAGGTCGCAATGGCTCGAGACCACCGGCACGATCGGCAGCGGGTTGAGTATCCCGCCGTCGACCAGCATGCGATTGCCTTGCATCACCGGGGTGAACAGGCTGGGGATCGCCGCCGAGGCGCGCATGGCCTGGTGCAGGCAGCCTTCCTGGAACCAGATTTCCTGCTGGTTGGTCAGGTCGGTGGCCACCGCCGTGTAGGGAATCCGCAGCTCCTCGATGTTGATCTCGCCGACGATCTTGCGAATCTGCCCGAACACTTTTTCGCCGCGAATCGCCCCCAGGCGGAAACTCACGTCTACCAGACGCAACACGTCGAGGTAGTCCAGGCTCTCGATCCAGTTGCGGTAATCCTCGAGTTTGCCGGCGGCGTAGATCCCGCCGACCACCGCGCCCATGGAGCAACCGGCGATGCACGCGATGTCGTAGCCTCGCCGTTCGATCTCCTCGATGACGCCGATATGGGCATAACCCCGGGCGCCACCTGATCCCAGTACCAGTGCGACACGCTTTTTCATGAATCGCCCTCGTCTGACAAGGTTCAACAATGCACCCAACGAGGGGGGCGCTTCAATCGCCAAGGTCGTTCAGGCAGGCGAAGACGTCGTTTTTTCGACACTCCATGGCGGCGCAAGGGTATCTTGCTCAGCGCGACAGTTTCAGCAAGGCGCTCAAGGCACTTTTCAAGCGCCAGACCGTCTTACCTGCACGACTGTTTTCCTATTTTTTGAGGTGTAAGTGATGAAAGCCTGGATCTGTGTACCCTTGATTGCCCTGGCACTGGCCGGCTGTGCCGGCAAGACCGCCTACCGCGACAGCTGCGGCAGTGGCATCGATGCGGCGTGGCATGAGCTGGACCTGGCCAAGGCGGAAGGGTTTGCCGGCACCGTCAGCTACTCCAAGGCGCTGTCGTTGCTGACCGGTGCGAAGACCCAGCAGCAATTCGAGGCATTCGAAGGCTGCACCAAGAAAGCCGAAAAAGCGCGCTTCTACATTCGTGAGTCACGCGCCGGTCGTTGAGGCATGATGCAAGGCTGAGGCGCCATTGGAAAAAAGGAGCAAGCGATGTCCGGGTTGGTTGATCGGTTAGTGGCTCATGTGATGGGCCTTGAAGTCGGTGTGATGGCGAGTCAGGCGCGCCTGGAGGCACGCACCGACCCTGAGGCCCTGCACGATCTGCGCACTACGGTGCGCCGTCTGCGCAGCCTGCTGCGGCCCTTGCGCGGCTTGCCCGGCGTCGCTCAGCTGGAAGCGGCGGCGTCGCGGGTCGGCGACCTGACCACGCCGCTGCGCGACCGCGAGGTGTTGGCGGCGTACCTGCTCTTGCACGATCAACCGCAAGCGGCGCAACGGCGCATGGCGCAAATGGCCGAGGCGTATCCTGCAGTCGCCGCCAGCGCCGAGCTGGCGCAACTGCTGCAGATCCTCGACGCGTTTCCGCGATTCCTGCGGGCGTCCCAGCGCCAGGGACTGCTCAAGGGCCTGCGCCCAAACATCGAAAAGCGCCTGGCGAAACAGTGGAAAAAACTCGACACCGCCCTGCACGATCCCGCCCACGACCGCCATCGCCTGCGACTGCTGATCAAGCGCGTGCGCTATGGGATCGAGGCCTATCCTGAACTGGACCGCTTGCCCAAGGCCGCACTGCCGCGCCTGAAAGCTGCGCAAGCGGCCCTGGGTGACTGGCACGACTGCTGGCAGTGGCTGGCGCGCGCCGAGCACGAGGCCGATCTGCAACCCTGCATCAGCACCTGGCAAACCACCATGGCCAAGGCCGAAAGCCGCGCCGACCGGGTGCTGGACAAGCTCAGTGGGGACTGCTTCAAGTCCTGACAACCGGCATCGCTACCGCGAGCTGCGACCTCCTGACTCGGCATCCCACCCCCCCCGTAGGAGCTGCCGCAGGCTGCGATCTTTTGACGTTGATCTTTGACGTTGATCTTTGGCGTCATCGCTGTCGCCCAAGATCAGATGATCGCAGCCTGCGGGCGGCAGCTCCTGCGGGATATGCGTGCGTCTCGGCCTATCTGTCGGTGGATTTGTCCGGAATAAGCCCTGTATCGCCTCCCGCGTCTGGTTAACATCCCTGCATCCCCATCTGCTCCGAGGTTTTCATGCGCTTCTCCGATCTGCTTGACGCTGTTCGCAGCCAACCGCTGGAACTGAGTATTCCAGCCGAATGGGCCCAGGGCCGGGCCAGTTTTGGTGGTCTGGTGGCCGCTTTGCAGTACGAAGCGATGCGTGCCCAGGTGCCGGCAGATCGTCCCGTACGCTCGCTGGCGATCACCTTTGTCGGGCCGGTCGAGCCGGATGTACCGGTCAGTTTCGAAGTGGATGTGCTGCGTGAAGGTAAAGCCGTCAGCCAGGTGTTGGGCCGGGCGATGCAAAAAGGCCAGGTGGTGACCCTGGTGCAAGGCAGCTTCGGCGGATCGCGTCCGTCGGAGGTGGCGGTGAGCGCACAACCGGCGCCGGAAATGAAACATTGGGAAGAATGCCAGGAATTGCCCTATATCAAGGGCATCACGCCGGAATTCATGCGCCACCTGGCCATGCGCTGGAGCGTCGGCGGGCTGCCGTTCACCGGCAATACTTCGCGTCAAATGGGGGGATGGGTGCGCTTGCGCGGGGACGTCAAGGAAGAGCCGGTCACCGAGTCGCACATCCTGGCGCTGGTCGATGCCTGGCCTCCTGCCTTGTTGCCGCATCTGAAGAAACCGGCCATGGGCAGCACGCTGACCTGGACCATCGAATTTGTTCAGCCGCTGCTGGAGGTGAGCACGCTGGACTGGTGCAAATACCTGGTTGAAATCGAATACGCGGCGGATGGCTACGGGCATGCGGCTGCCAAGCTGTGGAGCCACGACGGTCAATTGATCGCCATGAGCCGCCAGACCGTGGCCATTTTCGCCTGATCAATGCCGGCGGTGGCGCTCACGCCAGGCGCGCCACCAACCGCCGCTGAGCAGGAACCGCGGAAAGGTCACGAACTGCTCGACCAGCAGGCGCGACACGGCGTCCTTGCGACCGCTGAAGGGTTCGGATGCCTGTTTTTCCAGGGTATGCCCATGGCGCTGCAAGCCCAGGGCGGCGAGCAGCCCGACGATGCCGATGGCAAAGTTGACGAAGCTCAAGCCGAACACACCCGTCACGATCAGCAGGAACGCCAGGATAAACAGCGGTACCGCAAGCAAGTGCAACACCAGATTGGTCGGGTGCTGATGATTGTTGGGGTACTCCCGCCATTGCCAGGCGGGAAGGTTGGGATGACGCTTGCCCATGATGCTGATCCTCGATCCGTGTTGAACACATGATTGAAGAATAGGCCTGGGACAGCGCAGCGGCGAATGGAGGTTGGCTATCGGGGTGATAGCGCAAGGTTCAAGATGTGTATTGATCAGGACGTTGGGCACTCAGAGTTTCAACTGCCCAATCGCCTTGCTCAATTCCCCCGCCAACGCCGCCAGTTCATTACTGGTCAGCGCCGAACTCACCGTTTGCTGCACCGTGTTCTCGGTCACATCGCGAATGCTCACCACCGCCCGGTTCATCTCTTCGGCTACCTGGCTCTGCTGCTCGGCGGCCACGGCAATCTGCGTGTTGCTTTCGCGCATCTGTGCCACCGCACTGGTGATCTGCGCCAGCGCCGCGCCCGCTTCCTGCGCCTGCTGTACGCAGTCGTCGGCCTTGAACGAACTTTCCTGCATGAAATCCACCGCATCGCGGGTGCCCGCCTGCAGGGCCGAAACCATACGGGTGATCTCGTCGGTGGAGGCCTGGACGCGCTTGGCCAGGTTGCGCACCTCATCGGCGACGACCGCGAAACCCCGGCCCATCTCTCCGGCCCGGGCCGCTTCGATGGCCGCGTTCAGCGCCAGCAGGTTAGTCTGCTCGGCGATGCTGTGAATCACCCCGACCACGCTGTTGATTTTCTGGCTGTCTTCGGCCAGGCGCTGGATCATCTGGGCCGTTTGCTGCACACCGGACGATAGCCCGGCAATCGACAACTGCACGCGGCTGACCACTGCCTGACCGCTGCCCGCCAGGGTGTCGGCGGTTTGCGACAGGTCGCGGGTGGCGCCGGCGTGCTGGGCGATGTGATAAACCGTCGCGGTCATCTGGTTGATCGCCGTGGCGGCCTGGTCGGTTTCGCTTTGCTGGCCAAGCATGCCGTGGCGCACTTCGTCCATGCTCGAAGCCAGCCGCGCCGCACCGTCATCCAGCTGCCGCGCAGTGCTGGCCACGGTATTCACCACGCGTTGATAACCGGCCTGCATCGCGTTAAACGCATTGGCCATTTGCCCGACCTCGTCGGTGCAGGCCAGGGGCACGCGGGCCGACAGGTCGCCGGTTTTTTCCACGTGCAGCATCACGTCTTTCAACGTGTTGAGCTGGCTGAGCAGGAAGCGGATCAACAATTGCGATGCGCCGAGCATGGCCAACATCAAGATAAACACCGCCACCGCGTAGTGGGCGAAGCGCTCGCCGAACACCTGGGTCAGGCTCGGGCCATGGGCGATGATCGCGATTTGCTGGCCATCCTGGCGACTGAAGACTTCAGCGCCCATCAACGGATTATCGCCAAACAGCGGCAGGGAATTGACCTCGACCCAGCCACGGGCGCCGGTCAGCGCCGGCACGGGTTGTCCGTCAATGATCGGCGCTGGCCCGTTGGAGAAGGCCAGCACGTTGTCGGCCTGGGGCAGCGGTTGCCCGTCCGGCCAGGCTTTCAGGAGGCGCGCCTGGGCCTGCGCCGATGCCTGGGCAGCGTGACCGCGTGCCTGCTGTTCGAGTTGCACGGCGTACAGCACCAGCAACAAGGTCGTGACGAAGGCGACGGCGTTGACCGCCCAGAATTTGTATTTCAACGAGATGTTGCTAAGCCAGGCACCCATGGAGGTCTTCTCTGATAGCGGAAACAATTATGGCAAGGTGCCATTATTGTGCCGGGATCGGGCGGAAGGGTCTTGATGTGGATCAAGGTTCCCGGTCAGGCTGGACACAGCCATTGCCTGCGTAATGCGCTATCCTGCGCGCCTTAAAATTTCCCTCGCTACAGGATCGCGTCCCATGAAAGCTGCACTCGTCGAACTCATCAGCAAAATCAGCTCCGGGTGCATGAGCGCTGACGAAATCCTCAAGGTGGCGGACGAAGCGGCCCAGGCCTACGCCGACCCGCAGGCGTTCCTGACGGCGAATCCGGACATCAACTACGACGACACTTTCCCGATCCCGCTGGGGGAATGGGTGGTGGTCGGCAGCCTGCCGGAAACCGTGCTGTTCCAGGCCGATACCTACATGGACCTGTTCGCCCTGATCGTCGCCTCGTTCGGGCCGGGCGTGGACTTCAACATCAAGCCCAAACAACTGGCCAAGACCGAAGCCTTGACGGCGCTCAATCGCATCCAGGTGCAGATGGGCAGCATGAACAAGGAAAACGGCGGCTACACGCTGATGAACTTCAGCCAGTTGCTCGATGATGAATTGCAGGTGGTGCTGGTGTACGGCGACGACGTGCCGCGGGTACTGGAATTGTGCGCCGAGGTCGGCATCGCCGCCGCTCCATCCCTGGAAGCCCTGAAAGTCGCCATCCACGTTTAATACAATAAAACGGAACCCTGGCATTGGCCGGCTATCCTAAGAGGGCAAACCACTCTTAGGGAGCGTCACCATGGGTTCCACGTTCAACGGCCTGATTGGCCTGATTATTCTTGCCCTGGACATCTGGGCCATCATCAACGTGCTGAAAAGTGGCGCATCCACCGGCATGAAGATCGTCTGGGTGCTGCTGATCCTGCTGTTGCCGGTCCTGGGCCTGATCATCTGGGCCATCGCCGGTCCGCGGGGCAATGTGCGGATCTGACACCTTTTTCAGCAAAGCACCCATCCTGTGGGAGCAGGCTTGCCGGCGATTGGATCAACGCGGTGTGTTTGACAGACCGCACCGTCTGCATCGCAGGCAAGCCAGCTCCCACATGGAATCAAACTTGCCCTGCAACTGAGGTTCGACCTGTCATCTTCCGCGTCGTAGAATGCGCGCCTTTCCCGGGCAATCGAGCAAATCGATTGGCCATCATGGGCGGGTAACCGTCCGTTGCCACCGCATTCATCGGAGCACTTCCCATGAGCACCACCCCAACCAGCGAATACCTGGAAACCCTCTACGAAGGCTACGGCCAGCGTTTTCGCATGGAAAAACTGCTGCACGAAGTGCGCACCGAACACCAGCACCTGGTGATTTTCGAAAACCCGCGCATGGGCCGGGTCATGGCGCTGGACGGCGTGATCCAGACCACCGAAGCCGACGAATTCATCTACCACGAAATGCTCACCCACGTGCCGATCCTGGCGCACGGGACCGCCAAGCGCGTGCTGATCATCGGCGGCGGTGACGGCGGCATGCTGCGTGAAGTGGCCAAGCACCGTGGCGTTGAGCACATCACCATGGTCGAGATCGACGGTACGGTGGTGGATATGTGCAAGGAATTCCTGCCGAACCACTCCAAAGGCGCGTTCGACGATCCACGCCTGAACCTGGTGATCGATGACGGTATGCGTTTCGTCGCGACCACCACCGAAAAGTTCGACGTGATCATCTCTGACTCCACCGACCCGATCGGCCCGGGCGAAGTGCTGTTCTCGGAAAACTTCTACCAGGCTTGCCGTCGCTGCCTGAACGAAGGCGGCATCCTGGTGACGCAGAACGGCACACCGTTCATGCAGATCGAAGAAGTCAAAACCACTGCCGGACGCCTGCGCAGCCTGTTCCCGGACTGGCATTTCTACCAGGCAGCCGTACCGACCTACATCGGCGGCTCGATGACCTTTGCCTGGGGCGCGACCGACACCCGCTATCGCAAACTGTCCCGTGAAACCTTGCAGCAGCGCTTTGCCGGCAGCGGCATCATCACCCGCTACTACAACCCGGAAATCCACATCGGCGCATTCGCATTGCCGCAGTACGTACTGCAGGCCATCAACAAGCCAAGCAACGACTGAAGCCACACGCATTGACTGTAGGAGCGAGCTCGCTCGCGATGGACGTCAACGATGACGCGGGTTGCCAGATTAAACGTGGCGCCTTCAAAGCCATCGCAAGCAAGCTCGCTCCTACAGTTTTTTGTGTCAACCGGTGAATAATCCGCGGGAACGATCACCCCGTGCAAAAGTCCAGATAGATGTAAGCCCACTTGCGGGTTTTATCGAGGAGGCACTGATGCAAAAGTGGAAAATCACTTTCGTGGATGATCACGGTGAAACAGTCGACGAAATCTTCGAGTGCGAGGAGTGCCCGGACAACGAGCACGCCGCCAAACTCATCAAGGCTCGTCTGCTTCCTGTCGCTGCGGAACTGGATCTGAATGATCTGGAAGGGCGTACCGCCGACGCGAGCGTCAAAAGTCTTAAATCCCAGAACAGCATACAAATCCTCGGCATCACTCCCGTCTGATACAACTCCTGTCACATTTAAACCAGGCCTTGGCAGCTGCTCGGTCAAAGGGCTACTCTGCAGAAGAGATCAGCGATTGGATCGCTAAGGTCTGGTCTTGTCAGCTACATGCTTGATTCCCATCGGTGACCTGGTTACCGGCTCGTCCTCACTATTCGGCTGGGGGCGTCGGGGAGCACGGAAAGTCTATCCATCGGATTGAGGAGGACGTTTCATGAGCACAGCCTATCAAGAAGACATCAGCAGCAGCGTGTTGCGCCGCATGAAAGAAGGCGGTTTCGATTTTTCAAAATTTCATCCCATCGAGTTCTACGCGATTTTTCCCGACGAGGAGCGGGCCCGCAGGGCAGCAGGTCATTACCGTGGTGAGTCCTTGAACGCGCAGATCAGTGTGCGCGACGACGGCGCATGGGCGCTGGAACTGAGCAAGGTCATGTACGCCACCTACGATGACATCGGCGATTTCGAACAGGGATTCGAGGCAGTGGTAGAGCCTCTGGGCGGCATCATCGAAGGATGGGGTGTGAAGCAGGAGGTACGAGGGCGACTCGCATAACATTATGAACAGCAACAACACCCAGCAACGGCTGACCTTCGGGTTGGCCGTTTTTCGTTCAAAAGCATGATCAAAAGATCGTCCAATCGCGGCCCGAACTTCGGCACCTCCCCTATTGGAATGCGCCCTCCGTAGGAGCCGCCGAAGGCTGCGATCTTTTGATACTGCTTTTGATTCAAAAAGGCAAAAAAAAACCGCCCAAAACAGGCGGCCAAAAGGGAAGTTCGATGAGCTTTTCAGCGAATAAGCCAATTATCCCTATCGCCAGGCGGGCATTGAAATCAACTCTGACTATGCTGGTGATAGCGACAGCATTGCTTCGCAATGGAGCGGGGGCGATCAGGTTGGGGCATTTGCCGCACGCAATTGGTGCGGTGTTTTCACGGCTTTTATCCAACTGATTGATATAAAAGCGTTTATGCCGATGGCACGGGCCTTGCGATGGCTAGATGTCCGGGTGACAAGGAGTACGGCATGATCCGCACCTATTTTGATGAGATGTACGATGCCGGCGGCCAGGTCCGCCCGCATTACCGGGAATTTGCCCGTTGGCTGGCCGAGACGCCTGAAGAGTTGCTGGCCCAACGGCGCCGCGAGGCCGATCTGCTGTTTCATCGAGCCGGTATTACGTTCACGCTTTACGGCGACGAGCAGGGCACAGAGCGCCTGATTCCGTTCGACACCATCCCGCGCAGCATTCCGGCGAGCGAGTGGCGGGTAGTCGAACGCGGTTGTATCCAGCGGGTCAAGGCGTTGAACATGTTTCTCGCCGACCTCTACCACGAGCAGCGCATCATCAAGGCCGGGATCATTCCGGCGGAGCAGGTGCTGGCCAACGAGCAGTACCAGTTGGCGATGCAAGGGCTCGACCTGCACCGGGATATCTACTCACACATCTCCGGTGTCGATCTGGTGCGCGACGGTGACGGCACCTACTACGTGCTCGAAGACAACCTGCGTACGCCCAGCGGCGTCAGCTACATGCTCGAAGACCGCAAGATGATGATGCGCCTGTTCCCCGAATTGTTTTCGGCCCAGCGCATCGCCCCCATCGACCACTACCCGAACCTGTTGCTCGACACCCTGAAAAGCTCCAGTCCCATCGACAACCCCAGCGTGGTGGTGCTGACCCCGGGCCGCTTCAACAGCGCGTTCTTTGAACATGCGTTCCTGGCGCGGGAGATGGGCGTTGAACTGGTCGAGGGCGCGGACCTGTTCGTGCGTGACGACAAGGTCTTCATGCGCACGACTGACGGGCCGAAGGCGGTCGATGTGATCTATCGCCGACTCGACGACGCATTCCTCGATCCGCTGGCGTTCAATCCGGACTCCATGCTCGGCGTGCCAGGGCTGCTGTCGTCCTACCGTTCGGGCAACGTGGTACTGGCGAATGCCATCGGCACCGGGGTGGCGGATGACAAATCGGTGTATCCGTTTGTCACCGACATGATCCGCTTTTACCTGGATGAAGAACCGATCCTGAAGAACGTTCCGACCTTCCAGTGTCGTAATCCTTCTGAACTTTCCCACGTGCTGGCCAATCTTCCAGACTTGGTGGTCAAGGAAACCCAGGGTTCGGGGGGCTATGGAATGCTGGTCGGGCCGGCCGCGACGGCGGCGGAAATCGAGTTATTCCGCGCGCGCATCAAGGCCAAGCCGCATGCCTATATCGCGCAGCCGACCCTGTCGCTGTCGACCTGTCCGACCTTCGTCGAAAACGGCATTGCGCCACGGCATATCGACCTGCGTCCGTTTGTATTGTCCGGCCGTGAAACCCGGGTGGTGCCCGGTGGCCTGACCCGTGTTGCGCTGCGCGAAGGCTCCCTGGTGGTGAATTCCTCCCAGGGCGGTGGAACCAAGGACACCTGGGTAGTCGAGGATTGAAGGAAACTTGCCATGTTAAGTAGAACTGCCTCGGATCTGTATTGGATGTCGCGTTACCTGGAGCGGGCGGAAAACCTCGCACGGATGCTCGACATCAGTTATTCGCTGTCGCTGATGCCACAGGATGGCCGCGGCGACGGCTTGCACGAACTGGCCATGCCGCTGCTGATCACCGGCACCCTGGAGGATTATCTTGAGCGCCACGGCGAACTGCACGCCGAGCGACTGCTGCACTTCTTCGCCCTGGATGCGGCCAATCCGGCCAGTATCTACAGTTGTCTCGGTTCTGCACGGGCCAGTGCCCATGCCGTGCGTGGGCGGATTACCGCCGACATGTGGGAAAACATCAATGCCACCTGGCTGGAAATCCGCGGTATCGCCGACCAGGGCTTGAGCCGCTATGGCATGAGCCGCTTCTGCGAATGGATCAAGGAACGTTCCCACCTGTTTCGCGGCGCGTCCTACGGCACCATCATGCGCAACGATGCGTTTCGTTTCATTCGCCTGGGCACTTTCATCGAGCGCGCCGACAACACCCTGCGCCTGCTCGATGCGCGCTACGAAATGGCCGGTGACCAGGCGGAAGCGGTCAGCGACGGCACCGCACATGCCTATTACCAGTGGAGTGCGCTGTTGCGCGCGCTGTCTTCATTCGAGGCCTACACCGAGATTTACCGCGACGCGCCCGGCGCCCGCCATGTTGCCGAATTGCTGCTGTTGCGCGCCGACGTACCGCGCTCACTGCGCGCCTGTACCGAAGAAATCGACCAGATTCTCGCCCAGCTTCCAGGCGCCAACGGCCGACCGGCCCAACGCCTGGCCGCAGAAATGGACGCGCGCCTGCGCTACACCGGCATCAACGAAATTCTCGACGACGGCCTGCACGCCTGGCTGACCGAGTTCATCCCGCTGGTGCGTCAGCTGGGCAACGCCATTCACAGTTCCTACCTGGAGGCTGCATGAGACTTTCCATTAGCCACGAGACCACCTATCACTACGAAGATCAGGTGCGGGCGAGCATCCAGTACCTGCGACTGACACCCCACGACAGCGAGCGCCAGCATGTGCTCAGCTGGCAGCTCGACCTGCCGCGCCCGGTGCGCGCGCAGCTTGACCCGTTTGGCAATATCCTGCATGTGCTGACCATGGACGAACCGCACGAGGCCATCATCATCGGCGCCCGTGGCCAGGTCGACATCGACGAGCTGCGCGAAGCCGAGCATGAAAGCCAGTCGGCGCTGCCGTTCCTGCGGTTCACCCGCCTGACCGAACCGGATGAAGCCTTGCGCGCGTTCGCGGAGAAGCAATGCAAGAAGCGCCGCGATCGCACGGCGTTGATCGACCTGATGCATGGCCTGAACTCGCACATGACCTACACCCCGGGCTCGACCGAGGTCGACACCAGCGCGGCCCAGTCCTTCGCCGGGCGCTCCGGGGTTTGCCAGGACCACACCCACGCCTTCCTGGCCTGCGCCCGCAGCCTGGGGATTCCGGCGCGTTACGTATCGGGTTATTTGTACAGCGAGAACAGCGAGCATCTGGCCAGCCACGCCTGGGCCGAAGCCTGGCTGGATGACGCCTGGTACAGCTTTGACGTAACCAACGAACTGGCCCGCCCCGAGCGTCACCTGAAACTGGCCGTGGGCCTGGACTACCTGGACGCCTGCCCGGTACGCGGCATGCGCCGCGGTGGCGGCTGTGAACAGATGCACGCAAAGGTGTTCGTCTCGCCGACGCCATTGCCGGTGTTTTCGGTCCAGGAGCAGTAACCCGGAGACCGCATCGCGATCAGGTCAGCCCAGGTACTACAAAACTAGGGCTGAACCTTGCGCCCGGCCATATGCTTCAAATACCCCACCAGCCTCTCCAGATCCTGATCCGGAAGCACCTGCGCACTGAACCCGGGCATCTTCGCCTGCGGCCACTGCCGCAGGCTCTGCGGATCCCGAATGTAGCGCTTGAGGAAATCAGCGCCGAAGTATTCGGTGGGATTAAACGGAATGTTTAGATCCGGTCCGAACTGCGCATCCCCTGCGCCGTTCAACCGATGGCACGCCAGGCAATTCTTCTGGAACAGCGCAAATCCCAGGTTCACCGGATCGTCGGCCTTCAACGCCGGGTCCGGCAGCAGGGCAGGGAAGCGCTGGGCCACCGGCGCCAGTTGCCGGATGCTCGCGACTTCGAATGGCCATTGCTCCGGGCTGATGTTGCCTGCCTGGGGATCGGTCCAGACCAGATAAAACGGCCCCGCGCTGTGCTTGCCCGCAGACAGGGCGGGCCATGGCCGGGCCGGATCCTCGATCGCCAGCCAGGCTCTGGCGCCCTGGGCATTGAGCAGGGGCGCGGCTGAGAGCTCTGCGGCAAATCCGTCCAGCGCCACTGCCTGCAGATGGTCTTCTGGCTTGATCCCGGTCAGCAACGCAGCGATGGGCACGGCACGGTAGGTCATCTCGCGCTTGTAAGACACATCGTTGCTGATGGTGATGGTCTGCACCTGCGGATGCTTGAGCAGCTCGGCGGTTTGCCAGGTGCGCGAATTCTCGCCCAGCTGCAGATCCAGCTGTGCGGCAGAAAGGGGCGTGCCGAATAGCAAGGCCCCGAGCAGAATGAGCGTTTTCAAATGATCGCCGTCCATGTCGTGGAGAGTGCCGTAAAGGTTGGCACACCCACGCTGGCCCGGGTAGCGGGCAGTCACATTTCTACGGCGGCGATAACAAAAGGCGCTTAAATCAGCCGATGACCTTGGTCAGGTTCGGCAAAATCAACAACAGCGTGGTGGCGAAAAGAATGAGCCCGGCTTGACGTACTTTCGATTGTTTGAACATGGCTTGACCGCCTTTATTGTTATTTCCTGATGCCTGCCTGCATATCTCCATGACGGCAGCGCGTTGCACTTCCTGTCCGACGAGCGCCTCGGCAAAACCCGACGACAACTTCGTACATGATTACCTTAGGGCCCGCGTCACTCGTGGCTTAGATCCATTTCGTATGAATGGCTCTCAATTAGCTATCAAAATAGCATGAGGCCTATTGCCAGCTCCTTTGCCGCCCTTTTGCTAGACCTCTCGCCGACCTGAAACGGTTAATCCCGTAGCACGCTACCGTTCGTCTGAGCGTGTGCGTCAATGGTGCTGAGCGTTGTGGTCATTGAATCTGAGGGCGCAGGGCATAAGGTGAAGCTTCTATAAAAGAACAAGAAATCGAGGACGTCATGACCCAAGCTTTGATTTTCGACGCGTTACGCACGCCCCGGGGCAAAGGCAAGGCCGATGGCGCCTTGCACAGCGTCAAACCGATTAACCTGGTTGCTGGCCTGATGACCGCGCTGCAGCGGCGCATGTCCCTGGACACCAGCCAGGTCGACGACGTGGTGCTGGGGTGCGTGACGCCCATCGGTGATCAAGGCTGCGACATCGCCAAGACGGCGGCGCTGGTGGCGGACTGGGATATCAGCGTGGCGGGTGTGCAGATCAACCGGTTTTGCGCCTCGGGGCTCGAGGCGGTGAATCTTGGGGCGATGAAAGTGCGTTCCGGTTTTGAAGACCTGGTGGTGGTCGGCGGCGTCGAATCCATGTCCCGGGTGCCCATGGGCAGCGACGGCGGGGCGTGGGCCCTGGACCCGCAAACCAACCTGCATACCCATTTTACCCCGCAAGGTGTGGGCGCCGATCTGATTGCCACACTGGAAGGCTTCAGCCGTGAACAGGTCGACGCCTACGCGCTGCACTCCCAGCAAAAGGCAGCGCGGGCTCGGGGCGATGGCTCGTTCAGCAAATCCCTGGTGCCGGTGCAGGATCAGAACGGCATCGTCCTGCTCGATCATGATGAATTCATTCGGGCCGACACGACTCTCGAAGGGTTGGGCAAGCTCAAGCCGAGCTTCGAAATGATCGGCCAGTTGGGCTTCGACGCCACTGCGCTGCGGGTCTACAGCCATGTGGAGCGCATCAACCACGTCCACACCCCCGGCAACAGCTCCGGCATCGTCGATGGTGCAGCGCTGATGCTGATTGGCTCAGAGGCCAAGGGCCGGGCGCTGGGCTTGCAACCCCGGGCGCGGATCGTTGCCGCGGCGGTGACCAGCACTGACCCGACCATCATGCTCACGGGGCCTGCCCCCGCCACGCGCAAGGCCCTGGCGAAGGCCGGGTTGCGGGTGGAAGACATCGATCTGTTCGAGGTCAACGAGGCCTTCGCCTCGGTGGTGCTGAAGTTCATCAAAGACATGGCCATCGACCCGGACAAGGTCAACGTCAACGGCGGCTCCATCGCCATGGGGCACCCATTGGGCGCCACCGGCTGCGCAATCCTTGGCACCTTGCTCGACGAACTGGAAGCCCGCCAGTTGCGCTACGGCCTCGCTACCCTGTGTGTCGGCGGCGGCATGGGCATCGCCACGATCATCGAACGCCTCTGAGCCCCGACTTCAAGGAACATTGTCATGACCGAAGCCATCCGTTACGAAAAGGGCCAGGACCAGATCGTCGTCCTGACCATTGATATGCCGGGCCAGAGCGCCAACACCATGAATGCTGTGTACCGCGACGCCATGGCGGACTGCGTGAAGCGCCTGGTCGAAGAGAAAGCGTCGATTGCCGGCGTGATCATCACCTCGGCGAAAAAGACTTTCTTTGCCGGCGGCGATCTCAATGAACTGATCAAGGTCGGCAAGCCCGAGGCCAAGGCCTTCTACGACATGGTATTGACCCTCAAGGCCCAGCTGCGCGCCCTGGAAACGCTCGGCAAGCCCGTGGTCGCCGCGATCAATGGCGCAGCGCTCGGCGGCGGCTGGGAAATCTGCCTGGCGTGCCATCACCGCGTGGCGCTGGATCATTCCTCGGTGCAGCTTGGCCTGCCGGAGGTCACCTTGGGCCTGCTGCCGGGCGGCGGCGGGGTCGTGCGCATGGTGCGCCTGCTCGGGATCGAGAAAGCCTTGCCGTATCTGCTGGAGGGCAAGAAGGTGCGGCCTCAACAGGCCTTGCAGGCCGGTTTGATCGACGAGCTGGCGCAGGATCCGCAAGAGTTGCTGGGCAAGGCCCGGGCCTGGATCCTGGCCAATCCGGCCGCGGTGCAGCCATGGGATGTGAAGGGCTACCAGATACCCGGCGGCACGCCATCGCACCCCAAAGTCGCGCAGATGCTGGCGATCGCGCCATCGATCCTGCGCAGCAAAACCCAGGGCTGCATGCCCGCACCGGAAAAAATCCTCTGTGCGGCGGTGGAAGGGGCCCAGGTTGATTTCGACACCGCGCACCTGATCGAGACCCGTTATTTTACCGAGTTGACCACCGGCCAGGTGTCGAAAAACCTGATCGGCACCTTCTGGTTTCAGCTCAATGAAATCAACGCCGGGGGCTCCAGGCCCCAGGGGCATGCCCCGTTCACCACGCACAAGGTCGGCGTGCTGGGTGCCGGGATGATGGGCGCGGGCATTGCCTTCGTCAGCGCCTCGGCGGGTATCGAGGTGGTGCTCAAGGACATCAACCTGGCCGCAGCAGAGAAGGGCAAGGCCCACTCGGCGACACTGCTGGATAAACAAGTCGCTCGCGGGCAGCTGTCATCCGAGCAGCGCGAAGCGATTCTGGCGCGGATTCAACCGAGCGAAAATGATGCTGACCTGGCCGGCTGCGACCTGATCATCGAAGCGGTGTACGAGGATCGGGAGCTCAAAGCCAAAGTGTCCTCGGCCGCGCAGAAAGTCGTCGGTGCCCAGGCGGTGATCGCCTCCAACACGTCCACTTTGCCGATCAGTGGCCTCGCGACCGCCGTCCCCGACCAGACCCGGTTCATCGGCCTGCATTTTTTCAGCCCGGTGGAAAAAATGCCCCTGGTGGAGATCATCAGGGGCACGCGCACCAGCGATGAAACCCTGGCCCGGGGTTTTGATTTCGTCCTGCAAATCAAGAAAACCCCGATCGTCGTCAACGACAGCCGTGGTTTCTTCACCTCGCGGGTGTTTGGCACCTTCACTAACGAAGGCATCGCCATGCTCGGCGAAGGGGTCAGCGCGGCGATGATCGAAACCGAGGCGCGCAAAGCGGGTATGCCGATTGGACCGCTGGCGATTTCCGATGAGGTTTCCCTGAGCCTCATGAGCCACATCCGCCAGCAAACCGCCAAGGACCTGCAGGCGGAGGGCAAACCGCTGATCGAGCATCCAGCCTTTGCGGTGATCGATCTGTTGCTCAACGAGTACAAGCGTCCTGGCAAGGCCGCAGGCGGCGGGTTTTATCAATACCCAAGTGGTGGCCAGAAGTACCTGTGGCCGGAACTGAAAACCCGCTTCGAAACGGCCGACGGGCAGATCTCGCCCAAGGACGTGCGCGACCGCCTGCTGTTCGTGCAGGCCATCGAAACCGTGCGGTGCCTGGAGGAGGGCGTGCTGACTTCGACGGCGGATGCCAACATCGGCTCGATTTTCGGCATCGGGTTTGCGGCCTGGACCGGCGGAGCGTTGCAGTTCGTCAACCAGTACGGCGTGCAAGACTTCGTCGCTCGCGCGCAATACCTGGCCGAGCAATATGGCGAGCGATTCACGCCGCCGGCACTGCTGCTGGAAAAAGCGGCCCGGGGGGAGACGTTTTAGGGGACCGATGATGCCTGTGGGGCTTGCCTTGTCACGGTGTTTCGAGGCAGGCTCTGGGTGTGCATTATTCCCATCACGTGTCAGGTATTTTTTATGTCGTTACGCATCTGCATTCTGGAAACCGACATCCTGCGTCCGGAACTGGTCGATCAATATCAGGGTTACGGGCAGATGTTCCAGCGTCTGTTCACGCAGCAGCCAATTGCCGCCGAGTTCACGGTGTACAACGTGATTCAGGGCGAGTATCCCGACGATGAGCAGGTGTTCGATGCTTATCTGGTCACCGGTAGCAAGGCCGATTCCTTTGGCACCGACCCGTGGATAGAAACCCTCCGGGCTTATCTGCTCAAGCGCTACGAGCGCGGCGACAAGTTGCTCGGCGTGTGTTTCGGTCATCAGTTGCTGGCACTGTTGCTGGGCGGCAAGAGCGAGCGCGCCACTCAAGGATGGGGTGTCGGCACCCACAACTACAAGCTGGCGGCCAAGGCGCCGTGGATGAGCCCGGTCGTGGAAGAGCTGACCTTGCTGATCAGCCACCAGGACCAGGTCACCGCGCTACCGGAAAATGCCACAGTCATCGCCTCCAGCGATTTCTGCCCGTTTGCCGCGTATCACATCAACGATCAGGTGCTGTGCTTCCAGGGGCATCCAGAGTTCATCCACGACTACTCGCGAGCCCTGCTGGACATCCGTCAGCAGGCCCTGGGCGAACAGATTTACCAGAAGGGCGTGGCCAGCCTCGACCAGCAGCACCACGGCGCTACCGTGGCCGAGTGGATGATGCGGTTCGTGGCGCACAAGCCAGAGCTCAAAGCGGTCTAGCCGAAAGCTGTGGGAGCAAGGCTCGCCCGCGATCGAGTGCGCAGCACTCGCCTTGCTCCTACAACCACCCTGATCTCTTGAAACTGGCCCACAAACTCACACAGCCCACCGCAATAAACCCCAGCACCGCGAAATACCCGTAGTGCCAGGTCAGCTCCGGCATGTTCTGGAAGTTCATCCCGTAGATCCCGGCCACCGCCGTCGGGAACGCCAGAATTGCCGCCCATGCGGCAAACTTGCGCTGCACCACGCTCTGGCGTGACGCCTCCAGCAACACCCCGACCTCGATCGTCTGGCTGGCAATGTCGGCCAGGGTCGTGAGGTCTTCCATCTGCCGGGTGACGTGGATCTGCACGTCGCGAAAGTACGGCCGCATGTTTTTGTCGATGAAAGGAAAACTGAGCCTCTGCAGCTCTTCGCCAATCTCCACCATGGGCGCTGCATAACGCCGCAGGCGCACGACATCGCGACGCAGGCCGTGGAGCTTCTGGATATCGCGTTCATTCAGCGCGCTGCACAACACATTGCGTTCCAGCGCATCGATCTCGGCATGGATCGCCTCGCCCACCGGCTGGTAGTTTTCGATCACGAAGTCGAGGAGGGCATAAAGGACAAAATCTTCCCCGTGCTCCAGCAGCAGCGGACGTGCCTCACAACGTTGTCGGACGTAGGCGTAGGACGCCGAATGCCCATTTCGCGCAGTGATGATGTAGCCGTTGCCGGCGAAGATGTGGGTTTCGATGAACTCGAGTTTTCCGTGTTCATCGCGAATGGGCGAATAGGTGACGATAAACAGCGCGTCGCCGAAGGTCTCGAGCTTGGGCCGGCTGTGTTTTTCCAGGGCGTCTTCAATAGCCAGTTCGTGCAGGTTGAACTGGCGTTGCAGATTGGCCAGTTCCTGGGCATCGGGCTCTTCCAGCCCGATCCAGACGAAGTGGTCGGGCTTGGCAGCCCAGGCAGCGCCCTCGTCGAGGGTGATGTTGGTCACTTTTTTCCCGGCGCTGTAAACCGCAGCCGCAACAACTCTACCCATGGTGTTGGTTCACTTCTGATTAGCAGGCAGTGTCCAGCTTAGCCCGTAGGCGCTGTCGAGTGAAACGAGGCTGCGATCTTCTTACCCTGTCGCGTGTACTCTCGGCCCTCCATGGCCACGATCGACTAGCCCGCCAGAATCTGCCGATCCATCGAAGCAATGCACTCACGCATCTGCTCGCGGCATTGCTCGATCAATGCCGGCATATCATCCAGGCTCAACCCGGCCGTAGGAATTGCCGGCAATGAGCGGATCAGAATCTTCCCGCTGTCCCAGCGATTCAGGCGCATGTGCTTCACATAAGTGCTGACGCACACCGGCACAATCGGCACCCCGGCAGCGATCGCCATCTGGAACGCGCCTTTCTTGAACGGCAACAAATCTTCACCCAGGTTACGCGTGCCTTCCGGAAACACCCAGATCGAAGTGTTTTCATTCTGCAGCGTATGAGTCGTCGTCAACATCGACTTGCGCGCCTTCTGCGCATTGCCCCGGTCGATCAGCACGTTACCGGCCAACCAGAACAATTGCCCGAACAGCGGTACCCACTTCAGGCTCTTCTTGCCGATGCACACGGTGCGGTACGGAACCACGTTGCCGAACACGAAAAGATCATAGTTGGACTGATGGTTGGCGATGATCACGCAGCTCGCAGGCTTGTCCATCAACGGGCCAACGTCGGCTTTTACCCGCAGGCGCAGGATACACATTGCAGGCCAGGCGTAGAGGCGGGCGCACAGGCGACTGTTGTCCGGGTTGAAAGGTCGGCACAGGCCGAGAATCACGCCCAGCACACCGGCGAGAATAAAGTGCAGGCCCATCAATAACATACGAAACGCGAACAGCATTTAGAGGCCCCACCGGGACAAAAGGTGGCGCAGTGTACGGATGTGCACTGTTTTCGGCAATTGTCGCTATAGAGTTCGGAGATAGGCGATGTTTAAGCACATGTTTCCGACTTGTGTGTCAGACGCGTCCTAGAGCTGTCGTAGGATTTTTAACTGATGGGTAAGCAAAGCCCGACACGAGGGTCGCAAAGCTTTGTAGGAGCGAGCTTGCTCGCGAAGAACTCGTGGACACCGCGTTTTCCCAGGCTTCACGCGTGATCGTTGACGTTTTTCGCGAGCAAGCTCGCTCCTGCAATGGGCCGCATGGCCGGGCGGGCTTTTTCAGGGGCGCAAGTCCGGGCTTAGCCCATATGTTGCTGATCCAGGACGATGGCGTTGTCCAGCGTCTCCAGCAGCGCCTTGCGCACCTTCAACTTGGTGTTCTTGTGCGCGGTCATATTGATCTTCTTCAACTGCCGGGCAGCAGCCAGCGCAGCCCCTTGCAGTTCATCGGCAGACACCACGACGTCAAGGAAGCCTGCATCGACGGCGCTCTGCGGATTAAACATCTCGCCATTGATCACGGAGCGGTGGAACGCCGACTTGCGCAGGCGATCGCGCGCCAGCTCGATGCCGGCATGGTGCATGGTCATGCCGATCTGCACTTCGTTAAGGCCGATGCTGAAAGCCCCCTCGACACCAATGCGGTAGTCCACCGACAACAGCAGGAACGCGCCCTTGGCCACAGCATGTCCGGGGCATGCGACGATCACCGGGAACGGGTGCGCCAGCAGACGACGAGCCAGCGTCGAGCCAGCCGTGACCAGGGCTACGGCTTCCTTGGGACCGGACGTCATGACCTTCAGGTCATAACCCCCCGACAAAATCCCGGGCGTGCCGGTGATGATCACCACCGCGCGATCAGTCACCGCCTGATCCAGCGCAGCGTTGAACGCGGCAATGACGTCCGGCGAGATCGCATTGACCTTGCCGTTGCTCAAGGTCAGTGTCGCGATACCGTCTTCGAGGTGGTAGGAGATCAACTCACTCATGACGCTATTCCTTGTATGAAAGATGAGGCAGACGTTACCCACCACCGTAGGCCAGGTAAAGCGCCGTGACTGACTCGCCGGTCACCCCGCGTCGCCACTCAGCGCGTGGCCAGCCACCGCCGCTGTGCCTTTGCCTCTATATAGAAGGGGCGGCCACGCCGGAGATTGGCAGGTTTGCCATGGCCAGCGGGTAGCCCGAACAACTAAATCGCTAACCGCATGAAAATTCTGAAAAAAATATTTGCCATCGGAAAAGCTTTCGACTACATTAGCGCGCCTCGACAGACAGAACATGTTTGAAGAGATACGGTGAAGTGTCCGAGTGGCTTAAGGAGCACGCCTGGAAAGTGTGTATACAAGAAATTGTATCGAGAGTTCGAATCTCTCCTTCACCGCCACATTAAGTAAACACAAACCCCTGATTTTCGTAGAGAAAGTCGGGGGTTTGTGGTTTCTGGCGTCTGAAAAAAAGTGCTTGGCTGGGAGCTTGAGTGCTTCAAGGGAAGTTCCGGGATCTCAATTCGTGAAGTGTGCTGTTAACATCCAGCCCTGGCCACTCACCTCTCGAATGGAATCGATCCTCATGTCACTGCCTGACACCACCTACCCGAAAATCGCCAAGTCGGCCGCCGCGCTGCTGATGTCGATCCTGCCATCCCTGGCTTTCGCGGTAACGCCAGCAACCTTCCCGGACGCTGCAGCCAGCGACCCCGCCAAACTTGGCTGGATGGTCGGCTCGCCGCCGCCCCCAGAGCGCACCGTGCGGTTTGCCGATGGCAGTTATTTCCAGTTTCCGGCGATGCGCTGGAGCGTTTCCAACTTCCGGCAGCTGATGCCCACCGTCAACGTGTCCCGTGGGCTGGGTGCGCCTGTTGCGCTGGAGTCAGCCTTGCGCCGGGACATCGATGCACTGAGTTTTACCCCGCTGGGTGCGCAGCAGTCGATGACCTGGGAGCAGTCGCTGGCGGCTACTTATACCGACGGGATTGTGGTGCTGCACCGCGGCAAGCTGGTCTATGAGCGTTATTTCGGGGTACTGAGCCCGCAAGGTCAGCACGCGGCGATGTCAGTGACCAAGTCAGTGGTGGGCACACTCGGTGCCACGTTGGTGGCTGAAGGGCAGATTGACGATAACAAGCGAGTGGTCGACTACGTGCCTGAACTGGCGGGGTCGGCGTTCGGCAATGCAACGGTGCGCCAGGTGCTGGATATGACCACCGGCCTGAAATTCAGCGAAGACTACGCGGACCCGAAGGCTGATGTCTGGGCCCATGGCCGGGCGGGGAGTCCGTTGCCTTTCGCCAAGGACTATACCGGGCCGCGCAGTTACTTCGAGTATCTGCAGACAGTGCAGCCCCAGGGTGAGCACGGTGCCGCGTTTGCCTACAAGACAGTGAACACCGATGTCCTGGGTTGGATTATCGCGCGTGCGACCGGTCGTAACGTGGCGCAGTTGCTGTCGGAGCGTATCTGGAGCCGCCTGGGAGCGGAGCAGGATGGGTATTTTACCGTTGATTCCATCGGCACGCCGTTTGCCGGTGGTGGGCTGAATACCGGGCTGCGTGATCTGGCACGCTTCGGTGAAATGTTACGTAATGACGGCCGCTTTAATGGCCAGCAGATTGTGCCCAAGGCGGTGATCGACGACATCCGTCGCGGTGGCGATAAACAGGCGTTTGCCAAGGCCGGTTATGACTTGCTCAAGGGCTGGAGCTATCGCTCGATGTGGTGGGTGACGGACAAGGAGGGCGGGGCTTTCATGGCGCGCGGGGTGTATGGCCAGCGGATTTACGTCGACCCCAAAGCCGAGCTGGTGATCGTGCGGTATGCATCGCACCCGGTCGCAGCCAATGCCGCCAATGATCCGGTGACGCTGCCGGCCTTCGAGGCGCTGGCTCGGCATCTGTCCCGCTAGAACCAGAGTCCATTCGTCGGGCGCGCTGTGATCTGAATGACAAGTCCAGTCGTGACCGACTAGTCTCAAAACCCTTGGTGATCGATATGGTTCGGGCAAATAGGGCTTGCCGGTGTCGATCCCGCTTTTGAAGGGGCGAAGTGATGACTGAACCGTATATCGAAGACGACGGGTCCGAGTTTCCGATCAACAATTGCGTCCAGTGTGGCCAGACCGAATACGTGGCCAGCTTTGGGGAGGACAAGCACCAGGTTGGCAAGATCAAATCGATGGTGAGCCAAGGCCCCAAGGCGAAGTTCCTGCCCAGGGTTGCGGCCGCTTCCAGAAAGTAAGCAGCCATCTGACAACCCCGCTGAACAGCGGGGTTTTTTATGGGCGCCGAAAAAAGTTTAACCAGGCGTGTTGATCTCAAATTCTTTCACAACTTTTTCACAAGGGTTTGCGTAGTCTCAGCTCATCCGTTAGAAAGCAAGTCCTGGCCCGTTTCCCCAGCGGGCTTTTTTTTGCCTGCCATAAAACCTTTTCCCATATCGCTGTCCAACCGTCGCTGCTTCCAGCAACGGAGGATATGTGTGGACGTTTCCTCCGCTTGGGCATTCAATGCCCGGGTTTCGGTTTCTCCCTATTTTTTGAGGTTTTTGTCATGCGTTTAACACTGCCTGCTCTGGTTCTGGGACTTTTCGTTGCACAAGGCGCGATGGCCGCTGGCGATGGCACGGCCGCGATCGGCGGCGGCCTGGGCGGCGCCTTGGGTAACGTGGTTGGCCAAAGCATGGGCGGCAGCACGGGCGCAGCAGTCGGCGCAGGCGTCGCGGGCGCGGCCGGCAGCGCTGTTGCGGCACGTAAAGGCAGCCGCACCAAGGCTGCGATCGGCGGTGGTGTTGGCGCTGCAGGTGGCTCGGTAATTGGTAACAGCCTGGGCGGCAAGACCGGTTCCACCATCGGCGCAGGCCTGGGCGGTGCATTGGGCGGTGGCGTCGGCAGCAACCTCGGCAAGGGTCACAAGCGTCACTGATCCTGTTGATCCAAAAGCAAAGCCCGGCTAATTGCCGGGCTTTTGCGTTTATGAACGTTTCCCCCCACAGAGGCTCAAAGCCATTACATCCCCAACGCATGCGAGGTGCACCATGACATCTAAATCCGAAAGCAAACCAGGCGACTGTCGTCGTCAAGGCTTGACGCTGTCTGCATTGGTATTGGGACTGATGGTCAGCCACGGCGCCGTGGCCGCTGGCGACGGCACCGCAGCAGTCGGCGGTGGCCTCGGTGGGGCACTTGGGAATGTCGTGGGTCAGCAAATGGGCGGCAGCACTGGCGCGGCCATCGGCGCAGGCGTCGGTGGGGCCGCGGGGAGTGCGGTAGGGGCGCCCAAGGGCAGCCGCACGGCCGCTGCGGTGGGGGGTGGTTTGGGTTCTGCGGGTGGTTCGGTGATTGGCAACAGCCTGGGCGGTTCGACCGGTTCGACCATTGGCGCAGGCCTCGGTGGTGCAGCCGGTGGCGCTGTCGGCAACAACCTGGGTACCGATGACGGTGGTTCGCATTCCAAGGGCAATCACAAGCACAAGAATAAAAACAAGTATAAGAATAAGCATCGTTGATCCATCCCTGCACCCTGCGAGGTATGCCCCATGACGCCTGAAACAGAAGGCAAGGAAGAAAAAGGTCCGAGTGGACTGCCGTTTATCAACGATCCGGGAAATGAAGATCCAGGGTCGGTAATGGACGATGCAACAGTGCCGCTCAATGACTCCGATGACGCTGGCGATGTCGACTACGAAGACGAAGAGCTGGACGAAGACGAGCAATAAGCTGTCGACCGACTGTCTCTCTCATAGAACGGCCGTGCCGCCGAGGTCGTCGAACTGTCAGGGCCTGCCATTGCAGGCCCGTCGAGAGGTGACCCATGAAATCTGTTCCCAAAGCATTCGACCCGGATGAAACGCCTGAGTATCCCCTGCCATCCCCCACGGACTCCCTGAGTCGCGATCAACGGCCGCCTGACGAAGACACGGCCGTGGAGCAGTTGCCCAGGGATGATGTGAAGCGTGGGGATGTAGAGGCCGTTCCCGATGATCAGGACATTGCAGGAAGTGATGCATCCGACGAACCGAGCTGACGTCGTCGTGGATGTCGGACGCCTTTACCCTTTCCTCAAGTCGATATCCTGCTGAACCCTTTAATCCGTCGCAGAATCGGTGCTAACGTGCGGGTCCTCTTGTTGTTGAAAACGGATCAGACGCGATGAATGCACCGCTGAACGAATTCGGCCCGATCAAGGCTGTGATTTTCGATATGGACGGCTTGTTGCTGGACACCGAGGGCATCTACACCGAGGTCACGTCGATGATTGCCCAGCGCTATGGCCGGGTTTTCGACTGGAGCATCAAACAGAACATCATCGGGCGCGGCGCAAATGATCTGGCGCGCTACGTGGTCGAGGCCCTGGACCTGCCGATCTCCGCAGAAGAATTCCTGGTGATTCGCGAACCGCTGATGCGTGAGCGTTTTCCACACGCGCTGGCAATGCCCGGCGCCCAGGAACTGGTGCGGCACTTGAAGGCGAACAACATCCCCATCGCGGTGGGCACCAGTTCTTCACGTCAGTCCTTCGGCCAGAAAACCACGCTGCACCGGGAGTGGTTCGATTTATTCGATTTCATCGTCACGGCTGATGATCCGGAAGTGGGCGCGGCCAAGCCGGCACCGGACATCTTTCTGACCGCCGCGCGGCGTCTGGGTGTCGATCCGGCCGACTGCCTGGTGTTCGAGGATTCGCCCTTCGGCGTCACAGCAGCGAAGGCGGCGGGCATGACCGCCATTGCCATCCCGGATGCGGCCATGGCCGATGCAAAGTACGCACATGCCGATGGCATCCTGCGCACGCTGAAGGCGTTCAAGCCCGCTGACTGCGGCTTGCCGGCGTTGGAATGGGCGTAAATCAGCAGGCATGAAAAAGCCGGCCACCTGATCAGGTGGCCGGCTTTTTCACGCAGGTGTTGCCATCAGGCGCCAAAGCCGCCGTCGATGGTCAAGCTGGCACCCGTGATGTAGCCCGCTTCAGGGCCCACCAGGTACGCCACGAAGCTGGCGATTTCATCGGCATGACCATAACGACCTACTGCCATCAACGGGATCAGGCTGTCGGCAAAGTCACCCTGTGCAGGGTTCATGTCGGTGTCGACCGGGCCGGGTTGCACGTTGTTGATGGTGATCCCGCGCGGGCCGAGGTCGCGTGCCAGGCCTTTGGTCAGGCCGACCAGCGCCGACTTGCTCATGGCGTACGGACCGCCACCGGCGAAGGGCATGCGATCGGCATTGGTGCTGCCAATATTGATGATGCGACCGCCTTCGGTCATATGCCTGGCAGCGGCCTGGGTAGCAATGAATACACTGCGTACGTTGATGGCCATGGTCTGGTCGAAGTCTTCGAGCTTGAAATCTTCCAATGGCGCAACCGCCAGCACACCTGCGTTGTTGACCAGGATATCCAGCGCGCCAAAGGCTTCGACGGTGGCCGTGACCGCGTGACGGATGGCCTCGGCATCGGCGCTGTCGGCCTTGATGGCCAGGGCCTTGCCGCCATTGGCGGTGATGCTGTTCTGCAATTCTTCGGCTTTTGCCGTGGAGCTTACGTAAGTGAAGGCAACGGCTGCGCCTTCAGCGGCCAGGCGTTTGACGATGGCTGCGCCAATACCGCGGGATCCGCCTTGGATCAAAGCCACTTTGCCGCTGAGGTTCTGAGTAGTCATGTCTGTCTCCAAAGTCGCCGGGGCGAGATGTCCCGGTTGATGGAGCCTAGTATCGGTTCGGGATTAACTGCCGGGTAGACGGTAATCACGATAGTCTGTGTAAACCATAAGTTTACAATGGCTCCTGTGGAAACCATCAGCAGTATCGAATGCCGAGGGCTTCCCAGGGCCGAACAAAGGCTCTGCTCAAACCTCGTCCAAGCGATCCGCCTTTACCACAATGCCAACGTATAACTCAGGATCAGCCGTGTCTCATCCAGGTCATTGCTGAAGTTCGAGCGGACCGTCGCATTTCGAACCTTGACCCCAAGATTCTTCAGCGAACCGCTTTGCACCACGTAGCCGATATCGGTGTTGCGCTCCCACTCTTTCCCCGAGTGACTGCCCGCTACCTGCACATTGTCGCCATTGACGTAACGGGTCATGAAGGTGAGGCCTGGAATGCCCAGTGCGGCGAAGTTGTAGTCATAGCGCACCTGCCATGAGTGCTCATCGGTGTTGGCAAAGTCGTTGATCTGCACAAAGTTGACCAGGTAGGGATCGCTATTGGCGATGTACGGGAACGGGTCGTCACCGCTCATTCGCTGATAGGCGCCGGTCAATACGCTGGAGCCCAGGGTATAGGCCACTTGCCCGTTCGCTGCGCGGTTGTCGAGTGGGCGGAAATTACCGTCGTCGGTACTTTTCGAATAGCGCAGGTCGAACTTGAGCGACTGTTGCGCGGCGAGAGGAATTTCATAGATGACCCCGCCAAAGTACTGTCGATAGATATTTTCCAGGTTGCCGTAGAACAGGCTTGTGCTCAGGGCTTTATTAAAACTGTAGGTGCCGCCGGCAAATCGGAAATCATCGCTGACGCCGCCGATGCGGTTACCCGTGAAGTCCTGGTAGTTTGAAGAACTGTTAAACTTGATTTGCTGCAATTTGCCGCCTTGCAGGGCCAATCGGTCGATATCTTTTGAAGTCAGCAGCGCTCCTTCGAAGGTCGAAGGCAACAAGCGCGTGTCATTACTCGACACGACTGGCGTACGGAAAGCCAGGGAGCCGACTTTGAGTTCCGTTGCAGAGACCTTCGCCTTGGCCGTCAGGCCCAGCTTGGAGTACTCGCTTTGCGAGCCGCGGCCGTTCTTCGAGCTGAGGTCAGCGGGCAACAGGCCGGTGCCACCGGACCCATCGCCGCCGTCGAGCTTGATGCCGAGCATGCCGATGGCGTCGAGGCCAACGCCGACAGTGCCTGCGGTATAACCCGACTCAATGCGCAGCATCGCGCCCTGCGCCCACTCCGCCGCAGCGTCACGCTCTGCCGTGGGCGGGCCGTTACGAAAGTCACGACTGAAGTAGAAGTTGCGCAGTTCCACACTCGCTTTGCTGTCGGCAATAAAGTCGGCCGAGGCGGTCACTGGTAAAACCAGCGCGCAGGTACCTGCAATGGCAAAAGCCTTGTTGATTGACATGCTCTTGATGCTCCAGATAAACGGCAGCTTTTAATGGTCAGGTTTTATTGTTTTTTTCATGAAAAGTTACAGCTGAACTTTTCTGCGGGCAGCACGCGGCAAACGGGTGGTTAACCCGTTGCGCGACTACCTGTAAAAGGAAAAGCTTTGAATCAAGCCAGGGTCTTGATGCGGCCAATCACCGAGCCGGCTTCAAAATAGTCACCTGCCTGTTTGGCGATCTGCACCTGGCCTTCACAAGGTGCAAGGACCGAAGTTTCCATCTTCATGGCTTCTACAACGGCAATGACCTGCCCGGCACTTACCGACTCGCCGTCTTCGACAACCCAGGTATGCAGATTACCCGCCACGGGCGTCAGCACCGCCTGCGGGTCAATGACCTCGGATGGGGCCGCGCTTTCGCTGGTGGTACCCGCTGCATTCAGGCTGACGCCGCGCAGCAGCGCAGCTGGAAGGCCCAGTTCGTGTCGTTTGCCGTCGATCTCGACAAACGTACGCAGTATTTCCGGGTCGGCCGATACAGCAGCACGTGGGGCGAGCGTGATCTGCTCGGCGAAATCGGTCTCGATCCAGCGCGTGTGTACGGCGAATTTATCGGCACCGGTGAAGTCATCATGGTCCATGACGGCCCGGTGGAACGGCAGCACCGAGGCGATGCCCTCGATGTTGAACTCAGCCAGTGCGCGCCGGGCCCGGACGATAGCCTGTTCGCGGGTGGCGCCGGTGACGATCAATTTGGCCATCATCGAATCGAAGGTGCTGGGCACTCGCGAGCCGCTTATAACGCCGCTGTCCAGGCGCACGCCCGGGCCAGATGGTGGCAGGAAATCGGTGATCTGACCGGGGGTGGGCAGGAAGCCTTTGCCCGGGTCTTCCGCGTTGATGCGAAACTCGAAGCTGTGGCCACGCGGGGTCGGCGTCTCGCTGAAGGACAGCGGCAAACCATCGGCGATCCGCAATTGCTCGATCACCAGGTCAACCCCGGTGGTCTCTTCAGTCACCGGGTGCTCGACCTGCAAGCGGGTATTGACCTCAAGGAACGACAGAGTGCCATCCTGGCTGAGCAGGAACTCCACCGTACCGGCACCGACGTAGCCCGCCTTGGCGCAGATATCCTGGGCAGACTGATGAATACGCTGGCGCTGTTGGTCGCTGATAAAAGGCGCAGGCGCTTCCTCCACCAGCTTCTGATTGCGCCGCTGCAAGGAGCAGTCACGCGTGCCGACGACCACGACCTTGCCGTGTTTGTCGGCGAGGATCTGCGCTTCGATGTGCCGGGGCCGGTCGAGGAACTGCTCGACGTAGCATTCGCCACGACCAAAGGCCGCTTCTGCTTCGCGCACGGCTGAGGCGAACAATTCAGCCACCTCATCCATGCGCCAGGCGACTTTCATGCCGCGTCCGCCGCCGCCAAAGGCTGCCTTGATGGCAATTGGCAGGCCGTGCTGCTCGGCAAAGGCCAGTACTTCGGCGGCGCTTTCGACCGGGCCAGAAGTACCGGCCACCAGGGGGGCACCGACCAGGTGGGCAATTTTTCGCGCCTCGACCTTGTCGCCGAGCACGTCGATGGTCTCCGGGTTGGGACCGACCCAGATCAGCCCAGCCTCGATCACTGCCCGGGCGAAGTCGGCCCTCTCAGACAGGAAACCATAGCCGGGGTGCACGGCATCGGCCCCGCTGCGTTGGGCGATGGCGATGAGTTTGCCGATATCCAGGTAGGTCTCGGCCGGGCGCTGGCCATTAAGTGAGTAGGCTTCGTCGGCTTGGCGCACGTGCAGGGCGTCGATGTCCGCATCGGCATACACCGCCACAGACTGCACGCCGTAGTCACTGCAGGCGCGGGCGATGCGGACAGCAATTTCACCACGGTTGGCAATCAGTAATTTCTTCATGGGAGTTTGTTCACATCGGCAGTTGATGAAGAGGCTTGCGTATCGGGTTGCATCTCTTTGAAGCCACCCAGAGGGTTGAAGCGAATCTGCGCATTGACCGGGATCTGGCCCGCCAGGTCCAGGTGGTAGCTGGCGACTGCGCCGATCACCGGGTAACCACCGGTCAACGGGTGATCGGCGAGAAACAGCACCGGTTGGCCGCTGGCCGGAACCTGGATGGCGCCCACGGAAGTGCCTTCGCTGGGCAACTCCTGATGGTTGCTGCGTTCCAGCGGCGTTTCACCCGCCAGGCGAATACCGACCCGGTTGGACTGTGAGGTGACGCGCCACAGCTGGCTGCCCAGACGCTGGATGGCGTCTTCGGTAAACCAGTCAGTGCGCGGCCCCATGACCACGTCGAGGGTCACGATGGTGGCCGCGGTGGGCAGGTCAAAGGCGGGAGATTCGTTCAACGAAACGCTGGTGCCTGTCGTCAGCGCGTTAAAGCCCAGTCGGTCGCCGGCCGCGAGAGCAGGGGGGCCGACCTGGGCGAGCGTGTCGGTGGACAGGCTGCCGAGCACCGCAGTGGCCTCAAAGCCGCCGCGAATCGCCAGGTAACTGCGCAACCCTGCCGAAGGTGAACCCAGGCTGACTTTGTCCCCGGGCTCCAGTTCGATGGGCTGGTAGTTGTCGGCAGACGATTGCAGCCCACTGGCGTTGGTGATGATGATCGGGGTTTGCGCGCCGGTGATTGCGATCACCGCATGGCCATGACAGATGAAGCTCAGGCCGCCGAGCACTGCTTCCACGCAGGCCATGTCCGAAGGGTTGCCGACCGCGCGGTTGGCTGCGCGCAGCGCGCCGAGGTCCAGCGCGCCGGAGCGGGATACGCCTTGGCCGGTCTGGCCGGGTCGGCCCATGTCCTGCAACACGCAGTGCAAGCCGGGCGTAATGATGTGCAGGTAGGCACCGCTGGGGGCGGCGGCGCTTGCCTGCGCAGTGGGGGCGGGCAGGCCGCCTGCCGGAAGCGGGCCGGCATCGGTGAACCGCACTTTGTAGCCGGGGCGAAGCAGGGCCGATTCAGCACGGTTCAGGTCCCACATCTGCAGCGGCGTGACGCCGATGATTTGCCACCCACCAGGGCTGGCCTGCGGGTAAACACCGCTGAATTCCCCCGCCAGGGCAACCGCACCTGCGGGTATGCGGGTACGCGGCGTTTGTCGGCGAGGCACCTGGAAACCCGCACCGCCGGTCAGGTAGGCGAAGCCCGGAGCGAAGCCGCAAAAGGCCACGCTGTAGTCATGGGCGGTGTGGCGTTGAACCACCTCGGCGCGGCTGATCCCCAGCAGCGTTGCGACTTCGTCCAGGTCTTCACCGTTGTAATGAACGGGAATTTCCACCCGGCGATGCTCGATCGCGCGGCGCTGGCTCAGGTCCTGGCCGGCGATACGATTGACCAGCGCCTGCCGCGCAATGGCGCTGGGGCGGAACTGGATCAGCAAGGTTCGTGCGGCAGGAATGATTTCTTCCACGCCCGCAATAGGCTCCGCCGTCAGGGCGTCGAACAATGCCAGGGTCTCATCCAGGTCGTTCAATTCGACGAGCAGGGCGTCCAGGTTTACCGGTAAGAAACGCACAGCAGACTCCTAGACGTGGTACGTGCTGTCGGGCACGTCGGTGATGAACATATGGCCGGGCGAATGGGTGATTGCGAAGGGTACGCCCGAGGCCATGACCGCGGCTTGAGGCGTTACCCCGCAAGCCCAGAACACCGGGACCTCGCCCGGCTCGATGCGCACGGCGTCACCGAAATCGGGCCGGGCCAGGTCCTGGATCCCCAGCAAGCCAGGCTCGCCGACGTGGACCGGGGCCCCATGCACCGAGGGGTAGCGCCCGGAGATACCGCAGGCCTCGGCCACGCGATCAGCGGGGATCGGTCGCATCGACACCACCATCTCACCCTGCAGGCGCCCGGCCGGGCGGCAGGCACGGTTGGTCAGGTACATCGGCACGTTGCAGCCATCGGCGATATGCCGCACTTCAATGCCTGCCTCTTGCAGGGCTGTTTCAAAGGTAAAGCTGCAACCGATCAGGAAGGCCACCATGTCGTCGTGTTCGGCCCAGGCCTGGGTGGCGTCGCTGACTTCCTCCACCAGCTTGCCGTCACGCCAGATGCGGTACAGGGGCAGGTCGGTGCGCAGGTCAGCCCCTGCCGCCAGCCGGGTGTGGGGGCTTGCAGCGTCAGTGACGTCAAGCACCGGACAAGCCTTGGGGTTGCGTTGGGCATACAGCAGGAAGTCGTAGGCCCAGTCGCGGGGCAAGGCAATCAGGTTCGCCTGAGTCATGCCCGGTGCGATGCCGGCGGTGGGGGTGACCAGGCCGCCGCGGTAGGCCGAGCGAGCTTCACGGCCAGCGGCGATGGCCGCCTGGCGAGCGCGTTCCAGGGCGTTCATGGACGACCTCCGGCAAACGGTTGCAGGGACATGTTGGCCTGTTCCAGCACGCGACGCAGTTCACGGGCCATGTCCACCGCTGCCGGGCTATCGCCGTGGACGCAGATCGAGTCGGCCTGGATGCTGACCAGGCTGCCATCGATCGCTTCCAGGGTGCCGTGCTCAACGAGGTGCAGCATGCGTTGGGCGACGAGCTTGGGATCGTGCAGCACGGCGCCGGGTTCGCGGCGAGAGACGAGGGTGCCTTGTGGCGTATAGGCACGGTCAGCGAAGGCTTCGGCGATACACTGCAAGCCCTCGTTACGGGCCAGTTCAATCAGGCTTGAGCCTGCCAATGCAACCAATACCAGGCTGGAGTCGATCGCGCGGATGGCTTCGATCACGGCCAACGCCTGACGACGATCGTGAGCAATGGTGTTGTACAGGGCGCCGTGGGGCTTCACATAGCGCACGCTGCTGCCAGCGGCCTTCGCCAGGCCCTGCAGCGCGCCGATCTGGTAGATCACGTCAGCCGTCAGTTCATCGCTGGACAGGTCCATGTTGCGGCGGCCAAAGCCGACTTTGTCCGGATAAGCGACATGGGCACCAATGGTGACGTTTTTTGCCACCGCAGCTTTCAGCGTCTGCAGGATGCCGGCCGGGTCGCCGGCGTGAAAACCGCAGGCGACATTGGCGCTGGTCACGACGTCGAGCATCGCGGCATCGTCGCCCATGCGCCAGGCGCCGAAGCTTTCGCCCAGGTCGCTGTTGATGTCTATCGTTGGCATTAACTTGACTCCTTGTTCGTCATCGGGCTCAGGCAATGTTGAGGAAGGCGAAAATCGGCCCGACGGATTTGATCGCCATGTACCAGGTCAGCAGGCAGGTCAGGGCGCCTAGCAGCAACAGCCAGCGAGGGTAATGATAACCGTCCATGAGGTCGGACCGGCGCCAGCCCACGTAGATGAAGATGCTCAGGCCGATGGGCAGTATCAGGCCATTAAAGCCGCCCGCGAAGAGCAACAATGCCGCCGGAGCCGTACCCATCAGGACAAAGATCAGCAGTGACAGGGCGATGAACACCATCGTGGCGCGGTTGCGTCCTTTCTCGGTGATGCTCGGCATGAACACGGTGATGAAGGAAATGGACGTGTAAGCCGCGCCGATCACACTGGTGATACTGGCGGCCCAGAGGATGAGGCCGAAAACGCGCAGGCCGATTTGCCCAGCCGCTGCCTGGAAGGCTTGCGCGGCCGGATTGGCGCCCTGACCCGAGGTGTCGATAACGACGCCACTGGCCACCACGCCAAGGATGGCGAGAAACAGGACGTAGCGCATCAGGCCGGTGACCAGGATGCCGCTCAGGGCTGCCTTGGTCACTGCCTGGAGGTTTTCGACTCCGGTAGTACCGCGGTCCAGCAGTTTGTGAGCCCCGGCATAAGTGATGTAACCGCCGACCGTGCCGCCGACAATGGTGGTAATGGTGGCGAAGTTGATCTGGTCCGGAAGTACGGTCTGGTAGAGCGCCTCACCCAGTGGCGGATTGGAGGCGAAGGCCACGAACAGCGTCAGGCCAATCATCACCAGGCCCAGCACCACGATCAGCCGGTCGACGGCCAATCCGGCGCGGTGGGAGAGGAAGATGCCGATGGCCAGCAGGGCGCTCAGGCTGCCGCCCCATTTTGCATCAAGCCCCATCAGCGCGTTCAGGCCCAGCCCGGCACCGGCGATGTTGCCGACGTTGAACACCAGGCCGCCGAAGATCACCAGCACCGCCAGCAGGTAACCACTGCCTGGAATCGCTTTATTGGCCACGTCTGCGGCACGCATTCGGGTCAGGGTGACGATGCGCCAGACGTTCAGTTGCACCACGAAGTCGATAAGAATCGACGCCAGGATACCGAACGCAAATGCCGCACCCATCTTGGCCGTGAAGGTGGCGGTCTGGGTAATGAATCCAGGACCGATGGCAGAAGTCGCCATCATGAAAATGGCGGCGACCAGGGAGGACCGTCGCGCCTTGGCAAAATCCTGAGCGGTCTGTGTCCCGGCGGACGGTGTCACGGCTGTCTCTGTCACGGCATCATTCCTTCGGTAGGGGATGGTTTGATTGGGCAACGAGCGTGCCAGGTTTCAATCATATGGCTGAAAGTGTTGATGCATGGCTATTTGATTGTTGAACAATCCATTCATGGTAGTTCCACAATACGCACCAGTTTGTAACCATATCACTCCTGCGTGTTACTTATTGATGCACTCGGCACCCTCGGTTCTTGCTATGCGCTGAGCTCTGATAGAACATCAAAATGACTTTCCCTGACTCTGGACCGCACATGAACGACGTTGCACATTCCCTTCCGCGCTCGCTGGGTGAGTCCATTACCCAGGAGGTCCGCAGGATGCTGGTCGAAGGCGAATTGGTACCGGGCCAACGGCTGTCCGAAGCGGCGCTGGCCGATAGTCTGCAGATTTCCCGCAACACGCTCAGAGAGGCATTCAGGGTCCTGACCCGTGAGGGTTTGCTCAAGCATGAGCCTAATCGCGGGGTCACTGTGGCGGTGCCTGATATGGCGTCGATCATTGACATCTATCGTGTACGCCGCTTTATCGAATGCAAGGCCATTGCCCAGGGGTACCCGCTGCACCCGGGGGCATTGCATATGCGTCAGGCGGTGGAGGCGGGGATGCAAGCGCGCGAAGCCAAGGATTGGAAAGCAGTCGGCACCGCTAACATGATGTTCCACAAGGCTATCGTCGAGCTCGCCGACAGCCCGCGATTGGTGGTGTTCTATGGGCAGATATCGGCCGAGTTGCGCTTGGCGTTCGGCCTGTTGGATGACGCCGAATTCCTGCACATGCCTTACGTCGACATGAACATTTCAGTCTTGCGTTGCATAGAAGAGGGGCGACCGGAGGAGGCGACCCGGATGCTCGAAGCCTATCTGGTGCAATCGGAGCGCACCGTTCTGGCGGCCTACGAACGCAGCATGAATCGATAGTCAGCCCCGCATGGAAACCTTCAGCAGTATCGAATGCTTTGTACGCAGTGCCGAAGTCGGCAGCTTCGCCGAAGCCGCGCGGCGCCTGAGCCTTACGCCGGCGGCGGTGGGCAAGAGCGTCGCCAAGCTGGAGGCGCGCCTTGGCGTGCGCTTGTTCCAGCGCAGTACGCGCAGCTTGAGGTTGACCGAAGCCGGCCAACTGTTTCTTGGCGAGGTCAGCGCCAGCCTGAACACCATCCAGAACGCCGTGGCCAACCTGGCCAGCGCGCAGGGGCTGCCGGCGGGGACGTTGAAGGTCAGCATGGGCACGATGTTCGGTCGGTTGTACGTAGTGCCCCTGCTAGGCGAGTTTTTGCGGCGGTTCCCGGCCATCAACCCTGACTGGCATTTCGATAACCGCCAGGTCGATCTGATCGCCCAAGGGTTTGACGCGGCGATTGGCGGCGGGTTTGACCTGCCCCAGGGCGTGGTCGCTCGCAAGCTGACGCCGGCGCATCGGGTGCTGGTGGCTTCTGCGGACTATCTGGCGAGCCGGGCGCCGATCCTGGAGCCTGAAGATCTCGGGCATCACGACGGTATCCTGATTCGTTCGCCGCAAACCGGGCGCGTGCGCTCTTGGCAGTTGACCAGTCGCACCCGGCAACACAGCCCCCTGGTGCTCAAGGCGCGGATGACCATGAGCGATTCCGAAGCGGCCTGTGCCACGGCGGCTCAAGGCTTGGGCGTGGCCTTGGTCAGCATGCCCTTTGCGTTGGGGTATCTGGAGGCGGGGACCTTGCAGCGGGTGTTGCCGGACTGGTGCGTCGACGATGGCAACATTTCCATCTACTACGCCGAACACAAGTTGCTGCCGGGCAAGACCCGGGCATTTGTGGATTTTGTGATTGAGCAGTTCGCGCAGCAGGGCTTGGGGCAGAGATTCAGTGCTATCTGAGCAAGGCTTGCCACCGAGGTGCTCCCATCGCGGGCAAGCCCGCTCCCACAGGTTCGATGTTGTCTCCAATTACAGCTGATACCTGTGGCCCCCAGGTTCGATGTGGTCTTCAGTTATATGGGGTACCTGTGGGAGCGGGCTTGCCCGCGATTGGGGCGCTTCGGTCTACCGACCAAACCGCACCGGCCAACCAATGATCTTCTTCGGCCGCGGCGTCGCATAGGTGCGCACCTTGGACGTCGACAAGCCCAGTCGCACCAGTGATTCGGCAATGGTAACCGCCGCTGTCACGCCATCCACGACCGGCACGCCGGTGCGCTGGCGGATCTGCTCGTCCAGCCCGGCCATCCCGCCGCAACCCAGGCAAATTACCTCGGCCTTGTCTTCGAGCACCGCCAATTCCGCCTGGCGGACAATGGCTTCCAGCGCACGCTGCGGATCCGATTCCAGCTCCAGCACCGCCAGGCCACTGGCCCGCACGGAGGCGCAGCGGTCCCACAGGCCGGAGAGCTTTAACCGGTCCTCGATCAGGGGCACGGTGCGATCCAGGGTCGTGACCACCGAGTAGGCATGGCCGAGAAACATCGCGGTACTGGCGGCCGCATCGGTGATGTCCACCACCGGCACGTCCAGCAGTTCCTGCAGGCCTTCGCGGCCGTGCTCGCCGTAACCGGCCTGGATCACCGCGTCGAAAGGCTGGTCGTAAGACATCACCCGGTCCATCACGGCAATCGCCGCCAGGTAACTTTCGAAATTGCCCTCCACTGAGTCGGCGCCGAAATACGGCGTCAGGCCAATGATTTCCGTGCCCGGGGCAGCCACTGCCTGGGCCGAACGGGCGATTGCCTGGGTGATGGACTCGGTGGTGTTGACGTTGACCACGAGAATTCGCATGGGAGGTCCTTATAGCGGGTGGTTCTGCGGCCCGACGTCGCCGGGCCGCCAAGGGTTAGTGACCGGCGTTGTCGACCGCGATGGATTCACCGCTGACGTCAGCGTAATGAGGCTCGCGCCGGGCGATGATCAGGTAGAGCATCCCGGCAATCCCGGCTCCGATCAGCCAGGAAAACGGGGACACGCTGTGAAAGCCCGGCACCAGTGCCAGGACGATGGCGATCAGCGCTGCAGGAATGAACGCTGCCACCGCGCGCAGGTTGACGCCGCGGCTGTAGTAGTAGGCGCCGTCGGGGTCTTCGCTGTACAGCTGAGGCACGTTGACCTGGCCTTTTCGCACCAGCCAGTAATCGACCATGATCACCCCGTACAGCGGCCCCAGCAGGGCGCCCAGGCCGGACAGGAAGTACACGATCACCAGCGGGCTGTTGTAGAGGTTCCACGGCAGGATCAGCACCGCAAGGGTGGCGCTGATCAGGCCGGCGCGGCGGAAGGTCAGGTATTTTGGTGCCAGGTTACTCAGCACGAAAGCGGGTGCGACGAAGTTGGCCATGATGTTCACGGCCACCGTGACGATCAGGAAGGCCAGGCAGCCCAGCACCAGGAAGAAGGTGTTGGGGATCGAGGCAATGATCTCGGTCGGGCTTTCGATGATTCGGCCATTAATTTGGAATTGCGCGCCGCACAACAGCACGGTGATGGCCGCAAACACCAGGATGTTTACCGGCAGCCCCCAGAAATTGCCGACCTTGATGGTCTTGCGGCAGGGCGAAGAGCGGGCAAAATCGCAGAAATTGAGGATCAGCGTGCCGTAGATGGCCAGCCACAAGGCGCCGCCAGCAAAGATGTTGCGCCACATCTCGCCGCCGCTCAGCGGTTCGCGGATCGACCAGGCGATGGTCGCATCGGCCTGGGTGTACATCCACCCGGCGAGGGCGGCGACGGTCAGCAGGATCACCGGGCCGGCAAACGCTTCATAGCGTCGCACCATCTCCATGCCATAGGCCAGGATGGCCAGTTGCACCAGCCAGATCGCCACGAAACACACCCAGCCCAGGCTCGACAGGCCAAGGATCGAGTTGTGGTCGTAGTCGGCGAAACCGGGGTGCACTGCCGTCAGCAGCACCCGGAACACCACCGAGGCCAGGTACGTCTGGATACCAAACCAGGCGATGGCGATAATGGCGCGGATCAATGCAGGAATCTGCGCGCCATGGATGCCGAAACTGATCCGGCTGATCACCGGAAACGGCACGCCGGTTTTCTGGCCCATGTAGCCGGACAGGTTCATGAAGAAGTAGACGAGAGCTGCGCCGATCCCCAGGGACAGCAGAATCTGCCAACCCCCGAGCCCCAGCGCATACAGGCCGATGGCGAAAGAGTAGTTGGCGATGTTGTGCACATCGTTGGTCCACAGGGCGAAAATACTGTAGCGGCCCCAGCGCCGCCCCTCGGCCTTGGTCGGTGCCAGGTCTTTGTTGTGCAGGCGCGGGCTGAGAACGACGGGGCCGTCGCAAGGTTGATCAAAGGGTGAAGGAGGGAGGTGTAGATCCAGCGCGATATTGTTATTGGAGAGGCTAGTACGCATTCCGGCAGGCTCCTGAAGCTTGGCGTTGCGATGACTGTGCTTGAGCAAGGGCTCGACAAATCTTCGTCGCGAACGGCAAACATCATTGGTTTCGGGGCATCTGCAGCCTGTACGGGATAGGGCGCTTCAGGCTTGCGGATCTAAAGTGTGTGTATGTTTTGGATTGTGTTGTATACAAAACATGTATGCACTCAAGCGAGATCTGTGCCAGATAACGATCTATGAAAGTGGCTGTTAATTTCCTTTCGTTATCTAATTTCGTTAACTAATTGATTAATAAGCTAAATAAACTGACTGTTTGATCAGCTATTTATTTTTACGGAGGGGGCGTGAGTACAGGGTCGGCGGAGGGGGTGAGGGCGGGCAAATGTAACTTTTTGGGGCGCTGAAACAAAAAGTGCACACACAAATGGCACCGATGGTGACATTCGTGTGTACACATTCTCGCAACTCCGCTCCTACAGGGTGTTCACGGCCATCTTCGAGTGGCCCCCCCGGCGCGAGCTCGCTTCTACAGTGAAGCGACAGTTATGCCTTGGACTTGCCGATGATGTTGCCCGCATGCAACCCGCACTCTTTCTGCGTCGCCTCTTCCCACCACCAGCGACCTTCGCGTTCATGCTGGTTCGGCAGCACCGGGCGGGTGCAGGGTTCGCAGCCGATGCTGATGAAGCCGCGCTCGTGCAGGCTGTTGTACGGCAGTTCGAGCATGCGGATGTAGCCCCAGATCTCTTCGCTGGTCATCTGCGCCAGCGGGTTGAACTTGTACAGGGTGCGTTCGGGGGTGGAAAACGCGGTGTCGATTTCCATCACCGCCACCGCACTGCGCGTGCCCGGGCTCTGGTCGCGCCGCTGGCCGGTCGCCCATGCGCGCACGCCCGACAGTTTGCGCCGCAGCGGTTCGATCTTGCGGATGCCACAGCATTCGCCATGACCGTCCTTATAGAAACTGAACAGGCCTTTTTCCTTCACGAAAGGTTCAAGTTTCGTGTAGTCCGGCGACACGAGCTCGATCTCGATCTTGTAGTGCTCGCGCACCTGATCGATGAAGCGGTAGGTCTCTGGATGCAGGCGGCCGGTGTCGAGGCTGAACACCTTGACGTTCTTGTTCAGCTTCCAGGCCATGTCCACGAGCACCACGTCTTCGGCGCCGCTGAAGGATATCCACAGGTCATCGCCGAACTCGGCAAACGCGAGTTTGAGAATGTCCTGGGCAGATTTATTGGCATAGGTCGTGGCGAGTTCCACGACATCGAACGATGGGCTCATCAGGGCGGCTTCCTACAGGTCGGTGGCGCTGGGCGCTCTATATGGGGCTGATGGTAACAAAATCCGACAAGCGCTGGCGCGTCCTCTGCGTTGCGCAGGCCAGTGCGAGTGGTTAGAGTTCGGCAGTCTTTTTGCTCGCTCGACTCAATAATCACTACAAATGGGAGTGTCTTGTGGAAATTGCATGCCTGGATCTTGAAGGGGTACTGGTTCCGGAAATCTGGATCGCCTTCGCCGAAAAAACCGGGATCGAATCCCTCAAGGCCACCACTCGGGACATTCCCGACTACGACGTGCTGATGAAACAGCGCCTGCGGATTCTCGACGAGCACGGCCTGAAGCTGTCTGATATCCAGGAAGTGATCGCCACGTTGAAGCCACTGGACGGTGCGGTGGAGTTCGTCAATTGGCTGCGTGAACGCTTTCAGGTGGTGATCCTGTCGGATACGTTCTACGAATTCTCCCAGCCTTTAATGCGCCAGCTGGGTTTTCCGACGCTGCTGTGCCATCGGCTGATTACCGATGACGCCGGTCGAGTGACGAACTATCAGTTGCGTCAGAGAGACCCCAAGCGCCAGTCGGTCCTGGCCTTCAAGAGTCTCTATTATCGCGTGATCGCGGCAGGTGATTCGTACAATGACACGACGATGCTGGGCGAAGCGGATGCGGGAATCCTGTTCCATGCGCCGGACAATGTAATCCGCGAGTTCCCGCAATTCCCGGCGGTGCATACCTTTGAGGAGCTGAAGCAGGAATTCATCAAGGCCTCGAACCGGGCCCTGAGTCTGTAGTCGCCAGTTCGAGCGCCATCGCGGGCAAGCCCGCTCCCACAGTTTTTGTGCCGGACACTTAATTGTGGTTCGACCTGAAACCTGTGGGAGCGGGCTTGCCCGCGATGCTTCTAGAGGTTCTGCAGGGTATCGAGCAGCACCTTCACCTTGGTGATCGACTCCGCATACTCGGCCTGCCACTGAGAGTCCGCGACGATCCCGCCGCCGCCCCAGCAACACACCTGCCCGTCCTTGACCAGCAAACTGCGAATGGCGATGGAGCTGTCCATCTCGCCGCGCACGTCCAGATACAACAGCGAGCCGCAATACAGGCCCCGTCGCGTCGGTTCCAGTTCGTCAATGATCTGCATCGCGCGGATTTTCGGTGCGCCGGTAATCGAGCCTCCGGGGAAGCTGCCGGCAATCAGGTCCAGGGCGTCGCGGTCGGCGGCCAGTTCACCGGTGACGCTGCTCACCAGATGGTGCACGTTGGGGTAGCTTTCCAGGCTGAACAGCTCCGGCACCCGCACCGAACCGATGCGGCAGGTGCGGCCGAGGTCGTTGCGCAGCAGGTCGACGATCATCAGGTTCTCGGCGCGATCCTTGGGGCTGGCCAGCAGTTCAGCGGCGTTGGCTGCGTCTTCAGCTGCGGTCTGGCCACGGGGCCGCGTGCCTTTGATCGGGCGGGTTTCGACCAGGCCATGGCTGACTTTGACGAAACGCTCGGGTGAAAGGCTCAGCACCGCACCGCCATCAGGCAGGCTCTGGAAACCGGAAAAAGGCGTCGGGCAGGCCGCTCGCAGGGCGCAATAGGCCGCCCAGGGATCGCCCTGGCACTCGGCGCGGAAACGCTGGGCGAAGTTGACCTGGTAGCAATCGCCGGCCTGGATGTACTGCTGGATACGCTCCAGCGCCTGGCGATACTCGTCGGCGCTCAGGTCGGGGCTCATCGGCGCAGTCAGCCGGAACGGCTCGATTTCATCGCTGGTCGTTCCACTGAACAGTTCGATCAGGCGCTGGCGTTCGCTATCGGCCAGCGTCGGGTGAAATACCAGTTGGCTGGTGGCCTGCTGGTGGTCGCTGATCAGGGCCCAGGCATACAGCCCGAAGCGAGCGTCCGGCAGGTGCAGATCGTCCCTGGCCACGCTCGGCAGGTGCTCAAGGTGGCGGCCGAAGTCATAGCTCAGGTAGCCGATCAGCCCGCCGGCGAAAGGCAGGTCGAGCGGTAGCGAGGCTTCACCCAGGCGCGTCAGGTTGTCCCGCAGGCGTTGCAGGAAATCGCTGCCACTTTCGTCAGGCAGCACCGCCAGTTGCTCCAGCGGCCAGGCGCTGAGCAGGTCATGGCGACCTCGGTCGGCGGTCGGACGGCCGCTGTCGAGCAGCACGGCGCCCGGGGCATGGCGAATGATCGCGAAATAGTCGGCAGGATTGGCGCGATAGGGCAGCGGGTGTACCGAGCAGGTCAGCATCGACGGTCAGCCTTCAACCGGTGGAATATGCCCGAACATTTCCTGCACGAACGCCACGCGTTCCTCAACCGTCTCGGTCACACCGCGGGCCTTCAAATCTTCCAGTCGCGCCTCGACGGCATGGGTGCGCAGTGTCAGCCCGCAATCGTTGGCAATCTGGATGTTCAGGCCGGGCCGGGCATTGAGCTCGAGAATCAACGGGCCTTTTTCCTGGTCGAGCACCATGTCCACGCCAATGTAGCCCAGCCCGCACAGCTCATAGCAACCGGCGGCAAGCTTCATGAAACCGTCCCAGTAGGGCAGTTGCACACCATCGACCGCGTTGGTGGTGTCGGGGTGCTTGGTGATGATGTTGTTCAGCCAGGTGCCGCGCAGCGTCAGGCCGGTGGCAAGGTCGACACCTACGCCGATGGCGCCCTGGTGCAGGTTGGCCTTGCCGCCGGACTGGCGAGTGGGCAGGCGCAGCATGGCCATGACCGGGTAGCCCATCAGCACGATGATGCGGATGTCCGGCACGCCCTCATAGCTGATGCTCTTGAAGATCTGGTCCGGGATCACTCGGTATTCGATCAGGGCGCGGTCGCGGTGACCGCCCAGGGAATACAGGCCCGTGAGGATGCTGGAGATATGGTGCTCGATCTCCTCATGGCTGATGATCTTCCCGGACACCGTGCGATAGCGCCCCTCGAAGCGGTCAGCGATCACGATGATGCCGTCACCGCCAGCGCCCTGGGCCGGCTTGACCACGAAATCGGTGCGCCCGCCGATGATCTCGTCGAGCTTGTCGATTTCCTTCTCGGTGGAGATCACCCCATACAGTTCCGGCACATGGATGCCGGCAGCGATCGCGCGCTCCTTGGTGATGATCTTGTCATCGACGATCGGGTACAAGCTGCGCTTGTTGTACTTGAGCACATAGTCCGCGTTGCGCCGATTGATGCCCATGATGCCCCGGGCTTCCAGGGCCTTCCAGGTCTTCCAGAAACCGAACATCAGGCGTCAGCCTTCTTCAGGAACGCCTTGAAACGCACCAGTTCGGTCAGGCGGTAGCCGCGATAGCGACCCATGGCCAGCATGAAGCCCACCAGGATCAGCAGGATCGCCGGGAACGTGAACACGAAGTACACCAGTTCCGGCACGCTCATGATCAGGTGCGCCAGGGAGGCGGCGAACAGGGTGCCGACCGCCACTTTCATGGCATGGCCACCGCCGCGTTCTTCCCAGGTGATCGACAGGCGTTCGATGGTCATGGTCAGAATCACCATCGGGAACAGCGCCACCGACAGCCCGCGTTCCAGGCCGAGCTTGTGGCTGAACAGGCTGATCGCCGCAATCAGCACCACCACGAACGTCAGCACCACCGACAGCCTCGGCAACATCTGCAGCTTCAGGTGTTCAAGGTAGGAGCGCAGTGACAGCCCAAGCGCGGTGATGATGGTGAACAGCACGATGCCGAAGCCCAACTGGGTTTCCCGGAAGGCCAGGGCGATCAGTACCGGGGTAAAGGTCCCGAGGGTCTGGAGGCCGATCAGGTTGCGCAGGATCAGGATCACCAGCACGCCGATCGGGATCATCACCATGATCATGAAGGTCTGCTGGGTCTGCAGGGGCAGGCCATACAGCGAATATTCGAGGAAGTTGGCGTCGGTGTTTTCATCCGTCAGCTTGGCCAGGCGAATGGCGTTCATTTCGCTGTTGTTCAGGCTGAAGGTCACATTGGCTTTCTTGCCACCATCGACAGTGATCAGGTTTTCATCGCCGGTCCACCACAGCAGGCGGTCGGTCGGCAGGCCCTGCTCGCCGGTTTCCGGGTTGAAGTACAGCCAGTCGGTGCCGTTGAAGCTGCGCAGCCACAGTTCGGGCACTTGCGGCTGGTCGGCCACCAGGCGGATGGTGTGGACTTTCTCGATCGGCACGTGGGCGATCGACAGCAGCAGCTCGACGATCCGCGCCTTGTGCACGGTGGACGGATCACCGCCCAGCAGCAGCTTCACGTTGTCGTCGTTGAGGTTGTTGACCCGCTTGATGGCCTCGCCAATAAAGGTCTCGACGTCGGCCGAATGCTGGCGGATGGGCGCGAGCAGGGCTTCGGCGGCGATTTTCTCCGGACCTTCGACCACGATGCTGTCGCGGAAGGTGGGGCCCTTGATCTTGGCCTTCTCGCCGGTGTAGCGCTTGGTCAGCACCAGGCGGTAGTACAGCGTCTGGTTGCCCTTGGCCCGTCGCGCAGACCAGGTGACCTTGCGGTTGCCGTCGACACGGTTGACCGCCACGCCATAGTTATTGGAAATGAAGCTTTCGTTGAGGCTGACATAGTCGCGGCTCAACGGCGGCACGAACATCTGGATCTTGACCGGATCCTTGGCACTGGCGACGAACTCGACCTTGGCGTCGATGTTCCACAAGTCGTCGGTAGCGTCTTCGGTCACTGGAATGCCGAGCACGAAAATCTGATAGGCCGTCACTGAAATGCCCAGCACCACCAGGATGGCGATCAGGATTCTCAGATGGAGTGTAAGAGCGCGCATTGGAATTACTCTGCGGTATGTGCGTCGGTGGCGCAGGCGGGTTTGCCAGCAGCGTATTTAAGACTTGGATCGACCAGCGCGTCGAAGCGTTTGAGTGCTTCGGAGCCGATCAGGAGCGGGAATTGGAAAGCGCTGCGGTCGGTTAGGTTCACTTCGATGCTGCGTAAAGCCGAACCCATGCAGATATCCAGCTCGATCACCGGACGAGCGGTGTACTTCTTGCCCTCATCGGGATCGTAGTCCCCGGCGCGTCGCTTGATCTTGCTGACGCGGGCCAGCGGTCGCTCGATCGGGTGCGAGTGCGCGGTGTCGATGGCCAGGTAGAAGCGCACCCAGGATTCGCCATTGCGCTTGAAGCGCTTGATATCCCGGGCACTCAGCGAGGCGGTTTTCGCGCCCGTGTCGAGTTTGGCCGCGACTTCAAGGTCGATGCCATTGAGGGACGCATATTCGTTGAGGCCGTAAACGGTCTTTTCCCCCGCCGCGGCGACGCCGGGCAGGCAAAGGAGATAGAGGAAGGTGCAAAAGGGCTTGAGTGTCATAAATCCTGGGGCGCAGCGGTCCGTGTATTGATTCAAGGCCCTGGCATCGCTGCGCAAGCTCCCTCGTATGCCAGCCATCATGTGATGACGGGCGGTGCAGATGTCACAAACAAATGCGGGCGGCATTCTAGCACGGTGGTTTTATGGCGCCACCGCTGGCAGGGGGCTATACCCTCTGATGCCGAGCCGGTAGGTTTCATACGCTTATTAGACGATTGTCGACAATATCCATATTTCCTTTGACTGTACGTACCGTTTTCGCTAGTTTTCCCGGTATCAGCTTTCAAGGTGTCGACAATATGCTGGATCAACTCGATCCCCCGGTCATTGCCCAGGACGATTCGGAGACGTTGTCCGAGAACGTCTTCCGGCGCATCCAGGCGGCCATCGTCAAGGGCGAGATCGCTCCGGGCAGCAAGATCTCCGAACCGGAGCTGGCGCGCACCTATGGTATTAGCCGCGGGCCGCTGCGCGAGGCCATCCATCGCCTGGAAGGCCAGCGCCTGTTGGTGCGCGTACCGCATGTCGGGGCGCGTGTGGTATCGCTCAATCACGCCGAACTGCTGGAACTCTACGAAATTCGCGAGTCCCTCGAGGGCATGGCCTGCCGCCTGGCGGCCGAGCGCATGACCCTGGAAGAAATCGACGAACTGCGCCGGGTGCTCGAAACCCATGAGCGCGATGAGGCGTTCCAGGCCGGCATCGGTTATTACCAGCAGGAAGGCGACTTCGATTTCCATTACCGGATCATCCAGGGCAGCGGCAACCGCACCCTGACCCAGATGCTCTGCGGCGAGTTGTACCAACTGGTGCGCATGTACCGCATGAAGTTTTCCACCACGCCCAACCGCCCGCACCAGGCGTTCGCCGAACACCACCGAATTCTCGATGCCATCGCCGACCGTGACGGTGAACTGGCCGAGTTGTTGATGCGCCGCCATATCGGCGCCTCCAAACGCAATATCGCCCGTCACTACCAGGACGGCGCTAACCAGACAGCCACTGAACGAGGTGAGTCATGAGTTCCAACAAGAGCACTCCAGGCCAGCGTTTCCGCGATGCGGTCGCCAGCGAGCATCCGTTGCAAGTCGTTGGCGCGATCAACGCCAACCATGCGTTGCTGGCCAAGCGCGCCGGTTTCAAGGCCATCTACCTGTCGGGTGGCGGGGTCGCGGCTGGCTCCCTCGGTGTGCCGGACCTGGGTATCACCGGCCTGGATGACGTGCTGACCGACGTACGGCGCATTACCGATGTCTGCGACCTGCCGCTGCTGGTGGACGTGGATACCGGGTTCGGTTCCTCTGCGTTCAACGTCGCGCGTACCGTCAAGTCGATGATCAAGTTTGGCGCGGCGGCGATTCATATCGAAGACCAGGTCGGCGCCAAGCGCTGCGGTCACCGCCCTAATAAAGAGATCGTGTCGCTGCAGGAAATGGTCGACCGCATCAAGGCGGCCGTCGATGCGCGTACCGATGACAGTTTCGTGATCATGGCCCGCACCGACGCCCTGGCAGTGGAAGGTCTGGAATCTGCCCTGGATCGCGCCGCGGCGTGCATCGAGGCCGGCGCCGACATGATTTTCCCGGAAGCCATCACCGAGCTGGATATGTACAAGCTGTTCGCCAACCGCGTGAAAGCGCCGATCCTGGCCAACATCACCGAATTCGGCGCGACCCCGCTGTACACCACCGAGCAGTTGGCAGCGGCCGACGTGTCCCTGGTGCTGTACCCGCTGTCAGCCTTCCGGGCCATGAACAAGGCGGCGGAAAACGTCTACACCGCAATCCGTCGCGACGGCACTCAGCAGAATGTCATCGACACCATGCAGACTCGCATGGAGCTTTACGATCGCATCGATTACCACACGTTCGAGCAGAAGCTTGATGCGTTGTTTGCCGCCAAGAAATGACCGATGAAGATCGCAGCCTCGTTTCACTCGACAGCTCCTACCGGGGCGTCGAACGCGGTCCTGTAGGAGCTGCCGGAGGCTGCGATCTTTTCAGCATCACCAGAAATTGCAGATTCCCTAACAAATTCAAAATTGGAGACAGCAATGGCCGAAGCAAAAGTACTCAGTGGCGCCGGGCTCCGTGGTCAGGTTGCCGGGCAAACCGCACTGTCCACCGTGGGCCAGTCGGGCGCAGGCCTGACCTATCGCGGCTACGACGTTCGCGAACTGGCGGCAGACGCACAATTTGAAGAAGTGGCGTACCTGCTGCTGTACGGCGAGCTGCCGACCCAGGCACAACTCGCCGCTTACCAGGACAAACTCGGCAAGCTGCGCGACCTGCCGCAAGCGCTCAAGGAAGTCCTGGAACGCATTCCCGCCGACGCCCATCCGATGGACGTGATGCGCACCGGCTGTTCGTTCCTGGGCAACCTGGAACCGGAGAAAGACTTCTCCGAGCAGCATGACAAGACCGATCGCCTGCTGGCCGCTTTCCCGGCGATCATGTGCTACTGGTACCGCTACAGCCATGACGGCAAGCGCATCAACTGCGTGAGCGACGAACCCTCCATCGGTGGTCACTTCCTGCACCTGCTGCACAGCAAAAAACCGAGCGAGCTGCACGTCAAGGTGATGAACGTTTCGCTGATCCTCTACGCGGAACATGAGTTCAACGCCTCGACCTTCACCGCACGGGTGTGTGCCTCGACCCTGTCCGACCTCTACTCGTGCGTCACCGCGGCCATCGGCTCGCTGCGTGGGCCATTGCACGGTGGCGCCAACGAAGCGGCGATGGAAATGATCGAGCGTTTCTCCTCCCCGGAAGAGGCGATCAAGGGCACCCTCGGCATGCTCGAGCGCAAGGACAAGATCATGGGCTTCGGCCACGCGATCTATAAGGACAACGATCCGCGCAACGAGGTGATCAAGGGCTGGTCGAAAAAGCTCGCCGAAGAAGTCGGCGACACTGTGTTGTTCCCGGTATCCGAGGCGATCGACAAGACCATGTGGGAACAGAAAAAACTGTTTCCCAACGCCGACTTCTACCATGCGTCGACGTACCACTTCATGGGCATCCCGACCAAGTTGTTCACCCCGATCTTCGTCTGCTCGCGCCTGACCGGCTGGGCGGCGCACGTCTTCGAACAACGCGCCAACAACCGCATCATCCGCCCGAGCGCCGAGTACACCGGCGTCGAACAGCGCAAGTTCGTGCCAATCGAACAACGCTGAATGGTGGGAGCGCCGACGCAGGGATTTGAACATATCGCAAATCCCTGTGGGAGCGGGCTTGCCCGCGATGACGGAGTCACATTCGACATAAATGTCGCCTGACCCACCGTAATCGCGGGCAAGCCCGCTCCCACAGTGGATGGTGTTGAATTCAAGCCCGGTACCAGGCTCCACCTTCTGAACACACCGTGACCGAGTCCTGACGATGAACACTGAATTTCGCAAACCGCTGCCCGGCAGCCATCTGGATTACTTCGACGTCCGCGCGGCTGTCGACGCCATCCAGCCGGGTGCCTACGACACCCTGCCATACACCTCCCGCGTCCTTGCGGAAAACCTGGTGCGTCGCTGCGACCCGGCCACGCTCACCGAATCCCTCAAGCAATTCATCGAGCGCAAACGCGACCTCGATTTTCCGTGGTTCCCGGCGCGTGTGGTCTGCCACGACATCCTCGGCCAGACCGCGCTGGTCGACCTCGCCGGCCTGCGCGACGCCATCGCTTTGCAAGGCGGCGACCCGGCGCAAGTCAACCCGGTAGTGCCGACTCAACTGATCGTCGACCACTCCCTGGCCGTCGAGCGCGGTGGGTTTGATCCGGAAGCGTTCGAGAAGAACCGCGCCATCGAAGACCGCCGCAACGAAGACCGTTTCCACTTCATCAACTGGACCAAAAAAGCCTTCAAGAACGTCGATGTGATCCCGCCAGGCAACGGCATCATGCACCAGATCAACCTGGAGAAAATGTCTCCGGTGATCCAGGTGCGCGACGGCGTGGCGTTCCCCGATACCTGCGTCGGCACCGACAGCCACACCCCGCATGTCGATGCGCTGGGCGTGATCGCCATTGGCGTGGGTGGCCTGGAAGCGGAAAGCGTGATGCTCGGTCGTGCGTCGTGGATGCGTCTGCCGGAAAGCGTTGGCGTTGAACTGACCGGCAAGCTGCAGCCGGGCATCACCGCCACCGACATGGTGCTGGCGCTGACCGAGTTCCTGCGTCAGCAAAAAGTCGTCGGCGCATGGCTGGAATTCTTCGGTGAAGGCGCGGCCAGGCTGACCCTCGGCGACCGCGCCACTATTTCCAACATGGCCCCGGAATACGGCGCCACGGCTGCGATGTTCTACATCGACCAGCAAACCATCGACTACCTCAAACTCACCGGCCGTGAAGACGAGCAGGTGCAGCTGGTGGAGAACTACGCCAGGATCACCGGCCTGTGGGCCGACAGCTTGAAGCATGCGCAATACGAACGTGGGTTGACCTTCAACCTGTCTTCGGTGGTGCGCAATATGGCCGGCCCGAGCAACCCGCACGCCCGTGTCGCGGTGTCGGACCTGGCCGCCAAAGGCATCTCCGGTCAGTGGGACGATGTTCCAGGCCAGATGCCCGACGGCGCCGTGATCATCGCCGCCATCACCAGCTGCACCAACACCAGCAACCCGCGTAACGTGATCGCCGCCGGCCTGCTGGCGCGCAATGCCAACAAGCTGGGGTTGACCCGCAAGCCATGGGTCAAGTCGTCCCTGGCGCCGGGCTCGAAAACCGTCGCGCTGTACCTCGACGAAGCCGGCCTGACCGACGAACTCGAGCAACTGGGCTTCGGCGTCGTGGCCTTTGCCTGCACCACCTGCAACGGCATGTCAGGCGCACTGGATCCGGTGATCCAGCAGGAAATTATCGACCGCGACCTGTACGCCACCGCCGTGCTGTCGGGTAACCGCAACTTCGACGGGCGTATTCACCCGTACGCCAGGAATGCGTTCCTCGCGTCCCCGCCACTGGTGGTCGCCTACGCCATCGCCGGCACCATCCGTTTCGACATCGAGAAAGACGTGTTGGGCCTGGACGCAGACGGCAAGGAAATTCGCCTGAAGGACATCTGGCCAAGCGACGAAGAGATCGACGCAGTGGTCAAGGCATCGGTCAAACCCGAGCAGTTCCGCCAGGTCTACATCCCGATGTTCGCCATCCACGAAGACACCGGCCCGAAAGTCACGCCGCTGTACGACTGGCGCGAGATGAGCACCTACATCCGTCGTCCGCCCTACTGGGAAGGCGCGCTGGCCGGTGCCCGTCCGCTCAAGGGCATGCGTCCGCTGGCGGTGCTGCCGGACAACATCACCACCGATCACCTGTCGCCGTCGAACGCCATCATGCTCGACAGCGCCGCCGGTGAATACCTGGCGAAAATGGGCCTGCCGGAAGAGGACTTCAACTCTTACGCGACTCATCGCGGCGACCACTTGACCGCGCAACGCGCGACCTTTGCCAACCCGAAACTGTTCAACGAAATGGTCCGGGAAAACGGCAAGGTCAAGCAAGGTTCGCTGGCACGCGTCGAGCCGGAAGGGCAGGTGATGCGCATGTGGGAAGCGATCGAAACCTACATGGAACGCAAGCAGCCGCTGATCATCATCGCCGGCGCCGACTATGGCCAGGGTTCTTCCCGGGACTGGGCGGCGAAAGGCGTGCGCCTGGCCGGTGTGGAAGCGATTGCCGCCGAAGGTTTCGAACGCATCCACCGCACCAACCTGGTGGGCATGGGCGTATTGCCGCTGGAGTTCAAGCCAGGCACCGACCGCCACACCCTCGCCATCGACGGCAGCGAAACCTACGACGTGATTGGCGAGCGTACGCCGCGTGCCGAATTGACGCTGGTGATCCATCGCAAGAACGGCGAGCGCGTCGATGTGCCAGTGACCTGCCGCCTCGATGCCGCTGAAGAAGTGTCGATCTACGAGGCCGGAGGCGTGCTGCAACGTTTCGCCCAGGACTTCCTCGAAGAGTCGGCGGTGGCCGTTTAACAACTCGATATGCCGCGACGGGACTTCAGGTTCCGTCGCGTCTTTTAAGGAGCACCATGGCTCACGCAACCCAGTTCGCACCGCAGATCAAAATCCCCGCCACTTACATGCGTGGCGGCACCAGCAAGGGGGTGTTCTTCAGCCTCAAAGACCTGCCCGAAGCGGCACAGGCTCCAGGCCCGGCGCGCGATGCCTTGCTGCTACGGGTGATCGGCAGCCCCGACCCCTACGACAAGCAAATCGACGGCATGGGCGGCGCCACTTCCAGCACCAGCAAAACCGTAATCCTGTCGAAAAGCACCAAGGCCGACCACGACGTCGATTACCTGTTCGGCCAGGTCTCCATCGACAAGCCTTTTGTCGACTGGAGCGGCAACTGCGGCAACCTGTCGGCGGCGGTCGGTTCGTTTGCCATCAGCAATGGCCTGGTGGACGCCAGCCGTGTCCCGCACAACGGCGTGGCCGTGGTTCGCGTGTGGCAGGCCAACATCGGCAAGACCATCATCGCCCGCGTGCCGATCACCCACGGCGAGGTGCAGGAAACCGGCGATTTTGAACTCGATGGCGTGACCTTTCCCGCGGCCGAAGTCCAGGTCGAATTTCTCGACCCGGCTGCGGAAGAAGAGGGGGGCGGTGGTTCGATGTTCCCCACCGGCAACCTCGTCGATGACCTGGAAGTGCCGGGCGTGGGGACCTTCAAGGCGACTATGATCAACGCCGGCATCCCGACCATCTTCGTCAACGCGCAAGACATCGGTTACACCGGCACCGAACTGCAGGGTGCGATCAACGGCGACCCGAAAGCGCTGGCGATGTTCGAGACCATTCGCGCTTACGGCGCCCTGCGCATGGGCCTGATCAAGAACCTCGACGAAGCGGCCACGCGTCAGCACACGCCGAAAGTGGCCTTCGTTGCTGCGCCTGCGGACTACGTAGCGTCCAGCGGCAAGGCGATCAAGACGGAGGATGTCGACCTGCTGGTGCGCGCGCTGTCCATGGGCAAGTTGCACCACGCGATGATGGGCACGGCGGCCGTGGCCATTGGTACGGCGGCAGCGATTTCCGGCACGTTGGTCAACCTCGCGGCCGGCGGCACCGAACGCAATGCGGTGCGCTTCGGCCATCCATCCGGCACCCTGCGCGTAGGCGCCGAGGCGAGCCTGGTTGACGGCGAGTGGACCGTGAAAAAAGCCATCATGAGCCGCAGTGCGCGGGTACTGATGGAAGGCTTCGTGCGCGTACCGGGTGATTCCTTCTAACCCGGCACGGCAGCCCCTGTAGGAGCTGCCGAAGGCTGCGATCTTTTGATCCTGGTTTTTACGATCAAGATCAAAAGATCGTCCGAACGCGGCCCGAGCTTTCGGCAGCTCCTACAGTGGAAAACCACTTCAATAATAAAATTTGATTGCCCTGAACCGAGGTCCCATCAACGAACCACTTCAAGAGTGAATCGAACATGAGCACCAACGTCGACCAGAACAACCGCCCCGATTACGACTCCGTCCTGCAGGACATCGCCGACTACGTCCTCACCTTCAAGGTTGAATCTGCCGAAGCCCTGGACACTGCCCGCAACTGCCTGATCGACACCCTCGGCTGCGGCCTGCTGGCCCTGCGCTTCCCCGAATGCACCAAACATCTGGGGCCGATCGTCGAAGGCACGGTGGTGCCTTTTGGCGCACGGGTGCCGGGCACCAGCTACCGCCTCGACCCGGTGAAGGCCGCCTGGGATATCGGCTGCATCGTGCGCTGGCTCGATTACAACGACACATGGCTCGCCGCGGAGTGGGGTCACCCGTCGGATAACCTCGGCGGTATTCTCGCGGTAGCCGACCACCTGTCGCAAAAACGCCTGGCCAACGGCGAAGCACCGCTGACCCTGCGCGCAGTGCTTGAAGCCATGATCATGGCCCACGAAATCCAGGGCGTGATTGCCCTGGAGAACTCCTTCAACCGAGTGGGTCTGGACCACGTCATCCTGGTCAAAGTCGCCTCGACCGCCGTCACCGCCAAACTCATGGGCGCCAATCGCGAGCAACTGCTGTCAGCCTTGTCCCATGCCTTTGCCGACGGCCAGGCCCTGCGCACCTACCGGCATGCACCGAATGCCGGCTCGCGAAAGTCCTGGGCAGCAGGCGATGCCACCAGTCGCGGGGTACGCCTGGCGGACATCGCGATGCGCGGGGAAATGGGCATTCCCGGGGTGCTGACGGCCCGGCAGTGGGGGTTCTACGACGTGTTGTTCAGCCACACCAACAACGATCTGGCGCTCAAGCCGCAAGACAAGCGCACGTTCAGTTTCTCCCGTGCATACGGCTCCTACGTGATGGAAAACGTGCTGTTCAAGATCAGCTTTCCCGCCGAGTTCCACGCACAAACTGCCTGTGAAGCGGCAGTGACCCTGCACCCACAGGTGCGCAACCGCCTGCATGAAATCGACCGGATCGTCATCACCACCCACGAGTCGGCGATCCGCATCATTTCCAAGGTCGGCCCGCTGGCCAACGCGGCGGATCGCGATCATTGCATCCAGTACATGACGGCCGTGCCACTGGCGTTCGGCAACCTGGTGGCCGAGCAATACGAGGATGCCTTCCACGCAGCGCACCCGATCATCGATGTGCTGCGCGAGAAAATGGTCATCGTCGAAAGCCCGGTTTACACCCGTGAATACCTGGAAGCCGACAAGCGCTCGATCGCCAATGCGGTGCAGGTGTTTTTCAAGGACGGGACCAGTACCGAGAACGTGGCGGTGGAATACCCGATCGGCCATCGCAGGCGTCGTGCCGAAGGCATTCCATTGCTGGAGGACAAGTTCAGGACGAACCTGCTGACTCGATTCACCCGCCAGCGTAGCGCTGAGATCTTCGAGCTGTGCAAGGATCAGGCTCGGCTGGAGGCGACACCGGTGAATCGGTTTGTGGATTTGTTTGTTATCTGAGGGACCGCGTTATCGTTCAATCGCCAGCAGGCTGGCTCCCACAGTTGATTTGTGTGCACCGCAGGTTCCCTGTGGGAGCCAGCCTGCTGGCGATGAGGCCGGAACAGGCAATGGAAAATGACTCGAACCGCTAGCAGGCTAACTCCCACAGTTGATTTGTGTGCACCGCAGGTTCCCTGTGGGAGCCAGCCTGGTGGCGATGAGGCCGGAACAGGCAATGGAGAATGACTCGAACCGCTAGCAGGCTAACTCCCACAGTTGATTTGTGTGCACCGCAGGTTCCCTGTGGGAGCCAGCCTGCTGGCGATGAGGCCGGAACAGGCAATGGAGAATGACTCGAACCGCTAGCAGGCTAACTCCCACAGTTGATTTGGTGTGCACCGCAGATTCCCTGTGGGAGCCAGCCTGCTGGTGATGAGGCCGGAACAGGCAATGGAAAATGACTCGAACCGCTAGCAGGCTAACTCCCACAGTTGATTTGTGTGCACCGCAGGTTCCCTGTGGGAGCCCGCCTGCTGGCGATGAGGCCGGAACAGGCAATGGAAAATGACTTGAACCGCTAGCAGGCTAACTCCCACAGTTGATTTGGTGTGCACCGCAGATTCCCTGTGGGAGCCAGCCTGCTGGCGATGAGGCCGGAACAGGCAATGGAGAATTACTTGAACCGCCGCTCGACGCCTTTCTCCACCAGGATCTTCGCCGAAATCTCTTCAACGGAAAAATGCGTGGAGTTGATGTTGGGAATGTTCTCGCGGCGAAACAGGTTCTCCACCTCGCGCACTTCGAATTCGCACTGGGCGTAACTCGAATAGCGGCTGTTGGGCTTGCGCTCGTTGCGGATGGCCGTCAGGCGGTCCGGGTCGATGGTCAGGCCGAACAGCTTGTGCTGGTGGGCGCGCAGGGCGTTGGGCAGTTGCAGGCGCTCCATGTCGTCTTCGGTGAGCGGGTAGTTGGCCGCGCGGATGCCGAATTGCATGGCCATGTACAGGCAGGTCGGCGTCTTGCCGCAGCGCGATACGCCCACCAGGATCAGGTCGGCCTTGTCGTAGTAGTGCGTGCGGGCGCCGTCGTCGTTGTCCAGGGCGAAGTTCACCGCCTCGATGCGCTCCATGTAATTGGAGCTGGTGCCGATCGAATGGGATTTGCCGACGGTGTAGGACGAATGCTCGGTCAGTTCCTGTTCCAGGGGCGCCAGGAAGGTCGAGAAAATGTCGATCATGAAACCATTGGAAGTGGCGAGGATCTCACGAATGTCCTGGTTGACGATGGTGTCGAAGATGATCGGCCGGAAGCCGTCGGTTTCGGCGGCTTTGTTGATTTGTTGTACCATGGCCCGCGCTTTATCCACGTTGTCGATGTACGGTCGCGTGAATTTGCTGAAGGTTATGTTTTCGAACTGCGCCAGAAGGCTTTGGCCCAGGGTTTCGGCTGTGATGCCGGTGCCGTCGGAAATAAAGAAAGCAGATCGTTTCATTTGCACCTTGGGCCTTAAGCTAATGATCATTCTTGGATATGATAGGCGCGATTTGTCGGCCGCCAATGGCCCGCATTCTCACTTATTTTCCAGGTCCAGGCCATACAGCCGGAAAACGCCCCTCAGGGCAGCCGGCTTCTGAGCTTTTCCAACACAGTTAGTGGAGAGATCACCTTGGTAGAGTACGTAGTTTCCCTCGATAAGCTCGGCAAACACGATGTTGAGCATGTGGGGGGCAAGAACGCATCCCTGGGCGAGATGATCAGCAACCTTGCAGGTGCCGGTGTATCGGTGCCCGGTGGCTTCGCCACGACAGCTCAGGCTTATCGTGATTTTCTCGAACTCAGCGGCCTGAACGACCAGATCCACGCCGCCCTGGACGCCCTCGACGTCGACGATGTCAACGCCCTCGCCAAGACCGGCGCCCAGATCCGTCAATGGATCATGGAAGCCGAGTTCCCCGAGAAGCTCAACGCCGAGATCCGCACCGCGTTCGCCACGCTGTCGGCCGGCAACCCTGACATGGCCGTTGCCGTGCGCTCTTCCGCGACTGCCGAAGACCTGCCGGATGCGTCCTTCGCCGGTCAGCAGGAAACCTTCCTGAACATCCGTGGTGTCGAAAACGTCATTCGCGCCGCCAAAGAGGTGTTCGCTTCGCTGTTCAACGACCGTGCGATCTCCTACCGCGTCCACCAGGGCTTCGACCACAAGCTGGTGGCCCTGTCGGCTGGCGTGCAGCGCATGGTCCGCTCCGAAACCGGCACCGCCGGCGTGATGTTCACCCTCGATACCGAATCGGGCTTCCGTGACGTGGTGTTCATCACCGGCGCCTACGGCCTGGGTGAAACCGTCGTACAAGGCGCGGTGAACCCGGATGAGTTCTATGTCCACAAAGGCACGCTGGAGGCGGGTCGTCCGGCCATCCTGCGCCGCAACCTGGGCAGCAAGGCCATCAAGATGATCTACGGCGAAGTCGCCACGGCCGGCAAGTCGGTGAAAACCATCGACGTCGACAAGGCTGATCGCGCACGTTTCTGCCTGAGCGACGCCGAAGTCAGCGAGCTGGCCAAGCAGGCGATGATCATCGAGAAGCACTACCAGTGCCCGATGGACATCGAGTGGGCCAAGGACGGTGACGACGGCAAGCTCTACATCGTGCAGGCCCGTCCGGAAACCGTGAAGAGCCGCACCCAGGCCAACGTCATGGAACGTTACCTGTTGAAAGAAACCGGCACCGTGCTGGTTGAAGGTCGTGCCATCGGCCAGCGCATCGGCGCGGGCAAGGTGCGTATCATCAAGGACGTGTCCGAGATGGACAAGGTCCAGCCAGGCGACGTACTGGTGTCCGACATGACCGACCCGGACTGGGAACCGGTCATGAAGCGCGCCAGCGCCATCGTCACCAACCGTGGCGGTCGTACCTGCCACGCGGCGATCATCGCTCGCGAACTGGGGATTCCGGCTGTAGTCGGTTGCGGCAACGCCACCCAGCTGTTGAAAGACGGCCAGGGCGTGACCGTTTCCTGCGCCGAAGGCGACACCGGCTACATCTTCGAAGGCGAACTGGGCTTCGACATCAAGAAAAACTCCGTTGATGCCATGCCCGACCTGCCGTTCAAGATCATGATGAACGTCGGCAACCCGGACCGTGCATTCGACTTCGCGCAACTGCCGAACGCCGGTGTGGGCCTGGCCCGTCTGGAATTCATCATCAACCGCATGATCGGCGTGCACCCCAAGGCCCTGTTGAACTACGACGGCCTGCCGCAGGACATCAAGGACAGCGTCGACAAGCGCATCGCCGGTTACAACGACCCGGTCGATTTTTACGTCGACAAACTGGTTGAAGGCATCAGCACCCTGGCCGCCGCGTTCACCCCGAAAAAGGTCATCGTGCGCCTGTCGGACTTCAAGTCCAACGAATACGCCAACCTGATCGGTGGCAAGCTCTACGAGCCGGAAGAAGAAAACCCGATGCTGGGCTTCCGTGGCGCCTCGCGTTACATCAGCGAGGCGTTCCGCGACTGCTTCGAGCTCGAGTGCCGCGCCCTCAAGCGTGTGCGCAACGAGATGGGCCTGACCAACGTCGAAATCATGGTGCCATTCGTCCGTACCCTGGGCGAAGCGAGCCAGGTGATCGATCTGCTGGCCGAGAATGGCCTGGCCCGCGGCGAGAACGGTCTGCGCATCATCATGATGTGCGAACTGCCATCGAACGCGATCCTCGCTGAAGAATTCCTCGAGTTCTTCGACGGCTTCTCCATCGGTTCCAACGACCTGACCCAGCTGACCCTGGGCCTGGACCGTGACTCCGGGATCATCGCGCACCTGTTCGACGAGCGTAACCCGGCCGTCAAGAAGCTGCTGGCCAACGCCATTGCCGCGTGCAACAAGGCTGGCAAGTACATCGGCATTTGCGGTCAGGGCCCTTCGGACCACCCGGACCTGGCCAAGTGGCTGATGGAGCAGGGCATCGAAAGCGTTTCGCTGAACCCGGACTCCGTACTGGAAACCTGGTTCTTCCTGGCGGAAGGTCAAGCAGCCGTTTGATTGTGTGAGCGGGCCGCTCCTCTGTAGGAGCGAGCTTGCTCGCGATGGACGTCAACGATAATGCGTTTATCCTGGATAAACGCGGCGTCCTGAGGTTCTTCGCGAGCAAGCTCGCGCCTACAGGGGGGAACGGCCGTTTTAGAGATTCAAGTAGGGCGGGCTCCTCTGGAAGCCGCCCTTTTTTGTGCAAGAGCATTATGCAAAGCAGCAGCCAACTATTTCCTGTCGCCCTGATCAGCGCCGAACGCCGCGGTGATCTGAGCGAAGACGTCTACCGTTTGAAACCCGCCAACAGCCCGGACGGCACCGTCGAACTGGCCGTGACGCGCCTGGGCATGGCCGACGAGCCGTCCCGGCGCGGTGTGCCGGTGATTCTGCTGCATGGCAGCTTCTCCAACCGCCGATTCTGGTTTTCCCCCAAAGGCCTGGGACTGGGTGCTTATCTGGCCCGCCTCGGTTTTGATGTCTGGATCCCGGAAATGCGCGGCCACGGCCTGTCGCAGCGCAACCAGGGTTACCGGCAGAACCGCGTCGCCGACTACGCGCGCTACGACCTGCCGGCCATCGGCGCCTTTGTGCACGAGCAAAGTGGCCAGGCTGCGCACTGGATTGGACATTCGCTGGGGGGCATTACCCTGGCGGCGGCGCTGGGCGGCCAGTACATCGACGAGTCGGTGGTGGCGTCTGCCGCCTTCTTCGGCACACAGGTCAGCCGCACCTATTGGCCGCTGAAGATCCCGCCAGTGGAGTGGGGCGGTCGCTTCATCCTCAAGCGCTTTGCCCAGCTCTCCGGTTCAAGGCTCAAGCGCGGTCCGGAGGACGAGCCGATCGGCCTGGCCCTGGAAAGCATGCGCTGGTACGGCCTGTTCGGGCGTTTTGGCGATGCGGACAAGGATTGGTGGGCCGGGTTGGCGGACGTGCAACTGCCGGTGCTGGCCGTCAGTGCTGCGGGCGATCATCAGGACCCGACCTGGGCCTGTCGCAAGCTGTTCGAGCAGATCGGTTCCGAGCACAAGCAATTCGTCAATCTGGGTCGCGACCAGGGCTTTGCCGATAATTTTGGTCACGTCGAGATGCTCGTCAGCAAAGCCGCCCAGGCCGAAGTGTGGCCGCTGGTTGCGCGCTGGCTGGTCGACCAGCGCACGGCGCTGTTGCCTGGCCAGGCGGATTTAGCCGCGGCAGTCTGAGCGCAATGCTCTATCAAGGGCATTTCGCTCGCACCGGGTTGCGGCTAAGATATGACGCATCATGCTTTTCCGGTCACTTTGCGACATCTCGATTGTCTTCCTCTCTACAGGAGTTTCTCGATGAACCATTACATCACCCCTGACCTGTGCGACGCCTATCCGGAGCTGGTCCAGGTGCTGGAACCGATGTTCAGCAATTTCGGTGGCCGTGATTCCTTCGGCGGCGAAATCGTGACCGTCAAGTGCTTCGAGGACAACTCGCGGGTCAAGGAGCAGGTCGAGCTCGAGGGGCATGGCAAAGTGATGGTCGTCGACGGCGGCGGTTCCCTGCGTCACGCACTGCTGGGTGACATGCTGGCCGAGAAGGCGGCGAAAAACGGCTGGGAAGGCCTGGTGATCTACGGCTGCATCCGCGACGTGGATATCATTGCGCAGACCGACCTCGGCGTTCAGGCCCTCGCCAGCCACCCACGCAAGTCCGATCGGCGTGGAGTCGGCGAAATCAACATCCCGGTGACGTTTGCCGGCGTGACCTTTCGCCCGGGCGAATACATCTATGCGGACAACAACGGCGTGATCATCTCGCCCAGCCCGCTGCAGATGCCCGAGTAAGCACGCGCGACCAACTTAGGGGTGAGGATGTTCGAGGAAGACAACGCGCAGTGGGGGCTGGTGCATGCCCTGGTGCTGGATGGTAAAGGCGGTGCGCGTTCGATAGCCCGGACTGAGCTCGATGACTTGCAGTTGCAGGCCCACGAAAGCCTGTGGCTGCACTGGGACCGCAGTCATCCGCAGACCCAGACCTGGCTGCGCAAATACAGCGGCCTGACCGAGTTCAGCTGCGACCTGCTGCTTGAGGAGAACACCCGGCCGCGCCTGTTGCCGCTGCCGGACTGCGAATTTTTACTGTTCCTGCGCGGCATCAACCTCAATCCCGGGGCGGAACCGGAAGATATGGTCTCCGTGCGCATCTTCGGTTCGGCGCAGCGGGTCATTTCCCTGCGCCTGCGCCCGTTGCGGGCCACCGATGAATTGCTGGCGCAGCTCGAAGAAGGCAAAGGCCCGAAAACCGCCTCTGAACTTATACTTTATATGGCCCAGCTGCTCACCCACAAGGTGCAGGATCTGGTCAGTTGCCTCTCGGAAGTGGTCGATGAGGAAGAAGAAAAACTGGATGCCGACGAACGGTATACGCCCGAGCATGGAGCCATTTTGCAGATCCGTCGCAGGGCGGCTGCGCTGAAGAGATTCCTCGCTCCGCAGCGCGATATTTTCGGCCAGCTGACGCGGATAAAATTGCCCTGGTTCGTCGATGACGATGCCGATTACTGGAACGAATTGAACAACAGCCTGACGCGTTATCTCGAAGAGCTGGAATTGACCCGGGAGCGGGTGGGGTTGGTCCTCGAGGCCGAAGATCGGCGTTTGAGCGTGCGCATGAACCGCACGATGTACCGTTTTGGCATCATCACCGGGATCTTTTTGCCGATGAGTTTCCTGGCCGGTCTACTGGGTATAAATGTCGGCGGGATTCCGTTGTCCGACAGCCCCTATGGCTTCCTGGTGGCCTGCCTGATGATGGTCTCGGTGGCGCTCGGGCAGTGGTGGTTATTCCGTCGTTTGCGTTGGGTCTGACGATGCGTCATGTGACCCGGGCAAATTTGATCGCGTCTTTCACAGACATCACGAGAGGTGCGTATGCACGATCCGTTTGAACAGTCTTTGCGCGACATGCTCAAGGCATCACCGTCCACCCGGGACGACGATGCGTGCCTTGGACGTGTATTGAAAACCGCCAACCGCCAGGTCGGCGCCGGTGATCTGTTCAGTCTGCTGGGCCGCTGGTTGCCCGCGCTGATGATCGCCCTGAATAACGGATCGGCCCATGTCTCGCCGGTTTCCCGTCACCGTAAACCTACTGTTCGCACTGCTGATAAGGCTGATTGAATATGGAACTTGATCTCTGGACTCAGAGCCTCGTCACTGCAATGACTGCGTTATGGACCAAGGTTGCAAACTTCATCCCGAACCTCTTTGGCGCACTGGTGGTGCTGCTCCTGGGTTTCGTGGTGGCCAAGCTGCTCGATACGTTGCTGTCCAAACTGCTGGCCAAGCTGGGCCTTGATCGCCTGATGGGCGGCACCGGTTTGACCAAGCTGTTGTCCCGCGCCGGGCTGCAGGTGCCCATCTCGACATTGATCGGTAAAATCGTATATTGGTTCGTCCTGCTGATTTTTTTGGTGTCAGCTGCGGAATCTCTTGGACTTGAGCGAGTCTCAGCTACGCTAGACATGCTCGCGCTGTATTTGCCGAAGGTTTTCGGCGCCGCGCTGGTGTTGCTGGTGGGTGTGCTCCTGGCGCAACTGGCCAATGGGCTGGTGCGCGGAGCCGCAGAAGGTGTGGGGCTGGATTACGCGTCGGGCCTGGGGCGAATTGCCCAGGGCCTGGTGATCATCATCAGTATTTCGGTCGCGATCAGCCAGTTGGAGGTCAAGACTGACCTGCTCAACCATGTGATCGTCATCGTTTTGATTACCGTTGGTCTGGCCGTAGCGCTGGCCATGGGATTGGGAAGCCGGGAAATTGCCGGTCAGATTCTTGCGGGAATCTATGTGCGTGAGTTGTATCAGGTTGGGCAACAAGTGCGTGTTGGCGAGGTCGAAGGCCAGATCGAAGAGATCGGCACGGTTAAAACCACATTGCTGACCGACGAGGGTGAGCTAGTCTCACTCTCCAATCGGATCCTCCTGGAGCAGCATGTGAGTAGCCGCTAACCCGGCAAACCCTGCTAATGTATGCCGCCGCAAATGGCCCTGGAAAGGGCTGCGGCGGACATTGACCTGACTGTCGGCCCGACTTGTTTTGAATAAAGCTCAATCGCTCTCCACGCGCTACGACCCCCGCGAGCTCTCTGATGAGGAGTTGGTCGCGCGCTCGCACACCGAGCTGTTTCACGTAACGCGCGCCTATGAAGAACTGATGCGGCGTTACCAGAGAACATTATTTAACGTCTGTGCACGATATCTTGGGAACGATCGCGACGCGGACGATGTCTGTCAGGAAGTGATGCTGAAGGTGTTGTATGGCCTGAAGAACTTCGAGGGGAAATCGAAGTTCAAAACCTGGCTCTACAGCATCACGTACAACGAATGCATCACGCAGTATCGCAAGGAACGGCGTAAGCGTCGCTTGATGGACGCTTTGAGTCTGGACCCCCTCGAGGAAGCATCTGAAGAAAAGATGCCCAAAGCCGAGGAAAAGGGTGGACTTGATCGCTGGCTGGTGTATGTGAACCCGATTGACCGCGAAATTCTGGTGCTACGATTTGTCGCAGAGCTTGAATTTCAGGAGATCGCAGACATCATGCACATGGGTTTGAGTGCAACAAAAATGCGTTACAAACGTGCTCTAGATAAATTGCGTGAGAAATTTGCAGGCGTAGCTGAAACTTAGTTCGACGCAAATATCTCTTACGTGTAGGCAAGTTCTGATAGACTTGCCGCCGAGTTGTCCCCCGGTTTGCGGGACTGCTTCACAATCACCAGATGGGGATTTAACGGATGAAACTGAAAAACACCTTGGGCTTGGCCATTGGTTCTCTTATTGCTGCCACTTCGTTCGGCGCTCTGGCACAAGGCCAAGGCGCAGTTGAAATCGAAGGCTTCGCTAAGAAAGAACAATTCGACAGCGCTCGTAACTTCAAGAATGACGGCAACCTGTTCGGCGGTTCCGTAGGTTACTTCCTGACTGACGACGTTGAACTGCGTCTGGCCTACGACGAAGTGCACAATGTCCGTTCCGACAGCGGCCAGAACATCAAGGGCGCTAACACCGCTCTGGACGCTCTGTACCACTTCAACAACCCAGGCGACATGGTTCGTCCATACGTTTCGGCCGGTTTCTCCGATCAGAGCATCGATCAGAACGGCTCGAACGGTCGTAACCGTTCCACCTTCGCCAACGTTGGCGGCGGTGCCAAGCTGTACTTCACCGAGAACTTCTACGCCCGTGCTGGCGTTGAAGCTCAATACAACATCGACCAGGGCGACACCGAGTGGGCTCCTAGCGTCGGTATCGGTGTGAACTTCGGTGGCGGCTCCAAGCCTGCTGCTGCTCCAGTTCCAGCACCAGCTGAAGTCTGCTCCGACAGCGACAACGACGGCGTTTGCGACAACGTTGACAAGTGCCCGGACACCCCAGCCAACGTAACTGTTGACGCTGACGGCTGCCCAGCAGTTGCTGAAGTTGTTCGTGTAGAGCTGGACGTTAAGTTCGATTTCGACAAATCTGTTGTTAAAACCAACAGCTACGGCGACATCAAGAACCTGGCTGACTTCATGAAGCAGTACCCATCGACCAGCACCACTGTTGAAGGTCACACTGACTCCGTCGGTCCTGACGCTTACAACCAGAAGCTGTCTGAGCGTCGTGCAAACGCCGTTAAGCAAGTTCTGACCAACCAGTACGGTGTTGAATCGTCCCGCGTTCAGTCCGTTGGCTACGGCGAATCCCGCCCAGTTGCTGACAACGCTACTGAAGCTGGCCGCGCTGTAAACCGTCGCGTAGAAGCGCAGGTTGAAGCTCAAGCTAAGTAATTAGCTCGCAGCTCTGAGGAAAGCCCGGCTTAGGCCGGGCTTTTCTTTGCCTGCGATTTGGGTTTTATCCGGATTTTGCGATGGCCCTAAAAGATCGCTGCCTTCGGCAGCTCTCACGGGATCGTCCGCCCGCGGCCCGAACCTTCGGCAGCTCCTGCAGGATCGGGTTACCACAGGGGCATTGTGGGCGCCGCGGCGTTTACATGGATGTACGCTGGGGCCTGTAGGAGCTGCCGCAGGCTGCGATCTTTTGATCTTTGGCCACAGCCCCAATCACCAGAATCGCCGGGCTTTTCAATTCAAACGCACTCGCATCCTGTTCCATGTCGTTCAGGTCGCTGCGGCATTCGCGCTGATGCGCCAGGGAGGCGTTTTCGATCATGGCCACCGGCGTATCCAGGGCCATGCCCCCGGCAAGCAGTTGCTCACGGATCTCACTCAGCTTCGCCACGCCCATGTACACCACCAGGGTAGTGCCCCCCTGTGCCAGCGCCTGCCAATTCAGGCTGCTGCCATCCTGGGTATGCGCCGTCACCAGCGTTACTCCGCGCGCAACCCCGCGCAGGGTCAGGGGAATATCGCACTGCGTTGCCCCAGCCAGTCCGGCCGTAATGCCGTTTACCAACTCAACCTCCACCCCACGCTCGCGCAGCCACTGCGCTTCCTCACCGCCGCGGCCGAAAATGCACGGGTCACCGCCCTTGAGCCGCACTACACATTTGCCCTGGCGCGCATACCGCAGCATCAGGCGATGGATGAACGCCTGTGGCGTGGAGCGACAGCCGCCGCGCTTGCCCACGGCGATGATTCGCGCATGGGGGCAATGTTCCAGCACGGCGTCATTGACCAGGTCGTCGATCAGCACCACATCCGCTTCGCCCATGGCGCGCACTGCTTTGAGGGTCAACAATTCCGGGTCACCAGGGCCTGCACCCACCAGCCAGACTTTTGCGCTCATCGTATTTTCCTCATCAGATAATGGCGACTGGCTGAGCCGTGGCGGCCAGCATTCGCTTGATTTCCGGGACGCACGAACCGCACTGCGTGCCGCAACCCAATTCCTGTTTAAGACCCAGCAAGTCCAGGCCTCGACTGATTCCCGCGCAAACCGCGTTGTGGCTGACATTGCGGCAGTTGCACAGGGTTTTGTTGCCGGTGCCAATGGCGGCGCCGTCGCCGGGTGGTGCACTCAAGGGGGCGAGCATCCAGCGCCGCAGTGGTTCATCGGCGCGCCCTTCGAGCCACAGGTTGTGCAGCCAGTGCTGGGCCAGGGTTTCCCCGGCCAGGCGGATGGCGGTGATCCTGCCGTGTTCGATGCGTACGCGTTTGCCGATCGAGCGGCGCACGTCCTCGTAGGCCAGCACCGGCCCTTCATCCACGCCCAGGCACTGGTCGATGTCGCGCAATAACTGGGCGTCGGGCGCCGAGGCGCTGGCAGCGCGTATAAGCAGCGCCGGGCGCTCACGGCCAGTGAGGCTCAGGCTGGCGTAGGAAAATTCCTCACAGAGGGGGCGCAGGCGCTCCAGTTGCTGTTGAACGTTGCCTTCGACCAGGGCAAACAGCCGCCACGGCAGGTTTATCGGCTCCAGTCGCACGCCGCTGTGCTTGAGTTCGGGCTGCTTCGACAGGGGGTCAAAGGCCGGTTGGGTCAGCGTATTGACCCCGCCTTTGAGGAACCGGTCGCCCCAGTGCATGGGCAAAAACGCCTGGCCGGGCCGGACGTTTTCGTCACGCGTCACCGGCAGCACTACCGCGCCACGGCGACTTTGCAGGCTGACCAGGTCGCCGGACTGCAAGCGATGGCGGCGTAGCTCATCCGGGTGCAGGCTCAACACCGCTTCACTGACGTGACCGAACAGCTGCGCAGCGGTGCCGGTGCGGCTCATGCCGTGCCATTGATCGCGCAGGCGCCCGGTGATCAGGGTCAGGGGAAACCGCGCATCCCGTTGTTCCCTGGCCGCTCGATAGGGGTCGGCAATGAAGTGCGCGCGGCCGTTGGCGGTGGGGAATATTCCGTCACCGTACAGGCGCGGGGTACCTTGGCTGGCGCCGGGCGGGAAGGGCCATTGTTGCGGGCCGATCCGGTCGATCAAGGCATGGCTGAGCCCGGAAAGGTCCAGGTCGCGGCCTCGGGTCAGCTCCTTGTACTCATCAAAGATCTGCGCCGGCGTGTCGAGGGCAAACAGGCTGGCGTGCTCTGGACGCAGATGTTTTTCCAGGCGCTGTGCGAAATCCACCGTGATGGCCCAGTCCGGCCGTGCCTCGCCAGGGGCGATGACAGCCTGGCGCACGTGGGAAATGCGCCGCTCGGAGTTGGTCACAGTGCCCTCTTTTTCACCCCAGCTCGCGGCGGGTAGCAGCAGATCGGCAAAGGCTGCGGTTTCAGTGGTGCGAAAGGCTTCCTGCAACACCACGAATGGGCATGCCTGCAGGGCCTCGCGCACGGCGTTCTGGTCAGGCATCGATTGCGCGGGGTTGGTGCAGGCGATCCACAAGGCCTTGATACGGCCGCTGCGCACCTGTTCGAACAACTCGATGGCGCTCAATCCGGTGGTGTGCGGCAGTTGCTCAACACCCCAGTAGGCCGCCACTTCCTCACGATGATCGGCATTGGCGGCATCACGATGGCCCGGCAGCAGGTTCGACAGGCTGCCGGTTTCGCGGCCGCCCATGGCATTGGGCTGACCGGTCAGCGAGAAAGGTCCTGCGCCTGGGCGGCCAATTTGCCCGGTGGCCAGGTGCAGATTGATCAGCGCGCTGTTCTTGGCGCTGCCGGCCGTGGACTGGTTGAGCCCCATGCACCACAACGACAGAAAAGTCGGTGAGGTGCCGATCCACTGCGCGCACTGCTGCAGCTGTTGGACACTGATCCCGCACAGTTGCGAGACCCTCTGCGGGCTGTAGTCGCGCACCAGGCTTTTCAGCTCTGGCAGCCCCTGGGTATGCGCGTCGATAAAGCCATGATCAACCTGGTCCGCCAACAGCAACAGGTGCAGGATTCCGTGGAACAGGGCGACATCGGTGCCCGGCAGTATCGCCAGGTGCAGGTCGGCGAGGTCACAGGTGTCGGTGCGGCGCGGGTCGATAACGATGACTTTCATCTGCGGTCGGCGGGATCTGGCCTCTTCCAGCCGCCGGAAAAGTACCGGGTGGGCGTAGGCCATGTTGCTGCCGACGATCATCACGCAATCGCTCGACTCCAGGTCTTCGTAGCTGCACGGCGGGGCGTCCGCGCCGAGGCTGCGCTTGTAGCCGACCACCGCCGAAGACATGCACAGGCGTGAGTTGCTGTCGATGTTGTTGGTGCCCACCAGCGCCCGCGCCAGTTTGTTGAAACTGTAGTAATCCTCGGTCAGCAATTGGCCGGAGATGTAGAACGCCACACTGTCCGAGCCGTGTTCGGCGATGGTGCGGGCGAATACGCTGGCGGCGTGATCCAGGGCGGTGTCCCAGTCCGTACGGCCGCGGGCCAGGGTTTTGCCCAGGCGCAGTTCCGGATAGAGCGCCCGTGCCGCAAGGTCGCCTGTCAGGTGCAGGGTCGAGCCCTTGCTGCACAACTTGCCGAAGTTGGCGGGGTGGGCCGGATCGCCGCTGACGCCGAGAATGCGCTCGCCGTCATGTTCGATCAGCACACCGCAGCCGACCCCGCAGTAACAGCAGGTTGAAGCGGTGATCTGCCGGTCCATCAGCTTGCTTCCCGCAGGGCCGGCAAGCAGGCGTCGCCGAACATCAGGTGGTCACGGATTGGCTCAATGTCGTGGTTCTCCCGGATCTGGCGGACATACCAGCCGCCGTCTGCGGTATCGCCGTACAGGCAGGCGCCGACGAGGATGTCGTCCTTGATCACCAGTTTTTTGTAGATCCCGCTAATCGGGTCCGACAGGGTGATGGTCTCGGTACCTTCACCGCCCATGAAGTCGCCAGCGGAGAACAGGTCGATGCCGGTGACCTTCAGTTTGGTCGAGGTCACCGAACCCTTGTAGGTGGCGAAACCCAGCTGGGCCAGGTGGTTGGCGCAGACCTTGGCCTGTTCGAACAGGGGCGCGACCAGGCCGTAGGCGATGCCGCGGTGGCTGGCACATTCGCCAATCGCGTAGATGCGCGGGTCGTAGGTTTGCAGCGTGTCGTTGACCAGGATCCCGCGACTGCAGGGAAGGCCGGATTTCTCCGCCAGTTCGGTGCGGGGCCGAATACCGGCGGCCATCACCACCAGGTCGGCCGGGATCACGTCGCCATTGTTGAATTGCACCGAGCCGACCCGGCCATTGCCGGCATCGTGTAGCGAGTGGGTTTGTTCGCGCAGGCGAAAGTGCAGGCCGCGACCTTCCAGGGCGGTCTGCAGCAGCTGGCCGCTGGTCTTGTCCAGCTGTCGATCCAGCAGCCATTCGCCTATGTGCACCACGGTGACGTGCATGCCGCGCAGCATCAGGCCGTTGGCCGCTTCAAGGCCGAGCAGGCCGCCGCCGATGACCACGGCATGGGTGTGGGTCCTGGCGGTGTTGATCATCGCCTGGGTGTCGGCGATGTCGCGGTAGCCGATCACGCCCTGCAGCGTGTTGCCCGGAATCGGCAGGATGAACGGCGTCGAGCCGGTGGCAATCAGCAGGCGGTCGTACTCGGCTTCGGTGCCGTCATCGGCGATCACCCGGCGCCTGATCCGGTCGATCTGCACCACTTTGCGGTTAAGCAGCAGCTTGATGTTGTTGTCGAGGTACCAGTCCAGGTCGTTGAGCACGATCTCTTCGAACGTCTGCTCGCCCGCCAGTACCGGCGACAGCAGGATGCGGTTGTAGTTGGTATGGGGTTCGGCGCCGAAGACGGTGATGTCGTACAGGTCGTTGCTCAGCTTGAGCAATTCCTCCAGGGTGCGAACCCCGGCCATGCCGTTGCCGATCATCACCAGTTTTAATTTGTTCATCAGGTTCTCCGGGAGCTGGGACCCGCCGCATCTGGGCGTCTCAGGTCGTACTTGAACATTTCGCGCAAACAAAAAAAGGCGTCCCGCCAGTTGCCTGGCGGGGACGCCTTTGTCCTTGTCCCGTTCTATCGGGAAGCGCAGCCCTCTTCGTTGAGGGTGAGCTTTATGTCTGTTGGGAGAGTTAATGCAGTGGTTGTGCCAAGTCTGGAAGGCGGCACAATTGATGTCTCTCAGGTGGTATTTGAAGGCTGGCAGTGCCGTTCCTGCACTGAATCGAAGCGTGACGCCCTCTGTTGGAGCCTGTTCCTCATGGGCCAGTGAAGATCCCCTGTGGGAGCGAGCCTGCTCGCGATGGGCGCTCCCCGGTACTAACCATGAAAAACCAAAACCAGCAGCACCATATTCACCACCAGCGACACCAACGCCATGGTCCGCCACACCTTCAACGGTTCGCGCTCCAGCAAAGGTCGCGGTCGCACGCTCAAGCTGTGTCGCTCGCCCTGTTCCAGGAGCAGCAACCATTCTTCCGCCGTCTCAAATCGATTCGCCGGATCAGCCGCAACGGCCCGCTCCAGGCTCTGCGCGATCCACTCCGGCAGGTCCGGGCGGTAGCGACTGGCACTCACCGGCACAGCAAAGCGCGGGCGCTGGAATGCTTCGATTTCGCCGTGGGGGTAGTGCCCGGTCAACAGGAAGTACAGGGTCACGCCGACCGCGTAGAGGTCCTGTTGCAGGGTGGGTGGCGCGCCGCCAAAAGCTTCCGGCGCGATGTAGCTCGGGGTGCCGGGCAGGGCGCACGGCTGGTCTTCGGACAGGCCCGGGCAATAGACCAGGCCAAAATCCAGCAGGCGCAACTCGCCGTCGTCCCCCAGCAGCAGGTTCTCCGGCTTGATGTCGCGATGCAGAATCTGCCGGCGATGCAGCATGCCGACTGCGCGCAAAAGGCGTTCGGCCAGGTACAGCCATTGAGCCAGCGGCAGCGGTCCGACGTCGGCATAGAGTGCCGCCAGGGTCGAACCGGAATATTCACGCATCACGTAGTACAAATGTTGACGCTGACTGGCGGGATGGACTTCAGGAAAATGCCGTCCGGCAACGCGCTTGAGAAACCATTCCTCTGCCAGCAATGCCTGCCCGGCCTGGTGATCGTCGTGCAGGCGCGCGGGCAGGGTTTTCAGCAACCAGGGTTGCTGCTGCCCGTCATGCACCCGGTACAGCAGCGACTGCTGGCTTTGTCCTAGTATCGTGTCGACTTGCCAGCCCTCGAACAGCTGCCCCGGCTTTAGCGCTGGCGGCAGCGGCCATTGCTGCAAATGCACCAGGGCATCGCCGATGCTTGATTCTCCCAGGGCATCCACCCGCACCAGTAGTGCACTGGCATTGTCCTGGCTGCCCGCCAGGTGCGCGGCACTGACCAGGGTTTGCGCGGCACTGTGCAGATCCGGTTGATCGCGCAGGATTGCCGCGATCGCCGTATCGCCCAATACCGCCCAGACGCCGTCGCTGAGCAGCACAAAGCTCTCGTCCAGGCGTAACTCGCCATCGAGGAAGTCCAGCACCAGATGTTGATCCAGGCCCACCGCACGCTTGAGCACGTGCTGCATGCCGGGCTGATCCCAGACGTGGTCCTCGCTGATGCGCTGCAATTGGCCGCAATGCCAGCGATACACCCGGCAATCGCCGACGTGCGCCAGGGTGAAGCGCCGGCCGCGCACGACCAGGGCGCTGACGGTGGTCAGCAGCGGCTGCCCGCCGCCATTGGCCTGCAGCCAGCGGTTCTGCGCCAGCAGCAGGCGATCGAGGGCCTGGGCGACCGCCCAGGTTTCCGGCGTCGCGTAGTAATCCTGCGCCAGCGCCTGCAAGGTCGAGCGGGCTGCGAGCCCGCCGTCGGCGCATTGACTGACGCCATCGGCAATCGCGAACAGATAGCCTTTGCTCGCGGCCAGCGCCGGAGCGGGCGTGACCAGGCGCAGGGCGTCCTGGTTTTCCTCGCGCGGGCCGATGGCGCTGGCTTCAGCGAAACTCAGCTGCAGGCTCATTGCCGGTTCAGACCCGTGCAGCGGTGACGGCAGCAGAGCCCCAGGTGGTTCTCCAGCGACGTTTCACGCCATGCAGGCCGAACCAGGCGAGCACGCCCAGGCTGGCGAACAACCACAACGCCAGCTGGTAGCTGCCGGTGCTTTGCTTGATGGCGCCCATGCCGGCTGCCAGGGCAAAGCCGCCAATGCCGCCCGCCATGCCGATCAACCCGGTCATCACGCCGATTTCCCGGCGAAAACGCTGTGGGACCAGTTGGAACACCGCGCCATTACCTGCCCCCAAACCGAGCATGGTGCACACGAAAAGCGCCAGGGCAGCGTAGGAACTTGGCAGGTTGAAACCGACTGCCGCGATACACACGGCTGCCACGGTATACATCCCCAGCAGCGTGCGAATCCCGCCGAAACGGTCGGCCAGCGCACCACCCAAAGGCCGCATCAGGCTGCCGCCAAACACGCAGGCGGCGGTGTAGTAACCGGCGGTGACCGGGCTCAGTCCGTATTGGTCGTTGAAGTAGCCGGGCAGGGCGCTCGCCAGGCCGATGAAGCCGCCAAACGTTACGCTGTAGAAGAACATGAACCACCAGCTGTCGCGATCGCCCAGGGCCTTGAAGTAGTCGGTGACCGATTTGGCTTTTGGCCGCTCCGGGGCGTTTTTGGCCAACCAGGTGAAGACAATGAGCGTCAGGATCAACGGGATCAGGGCGAAGCCGAATACGTTGCTCCAGCCGAACGCCGCCGCCAGGACCGGGGCGATCAATGCGGCCAGCACCGTGCCGGAATTACCTGCCCCCGCAATGCCCATTGCCTTGCCTTGATGTTGCGGCGGATACCACTGCGATGCCAGCGGCAGGGCCACGGCGAACGACGCGCCGGCCATGCCGAGGAACAGCCCCAGCAGCAATGCTTGTTCGTAGCTGTGGATGCCGTGCTTCCAGGCCACGAACAAGGCACAGATGACAATCACCTGGCCAATGATCCCGGCGGTTTTCGGCGATAGGCGATCGGCCAGCATGCCCATGATGAAGCGCAGTATTGCCCCGGCCAGAATCGGCGTGGCAACCACCAGGCCGCGCTGCTGGGTGGTCAGCTGCAGGTCCGTGGCTATTTGTACGGCCAGTGGGCCGAGCAGGTACCAGACCATGAAGCTCAGGTCGAAATAGAGGAACGCCGCGAACAAAGTCGGGGTATGACCGGATTTCCAGAAGCTTGAATTCATCGCGCACCTCAGCTGTGAAGAGTCTCGAGTGGGAACCGTGAGCTAGCAGATGGGGCGCCTTGACGGCCGCACCACCGACCCCGTGCCATGGGGCCAAAACGAAAAAACGCCGCTACCGGATTTGCCAGGGCAAATGGGGTGAGCGACGTCTTTGTCGTAGGTGGGGCAACCGCCGTTGGTTACCTGTGGTGATTACGTTGCCAGATTTGTGCCAACCACTGAAACCGAGGTGCTCCCATCGCGGGCAAGACCGCTCCCACAGGGTGTTGGTGGTGGACGCAGCATTTGTGTACGGCAGACATCTCTGTGGGAGCCGGGCTTGCCCGCGATGGCGTCCGCGGGGCCAGCACAACGCCTCAGCCCAGCAACTCACTCATCGCAATAATCTGCTCCGCCACCTGAATCAGCTTCTGCTGCCGGCTCATCGCCTGGCGGCGCATCAGGGTGTAGGCCTCTTCCTCGTTGCAGTCTTTCATCCTCATCAACAACCCCTTGGCCAGCTCGATGCGCTTGCGTTCCGCCAGTTGCTGGTCGCGGGCATGCAATTGAGCGCGCAGGGCCTGGTCGCTCTCGAAACGCGCCATGGCCACGTCGAGAATCGGCTGCAGGCGCTGTGCGTGAATGCCTTCGACAATGTAGGCACTGACCCCGGACTTGATCGCCTGGCGCATCACGACCGGGTCATGCTCGTCGGTGAACATCACGATCGGCCTGGGCTGATCACGGCTCACCAGCACCACTTGCTCCATGACATCGCGGCTGGGTGACTCGGTATCGATCAGGATCACGTCCGGGCGCACCGTTTCGACGCGTGCGGGCAAGTCGATGGTCAGGCCGGACTCGTCGATCACCTCGAAGCCGGCTTCGGTCAAGGCGGCCTTGAGGCGTCCGACTTTCTTCGCCGTGTCGTTGATCAGCAGGATACGCAACATGTTCGCAGTCTCCTGTCAGCGGCTGGCGAGTAGGGCAGAGGCGTCGTGCAGGGCATGCAGCTTGAAACTGCGTGCATACCCGGCCGGGTCCGAGCCGTCCCAGACCTTGCCGTCGATCAACTGGCTGCGGCGCATGTCTGCGGGCTGGCTGGCAACTCCCACGGCGCTGGCGGCTTCGCGGTACAGGTCCAGTTGCTGAACCTGTCGGGCGACCGCCAGATAATCCGGATCGTCGCGCAGCAACCCCCAGCGACGAAATTGGGTCATGAACCACAGGCCATCGGACAGATAAGGCAAATTGACCTCGCCATCCCCGTGGAAGCGCAGGGCATGCGGGTCTTGCCAGCGATTGCCGAGCCCGTCGGCGTAGTCGCCCAGCAGCCGCGGTTCGATGCAATCGAGCGGCGCATCCAGGTATTGCGCAGCACTGAGCAGCTGGGCGGTGCTGCGACGGTTCTCGCTACTGGCTTCAATAAAACGACTGGCCTCGAGAATCGCCATGACCAGAGCGCGGGCGGTATTGGGGTACTGCTCGACGAAGGCGCGGGTGCAGCCCAGGACTTTTTCCGGGTGATCGGGCCAGATTGCCTGGGTGGTCGCCAGGGTGAAGCCGAGATTCTGTTTCACTGCACTGGCGGACCACGGCTCGCCCACGCAGAAACCGTCGATGCGCCCCGCCTGCAGGTGCGCGACCATCTGCGGCGGCGGCACCACCACGCTGTCGACATCCTGCAGCGGATGGATACCCTGGCTGGCCAGCCAGTAGTACAACCACATGGCGTGGGTGCCGGTGGGGAATGTCTGGGCAAACGTCAGCCGTGGGCGACTTTGGTGCACGTGGCGATCCAGTGCCTCAGGACTGGTCACGCCAAGTGCCTGCAAACCCGGGGAGAGGTTGATGCTCTGGCCATTCTGGTTCAGGCCCATCAGCACCGCCATGTCGGTGGCGGCGACGCCGCCTATGCCAAGGTGCACCGCATACACCAGGCCATACAGGCTGTGGGCGGCATCCAGTTCACCGCTGACCAGTTTGTCCCGCAGGCTGGCCCAGGACGACTGGCGCTTGAGGTTCAGGGTCAGGCCGTAAGGCTGGGCAAAGCCCTGGGTGGCGGCGACGACCACGGAGGCGCAGTCGCTCAGGGCCATGAAGCCGAGATTGATTTCGGTTTTTTCCGGGGCATCGCTGCCATTGACCCAGGCCAACGGGCCGGCGGAGGGTTCGTTCATCGACTGTGCACCTTAAAAAAAAGACGTCGCCACCGGTCCATGCGCGAGCAGAGCCGGGTGGCGACGCCATTGTCCTTGCGCTCATGTCCGACGGTGGTCCGAGCACTGATGTGAGTTGGGCTGCAAGGCATATGCCACCGGCCATCAGCTTTTCATCAGGATTCAAGCCGCCACCTCATCCATCCTCCCGCGATCATCCAATCCACCCTCCGACCGTGAGGGGTATCGGTGGTTAAAAATCCTACAAGCTGGATCGACATTTCCCCAGGTTGGTAAGCCTGGAGTCCTATGAAAGGCGCCTGCCCGACTCTCTATTGTCGCGCCATTCATCGTTGAGCCGGGCAGCGCACAGGCATAGGGAGTTGCGAACATGAACAGCGCCATTGATCATTACCCGTCCGAGTCATTCATGTTTGACCGGTGGCGGCTGCAGAGTGACGGCACCCTGCTGCACGCGGGCAGGGTCGTACACGTTCCGCCAAAAGAATTATGCGTGCTTCGCTTGTTGCTCGGTTCGGCCGGTTTGGTGGTCAGCAAGGATCAACTGCTGGGCGCGGTCTGGCCCGGGACCGATGCAGCCGAGGAGTCCTTGACCCGCTGCATCTACGTGTTGCGCAAGCTGTTGAAGGAGGACCGGGACTTCATCACCACCGTTTATGGCCAGGGGTATCGATTCGACTGCGCCGTGGTCGGGCCTGCTGTGCGAACCGAGCTGACGAACTCGATTTAACCGGTCTCTCGCACGCCAGCCTCCACCCCGGCTATAATCGGCGCCACTTTTCGCCGCCCAGAGTCAAAGCCGCCCATGTACACCCTGGCCCGTCAGCTGTTGTTCAAACTTTCCCCGGAAACCTCCCACGATCTGTCCCTGGACCTGATCGGCGCGGGCGGACGCCTGGGGCTCAACGGCATGTTGTGCAAGGCGCCGGCGAAAAAGCCGGTGACCGTCATGGGCCTGGATTTTCCAAATCCCGTAGGCCTGGCAGCGGGCCTGGACAAGAATGGCGCGGCCATCGACGGTTTTGCCCAGCTGGGTTTCGGTTTCGTCGAAATCGGCACCGTGACTCCGCGGCCGCAACCGGGCAATCCGAAACCACGGATTTTCCGTCTGCCGGAAGCCGAGGCCATCATCAATCGTATGGGCTTCAACAACCTTGGCGTCGATCACCTGCTGGCCCGGGTGGCTGCGGCGAAGTACAAGGGCGTGCTGGGCATCAATATCGGCAAGAACTTCGATACGCCCGTCGAGCGCGCCGTGGACGATTACCTAATCTGCCTGGACAAGGTGTATGCCCACGCCAGCTATGTCACGGTTAACGTCAGTTCGCCGAACACGCCAGGGCTGCGCAGCCTGCAATTTGGTGATTCGCTCAAGCAATTGCTCGCCGACCTGGCCACCCGCCGTGCGGAACTGGCCTTGCGTCACGGCAGACATGTGCCGCTGGCGATCAAGATTGCCCCGGACATGACCGACGAAGAAACCGCCCAGGTCGCCCAGGCCCTGGTTGAAACCGGCATGGACGCCGTCATCGCCACCAACACCACCCTGAGTCGCGTTGGCGTCGAAGGCATGGAGTATGGGGACGAGGCAGGCGGCTTGTCGGGTGCCCCGGTGCGGGAGAAGAGCACCCATACGGTCAAGGTGCTGGCAGCTGAACTGGCAGGGCGCCTGCCGATCATCGCCGCGGGCGGGATCACCGAAGGCAAGCACGCCGCCGAGAAAATTACTGCAGGGGCGAGCCTGGTGCAGATCTACTCCGGTTTCATCTACAAGGGCCCGGCGTTGATTCGCGAGTGCGTGGACGCCATCGCCGCCCTGAGATAACCCCCATGGCCCGGTGATTCCAGCCAATGCGGGCTGCGCTTTGGCGGGAAAGCAGCCATAAAAAAGGGCTCCTCGAAGGAGCCCCTGGGCCGAAGCCCGCCGCCCGGATGGGGCGTGCGTGGTTAATTGATGCAGTGTTCAGATTGTCGTGTCGGAGTGTTAGGCCCTGTAAAATTAGCCGACGGCGTGAAGTTCGTTGAGTCTGTGGATTCCCGCAGTGCCGGTCATACCGTCCCAGTTGTCGCCGCGTCCTTCTCGCCAGCCGTTAATCCAGGCTTGACGTACCGACGGTAGAGTAAATGGGCAAAGCTCACGGGATTTGCCACCAACGCCATATTGATATCCGCGCAAAAATGCTCTTTCCAACGGATCACGCTTAAGTCTTCTCATAGGGTGTTGCCCTCACTTGTTGACTGTATTTATCGCGTTGACCTCAATTGAGGTCTGGCAGAAATAACCTGCCGTTGGCGGCTCGCTGCCGGCGTCGCGAGCCAAGTTGTTGACGTCGTTGCGGCGTCAACCTGTGTTGAGTTCTAACCAATGCGTCACATCGAGGGAATGATCGTTTTGTCATAAGGACGTAACCATTAAGGTGGTATGGCCATAAGTAACATGATATTTGCCAGCGTTTGTTGGTCAAACCCCGGTATGATCGGCACCCCGCAGGATGATGACGTTAATCCCTTGCTGAGAATGCCTCGCGTTGAGCGAGCGCATTATTCGACGAAGGGTCGAGTTATGACATTTTGTTGCACCAACTTTTTTACCTGTCTTTGCATCTAAGCTCCTTTGCACCGAGCAGCAAGGATGGGTCGGCACACCTTCGTGCCACGCGGGCGTTCTTTTTGAAAAGCGCCTGATTGAAAACCGGACCGGCAATGCGTTGCCCGTTCACTCAGCTAAAGGTTCTGGAATTCCCATGTCCGATCGTTTCGAACTCTTCCTCACTTGCCCAAAAGGCCTTGAAGGCCTGCTCATCGAGGAAGCCGTCGGGCTTGGCCTTGAGGAAGCGCGTGAGCACACCTCTGCCGTGCGCGGCATGGCAACCATGGAAACCGCCTACCGCCTGTGCCTGTGGTCGCGCCTCGCGAACCGGGTGCTGCTGGTGCTCAAGCGTTTCCCGATGAAGGACGCCGAAGATCTCTACCACGGTGTGCTCGACATCGAATGGCAGGACCACATGCTCAGCGACGGCACCCTGGCCGTCGAGTTCAGTGGCCATGGCTCGGGCATTGATAACACCCATTTCGGCGCGTTGAAGGTCAAGGACGCCATCGTCGACAAGTTGCGCACCCCCCAAGGCGACCGTCCGTCGATTGATAAACTCAACCCCGACCTGCGCATTCACCTGCGCCTGGACCGCGGCGAAGCGATTCTGTCGCTCGACCTGTCCGGCCACAGCTTGCACCAGCGCGGTTACCGCCTGCAGCAGGGTGCGGCACCGCTGAAGGAAAACCTCGCGGCGGCGATCCTGATCCGTTCCGGCTGGCCACGTATTGCTGCCGACGGCGGCGCCCTGGCTGACCCGATGTGTGGCGTGGGCACCTTCCTGGTCGAAGCGGCGATGATCGCCGCCGACATGGCCCCCAACCTGCGTCGCGAGCAGTGGGGCTTCACCGCCTGGCTGGGCCACGTTCCGGCGCTGTGGAAAAAACTTCACGAAGAAGCCACCGAGCGTTGCGCCGCCGGCCTAGCCAAGCCGCCGCTGTGGATTCGCGGTTACGAAGCGGACCCGCGCCTGATTCAGCCTGGTCGCAATAACGTTGAACGGGCTGGCCTGAGCGAGTGGATCAAGATCTACCAGGGCGAAGTCGGCACCTTTGAACCGCGTCCGGACCAGAACCAGAAAGGCCTGGTCATCTGCAACCCGCCGTACGGCGAACGTCTGGGCGATGAGGCGAGCCTGCTCTATCTCTACCAGAACCTTGGCGAGCGCCTGCGTCAGGCCTGCCTGAACTGGGAAGCGGCGGTGTTCACCGGCGCGCCGGACCTGGGCAAGCGCATGGGTATCCGCAGCCACAAGCAGTATTCGTTCTGGAACGGCGCCTTGCCGTGCAAGCTGCTGCTGATCAAGGTCACCCCGGACCAGTTCGTGACTGGCGAGCGTCGCACCCCGGAACAACGCCAGGTCGAGCGCGAGCAGGCTGAAGTCCAGGTCGAAGGCAACGACGTCGCGCCAGGCAAGTACGAGAAGTACAACAAGAACGGCAACCCGATCAAACCGGCGCCGGTGGTGATCGAGCAGCCGCGCTTGAGCGAGGGCGGGCAGATGTTCGCCAACCGCCTGCAGAAAAACCTCAAGGCCCTGAGCAAGTGGGTCAAGCGTGAAGGCATCGACTGCTACCGCGTCTACGATGCCGACATGCCGGAATATTCCATGGCCATCGACCTGTATCAGGATTGGGTCCACGTCCAGGAATACGCCGCGCCAAAATCCATCGACCCGGAAAAAGCCTCGGCGCGCATGTTCGATGCCCTGGCGGCGATACCCCAGGCGTTGAACGTCGACAAGAGCCGCGTCGTGGTCAAGCGTCGCGAGCGCCAGAGCGGCACCAAGCAATACGAGCGCCAGGCCGCGCAGGGCAAGTTCGTCGAGGTCAACGAAGGCGGCGTCAAGCTGCTGGTGAACCTCACCGATTACCTGGACACCGGTCTGTTCCTCGACCACCGGCCGATGCGTATGCGCATTCAGCAGGAGGCGGCAGGCAAGCGCTTCCTCAACCTGTACTGCTACACCGCGACGGCCAGTGTGCAAGCAGCCAAGGGTGGCGCACGCAGCACCACCAGCGTCGACCTGTCGAAAACCTACCTGGACTGGGCGCGGCGCAACCTGTCGCTGAACGGCTTCTCCGACAAGAACCGCCTGGAGCAGGGCGATGTGATGGTCTGGCTGGACGCCTGCCGTGACGAGTACGACCTGATCTTCATCGACCCGCCGACGTTCTCCAACTCCAAGCGCATGGAAGGGATCTTCGACGTGCAACGTGACCAGGTGCAATTGATCGACCTGGCCATGGCGCGCCTGGCACCGGGTGGTGTGCTGTACTTCTCCAACAACTTCCGCAAGTTCGAGCTCGAGCCCAACCTGAGCGAGCGCTACGCAGTCGAGGAGATCACCGCCAAGACCATCGACCCGGACTTCGCCCGTAACGGCAAGATCCACCGCGCCTGGAAAATCATGGCGCGTTAAGCGTCCAACATCCCCCGGACGGCCCTGGGTGTCTTCGAATATTCCAGGGTGTCCCGCATGTCTTGGGATGTCCAGGGATGTCCTGTGGGAGCAAGCTCTGCTCCTACAGACGGCGGGCTACACAGTCTCTTCTACAGTGCTGGTCAAATTAGTGGCTAATAGCTATAACTCAACCCAGGGCCAGTGGGTTTTCCCGGCACTTGGCGTTTTGAGTCTGCCTATATGTCGCTGCACGTCATGCGCCCAAAGATCCTGGGGTTTATCAGTGAACACGTTTCGGCCTGGCTGGTCGCGCTGCTGGTATTGCTCGTGGGCGGGGTTTTTACCGGCTTGCTCGCCTGGTCGACACAAAACCTGTTCCACCATCAATTACGGCAACGTTTCCAGCTGCTGGCCAGTGAACGCTACAGCCGTATCGAAGAACGTTTCGAAGACCAGGAGCAGCGCCTCGACGGGCTGCGCCGGTTCTTTGCCAATTCCGGTTCGGTGTCCCGCGAGGAATTCGACGGGTATGCCAAACCACTTTTGCATCGCACCCAGGCTTACTCCTGGGCCCCACGCATATCCCGGTCTGAACGGGCGGCGCTTGAGCAAACCGCGCATCAGCAGGGCCTGAGCGAATTCAGCGTGCGCGACATGGATGCCGCAGGCAATCTGCAGATTGCCCCTGAACGCGACGAGTACGCCCCGGTGCTGTACACACAGAGCCAAAGTCGTCTCCCCACGCCGCTGGGCTTCGACTTGCTCGCCCAGCCTCAGCGCCGGGCGACGCTGGAGCGGGCTGATGCCCTCGGCGGCCTGGCGGTGTCGCAACCCCTTTACCTGGTGGGCATCGAACCCACTTATGCCCGCGGAATCCTGCTGGTGGCCCCCGTCAGCCGCCAGCCACAACCGGGGGCACTGCCCGAAGGCTACGTCATGGCCGTGATCAGCATGCGCCAACTGCTAGCGGATGGATTACCCGAGGAGACCCACGATTTTCTCTCGGTACGCATCCTGGACCTGTCCACCGCTGACCAGCATGAGGTGCTCTACGAATCGAGCAACACTCCCGCCGAAAGCGAGCTGTCCTCGACCCAACTGATTCGCCTGGCTGACCACGAGTATCAGGTCGAGATGCGCCCCAGCGTCGCGTTCACCCAGGCCAACCATTCCTCCCTCAGCAGCCTTGCAGCACTCGGCGGCATGCTCAGCCTGCTGCTCAGCGCCTTGCTGTACGTGCTGGTGAGCCAGCGGCAACGGGCGCTGAAAATGGTCGAGCAGCGGACCCAGGAGCTGCGCGCCCGCGAGCAGGAATTGCGCGGCACCCATGGCCAGTTGCGCGGCGTGCTGGACGCCGCGACGCAGGTGGCGATCATTGCCACGGACCTGCGCGGGGTCATCACCACTTTTAATGCGGGCGCCGAGCACATGCTCGGCTACACCAACGCCGAGGTGGTGGGCTGCATGACCCTGGAGAACCTGCACCTGCCCCGGGAGCTCCAGGCTCGCTCGGCGGAACTCAGTGCGCGCTATGGCAAGCCGATTCCAACCTGCCAGGCGATGCTGGTCGAAGGCGGCGAGGAGGGAGGCCACGAAGCGCGGGAATGGACGCTGGTGCGCAGCGACGGCAGTCACCTGGCAGTGAACATGCTGGCCACGCCAGTGCTCGACGAGCAGGGGCTTTGGGTTGGGCACCTGGCGATCTGCATCGATATCACCGAGCGCAAGCGGGTCCACGAGGCCCTGGCGGCACGGGATCTGTTGCTGAAGAAACTCAGCGCCCATGTGCCGGGCGGCATTTATCAATTCAAGATGGAGTTCGATGGGCGTTTCAGCGTGATCTACGCCAGCGACGGGATCCGCGAGATCTACGAACTCGAGCCCGACGTGCTGTTGCTTAACGCCGAGGCGATCTTCACGCGCATTCATCCACAGGACACCACCCGGGTGCGCGCCTCGATCCGGGCGTCAGCGGACACCCTCAGCCCGTGGCGCGAGGAATATCGCGTGCAGCTGCCCATCCGCGGGTTGCGCTGGGTGCGTGGCGAGGCTACCCCTGAGGAACTGCCGGGTGGCGGGGTACTGTGGCACGGCTACATCTCCGACATTTCCGACCTCAAGCGCGTGGAAGAGGAGTTGCGGGCGCTGTCGGTGACGGACTCGCTGACCGGGATTCACAACCGCCGCTACTTCCAGGAACGCCTGACCACGGAAATGGCCCGGGTCGAGCGCGGTGGCGGTGAATTGTCGGTCATCATGCTCGATATCGACCACTTCAAGCGCATCAATGACCAGCATGGTCACGCGGTGGGCGACCGGGTGCTGCAGGCGGTGTGTGAGCGCATCGGTGATCGGCTGCGGCGCACTGATGTGTTCTGTCGTCTGGGTGGCGAAGAGTTCATGGTGCTGTGCCCGGACATCAGCGGCGAGCACGCACACGTGCTGGCGCTGCAACTGTGGGAGGCGCTGCGCATGTCGCCGATCGATGGCGTAGGCACAGTGACCGCAAGCTTCGGGATTGCCAGCTGGCGAGCCGGTGAGGGCGCGGATGCGCTGTTATTGCGGGCGGATTCGGGGGTGTATGCGGCGAAGCAGGGGGGGCGGGATCGGGTTGAGGCGGAGATGAGTTAGGGTGGTTTGAAAAGATCGCAGCCTCGTTGCACTCGACAGCTCCTACACAGCTCCTAAAGGTTGCTATGCAAATAACCCTGTAGGAGCTGCCGAGTGAAACGAGGCTGCGATCTCTTGATCTTGATCTTGATCGATTACAAAACCGAAGCAGTCTGAGGCAGTTTCGGCTGGCGATACAGGTCCAGCAGCACCTGGTCCAGTACCGACGACGCACCAAACGGCGCTTTATCGTTGAGGATCGCCACCACCGCCCAGGTATTGCCGTTGACGTCGCGGCTGAAGCCGGAAATCGCTCGCACGGTGTTCAGGGTGCCGGTCTTGACGTGGGCTTCGCCGCGCATCGCCGTGGTCTTCAGGCGTTTGCGCATGGTGCCATCGGTACCGGCAATCGGCATCGAACTGATGAACTCGGCGGCATACGGGCTGCGCCATGCGGCCTGCAGCATCGCCGCCATTTCACGGGCACTCACGCGCTCGGCGCGAGACAGGCCGGAGCCGTTCTCCATGACCAGGTGCGGCGCGGTAATGCCTTTTTTCGCCAGCCATTGACGCACCACGCGCTGGGCCGCCTTGGCGTCATCGCCGTCGGCGTCGGTGCGATAACGTTGACCGAGGCTCAGGAACAGCTGCTGGGCCATGGTGTTGTTACTGTACTTGTTGATGTCGCGGATGATTTCCGCCAGGTCCGGCGAGTAGGCCCGGGCCAGCAACTTGGCGCCGCTTGGCGTCGCAGCCAACACGTCCTTGCCCTGGATGCTGCCGCCCAGTTCCTTCCAGATCGCCCGCACGGCGCCTGCGGTGTAGGTCGCGTGGTCAAGCAGCGACAGGTAGGTCTGCGAGCTGCAGCCTTCACCCAGCTGGCCGCCAACCGTCACGGTCACGCTGCCATCGGGCTGGGTCACGGGGTTGTAACGTACGCCACCGGTGCATTGTTTGGAATTGATGGCCTTGACCTGGTTTTCGATGCGAATCGACGCAATGGGCGGCTCGACCGACACCAGCACCCGGCCATTGTCGTTACGCGCGACAAAGCGCAGCGCCTTGAGGTTGACCAGCAGCGAATCCGGTTTGACCAGGAACGGCTTGTTGTTGTCATTGCCGTCGTCGTTGAACTCGGGCAGCTGCGGCTGGGTGAAGAAGTTGCGGTCCAGCACCAGGTCGCCGGTGATCTGGGTCACGCCATTGGCGCGCAGGTCACGCATCAGCAGCCAGAGTTTTTCCATGTTCAGCTTCGGGTCGCCGCCGCCCTTGAGGTAGAGGTTGCCGTTGAGGATGCCGCCGCTCAGGGTGCCATCGGTGTAGAACTCGGTTTTCCACTGGTGATTCGGGCCGAGCATTTCCAGGGCTGCGTAGGTGGTGACCAGTTTCATGGTCGAGGCCGGGTTGACCGAGACGTCGGCGTTGAAGATGGTCGGCGTGCCCGGGCCATTGAGCGGGATCAGCACCAGGGACAGGGCGTTGTCCTGCAGCTTGCTGGCCTTGAGGGCTTTTTCGACGTTGGGGGTCAGGGCAGTGTTGATGGGGGCTGCGTTGACGGGAAAGGCCAATGGAAGAAGCAAGCCGGCCAGCAACAATGGACGCAAAGATTTGATCATGTGAAATAGAACCCTGCGGTCGAGGGGGAAAAAACGAGGGCATGAAGATAAATTCCCTCAGTGGTCATGAAAGTGTCGGCATTATGCCCCAAGGTTTATCCGCATGTGCCGTGAGCGGGGCACCTAATCCGCTATTTTTTTACCAGCGGTAGGCCGCGCTTCCCATAGAGACGGGCAATTGGCGGCTTAAACTGCTAAAGTGCCGCCCGTTATTACTTATGAGGATTGTTCCAATGGCGACTAACCGTTCCCAGCGTCTGCGCAAAAAATTGTGCGTCGATGAATTTCAAGAGCTGGGTTTCGAGCTGAACCTGGATTTCAAAGAAGATTTGGCTGATGAAGCCATTGATGCTTTCCTCGACGCGTTCCTGAAAGAAGCCATGGAAGCCAACGGCCTGGGCTATGTTGGCGGCGACGACTTCGGTCTGGTATGCCTGCAGAAACGTGGCTCGGTGTCCGAAGAGCAACGTGCAGCCGTTGAAGCCTGGCTCAAGGGCCGCAGCGAACTGACCGAAGCGACTGTCAGCCCGCTGATCGACGTCTGGTACCCGGAAAAGCCGATTAATCCGGTAGCTTGATGTCATGAAAAACGGCGACCCAAGGGTCGCCGTTTTTTTATGCGATCTTTTAGCATTTCAGGCTTTACGCCAATTCAAGATCACCAGCGTCAACACCCCCGCCACAATCCCCCAAAACGCCGAGCCTATGGAAAACAGTGTCAGCCCCGACGCCGTGACCATGAAGGTGATCAGCGCCGCTTCGCGCTCCTTGACCTCGGTCATGGCAATGCTCAAGCCATTGATGATCGACCCGAACAACGCCAGCGCCGCAATCGACAGCACCAGCTCCTTGGGCAATGCTGCAAACAGTGCCGCCAGCGTGGCGCCGAATACCCCGGCAATGCCGTAGAAAATCCCGCACCACACCGCCGCCGTGTAACGCTTGTTGCGATCTTCATGGGCATGCGGCCCGGTGCAGATGGCCGCGCTGATGGCCGCCAGGTTGATGCCGTGGGAGCCGAAGGGCGCCAGCAGCAACGAGGCGATGCCCGTGGTGGTGATCAGCGGCGAAGCCGGCACGTTGTAGCCGTCGGCGCGCAGCACGGCGATGCCTGGCATGTTCTGCGAGGTCATCGCCACCACGAACAGCGGGATGCCGATGCTGATGGTGGCGGCCAGGGAAAAGTGCGGGGTGGTCCAGACCGGCGTGGCAATTTCCAGGTGAAAGGCGCTGAAATCCAGCAGCCCCATGAATCCCGAGAGTGCGGTGCCGATCAACAGCGCGGCCAACACCGCGTAGCGCGGTGACAGGCGCTTGATCACCAGGTAAGTGAAGAACATGCCCAGCACCAGCGCGGTGCGATGCTGCGCGGCGACGAAGATCTCACTGCCGATCTTGAACAGAATGCCCGCCAGCAGTGCGGCGGCGAGGGAAGCCGGGATCTTTTTCACCAGGCGTTCGAAGCTGCCGGTCAGGCCGCAGATCGTCACCAGCAACGCGCAGGTGATGTAGGCGCCAATGGCTTCGCCGTAGCTGACGCCGCCCAGGCTGGTGATCAGCAAGGCCGCGCCGGGGGTCGACCAGGCGATGGTGATCGGCGTGCGATAGCGCAAGGACAAGCCGATGGAGCACACCGCCATGCCGATCGAGATCGCCCAGATCCACGACGAAATCTGCCCGCTGCTCAGGCCCGCTGCCTGGCCGGCCTGGAACATCAGCACCAGGGAGCTGGTGTAGCCGGTCATCATGGCGATAAAGCCGGCGACGATGGCCGATGGCGAGGTATCGGCCAGTGGGCGGAGCTGCGTGTGCGTGGCGTCGTTCATGACGGGGTGTTCCTTATTGCCTACGAAATTATCCAAAGCCCAGCGACCGCTCCTACGGGGATCGCATTCCGGCTGCGGATTCTGCGATCAAGCCTAAACTCAAAAGTAACCGATCGTTGCAATACAGCGGCGCCAACAAACAGCCATACAGTCGTGTTGCCACCATCCATTGTGTACAATCGCGGTGTTTTTTACGCGATACTTGCCAGCGACCCACTGTGCCGTATTACAGTCACGGTCTATTCGCCGCAGTTCTCCCGACTCGAGTGCCCATGAACGAACAGTTGCAGCCCCTCAAGAAACAACCGCGAGCAGGCAAAGCCGGCCGCAGCGGAACCCAGGACGATATTGTCTACGCGCATATCTTCGAGGCCATCCTCGAGCAGCGCCTGGCGCCCGGCACCAAGTTGAGCGAAGAAGCGCTGGGGGAAATTTTCGGGGTCAGTCGTACCATCATCCGTCGCGCGCTGTCGCGCCTGGCCCATGAAGGCGTGGTGCTGCTGCGCCCGAACCGCGGTGCCGTGGTCGCCAGCCCAAGCGTCGAGGAAGCTCGCCAGGTGTTCCTGGCGCGGCGTCTGGTCGAGCGCGCTATCACCGAGCTGGCGGTACAACATGCCACGGCCGAGCAAATCGCCGAGTTGCGCCAGATGGTCAACGACGAGCGTGACAGTTTCTCCCGAGGTGATCGCGGTGCCGGTATTCGTTTGTCGGGCGAGTTCCACCTGAAGCTGGCCGAAGCGGCGAAGAATGCCCCGCTGATCAGCTTCCAGCGCAGCCTGGTGTCGCAGACCTCGCTGATCATTGCCCAGTACGAAAGCGGCAATCGCTCCCACTGTTCGTATGACGAACACACCCAGCTGATCGACGCCATCGAGGCGCGCAATGGCGAGCTGGCAGTGGATTTGATGATGCACCACATGGATCACATCGACAGCAAGCTCAATCTCGACGAGGAAAGTGCGTCGGATGATCTGCATGCGGTGTTCTCGCATTTGTTGCAGACCAAGAAGCCGGGGCGGCCTGCGGCGAAAATCTGATCTTCGTGGTGCGCCTATCGCCAGCAGGCTGGCTCCCACAGGGTTTGAGGTCGCACGCAAATCTTGTGAACCCCACAAATACCTCTAGGAGCCAGCAGGCTGGCTCCCACAGGGTTTGAGGTCGCACGCAAAAACTTGTAAACCCCACAAATACCTGTGGGAGCCAGCCTGCTGGCGATAGCGGCAGGACAGGCAATAAAAATCCCCCGGGCTGAAAAGCGCCGGGGGATTTTTTATGCATGCAATTTTCTACCGCTGATGCACCTGAGTCCCCGCCGCATATGTCTGCAGCACCGTGCGGTCATCCCCCAGGGTCATCAGCACAAACAACGTCTCGGCAATGTTGTTGGCCTGTTTCAAGCGGTAGCTCAGCAGCGGTGTGGCGTTGTAATCCAGCACCAGGAAATCGGCGTCGGTGCCGGGCTTGAGCGTGCCGATCTTGTCTTCCAGGCGCAGCGCACGAGCGCCGCCCAAGGTGGCCAGGTACAGCGACTTGAACGGGCTCAGCCGCGCGCCTTGCAGCTGCATCACCTTGTAAGCCTCGTTCAGCGTCTGCAACAGCGAGAAGCTGGTGCCGCCGCCAACGTCCGTCCCCAGGCCCACGTTCAACTTGTGTTTTTCAGCCATCGGCAGGTTGAACAGGCCGCTGCCGAGGAAGAAGTTCGACGTCGGGCAGAAGGCGATGGCCGAACCGGTCTCAGCCAGCCGCGCGCACTCGTCGTCGCACAGGTGCACGCCATGAGCGAACACCGAACGCTCGCCCAGCAGTTGGTAATGGTCGTAGACGTCGAGGTAGCCCTTGCGCTCCGGGAACAGCTCCTTGACCCACTCGACTTCCTTGAGGTTTTCGCTGATGTGGGTCTGCATGTACAGGTCAGGGTATTCGCCGAGCAACTGGCCGGCGAGGGTCAGTTGCTCCGGGGTGCTGGTCGGTGCAAAGCGTGGCGTCACCGCGTAGTGCAGGCGACCCTTGCCGTGCCAGCGCTCGATCAGCGTCTTGCTTTCGACATAGCTGGATTCGGCAGTGTCGGTCAGGTAGTCCGGGGCATTGCGGTCCATCATCACTTTGCCGGCGATCATGCGCAGGTCCAGCTGCTCGGCGGCTTCGAAGAACGAGTTCACCGACTGCGGATGCACGCTGCCAAATACCAGGGCGGTGGTGGTGCCGTTGCGCAGCAGTTCCTTGATGAAAATGTCCGCGACTTCGTCGGCGTGGGCCTTGTCGGCGAACTGGCTTTCGCAGGGGAAGGTGTAGGTATTAAGCCAGTCCAGCAACTGCTCGCCGTAGGCACCGACCATGCCGGTTTGCGGGAAGTGGATGTGGGTATCGATGAAACCTGGGGTGATCAGGGCGTCCTGATAATGGTTGATCTCGATGTCCGCCGGCAGGGTCGGCAGCAGGTCGCTGGCGTGGCCAAGGGCGCTGATCTGGCCGTTGTCCACCACCAGCAGGCCGTCTTCGAAATACTCATAGGAAGCTTCGATGCCAACTTCGGCGGGGTCGGCGATGCTGTGCAAAATGGCGGCGCGGTAGGCTTTGCGAGTCAAAGGCATGTGTATTTCTCAACTGGAGGCTTGGCTGCGACGTGAAGCGGGCAGCAGTTTGGCAATCGATGATCCGGCGCTGGCAGTCTGCTGGCCGAAACTGGCGTTGTACGTGGCGATGATTTCGCCGGCGATGGAGATGGCAATTTCCACAGGCAGTTTGCCTTTGACTTCGCCAATGCCCATCGGGCAGCGCATGCGTTGCAGCACGGCGCTGTCGAAGCCGCGGTCGCGCAGGCGGTGTTCGAATTTCACCCGTTTGGTCTTCGAACCGATCAGGCCGAAGTAGGTGAAATCGTTGCGCTTGAGCAAGGCGGCGGTGAGTTCAAGGTCGAGCTGGTGGTTGTGGGTCATGACGATGCAGTAACTGCCAGCGGGCAGGTTATCGATTTCATCCACAGGCTCTTCGCTGACGATCTTGCGCACGCCGTGGGGGATCTGCTCGGGGAATTCCGATTCCCGCGAGTCGATCCAGCGCACCCGGCAGGGCAGGCTGGCAAGCAGTGGCACCAGCGCGCGGCCGACATGGCCGGCACCGAACACGGCGATCTGGGCCTGCACCTGGCCCATCGGCTCGAACAGCAACACCGTCACGCCGCCGCAGCACTGGCCCAGGCTGGCGCCCAGGCTGAAGCGCTCCAGGTGGGTGTCCTGCCGGCCGCTGGCGAGCATCTCCCGGGCGATCTGCATGGCCTTGTATTCCAGGTGCCCGCCACCGATGGTGTCGAAGGACTGGTTGGCGCTGATGACCATTTTCGAGCCAGCGTTACGCGGAGTCGAGCCGAGTTCTTCGATGATGGTGACCAGCATACAGGGCTCACCCTGGTGTTGCAGGTCGGCGAGGGCGTCGATCCAGTTGTACATGTTTCACCTCAAACTCTTTGGTGTCTGTTCGACCGTCATCGCTAGCAAGCTAGCTCCCACAGGTTTTTCTGGTGTTCACAAAATCTGGATTCAGTACAGAATCCTGTCTGAGCCAGCCTGCTGGCTAAATCGCTAGCAGGCTAGCTCCCACAGGTTTTTCTGTTGTTCACAAAATCTGGATTCAGTACAGAATCCTGTCTGAGCCAGCCTCCTGGCTAAATCGCTAGCAAGCTAGCTCCCACAGATTTTTCTGTTGTTCACAAAATCTGGATTCAGTACAGAATCCTGTCTGAGCCAGCCTGCTGGCTAAATCGCTAGCAGGCTAGCTCCCACAGTTTTTCTGGTGTTCACAAAATCTGGATCCAGTACAGAATCCTGTGGGAGCCAGCCTGCTGGCGATTAGCCGCGCCGCGGTTTAAAGCGAAGCCAGCTCGGCCTCTGCTTCAACCGCTTTCGCCGCCTTCAACTGCCGCATCTGCTCACAGCCCCACAACACCCGTTCCGGGGTCGCCGGTGCGTCGATTTTCGGTTGATGCCTGTAATCGCCCAGGCTCGCCACCGCATCCTTGATCGCACACCAGGCCGCGATGCCGAGCATGAACGGCGGCTCACCGACGGCCTTGGAATGGAACACCGTGTCTTCCGGATTCTTGCGGTTTTCCACCAGCTTGACCCGCAGGTCCAGGGGCATGTCCGCCACCGCCGGGATCTTGTAGCTGGCCGGGCCGTTGGTCATCAGCTTGCCCTTGTTGTTCCACACCAGTTCTTCCATGGTCAGCCAGCCCATGCCCTGGATGAACCCACCCTCGACCTGGCCGATGTCGATGGCCGGGTTCAGGGAGGCGCCAACGTCGTGGAGGATGTCGGTGCGCAGCATCTTGTACTCACCGGTCAGGGTGTCGATGATCACTTCGCAGCAGGCAGCGCCGAAGGCAAAGTAGTAGAACGGCCGACCCCGGGCCTGACTGCGGTCGTAGAAGATTTTTGGGGTCTTGTAGAACCCGGTGCTCGACAGCGATACCTGGGCGAAATACGCCTGCTGGATCAAGGCTTCGAACGTCAGGATATGGTCGCGTACCCGCACGTGGCCGTTGTGAAACTCCACGTCCTCTTCGCTGACCTTGTACTGGCGCGCGGCGAATTCCACCAGGCGTTTCTTGATGGTCTCGGCAGCGTTCTGCGCGGCCTTGCCGTTCAGGTCGGCACCACTGGAAGCGGCGGTCGGCGAGGTGTTCGGCACCTTGTCGGTGTTGGTCGCGGTGATCTGCACCCGGTCCATTTCCACCTGGAACACTTCGGCCACCACCTGAGCCACCTTGGTGTTCAAACCCTGGCCCATTTCAGTGCCGCCATGGTTGAGGTGGATGCTGCCATCGGTGTAGATGTGGATCAGCGCGCCGGCCTGGTTGAGGAAGCTGGCGGTGAAGGAAATGCCGAATTTCACCGGGGTCAGCGCCAGGCCTTTTTTCAGGATCGGGCTGTTGGCGTTGTAGCGCCGGATCGCTTCCCGGCGTTCGGCGTACTGGCTGCTTTCTTCCAGTTCGGCGGTCATTTCCTCGAGCATGTTGTGCTCGACGGTCTGGTAGTAGTGAGTGACGTTACGCTCGGTCTTGCCGTAGTAGTTGGCCTTGCGCACCGCCAGCGGGTCGAGGCCCAGGTGCCGGGCAATGGCGTCCATGACTTCTTCGATCGCGACCATCCCTTGCGGGCCGCCGAAACCACGGTAAGCGGTGTTGGAGGCGGTGTTGGTCTTGCAGCGATGACCGTTGATGGTCGCATCGCCCAGGTAATACGAGTTGTCGGCATGGAACATCGCCCGGTCGACAATCGAGGCCGAAAGGTCCGGCGAGCAGCCGCAGTTGCCGGCCAGTTCCAGGGCGATGCCATGCAGGCGCCCGGTGCTGTCGAAGCCCACGTCGTATTCGACATAAAACGGGTGACGCTTGCCGGTCATCAGCATGTCTTCGACCCGCGGCAGGCGCATTTTGGTCGGCTGGCCGGTCAGGTGGGCGACCACCGCGCACAGGCACGCAGGGCTCGCCGCCTGGGTTTCTTTGCCACCAAAGCCGCCGCCCATCCGGCGCATGTCGACCACGATCTTGTTCATCGACACGTCCAGCACCTCAGCCACCAGTTTCTGCACTTCGGTGGGGTTCTGGGTCGAGCAGTAGACGATCATCCCGCCGTCTTCGGTCGGCATCACCGAGGAGATCTGGGTTTCGAGGTAAAAGTGCTCCTGGCCGCCGATGTGCAGCGTGCCCTGGATGCGATGTTCGGCGGTCGCTAGCGCAGTGGTGGAATCGCCGCGTTGATGGGTGTGACTGTCGAGTACAAAGTGGCGCTTGCGCAGGGCCTCTACCACGTCCAGCACCGGCTCGAGGTCTTCGTATTCGATGATCGCCGCCATCGCAGCTTTGCGCGCGGTTTCCAGGTCCTTCGCCGCCACGGCCAGCACCGGCTGGCCGACGAACTGCACGTCATCGATGGCCAGCAAGGGATCGCCCGGCATCAACGGGCCGATGTCTTTGAGGCCCGGCACGTCTTCGTGGGTGATGGCGATGCGCACGCCTTCGAAGGCATAGCAGGGGCGGGTATCAATGCTGATGATTTTCGCGTGGGCACGGTCAGAGAGTCGCGCATAGAGGTGCAGCTGGTTGGGAAATTCCAGGCGGTCGTCGATGTACTGCGCTTCACCGGACACATGCTTGGCGGCGCTGTCGTGCTTGACGCTGCGGCCGACGCCGGTGGTCAGGTCCTTGGCGAACAGTTCAGCCAGTTCGGCTTGGGTCTTCTCTACAGCGTGATGATTAGACATAAGCGGTCACCCGAGTCTCGATGTGCGGTGTTTGCAGTTCGATAAAGTATTTGCGCAGCAGGTTTTGCGCGCTGAGCAGGCGGTATTCCTTGCTGGCGCGGAAGTCCGAGAGCGGGGTGAAATCCTGTGCCAGGGCCGCGCAGGCGCGTCCCACCGTGGCGTGGTTGAACGGCGCGCCGAGCAACACGGTTTCGCAGTGACTGGCCCGTTTCGGAATCGCCGCCATGCCACCGAATGCCACGCGGGCATCGGCGATCACACCGTTTTCAATGCGCAGGTTGAACGCGGCGCAGACGGCGGAAATATCATCGTCCAGGCGCTTGGAAACCTTGTAGGCGCGGAACAGCTGTTCAGCGCTGGCGCGCGGGATGATGATCTTCTCGATGAACTCGCTTTCCTGCCGCGCAGTCACGCGGTAGTCGATGAAATAATCTTCCAGGGCCAGGGTGCGGCGGGTTTCGCCCTTGCACAGGACGATCTGCGCGCCCAAAGCGATCAGCAGCGGCGGCGAGTCGCCAATTGGCGAAGCATTACCAATGTTGCCGCCCAGGGTGCCCTGGTTGCGGATCTGCAATGAAGCGAAGCGCTGCAGCAATTCACCGAAGTCCGGGTATTCGGCCTTCAAGGCTTCGTAGCAGTCCGACAGGGCGGTGGCGGCGCCGATTTCCAGGCGATCGTCGAAGCGCTCGATGCGCTTCATCTCCGCGACGTTGCCGACGTAGATCATCACCGGCAGGGTGCGGTGGAATTGTGTGACTTCCAGCGCCAGGTCAGTGCCGCCAGCCAGCAGCCGGGCCTGTGGATAAGCATCATAGAGGTCGGCCAGGTCGGCCACGGTCAGCGGCACCAGGCAGCGTTTGTCACCGCTGTTGAGTTCGCCGATATCGGTCGGCGCGATGGCTTTCAGGCGGGTAATGGTCTCGGCTTCGCGGGCATCGAACTGGTCCGCAGGCTTGCCGCAGCAGGACTGCTCGGCGGCCTCCAGGATCGGCCGATAGCCGGTGCAGCGGCAGAGGTTGCCGGCCAGCGCTTCGTGGGCCTTGTGCGAGTCGGGTTGATCGCTGTTCTTCTGCAGGGCGAACAATGACATCACGAAGCCCGGGGTACAGAAGCCGCACTGCGAACCATGGCATTCGACCATGGCCTTCTGCACACTGTGCAGCTCGCCCTGGTGCTTGAGGTCTTCGACGCTGATCAGTTGTTTGCCGTGCAGGGACGAGACGAACGTCAGGCACGAGTTGAGGCTGCGGTAACGAATGTGCTCGCGGCCAGCGTCGTCCGTCTGCAGTTCGCCGACCACCACCGTGCAGGCGCCGCAGTCACCGCTGGCGCAGCCTTCTTTGGTGCCGGGTTTGCCCACATGGTCGCGCAGATAATTGAGCACGGTCAGGTTCGGGTCCAGGGCGTGCTCACTACGGAGTTCCTGGTTTAGTAAAAACTGGATCACGGAAGGCCTCGCAGACTCATTATTGTTGTTAACCGCTTTGCACCGAATTTATCAGGTCTGACTTTTCGGTCAATGATTTTCTGACTTAAAGGTCAGGAAATAGCAATTTGGCGATCAACAGCGCGTTCCATCAGTATTGACCCTTGCGGGGCGCCTGGTTTGTTTCGGGATTTTTGTTTGGTTCTTTTTTAACAATCCTGCGTGAATCGTGCCAAAAACCGCCGGGTGGGCACTCCGCCATGACCCCTCATGTGCGCTACACTGCGCCGCCTGTGCAGATCGAAAGAGTTTGAAGGACAATCATGACGTTCAAGGCGCCGGACAGCCTCGCCGAGCAAATTGCTCACCACCTCGCCGAACGCATCATTCGCGGTGAAATGAAGCCCGGGGAGCGGATCCAGGAACAGAAGGTCACGCTGGCCCTCAATGTCAGTCGCGGCTCGGTCCGCGAGGCGCTGCTGATCCTCGAGCGCCGCCACCTGATCGCGATCCTGCCGCGGCGGGGCGCGCACGTCACCGAATTGACCGCGCACAAGGTGCAGAGCCTGTGCACGCTGATGTGCGAGCTGTACATCCTGCTCGGCAATGCCGTGGCAACCGGCTGGCAGGTCCAGGCGGACATGGCGCCGTTCGTGCAAATCCAGCAGCGCCTGGCCGACAGCTACGAGCGCCAGGACATCCGCACCTTCGTCGATGACAGTTTTAACGTCATGCGCGCGGCGTATCCCTTCGCCAACAACCCGTATCTGCAGGAAACCGTCGAGAACCTGCAGCCGGCCATGAGCCGCGCCTATTTCCTTGCCCTGGACCAACGCAAAGCGTCGATGAGCGAGTTCCTGGAACTGTTCGAACGCCTGCTCGCTGCTGTATTGGCCCGGGACTTCCCGCTGATCCGCACGGTGCTGACGGCCTACGCCCAGCGCAGCAGCGATCTGGTGGTTTCCGCCCTGACGGACGCTTAAGCGTGCGGCTCAAGTGCATCAAGCTGGCGGGGTTCAAATCCTTCGTCGACCCGACCACCGTCAACTTCCCGAGCAATATGGCGGCGGTGGTCGGGCCCAACGGTTGCGGCAAGTCGAACATCATCGACGCCGTACGCTGGGTGATGGGCGAGAGCTCGGCCAAGAATTTGCGCGGCGAGTCGATGACCGACGTCATCTTCAACGGCTCCACCAGCCGCAAACCCGTCAGCCAGGCCAGCATCGAACTGGTGTTCGACAACTCCGACGGCACCTTGCTGGGCGAATACGCCGCCTATGCGGAAATATCCATCCGGCGCAAAGTCACCCGCGACAGCCAGACCACCTACTACCTCAACGGCACCAAGTGCCGGCGTCGCGACATCACCGACATCTTCCTCGGTACCGGCTTGGGGCCGCGCAGCTACTCGATCATCGAGCAGGGGATGATCTCCAAGCTGATCGAGTCCAAACCCGAGGACCTGCGCAACTTTATTGAAGAAGCCGCGGGCATCTCCAAGTACAAGGAGCGCCGGCGCGAGACCGAAAACCGCATCCGTCGCACCCACGAAAACCTCGAGCGCCTGACCGACCTGCGCGAAGAGCTCACCCGTCAACTCGAGCGCCTGCACCGCCAGGCCGAGTCGGCCAAGAAGTACCAGGAACTCAAGGGCGAGGAGCGTCAGCTCAAGGCGCAATTGTCGGCCCTGCGCTGGCAGGCATTGAATGACCAGGTGGGGCAGCGCGAAGCCATTATCGGCACCCAGGAAATCACCTTCGAGGCGCTGGTCGCCGAGCAGCGCAATGCCGATGCGAGCATCGAGCGCTTGCGTGACGGGCACCACGACCTGTCCGAACGCTTCAACCTGGTGCAGGGACGTTTCTATTCCGTCGGCGGCGACATCGCCCGCGTCGAGCAGAGCATCCAGCACGGCCAGCAGCGACTGCGCCAGTTGCAGGACGACCTGAAGGAAGCCGAACGCGCGCGCCTGGAAACCGAATCGCACCTGGGGCACGACCGCACGCTGCTGCTGACCCTCGGCGAAGAGCTGGACATGCTCACCCCGGAGCAGGAGGTCACCAGCGCGGCCGCCGAAGAGGCCGCGGCAGCCCTGGAAGAATCCGAAACCACCATGCATGGCTGGCAGGAGCAGTGGGACACGTTCAACCTGACCGCCGCCGAGCCGCGGCGCCAGGCCGAAGTGCAGCAGTCGCGCATCCAGCAGCTGGAAACCAGCATGGAGCGCCTGGCCGACCGGCAGAAGCGCCTGGGTGAAGAGCGCGCGTTGCTTTCAGCCGACCCGGAAGACGCCGCGATCATGGAGCTCAGCGAACAGCTGGCGGCCAGCGAGGCGACCCTGGAAGACTTGCAGGCCAGCGAAGAAGCCCAGGTCGAACGCCTGGAGCAGTTGCGCCAGGAGCTGCAGCAGGCGCTGTCGGCGCAGCAGCAGGCCCAGGGTGATCTGCAGCGGCTCAACGGTCGCCTGGCGTCCCTGGAAGCCCTGCAGCAGGCCGCGCTCGATCCGGGTACCGGCACCGCCGAATGGTTGCGTGAACAGCATCTGGCCGATCGCCCGCGCCTGGCCGAAGGCCTCAAGGTTGAAGCAGGCTGGGAGCTGGCGGTAGAGACCGTACTGGGTGCCGACCTGCAAGCCGTGCTGGTGGATGATTTCAGCGACTACGACCTGGCCGGTTTCGCCCAGGGCGACCTGCGCCTGCTGAGCCCGGCCAGCGATGGCCTGCGCGTGCCCGGCAGCCTGCTGGACAAGGTCGAGGCGCAAATAGACCTGGCACCCTGGCTGGGGCAGGTCAAGCCGGTCGACAGCCTCGAACAGGCCCTGGCGCTGCGCGGCCAGTTGAGCGCCGGCGAAAGCCTGATCAGTCGCGACGGTTACTGGGTCGGCCGGCATTTCCTGCGGGTGCGCCGGGCCAGCGAAGCCGAGAGCGGTGTGCTGGCGCGGGGCCAGGAAATCCACAACCTTGGCCTTGAGCGCGAAGAGCGCGAAGCCACCGTCGAGACCCTGGAAACCCAACTGCAGAATCTGCGGGCGCAACAGCGGCAGCAGGAGAACGGCCGCGAACATTTGCGTCGCCTGTTGCAGGACGAAGCGCGCCAGCAAGGCGAATTAAAAGCCCAGTTGTCCGCCGGCAAAGCCAAGGCCGAGCAGCTGTCATTGCGTCGCACCCGGCTCGACGAAGAACTCACCGAGCTTGCCGAACAGCGCGCCCTGGAACACGAAAACATCGGCGAGGCGCGCCTGCAGTTGCAGGAAGCCCTCGACAGCATGGCGCTCGATACCGAGCAGCGCGAGTTGCTGCTGGCGCAACGGGACAGCCTGCGCGAGCGCCTCGATCGAGTGCGCCAGGAAGCCCGCCAGCACAAGGATCACGCGCACCAGCTGGCCGTGCGCCTCGGTTCGCTCAAGGCGCAACACGATTCCACGCGCCAGGCCCTGGAGCGCCTGGAGATGCAGTCCGAGCGCCTGACCGAGAAGCGCGAGCAACTGAGCCTCAATCTGGAGGAGGGCGAGGCACCGCTGGAAGAGCTGCGCCTAAAGCTCGAAGAACTGCTCGACAAGCGCATGACCGTCGACGAGGAACTCAAGACCGCGCAGATCGCCCTGGAAGATGCCGACCGCGAATTGCGCGACGCGGAAAAACGCCGCAGCCAGGCCGAGCAGCAGTCGCAGCTGATTCGCAGCCAGCTGGAAACCCAGCGCATGGAATGGCAGGCCCTGACCGTGCGCCGCACCTCCTTGCAGGACCAACTGCTGGAGGATGGCTACGACCTGCACGGCGTGCTCGCCACCCTCACGGCCGAGGCCAGCGAGAAGGACGCCGAGGAAGAGCTCGAGCGCATTGCCGCGCGCATTCAACGCCTGGGCGCGATCAACCTCGCAGCCATCGACGAGTACACGCAACAGTCCGAGCGCAAACGTTATCTGGATGCGCAGAACGACGATCTGGTGGAAGCGCTGGACACCCTCGAAAACGTCATTCGCAAGATCGACAAGGAAACCCGTAACCGCTTCAAAGATACCTTTGATCAGATCAATGGCGGATTACAGGCACTTTTCCCAAAAGTTTTCGGTGGAGGGCGCGCCTATTTGGAACTGACGGGCGAAGATCTACTCGATACAGGGGTGACGATCATGGCGCAGCCGCCCGGAAAGAAGAACAGCACCATCCATTTGCTCTCCGGCGGTGAAAAAGCCCTGACTGCACTGGCCCTGGTTTTTGCGATCTTCAAGTTGAATCCGGCGCCGTTCTGCATGCTCGATGAGGTTGACGCTCCACTGGATGACGCTAACGTTGGACGCTACGCCCGACTGGTCAAGGAAATGTCGCAGACGGTGCAGTTCATCTACATCACCCACAACAAGATCGCCATGGAAATGGCCGATCAACTGATGGGGGTGACGATGCACGAGCCGGGCTGCTCCAGGCTGGTGGCGGTGGATGTCGAGGAAGCGATGGCGATGGTGGATGCCTGAGGCGCATTTGCAGGAAGGGACTACAGGTGCGAATGACGTGTTTGAGGGCGTTGTCCTACAGCTAATTTGACATATTCGCACTGGGCGGGAAGACAGACGGTGTAAAGTTGCCTTTGGTCGTGCTAGTTTAATATCAATTTTTCGTATACGTGGGCAAAACGCCTGTCAGAACATAGAGTTGGCGCCACGTTTTAAAGCGGTTTGCGAGTTGTAAACCCCTTATTTTTCAGCATTTTTTATAGAGGCACGGGATTACATGGAAATCGGTCTGCGCGAGTGGCTGATCGTCATCGGCATCATTGTCATTGCCGGTATTCTTTTTGATGGCTGGCGCCGTATGCGCGGCGGCAAGGGAAAACTGAAATTCCGTCTTGACCGAAATTTATCCAATCTGCCGGACGAGGACACCAGCGCCGAGCTGTTGGGCCCGCCCCGCGTCCTGGACACCCATAAGGAACCGCAGCTGGACGAGCATGATCTGCCGTCGGTGAGCATGCCGGCCCGTGACGCCCGTGAATCGGGTGCCAAGCGTGGCAAGCGTGGCCATGGCGAGCCGTCCCAGGGCGACCTGAACCTCAACCTCGACCTGGACGGCGGCCCGAGCTTCAGCAGCCGTGACGACGATTTCCCGGACGACACCAAGCCGGCGCACGCCAGCAGCGAGCGGGATCAGCCGCAAGCCGAGGAAGTGCTGGTAATCAGCGTGATCTGCCGTGACGCGGCCGGCTTCAAAGGCCCGGCGCTGCTGCAGAACATTCTGGAAAGCGGCCTGCGCTTCGGCGAAATGGACATCTTCCACCGCCACGAAAGCATGGCTGGCAACGGTGAAGTGTTGTTCTCCATGGCCAACGCCGTGAAGCCGGGGGTGTTTGACCTGGACGATATCGACCACTTCAGCACGCCGGCGGTGAGCTTCTTCCTCGGCCTGCCAGGCCCGCGTCATCCGAAGCAGGCCTTCGAAGTGATGGTGGCGGCGGCGCGCAAGCTGTCCCAGGAATTGAACGGCGAATTGAAAGACGACCAGCGCAGCGTGCTGACCGCCCAGACGATCGAGCATTACCGTCAGCGCATCGTGGAATTTGAACGTCGTGCGCTGACTCAGAAACGATAGAGGCAAAAAGATCGCAGCCTCGTTTTACTCGACAGCTCCTACAGGGACCGCGTTATTTTCTGTAGGAGCTGTCGAGTAAAACGAGGCTGCGATCTCTTGATCCAGATAAGATTGAGCAGCCTAGGCTGCTCTTTTGCTTTATGAGAGAACACCCATGACCGCCGCCAAAACCCGCATTCTAGAGCTGCGCACCGAGCTCGATCAGCACAACTATCGCTATCACGTGATGGATGAGCCGAGCATTCCGGACGCGGAGTACGATCGCCTGTTCCACGAGCTCAAGGCCCTTGAAGCCGCGCATCCGGAACTGGTCACCAGCGACTCGCCCACCCAGCGCGTTGGCAGCGCGGCATTGTCGGCGTTCACCCAGGTGCGTCATGAAGTGCCGATGCTCAGCCTCGGTAACGCCTTTGAAGAAACCGACATGCGTGAGTTTGATCGTCGGGTCACCGAAGGTCTGGATCTGCCGGTCGGTGACCTGCTGGGCGGCGGTGCGGCGGTTGAATACAGCTGTGAGCCCAAGCTCGATGGTCTGGCGGTCAGCCTGTTGTATCAGGATGGCGTACTGGTGCGTGGCGCGACGCGTGGCGACGGTACGACCGGTGAAGACATCAGCGTCAACGTGCGCACCGTGCGCAACATCCCGCTCAAGCTGCAAGGCAGCGGCTGGCCGGCGACCCTGGAAGTCCGTGGCGAAGTGTTCATGTCCAAAGCCGGCTTCGAGCGGCTCAACGCCACTCAGCTGGAAGTCGGCGGCAAGACCTTCGCCAACCCGCGCAATGCCGCCGCTGGCAGCTTGCGCCAGCTGGATTCGAAGATCACCGCCAACCGTCCTTTGGAATTCTGCTGTTATGGCATCGGCCAGGTCTCGGCCGACATCGCCGACACCCACATCGGCAACCTCAAGCAGCTGCAACAGTGGGGCATGCCAATCAGCCGCGAGCTGAAGCTGGCCCACGGTATCGACGAATGCCTGGATTACTACCGCGACATCGGTGAACGTCGCAACAGCCTGGCTTACGAAATCGACGGCGTGGTATTCAAGGTCAACAGCATCGCCTCCCAGCGTGAGTTGGGCTTCCGTGCGCGCGAGCCGCGCTGGGCCATCGCGCACAAATTCCCGGCGATGGAAGAGCTCACGGAACTGCTCGACGTCGAGTTCCAGGTCGGACGCACCGGCGCGGTCACCCCGGTGGCGCGCTTGAAACCGGTCAAGGTCGCGGGTGTGACCGTGGCCAATGCGACCTTGCACAACATGGACGAAGTCGCGCGACTGGGGCTGATGATCGGCGATACCGTGATTATCCGCCGCGCGGGCGACGTGATCCCGCAGGTGGTGCAAGTCGTCACCGAGCGCCGCCCCGAAAACGCCCGGGCGGTGCAGATTCCCGAGCAATGCCCGGTGTGTGGCTCGCACGTCGAGCGCACCCAGCTGGTCAAGCGCAGCAAGGGCCGCGAGACGGTCAGTGAGGGCGCGGTGTATCGCTGCGTCGGTCGCCTGGCCTGTGGCGCACAGCTCAAGCAGGCGATCATCCACTTCGTCTCGCGCCGTGCCATGGACATCGAAGGCCTGGGCGACAAGAGCGTCGAACAGTTGGTCGACGAAGGGCTGGTGAGCTCGCCGGCAGATCTGTATGCCCTCAAGTTCGAGGACATCGTCGACCTCGAAGGCTTTGCCGAGCTGTCGAGCAAAAAACTCCTCAGCGCCATCGAAGACAGCAAGAAGCCGAGCCTGGCACGTTTCATCTACGCCCTCGGCATTCCCGATGTCGGCGAAGAGACGGCCAAGGTCCTGGCTCGCTCCCTGGGTTCCCTGGAGCGCGTGCAGCAAGCCTTGCCGCAAGTGCTGACGTACCTGCCGGACGTCGGCCTGGAAGTGGCACACGAGATCCACAGCTTCTTCGAGGACGCGCACAACCGCCAGGTCATCGCCGAATTGCTCAAGCACGGCCTGGAGATTCAGGACCAGGGCGAACTGGGCGCCGAATTCTCCGCCAGCACCACCCTGGGCGGGTTCCTCGACAAGCTGCACATCCCCTCGGTGGGCCCGGGCGGCGCACAGAAGCTGGCCGACAAGTTCGGCTCGCTGGAAGCGGTGATGAATGCCGACTGGCTGGACATGCGCCAGGCCTTGCCGGAAAAGCAGGCGAACGCGGTGCGGGAGTTTTTCGCTATTGAAGACAATCGCCAGCGCGCGTTGAAGGCCGAGGCGCAGTTGAACGAGTTCGGCATGCACTGGCTGAGCGAGAAAAAAGTCGTCGAAGGCTTGCCGCTGGCCGGGCAAACCTGGGTCCTGACCGGTTCGCTGGAACTGATGAGCCGCGATGTGGCCAAGGACAAGCTGGAAAGCCTGGGCGCCAAGGTCGCAGGCTCGGTATCGGCCAAGACCCATTGCGTGGTGGCAGGACCGGGTGCGGGTTCGAAACTGGCCAAGGCCAACGAGCTGGGGCTCAAGGTGCTGGACGAAGAGGCGTTTGTCGGGTTCCTGAAAGACCACGGCGTCCCGATCTGACAAACAGGATCAACAGATCGTCCGATCGCGGCCCGAGCCTGCGGCAGCTCCTACAGGGCGCTCACACCACCCCCGTTGGAGCTGCCGGAAGGCTCGGGCCGCGATCGGACGATCTTTTGATCCACCCAACAAACTCCGGGAACGATATCCCGGCCCCAATGATCTAGTCTTGGCCAGCCCCAGGGAGAGATCGCCATGTACCGCTTCTTCGAACAGCTCAGTTCCCGCATCGCCGCGCCTTTTATCAGCGAGACGTCCCGCAACAGCAAGGTCTGGCAGTGCCGCTGCGGGCAGTCGCTGTTCTTCAGTAACAGCCAGTGCCTGGCCTGCTCGGCAATGCTGGGCTATCAGCCGGAAAAAAGCCGCCTGTCCTCCCTGCAACCCGGCCCGCAGCCCGACACCTGGCTGCTCGACGCCGAGCCCGAGGCAGGGCTGCTGCGCCGTTGCGCCAACCTCGACTCCCCAGCCGCCTGCAACTGGCTGCTGCCGGCCGATGACCACAACGCCCTGTGCATGGCCTGCAGCCTCAACCACACCATCCCGGACCTGACCATCACCGAGAATCACGAACGCTGGCGCAAGGTCGAGACGGCCAAGCGCCGTCTGGTGGCGCAACTGGTCAGCCTGGGGTTGCAGGTGATTCCCAAGACAGTCGACGAAGACACCGGTCTGGCATTCGACTTCATCGGCGTCGATCTCGAAGGGCAGGCGCCCACCACCGGGCACGCCAACGGCCTGATCACCCTGGACATCAAGGAAGCCGACGACGCCCATCGGGAAAAAATCCGGGTGCAGATGCACGAACCTTACCGCACGCTGCTCGGGCACTTCCGCCACGAGGTCGGTCATTACTACTGGGACCGCCTGATCGCCAACAGCCACTGGCTGGAGCCGTTTCGCAATCTGTTCGGCGACGATCGCGCCAGCTACGCCGAGGCGCTCGATCGCCATTACCAGCAGGGCGCCCCCCTGGACTGGCAGCAACACTGCGTCAGCGCCTACGCCACCATGCACCCCTGGGAAGACTGGGCCGAAACCTGGGCGCACTACCTGCACATGATGGACGCCGTGGACACCGCATTGGGGTTTGGCATGAGCGCGCGGGAGATGGATTTCGACTACCAGCCATTTCCGCTCGACACCCTCTACGACCCCCAGCATCCCGGTGGCCCGGCGTTCCTGTCCTTCGTCAACGCCTGGATCGAACTCGCCGGCATGCTCAACGAACTGTCACGCAGCATGGGCCAGCCGGATTTCTACCCCTTCGTCCTGCCACCAGCGGTGATCGCCAAGCTGCACTTCATCCACCTTGTGATCCAGGAGGAGGGTGGCAGGGCGGATGAGGTATTGGCGCAAGCATAATTCCGGCTGGTGCTGCCGAAGGCTCGGGCCGCGTTCGGACGATCTTTAAGGGCCAACGCATGTCATTGACCGGACTCATATTTTTTTATCCTGTCGAACGGTTGTAACTTCGTCTCAGATAGGTACAATGGCGCGGCTCGCCGACAGGTGAGTGTCGTTATGGTGACCCCATCGGTCCCCCCGCAACGATTACCCGTGAACCTGGTCAGATCCGGAAGGAAGCAGCCACAGCGGGAACATTGTGTGCCGGGGTGTGGCTGATGGGGTTACCACCTATATCCAAGTCGTTGCGCCTGCAACGATGCTCCAGTCAAAAACCTCAAAATGCGCCAGCGTCCAGATCACCTCAGCGGTGAACTCTGACGGGCAAGCGTGCTTGCAGTGATTTTTGTAAATTTCTGCGCTTCGAAAATAGCGATTAACCTGATATCGACAGTCCCATCCTCGCGATGAGGAACAGCAGTAGAATCAGAAAAAATACTCGAATAAATCCGCTGCCATAGCGCAGGGCTAGAAATGCCCCGGTGAGCGAGCCTGCGATATTGCACAGGCCAACGACTCCACCGACAGCCCATAAAATGTTGCCCGATGGAATAAAAAACAGCAGTGCGGCGCTGAATGTTCCCAGGTTAACCAGTTTTGCCGAAGCTGAAGCATTTAAAAAATCAAACCCGAAAAACTTCACAAAAACAAAAAGAAGCAGGCTGCCGCTGCCCGGCCCGAAGGCGCCATCATAAAAGCCGATTAAACCTCCGAAAAATACACCAAGCAGGAGTTCTCTTCTCCCGCATTGTATGTCAGTGCTGAATCGGCCTAAGTCCTTTTTGATAAAGGTATAGATCGCCATTGCCACCAAGATGATAAAAACTGCATATTCCATAAACTTTTTCGGAATGAGAGAAACCGATAGCGCGCCAAGGTAAGCGAATATAAATGCTGAAATCATGGTTGGAAGTATGAGCTTCCATACAATTCTAATTCTCTTCACGTAAGTGGATATGGAACAGAGGTTGCCGGCCAAGACAGCCAGTTTGTTGGTTCCAAAGACTGTGGCAAGACTATGGCCGGGTAGCGCGTGTATCAGTGCCGGCACCTGGACCAGTCCACCTCCGCCAACCGCAGCGTCAATCAAGCCGCCACAAAAAGCAAAAAAACCTAGCGCGATTAAAACTTGCTCGACGTCCATCAGGTATCCAGTGATTAATGCGGCCATGGGCTTCTATTAAATGGAAGAGCATTAGAAGCAGGCCAGGCCCGCACACTAATTGCTTGAGGAGTGCGCAACAAGTGCTTTATAGTGATTCAAGCATTCACTTAAAATGAGCGATATGTAAATGGAGCTGTCGCAGCTGAACATGTTCAAGGTGGTCGCTGAGCAAGGCAGTATCGTTCGGGCGTCCGAGTTGTTACATTGTGTTCCGTCAAACATAACAAACAGAATAAAGTTGTTGGAACAAGAGTTGGGCGTATCGCTTTTTATCAGGCAGGGCAGGGGGCTGGTGATCAGCCCCTCCGGGAAGTTGTTTCTTGGCTATGCAAATAAAATCCTTTCGTTGTGCCAGGAGGCTCGCGGAGCGCTGGATCCTGGGGCTGAGCCGTCAGGGGTATTGAACATTGGCGCGATAGAGTCTTCCGCCACCGGCAGGTTGCCCAAACTGTTATCCAGGTTTCATCAACATCATCCCGCTGTGCAGATGCAATTCAGCACAGGGGTATGGTCGCGGCTGATGAATGACGTCCTCGCTTATAAACTGGACGGTGCGGTGATTGCGGTCAAAAATCAGCATCCGGATATAGAGCACGTGGAAATCTATAAAGAGGAGCTGGTGTTAATCGCTTCACCCCACCTCGGAAAAATCCACACCCCGCAGGATTTGAGGGGCAAGGCTGTATTCATGTGGCCCGAAGGATGTCCTTACCGAACAGCGCTCGCGAGTTGGCTCGGTGAGCATCGAGTACCTGCTGCCATCACCAGCATAGCGAGCTACGGCACTATCCTCGGTTGTGTGAGCTCTGGAGCAGGCGTCTCCCTTGTGCCAAGGGGCGTTTTTGAGCAGTTCAGGATGATCGGGGATATAGACGGGCAGACCTTTGCCGACCTGATGCCGGTCCAGAATTATTTCATATGGAACAGGCACTCAACGGCGCATCGCGCGCGCGATGCGTTTGCAGATTTGCTGAAGGATGAGTTCAAGCGAGCCTGAGAGACCGCATCTCAGGGCTTGCCGATATACAGCCGAATGATGTCATCGATCTCACCGGACATTTTCATCCGCAACAAGGTGCGCAGGATGCGTTGCACTGGCACCTTGGGGTCATTACGTACATAACACCCCACCCGCTGCTCCTGCAGCACAGCAACACTTTGCAACTGTTGCTCCGGCAGCAAGCGCTGGTTAAACCAGTCCATCGTCCACTGGTTGCTCACTGCGTAGCGATAGCGTCCTGCCAGCAGTTTTTCCAGTACCTGTTCCTGGTTGCGCGCGTCTTCGCGGTCGAGCTTGTCGGCATCGAACAGCGGTTGCAGGGTCGGGTAGATGTAGCCGCGCACCGTGCCGATCGACTGGCGCGTCAGATGGGCCGGGTCGGCGGAAGTCAGCGGGTCAGGGCGGCTCAGCAGCACATCGGGCTGAACCCAAAGCGGAATGCTCCAGATATAGTCGCCGGACTGATTGGGCAGCCAGGACTGCGCGGCATAACAGCGCACATCGATCTCGCCATGCTCCATGGCGCTCTGCACCCGCGCCCGGGGCAGTACGTGAAATTCCGCAGGCACGCCCACCTGGGTCGCCAGGCTGAGCATCACGTCATACAGGATGCCCTGGGTCGGGCGACCGTGCTCAAACTGCACCATCGGCATGGTCCAGCTGTCGGGCACCACGAAGCGCAGCGGCGCCTCTGCGGCCGTGCCGGACAAGCTCACGAACAACAATGCCCCCAAGGCCAACCGCATAAAAGCTCCGGTACGTCTGAAACCTGAGCCGTTGAAAGCTCCCCCCTCCCATGCATCTTAGCCAGATTAGACGAGGCATCGGATGCAATTTTGGCCTTGCTCCGCTAGCATTAGCCGCTTGTGTTCCTTCGTGGCGACGGTTTTCGATGAGTTATCAGGTTCTTGCACGTAAATGGCGTCCGCGCTCGTTCCGCGAAATGGTCGGCCAGACCCATGTGCTCAAGGCTCTGATCAATGCCTTGGACAGCCAGCGGCTGCATCACGCCTACCTGTTCACCGGCACGCGCGGGGTCGGCAAGACCACCATCGCGCGGATCATTGCCAAGTGCCTGAACTGTGAAACGGGCATCACCTCCACGCCCTGCGGCGAGTGTTCGGTGTGCCGGGAGATCGATGAGGGGCGCTTCGTCGACCTGATCGAGATCGACGCCGCGAGCCGGACCAAGGTCGAGGACACCCGCGAACTGCTCGACAACGTGCAATACGCCCCGAGCCGTGGGCGCTTCAAGGTCTACCTGATCGACGAAGTGCACATGCTCTCCAGCCATTCCTTTAATGCGCTGCTCAAAACCCTCGAAGAACCGCCGCCCTACGTCAAGTTCATCCTGGCCACCACTGATCCGCAGAAACTCCCTGCAACGATTCTTTCGCGGTGCCTGCAGTTCTCCCTGAAGAACATGACCCCCGAGCGCGTGGTCGAGCACCTGACCCATGTACTGGGTGTCGAGAACGTGCCGTTCGAAGACGATGCCCTGTGGTTGCTGGGCCGCGCCGCCGACGGTTCGATGCGCGATGCCATGAGCCTCACCGACCAGGCCATTGCCTTCGGTGAGGGCAAGGTGATGGCTGCCGACGTGCGAGCGATGCTCGGCACACTCGATCACGGCCAGGTCTACGACGTGCTGCATGCGCTGATCGAAGGCGATGCCAGGGCGCTGCTCGAAGGCGTGCGGCACCTGGCGGAGCAGGGCCCGGACTGGAATGGCGTGCTCTCGGAAATTCTCAACGTATTGCACCGTGTCGCCATCGCCCAGGCGCTGCCTGAGGGTGTCGACAATGGCCATGGCGACCGCGACCGGGTGCTGGCCCTGGCCCAGGCGCTGCCGGCCGAAGACGTGCAGTTCTATTACCAGATGGGCCTGATCGGGCGCCGTGACCTGCCGCTGGCACCGGACCCGCGAGGCGGGTTCGAAATGGTCCTGTTGCGCATGCTTGCGTTCAGGCCGGCCGATACGGCGGACGCCCCGAGGCAGCCGCTAAAGCCAGTGGGGATCAGCCAGGCCACAGTTGATTCCGCAAATTCAGTGGCTGCCGCGCCGGTTGTTGCGCCGGTAGTCGCTACGGCAGTTGCACCTGTTGTTGCTGCACCCGTTGTTGCTCCAGCACCCGTTCCAGCACCCGTTCCAGCGCCTCAGCCAGCTGCGCCGGTTGCGCCGGTTGCGGCGCCAGAGCCAGTGGTGGAGCCGGTCGCCATCGAGGAGGTGGTCGACCTGCCATGGAACGACCCGGTCGAGCCCGAGGCCGTGCTGCAGCCCGCCGTCGAGCCGATGCTCGAGACTGCTGGCGAGCAGCCCGAATTACCGCCGATGCCGCTGCCCACGCCAGACAGCGTGGTGCCGGATGCGCCGGAGTGGGCCGCCGCGCCGATTCCCGAGCCGTCCGTGGCAGAAGTCGATGCCGCCACCCCGGGCACTGACCTGGACGACGAGCCGCCGCTGGACGAGGATTACATCGAGCCGGACATCGACTCGGCCTACAGCTACCTGGATGAGCTGGCCAGTGAACACGCTGCCGAGCCTGCGCCCGAGCCAGAACCCGAGCCGGCTGCCATGCCCGCCACCGGCTTGGCCTTGCAATGGCTGGAGCTGTTCCCGAAACTGCCGATCTCCGGCATGACCGGGAGCATCGCTGCCAACTGCACGCTGATCTCCGTCGAAGGCGACAACTGGTTGATGCACCTGGACCCGGCCCACAGCGCCCTGTTCAACGCCACCCAGCAGCGTCGCCTCAACGACGCGCTGAACCAGTACCACGGGCGCACGCTGACCCTGAGCATGGAGCTGATCAAGCCCGAACAGGAAACCCCGGCCCAGGCCGCGTCCCGGCGTCGGGTCAACCGTCAGCGCGAGGCGGAGGAATCGATCCATGGTGATCCGTTCATCCAGCAAATGATGCAGCAGTTCGGTGCAGTGATCCGTAACGATACTATTGAACCTGTCGAAGCCCTGGCCAGTCAGGGCTAATAACTGAAGGCGTTCGGCCACAGGTGCCGGGCGCCGTTTTAATCCAAGTACTTTGAGGTGATTCCCATGATGAAAGGTGGCATGGCCGGCCTGATGAAGCAGGCACAGCAGATGCAGGAAAAAATGGCCAAGATGCAGGAAGAACTGGCCAACGCCGAAGTCACCGGTAAGGCCGGCGGCGATATGGTCACCGTGGTGATGACCGGTCGTCACGACGTCAAGCGCGTGAGCATCGACCCAAGCATGGTTGAAGGCCTGAGCGAAGATGATCGCGAGATGCTCGAAGCCGTATTCGCCGCCGCCGTCAACGACGCCGTGCGCAAGATCGAAGCCAACAGCCAGGACAAGATGTCCGGCATGACCGCTGGCATGCAACTGCCACCGGGTATGAAACTGCCATTCTGATTCGCCAAAGCGCGTCGGTTGAGCTACAAAAAAATGCCAGGCGTTGAGCTTGGCATTTTTGTTTCTGCCGGTTGCTCATGTGCGACCGGCCCGCCGCCTTCGCGGGCAAGCCCGCTCCCACAGGGATTGAGGCGTGCTCCCGTTCATCGCGGGCAAGCCTTGCTCCCACAGGATAGAGGTAGGCCTGTGGGAGCGGGCTTGCCCGCGAAGCAGTCAACTCGGTCCACCTGACGAAACATCGAACGCCCCACCGCCAAAAAGGTCTGCTCCCTATACCCCCCATTTAACGATCAAGGAGAAGCTCACATGCCAGATGCATTGACCCTCAACCAACGTATCGTCCTGGCCTCTCGCCCTGTAGGCGCGCCGACCCCAGAGAATTTTCGCCTGGAGCGCGAGGCATTGCCCGACCTGGCCGACGGTCAGATTCTGCTGCAGACCCTCTACCTGTCGCTGGACCCCTACATGCGCGGGCGCATGAGTGACGCACCTTCCTACGCCGCTCCGGTTGAAATCGACGAGGTCATGACCGGTGGCGCTGTCAGTCGAGTGGTGCGTTCGCTTAATCCGAAGTTCCACGAAGGCGACCTGGTGGTCGGCGCAACGGGCTGGCAGAGCCATAGCATCAGCGACGGGCGCAACGTCATCCCGGTGCCCTCCGGCCTCCCAAGCCCGTCGATGGCCCTGGGCGTGCTCGGCATGCCGGGCATGACCGCCTACATGGGCTTGATGGACATCGGCCAGCCACAGGCCGGCGAGACCCTGGTGGTCGCTGCTGCATCGGGCGCAGTGGGCTCGGTGGTCGGCCAGGTGGCGAAGATCAAGGGCCTGCGGGTGGTGGGTGTGGCAGGCGGCGCAGACAAGTGCCGGTACGTGGTCGAGGAACTGGGTTTTGACGCCTGCATCGATCACAAGAGCCCGAGTTTCGCCGAGGACCTGGCATTGGCGTGCCCCAAGGGCGTGGACATCTACTACGAAAACGTCGGCGGCAAGGTCTTCGATGCGGTGTTGCCGCTGCTCAACGCCAAGGCGCGTATTCCGCTGTGTGGCCTGATCGCCGGGTACAACGCCCACGAAGCACCGACCGGTCCGGATCGCCTGCCGCAACTGCAACGCACCCTGCTGACCAAGCGCGTGCGCATCCAGGGCTTTATCGTGTTCGATGACTACGGTGATCGCCAGCCGGAATTCATCAGCGCCATGGCGCCGTGGGTGCGCGATGGCAAGGTGAAGTTCCGCGAGGACGTGGTCGACGGCCTGGAGAATGCCCCTGAAGCGTTCATCGGCCTGCTCGAAGGGCGCAACTTCGGCAAACTGGTGGTGCGGGTCGCTCAGGACTGAGCAATTGACGCTAAAGAGAGGCGCGGGTATAAACCGCGTCTCGTTGATTTGTCGGACGTCTGCCCATGAGCTTCAGCCCTTTGATTCGCCAACTGATCGATGCCCTGCGAACCTTGCCGGGTGTTGGCCAGAAAACCGCACAGCGCATGGCGTTGCAGTTGCTCGAGCGTGATCGCAGCGGTGGCTCGCGCCTGGCATCGGCGCTGAGCCAGGCCATGGAAGGCGTCGGTCACTGCCGGTTGTGCCGCACGCTGACCGAGGACGACCTGTGCCCGCAGTGCGCCGACACTCGCCGCGACGACACCCTGCTGTGCGTGGTGGAAGGCCCGATGGATGTCTACGCCGTGGAGCAGACCGGGTTTCGCGGGCGTTACTTCGTGCTCAAGGGCCACCTGTCGCCCCTGGACGGCCTGGGGCCTGAGGCCATTGGCATTCCGCAACTGCTGGCACGAATTGAAGAGGCGGGCACCTTTACCGAGGTGATCCTGGCGACCAACCCCACGGTGGAAGGTGAAGCCACGGCGCATTACATCGCCCAGCTGCTCAACAACAAAGGCCTGATCGCCTCGCGCATTGCCCATGGCGTTCCCCTGGGTGGCGAGCTTGAGTTGGTGGATGGCGGGACGCTGGCGCATTCCTTCGCGGGGCGCAAGCCGATCGCTCTGTAACCTCCGCGATGACGCCATCGCGAGCTCGCTCCTACATGTTTTGGTTGAAAACCAAGCAAGCGCTCGGTTAACTTCACTGGACCTTCAGTGGAGTTCGCCGATGCCTGCCTTCCAGGAATACTTCGATCCCAGCCACCAACTGGTCCGCGACAGCGTCAGACGATTCGTCGAGCGTGAAATCCTGCCGGACATCGACCAATGGGAAGAAGCCGAAAGCTTCCCCCGTGAGCTCTATCTGAAGGCCGGCCAGGCCGGGATCCTGGGCATCGGTTACCCCGAAGCTTTCGGCGGCTCACACGAAGGTGATCTGTTCGCCAAGGTCGCCGCCAGTGAAGAGCTGATGCGCTGCGGCTCCGGTGGTCTGGTTGCCGGTCTGGGTTCACTGGACATCGGCCTGCCACCCATTCTGAAATGGGCCAGGCCAGAAGTCCGCGATCGTGTTGTGCCCCAGGTGCTCAGCGGCGAGAAGATCAGCGCCCTGGCGGTGACCGAGCCGAGCGGCGGCTCGGACGTCGCCAACCTGCAAACCCGCGCCGTCCGCGAGGGCGATGTCTATCGGGTCAACGGCAGCAAAACCTACATCACCAGTGGCGTTCGCGCAGATTTCTACACCGTCGCCGTGCGCACCGGTGAGCCCGGCTTCGGCGGCGTCAGCCTGCTGCTGATCGAGAAGGGTACCCCCGGTTTTACCGTCGGCCGCCAGTTGAAGAAAATGGGCTGGTGGGCGTCGGACACCGCCGAACTGTTCTTCGATGATTGCCGCGTACCTGCAGGCAATCTGATCGGCGGCGAAAACATGGGGTTCGCCTGCATCATGGGTAACTTCCAGAGCGAGCGCCTGGCCCTGGCCTTGATGGCCAACATGACCGCCCAGCTGGCGTTGGAGGAAAGCCTGAAATGGGCACGTCAGCGCGAGGCGTTCGGCAAGCCCATCGGCAAGTTCCAGGTGCTCAAGCATCGCCTGGCCGAGATGGCCACTGCGTTGGAGGTTTCCCGGGAATTCACCTACCGTCAGGCGGCGAAAATGGCGGCGGGGCAGGGTGTGATCAAGGAGATTTCCATGGCGAAGAATTTTGCCACGGATACGGCAGATCGTATTACTAGCGATGCGGTGCAGATACTTGGCGGGCTGGGGTATATGCGCGAGAGTTTGGTGGAGCGGCTGTATCGGGATAACCGGATCTTGTCGATCGGCGGGGGGACTCGGGAGGTGATGAACGAGATTATCAGCAAGCAGATGGGGCTTTGAGGTTGGCGGTATGGCGACTGACGCCATCGCTGGCAAGCCAGCTCCCACAAAGATCCGCGCGGTATACAAATCTTGTGCAGGTCAAAGAACCCTGTGAGAGCACATGGGGCTGTGAGGTTGGCGGTATGGCGACTGACGCCATCGCTGGCAAGCCAGCTCCCACAAAGATCCTCGCCGTACACAAATCATGTGCATGACAGAGAACCCTGTGGGAGCGGGCTTGCCCGCGATGGCGTCGGAACAGGCGACTTACTTATCAGTCAACGCAAACTGCGTCAGGCAAAAAGTCGGTATTCCCATATCTTCCAGCTTCTGCGACCCACCCAGCTCCGGCAAATCAATAATCGCCGCCGCTTCATGCACCCGCGCACCCATGCGCCGGATCAGGTTGGCCGCTGCAATCAACGTCCCGCCAGTGGCAATCAGGTCATCAAACATCACCACCGAGTCACCCTCGCACAGGCTGTCGGCGTGCACTTCCAGGAACGCTTCGCCATATTCGGTGGCATAACCCTCGGCCAGCACATCAGCCGGCAATTTGCCTTGCTTGCGAAACAGCACCAGCGGCTTGTTCAACTGATAGGCCAACACCGAGCCAATCAGGAAGCCGCGAGCGTCCATCGCACCGATGTGCGTGAAGTCGGCTTCGACATAACGGTGGGCAAAGCTGTCCATCACCAGGCGCAGGGCCGTGGGCGATTGGAACAACGGGGTGATGTCGCGAAAGATCACGCCCGGCTTTGGAAAGTCGATCACTGGGCGGATCAGGGATTTGATGTCGAAGGAGTCGAAGACCATCGTCGAGGTGTCCTGGCAGGCTGCAAACGTCACAGTATAACGGCGGCTGAAGCGTTGCGCTCAACCGCCGTTGCCGTGATCAGCCTTCCAGGGAACCGCCGGCCAGGGCGCACAGCTGAATCGGATCGAGGATGTGGATTTCCTTGCCTTCAGCCGCAATCAGTTCGTTCTGCTGGAAGCGCGTGAACACCCTGGATACGGTTTCCACTGCCAGGCCCAGGTAGTTGCCGATTTCATTGCGCGACATGCTCAGGCGGAACTGGTTGGCCGAGAAGCCCCGGGCGCGGAAGCGGGCCGAGAGGTTAACCAGGAACGTGGCGATGCGCTCGTCGGCGGTCTTCTTCGACAACAGCAACATCATCTGCTGGTCGTCGCGGATCTCGCGGCTCATCACGCGCATCAACTGGCGGCGCAATTGCGGCAATTGCACGGCCAGTTCGTCCAGGCGCTCGAACGGAATCTCGCACACCGAGGTGGTTTCCATGGCTTGCGCGGAAACCGGGTGCTTTTCAGTGTCCATGCCCGACAGGCCGACCAGTTCGCTCGGCAGGTGGAAGCCGGTCAGCTGCTCTTCGCCACCATCACTGAGGCTGAACGTCTTCAGGGCGCCGGAGCGTACTGCATAAACGGAATCGAACGTGTCGCCCTGGCGGAACAGGAACTCGCCCTTTTTCAGCGGGCGGCCACGTTTGACGATGTCGTCCAGCGCATCCATGTCTTCCAGATTCAGCGAAAGTGGAAGGCACAGCGGGGCCAGGCTGCAATCCTTGCAGTGGGCCTGACCATGAGCGCGCAGTTTGACTGGCTCGGACATTTCTTCAATCCTTGTGGGAAAAACACACATAAGACGTAAGGGTAACCCACCAGAGGACTATCCGACCAGCACGCGGCGATTTGACCCAGGTCATTAGATCACCTTGGAAAACCGCTCGCGGTTGTGTTGTCCCAGATAACGGTCGAACACCATGCACACCGAGCGCACCAGCAATCGCCCGGCGGGCAGTACGGTGATGCGATCGTTGTCGAGCTCGATCAGGCCGTCCTTGGCCATCGTCTGCAATTGCGGCCAAAGTTCGCCGAAGTAGCCACGAAAATCGATGTTGAATGCCTGCTCGATCTCGGCGAACTCCAGGCTGAAGCGACAAATCAGCTGTTGGATCACCGCACGGCGCACCCGATCATCGGCATTGCACAGCAGGCCGCGGCTGGTCGCCAGTTGAGAAGTGGCGAGAGCGTTCTGGTAGAGATTCAGGTCGCTGCTGTTCTGGCTGTACAGATCGCCGATCTGGCTAATGGCAGATACGCCCAGGCCAACCAGATCGCAGTGACCGTGGGTGGTGTAGCCCTGGAAATTGCGTTGCAGGGTTGATTCTTCCTGGGCGATTGCCAGCTCGTCGTCGGGCAGGGCGAAGTGGTCCATGCCGATGTAGCGGTACCCGGCGGCGGTCAGTTGTTCGATGGTGCGCTGCAGCATTTCCAGCTTCTGCGCCGGGGTCGGCAACTCGTTGCTGTTGATCCGCCGCTGGGGCATGAAGCGTTCGGGCAGGTGGGCGTAGTTGAACACCGACAGCCGATCCGGCTGCAGCGCGATGACTTCCTCGACGGTGCGGGCAAAATTGTCCGGCGTTTGTCTTGGCAAGCCGTAGATCAGGTCGATGTTGATCGAGCGAAACTGCAGGGTGCGCGCGGCGTCGATCACTGCGCGGGTTTCCTCCAGGCTCTGCAGGCGATTGACGGCTCGCTGCACGGCAGGGTCCAGGTCCTGCAGGCCGATGCTGACGCGGTTGAACCCCAGTTCGCGCAGCAGGCCCATGGTTGACCAGTCGGCTTCACGCGGGTCGATCTCGATGCCGTAGTCGCCGGAGTCGTCGTCGAGCAAATTGAAATGCTTGCGCAGTTGCGCCATCAGCTGGCGCAGCTCGTCATGGCTGAGAAACGTCGGGGTACCGCCGCCGAAGTGCAGTTGCTCGACCTTTTGTGTCGGGTCGAGGTGGCAGGCGATCAGCTGGATCTCCTGCTCCAGGCGCTGCAAATAGGCGTGTGCGCGGCCGCGGTCCTTGGTGATGACCTTGTTGCAGGCGCAGTAGTAGCAGATGTTCGCGCAGAACGGCACGTGCACATACAGCGACAACGGCCGCAGCGCCTTGCGGCTATCGCGCAGGGCATGGAACAGGTCGAAGCTGCCGATAGTGGCGTCGAATTGCGCGGCGGTCGGATAGGAGGTGTAGCGCGGTCCCGCCAGGTCATAGCGGCGGATCAGATCGGTGTCCCAACGAATGGCGTCGAGCATCATGCGGGCATTCCCCCGGATAGGCTGGCAGTGTTGGCGAGTCTAGGGGGTGGGGCAATGGGGCATCTTGATTTGCATCAAGAGGATTAAGATCAAAAGATCGCAGCCTGCGGCAGCTCCTACAATGGGATTTGCGTACACCCTGTAGGAGCTGCCGAAGGCTGCGATCTTTTGATCCTAATGCCCCATCAACCAATGCTGATGCGGCCCCGGCAAGGTCCACAGCCCGAACAATATCACCAGCAACCCCCCGGCCATGCGCACACTGCGCTTGCGCAATAACGCGGTAACGCGTTCGGCCGCCAGCCCAGTGGCCAGCAGCACCGGCCAGGTCCCCAGCCCAAACGCGAGCATCAGCCATGCACTGTCCAGCGCATTACCCTGGCTCGCCGCCCACAGCAACGTGCTGTAGACCAGGCCGCACGGCAACCAGCCCCAGAGGGCGCCCAGCAGCAAAGCCCGGGGCAGGCTGGAGACCGGCAGGAGTTTGCTGGCAACCGGCTGGATATGCCGCCACAGGCCGCGACCGAGGCTTTCAATGCGGGTCAGGCCGCTCCACCAACCGGCCAGGTACAGGCCCATGGCGATCAGCAGCAACCCGGCAAGCACCCGCATGAACATCGCCGCCGGGCTGTTGGCCACCGCCCAGCCCGCCAGGCCGATCAGCAGTCCAGCGGTCGCATAACTGAGGATTCGCCCCAGGTTGTACGCCAATAGCAGCCGAAAGCGCCGGCTGCGCTGCTCCTTGGGAATCGCCAGGGTCAGGGCGCCCATCAGGCCGCCGCACATGCCCAGGCAATGACCGCCACCGAGCAGGCCCAGGATCACGGCAGACACCAGCAGGGGTGCCAATTCAAGCATGGGGCGGGGCCTTGTCTTCAGGCTTGTCCACGTGACCGCTGGCCTCGTCGACTGCAGCCGTGTGCTTGGGGTCCTGGTCGTCGAACAGAATGCTGTGGGCCGGGCCGTCGAGGTCGTCGTACTGGCCGCTGTCGACGGCCCAGAAGAAAATGTAGATCGCAATGCCCACGATCAGCAGCGCGGCCGGGATCATCACGTATAAGGCTGGCATGGGTTCACTCCATGCCCGCGCGGCTCAGGCCGGCAGCGGGCGGGTTTGTGGCGTGGCGCTGATGGCCGGCGAGCTCGGCAGGCGAGTCAGGCGCAGGGCATTGAGCACCACGGTCAACGAACTGATGGACATGCCGACCGCCGCCCACACCGGGGTGATCCAGCCGAGGGCAGCGAAGGGCAACATGAGGCCATTGTACAACCCGGCCCACAATAGATTCTCGATGATCACCCGCCGGGTCCGCCGCGCCAGGCTGAACGCCTGCACCAGCGCGTCCAGGCGGTTGGAGAGCAGCACGGCGTCGGCGCTGGTTTTCGCCAGGTCAGTGGCCGAGCCCATGGCGACACTGATGTCGGCGGCGGCCAGCACCGGCACGTCGTTGACCCCGTCGCCGAGCATCAACACCTTTCGCCCTTCGCGGTGCAACTGTTGCAGCACCTGCAGCTTGTCATCCGGGCGCAGGCCGCCCCGGGCTTCATCGATGCCCAGCTCGGCGGCAACGCTGGCGACCATGGGCGAACTGTCGCCGGACAGCAGCAGCGTGCGCCAGCCCCGGGCTTTGCATGCCGCCAACAGTGCCGGCGCATCGGCGCGCAGGCGGTCGTCGAGGACAAACCAGGCCAGGGGGCCATGCGCGTCGCCAAGCAGTAACCACTGGCCAGGTTCATCGGGCATCGCCGGCACTGCTGCGCCACTCAGTTCGCAGACAAAACTTGGCTGGCCAATGCGCAGGCGCTGCTCGCCCACCAGGCCTTCGAGCCCCAGCCCCGGCGTGCTGTGCACTTCCTCGGCGGCCAGCGGCGCGCGACCAAACGCCCGCGCAATTGGATGTTCGGAACGGTTCTCCAGCGCCGCCGCCAGGCCCAGGCACTGGTCACTGTCGAGCGCACCGAGGGGGCGGATCGAACGCAGGGCCAGGCGCCCTTCGGTGAGGGTGCCGGTCTTGTCGAAAATCACCGTGTCGATCTGATTCAGGCCTTCCAGCACATGCCCGCGGGTCAGCAACAGGCCCAGCTTGTGCAAGGTGCCCGTGGCCGCAGTGAGCGCCGTCGGCGTCGCCAGGGATAAGGCGCACGGGCAGGTCGCCACGAGCATGGCCAGCACGATCCAGAAGGCCCGCGATGAGTCCAGCTCCCACCACACCAGGCCGATCACGGCGGCAGCGATCAACGACAACAGCAAAAACCACTGGGCGGCGCGGTCGGCGATTTCCGCCAGGCGCGGTTTTTCCGCCTGGGCACGGTCCAGCAGGCGGACGATGGCCGACAGGCGCGTGTCCTGGCCGAGTGCCAGGACTTCAACGGTCAGCGCGCCCTCGACGTTCAGTGTTCCCGCGGTCACCGCATCGCCCAGGGTGCGCGGTTGCGGCAGGTACTCGCCGGTGAGCAGGGACTCGTCGACGCTGGACTGTCCGTCGAGAATCCTGCCATCGGCCGGCAGGATAGCGCCGGGATGCACCAGCACCTGATCGCCCAGGCGCAATTCGCTGAGCAGGATGCGCTCGCTCTGGCCGTCCGCACCCAGGCGCAGGCACGAGGCAGGCAACAGGTTGACCAGTTGCGCGGTGGCGGCGGCGGTGCGCTCCCGGGCGCGGCGTTCCAGGTAGCGTCCGGCCAGCAGGAACAGGGCGAACATGCCCACCGCGTCGAAATACAGTTCGCCGACGCCAGTGATCGATGTCCAGATCCCGGCCAGGTAGGCGCTGCCGATGGCCAGCGAGACCGAGACGTCCATGGTCAGGTGGCGGGTGCGCAGGTCGCGCATGGCACCTTTGAAGAATGGCGCACAGCTGTAGAACACGATCGGCGTGGTCAGAAACAGCGCGACCCAGCGCAGGATGGTGTGCAGCTCGGGGCTCAGGTCGATGTTGAATTCGGGCCAGGTGGCCATGGTCGCCATCATCGCCTGGAACCACAGCAGGCCGGCGACGCCGAGTTGGCGCAGGGCCAGGCGGTTTTCGCTGGCCAGTTGTTCACTGGCGCGGTCGGCCTGATAGGGGTGAGCGGCGTAGCCGATGTGGCGCAGTTCGCCGAGGACCTGGCTCAGCGGCAACTGCGCATCGGCCCAGCGTACATGCAGGCGATGGTTCGACAGATTGAGCCGGGCTTCGGCGACGCCAGGCAGGGCGCGCAGGTGTTTTTCGATCAGCCAGCCACAGGCCGCGCAACTGATGCCTTCCATCAGCAGGGTGGTTTCGGCCAGCTCGCCTTCATGACGCACGAACGGCGCCTGCACGTCAGCGCGGTCGTACAGCGCCAGTTCGTCCACCAGCTGCACCGGCAGGGCTTCGGGGTTGGCCGATGCTTCGCTGCGATGCTGGTAATAACTTTCCAGCCCCCCGGCCACGATGGCTTCGGCCACGGCCTGGCAACCCGGGCAGCAGAACTCGCGGGTTTGCCCCAGCACAATGGCGGTGAAGCGGCTGCCGCCCGGGACGGGGAGGGCGCAGTGGTAGCAGGGGGTTGGTGTGGTCATGGGGGAGTCTAAATCGTCTGGGCTGAGCAGATGCCGGTGAGTTGAAACTGTTGAGCCTGTTGCACTTGTTAAACCTGTTGAATTTGTCGAACCCTGTAGGAGCTGCCGAGGGAAACGAGGCTGCGATCTTTTGATCTTGCTCGAAAAAACAACATCAAAAGATCGCAGCCTCGTTTCACTCGACAGCTCCTACGACAGCTCCTACGACAGCTCCGACGGCAGCGCCACAGGCAGCATGCGCAGGCTTATTTCTTCAAGTCTTCCGCACCCTGCAGCGGCTCGTCGCCCAGCAGCAGGTCCTTGTCATGGCTGACCTGTTCTTCTTCGAACATGCGCCAGGTCTTGTCGTTTTCCACGCCCAGCAGCTCGACAAACCGACGCCCTTCAACCTTGTCGTTCACCTGGCCAATGTAGCGGCCGGCCTCGGTGTCGCTGTGGGTCAGGGTGATCTTGCGATCCTTTTCCGGCTGGGTCGGCGAGATCAGGTTCAGTTCCAGGGTTTTTGGCTGGCTGTCGCCGGTCAGGTGCAGGTCGACTTCGCCCGTCATCCCGTCCAGGTGCACGCTGGCGCGCAGTTTCAGGGTCTGTGCCAGCAGTTCGCGATCAAGCGAACGGTTGATGCCCTTGCCGGCCTCGTAATAGTTGTCGTTGACCAGGTTGTCCGGGTTGTTCACCGCAATGGTCACCATCGACAGGGTCAGGGTCACCGAGCAGGCCAGGATGGCGATGATGATCCACGGCCAGAGGTGCTTGTACCAGGGGCTCGTCGTATTTGCTGCAGGCATGTTCACTTCTCTCAACGAATTTGTGGGCCGATGAATCGGCTCTTGGCTTCAACGTGGACGCTGTCGTCATCGGCATCCTTGAGGATGAATTTCACCTCGTTGGTGCTCGATGGCAATTGCTCCGGCGCGCTGGACAATTCCACCGGCTGGCTGAAAATTTCCCCGGCAGCGACCTTGATCTCACGCTTGCCTTGCAGCCGCAGGTCCGGCAGGCCGGTCGCTTCAAGCAGGTAGGTGTGGTCACGCTGGTCTTTGTTCATGATCTTCAGGCTGTACACGTTTTCGATCCGCCCTTCGGCGTTCTCGCGGTACAGCACACGGTCCTTGCTGACGTCGAAACCCACCAGCGAACGCATGAAGAAGGCCGCCATCAGCAAGCCGATCATCGCCAGCAACACCACGGCATAGCCAATCAGGCGCGGGCGCAGCTTATTGGTTTTCTGGCCGGACAGGTTGTGCTCGGTGGTGTAGCTGATCAGGCCGCGCGGGTACTCCATCTTGTCCATGATGCTGTCGCAGGCATCGATGCACGCTGCGCAGCCAATGCATTCGATCTGCAGGCCGTCGCGAATGTCGATGCCGGTGGGGCACACCTGGACGCACATGGTGCAGTCGATGCAGTCGCCCAGGCCCAGGGCCTTGTAGTCGACGCCTTTCTTGCGCGGGCCCCGGCTTTCACCCCGGCGCGGGTCGTAGGAGACGATCAGCGTATCCTTGTCGAACATCACACTCTGGAAACGCGCATACGGGCACATGTAGATGCACACCTGCTCGCGCAACCAGCCGGCGTTGCCGTAGGTGGCCAGGGTGAAGAACCCGACCCAGAAATACGACCAGCCATCCGCCTGGCCGGTGAAGAAGTCGATGGTCAGCTCGCGGATCGGCGAGAAATACCCGACAAAGGTCATGCCGGTGACAAAGCCGATCAACAGCCACAGCGAGTGCTTGCTGAGCTTGCGCAGCAGCTTGTTGGCGTTCATCGGCGCCTTGTCGAGCTTGATGCGCTGGTTGCGGTCGCCTTCGGTGACCTTCTCGCACCACATGAAAATCCAGGTCCAGACGCTTTGCGGGCAGGTATAGCCGCACCAGACTCGCCCGGCGTACACGGTGATGAAGAACAGGCCGAAGGCGCTGACGATCAGGATCCCGGACAGCAGGATGAAATCCTGCGGCCAGAACGTGGCGCCGAAGATGAAGAATTTACGCTCCGGCAGGTTCCACCAGACCGCCTGGTGCCCGCCCCAGTTGAGCCATACCGTACCGAAATACAGCAGGAACAGCAGCGCGCCGCCCATCATCCGCAGGTTGCGGAACAGGCCGGTGAAAGCACGGGTGTAGATCTTTTCTCGAGAGGCGTAGAGGTCGACGCTGTTATTCGCGTTCTTGGTGGGTGGCGTGACGTCGTGTACCGGTATCTGGTTGCTCATCATTGCATCCCACGGCAGTGGAAAAATGCCCCGGTCAGTACATGCCGACCGCGGTCAAAAAGAGGTATTGCAGTGGCGCAATGATACGCCTGTAGCTCTAGTCCGAGGGTGCGACCTTTGGTCACGTTGGGAGAATTTATCCGATGGTGTAATGACTTGAATCAATTGACTTGTGAGTCATGGCCGGTTTTCGCAGCGCCAGGGCCCTCCCATGACCGTAAATTCAATCCCCGTAGGAGCTGCCGAAGGCTCGGGCCGCGATCGGACGATCTTTTGATCTTGCCGCTCCGACAGGTGAAGCGTTAAGCGAGCATAGGCCATAAACAAAACGGCCCCGCCCATTCACATGGGCAGGGCCGTTTTTATTGCATCAAAGGTTACTGGGCATCTTCCGCCGGAGCTTTCTCACCGTGAGACAAGCTGTAGACGTAAGCGGCCAGCAGGTGAACCTTGTCGTTGCCTTGCAGCTGTTCCTGAGCAGGCATCTGGCCCTGGCGGCCGTAACGGATGGTCTGCTGCAGTTGCGCGAAGCTCGAACCGTAGATGAACGCGCCCGGGTGGGTCAGGTCAGGTGCACCCATTGCCGGGGTACCTTTACCGGCCGGACCGTGGCACGCCACGCAGTTGGCCGCGAACAGCTTCTGCCCGGCAGCAGGGTCAGCCTTGGCGCCTTCCGGCAGCTTGCGGCCATCGAGGTTGGTCAGCACGTAGGCAGCCACGTCCGCCACGCCTTGCTCGCCAATCACTTCAGCCCACGCCGGCATCACTGCGTGACGACCGCCCATGATGGTGGTCTTGATGGTTTCGGGCTCGCCGCCCCAGCGCCAGTCGGCGTCGGTCAGGTTCGGGAAGCCGTAGGCACCCTTGGCGTCGGAACCGTGGCACACCGAGCAGTTGGAGGCGAACAGGCGGCCACCCATTTTCAGTGCTTGCGGATCCTTGGCCACTTCTTCGATAGGCATGGAAGCGAACTTGGCGAAGATCGGGCCGAAACGCGCGTCCGACTTGGCCATTTCCTTTTCCCACTCGTGCACGCCGGTCCAGCCGGTCTGGCCGTTGGCGAACGCGGTCTGCTTTTCGTTATCCAGGTAGTTGTAACCTGGCAGCAGGCCTTTCCAGTTGCCCAGGCCCGGGTAGAGCACCAGGTAGCCGAGGGCGAAGATGATGGTGCCCACGAACAGCATGAACCACCATTTCGGCAGCGGGTTGTCGTACTCCTCGATCCCGTCGAAGGAGTGCCCAACCGTTTCTTCCGTCTGCTCGGCGCGCTGGCCCTTGCGGGTGGACAGCAGCAGCCAGGTCAGGGCGAAGATGGTGCCCAGACTGAGGACTGTGACGTACAGACTCCAGAACGTAGTCATTCTTTGTTACTCCTAGAAGCTTGCTCGACGTGCTTGATGGCTTCGGGATCATCCGCGAAAGGCAGCAAGGTAGCGTCTTCAAACTCCGACTTGCGCTTGGGGCTGAACACCCACAGCGCCAGACCGATGAAGGCCACCATCACGACAACGGTGCCCAGGCCACGAATCATCCCGATATCCATCTAAATCACCGTTTGCTTTTGATGATGGTGCCCAGGCCTTGCAGATAGGCCACCAGCGCGTCCATTTCGGTTTTGCCCTTCACAGCATCCTTGGCACCGGCGATGTCTTCGTCGGTGTAAGGAACGCCGAGCGTGCGCAAGACTTCCATTTTCTTGGCGGTGTCTTTGCCGTCGAGCTTGTTTTCCACGAGGAACGGGTAGGCCGGCATTTTCGACTCGGGCACTACGTTGCGCGGGTTGTACAAATGCGCACGCTGCCAGTCATCGGAGTAACGACCGCCAACACGGGCCAGGTCCGGGCCGGTACGCTTGGAACCCCACAGGAACGGGTGGTCCCAGACGCTTTCACCGGCGACCGAGTAGTGGCCGTAGCGTTCGGTTTCAGCACGGAACGGGCGGATCATCTGCGAGTGGCAGCCGACACAACCGTTGGCGATGTACACGTCGCGGCCTTCCAGTTCAAGGGCGGTACGCGGCTTCATGCCTTCTACCGGCTTGTTGGTGACGTCCTGGAAAAACAGCGGAACGATCTGGGTCAAGCCGCCGATACTGACGGCGATAACCATGAAGAAGGCCAGCAGGCCAATATTCTTCTCGACTGCTTCATGCTTCATCAGTGAGCTCCAACTACAGCAATCTGTTCGGCAGCTTCCGCTTCAGCCGGGTTCGAGGCACGTACGGTACGCCATACGTTGTAGGCCATTAACAGCATGCCGCTGGCGAAGAACGCACCGCCCAGGGCGCGAACGATGAAGCCCGGGTGGCTGGCTTGCAGCGCTTCGACGAACGAATAGGTGAGGGTGCCGTCGTCGTTGATGGCACGCCACATCAGGCCCTGGGTGATGCCGTTGACCCACATCGAAGCGATGTAGAGCACGGTACCGATGGTCGCGAGCCAGAAGTGCGCGTTGATCAGGCCGATGCTGTGCATCTGCACACGACCGAACAGTTTCGGGATCATGTGGTAGATCGCGCCGATCGAAATCATCGCCACCCAGCCCAACGCACCGGCGTGTACGTGGCCAATGGTCCAGTCGGTGTAGTGCGACAGCGAGTTCACGGTCTTGATCGCCATCATCGGGCCTTCGAAGGTCGACATGCCGTAGAACGCCAGGGAGACCACCAGGAACCGCAGGATCGGGTCGGTGCGCAGCTTATGCCAGGCGCCCGACAGGGTCATCATGCCGTTGATCATGCCGCCCCAGCTCGGAGCCAGCAGGATGATCGACATCGCCATGCCCAGGGACTGGGCCCAGTCCGGCAGTGCGGTGTAGTGCAGGTGGTGCGGGCCGGCCCAGATGTACAGGGTGATCAGCGCCCAGAAGTGCACGATGGACAGGCGATAGGAGTAGATCGGACGCTCGGCCTGCTTCGGAACGAAGTAGTACATCATCCCCAGGAAGCCGGTGGTCAGGAAGAAGCCCACCGCGTTGTGACCGTACCACCACTGGATCATCGCATCCGTCGCACCGGCGTAGGCCGAGTAGGACTTGAAGAAGCTGACCGGCAGGGAAGCGTGGTTGACGATGTGCAGCATCGCCGTCACGACGATGAAGGCACCGTAGAACCAGTTGCCCACATAGATGTGCTTGGTCTTGCGCTTGGTGATGGTGCCGAAGAACACCAGACCGTAGGTGACCCAGACGATGGCCAGCAGAATAGCCAAAGGCCATTCCAGCTCAGCGTATTCCTTGGTGGTGGTGTAACCCAGCGGCAAGGTAACGATGGCGCCGACGATCACCGCTTGCCAACCCCAGAAGGTGAAGGCGGCGAGGCTGTCGGAAATCAGTCGCGTTTGGCAGGTTCGCTGCACGACGTAATAAGAAGTGGCAAACAGTGCACAACCACCGAAGGCGAAAATCACCAGGTTGGTGTGCAACGGGCGAAGGCGTCCAAAGCTCGTCCATGGCAGACCGAAGTTTAATTCCGGCCATACCAGTTGCGAGGCGATGAAGACACCAAGCCCCATGCCAAGGATCCCCCAGACCACCGTCATGATGGCGAACTGGCGGACTACCTTATAGTTATAAGCAGTCGGACTGATTGCTGTGCTCATTCTAAGGTTCCACGGTTTGGGTGTTTTATTAGGAGTAAAAATCGGCCGCAAGTATGTAGAAAGCGGGGGGTCATTGCAACGCGCCATGACCTGGGTCAATGCTTTCAAAAGCTGATTCTGCGGCCTTTCCATGCGCCGCGTAAGGACAAAATTGCCCATGGACAAAATGTCGCAGCAGACGAAAGAGGCGAGGGGGTCAGGTCAGATGTAACGGGGTGTGTTCAAACACAACGATCAGGGGACAGCAGGCGATTTGCGCGACAGCCGGTATCTACCAGCCTTTGCGGCCTGTCATCGAGCGAATTCGTCGAACGCATCGCGTCGGGTCGACCTGGAACCGGCTCATGCCAGTCCGCATCTGGGCAAGCTTAGACCCGAATCCGGGGAACCGAAAGGCGTACTAAGGAAGGGTGCGACACTTGGTCGCAAAGGGGCAGGGAACTGCCGCATGCAGGCGAATGCGGCAGTAGAGCGGTCGAGAGTTATTCGCGTTTGCCTTCAGCCTGCAAACGATCGGTATTCAAACCGTGGGACAAGCTGTACACATAAGCCGCCAACAGTTGCACCTTATCGTTGCCCAGCAGCTCATTCTGCGCCGGCATGTGGCCCTGGCGACCATGACGAATCGTTTGCTCGAGCTGCGTCAGGCTGGTGCCATAGATAAAGCCGGCCGGGTGCGTCAGGTTCGGCGCGCCCATGGCCTCGGTGCCCTGGCCACTCGCGCCGTGACAGGCCGTGCAGGTGGTGCTGAACGCTTGCTGGCCGGCTTGCAGGTCGGCCTTGGTATCCGCTGGCAATGGCAGCCCTGCCAAGTCGTGACGCACGTAGGCGGCCACGTTCTTCACGCCGGCTTCACCGAGGATTTCGCCCCAGGCCGGCATCGCCGCCATGCGACCGCCCATGATGGTGGTCTTGATCATCTCGGCATCGCCGCCCCAGCGCCAGTTGCTGTCGGCGAGGTTGGGGAAGCCGAACGCGCCCTTGGCATCCGAGCCGTGGCACACCGAGCAGTTGGAGGCGAACAGGCGGCCACCCATCTTCAGTGCTTGCGGGTCCTGGGCCACTTCTTCCACGGGCATCGACGCGAATTTGGCGTAGATCGGCCCAAACTTCGCGTCAGCCTTGTTCATCTCCTTTTCCCACTCGTGCACGCCGGTCCAGCCATCTTCATAGCCGGGCAGGATGCCTTTCCAGTTGCCCAGGCCCGGGTACAACACCAGGTAACCGACGGCAAACACCAACGTGCCGGCGAACAGCATGAACCACCACTGCGGCAACGGGTTGTCGTACTCCTCGATGCCGTCGAAGCTGTGGCCCATGGTCTGGTCGACGCTGCCCTTGGTCTCGCCCTTGCGCGTGCCGATCAGCAGCCAGGTCAGGCCGATCAGGCTGCCGATGGTCAGTACGCAGATCCACGTACTCCAGAAAGTGGTCATGACCGGGTACTCCTTGTTGTTGCAGGTTCTGGTGGGCTGTCAGGTTGCGGCTCGTCGGCGAACGGCAGCAGGCGCGCTTCGGCGAATTCCGGATTGCGCTTGGTGTTGAACACCCACAGCGTCAGGCCGACGAAGGCCACGAACACCACGACCGTGCCCAGGCCGCGGATCATTCCAGTGCTCATCTCAAACATCACTCACCTCTTGCTCTTGATGGCAGTGCCGAGCACTTGCAGGTAAGAAACCAGGGCGTCCATCTCGGTCTTGCCCTTCAGGCTGGCCACCGCGCCGCTGACGTCGTCATCGGTGTACGGCACGCCAAGGGTGCGCATGGTGCGGATCTTGGTTTCGGTATGGCTGCTGTCGACCGCCTGCGTGACCAGCCATGGGTAGGCCGGCATCTTCGACTCGGGCACCACGTTGCGCGGGTTGTACAAGTGCGCGCGATGCCAGTCATCCGAGTAGCGGGCGCCGACCCGGGCCAGGTCCGGCCCGGTACGCTTGGAGCCCCACAGGAACGGGTGATCCCACACACTCTCGCCGGCCACCGAGTAGTGCCCGTAGCGTTCGGTTTCGGCGCGGAACGGCCGGATCATCTGCGAATGGCAACCCACGCAACCTTCCCGAATATAGATGTCGCGTCCTTCCAGCTGCAGCGCGGTGTAGGGCTTCATGCCTTCCACCGGCTTATTGGTCACGTCCTGGAAGAACAGCGGCACGATCTGGGTCAGGCCGCCGATACTCACGGCCAGCACCATCAACAGCATGAGCAGGCCGACGTTTTTCTCGATTGTTTCGTGTTTCATCGCGGACTCCTCAGGCGATCTGCGCGGCAGTGGCGACGTCGGTAGGCTGCGAGGCCCGTACGGTGCGCCAGGTGTTGTAAGCCATCAGGAACATGCCGCTCAGGAAGATCGCGCCGCCTACCAGGCGCACGACGAAGCCCGGGTGGCTGGCCACCAGGGTTTCGACGAAGGAGTAGGTCAGCGTGCCGTCTTCGTTGATCGCACGCCACATCAGGCCCTGGGCAATGCCGTTGACCCACATCGAGGCGATGTACAGCACGGTGCCGATGGTCGCGAGCCAGAAGTGCGCGTTGATCAGGCCGATGCTGTGCATCTGCGCCCGACCGAAGATTTTCGGGATCATGTGATACAGCGCGCCGATGGAAATCATCGCCACCCAGCCGAGTGCGCCGGCGTGCACGTGGCCAATGGTCCAGTCGGTGTAGTGGGAGAGGGCGTTGACGGTCTTGATCGCCATCATCGGGCCTTCAAAGGTCGACATGCCGTAGAACGCCAGCGAGACCACCAGGAAGCGCAGGATCGGATCGCTGCGCAACTTATGCCAGGCGCCCGACAGGGTCATCATGCCGTTGATCATCCCGCCCCAGCTTGGAGCCAGCAGAATCAGCGACATCACCATGCCCAGCGACTGCGCCCAGTCCGGCAGCGCGGTGTAGTGCAAGTGGTGGGGACCTGCCCAGATGTACAGGGTGATCAGCGCCCAGAAGTGCACGATCGACAGGCGATAGGAATACACCGGCCGCTCGGCCTGCTTGGGCACGAAGTAATACATCATGCCGAGGAAGCCGGCCGTGAGGAAAAAGCCCACGGCGTTGTGGCCGTACCACCACTGCACCATCGCATCGGTCGCACCGGCATACACCGAATAGGACTTGGTGAAACTCACCGGCAGCTCAAGATTGTTGACGATGTGCAGAATCGCCACGGTGATGATGAACGCACCGAAGAACCAGTTGCCGACGTAGATGTGCTTGGTCTTGCGCTGCATGATCGTGCCGAAGAACACCACCGCGTAGGCGACCCAGACGATGGTGATCAGAATGTCGATCGGCCATTCCAGCTCGGCGTATTCCTTGGAACTGGTGTAACCCAGCGGCAGGCTGATCGCCGCCAGCAGGATCACCACTTGCCAGCCCCAGAAGCAGAACGCGGCAATTTTTGGCGCAAACAATTGCGTCTGGCAGGTGCGTTGCACCGAATAAAACGAACTGGCGAACAGGGCGCAACCGCCGAAGGCGAAGATCACCGCGTTGGTGTGCAGCGGGCGCAGGCGCCCGAAGCTGGTCCACGGCAAATCGAAGTTAAGCGCGGGCCACACCAATTGAGCCGCGAGAAAAACCCCGAGCCCCATGCCGACGATGCCCCACACCACCGTCATAATGGCGAATTGGCGGACCACCTTGTAGTTGTAGGCGGTACTGATAGAAGTGTTCATGGTTCCCCATCCACGGTTCAGCCGAAGTGAGCACGCGTGCGACAAGGCAGCGCGTCCTTCGCCTGGAGTTATAGGCAGACTAAAAGCGAGGCAAGCATGGACAAAGAGCACAAGGCCAGTATTGACGGGGATCAATGGGCGCAGTGTGTGCAGGAAAAAGGCTGGTTATGGAACGCCGCCCCAGCGGCGGCTTCGCCCACCCTGATCCTCGCCCATGGCGCCGGCGCGCCGATGGACAGCGCCTGGATGAACGACATGGCGGCGCGCCTTGCTGCGCTTGGGGTCAACGTGCTGCGCTTCGAGTTTCCCTACATGGCGCAACGGCGTATCGACGGCGGCAAACGCCCACCGAATCCGGCGCCGAAACTGCTGGAGTGCTGGCGCGAGGTGTATGCCCTGGTGCGACCCCATGTCGCCGGTAACCTGGCCATTGGCGGCAAGTCCATGGGCGGGCGGATGGCCAGTTTGCTGGCGGATGAACTGGGCGCGGATGCGCTGGTGTGCCTGGGGTATCCGTTCTACGCAGTGGGCAAGCCGGAGAAACCGCGGGTGGAACACCTGGCGGGTTTGAAGACCCGTACGCTGATTGTGCAGGGCGAGCGGGATGCGCTGGGCAACCGGGAGACCGTTGAGGGGTACAAATTGTCATCGAGCATCGAGGTGTTCTGGTTGGTGGCGGGGGATCATGACCTCAAGCCGCTGAAGGCCTCGGGGCATACCCACGAACAGCATCTGGCCGCTGCTGCGCAGAAGGTTGCCGATTTCCTTCTGTGACACCTGCGGTGGCTGTATGGGCCTCATCGCGGGCAAGCCCGCTCCCACAGGTTTTGTGCAGCACCCCAATCCACTGTGGGAGCGGGCTTGCCCGCGATGAGGCCCCAACAGGCACCATCACCTCCAGATCAGCCACAAAAAACCCGGAAGCTACCCAGGTTTCTGCTCATACACCCCCCCGTAGGAGCTGCCGAAGGCTGCGATCTTTTGACCTTGACCTACCGATTAAACCGCTCAACCAACGAATACTGCGTACTCGCCGTCTTCGTCAGCTCTTCACTCAACAACGCCGAATGCTGCGCCTGCTCCGACGTCTGATCCGCCAGCTGCGAAATATTGCTGATATTGCGACTGATCTCCTCAGCCACAGCACTTTGCTCCTCAGTCGCCGCCGCAATCTGCGTCGTCATGTCGGTGATGTTCGCCACCGCTTCGCTGATCCCCACCAACGCCTGATCCGCCTCCAGCACCCGCGCCACACCTTCCTCAGCCTGACGATGCCCGGCTTCCATGGTCTGCACGGCGGTACTGGCCGTCTGCTGCAGCTTGGCGATCAGGGCATGAATCTGCCCGGTGGACTCGCTGGTCCGCTGCGCCAATTGCCGCACCTCATCCGCCACCACCGCAAACCCACGACCCATCTCCCCGGCGCGCGCCGCTTCGATCGCCGCGTTCAGCGCCAGCAGGTTGGTCTGGTCGGCGATACCCTTGATCACATCCACCACACCACCGATCTCGTCACTGTCCTTGGCCAGCTGCGTCACCGTCATCCCGGTTTCCCCAACCACCACCGACAGCCGCTGAATCGCATCACGGGTTTCCCCGGCAATGGTACGACCACGCCCCGTCAGGCGGTTGGCTTCCTGGGTCGCATCCGCCGTGCGCTGCACATGGCTGGCCACTTCCTGGGTCGTCGCCGCCATCTGGTTCACCGCAGTCGCGACCTGCTCGGTCTCAACCCGCTGGCGCTCAAGGCCCGTCGAACTGTTGTGCGCCAGGGTGTCAGACTGTTTGGCCTGATCGGTCAGATGCTCGGCCGTGTCCTGCAAACGGGTCAGGCAGGTCTTCAGGCGCGCTTCCTGACTCAAAATCGACATCTCCAACCGCGCCTGTGCGCCACGGCTGTCGGTGTACATCTGCGCAATCAACGGATCGGACGTGGTCTGCTCAGCCAAACGCAACAAGCGCTTCAACCCGCGCTGCTGCCAGCTCAAGCCCATCAGGCCCAACGGCACCGAAAGCCCGGCGGCAAGGGCAAAGCCCCACTGCGACGTCAGCGTGGCGCCAATCATGAAACTCAACTGGCTCACCAGAATGAACGGCAACCAGTCCTGCACAACCGGCAGCCACTTATCACTGGCAGGCACCGCCGACTTGCCCTGATTGAGCCGCTGATACAACGCCTCGGCACGACGGATCTGCTCGGCCGTCGGCTTGACCCGCACCGACTCGTAACCAATTACCTGATTGCCTTCGAAGATCGGCGTCACATAGGCGTTAACCCAATAGTGATCACCGCTCTTGCAGCGATTCTTGACGATACCCATCCAGGGCTGACCCTGCTTGAGCGTCCCCCACATATGCGCGAACACCGCCGATGGCACGTCGGGATGACGAACCAGATTGTGCGGCGCACGGATCAGTTCCTCACGCGAAAACCCGCTGATCTCGACAAAGTCGTCGTTACAGTAGGAAATCACGCCCTTGGCATCAGTGGTGGAAATCAACCGCTGCTGAGCCGGGAAGGTCCGTTCGCGTTGAGTGATGGGCTGGTTATTACGCATGGCATATTCAATCCGTGAGGCTTTCACAGGGTTTCGGCAGGGCGTGGAATTTGTTGAGTTTTTTTATTGCCCACGGCCCCACAACCACCAGATCCCGCAAAATGAACCCAAGCCCATTGTGGGAGCTGGCTCACCAGCAAAGACGGCCTGCCAGCCACCAGATCTCGCGAAATGAACCCAAGCCCATTGTGGGAGCTGGCTTGCCAGCGATGGCTGCCTGCCAGCCAACCAGATCCCGCGAAATGAAACAAAGCCCCCCGGTAGGAGCTGCCGAAGGCTCGGGCCGCGATCGGACTTCATAAAAGTTGAGAATGACGACGACTCTTAAATATGTACTGACTGTTTTTAGCCTCACGCATAGCGTGAATATTGAATAGAGCCTGCAATGCACCTACTGGGCGAAAAAACTATGCAGGAACAAAGCGTAAGTAAGTTCTGTAGGAAAACTTAACCGCTGTATGTAGGAATGTTCCCGTTGTCTCCAGCGGCATTGTTTCAAGGGGTGGCGAGTACCAATCACAGTGTTAGTTTAGCACCCCTCGTTTATTACCCGGTTCTCCAAGTTGCCCTCATTACTGTCGAGGGCGCAATTCCTTATGTGCGTTTCGTTTATTTATATAAGCGTTATCAGCAGCACTTTGGCCGCGCCCGTTACCAATCCCGGCGATCAGGACATTATCCGTGATCGCCAGAATCGCTTATTGCAAGAGCAGCGCCAGCGGCTGGAAGAGCTCAAAGCGCTGCCCGGCAGCCCGAGCACGCCAGACGAACCGGCCATGCCTGCTGATTCCCGGTGCTTTGCCATCGACACGATCGACATCGAGGGCGCCGGGCACCTGCCCGCCGGCGCGCGTTTGCGCCTGCTTAAACCCTACCTCGGCCAATGCTTGGGCGTGGCCCGGCTCAATGAGCTGCTCAAGGTCATCACCGAGTACTACCTGTCCAGCGGGCTGGTCACCAGTCGCGCCTATTTGCCTCAACAGGACCTGTCCAGCGGCCACCTCAGGGTGCTCGTGGTCGAAGGCACGCTTGAAGGCGTGGACCGCGCAGAAGGCAGCGGACTGTCGGCGCGTGAACTGGCCATGGCGTTTCCCGGTGCCGATGGCGAGCTGTTGAACCTGCGTCAGATCGAGCAACTGGTCGACCAGCTCAACCGGTTGCCATCAAACCAGGCCCGCATGGAACTGGCGCCGGGCGCCCAGGTGGGCGGCACCCGCGTCAGGGTGGAGAACACGGCGCAAAAACCCTGGCGCGCGAGCGTGTCGCGCAACAACGACGGGCAAAAATCCACTGGCGAACAGCAATGGGGCACCGCCCTGGAATGGGACAGCCCCCTGGGCCTGGCTGATCAACTGGTGCTGCGCGGTGGCCACGATGCCGTCAGCGATCGGCGCAAGACCTCGCAAAACGCCATGCTCTATTACAGCCTGCCCTGGGGTTGGTGGAACTTCAGCTACAGCTACAGCCAGAGCGATTACCGCTCGCAGGTCCAGGCCAACGGTTTCAACTTCAAGCAATCGGGCGACAGCCAGCACCACCTGCTGCGCGCAGAACGGGTGATCCATCGCGACGCTTTAAGCAAAACCTCGATGAGCCTCGGTGTCGCGCACCTGCGCACCAACGCCTACATCGAAGACAGCCGCCTGGACCTGAGCAGCAATCGGCTGAGCGAGCTGCAGTGGGGCATCAACCACGGTCGCCGGGTCGCCAGCGCCTTCATCAACTTCGACCTGGGCCTGCAACAGGGCATTGGCGCTTTCGACGCGCAAAGCGCAGGGCATCCCGGCCCCGGTGAACCCGAGGCGCGTTTTCGCAAGTACACCGCCACCGCCAGTTACCTGCAGCCTTTCACCCTGGCGGGCGAGTCCCTGAGTTTCACCAGCCTGGTCACCGGCCAGCACACCGACGATGTGTTGTTCAGCGCGCAACGCATCAGCCTCGGCGGCGCGTCCTCGCTGCGCGGTTTCAAGGACCAGCAGCTGAGCGGCGACAGCGGCGCCTACTGGCGCAACGACCTGCGCTGGGCGCGCCCGCTGACCCTGGCCTGGTTACGCCCGGCCTTGGCCGAATACGGCGCCAGCCTGGGCTACGACCAAGGCGTAATTACCCACGAGCGCTACAACGGTGATCAGCACGGGCGGCTCTCCAGCCATTCGCTGGAGCTGTTTGCCCGCGGCCAGCACCTGTCTGCCGGCGTGACCTTCGCCCATTCCCTGAAACGCCCGGCCGCGATGACGGAGCGTGAAGCGCCGATCTACTTTCGCCTGGACTTCTTCCTGTAACCCCACTGCCGACAACGCCCTGTTGCATCGAGATTGATATGCCGACCCGTCCCTTCGCCCACCGGGCCCACCAGCCATCTGCCGCCCCGGCAAGCCCTGACCGCTTCTGCGGCCTGCCCAAGCGCGGCCTGGCGCTGATCCTGGCCAATGCGCTGTTCTGGCAGCCGCTGCTGGTGCAGGCCGATGGCATTGTGGTCAGCGGCCCCGGCACCTCAGTGGGCCAGGCCGGCAATGGCGTGCCCATCGTCAACATCGCCGCGCCCAATGCCAGTGGCCTGTCGCACAATCAGTTCAGCGACTACAACGTCGGCGCCAACGGGGTGATCCTCAACAACGCCACGACGCGCACCCAGGCCACGCAACTGGGCGGGATCATTCTCGGCAACCCAAACCTGCAGGGCTCGGCGGCCAGCACCATTCTCAATGAAGTCAACGGCGGTAATCCGAGCCACCTGCGCGGGTACACCGAAGTCGCGGGGCCATCGGCGCGCGTCATCGTCGCCAACCCCTATGGCATCAGTTGTAACGGCTGCGGCTTCATCAACACCCCACGTGCCACCCTGACCACCGGCACCCCGATCCTGAACAACGGACGCCTTGATCACTTTCAGGTCGATGGCGGCAGTGTGAGCATCGAGGGTGCGGGGCTGAATGCCGGCAACGTCGACAGCTTCGAGATCATCACCCGCACGGCCAGGCTCAATGCGCAGATCAACGCTCGCAACCTGACCCTGATCGCGGGCCGCAACGACGTTGACGCACAGACCCTCAATGCCACGGCGCGTGCGGACGACGGCAGCGTCAAGCCACAGCTGGCCATCGACTCCACCGCGCTGGGTGGCATGTACGCCGGCGCCATCAAACTGGTGGGCACCGAAGCCGGTGTCGGGGTACGGTTGGCCGGCAACCTGGCCGCCAGCGGTGGCGATATCCAGATCGATGCCAATGGTCATTTGACCTTGTCCCAGGCCGCGTCCAGCCAAGGCATCAGCGTCAAGGCGGCGAGCCTGGAGGCGCAAGGTCCGGTCTACGCCGGCACCACCCTGGAGGTTAAAACCAGCGGCGCCTCAAGCAACCGGCAAAGCCTGGCTGCCCGTGATCGCATCAGCCTGAGCGCCGGTGGCCAGCTGACCAACAGCGGCATCATCGAGGCCGGCGTCAACGCCGACAACAGCCGCAACAGTGTCGGCGATATCCGCCTCAGTGCGCAGCACCTGCGCAACAGCGGTAGCGTGACGGCCAGTCGCAACCTCGACGCAGGCGTCAGCCAAACCCTGGATAACCGCGGCGGCACGCTGACTGCGCAAAACGGCGTGCAGGTCAGTGCCGCGACGCTGGACAACCGTGAGCAGGGGCGGGTGCTCAGCCACGACAGCCTTGCCCTGCATGCGGACCAAGTGCTCAACCAACAGGGCCTGATCAACAGTCGCGGCCCGCTCCAGGCGCAGGTGGGTCACCTGGATAACCGCCAGGATGGACGGGTCAGCGCTACCGGCGATCTTGATCTCAGCGTGACGCATCTGGACAACCAGGGCGGTGAATTGATCGCCCAGGGCAACCTGAACCTCACCGGCACCACCCTCGATAACCGTCACAACGGCTTGCTCGGCGCCAAGGTGCTGACCGTCCAGGTCGATACGGTGGATAACCGAGGCGGTGAGCTTTCCAGCTCGGCGGCGCTGAACCTGAGCGGCCAGCAACTGAACAACAGTGACGGCGGCAAGGTGCTGGCCGGCACGGACCTGAGCCTTGGCGTCGCGCAAATGCTCAACCAGAACCAGGGCTTGCTGCAGGCCAAGGGCCGTGTCTCATTGGCCGGCCAGACCCTGGACAACGGCGGCGGGGCGGTCAGTGCCTTGTCGGCAGTGGATATCCGCCTCGACGGTGCCCTGACCAACCTCGGCGGTTCGATCAACAGCGAAGGCGCACTGACGGTCAGCGCCGCCAGCCTGAACAATCGCCAGGGCAGCCTGTCCAGTGCCGGTCCACTCAGTCTGAACAGCCTGGGTGTGGTCGATAACCAGGGCGGTCAACTGGTCGCCGACGCCAGCCTCAGTCTGCACAGCGCCAACCTGGATAACCGCCAGCGCGGCAACATCAGTGGCAAGGGCCCTGTGCGTCTCGGCACGGGCGCGTTCGATAACAGCCAGGGCGGGCACCTGACCAGCAGCGATACCCTCGAGCTGACGGCCACCCAGGTGACCAACCAGGACACCGGCCGCATCGCCAGCGACCAGGCGTTGAGCGCCAACGTCACCGGCCTGGACCAACAAGGCGGTATGTTGTTCAGCAACAGCGCGCTGAACCTGAACCTCAATCACGGCCAGTTGAACAACCGCAACGGCCTGATCAGCGCACCGCTGCTGATGCTCGGCCACCTGAACGAAGTGAACAACCAGGGCGGGGAAATCTCCAGTGCCCAAGCCTTTATCTTCGCCGCCAACAGCCTGGACAACAGCAATGGCAAACTGCTGAGCAGCCAGGCACTCACCGTGCGCGTGGAGCAGGCGCTGGGCAACCTCAAAGGCCTGATCGCCGCGTCGGCCCTCGACGTGCGCGCCGCCAGCCTCAACAACCAGGGCGGCACCCTGACCAGCCGTGACACCCTCGACCTGACCGTCGACGGCCTGCTGGACAACCAGGCTCACGGCCTGATCAACGCCACCCAGCGCCTCAATATCCAGACCGCCGCGCTGAACAACCAGAACGGCGGATCGCTGCTGGGCAGCGCCATCGCCCTGGATTTCGGCACGGCGGGCGGCGACCTGAACAACGCCGGTGGCCTGATCACCACCGCCGGTGCGCTGGGCATCCACCAGCTGCGCGACCTGAACAACCAAGGCGGCGAGATCTCCAGCGAGCAAAGCTTCTCACTCGCCGGCCGACACCTCGATAACCACAACGGCAAGCTCATCAGCAGCCAGTACCTGACGCTCGACGGCCTTGGCGTGACCAACCAACACGGTCTGGTCTCCGGCTGGGAAGGGCTGGTCGTCAATGCCAGCAACCTGGACAACCGCAATAACGGCACGCTCTCCAGCCGCAACGGTAACCTTGAGGTAGCCGTTAAAAACGCCTTGCTCAACAGCCATGCCGGCGCCTTGGTCAGTCAGCACAACCTGACGGTCAACGCCGGCAGCCTCGACAACCGCAACGGCGGAATACTCTCCAGCGCTGGCGCTCAGGCGCTGACCGTCGACGCTGAGTTGAACAACAGCCAGGGCGGCCAGATCGACAGCGGTGCTGCGCTGACCGTCCAGGCTTCGACCCTCAACAACCGCGGCGGCGCCATCAGTGCCGCGCAGGCCCTGGGCATCACCGCCGACGCGCTGGATAACAGCAGCGCCAGCCTGATCGGCAACAACGCCGTCACCCTCAACCTGCTGGGCACCCTGAGCAATACCCAGGGCAAACTCGCCAGCGCCGGGCCTTTGCGCTTGAGCGCCAGCCAGGTCGATAACCAGGGCGGCCAACTCGCCAGCCAAGGGCTGTTCACCCTCCTCACGGGCGGCCTGGACAACCGCCAGCGTGGCACAGTCGCCGCCAACGACCAGCTGACCCTGACCGCCACGGGCGGGGTGCAAAACGACGCCGACGGCCTGATCTACAGCCAGCACGGCGATGTGCAACTGCAAGCCGCACGCCTGAGCAACGACCAAGGCACCCTGCAAAGCCAGGGCGTGCTGACCCTGGACGTCGCCGGTGATATCGACAACCAGCAAGGTCGTATCCTCGCCCAGGACGGTGACCTCAACCTCAACGCCGGCAACCTCGATAATCGCGGCGGCGTCCTGGCCAGCCTGCACGCCACACTGACCGCCACCCTCAGTGGTTGGCTGCAAAACGGCACCGACCGGATCAGCCGCCGGGGCGGCACCACCCAGGCCGAGCGCCTGAACCTGACGACGGCCAGTATCGACAACCAGGGCGGGCGCCTTGCCGCTCAATCGGGCGATGTGCTCCTCAACACCGGCCACTTCGATAACCGCAGTGGCGGCCTGTACGCCGCACAACGCATCAGCGTCAACGGCGCCGACCTGGACAACCGCGCAGGGCAGATCGCCGCTCAACAGATCGACTTCAGCCTGGCTGGTACCCTGAGTAATGCCCAAGGCATCCTCGAGAGCGACAGCATCCTCAACATCGCCGCCGCCCACCTGGACAACCAGGGCGGTCAACTGCGCGCCCTCGGCACCCAAGGCGCCAGCCGTTTGCAAATCGCGGGCCTGCTGGACAACCGCCACGGCACCCTGGAAAGCGCCAACACCGACCTGAGCCTGGGCCTGGGCAGCTTCCTCAACACCGGCGGCACCGTGCTGCACGTAGGCAACGGCACCTTCGACATCGCCACCGCCAACGTCATCAATGCCGGCGGCGACCTCATCACCCGGGGCGGCCTGACCCTCACGGCCGACCAGTGGACCAACAGCAGCGTCATCCAGGCCGGGCGCCTGAGCGTCAACGTCAACGTCTTCACCCAGAGCGCCAGCGGCCAGTTGCTGGCCGCCAACAGCCTGATCGGCACCGGCGTGAACTGGCGCAACGACGGCCTGATCGCCAGCGATGGCAGCCTGGACCTCGGCCTGAGCGGCCTCTACACCGGCAAGGGTCGCCTGAGCAGCCGGGGTGACTTAATCCTGAGCACCGGGCAATTGCACCTGCCTGAAGTGGCCAGCATTGCCAGCGGCGGCGACAGCCTGATCACCGTCGCCGGCGTGCTGAACAACTACGGGCGCCTGACCTCCAGCGCCGACCTGATGCTGCAGGCCGGCGCCGTGAACAACTACGGCACCCTGGGCAGCGGCCAGGACCTCACCCTCACCACGGCAGCGTTGCTCAATGATCACGGCCTGATCTTTAGTGGCTGGGACATGGGCCTGCGTGTCGCATCGCTGACCAACAGCTACGCCAGCCTCTACAGCCTGGGCGACCTGGACATCGACCGTGACGGCGACGGTGGTTGGGCCTCCAGCATCGTCAACAGCTCCGGCCTGATGCAGAGCGACGGCCGCATGAGCCTGGCCGCCAGCACGATCAAAAACATCCGTGCGCTGCTGACGGTCTCTGATGAGGGCATCTACACCGCCAAAATCGAACAAATCCCCTGCATCGAAGGCGTCAACGCCGGCGACTGCGGCGGCAAGCAAAACCGCGTCTGGGAAATCGTGCAGCGCGAAAAACTGCAAGTCACCGCCGCCAGTGCCGCGTCGAGCATCACCGCTGGTGGCGACCTGATTCTTAACGGCGGCGACCTGCTCAACCACAGCAGCACCATCGCCACCAGCGGCAACCTGAGCGCCACGCTGAACAACCTCACCAACACCGGCGTGCAGACCTCCGATACCGAAACCGTGCGCGTGTTTCGTACCCAACGCGCCAGCAATGGCAGCGGCTGGGTCAACATGGCCCAGGCGTTCACCGACCGTTACTGGCTGCACGGCAACGGCTACGACGCCGGTAACCTCGGCGGCCTGGCGGCGGCCATGAGCCAGTTTATCGGCACCACCGAAGCTGAATTGCCGCAGTTTGGTCGCGTGACCCAACTGAGCACCGGCGACCAACGCTACGCCGCGATCATCCAGGCCGGCGGCAACGTCAACATCACCACTCAGAACGACTTCGACAACAGCGTGGTGCGTGCCGGATTTGAGTACGTCGGCAGCGGCCCGAGCACCAACACCAGCGCCCCGGGCAACGCATTTTCCACCCGCGTGACCCTCAACCAGCATTTGCCCCCGGACCTGGCACAACAGCAAATCAACCCACTGGCGCTGCCAGGGTTTGAATTGCCCACCGGGCAAAACGGCCTGTTCCGCCTCAGTGGCCAGGGCAGTGCCCAGGGCGACACCGGTCCGCACAGCTGGAACCTCAGCGAGGCCAGCGTCGGCGCGGCCGAGCGGCAACAAGCCATACCCGGCACCGAGGAGCGCGACATCAGCGCCGACCCGTCCGGCAACCTGGCTGGCGCGGTCAGTGTGGCCAAGGTCCAGGGCCTGCCAGGCAACAGCGGGCAATCCCAGCCCCATAAATACCTGATCGAAACCAACCCGGCACTCACCGACCTCAAGCAATTCATGAGCTCGGACTACCTGCTCAGTCAACTCGGCTATAACCCCGACGACAGCGCCAAGCGCCTGGGCGACGGCTTCTACGAGCAGCAGCTGATCCAGCAAGCCGTGGTCGCCCACACCGGCCAGCGCTATCTCGACGGCCTGACCTCCGACGAAGACATGTTCCGCTACCTGATGGACAACGCCATCGCCAGCAAGGACTCGCTGATGCTGTCGCTGGGCGTCAGCCTCACCGCCGAGCAAGTAGCGGCCCTGACCCACGACATCGTCTGGCTGGAAACCGCGATCGTCGACGGCCAGCCAGTCATGGTCCCGGTGCTGTACCTGGCCCAGTCCGACAACCGCCTGGCCGCCAACGGCGCGGTGATCCAGGGCCAGGACGTCAGCCTGATCGCCGGGCACAACCTCGGTAATGCCGGCACCCTCAAGGCCACCGGCAACCTCGCCGCCATGGCCGGCAACCACCTGGTCAACAGCGGCCTGGTGCAGGCCGGCAATCGCCTCGACCTGCTCGCCGGCAACAACCTCACCAACCACGCCGGCGGCATCATCAAGGGCCGCGACGTCAGCCTGACCAGCCTCACCGGCGACATCAGCAACGAACGCACCGTCACCGGCCACGACAGCAGCAACGGCTTCAACACCCAGCACCGCGACTTCGTCGACAACGCCGCACGCATCGAAGCCGCCAACGACCTCACCATCACCGCAGGCCGCGACTTCAACAACCTCGGCGGCGTCCTGCAAAGCGGCCGCGACACCAGCATCAGCGCCGGCCGCGACGTCACCCTCGGCTCGGCAACACAACTCAACAGCAACGAACACGGCAGCAAAAACCGCGACCTCACCATCACCCAACACAGCGCCAGCCTCGAAGCAGGCCGCGACCTGTCCATCAACGCCGGCCACGACCTCGCCATCGTCGCCAGCCAACTGGACGCCCAGCGCGACCTCGCCCTCAACGCCGGCAATAATCTCACCTTGGCATCCGCCGCCAACGAAGACCACAGCTACAGCAAAACCCACAAAGTCGAAGCCCAGGAAGACCACGTCAGCCAGGTCGGCACCAGCCTCAACGCCGGCGGCAACGTCACCCTCGGCGCCGGCCAGGACCTCACGCTCATCGCCAGCACCGTCACCGCGGGCCAGGAAGCCTACCTGGTCGCCGGCGGCAACCTGCAGTTGCTGGCCGACCAAGACAGCGACTATTCGCTGTACGACAAGGAAAAGAAGGGCGGTTGGGGCAGCAAGGAAACCCGGCGTGACGAAGTCACCGACATCAAGCACATCGGCAGCCAAATCAACACCGGTGGCGACCTCACGCTGGTCAGCGGCGGGGATCAGTTGTACCAGGGCGCCAAGCTCGACAGCGGCAACGACCTGACCCTGCAAAGTGGCGGCAGCATCACCTTCGAAGCCGTCAAGGACCTGCACCAGGAGAGCCACGAAAAGAGCAAAGGCGACCTGGCCTGGAACTCCGCCTCGGGCAAAGGCAACACCGATGAAACCCTGCGCCAGAGCCAATTGGTGGCCCAGGGGCAGATGGCAATCAACGCCGCAAACGGCTTGAACATCGACCTCAAGGCCATCGACCAGAAGTCAGTGGGCGAGACCATTGATGCCATGGTGCAGGCCGATCCGAACCTGGCCTGGCTCAAGGATGCGGAGCAGCGTGGGGATGTGGATTGGCGTTTGGTCCAGGAAATCCACGACAGCTTCAAGTACAGCCATTCGAGTCTTGGCCAAGGCGCGATGCTGGCAATCATCATCATTGTGACCGCATTGACTGCCGGTGCCGCGAGTGGCGCAGTGGGCTCCGCAGCGGGAGCCACTGCGGGGTCGGGAACGGCCATGGCAGCAGCAGGCACGTCTGCTGCCGGAGCTGCCACAGCAGCAGGTTGGGCTAACGTAGCGGCGACGGCGGTGTTGACCTCGGCTGCGAGCGGCGCTGCGATCAGTACGATCAACAACCAGGGCAATCTTGGTGCCGTTGTAAAAGATGTCACGTCCAGCGGTGCGCTGAAAGGCTACCTCGTCTCCGGCGCCACTGCGGGCCTGACCGCTGGCTACTTCGACAATTGGACCGGCACCACCACTGACTCCGTCACGGGCAAGGTCACCACCAACCTGAATAAGTGGAAAGGTATCGGCCAGTTCGCCGCCAATCAGGGCCTGCAAAACGGCACCTCGGTGGCGCTGAACAAGATCATGGGGCAGGGCGGTGATCTGGGCAGCGCCCTCCAAACCACCCTGTTCAATACCTTGGCGGCGGCCAGCTTTAATGTGGTGGGGGATTACATCCCGTCGGTCGATGGTAGTCCGTCCAAGGTGATGATTCACGCCATGGTCGGTGGCCTGTTGGCGCAAGTCAGCGGCGGCGACTTCAAGACCGGCGCACTCGCGGCAGGCGCCAACGAAGCCTTGGTCGTCCAGCTCGATAGGTTGGTAGGTGGAAACGAAAACCTGCTGAGCATGACCTCGCAACTGGTGGGTGTGCTCGCGGCGGCAACGCAGCGGGATGCGGATGGCGACAGCCTGCAAACCGGGGCGTGGGTGGCGCAGAACGCTACGCAGTACAACTACCTGAATCACAAAGAAGTCGTAGAAATGCTTCGAGAGGTCGACGGTCAGTCGACTGAAGAGGGTAAGAACAGGGTTCGGGAGCGTTACGCCGAGCTTGATGAGAACAGAAACAAAGAGTTGGCCTCGCTCTGTCAAAGCGATCCGACGGGTTGTGACGCGTTGTCGACGCAACTTTTGAAGGATGATCCAAAGCTCAGGGCACTGGCAAACGATCTGAAAGCCCGTGGCGAATACAATCAGGCCGCCATCGTTGGCGTACTCATCACCAACAGTAACATTGCTGCTGGTTCTGAAATCGCTACCGAACTCGCAGCCGCTAGAGATGGTGACGATTCCAGATTTTCTACTGCTTTTGCTGGAGCAATGCTGGGTACCGTGCTTGGGGGGATGCGGCCTGGTGGTATCGGTGGTGCAAAAGGGGAAGTGTCCGGCCTTCTTCCTAAACCTGGTGCCACATCTATTCCTGCAGGTGGCGTAGGTGCTGGTGCAGCATTTAAGATGGATTCAAAGCAGCTAGGTAAAAAACTCGGTAAGCACGTTGAAGATTTCGGCGGCAACGCGGCTAGTCCAGCAGATCGTAAAATGGTGCTCGATAAAATTCATGACGTTGGGAGTAACCCTGAAAAGGTAATACCTGGGACTTTTGCTGGGCAAGGAGCAAATGGCGCACGGGGTGATGTGTTTTTCAGAGTTAAGGGTAATGATGTAGTTGTTACCAAGCCTGATGGAACGTTCGTTACTATCCTGAAGGATGGGGTGACTCAGAATCCATCTGTACAGAGCGCACTGAAGGGAGGTGTCAGGTAATGAACGCACGTAGGCTTATGATTTCCTGGCTCTTAACAGTGCTCGGTAAGAAACTACTGTCAGTAAATGCTCTATTCCATGTTTTCTCTTCCGAGAGGGATTCTGCCCCACAAGAGGTTGGCCTTCTATTTGAAAATTCCGAAATTGGGAAACTCTATGGCGGACCTGATGGTGCATCTATCTGTTTTTCTTTGAATCCGATTTCAAGCTGCGATCTAGGTGAATACGGCAGGCAAGACATTTTTTGCATCTCTGGTGAGCTTTATTTTTCCGATGTGGTAGGAAGGAACTTAGTGTCAGCATCGCTTGTGCAGTCCTTGGTAGAAGACGTAGTGATAGGCGTTGCTCTCTCGTTTGATAACGGTTTTTGCCTGTCCATTTTAAACTTAGGTGATGAGCTTTTTGTCTATGATGAGATTCCGGAGGAAATAGTGATCAGTGAGGGGGTGAGCCTTACCTCTGTGAGTTAATGGTGCCCAGGTCGTGCTGAGACTTTCAATGCAAGAGCTGGCAGTTATTTCGTCGGAAAATGTCAGCTCTATTGAGTTGGTGCGGGATAGTTCGGGGGCTGGAGTGCATATTATATTTGAGATTCTTGAGTCAATTTCGGAGGCCAGGGTGATATTTGAACCTGAGGTCAGTTGTCGATGGTGGACTTTGCGTAACGTATAAGATGGTGCAGAAGCAAGTTGTTCGGTAAATAAGCTTCTGCCGCCACGGCAAGCATATGTTGATGAAATTAATAATCTGCAAATATTAGTCCCACGGTTCCTGTCAAGCGGCAATGCTGAATGCATCGCTACAGGCGCAAATATTGATTTTGGCGATGTAAATACACTGCGGTGGATCAAGGCAGCGGATGCTAAAATGATCAACGATGTAGGACTGTTATGAGAGCAGGTTCTATTATCGCTACCGGTGGGGTGGCCTCAGTGTTGTCAAACGGCTCAATGACAGCATCAATCTTATCTGGTTACTTGCAAGGAGACCTTCCAAAGGCGGCGACATCCAATGCTTTAAGCACAGGATTTGAACACTATGCAGTCTCTAGAGGTATGTCAGCTAGTGATGCTTTAAAAGTTTCTAACGCGTTTGGAGTTGCTGGAGTGTGGGATACATTGATCGATAAGGCTAGCGAAGTTTTTAAGGGTAATTAGATGAACGAGTCTTTGTATAAATACAGATACGTCCTAGGTGGCGTATTGGTCTCTGCTTCTTTAGTGAATTGCTTTTTTCGGTACGATGGCAGCTGGAAAAGGTTTTTCATTATTCTCGTAGTGCAAATATGGTTTGCCCAAGGTGTTTTTGGTTATTTAAGTGGAGGGCGAATTGCTATCGCTCCGGGCGGCTTGGGAAAGGAGGCCCCTCCCGAGTGGCGAGCAATGCTGGCCGGTTTTGCGCTTTTTTTGTATGTGGTTGTATTTTTTTTAGATTTTAAAGAGTATTAGAGCCGCAATATGGTTAAGTAGGGATATTTGGATGGGTCGATGGCTTTTTACATCATCACCCTTAATGCGAGTGCGGCTGAGCCAGCAAAGTACATTTTGAATTAATATAGAATTTCAATGAAAACTTCAGGCCGCAGGTAACGTCAGCATCACCACGCATTTCAAAAGAATTTAATGTGAGACTAGTGATCCAAATACGTTGCGCTGGATTAAGGCTGCAGAAGAAAAATGATCGGTGACGTTAGCACTGTAATGGGTGCGGGATCGATTATCGCCAGTGGCGGAGCTGCCGGGATTCTGCCTAACGGGTCGACACTTGCGTCAATTCTATGGCTACTTGAAAGAAGAAACTCCTAAAACACTCGCGAGCTATGCTTTGACCGCAGAATCCTCCATTGGTCGAAATGAAGTTGTTTGTAAAAAGTACCTGAATTGCTCAAATGAGCCTTTCATCTAATGTTTAACTAAAAAAGGACGATTCACATGATCAAACTATTCTCAAAAGCTACAGCTGTTGTCTCGATCGCACTGCTCTACGGCTGTGCTTCTGCCCCATCAATGGAGGCGATGCAAGCGGAAGTAGCACAGTACTCTCTACCTAAAGCACCTGTTGCGGATAAGGGGCTGGTCTATGTAGTCCGGCCGAGCAATGCCGGGATGATGGTCCGCTTCAATGTCTTCCTTGACGACCAGGAAGCGGATTCGGAAATGGGTTACAACCGAGGCAACCAGTACATTTACTTTTATGTAACGCCCGGGACGCATGTGATCAGCTCCAAAGCTGAAAATTGGGCGGAAGTTACGGTAACTGCCAAGGCTGGTGAAGTCATTTATCTGAAGCAGGAAGTAGAGGTCGGTGTGGTGATGGCACGAAACAGCCTGAAAGTACTGAGCGATGTTGAAGGTCGTTATCTGGTGAAGGATGCTGCGCTTGGTACTATAGCTAAAGAGAGTAAATAACCATTTGAATCGGTGAAAAAGGTGCAGCAATACTCCTGAAGTGATGGGCTTTAATCCAGGTGTCAAAAAACACCCGGATGGTCTGAAGGGTTGACCCAACTAGAATTCGGCGGCGCTGCCCAGTTCCCCAAACTCATATCTCTTGAAGGTCGCTGTAGTTACGGCTGCGTCCGTAATTGATCGATAATGATCTTCGGCCTTTTTTAATTAAGAATAAAATCGTTTAACGAAAATTTTGTAAGGTCGTAGGAGTACCCATGTTTAAAAGCTTCTCAAAACTCACAGCCATAATCACCATTCTAACAATGAGTGGTTGTGTCTCTTACAATGTCACCGGCCCAATCGGGGAACCCACACAACCCGCCACCATTACCAGCCCGCGTACTGCACAACTCGCCGACGTAACAGTCTCGGTCCCGGACATGGACGCTGCTACACGTACCTCCATCAGCCGTTCGCTAACAACGCAGATCAAGCAATACGTGGATAAAGGCGGCTACTTCAAGCAAATCACCGAATACCCCACCCGTTTAGGTGAGAACGATGTGGTGCTCAACTTCAATATGACTTCGCTCAAAGGTCGTCGAGCTCCGCATCCCGCCTATTTCCCCGGCGCCTTGCTCACACTGACGCTGTGGATCTGGGTCAATGGGCCCATCGACGTAGACAGCTTCGACTTGGCGGGTGATCTGCAGATCGTTGACCGAGACGGAAAAACGCTGGCGACTTCCAGGGAACAGGTCAAGTTCGAGCGCAATGTCGGCATTTACGGACGCGAACACTGGGCACCTACCATGGGTGCCAAACAGTTGAGCGAACTGGTCTCAACGCTGCTTGATACCGCGACTGCGCGCTTGGCACAACAGTAACTAAAAGGAGAACCATATGAATGGATACATCAAACACGCCTTCATCCTGTCAGTCATTCTGATGTCAGGTTGCGCATCGTACTCGATGCATGAACTACCGCCCTTACAGGCCTGGCCACTCACAGCAGATGCTGCACAGCAAAAGCCGACGACGTTCGTGCGCGCCACCGCGTTTTATCAGGCCAACGGCGGGGAGGGGCGGACGGTTGCCGGCGCTCCAGCTGCCCTGTGGGAATCGGCAATTGTGGATGCGTTCCGAGAGTCGGGGCGCTTTTCGCGGGTGACTACCGACAAGGTTGACTCTGACATCTACGCCGAAGCCACGCTGTACAACAATGAACAGTACAGCGTTGTCTCCGCCGTTGTGACCGGTTTGACCATGTTCATCATTCCCAGCACGGCGAAGAACACGTTTACCCTGGAAACGGTGTTCAAGGACAAGGACGGTAAAGAACTTGGGCGCATTCGCAAAAGCGAGTCGGTGCGTACCTGGATGCAGTTGGTGTTGATCGTTGCCCTGCCTTTCCAGCAAGACACTCGCGAAGTGGTGCAAACCCTTGCCCGCAGCACGCTGCAAGAAGCGGTGCAACGTCAGTTGCTGTAGAGCAGGCCGCTTGCGAAGCGGCCCTGGCTAAGCGTCGTGAACTGGTCTGGTATCAGGATTGGCTGACAAGGTTGCCTGAATTCCTGATAAAGATTCAGGGCCTGAGCCGCGACGAGAGTTCGCGGACAAGTCCACGCATCCCGAGCCCACAGGAGGCTGCTGGAATTAGGCTTGCCCGCGAAGGCGTCAGTCGAGACGCCTCAACAACCCGGGTTAATCACGCCACAAAAACGCCTTCAAGCTGCGGCCGCAATCGATGCCTGACCACCTCCAACACATCAGAACCATCGCGCAACGAAATGGCGCAGAGCAGGGCGAAGTCACTGAGGATGAACGACTCGCACTCGATCGTGCCACGCATGGCCAGGTTTTCGAGTACCTGGGTGACGGCATCGATTCGGTACTTGGCAGCGTCGATCAATACATCGAGTGGGGCTTGGGTGTCGACGAACAATGTAGGCATGTCGTCGCAGTTGCTGGTGAGCGGCTTGAAGCGGTTTTCGGGGTAGGGGGTTGGTTTTGTATAGGGATGATCGGTAGTCGCTTTTGTCATTTTCTCAAACTCAAGAGCAGGAATGTGAACTGCCAACAGCCGTCGTCAACGGTATTACTGACACAAGTTAAGTACCGAAAAAAAAACGACAGTGCTGGTGCGTGATGAGCTTTGAGGGTTCCTACGCCCTGCCACTGCAAACGCAGTGACAGCGAAAGACTAACCCAGGAGTTCACTTCGCACCAGTTCATGCTAGTCGACACAACTCGAAGGAAATTTCCGCAGAAATGGTAGAAGAATCCCGTTGGCTGTCAGACCGATCCCACGGAGAAGCCTCATCCCTACAGATCGACCCAGTCATGTAGGTGCAAAGACTGCCCGCGATTGCGCGCCGCCGTCACAGAATGTATCGACCTAAACATTCAAACGCGAGAATTCTATAGCGCAGACAACGACGCGCCATGGTGCGCGAGGAATCAGGAAAGAAAGAAGTCAGAAAAGACGAATTGCAGGTGGGAAAGGCTGCTAACTGGTTTAAACGCGTTGTTACTACCCACAGAATCACATTATTCCTATCCCCTTAAACAACTGTGGGAGCGAGCCTGCTCGCGAATTCGATGTGTTAGTCAAAATCGCTATCGACTGATTCACCGCATTCGCAAGCAGGCTAGCTCCCACAAAGAAGGTATGTGATTGACCTGATCAGCTAACGCCCTGCGACTCCACCAACGAGGCTTTCTTGAGTCTGCTTTTCTGGTAACCGCGCAACACCAGCACAACCACCATCCCGCATAGAACCCCAATAGCATTAGCCACCATGTCACCCCAGGACGCAGTACGCAGCGGCATCAAGCTCTGCTCCAGCTCGATCAACATCGAACCCAGCAACGGCCAAAACAGCAGCCAGCCCAGCCGCGTGCCGGGGAACGCCAGATAGGCGCTCACCGTCAAGCAGGCGAAGCCGGCCCAGTGATGCAGCTTGTCCTGATTCTCGAATACCTCCGGCACCGGCTCGCCGCGCATGCCAGCGAAACACAGCACCAGCAGGATCACGAAAAACGCCAGCTTGGGCAGGACACGCAGAATCCGCTGCTTCATTCGGTGACCTTGTAGAAGTTGTTGTGGAACAGGTCGATGTTGCGACGCTCTGTCAGGGAGTACAGCGAGTAGCTGCGAGCCAGGGCAGCGCCACCGTCTCGAGTCAGTGGAGTCCACGCAAGGTTAGCTCGGCGAGTGGTAGAGCTGGCCATCAATTCGTCGAACGGTATCGAGAAATAGATACCCTTGCCGAAACTACCCTCACCGTATTCCTCTTTCGTGGCATTGGTGATCGTTACCCAACCACCGAACCGTACGCCGTTGGAGAACTCGCGGGACAAGTCCAAAGTAGCGCCGTAGTCTTTGGCCAAATAACGCCCGACGCTGAGTGCGCCCAGAATGTCCTGGAACGAACTCCGATAGTAAAGCGTAGCGTTGCCGGTGATGGTGCTGTAGTCACGCAGACCCAAGCCCTGATCGAAATCACGCTGCTTGACCCAGTTCATGTCCACACCAACCGCCCAGCGCTCGCCCATGGGACGGTACAGTGCTTCACCGCCGACGCCGGCGAACATCGATTCCAGATAGCCGCCGTACACCATGCCGTAGAGATCTTCATCCAGCTGCTTGACCTTGTTCAACTGGAAGGTCGGCATCGTCACTTCCGACGTCGTCATGTACTGACGAAGGTCGGTACGCACTCGCGGCAGGCCGCTGGGTGCGTCGTACTTGAACTTGTCGAAGTTGTTGATCAGGTTCGCGCTCAACAGGCCGCTCCACCACAGATCAGGCTGGAACCGGTACTCGGCACTCAAATCGGCACTGAATTGGTACAGCAGGAATCCGTCAGGACCGCCGACGTTCTGTTTGTACCCGAGGCCCAGGCCATAGGTGAACTTGTCCGGCGTTTTCGCGTACAGGGTTTTCTCCTGATGCGGCACCGGAACGTTCTGCTCGGTTACCCGGCGCAGGTCTTCCAGCGGACGATCTTCCTGCACCACTTCGCGGAAAGTATCCCGGGGCAGGCTAACTTCCTGGACTGGCAAGCTGTAACGGGTGTCGACCATGGTGAACCAGTCGATCTGATCGTTAACGCTGTTGTCGAGGATGCGCGAAGCACGGCCGACGGCTTTCGGGGTGTGGAAGTAGCGGCCTTGTTCGCCGTAGACGATCAACTCGGAATCACGCTGGGTGATTTTTGAAACGGTGTAGCCCGCGTTGTTCTGCAGACGCTTGGCGACGCCGGCCCATTGCACGTCTGTTGGCGCAGTGGTCGGTTTGGCGTCCGGCACGGGTTCGGGTTTTGGGTCGAAGCTCTTGGTCGGCGCCTTGCGGGTGGCGAAGTTGGTGTGCAAGGTGATGCCGAACATGGCGGTGTTGCCGCGTTCCCAGGCTGCGTGGAGGTCTACCGAATCGGTGGCTTTGAAGACGAAGCCAAGGTTGATAGGGGAGTCCTGGGTCTGGTTGTTGTTCTGTGGCTCGTGCTGGTAGTCGTTACCTTCGTATTCGAGCTTTATGGACAGTGGGTCCCACGGCGTTTGGTAAGTCACGCCACCGAAGAGAGAGGGCGATCCACGGAAGTAACTATTCGCGTTAAAGTCACCAGCGCCAGCTACATCGCTGTCGGGAGTAGGTCGGTTATCAAACTTGTCATCTACAAGGCCGAGAGGGTTGCTGAAATCGCCACGATTGCCTATGTAGCCCCAAGCCAGTCCCAGACTCAGATCGAAATTGCCTAATCGTTTGCTGCCTACAAAATACTCACTGGAGAACAGGCCCGTACCACCAACGTCTCTTGCGCCCAGTGCGACTTGGGGCATCCAATGGCTTTCTTCGAGTAGTCGGACTTTGGCGTCGATCGCCTTGTCCTTATAGCTCTGGTCGCCACTAAAAGATTCCGCACCGTAATTTCTGTTCGTCACCGCAGTATATCGGAACGAGCCTTCAAACCATTCGAAAGGCTGGAAGGAAACGGTGTATCGGCTGTATGGATCTGTACGGCTCGCAGTTAGAGATAGCTCACCAGCGGGAGCCATGCGGGCGCTAGGTGTCTGCAATAGACCTACGCCACCAAAGTCGCTCTGCGTGTAACGCGGTTCAGCCATTGCCCAAGCGCTGCAGCCGAGCACCAAGCACGGGATTAAATGATACTTCATGGCTTCACCTGCAGCAGCGGCTGGGTGGCGATGAAAGCGGCCATTTCAGTATTCAGGTCTGGTGTTGGATCACCATTGGCGGTGCTGTGCACGGGTACGTAAATTTGTGCCCCAGGCGCGGGCGGTACTGACTTGGTTTCGTTCCACAGGGCTATGCCTTCCAGGAAAACGCGGCCATCCGGCTGGATGACAAACAGCAAGTCTTTATCTGCACCAGGATCACGCAGGCACTTTTTTAGATAACTGACTGCCGGCTGCAAAGGCTGATACGGCAACTCGCATTCCCCAATTACCGCGCCCACAACCTTCACAGTGTTCGGCCGGGGAGGGTAGAGCAGCACATCACCATTGCTGAGGTACTGGTTGTCACCACGGTTCAGTTCAACCCGCACCGGATCCAGTTGAGCCACTCGGCGTCCGGTAACTGGCATGGCCTGCACCTTGTCGATGAGGCGCCCAGCCAAGGCCGCCAACTCAATGTCGTCATCCTGCAGTGCGTTACTCTTAACGGTGGCGAGATCGAAGAGCACGCCTAGCTTCAATCGCTCCTGAGCATTGCGTAATGGGCTATGTAACCACGCAGCGCCAAGCAGATAAGCCTTGGGATTGACCTGGGCCGGAAGCAAAACATCATGCAAGCGAGTCCCTTCCTGGAACGAATAGCGCCCAGGTTTGGCAGCATCGCCCTGCACGGTGACCAGCGAGTCAGCATTTACGGCAAACGTCATGAGCAGGCTGCAGCAAAGCAGCCAGGAAGAACGAGGAATCATTGCACTACCGGCTTATTCGGGCGCACTTGAACAATGCGTAGGGGCAATTCGGGAGTCAGGTGTTGCACGCTGGCCATGATGAAGCCATCGGCAGGGTCGACCCAATACTGGTTCCGCGCGGTGAAGCCCAGACCTTCCATGGTGATGTCCTCGTCCACGCGCAATAGCGCCACGTCGCGGTCGAGGATACGCACGGTTTCCAGGCCTTTTTTCTCAAAGCGGCTGGTGAGGGTTACGCCCATGCGATAACCATCTACAAAGTCCACCTGGCGCCGGGTCTGCAGGCCATCGGTAACGCGGTGCAAGCCTGCTTTGAAAGGCGATTGACCCTCAAAGCGGGTGCCATCGAGGTTGTTGTTGAAACCAACGCTGCGAATGGCCAGGCCGTCTTCGAGCATCAGGATCTGGCGAGTCGAGGCCATCCAAAAGCCAACGCCATCCTGCTGACGCACCAATGCCATTACGGCTTCACCCGTGGGTGCCGCGATGGTGATCTGGTAGTACGGTGTTGCATCCACCTGTTGGCGGGTGAGTTCCAGGGGCTCAGGCCCTTCAAAGGCGGCCTTGAGCGTATCCATGGAAGCGGTCATCAACGGGTTGCAGGCGCTCACCAGCCAGGAGGCCACCGATAGGGTGGCCAATCGCAGAAATTTCACAAGAATTCCAGTTCTTAGTTATTGCCCAAGTCATCCTGAATACCGACACCCGTACTCAACAGGTTGGCGGTCGGGAATACTTGGCTGATGAAGCGGTTCCAGCGGGTGACATCAGCAGGGCCAACGTAGACCACATCCTGAGGTTTTAACTTGAAATGCTGGGCCAATGCGAACGATGAGGGCGATTTAAGATCGATCTGGAAAACCTTGACCGGTTCGTCTGCAAGATTCTCTACGCCGCGAATCACATATACTTCTTTGCCGCTCGATGTTTCCTGACGCAACCCGCCTACGGTGCCCAGAGCGTCGGTGAGATTCATGTCGGTGCCCTTGAACACAAGGGCACGTGCGGCGGCAACTTCACCAAGCAAGTACACTTTTTTCTGATCATTATACGGCAAATGTAGCTGGTCGCCGTCTTTCAAAAAAATGTTGTGCAGGTTTGAATTCTTGCGATTGAGCGTATCAAGGTCAATGACGTACTCACGACCGTCGCGCTTTAACACCAGACCAGAAAGGTCGGCGCTTCCGACTTGCACAGACCCTTGACCAACTGCGTCAAGCAGGCTCATGGGTGTATTAGTAATTGGCAGTTGCCCGGTTTTACCAAAGGCACCCGATAGAACAACTTTCTGGCTGACAAAACGAAGAATACTGACGTCCACTTGCGGCTCGGCAACTACCTTGGACAATCGTGAGGCAATAATCGCACGTAATTCTTCAATAGTTTTACCGGAAGCTTCGATCGTTCCTACGTAAGGGTAGAAAAGCGAACCGTCCGGGCGAACCAAGCGTCCGTTCGCTTCGATTTGCTGCTGTGGACCCGAGGGCGCTGTCAGCTCAGGATGGTCCCAGACAGTTATGTAGATAAGGTCACCAGCACCGATCCGGTACTCACCAGACTGATACTTCAGCAGTTCCGGCGCGACTACGTTGGAATGATCGCCGGCCGCCTCGATGGCTACCAATTTAGGTGTGATCGGCACCAGCTCGATCCGACTGCTTTCTGGTGAGCCCTCGCGTACCAGATTGCCTGTGTCCATGTGCTGACCAGGTGAGAAAATGCAGCCTTGCAGGGTCAGGCCAAGCAGCATGGCCAAGGGAAGCGCGCGATTCATTATCGAAATTGCTCGAGGGAATAGGCAAAACAAAACCTCCCAGCATGACTGGGAGGTTAGCGTATCGAACTTTAAGCGGGGATTGGCTATTACCGCGTGGTGCCGGTAGTGCCGGTAGTGCCAGTGGTGCCAGTCGTACCTGGGGTGCCGTCGTTACCACCACCACCACCGCTGTTAGATGCAGCAACGCCGACAGCAACAAGACCGGCGCCAATTGCCAGACCTGTGCCCACCGTTACACCGCCAGCGATCGGAGTAGACAAGCTAAGCGGGGCAGTTGTATCAGGTGTTGCAGCAGCTTTTGCAGGGGCTGTTTCAGCAGCCATCAACGGCAGGCTGAAGGAAGTGATGAGGGCCAAGGCCAGTAGCTTTTTCATGTTCATGCTCCTTGAAAGGGTAGTCCCTGTGGGGGTGTTTGAGTTAAGGGTATTTCAGTAAGCATATGTATTGCAAGCTGGAGCTTCTACTATAGGTGATTAAGATTCAGTTTTTACCTAGGTATGCAGCACGAGATTTACTTACGTGGACTTGCCCCTAACGAAGCGGACAGCAATTCCAGTCAAATTGATGCTGCCGCCGAGCGTCTGAATTTCCTCGGAGGGCGATAGTACAAGGCGCCTTGCGGATGCTGCTCGTTGTAGTGCTCGAGGGCAATTGCTGGTTGCACAGCACCTTTTCTCGATCTGGCTTGGGGATGGCGCAGAGTAGTCATGATCATCTCACGAAGCTCTCGGGCATGCCGTTGCTCTGCAGGCTGCGTACCAGAGTGATCACCGGCTGCAAATCGATCTGTCGAGCAAACAGGCGTGTCTGTTCGGCCGGGGACGCGGAGCTGTTATCGAATAGCCATTGCACCGGTGTGGCAGGTAGTTGATAAACAAAGCGCTTCTCCACGCTTGTCCACAATCAAGTCGCGACTATCATCGCTGCTGTACCCGGTTGGGCTCCCGATCCAGCCAATCGCTTCGCGATCAGCAGTCCGGTGCCAAGGTCAAGCTAGTTTGGCGCCGTACTCGCGACGGAATTCAAAACCGCCGGCGCACCAACGTGTACCGCTGGTTTCCACGGCAATACGGCCTTCGTGCCGACGAAGCGCACCGGGCCGTTTGATGCGGCGTACAACAAGAAGCAGGTTGTAATCACGCATGACCCGGTAAACCCGCCTAACGTTGATCGCAGGCAGCGACCGTCTTTCACGTGCACGACGCAGCAATCCCCAGACCATATGAAAGCGTTAGTTGGGTAGTTCGCTCACGTTTTGCTGGGTTTCAATCACCAGTTCAGCAACGTCCATCGGCCTGCGGCGCCTTACTCTGGGCGATACCGATTGCTTGATTCGAACCTTAATTGCGAGCCCCCACATCGAGACATTCGCTGGCCAGCTTCACTGGTTGTCGCCTGGTAAAAACAAGGGGGGGTGCGCAACCCATTTTCGCGACCGGACGATCTCCACTCCCTCTTTGAGAATTTCGGCTCCCTTCGTGTTTTTGCCCAGCATCCGTCGCAGTTCAAGGATCTACTTGAGCGCCTCGCTCAGCTGGGAGGCCGGAACCGCGGCTTCGCCAGCACTGACCCCAACAGGCTGCCGTCTTGGTTTAGCTTGGGCCACATGAACAGCTGGTTGGCATTGCTGCCCTGCGCCGAACCACCAAAGAAACGATTTGCTCTGGCTCAAGACTCTCGCGATCCATGGCCAGTCTTTGCTCTGGGCTCCAGCGGCGCCGCCGCTCCGGGGCCAAATCTATGGTCACTTCCGAAGCGCAACTCTTGAGCTAACAATCACTCCCCAATCGGACCAATCGATAATATACACTCAGCACGCGCCGGCACCTCTGACGATTATCCGGATACCACTGCACAGTTTTTCGCAAACCAGTGTCAAAGGTGTCCTGCGGCACCCAGCCCAAGTCACGTTCGATTTTTGACGCATCTATGGAGTAGCGACGATCAAACCTTGGCCGATCTTACACGAAAGTAATCAGTGTCTTGTAGGGGCGCGCTTGCTCGCGATTCGATTCTAACGCCACCAACTCGTCTAACAAGGCGCAAATTGCTTCGACCACCTCGAAGTTGCGCTTTTCGTTATGCGCGGCGACGTTGTAGGTTTCACCTATTGCGCCGTTACTCACCAACCCGACCAATACGCGAGCAAGATCTTCCGCATACAACCATTCGCGAATCTGTGAACCGTCGCCCGACACCAGCAACGGCTTGTCTGTCAATGCGTTAAGAAATACATGTGGCACAGACTTTTCCGGAAGTGACACTACGCTTAATTGCTCGAGCAATTAGTTACCAAAACCGGTAGCGCATAAGTACGCTGCCAAGCGCGTACCAGATGATCCGAACTAGCCTTGGAGGCGGAATATGGCGAAATGGGTGCATAGGCGTCGATTGAGTGAACCAGTTCGTACGTACCTTCCAGATAGCTATACACCTCATTCGTAAAGATATGGTGAAAGCGGAACGTGCACTTCTCCGTTGCTGCCAAACTAGACCAATAACTGCGGGTCGCTTCGCGCGAATTATAGGTGCCTACAATATTGATATGAATGAAGCAAGTAGGCCCCTTGATGGAGCGATCTAAATGTGATTCGGCCGCTAGGTGCATTCCAGGTGGGCTGAAATTTGGAAAATACCATATCGAGCACAGTAATGTCGCAGATATCAACCTGATACAAGCGGTAACGCAATTAGCTGGTTACCGAAGTAAGTAATTCCAGATTTTCGGCGTAGGCCAATTTGTCGAGGTTAGCGACTTCATGAGTGGTTTCTTGATTTAAATGTCGAGTGACGGCAGAGACACTGAAGCAGACGCCGCCGGTCACAAGAATAAGGGAGCACATGAAGTGCTCTTGATTACTTAGTAGGATACCAATTGTTCAGTAATTCTTCGTACTCACGAAGTACCTGATCCCAAGTGAACCGCTCTTGGAAACGCGCACGACTGTTAGCTTTCATCTGTGCGACAGCTGCGTCGTCTGTGAGTAGTTGATCGAACAATTGATCGCAGACCGATTCATCCTTGAAATAAGCTGCATCGGGACCAGCTACCCAACGATTGAAGTGGTTGTCATGGGCTATGACCGCACAACCAGCCCCCATGGCTTCTACCAAAGATGGATTTGTGCCGCCTACCCGATGGCCATGCAGATAAAAACGGCTATAGTAGCGCAGAGCTTCAACGACCGTAGTTTCATAAATAGCGCCGGGGAAAATCACCTCCGCACTGGCCGCCTCCATGACCTTACGATGGAATGGATTACTGTTAGGCGTGAAATTTCCCAGCACGACCAGCTTATGATTGCGGGTTGTGCGACTGAAGGCTCTCACCATTTCAAGGAACGAGTTTTCCGGCTCAGGACGGGCAATGATCACGGAAAACTTTCCTTGTTCAACTCCATAAGGCGTGAGTAGACTAGAATTCGCATTGGTTATCTCGTCACCACCATATGGAATCATAGTTATTTTGTGAGAGCGTATACGAGTGGCGAGATGGTCTTTGATCTTTGGATGATCCGCTACCAAGTGGTTACCGATCCAACAGCCTGCCCGCTCGTTCATCCAGAACCACGATTTGGCGATCGGTCCCCATTTGTCCCTCCGCCACTCGATTCCATCCATATTAAAGACATTTATTTGTCCTTTGATGCGCTGCATCAAATTGAAGATGGCAGTGTTGTAACCTAGGGTAAGGAACAGCCCCTTCTGCCTTAGCGCGTGACGAGCAGCTTTCCAATCGAAAATTACCGTACCAGCTGCACCGCCACGGCTAACGGGTATATGAATGCGGCGAATTCCTTGCCACTCACTTTCGGTGATCTCACCACAGCCATCTTCCTGACAGTAAATCGTTACAGTCCAGCCTCTACCGATCAGATACAGTGACAGCTTTTCAGCAAATGTTTCGAAGCCTCCATGTCTTGCGGGAATGCCTCTGATGCCAAGCACTATGAGATTAGGCATTTTTATTCCTTAATTTTTTTCTATGTATATTTAAGTACGCGGAAAATGTAAAGATAGCGGCTATATCTGTTAAGCCAAAATTGAAGAACGAATATGAAAAGAAAGCAAAGAAATAAAGTGAGCCAAAAAATAATCCAATCTCTCCACGAATTACGATGTATAAAAAAAACGAATAGATCAATAACGTAGCTAGCAGTCCGCAATCTATGAATATTGTATAAAATAGGCTGGACCCGGAGTTGTAAAGCCAAACTTTTTCAATTGGATTATAATATGAAAGAAGCCCGTGTCCAAAAAACGGATATTGACCGTAGAGCATTTCACCGATAGGTGCCAGGCGGTGAGCCTCAGTACCTGCAAATCGTTTGTCATAGGCCTCAATCAATGTGCCATGGACTAGATCCTGTGCCCAGTAGAAATTTTCAAACGAAAATAATGCTATGGCGACTAAAATAATCGGTGCTACAGCAGTTATTATTGTTTTGTGGGATCTGATTTTTGATGAGATCTCAAAGGAGATTAAGGAGGTTAATATTATTATAAGCATCAAGTGCGAGGCTTTGGAATTTGTTAAAAGTACAACGGCCGAAGCAAGAAGGAGTACAAGATATTTGAGCTTTTTACTTTGATCTGTTGCGAACGCAAATATAATAGATATTAAACAAAAAAAACCGAGGCTGGCATCAGAGGCTAGATGGAAAGTGCCTGAAGCAATATCTAGTGGTATGATAGGTGTTTTAGAAAACTGCGATATTTGTGTCGAAAAAATATTCTGCAGTGTGCAAACCAATACCTGTGCAAAAAGAAATGTCGGGAGTATTTTAACAATTTTATACTGAGTTATATATCCTTTAGTGATAGAAAGTTCAGCGCTTTTGATTGCTATATATGTGGCCAAAAGGTAATAAATGTAAACAAGTATGCTCGTTAATGAGGTTCCATTGATTATTCCTGATATCAACATGTAAGATGAAACTGCAAAAAAATAAATAGTTAAACTCTGCGCCCGACCATTTAAGGGTTGTCGTCTTATAATGAAAATGGATAAAATAAACAATATTAAAATATTTGTCGTAGTTAGGCTTAATAATCCCAGTAGCTGCGGTATAAATCCAATAATGAAGATAAAAAGTAAGCTGGTTAGTAATGTTGGTGGGATGTTATTTTTACGATAAGCTTGCGACTTAATTCCGTATTCTAATGGTTGCATTATGGGTTTCTTTGTATGCCAGAAATAAGTTTGAGTTGGTTCTTGAACGGATGAGTTACTGTCTAATTTTTTGGAGGATGTATTCTATTATCTTGTTCACTCGAAACTCGGTGTGCATCTCTTTATCTAACGAGCCTTTGATGTGTTGAGAAATCGAAGGCGTTGAAAGAAGTACGTCCACTTCTGAAACTATCTGTAGAGTTTCTAGTTTATTGTAATTAATAATAAAGTTCGCGCTATATTCGTAATCAATGGATGTTAGCACCGGTTTACCAAACCACATGTACTCATATAATTTTAGCGGTGATCCGTCATGACTTTTATCTTTTCGATACGGAATGATACCAACTTCAAATTGTGAGGCCAGCCTTGCTGTGTCCCCTCTAGAGAAACGACCGTGTAACGTTACATTGTCAATGGATTTTAGCTGTTTTGCGACCGAGCTATCTAAAATCTCTCCGCACAAAATGAAGCGTGCACTTGAGTCAGTTTTTGCTAAATTTTTTATAAAATCCACGTCAAATTTATCTGTTATAAATCCAAAAAAACCATATTTGAATTCGGCGGGGACTTTACTGTCATAGGAATCATGTGGGAAGACTCCATTAGGCATCGTTATCGTATTAAGGTTGCTGAACTCATCGAGAGCAATTTCCGTTACGCCAGTTATCAGATCAGCATTATTGTTAGCCAAATTATATTTTTCTGATACTAATTGTTTTTGGAGTTTACTAAATCGATTATGTTTTTTGAAGTTGTCGATCATGTCATACCAGTAAAAACATGGATCTATGCTTTTTTTGTGGATTTTCGCAATCGGAGTAAAATCTAAAACTATCAAATTTTTCCACAACTTGGTAAGTTCTTTAACTTTTGGAATAGTATTATCATAACAGTTTTCCGTCCATTCCCGACCCTTTAGCGGGCCAAGTAGATCGAGTGAGTAGTCTATAAGGTGCCCAGGTGTATTGGAGAATCGGCCAAGCATGAGTTCATAGATTGAAAGAGGACGCTCAACAATGAGAATATTATCAATTGCAGGGTGAGTCTTCAGAATTTCTATTATTTGAATGTCTCGAACGGATGTTCCGTATTTTTTTTTGAAATGACTACTCCGATAGGGGAATACTATCAAGTTGACTTTGTCGATTGCTTTCATTGTCACCACCTCGGAAACACGGGGAAATAAATTTCGTGTATATAAATATTTTAGTCGCAGTCGCAGTAGTAGTCGCAGTCGTAGTCCTTGGCGTGAAAGCGATAACTACAAATTGTTATCAATCTGTTACGCCGAGGTTGCAGAATTATAAGCCTGTTGCAAAAGCTAAGATTTGTGGGTTTTTAAGAGTTGACCGATATCTAAGTTTGAAGATTCATTGAAGAGGTGAGTATTCAATTTATTAAGGGAGTTGCTACTTTCTCGATGGGGCGAATACTAGAAAGGAAGGTCGGAAAATTAAGAATTTGAGATTTTTGTTTGATCTCTGAAATTTTGAGCAGTTGAATTGCTGTTCTGTATGTGGGTTATTTTCATAAAAAAGAAAAATGTAAATGCTCGCAATGTTGTGTGTAAATAGAATTTTTAATAATTATGCTGGCTGTTATTGAGTGATTTATTGGTTGTGTTTTTGGGTTTTACAAAACCTATCATTATAAGCACCCTGCCTAGCGTGAAAAAAAACACCGCCCCAGCTAACGTTGAAATAGCAACGACCGCCACGAAAAATATACTTTGTATTCTAGTTGTCGGTTCGAAAATTATACATACCGTTATGGCACATGATAGCATCGCTGGTATAACAATCTTTATTATGTCGCTGATCCAAGTCAAGTGCAAGTTAGGCTCCAATTTGTGGTGGGTGTAGGCTACCCAGCACAAAAGGAATAGAGCATTCATGATTAGCCAGACGTAACCTGCACCGTTAGTGCCATAATGGATGGCGGCGAAAGTAATGGTGGGGATAAGCGCTATAGCCATACCGGCGTTACCGATTAGATGGTATCGCAAATTGCCTTTGGCATATTGTAAGTAGAAAGAAAAGGCTGCGACTATAAGGAAAGCGTTTCCCATCGCGTATAAGCGCACAACGGGAGCAGCTTTGACTGCAAGCTCCATATCCCCAGTCCAGGCGAATAAAAGGGGCTTTGCACAGCTAACCAGTGTAATCGCGGCGGAAACTCCGATAGTGCTTACGAGTTGGGTAGCTTTACGGTAGACCATAATCAGCTCTTCGTGCTTCCCCTCAGCATGTAGTCTAGCCATGCGTGGCATGATGGCGTTGCTGATGGGGCCGCTGACGACAACGACCCCACTGGCGACTAACACCGCTAGGCTAAAGTAACCATACTCAGCTAGCCGCAGGATGCCGGACAAAATCAGTTTGTCGGTTTGAGTAGCCAGTATCCATACTGATGAAGTGAAAGCGATGGTCAGGGCGAATTTAAGAAGGGGTTGCACTGGTTGGAAGGACCATCCAATGGCCTGTTCCAAACTATTGCTTGCAGGTAGTAGAATCCTAGTCATCAAAAATAGACCGAATATCTCGACTAGTGCGACGATCATTTGGTGAGTAAAGAAGACAATTGGGGTGAAACCAAAAAAATTCATGCTGGCAAAAACTGCAATAAAGCGTAGCGTGGCGATTAATGCATTGAAGCCGCTGAGCCAGATTAAGCGTTCTGAGCCGGTAACTACGCCGCGATACAAACCGCCCATCCAGCGTAGCGCAACGCTGACGGCCATGATCTGAACTGCCAACACTACATCACGAAGTGGAAGTTCCGTAACATTTAGCCAGTGAGTTGCAATTATCTCGGAAAGGAGCCACAAACCGCCCCCACCGACCACAGCAATACCGCAAAATATGAGACTTAAGGCGCGGAATAACTGACTATAGGCCAATGCCGACATGGATCCGCCATGATAGCGGGCGGTTTCGCGGGCGATGGTGGGGGTGAGGCCCAAATCAAGTAATGCAAACCAAGCTTGAAGCATTGTAAAGAAACCAACGAGGCCGTAGGCCTCTGCCCCCATGTGTTTTATATACAGGGGCAGAATCAGGATGCTTAGCCCTGTGACATACATTTGGCTTGTATAATTGGACAGGATATTTAGTTTAAGAGACAAAATAAAGATTACCCGTGTGTAGCGCTAATTTTTAACGTGCGGAAACTGTTAGTCAGAGATAACCGCCGCTTTAAGCTGACAAATATGTGACATCATTGATGCTTTTTTCTTGGGGCTGAGCGATCAAAGTAATATATGGTTTTGTTCGCAAATCAACTTACTCGATTGCGCAGCGAAATGTTTTTCAAAACGACAGCCGCAAGCAGCATATCAATATCCTGTTGCTACAACTGTCATGCAGGTGATCCCCATCGTTGTTAGGATGATGGAGCAGTGTCTGATCTAGATGTTATAATTGATTTTAATCCTGTCGTATTTGTCCCTGGTTGCGTCTTCTCTCGATAGATAGGCGAATATGCTATAATCCTTCAGTTTAAAAACTTATCGAAAATTTATAGAGTCACGCAGTTTTTAGCATTTAGCAAGTCTTGGTCCGAAGTTTACCATAATTTACATATATTTAGTTTGCTGAAACTTATTTCTTACAAAGAGTTAAATGCTTTGTCGTTAATGTTCGCTTTTGGATATGCTGTGAATGCGTTAATGCAAAAAACCAGTCGTTTTGACCGGTCTTGCATCGATCCCATGTGCACTATCGATAACTACATTCACAACATCAAAATATTAATTTTGTCTGTGCACCTCTTGGATCTGATGTGCGGAAGCAGACACTACGTTCAAAGTTATTTCAGTGCGGGGTTTCCGTGCATGAAGTTATTCATGAGGGGGAATGCTGCCTTTGACCATACCGATCGTGGTGGCGGTTATGCTTAATGCTAGCATATCTGCATGATCCCCGTTGGCAGGTTTTTAATATTCCTAATCTCAGAAAATAGGAATGCTTCCAATGATGTCAGTTTAGAATGGATAATGCAAAACAGTTTCGCTCATAAGGCTTTTTTGCTTCCGCAGCGGCCATTGGACAATTGAATTTTTTATTCGGTTGGCTCATGTTTGGCTGATTTTTCGATTGGCTGAAAAATGTATTAATAACATTTTAGTTGAGAGCGGCTTTATGAGCATGGCTTATTTTATATTTGCTTCAATGCATGAGCCCTGTAATTTTCAAGATTGCAGAAGGTCTAATATTTTCAATCATTCATCTGTAAAGCGGAAACGTCATAGCCAGTATGGAGTTTCCGCGCAGGCTGGAATTCTGTAGCGTTAAGCTTTTATAATGTGTTTGGCCGGCGTGCGATATTTTCCGCGACTATCGATAATTAAGCGTGAGTGCTTATTGATTAAATCGTAATCGAATTTTCCATGATCGGTAGCGAGGACGACCGCATCGTAGCTGTTCAGATTCTCAGCTGTTAAAGTCTCGCTACTTAGCTCGAAATGATGTTCGCGCATTTTTGGGAAGATTGGTACATGTGGATCGCTATAGGCTACTATCCCACCTTTGGCTGAAATTAGTTCCATGATTTCAACCGAAGGTGACTCTCGCATATCGTCAACATTTTTCTTGTATGCAATGCCCAGTACTAAAATTTTACTACCCTTCAAAGCTTTGCCGTTATCATTGAGGGCGTCTATAAGCTTGCTCATTACATACTCGGGCATCGCACAGTTGACTTCGCCGGCGAGTTCGATGAATCGGGTATGTAAGCCGTACTCTCGGGCCTTCCATGTTAGGTAGAAGGGATCAATTGGGATGCAATGGCCGCCGAGGCCTGGGCCGGGGTAGTAAGCAGTAAATCCGAAAGGCTTGGTGGCTGCGGCATCCACAACTTCGAAAATATCTATACCCATGCGGTCTGCGACTATTTTCATTTCATTCACCAGACCAATGTTGACAGCGCGGTGAATGTTTTCCAGCAGCTTGGTCATTTCCGCAGCTTTGGTCGAGCTGACCCTCACTAAGTGATCAATTGCCTGCTCATACAGTGCAATACCAACTTCTAGGCACTGCGGTGTGTGGCCGCCGATTATTTTCGGTATAGTTCGAGTCTCGAAGTTGGAATTGCCTGGGTCTTCCCGTTCAGGAGAGTAGACCAGAAAAATGTTCTCGCCGACAACCAGTCCCTCTTCCTGTAAACGTGGAAGTAGTTCCTCTTCGGTGGTGCCTGGGTAAGTAGTGCTTTCCAGAGAAATGATCTGGCCGACGCGGAGGTAGGGTTTGATGGCATTAGTAGTGTTGATCACGAAGCTCATATCCGGTTCGCGATACTTATTCAACGGCGTCGGCACGCACAGAATCAAGGCATCACACTCTGCAGCACGCGTGAAGTCGCTTGTAGCGCTGAATCCAGTTTCGCGCGCGGCGGTAATCTTGTCTGCTGGTATGTGTTCAATGTAGCTTTGTCCAGCATTGAGTTTGACTACCTTGCTTTCATCAATATCAATGCCAAGCACTCGGAAGCCAACTGCACTGTAGCGTAACATCAACGGTAGGCCGACATAACCCAGGCCGACGATGCCGATGATAGCTTCCTTGCTTTTGAATTTTGCGATGCTTGCTTGTTGGTGTTCGGACATAAGAAAAACTCAGGTTGATAATTACAAAGTTGATAATTCAGTAGCTGTATCGTCTGGATTTTTTGTGTATCGCCAGGTCCACAACTCTATATGACGGGCAAAGGTTTAGTAGATATCCTTCGATAGTAGCGTGAACGGCGTTTTTATCAGTATTTTTATATCTAGCCACAATGACCAGTTATTAATGTAAGCCAGATCGAGCTCGACACGCTTTTCCATTTTTTCGATGGTTTCTGTCTCGCCACGGCAGCCGCTTATCTGTGCCAGGCCAGTAATTCCGGGCTTGATTCTATGTCGCGCCATGTATGCGTCGATCTTACCGGTGTAGTAGTTGTTATGAGCCACGGCATGAGGTCGAGGGCCAACCAGCGACATGCGGCCCTGCAGGGCGTTGAACAGTTGTGGCAACTCATCAATGGAAGTGCGGCGAATGAACTGGCCGACTCGGGTGATGCGTGGGTCTTCACGACTGGCCTGTATAACCTGCTCATCGTCGTGCACGCGCATGGAGCGGAATTTCCAGACCTTAATTATCTTTCCATTCCAGCCATGGCGTTTTTGCTTGAACAGCACCGGGCCAGGGGATGAGCACTTCACTGCGATAGCGGTGGCCAGCAACACCGGACTGAGCAGAGTAATTGCAATTAGCGCTACGGTCCGATCCAAAACTGCCTTGGAGAGTGAGGCGGTAGGGTAGGATGTCAGCGGGCTTTCATTTAGGTGAATAGCCGGAAGCCCTTCGATTTCTGATACCGAGTGGTTGAGCAAAACCAGGCTTTGTAGGTCAGGAATCCAGATTACGTCGACGCTGGAGTCCAGTAAATCGATATAGAGCTCTTCGATTTTCTGGGCTTCCGTCAGTGGCAGTGCTATGTAAAGACGGCGAATGCGATGGGCGGCGATAAGGTCGCGAAGGTGTGCAAGGCTCCCCAGAATCGGGTATAGGCTGTCGCTTGGTATTGGCAGATCGTCCGCAGCTACAAGACCTGTCATTGGCTCTTTTTTTTGCCGAACTAACTTATCCGCAAGATCGAGAGCCAGTTCGCCCGTTCCGACGATTAGAGAGGTGCGAGCAGCCTGTAGTTTCCGTTGATAGCGTCGAGCGAGATTATGCAGCGGCAGGTAAAGGCATGCTTGTAATGCGAAACCAGCGAAGACCCACGTCAGTATCACTTCACGAGAGAACAGTTCACTGGTCTTGGTGATGAAGGCCACTATCGTCAGACCGCAGAGCAAGGCCAACCAGCCAGCAAGTAGCCGGCCGATCCCGACTAGGTAGCCATGCTGTTTGTGGTAGACCTGCATTATGGAATAAGCCGGTACGGAACCGAGCAGCATGAAAGCAGCAAGCATGCGGTATTGTGTATCGATTTCCCCGGTTTTCATCATCGCCAGCGCACAGAGCAGGAGGATGAGTAAGGAAATTGCAGCCAGCCATTGGGCCCAAAAGGTCAGGCCCCGGCCTGCCGGAAATGTGGTATTTCGCTTGCGGATCAAGATTATGTCCCTTGAGTCGAAATGGGTGTAGTCGTCCAGTTTATACACTCGGTAAAGAGGCTTGACCTACGCGCAGCTGGCGTTGCTATTTGGACAATTAGGCCAAGCCGGTCAGGGCGTAGTATTCCGCTTCCCCGTGCTAGGGGAGGCGCTTGCCTTGGGCGATATGAAGGTTTTTGAACACGCTACCGCCCCAGGATTAACCGTTGGTTTCCTGAGAACGTGCGCCTTGGGTACGACGAATCAGCCGTAGGAGCGAGCGCTGGCATCTTTTTGGGAGGAGGGGTCTACTAGGCAGGCCGAGTCTGCGCTCGGTTGTTTGCGTGCAGTGAAAGGAGTGAGTCTAATCCTTGACTGTTGCACAACAAGTTGCGCAAACGGCATCCTGCCGAATGAGAACCTACCTCACCGACGGCGCATTCTACTAAATTGTTAGAAAAAGTGAAGACATAAACAGATTCGGGTGAACGATCGGACAGGCGGAACTGTAGGAAATCACTGAAAGGTTGGCTCCACACCGAAAAAAAGTCTCTTGCGGTGTTGCTAATTCGTGGTTGAAGACCGCTGGACGGCCGTTACGGTTGACGAGTTTTCAGAAAACGATCTGATTTGAATAAGCTCTATAATCGGCATGCGCCACATTTAAATATGCCGACGAGGAATCCGTGTGACCAGAGATTGTTAGGAAGCACTGCCACTGACGATGCGTTTGTTAATGTTAGTTAACTTCATGTTTTTTTTGCGAAGACTCATGAGTAGTAAATTTTTTGAGATGTTTTTTGATCAGTTGGTTCAATTTTAGTGTTGCGGGATTTTCTATTAGTACGTAGAAAATGCTGCCGGCTACAATAGCTATTAAAATACTCAGAAGTACAGAAACTGAGGGGCTAATTAGGCCGACTCTCTTTAAAATTTCGGGCGCGGCAGGTGACAAAAGAGGATGGAAAAGATAAATGGAATAGGATGCGGCGCCTAGCCAAACAAATACTTTAGGCATTGAAATTCTAGATGTTTTTTCAAGAGACGCACATCCGTATACCGTGAGCAACGATGCAATGCCGTAGGGGATTGTGCCTCCCCACTCGGTGGTGCGGGGTAGGAAGAGGTAAGCCAGCGAAAAGGTAATTGATATGATCGCGATGTATTTAGGCATGTAAATGTGCTGCTGGATAAGGCGAGCAGCAAGCATGCCCCACAGGAAGTTTAAGACGTACGGGTCTGCATAAAAGTAAAAAGCCGGCGGCCAGTCTTCAGTTTTAAAAAATGATGCTAGTGACAGTAGGAAAAAAAATCCGGCACAAAACCGTATTGCGTTAATTTTGAAGAATAAGCAGGCAGTAAATGTTGTATAAAAAAACATTTCGAACAAAAGTGTCCAGCCTACACCTAGCAGAGGTTTGATTTGGTTGTCGATGTTGATCGCAGGAATAAAAAAGTACGACTTTATAATATATAACCAGTCAATGTCTGCGTGAAGAACAAAGTGAGTTGCCGTTATAAGTACAGCGACTTTTATCGTTGTAGCAATCCAGTAAAGTGGCACGATGCGCGCCAATCTACGGGTGGCGAAATGCTTCCAGCCATCAGCAGTGCCTTGTAGCTTTTCAGAGGCGAGAATCATCACGAAACCGCTGATTACAAAAAATAGAGAAACCCCATTGCTCCCTGGCCCATACCTAAATGATGCTGGGTCCAGTCTCTCTTGCGCATAAAACGCTGAGTGGCAAATGACGACGGCCAATGCTGCGATGAACCGTAGCACTTGGATCGAATCGTACTTGTCCGACCCGCCGGTTGTATTATATGTCTCATGGAGTAATTTTGATATTTTCATTGTTTGCCGGGTGAGGTTAAGTTATCTATGGCGATTTGTTAAATTTTGATAATTTTTTCTTCTGAGTCAGATTTTATCTTGGGGAATATATTAATCGGATGACGCAGGTTGTTCTGGTGTTTTTTTTATGAATACGATGAAAAGAATATCAGAGATCTGGTTTGGCGTTGTCGTTTGCATTTTGCGATAGTTTTATTTACGGCGTACTGTCGAAATAGCTTTCGCTTGGTGTCGCAATATAGTTGATAAAGATACCGACGTGTATGCCTTATTACTCAGATAATTGAACTTTGTTAGAGGGGAGGGATAATCCTGTCTCGAATTAGAATCTTTTCCTCTCTCCGACAATTCGTGCTGCGCCATTGACTGTAGCTAATTGCGATCTATATTTTTGAATGGATCAGGTGTGGCGACTTCCGTAATTAAGGCTTATAATTAACTTTAATACGATAAGCGTCAGCGAAAATTTCTATATTGTCAAGCGTTGCATACCTGCTTTAATAAGAGACGTGTTTTTTTGTCGGAAACTTCTTTTGACCAATTGTTTTTTACAATGTGTCGATTAATCATCATGCTTGCATTGTCAAGCTGCTCATGAATAAGTGCAGGGTTTTTTTCCAGTTCTTGGATTGAAAAAATCACCGCTCCCTGATCTCGAAAAAAATTGTAAGTTGGACATTCTTCTCGCAAAAAGATTTTTGCGCCAAGATAAAGCATGATTACAATATTGCCAACGGCCTGTTGTCTAATATGGTTCATGATAACAAAGCCGCATGACTCTAAAATTTTTACGTAATCGCCGATTGGCATAAAATCGATTAGCGGCTCAAAGCGATCGCCGAACTGTTCGCGGCCCTTTTTTAGTATTAAATCTCGATATTGCTCATCGCCATAACTTAGTGGTGAAATAATTTCTCTGCTGTCGATGCCAAGGTTCGATAGAAGAAAAAAAGAGTCTAAATGATTGTTTTCTGCTGAGGCGCTATTTCCAACTAAAATAGAGCTTCCATTAGCTTGAGCATTTGTAAAGTCTTTAACTAAGTCTTCTTCAAGGTTGCCATAGTTCCATAAAGCATAGTCTGGAAATTTTTTTCCTGAAAATTGCGTGCTCACCATAATGTATTCTGCGGGCAGAACAGGCGAAAAAAAATTAATTCTTTCAACTACTTTAGATTTGTTCGTCGGAAAGACGATTTTCTTGAGGGTATTTTTTATTTTTTTGAATAATTTGGCTTTGTTGGATGTGATGTTCAATTCAAGGGAGGTTAGGGGGAGAAGTGTCTTTGTCCTAGAGTCATATATAATATCGTAATAATCATAGCCCCAGCCTATCCACACCACAGGTATAGACTTTGGAAGCTTTAGTATCGCTTTGTACCAAACTTGATCTAGAGAGTGAACTATAATGAGATCATACTTCGAAAAGTGTTTGGAGATTTTTCCAGTTAGTACAGATGTAATGCTCGGTATTGTTGCTCTAGATTTTACCAATTTTAGCGGTTTGTTACTGTAAACATATAAATCGCTTGCACCTGGAGCTGCGTGCTCGAACGCTTTTATCGCTTGATCAATAAACTTCTCATCGCGCGCCAAGTGGAGTATTTTCAGAGTTTTCATTTATTGATTCTTTTTCTTCAAAAATTGTTTTTCTAACTCTAAAAAATCTTTTTTTCTCTCCTTGATTCGTTTCGCTGGTACGCCGGAGTAAATTCCAAATGCTCTGCAGCTTTTCGAGACCATGCTCAGCGCTCCTATTGCTACACCCTCTTCAAGAGTTACCCCAGGAAGTACAACAGAGCAGGCACCAATAATCACATGTCGACCGATTGTGACATCTTCATCATGTACGCATGTGAATTTTTTCGACACCATTGGGCTGGTCATGCTGGCGCCACTGTAATCGTCATTGCTACTGTAGATTGCAACTTTGGACGAGATATTGCTGAAGTCGTTTAGCTTGATTTTTCCTGCGCCAATCAGCGAGGTGTTAACTGCAATGTGAATGTAGTTACCTATCTCGATCCCTCCAACTCCGGCGGAGAGTACGCAGAAGTCATCAATTCGCACATTGTTGCCAATGACGATATTTGCGCAATTGTAAAAGGAGGCTTTGTTCGAGAGTAGTACGTTATCTCCGATATAGGAAAATCCCATTTCGTCGATTTGTTCACGACTAAGAAATCCCATATCAGTACCTGCTTATAGCATTGATTATGCGACTAAGGTCATCGTTGTTGAGTGCTGGGTATATAGGTAAGCAGAGCACTCTTTCGGCAACCGCATTCGCCACTGGCAGGTTGTTACGCTGTGCCGATGGCAAGCCGCGGTACATGGGAAATTCGCTGATCAAAGGGTAGAAGTAACGACGCGAGAAAATATCACTCTCTTTAAGCTTATGATACAGCTCGTCGCGGCTCAGCGGATAATCTGCCTCAATCAGAATCGGGAAATAGGAGTAATTGGCAACTTTTTGGCCGGCTCCTTCAACGAGCCTTATGCCTTTGACAGTTTTCAAGTTTTCACGATAAATCTGGTCGATTTCGCGTCGACGGTTCATGACGTGGTCGATGTGTTGTAATTGCAGCAGGCCTAAGGCCGCGTTTATTTCGCTCATCTTACCGTTGATACCCGGAGCTACCACGGTGACTTCGTCGACTATTCCGAAGTTTTTCAAATTATTGATGCGCTGCTTGGTTTTGGCGTCGGGGCAAACGATAGCTCCCCCTTCGAAGGTGTTAAATACTTTAGTCGCGTGGAAGCTCAATGCACTGAGGTCGCCATGGCGGAGGATACTACCACCCGCATCTTTAACGCCAAAGGCGTGAGCGGCGTCGTAGATAACCCGCAGGCTATAGTTGTCGGCGATTTTCTGTATTGATTCAACGTCACATGGGTTGCCATAGCAGTGCACTGGCATGATTGCGGTTGTCTGGGGGGTGATGGCTGCCTCAATTTTGGCTGGATCGAGGTTAAGGGTCTGCGGATCGATATCCACAAAGACAGGCTTGATCCCGTTCCATAAGAGTGAGTGTGCGGTGGCCACGAACGAATATGGCGTGGTGATTACTTCGCCCGTCACGCGCATTGCTTGTAGAGCAGTCAGCAGGGCAATTGTGCCGTTGTTGAAGAGAGCGATGTGCTCGACACCGAGGTAATCGCATAGCGCCGCTTCTAACTGCTGGTGCATCGGGCCACCATTGGTAAGAATCTTATTTTCCCAGATCTGTTGCAAATAGGGGACGAACTCTTCCAGCGGCGGTAGGTAGGGCTGGGTGACATAAACCGGTTTATTGTTCATTCAAATTCCTTGGTCAGGGACGGCAGGTACCGGCCACAACTGTTCTTGCTCTGGGGCTCAACCATCTCGCTGCAGGTCATACGTATTCAGCCCGCTATTGTAGGAGATATGCTGCTCCGGCCTACTGACTTGATCCGTGACTGGGGCGATTGTCTTGGCCTTTATTAATTTGTTGGCACGCTACCGCCCCAGGATTGACCGTTGGTTTCCTGAAAACGTGCGCCGTGCCCGCGACGTGAGCTGTGTGCGCAAGCGCGTGCAATTTTTTTTGGGGGGGGGAGAGGCCAATCAGGCAGGACGAGTCTGGGCTCGTTTAATGGCAAGCAGAGGAGATGAGTCTGTCCTTGACTGCTGCACAACGCGAGGTCTGTGCAATGGCATCCTGCGGGAGTGAGTGGTTATCCTCAGCCGACGGCGCATTTTACTGACTTGGTGGGAAAAGTGAAGGGTAAAACATTTTTATAGGAAAGATCCTATAGACGGAACTGTGTGATTTGAAGTCATCGGTCACAGCGGTGGTGTCTGGAGTGACCCTCGAGTCCTGGGTTTTTAGGGCGGGGTTGTTATTTTGGTGTGGTGGATGCGGGGCGGGGCATTGAGCGGGTTGTGTGGCGCGTGTGGAAAATGGTACTGCGGCTTAAGTGAGTGGTGTCGCAAAGGGTACAGATCAAAAGATCGCAGCCTTCGGCAGCCACTACAGGGGGCTGTGGCGGGGAGGTAATGGATTGTTTTTGTTTTTGTTTTCAGGTTGAGGCGGTGTCAGGTTTTTTCTATTGAGGTAATCGGAACGCTTAGGGTGTGTTCGCGGTGCAGGAGCTGCAGGAGGACCACGATGCGTTCGGCGCCGTCGTGGGAGAGGAATATGGCCTCAAGTTCTTTGTAGCTACCGCTGGTGATGCGTACGTGGTCACCTGGCTCAAGTGCTGAGGAATCTTGGGGAGTTTCGGTGAGTTGATTTTGGAGTCGTTTTCGGAGCTGTTCGATAAGTGTGTCTGCTACTGCGATGGGTTGTTTGCCGAATGTGACAAGTTTATTTACTCCGCGGGTTGAGCGGATGGGGTGCCAGTTGTCGTTTAGCTGATCGAGTTGAATGAACAGGTAGCCAGGGAATAACGACTCAACTGAAGTGGTGCGGCGACCGCGTTGGATACGTTCTATGTGTTGGGTGGGGCGGTAGCACTTGAAGGCTTGGCGCGTCAGGTTCTCCTCGGCGCGCGAGTCTTGTCGTGGCTTGCACTGGATCAGGTACCAGCGGGGTGGCGGGTGCTGAGGAGGCATGCGATGGGCTCTCATGGGTAAATCAGGGCAGCGGCGCTGCCCTGATATCCGGTACTACTTTTTGTCTGAAGCGTATTCGTACTGGTAGTAGCTGTAGCTGCCGTAGCCATAGGCCGAAGCTTTTCGTTCCACGGCGTTGAAAATTGCGCCTTTCACGACGATACCGTTTTGCTCGAAGCGACGCTTGGTCACCTGAATTTCCTTGGCAGCGTTTACGCCAAAACGTGTCACGATCAAGCTTGTTCCTGCCTGCCGTCCGACAAGGGCTGCATCGGTAACTGCCAGAATCGGCGGGGTGTCTATGATAACTAGGTCGTAAAGGCGGCTTACGTTTTCCAGGAATTGGGTGAAATTGCTGTGCATCAACAATTCCGACGGGTTCGGTGGAATCTGTCCGCGGGTGATGACATGCAAGTTTTCGACTTCTGTCGAATGAGTCGCTGTGGCTAGATCAATTTTGCCGGCCAGCAGGTCGGAAAGGCCGTTGCATACATCCATGCGAAACAGTTTGTTCAGATAGCCTTTGCGCATGTCAGCATCGACCAAAAGAACCTTCTGCCCGGTCTGGGCAACGATGGCGGCCAAATTGCATGAGACGAATGATTTACCTACGGCAGGGCTCGGGCCCGAAATCATCAGGATGTTGTTCTTCGCTTCTAGAGTGGCGAAGTGGAGGCTTGTGCGCAGGCTACGTAACGATTCTACGGCAAGGTCTGCTGGGTTTTTAACCGCCAATAGCAGCGAGCCTGTGTCGGCACGACTATTGGTTCTCAGACTTGTCTCAATCAGGGATTGCCCTTTGCTGAGCGGAATCGGAGGGTGTAATTAGTTTTGTGTAAACGGTCATTTGGCAGGAGACTGCCTACCCCAAGGAAATCCAATGACCGAGCCAAAACCCAAGCGCGCCAAACGAGTCAAGCCTGATCCTGAACTGGTTAAACT